>JBPCKN010000011.1:0-115685 GCA_051004255.1 Chitinophagaceae bacterium | reverse complement strand
GTTCAGAAGTGTCTGCATTGCTTGGGCGAATGCCTTCAGCTGTTGGGTATCAGCCAACTCTTGCAACTGAGATGGGACTTATGCAGGAACGCATCACTTCAACAAAGCGTGGATCCATAACGTCCGTGCAGGCGGTATATGTGCCTGCAGATGACCTAACCGACCCGGCTCCTGCAACAACTTTCGGCCACCTCGACGCAACAACAGTGTTGAACAGAAAAATATCGGAGCTGGGCATCTATCCTGCTGTGGATCCGCTTGACTCTACGTCAAGAATTCTCACTGCTGATATCGTTGGGGATCAACATTATAACACCGCACAGCGGGTGAAAATGATTCTTCAGCGCTATAAAGAGCTGCAGGACATCATTGCCATTCTTGGTATGGATGAATTGAGTGAAGAAGATAAAATGACGGTTGCCCGCGCAAGAAAAGTGCAGCGTTTTTTATCGCAGCCGTTTCATGTGGCAGAAGCATTTACCGGATTGAAAGGTGTGTTTGTAAATATTGATGATACAATTAATGGCTTTAATTCTATAATGGATGGAGAAGCTGACGAATATCCTGAAGCAGCTTTTAATTTAGTGGGGACTTTGGAAGAAGCCATGGAAAAAGGTAAAAAAATGTTGGAGCAGGCGCAAGGATAAAACCAATTTGAAAATTTGAAAATGTGCTAATTTGAAGATGTTAGCCATCGGAGAATGTTTTTTATTTTCAAATTTTCAAATTCACAAATTTTCAAATTGAATTTATGATTCTCGAAATTTTAACTCCTGAAAAAAAATTATACAGCGGCGAAATATATGGCATACAATTGCCCGGTATTGATGGGTTGTTTGAAATTCTTGATAAGCATGCGCCGCTTGTTAGCGCTTTAAACAAAGGCAAAATAAAAATTTTGATTAATAAAACTGAGACTGAAAATTATTCTATTCAAGGTGGTTTTGTAGAAGTGCTGAATAATAAAACTACCGTTTTAGTAGAAGGCGCAACAGCGTTAGAATGATATTAAATATCAGAAATCGGAAAAATTAATTTTTGTTTCATCTTCTTTAACATCTTTATTAAATCTTTCTTAAAACAAAATTCTGCAATTAACTTATACTTTTTTTTCAGTCTTAAAGGCACTCAATTGATTCTATCTTAAGACAAAAAAAAATTAATAAGTTATGAAAAAAACATTCTTCCTGTTGTTGGCAGTTGCAGGATTATCAGCAGCGCTTACCAGTTGCACAAAAGATCCACTGAATAATTTAACGCCACAGGAATCGCAGATCTATATCACCAACCACGATTCTACAACGAATTTTTCATCATTTAAAACATTTAGTGTTTCCGATTCAGTTGCAGTACTTAATAATGGTCAGGAAACAAAAGAACTTTCAGCCACAGACCTGGCGTATATCACTGCTGTAAAAAATTACATGCAGCAGCGCGGTTATACAATGGTTGATAAAAGCCAAAAACCTGATTTAGGCATTAACGTAAACCGCATTTATAACACTACAACCGGCGTTATTAGTTATGATGATTATTGGAGTGATTATGGTGGTTATTGGGATCCTTATTATTGGGGTTATCCGGATTATGGATATTATTTGCCTTATGATTACAGCATTTATCAAATCAGAGAAGGTGCAGTTTCAATTGACATGCTTGATTTGAAAGATGCCGCTTCTACAAATAAAATAAATGTTGTTTGGACAGGATTAATTCTTGGTGAAGGAATATTTGATGCAACTACAGCCGATAGCAGAGTGCAGGCTTTATTCAATCAATCACCTTATATAAAAACTGCTCAATAATTTTTACTGAATTAACTAATTAAAAATTTAGAAATATGAAAAGGACTTTAAATATATTAACTGTATTGTGTTTGCTGATGTTTGCAGGCACAGTAAATGCGCAACGAAAAGGCGAAACAACAATGAGTTTAAACTACAATTATAGTCTGCCACTTAGCGGATTTAAAAATGATATTATAACTCATAATTCACCACGTGGTTTTAGCGGAAGTATTATGTATTCGTTCAATAATAAATTATCTGCTGGTTTATTTGCAGGCTTTCAGGATTATTATCAAAAATATCCAAGAGATGTTTATGATTTAAGTAAAGACCAGCAAATATCTGCAGTGCTTTCAAATTCAGTGCAAACAACAACCATATTAGCGAAAGTAAAATATAGTTTTTTGGGCGCAACTGCCTCCCCAATTAAACCATATATTTCTGCCGGCGCAGGTGCCAATATGATAAGTTTTACACAATACCTCGGTGAATTTGGAGGAACCGATAATAGTGTAAGTTTTACTGCACAAGGCGGCGCCGGTTTATCAATTCCTTTTGGAAAATTTAGTTTATCCGGTTTTCAAATTGGCGCAAATTATAATTATGTGCCCTATAAAAGAAATGGTTACAGCGATTTGAACAGTGTAGATTTTTATGCAGGTTTGCATTTTCGTTTATAAAAATTAGTAGAGTTTTGTAGTTAAAGCCTTCAAAAAAATTTTGAAGGCTTTTTATTTTGCAACATTTCTTCAAATTATTTAAAGAACTTCCAATCTTTAATTCAAAATTTTCAATCTCAATTCAATTACTACCTTTGCCGCTCAATTTTTTTAATTCTTTATGCAAACGGATAAAAACACGATCATTGGTTTTGTGCTGTTAGGTATTTTATTTTTTTTATTTTTCTGGTTTACGAGTAAGCAACAATCAGCAGTAATGGATCAGCAAAAACATCAGGCTGATTCTATTGCAAAAATTAATGCATCAAAAATAAAATCAACAGATACAATTATTGCAAAAACAGATTCTTTAAGAAATGATTCTCTTGCAAAAAAAACTGCAGCCGGCGATTTTCAAAGCGCTGCTAACGGAACCGAGCAATTAACTGTTGTTGAAAATAATTTAATGAAAGCCACTTTTACAAACAAAGGCGGACAATTAAAAAGCGTTGAATTAAAAAATTATAAATTTCCTTTCAACGGAAAAAACGTGGTTTTATCAGGCGGCGAACAAGATGAAATTGGTTATGCAATAAACACAGGAAATAATCAATCTGCACTTACTTCTTCGTTATATTTTAATGTGACGCAGATTGTAAAAAATGCTGATAAATCCACAACTGTAACTTTTACGCTTTCATCAAACAACGGACAAAGCATCACGCATCAATATATAATAAAGCCGGATAATTATATGATTAACTGGAATATTATTTTAAATGGCGCTGATAAATTGCTTACTCAAAACACACTTAATTTTCAATGGCAGCAACATCCCAAACAACATGAAAGCAGCGTAAGCTATGAAAGAGCCATGAGCAATATTTGTTTTTATGAAGGAAATGATTTTGATTATATTTCTTCAAAAACCGATCACAAATTTGAAAGCCCTGTAAAATGGGTGAGCATTGTGCCGCAATTTTTTAATATGACACTTGTAGCAAAAAATAATTTTACAAGCGGCAACGTGCAGTGGGCGCGCAGAACGGATAGCAGCAACATTTTGAGCGATGTAAATATTGCATTGCAAACAAAAGTTCCTTCAAGTTCTTCTATTATTGTTCCCATGCAATTATTTTTTGGCCCGAATGAATACCATGTTTTGCAAAACCAGGCATCTGCGCCTGATATGGATAAAATAGTGAATTTGGGAAGAGACCTTTATTCTTTTGTGCGGCCAATAAACAAGTATATTATTATGCCTGTTTATAATTTTTTTGTAAGCCTAATAAAAAATTATGGATGGGCAATTTTGCTGCTTACTTTATTTATTCGTTTAGTTACATCACCGCTTGTTTATACCAGTTATTTAAGCGGCGCAAAAATGCGAGTAATGCGGCCTGAGTTAGATATATTGAAGAAAAAGTTTGGTGATGATAAGCAAGGCTACGCCGTTGAACAAATGAAAGTTTTTCGCGAAGCGGGCATAAATCCGCTTGGCGGCTGTATTCCGGCGTTATTGCAAATTCCTATTTTCTTTGCGTTGTACAGTTTTTTTAATTCGAATATTTCATTGCGCGGGCAGCCATTTTTATGGTCGCCCGATCTTTCTGCGTACGATCCGTTCATTCAATTTCACAGTGATATTTGGCTTATCGGCGATCATATCAGTTTATTTACGGTAACTGCAATTATTACCAGTTTTCTTATTTCAATGTATAATATGAGCATGACGCCGGATCAAAGCAATCCTGCAATGAAATACATGCCATATATTTTTCCGTTTGTTTTATTTTTTGTATTTAATAAATTGCCATCGGCGCTTACCTGGTATTATACCGTTTCTAATTTGGTAACTTTAGGATTGCAATTTGTAATTCAGAATTATATTATTAATCATGATAAAATTCTGGCGCAAATTGATTTAAAAAGAAAAACACCAAAAACAAAAAGCAAGTTTCAGGAGCGTTATCAGCAAATGATGGAAGCACAAAAAAAAATGCAGCAATTAAAGCAAAAAAATCAGGGAAGAAAATTGTGATAACCGTTTATTAAATTAATCCATACTTTTTTTACAATAATTATTATTGAGCCGGCTTTTGTAATGCTATGATTCTTCTGTTGCCACGCTCGGTTCATGGTTCCGTTTTCATGGCATCGAATTTTAGAAAGTTGCGCAACATTCAGAGCCCTGAAGTGTTGATCTGAAATGAATGATTGTATAAATGGAAAAAATTGTAATTTTCGTAAATTTTAATAAAAAAATATTTGGAAAAATGACTTTGGGGGGGGGTAAATTTGGGTAAACAAAACAAAAGATCATGAAAATTCTTTTTCAGCTTGCAACTTTTTGCTGCATCTTTTTTTTATCATGTTCGAAAAAAGAATTAGAAACAAGCAACACTAAAAATGCTGAAGCGCTCGCAAAGAATAGCGGAATACCCGATTACTTACAAGGTCACTGTCCGTATCCCTGCACAGATACCAGATGTAAAGCTTATTTAAACGGATACTGCGGAAGTGATACTATTGCCATAATTAAAAACTCTAATAACCCTTATGATAATGCTGGTCAACAACATAATAATGGTGTAAACAGTATTTTGCCTACCATTGGTTCTTCTAATAATATAGATTCTGTTGTGCTCATTAAGGTAAAATCTTATCTTGCGAGCATTGGATATAATTCTGATTCAATGCAAAACTTTTATAACAGGGCTGTCCAAAACGGATACTTTCCATTTTCCCATTTGCAAAGGTTGGATTCATTAGGCAATACATTACATGCAAATGGTTTATTAAGCTCTTATGGCAACAGTTATGTACAACAAATTTATAACTACGCGAATCAATATTTAAATACTGATACTATTACTGCTGCTAAGTATAATTCTTTCGCAAACAGTTTGGTCTCACTCGAGGCAACTATAAAAAACGACACCAGAATTTCTGCATGGGAAAAGGAAGTAATATTGGCTGGTTGTTCTGTAGGCAGATACAGTGGCTCTTATTGGGGTAATTATTTTAGCGCTGGTGGGGGTGCTCAACCTCTTTTTCTTCGCAGATTATCAAATTGGCTTAGATGTGTAATCAGCGATATAGGTGGCGCTATTGTAGGCATTGGCGGTAGCTGGTTAGATATTATAGGCGGCGCTATCGGAACTTCTGTTGCTACTGCCGCAACATTGAATTGGGAATAATCATCTAATTCTATTTATGTGCTATGAAAAAATTAGTGATTATTTTATCTTTTTTCCCAATTAAGTCTTTAGCTCAGATCATTCCTATTCTAATGGCATATGAAAGTAAATATGGTATTCATTACCAAAAACACGTAGGTTATATCGAACTTAATAACGAACAAAAAATAGAAGGTATTTTTCAATATGCACTTTGGGAATTTCCAACTTATAATCTCAAATCGTTTTCGCAAGATGGTAAACTACTACATAGATATAAAAGTAAAGAAGTCAAAAAAGTTGTATTGGCTGGAGGTGATTCATCATTATCTAATAAAGATTCTACTTATTTTATAATTTTCGATGGGAGTAAATACTTTTACCGGCAACTCAGTTTTGATAAAGATATCCAGGTGTACGATTGGTTATTTAATGTAAACGAACGCCCCGGCTTAATATATAATGCCTTATTAGTAAAAAGAAAAGATCAGTTATTAGACTTTAAGTCTCAGGAAGATTTTATACAGTGGATGCGAAAAAATGCTGCGGATAAAATTAAATGGCATAAAGGTATAACGGTGCAAGAAATTATTCGACAATTAAATGGTATGAAATAAAATTTCAGTTCTTTATAGATGCTTACCATCATTAAAAAAGATCAATAAAATGCTAACAGCAGAAGTATGCAATCTAACAGAACTAAATAATGTTTTTTCAAATCCCATCCCCAAAAATCAACCTCAAAAAATCTTCTATCTAAATTCTAACGCTTACCTTTGCAGCCCGAATAAAAAATCAATCGGACTTTTATTTTTATGAGTGAAAACAATATTATTAACACAAACGCTGAACCACAGGAGGCTGCTTCTGATGTTGAACAATCAATCCAACAATCTGAAACGCCTGCAGCGATAACAAATTTATCTGTGGAAGAACCTGTAATACAAACACCGGCGCCAGCTGAATCAACTTCTGTAACTTCAAACGTTGAAGTGCAAAAGCCAGTGGAAGAAACCATAGCAGCGCATGATGATTTTGACTGGAGCATTGACAAGCGCAATGTTTCGCGCTACACACCCGACGAACAAAAGAAGTACGATAAAGTGTATGAAAATACTTTTGTACAAATTGAAGATGGCGAAATTGTAAAAGGCATTGTTGTGGCTTTAACCAAAACTGATGTAGTTATAAACATCGGATTTAAAAGCGATGGCTTGATTTCTTTAAATGAGTTTCGCGATATTCCGAATTTAAAAATCGGCGACGAAGTGGAAGTAATGGTGGTTAATAAAGAAGATCGGCAGGGTCATTTAAATTTAAGCCGCAAGTCTGCTCGTATTTACCGCGCATGGCAACGAATTGTGGAAGTACATAAAACCGGCGAAATTATTACGGGTACTGTTACCAGCAAAACAAAAGGTGGTTTAATAGTAGATGTGTTTGGCATGGAAACGTTTTTGCCTGGCTCTCAAATTGATGTAAAACCTGTTACAGATTACGATCAGTTTGTTGGTAAAACAATGGAGTTTAAAGTGGTGAAGGTTAATGAAACCATTAAAAATGCAGTTGTATCTCACAAAGCTTTAATTGAAAGTGATATAGAAGCTCAACGCGCACAAATTATAAGTAAATTAGAAAAAGGTCAGGTATTAGAAGGCACTGTAAAAAACATAACAGATTTTGGTGCATTTATGGATTTGGGCGGATTGGATGGTTTACTTTATATAACCGATATTTCGTGGGGAAGAATTTCTCATCCAAGTGAAGTTTTAAAGCTCGATCAAAAATTACAGGTTGTTGTTTTAGATTTTGATGATGATAAAAAACGCATCAGTCTTGGCTTAAAACAATTAACGCCGCATCCATGGGATGTACTGCCGGAGTGGGTTCACGAAGGCGCTGTTGTAAAAGGCAAAGTTGTAAATATTGAAGATTACGGCGCATTTCTTGAAATTCAGCCCGGTGTTGAAGGCTTGGTGCATGTAAGCGAAATTACATGGGCAAATACGCCAATTAATGCAAAAGAATTTTTTAAGTTAGGTGATGAATACGAGGCAAAAGTTGTTACGCTCGATAAAGATTCGCGCAAGATGAGCTTATCAATAAAACAACTTAGCGAAGATCCGTGGAGCACAATTGAAACTAAATTTCCTGCAGGCAGCAAGCATTCAGGATTGGTAAAAAATATTACTCCTTATGGTGTATTTATTGAGTTGGAACCAGGCATCGGCGGCATGATACATATCAGCGATTTGAGTTGGTTAAAACGCTACAATCATCCATCAGAATATACAAAAGTAGGCGAGCATATTGATGTAATTATTTTATCAATTGATAAAGAAAGCCGCAAATTGCAATTAGGTCATAAACAACTGGAAGAAGACCCGTGGAATGCATTGGAAGATACTTTTGCAATTGGCAGCGTACACGAGGGAACAGTTACACGCCGAGATGATAAAGGCGCTTTAATTCAGTTGCCTTATGGGTTAGAAGGTTTTGCTCCGGCGCGCTTTTTAATTAAAGAAGATGGCAAAACTGTAAATGCCGATGAAACCACTCAATTTATGGTTATTGAATTTGACCGTAACGAAAAACGCATCGTTCTGAGTCATACCAAAGTTTGGGAACAGGCGCAGGCAGAAGAAAAAGAAGCCGCTAAAAAAGAAGCTAAAGCAGAAGCTGATAAAACAAAAAAAGTTGTAAAGAATATTCAAAGTAAAGTAGAAAAAGCAACTTTAGGCGATCTTGGAGCGTTAGCAGAAATTAAAGAAAAATTAAAGAAAGAAGAAGATGCGGAATAAAACATATTAATTGTTGATTTAAAAAAACCACCGATAAATTATCGGTGGTTTTTTTTATTGTTGAATTTATCATTTTTTACACTACAACTTTTTTTTAATGAAATAAACTTGAATTTAAATTGAAGAAATGCTTCAATAATTATATTATGTCTCACAATTAAACAACGAAATTTCTTTTTGTATTTTCACATGAAAGCAATTAAATACTATGAGTAAAAAAATAGCCATCATTGGCGGCGGCAATTTAGGAACTGCAATTGCAGAAGGTTTAATAAGCAGCGGCTTTGTAAAACCGGAACAAATAATCATAACAAAAAGAAATATAATAACGCTTACATCACTCGAACAAAAAGGTGTGTTTATCAGTAACAATAATATTGAGGCAATAAATTTTGCTGATTGGATAATACTTGCAGTAAAACCGTTTCAAATAAGAGAAATTCTGGTTCAATTGAAATCGAATTTAAATTCAGAAAAGCATGTGTTAGTAAGTGTAATTACCGGCATTTGGATAAAAGATATCCAGGAAATTTTAGGACATGATTTTAGCATATTTCGTGCTATGCCAAATACTGCAATTGCAATACAACAAAGCATGACTTGTATTTGCGGCCACAAAACAAATGACGAACAAAAAAAGTTTGTAACAGAAATGTTTGATCAATTAGGAAAAACAGTTTTTATTGAAGAAAAATTAATGGATGCCGCAACAGTTTTGGGTGCTTGCGGAACAGCTTATGCCATGCGCTATATTCGTGCAAATATTCAGGGTGGAATTGAAATTGGATTTGATGTAAAAACTGCTTCTTTAATTGCAGCGCAAACAGTAAAGGGAGCAGCCGATTTATTACTTACAAAACACTCGCATCCCGAGCAGGAAATTGATAAGGTAACTACCCCCAAAGGCTGTACCATTGCGGGTTTGAACGAAATGGAGCATCAGGGCTTTAGCTCGTCTTTAATAAAAGGAATTGTTACAAGCTATAATAAAATTGTGAATGATATGTGAAGTGAATTATCCTAATAAAAAATATTTTGTGCATTTATTTAAGCGCTTAATGAAGAACAGAATGATGAACGGATTGCGACGCAACGAAGATGCCATAAGCACATGAGCCGGTATCAAAAAAAATAATTATATTTCGTTTTGTTCTATTTTTTCATCTTCCACATTTGCAAGCACACGGTCGCTAATTTTTCGCAGTGGATCTTTATGATTTTCTTCATATATTTTTCTTCTGCGAATAATATCAATGCACTCAAAAGTGGCTGCAATAAATGATGAAGTATCTGCTTTATTTTTACCTGCAATATCAAATGCAGTTCCGTGATCAGGACTTGTTCGTACCACAGGCAAACCTGCGGTGTAATTAGTGCCTTCGCCAACAGCTAAAGATTTAAACGGAATCAATCCCTGATCGTGATACATAGCAAGCACTGCATCGAATTTCTCATAACTGCCGCGGGCAAAAAAAGCATCGGCACTGTAAGCACCAAATGCTAAAATATTTTGTTGCTTCGCCTCTTTAACAGCAGGCTTAATAATATTTTCTTCTTCGCTGCCAATCAATCCTTCATCACCGGCATGTGGATTTAACGCAAGCACAGCAATACTTGGTTTCTCAATGCCAAAATCTTTTTGCAAACTAAAATCAAGGATTTTTAATTTACTTATAATAGCTTCCGTAGTAATGTTTGCCGCAATTTCATTTACCGGCAAATGCTCTGTAACCAGCGCCACGCGCATGTTTGCGGCTGTCATCAGCATTACAACATCACTTGCTGTAAAAAATGTTTTTAAATAAGGTGTGTGGCCGCTGTAATTAAATTCGGCAGACTGAATATTTTTTTTATGTATCGGCGCAGTTACTAACCCATGAATGTGGCGATCTTTTAATGCCTGCACAGCAGTTTGCAAAGAGAGTAATGCATATTTTCCGCCGGTTGAATTTAACTGGCCGGGCGTAATTGCAACTTCTTCTTCCCAGCAATTAATTAAATTAATTTGTTTGGTATTTATTCTTGAAAAATCTTTTATAGCCTGAAAAACAAAATGAAAGTCCGGCAACGATTTGCGGTAAAAATTTATGCTTTTATTGCTCGCAAACACAACGGGAACGCAAACATCGAGCATACGATTATCGCTGAGCGATTTTATAATAAGTTCGATTCCAATTCCGTTAAGATCGCCACAGGTAAAACCAATCACCGGCTTTTGCAATTCATTAGGCATCCGTTGCTGTTTATGTAAAAATAAAGATTATATAATTATAATTTTTTTTTGATCCGGGCTTTTGTAAAACTATTCTGCTTCGTTGCGTCGCACTCTTGTACGTTCTGTTCTTCGTGCGGCAAAATCACTTCAATAATTATAAACTATTTTTGTTGCAATGCAATATGTACTAAAAAAATCGCTTGGTCAGCATTTTTTAAAAGATGAAAATATCTGTAAAAAAATTGTTGCAGAAGTAAAGCAAACAATTAACGAAACTAACGTTAAGTGCTTGCTGGAAGTGGGTTCCGGCGCCGGAGCGCTTACTAAATATCTTATGAAAATTCCCGATATTGATTTTAAAATAATTGAAATTGATAAAGAAAAAGTTGAATTTTTACAAACAGCTTATCCATCCATCAAAGAAAAAATTATTCATGAAGATTTTTTAGAAATGCATATTCCTTTTGAAGATGATTTTATTGTTGTTGGAAATTTTCCATACAATATTTCAACCCAAATTCTTTTTAAAATTTTAGAATGGAGAGAACAAGTGCCTGCAATTATCGGCATGTTTCAAAAAGAAGTAGCGCAAAGAATTGCATCAAATTCCGGCAATAAAATATATGGAATTTTAAGTGTTTTAATTCAGGCTTTTTATGAAGTTGAATATTTATTTGATGTTTCGCAAAGTTGTTTTAATCCGCCGCCAAAAGTAATGAGCGGCGTTATTAAATTAAAAATTAAAAATGAAAAATTAGAAATGAAAAGCGAAAGAAGTTTTTTTGTTTTGGTAAAAACGGCTTTTAACCAGCGAAGAAAAATGTTACGCAATGCAACAAAAAGTTTATTTGATGAATCAACTTTGCAAAATGAAATTTTTAATAAACGCGCGGAGCAATTAACGATTAAAGATTTCGCGAACCTAACTTTTGAAATGAAATAAGTTTATCAAAATAATAAAGGAAAAACCTTGAGTAAAAAAGTTTTAATAACAGCAAAAGTTCATGATTATTTAATTGAAAGATTGCAAAGCAAAGGCTATGAAGTTTTGATTAAACCAACAATTACCTACGAAGAATTACCACAAATAATTACTGATGCTGAAGGTTTAATTGTAACCACACGGTTACATATTGATAAAAATATTATTGATGCAGCAACACAATTAAAATGGATTGCACGTCTTGGAAGCGGCATGGAATTAATTGATGTTTTTTATGCAGAAAGTAAAGGTATAAAATGTGTAAGCAGCCCTGAAGGAAACCGTAATGCAGTTGCAGAACATGCACTTGGAATGCTATTAAATTTAATGAATAAAATCTGCAGCAGTTATGACGAAATAAAAAAGGGCGAATGGATACGTGATGCAAACCGCGGCACAGAGATAAGTGGCAAAACCGTTGGTATCATTGGGTTTGGTAACACAGGTTCTGCATTTGCAAAACTGTTATCTTGTTTTGACGTTACGGTTTTAGCACATGATAAATATACATTTGGCTTTGCAAAAAAACATATCCGAGCAGCAGAATTAAAACAAATTGTTCGTTATGCTGATGTTGTAAGTTTGCATCTTCCGCTAACGGATGAAACTTTTCATTATGCGAATGAAACTTTTTTTAATTCGCTTGAAAAACAACCCTATTTTTTAACTACTTGTCGTGGAAAAATAACAGATACTTCTGCTTTAATAAATGCATTAAAAAATAAAAAAATTACAGCCGCAGGTTTGGATGTTTTGGAGAATGAAAAACTTGTAACTTCTTCAACCGAAGAAAAAGAACAATTAAATTGGTTAATTAATCAACCCAATGTTCTTATTACGCCGCATATAGCCGGATATAGCCATGAAGCATTTTACAAAATGGCTAAAATTGTGTTGGATAAATTAGGCATTTAATTGTTTTCGATCTCCGCAATAAATGCAAGATCAAAATTAGGATGAAACCTTCCTTCCGGATTTTCGGAAGAGCCGATCCACTCTATGCCATCAGGATAAGGATCTATTTGTTTCCACGAACATTCTGCAATAGCCATCATGCCGCCGTGATTGCAGGAAATTTTAAATGCATAATTTTTTTCATTATCCAACATCACGTTATTCATCTCAAATTCTATCCATTTATTTTCCATTGTTTTATCTAACAGTAAACGGCTTTCGGCTTTTTTTTCTTTCCAGCTGCGCTGTTTTTCATCAAATTCAAAAACAGAAATTAACGCATCAGTTTCTCCAACAATCATTTCAGGAAAAATTTGTATTTTCTTTAAAATGCCTTTTTCAGGTGTTTTAAATGTTTGGCCTGCATAATAATCAATTCCGTTACCGCAAAGCCCAACCCAATAATGATGACCGCCCTGTGAATTACCGATTGTAGTGTGTTTTGCATTGATTGAAGTTTTCATAAATACCGGTTTATTTTATACAACGTCAACCCAAAACATTTTATTACAATAATTGCACCTTTTTTCAATTTTTACAATTTGTTTTAAAAATAGAAATTTGTATTTTTGCCTACTGCAACGCTGCACTTAGCTGTGGCGTTGTATTTTTTTTATCTCTTGCTAAATCAATAATTATGAATGAAGTAATGTATGTATCGAAGGAAAGTTTTGAAAAGATGAAAAAAGAATTACATCAAATGAAATCGGTTCAGCGGCCGGCGGCTTCCAGAGCTATTGCCGAAGCGCGTGAAAAAGGCGACTTAAAAGAGAATGCTGAATACGACGCAGCGAAAGAAGCGCAGGGAATTTTAGAAGCAAAAATTGCATTGCTCGAAAGTCAAATTGGCAACAGCCGCATTGTTGATACAAATAATATTGACCTTAGTAAAGTTTCCATTCTTACAAAAGTTACTATTACAAATATGGCAACAAAAAAAACAGTTACTTATCAAATTGTTGGTGAAAAAGAAGCCGATTTAAAAGCGGGAAAAATATCAGTTAATTCGCCGATTGGAAAAGGTTTATTAGGAAAACAAAAAGGCGAAGTTGCAGAAGTAAAAGCGCCAACAGGATTGATAAGATTTAAAGTTGAAGAAATCTCGATTTAATGGAGAATTGAGAATGAAAAAATAAGTATCAAATCGTAAATCGTACTTTATCATGACTATTTTTTCTAAGATAATTGCAGGAGAAATTCCATCTTATAAAATTGCGGAAGATGAAAAATTTTTTGCTTTTTTGGATATTTTTCCTTTGGTGAAAGGTCATGTTCTTATAATTCCTAAAACGGAAACAGATAATTTTTTTGATTTAAGTGATGATTATCTTTCGCGAATTCTCGTTTTTGCAAAACCAATTACAAAAGCTATTGAAAAAACATTTCGCTGTAACCGTTGCGGCATCGAGGTTGTAGGGCTTGAAGTGCCTCATGCGCATCTGCATTTAATTCCCATCAACAGCGCGGATGATTTAAATTTTACAAGAGGAAAATTAAAATTAAGTGAGACTGAATTGAAAGAAATTCAGCAAAGAATTGTAGCTGCTTTATAATTTATTTTTTAATTCGCTCAGCATTTTTTGTAATAAAATCATTCCATCCTTTAAAAGTTTTTGCAGATTTTAAAAGCGGAGATAAAGTTTGAAAATGATGGCAAACTGCAACAGCAAGTGCATCTGTTGCATCAAAATATTGTGGTTTTTCTTCAATACTCAAAATACGCTGCAGCATTTTCCAAACCTGTTCTTTATCTGCATTTCCATTTCCGGTAATAGATTGTTTTATTTTTCGCGGAGAATATTCTGTTACAATTAATGAAGCCTGCATTGCTGCTGCAATTGCCACACCCTGCGCTCTTCCCAACTTCAACATGCTTTGCACATTCTTTCCAAAAAAAGGTGCTTCAATTGCAAAAATAGTTGGGTTGTATTCCCGAATAAGAGAACAAACTTTTGTGTGTATCATTTCCAATCTTACATAAATATCTTTGTGCGAAGCAAGCTTTAAAACATCCATCAATAATATTGTTGGTTTATTGCTGTTTATTTCAATAATTGCATAACCCATCACTAATGTTCCGGGATCAATTCCTAAAATAATATGGTTTAATTGTTTCATGCTTTTGTGAAAATAAATTTTTCATTTTATAATTGAACGATTGTTTTACTTAGGTTTGAAAAAAAATTTTATTCTGCTAAAACAACGTTATAAAATATTGCTCAATTATGTAATCGGACCTTTATTATTTATAGTATTATCTTATACTATTTATGAACGCATTCAAAATCAGCCGAACTTAAAACAGTCGTGGCAACTCATTCTTCAATCATATCAAAATTCGGGCAGGTGGTTAATTTTTTGTTTGATAAGTTTAATGCTTGTGAACTGGGGAATTGAAGCAAAAAAATGGCAATTATTAATTAAACCGATTGAACCGGTTTCGTATTTAAGAGCCTTTAGAGCAGTTTTATCGGGCGTATCTTTTTCGTTGTTTATCCCTACGGGAGATTATGTAGGAAAAATTTTATATATGCACGAAGGCAACCGTTTACGCTCTATTCCGCAAAGCGCGGCGGGCAGCATGAGCCAATTAATTATTACATTATTTGCAGGATTAATTAGTTTGATTTATTTACGATTGTATGTGTTGGAACCAAAAATGCAATTAGTTGGTTTATCTGTTTTTTGGCTCGATGCATTGATGTATGTAATTGCCTCCGGACTGATTGTTTTATTAGTGATTTATTACAAGCTTTCATGGATTGCAACATTACTTGAAAAAATTCCGTTTATATACAAGTATCGCATTTTTATACAAGGACTGGAAAATTTTTATACAAAGGATTTAACAAGAATTTTGATGTTATCTCTTTGCAGATTTATCGTATTTATTGTCCAGTATCTGCTTGCCTTACATATTTTTAATGTAAATATAAACTGGTTCGATGCGGTGCCGGCAACTTGTGTATTATTTTTAGTATTAGCTCTTATACCTACGGTTACTATTGCCGAGCTTGGCATACGAGGCGAAGTAAGCATACAATTATTTGGATTATTAAGCGCGAACACTTTAGGCATTGCCGCTACCGCAGCATTAATTTGGGTAATTAATTTAATTATACCTGCCTTGGCGGGAAGTTTGTTTATACTTGGAATAAAATTATTTGGAAATAATCAGAAATAAAAAGATTGGTGAAGAAAATTTTAGTTTTATTTATTATCATAATCATTTCAACAAAGCTTGGAGCACAAAATGATTTTTGCGGCACACGAAACAAGTCATTTCAGCAAGGCGAAGTTTTAACTTTTACCGTGTTTTATTCTGTAGCAGGTATTTATGTAAATGCAGGAAACGCAGTGTTTACAACCACTTTGGAAAAATTAGGTAATAAACCTGTATATCATGTAACAGGCACCGGAAATTCTAATTCGCGTTACGACTGGATATTTAAAGTGCGTGATAAATACGAAAGTTTTTTCGATACAAATTTTCTTCAGCCCTTAAAATTTATCCGTTCAGTAAATGAAGGCGGATATAAAAAAAATGAAAACATAACCTTTAATCAAAACACAAACACTGCCATAACCAGCGCAGGCGTTTTTAAAATTCCCAATTGTGTGCAGGATGTTTTAAGCGCCGTATATAATGCACGAAATGTTGATTTCAACAAATATAAATCAAGCGATAAAATTCCTTTTACCATGTTTATTGATAACGAAGTAAATCATTTATACATTCGTTATTTGGGCAAGGAAACTATTAAAACAAGATATGGAAAATTTCGCTGTATCAAGTTCAGACCCTTGCTGGTTGCAGGAACTATGTTTTCCGGCGGAGAAAAAATGACTGTTTGGGTAACAGACGATGAAAACCATATTCCCGTGCGCGTTGAAAGCCCGATAATTGTTGGCAGCGTAAAAGTAGATTTAATGCAATACCGAAATACGCGTTATCCAATGAGTTCGTTAATAAATTTTAGATAATTTTTTTTTGAACCGGGCTTTAGTTTTTTATAGCATCTTCGTTGCGTCGCACTCTTGAACTTCCTGTTCATTAATCATCGTATCAGCTAATCATCACATCAGCTAATTTAAAAATTTCTTTCTGCCTGATTCCTTTTTCAGTTTGCTCCAAATTGCAGCATTCATTTTGAGGATCGTGTTCAAAAAATAAAATATAATTATTTTCAACAGCCTCTTTAAGAAAAGATTTTTTTTCTTGCAAAGTAGTTAACGGAAACATATCATAAGCCATCACATAAGCAATGGGAATATGCGCAACAGATGGTAATAAGTCTGCCATATAAACAATGGTTTTTCCATCAATATTTATTTGCGGCAACATCATCGATTCGGTATGACCGTTTACAAAACGAAAAGATAATTGCGAAAGAATTTCTGAATCAGCTTTTTCTAATTTCTTATTTACTATTTCCGATTTCCGATTTCCGATTTCCGATTTCCAATTAATCATTTTCAATTGCCGGCTTTCCAGAATCGGCACAAAATTTTCCTTTAAAAAACTTGCTTTTTCTCTGTCGTTTGGGTTGGTTGCCCAATTCCAATGTTTTTCATTGCTCCAATAAACTGCATTTTTAAATGCAGGAATTAATTGATCATTTTCTCTCACAACACTTCCCCCACAATGATCGAAGTGAAGATGCGTAAGAATTACATCCGTAATATCATCTTTCTGAAACCCTTTGGCAGCAAGGCTTTTATCGAGCGAATCATCACCATGTAAATAATAATGACTGAAAAATTTTTCGCTTTGTTTATTGCCAATTCCGTTATCAATCAATATTAATTTATTTCCTTCTTCAATCAACAAACAACGCATTGCCCAATTGCAAAGATTATTTTCATCAGCCGGATTTAATTTATTCCAAATAGATTTCGGAACAACGCCAAACATTGCGCCGCCGTCTAATTTAAAAAAACCTGTGTTTATTGTGTGAAGTTTCATGCAGCCAAAGTTAATTCTGTTTGCTCTTTTTGCTTTTGTAAAGTGAAAAATAAAATTACCAATCCCAAAATAAAAAATACAATTAATGCAATGATTGAATTGCGCATGTTGCCTGTTAGTTGCTGCACAAAACCAAAACTAAACATGCCAATAACAATGGCAACTTTTTCAGTAACATCGTAAAAGCTGAAGAATGAAGCTGTGTCGTGCGTTTCAGGCATTATTCGCGCGTAAGTTGAGCGGCTTAAAGATTGTATTCCACCCATCACCAAACCTACCAAAACTGCAATAATATAAAATTGAATTTCTGTTGTAATAAAATAAGCAGCAATGCAAATGGCAATCCAAATAAATACAACAAAAATCAACACTTTAAAGTTGCCGAATGTATCAGAAAGTTTTGCCATAATATAAGCGCCGGCAATAGCAACAATTTGAATAATTAAAATACATGCAATTAATTTTGCTGTTGCCAAACCTAAAACCTGGCTTCCAAATAAAGTAGCTGCAAGCATTACCGTTTGTACGCCCATGCTGTAAAAGAAAAAGGCAAATAAATATCTTTTTAATACAGGCAATTGCTTTGCCTGATTCCAAACTTTTTTTAACTCCTTAAAACCATTTGTAAAAATATTATTGTTTTCATTTTGAAAAAGTGCAACACCTTTTGGTAATCGTACAAAAGTTATTTGCGCAAAACCCATCCACCATAAACCAACCAATAAAAAAGATAAACGCGGCGCGAAACTGCTGTCTGAAATTCCAAACCATTCGGGCTTTAAAACAAAAACGAAACAAGCAATTTGCAACAATACACTACCGATGTATCCATAAGCAAAGCCTTTGGCGCTAACTCTGTCCTGGTCTGCATCTGCGGCAATTTCCGGCAAATAAGAATTATAAAAAACAAGACTTCCGCAATAACCGATCGCTGCAAGAATTGCGCAAATAATTCCTAATAAAAGCGTATTTTTTTCAAACCAAAATAAAGCGCAGCAAGCAACGCCGCCGAGATAACAAAAGAATTTCATAAAGCTTTTTTTATTGCCTTTATAATCTGCGATAGAAGAAAGAATAGGTGAAATAATTGCAATAACTAAATATGCAAATGCAATGGCATAATTATAAAGCGAAGCACTTTCAAACTCTGCACCAAGAAAATTTATTTTATGACTGATAACATTGCCTACACTATTTTTTGTTGAAGTAATTGCATCGTAATAAGCAGGAAAAATGGTTGAGGTAATTACAAGATTGTAAGCACTGTTTGCCCAATCGTACATTGCCCAGCCGTTGATAACTTTTTTGGAAGCAGTTTGCACAGTGAAAATTAAAAATTAAAAATGAAGAATTAAAAATGAAGAATTAAAAATGAAGAATTATATAATTAAATTTTCAAACACAAAGTCATCACAATTACAAATCACCAAATCACCAAATCAAATTCTATGCGTTACAATCAGCGCCAGCATTGCAATGCCAACAATTATTCTGTACCATCCAAAAACTTTAAAGCCGTGTTTTTGCAAATAACTTATGAAAAATTTTACAGCAATTAATGCAACAATAAACGAAACAATTCCGCCAATTGCAAGTATTGTCATGCTGTCTTTTGAAATAACTTCGGGATGTTCTTTATAAAGGCTCCAAAAACTGTAACCCGAAGCAGCAATCATGGTCGGCACAGCAAGAAAAAAAGAAAATTCCGCAGCAAGTCGTCTCGTTAATTTCTGCTGCATTCCGCCAATAATTGTTACTGCGCTTCTGCTAATTCCCGGCAGCAAAATTGAAAGCGTTTGAAAACAGCCGATTACAAAAGATTTTGAAATGGAAATTTGTTTTTCATCATCAATAAAATTATTTTTAATAATATTATCAATAAACAGCAATATAATTCCGCCGCCAATCATTACACATGCAATAAACATAAGATTATTGAGTGCTGCATCAACATCTTTTTTTAAAATAAAGCCAACAATTAATGCAGGAATTGTTGCGATGATCAGCTTTAAATAAAATGCTGTGCGATTATAATCGAAAAATTTTTTCCAGTATAAAACTACAATTGATAAAATTGCAGCAAGCTGAATTACCACTTCAAACATATCTACAAATGGTGATGGCTGCACACCTAAAAAAGGATTTGCAAAACGTAAATGTGCAGTGCTGGAAATGGGCAGAAACTCAGTGATGCCCTCAATAATTGCAAGGATAATTGTTTGAATAAAATTCATAGCAGTTTATTTATTTAAGAAATAAAAAAGCGATGGAATTTCCACCGCTATAAAAATTAATTTGAAAAGTTATTGAATAATTGCTTTTGGCTTTTTGAAAATTGCGTAAATTTCAACCAATAATCCGGCAATAATTAAAATTGGTGCAATAGTAATTCTTGTTGTGCTGTACACAAGATTTGGATCAAATTTATTCGGATCAGGATTTTTGCCGCCGCTCATTAAAATCATTCCCAGCGCGATAACTGCTGCGCCTATTAACATCCATCTATAATTTTCTTTTGTAAATAAAATTTCGCTTTTAATTATTTTTTTTTCTGTAATTATCTGTACTTTTTTTTCTGTAATAACAGATTTATTTTTTACAACCGTATGATCTTTTTTAATGTTTGGTTGCGTTTGTACTACCGGAGTTTTTTTAACAGCCATAATTACTTATTGAGAACGCAAGATAGGAAAATGTAAAATGCAAAATATAGAATATAAAAGTTAAAAAATCAGAAAGCAAAGAAAAGTAAAGCAGTCAAATTTTTCAATTCTCCATTTTCAATTCTCCATTCTCAATTCTCCATTCTCAATTTAATAAAGGTCATCCAATTTCATTTTTAAATATTTTATTACGCTGCGGTGCGTGCTGAATAAAGAAATTCCCACACCAATTAAAATCATTCCTCCAAACAAAATTAATGTAAGTTCATTATCGCGAATAAGTTTCAATTGCGGAAACTGGCTCTCTGCCCACTGTATCAATAAAAATAAAACAGCAATAGAAATTATGCTGCTAATTAAACCATTAATAATTGCGCGCATATCCAAGGGCTTTGCAATAAAGCTGCGTTTTGCGCCAACCATCTGCATCGTTTTTATTAAAAACCGGTTGCTGAACATTGCTAACCGTATTGTATTATCAATACTAAAAATTACAATTGTGCAAAGCACAACTGCTATCACTAAAAATATTAAACCAATTTTAGAAGATTTTTCATTTAAATTATTTACAAGCACCTGCGGATATTGGAGATCAGTAATTTGGTTGCCATAAGCGCTCATTAAACTTGTAGAAATTTTTTGCAAACCATCTTTATTTACATAGTCGGATTTTGCATAAAAATCAATGCTTTCCGGCAACGGATTGTAGTCAAGAATTTTATTCCAGTCTTCATTATTTTCTTTATTCCATAATTGTTTTGCGCTTTCTTTATTTATATACTGCACATCTTTTGCGTAAGGTTGCTGCGCAATAAATTTTTGTATCTGTGCAATGGTATCTTTATTTAACGTGCGCAAATAAGCGCTGATGCGAATGTCTTCTTTAAACGAATTTCCCATTTGTCTGAAGTTCAAAAAAAACCATCCCATAATTCCCATAATTAATAACACCAGCGATACGCCAATGATGCTGTATAAATAACTTGGTTTACTGCGCCTTGCAGCGTCTTTTCCAAATTGAGCCATCGTAATTATTTAATTTTGTCGGGCAAATGTAAATGTTTTTTAAAACCTTAATCGCTTACATTTGCAACCATTGTTAACGCTGGTTTAGCAGGCTTAGTATGCAAGTGAAATATTTTTGTGAACCGGCAAAATGAACGCTATTCAACTTCGTTGTGTCACTCACTTGTACGTTCTGCTCTTTGCGCAACAGCGTTAGAAAACGCAAACAAATTCTGAAATATTTTTTTTGAATTTTTTACTTTTTACTTTTGAATTTATATGGAATATAATTTTCGCGAAATAGAAAAAAAATGGCAGCAAGTTTGGAAAGAAACCGGCATTTACAAAGTAAGCAATCAGTCCGATAAACCAAAATATTATGTGCTCGATATGTTTCCATATCCAAGCGGCGCAGGCTTGCATGTTGGTCATCCTTTGGGATATATTGCCAGTGATATTTTTGCGCGTTTCAAAAAATTAAAAGGGTTTAATGTTTTGCATCCAATGGGTTTTGATGCATTTGGTTTGCCTGCCGAGCAATATGCAATTGAACACGGAATTCATCCCGCTGTTTCAACAAAACAAAACATCGAAAATTTTAAAAAGCAATTAGATAAAATTGGTTTTTCTTACGATTGGAGCAGAGAAGTAAACACATCCAATCCAAAATATTATAAATGGACGCAATGGATTTTTCTCCAATTATTCAATAGTTTTTTTAATCGCAAAACGCAGAAAGCAGAATCAATTGATGAGTTGATAAAAATTTTTGAAAAAGAAGGAAATAAAAATAATCCAATTTCTAATTCAAATTTTGAAATTAAAACATCCAACATCCAACATCCAGCATCCAACTTTTCTTCAGATGATTGGAAAAATTTTGATGAAAAAACAAAGCAGGATATTTTAATGAATTATCGTTTGGTTTATTGCGGCTACGGCGAAGTGAATTGGTGCGAAGCTTTAGGAACTGTTTTAGCAAACGATGAAGTAATAAACAGAGTGAGTGAACGCGGCGGCTATCCTGTAGTAAAAAAGAAATTGCGCCAATGGTATTTACGCATTACAGAATATGCCGACAGATTGCTGGAAGGCTTGCAGAGCGTGGATTTCAGCGATGCAATGAAAGAAATGCAAACAAATTGGATTGGAAAAAGTTTTGGTGCAGAAATCAAATTCTCCATTTTCCATTCTTCATTCTCCATTGAAGTTTTCACTACGCGCCCCGATACAATTTTCGGCGTAGATTTTATGGTGCTTGCACCCGAACATGAACTCGTTGAAAAAATTACAACCGAACAACAAAAAAATGCTGTTGAAGAATATCTCAACTATGTAAAAACCCGTAACGAGCGCGAGCGCATGGCGGAAAAAATTATTACCGGTGTTTTTACCGGCGCTTATGCAATTAATCCTTTTAATGGTCGTGAAATTCCTGTATGGATTTCTGAATATGTGTTAGCAAATTATGGCACCGGCGCAATTATGGCTGTGCCCTGCGGCGATGAACGAGATTTTAAATTTGCAAAACATTTTAATATTCCTATCACAAATATTATTGGTGATTATTTTAATGGCAAAGAAGCAAACCCAACGAAAGATGCAACGCTAATTAACAGTGATTTTTTAGATGGAATAAAAATGAAAGATGCCATTGAAATTGTTATCGGTCAATTAGAAATTGTAGGCATTGGCAAACAAAAAACAAATTATAAAATGCGTGATGCAGCATTCAGTCGTCAGCGTTATTGGGGCGAACCGATTCCAATAGTTTGGAAAGATGGAATCGCTTACCCTTTAAATGAAAATGAATTGCCTTTAGAGTTACCGCACATTGAAAATATTATCCCCGGTAAAGATGGCGAGTCGCCGTTATCAAACAATGAAGAATGGATGTTCTCTCCCTCTTTTGGAGGAAGTCGGAGGGAGGCTAACACAATGCCCGGTTATGCAGGCAGCAGTTGGTATTTTTTGCGTTACATGGATCCGCATGACGATAAAATATTTTGCGATAAAAAAGCAAGCGATTATTGGAACCAGGTTGACTTATACGTCGGCGGAACAGAACATGCAGTTGGTCATTTACTCTACAGCCGCATGTGGACAAAATTTTTGTATGATTTAAATTATATAAGTTTTGATGAGCCGTATAAAAAGTTGGTGAATCAGGGAATGATACAAGGTGTTAGCGCTTTGGTTAAAAATATTCCAAATATTGCTTTTGGAAAAGCAAACATAAATATTAGTAAGGAAGAAGTAGAAATAAAAAATATTGAATCAATTTTTATCGATAAGAATTTTTCTTTAAAACTCCCGATTGATATAATTGAAGTGTATCTTCCAATTGATTACATTGAAATTTCAAATGGCGAATATTATTTAACTAAGGAAAAACTTAATGATTTAAAGAAGCGTAACCCCCACTTTTCAAACGCAAGGTTTATTACTAAAGAAGATTACTCGAATTTATCAAATGGAAGAATTTTGAATAATGAAGAAGATCAGCAATTTAAAACCGATAAAATATTATTGGAATCTTTTGTTGAGAAGATGTCCAAATCAAAACTTAATGTTGTAAATCCCGATGACATCATTAATAAATATGGCGCCGATACTTTCCGCATGTACGAAATGTTTTTAGGTCCGGTTGAACAAAGCAAACCCTGGGATACAAAAGGAATTGAAGGCGTTCATCGTTTCTTAAAAAAACTTTGGCGTTTATTTTTTGATGAACAAAAAGGCAAAATTTTTTCAGATGAAAAACCTACTGACAATGAATTAAAAATTCTTCACAAAGCCATAAAAAAAATTGAAGATGATACCGAGCGTTTTTCTTTCAACACTGTAGTTAGCGCCTTCATGGTTTGTGTAAATGAACTGCATGAAATTAAATGCCATAAAAAAGAAATTTTAGAACCTTTATTAATTCTGCTTTCGCCTTATGCGCCGCATATTGCAGAAGAATTATGGCATCAGTTAGGAAACACTTCTTCAATTATCAATGCAAATTTTCCGCAATTGCAGGAAAATTATTTGGTTGAATCAACAAAAGAATATCCCGTAAGCATCAACGGAAAATTACGCACTACAATTCAAATTGATGTAAATGCAGCACAGGAAAAAGTGGAGCAAATTGTTTTAGCAAATAATGTTGTAAAAAAATGGATTGATAATAAACCTTTAAAAAAATTCATTTTTGTAAAAGGCAAAATGGTGAATCTTGTTATCTAAAAAATTAATCAAAAATATTTTTTATAGAATTAGACAGAATAGTTGCAAAGCATTGCTATGATTGAACGACCTGAAAAAAAATTGACATTAATAATTCGTGCGAGGTTTTGATGTGCATATTTAATTACAAAAGCCGAAGCCACAGTAGCACAATAGTTCAATCAGGGCGAAAGAAAGAAATGAGCTGTACATCATTTCTTTCTTGACTTTTTTTGTTACTTTTTTGTGTCAAGAGGCAACTATATACGAGTTAAAGCATTGGATAAAATCGCCGATTTTATCCAACTTTATCCTATGCAAGTTAATAATTATCGTTAATCAGAGACCTTACTGTTTGATTTGGTTTAGGCGTCGTCCTCATTTGAAATTTATATGTTTTAATTTTTTTGGTTATCAAGTTTTGGTAATTTACGAAGCCCGTTATAAAAAAGAAATACCCTCTGTAATTAATATTATAAATGCTATTGTTATCCATATTGTTGATAGATTGAAATGTTTCAACTCCCGCAATGCCTTTGACAATATAGTCGTTAAGTGCCGTTTCAAACGAATAAGGTTCAAAATGAATAGTGTCAAAAATTGGCGCTACGGTATCAATATTACAAAAAGCTCTTGCCGAAATTATTTGAACAGGATAATTACCAAGATGCGGCATGTTCGGTTTTTTCGTTCATGTTCTTATAGGCGTTTTTCTTCTTTTTATTGCGGCTCAATTGGCTATGGCAATTATTTGATAAAATAAATTTGGATGCTATTGTATTACGTTGTATATTTGTGCAATCAAACAGAATACAATGATACAAGATACAAAAAATGAAGCAATAGTAATAAGGGTTGATGCTGATTTAAAAGCATCACTTCAAAAAATGGCTGATATGGATAGCAGAAAGTTAAGCGATTTCATTCGCCTACAATTAAAAAGACTTGTAGAAACTTCAAAAAAGAAGAAATAATTTTTTTTATTAATAACGCATTACAAAGTAATACAATGAAGCCGTTCAAATCAATATTAGAATTTCAAAGTCATTTTGATACAGACGAAAAGTGCAAACTACACTTAGAGCAAAGTAGATGGAACGGAACTCCGGCTTGTCCTTTTTGTGGTTCAATAAATATTTGCAGGTTCAAAACTGGTAAACATTTTAATTGCCGTGATTGCAGGAAAAACTTTTCTGTTACAGTTGGAACTATCTATGAAAATTCAAAAATAGCATTAACTAAATGGTATTTGGCTACATATATTTTAACTAATCATAGCAAAGGTATAAGCAGCTTACAGCTTGCAAGTTGGTTAGGAGTAACTCAAAAAACAGCATGGTTTTTAACTCACAGAATTAGACAAATGCTAACTAATAATGCACCCGAATTATTAGATGGAATTGTTGAAGTTGATGAAACTTATGTTGGTGGAAGCGAATCAAATAAACATGCAAGCAAAAGAAAAGTAAAAGGCGGCGCAGGTGGCAAGACTATGGTATTAGGAGCTTTATAACGCAAAGGAAAATTAAAAGTGAAAGTAATTGCTCAAACAAATATTGAAATTGTAACAGAAACTATAAAAGAGTTTATAGCACCTAATAGCACTATGGTAACAGACGAGCATCATGCTTACAACAGGCTTCCTAAAGAAGATATACTGGTACACACAAATAATATTGAAGGGTACTGGAATATATTAAAGAAGCAAATAGACGGCATTCATCATTCAGTTAGCCCGAAACATTTACAGCGTTATTGCAATGAAAATGCTTTTAGGTATAATCACAGAGAATCTTTTCAGGCTGAAAAATTTGATGATGCAATTAATAATTGCAATACAAGATTAAAATACAAAGAATTAATCGCAGAACATGAAGGATAATTTGTTTCTAATCGAAATGGGTAGGAAAATAAAAGAAGCACGTAAGGCAAAAAAAATTTCTTACTCTCAATTTAGTAAGCTGACAGGTATAGATATGTCTAACTTATGGTTTATTGAAAATGGCAGACGCAATGTGCATATATTAACTTTAAAAAGCATTGCTGATGTTCTTTGTATTGATGTTAAGAATTTTATTTAAAAATAAAAAACATCAATTATCTTTATAAAAAAAAGAGAGTAGCTGCGAACCACTCCCTTTTTAAACATCTTTATTTTCATAACACAGCCATAACACCGGCGCAAAGATACTGTGCGAACCGGCAAAAACGTTATTGTTATAATAAAAATTATGGCTGCTGATAATCAATCAAATATAATAGTTCCAACACTTGGAGAAGGCATTTACTTAATTTCAGATGCTTCAAAAATACTTCGATTACCTATCGCAAAACTTAGACATTGGTTAATTGAATTTTGGGACGGAAGATTTGCAAGTGATTATACATACTCTTTTGGGAGCAAAGGATATAGGGCAATTAATTTTTATACGCTTTTGGAGTTTTATATATTTTATCAATTAAGATTAAAAGGGTTAAGTGCGCAAAAGATTCAAAAGTTTCATTTAAAAATTTCAAAAGACTTGAATACGTTATATCCATTTGCTCGGAATATTCAAACAGATGGTCGCAATGTTTGGTACGAAGAACTTGATGCTCTTATTAAAGCAGATCAAAAAAAACAATTAGACATTAAAAGTATATTAGAACCTTTTTTACAAAAAATTGAATTTGGCACAAATAATCTTGCAGAAAAATATTATCCGTTAGAAAAATCTAAAAACATTGTCGTTGACCCTCAACATCAATTCGGGCAACCAACTATCAGCAATACAAATATAAAGACACAAACAATTTTCACCTTGCACAAAGGAGGCGAAACAAATAAAGTCATTAGTAATTTATATAATATTTCTATGAAAAAAGTACAAGATGCTATATCTTTTCATAAAAATGTTGCTTAATGATTTTTTTATTTGATGCTCAAATGCCGCTTCGATTAGCAAGGGGGCTTAAAATAATTGACCAAGAAAATAAAAACGAAAAAAATATTGTAGTTGACATTTATCATGCAAATATTGTATTAGGGGAAGGAGCAACCGATACAGAAGTTATTTTAAAGGCAAATCAAATCGGTGCAATAATTATTTCAGAAGATGACGACTTCAAAAGAATAAGGGCAAATAAAGTACTTATAAAAAAACACAATTTGGGATATGTACTTTATAAGCCGCCAGCTCATGGTAGTAGATATTGGGAAAAAGTTGTATCGTTAATTTTGGCTTGGGAAAACTTGAAACAAAAAATTAAAAATACGGAATTGCCGTTTATTTTTAAAATAGATAAAAACGGGAATATTCATCCAGAATCATTTTAAATGAAAAAGAAAAAAGAAAAATTAGTTATAAATGGTACTTGGGAAGATGTAATTAAAGCATCTGTTAAAGACAATCCTCAGCCCAAACCAAAAAATAAAAGCAATAAGCAATCCGCTTCTTAAAATTAAAAATCTATTGCTTTTGAGTTGTTTATAAAAAATATGCTTTAACACGTATATAGTTACCTGTCAAGACAAAAAAGTAAATAAAAGGAACCTATTTACTCAAACAAATTTGAAATTAAGATACATAACTCTAATTTTTTAAAAAGAGAATCATTTTTTAATGTATTCCATTCATCAAATAACATCCGTTCTAAAAAAATATCAGCAAACATTTCATCCGGGAATTCCGTTCAATTCAAAAAAAGACAAATTATTGCTGATGGATTTTACAAGCAACAACAAAGAGCTCAATGAAAATATTTTAAATGATACAAAACTTTTTTCAGCTTACATAAATAACAAATTAAAACAAGCAAATTGCAAATATGGAATTGGCGGTTACGCCGAAAACAGAACTATTTATACCCGCAGCAAATTATTTAATAAAGTCTCCTCCTTTAGTGAAGATTCAGACAGGGCTGTACGCAGTTTTCATCTCGGCATTGATATCTGGGGAAGTGCCGCCACCACTGTGTTTGCGCCGCTCGGCGGCACAATTCACAGCTTTGCATTCAACGATAATTTTGGCGATTATGGTGCAACAATTATTTTACATCATCAATTAAACACAATTAATTTTAATACTTTATACGGACATCTTTCTTTACAAGATTTGCAAAATTTAAAAGAAGGAAATTATATAAAACAAGGCGAAATTTTTGCGCATTTCGGCGAGCCGCAAGAGAATGGAAATTGGCCGCCACATTTACATTTTCAAATTATTATTGATATTAATGAAATGCGCGGCGATTATCCCGGTGTTTGCGCGTTTAGCGAAAAAGAAAAATATTTAGATAATTGTCCTGATGCAGACTTAATTTTAAACATGATGCAATACGCAGTAAATGCATAATTTTTCATGCAGTTAATTCTTCATTTAATAAATATTGTACAATATATTTCCATTCTTCCTGCAGCGAAAATAAAGGCATATTTTTTTTCGCTTTGTTGTACCAATAATTTGCGTTGCTAATATCGCCTTCTTTTCTGTGCAAATATGCATGTATCCACGCAGCATTTTTATCGTTTATATCCTGAATAATTTCATGCGCCGTTTGCCAATTTCCTTTTGCATCGTACCACAAAGCCAGCAAATAAACAGATGTTTTTTCCGGCGGTTTATTATCAGAAATACTTTGTTGAAAATTTTCAAAGCTCAGCATATTATTTTGAAATAAAATTATTGGAAAAGTTTTTTTATGAACCCGGCAAAAAAACTTTATTCAGCATCGTTGCGTCGCACTCTTGTACGCTTTGTACCTTATTCAGCAGTTCCTTATAAAAAAAATGTTGCATTTAATTGTCAGTTTATAAAAATTATCTATCAATCTTTCAGCAATTTAAAAGCATGATTCCATTTATTATTTATAAAACCCCGAATACACCACAAAATGCTCAAAGGCTCAATGGCACGCGCAGCTTCGGCTTTGCCCATATCAGCAACTTCCCAGCCAAAATTTTCTAAAATTTTTGATACAGTTTTTCTTGCTTCATCATCATTACCGCAAATAAACATAGTTGGTTTTTCTTTCAAAGAAGGTTTATACATTAACGTATTTCCAACGCTGTTAAAAGCCTTTACAACTTTCGCATTTGCAATTAAATTTTGAATTCTTTCCATCAGCGATTCATTCAAATCAGTAAAAAATTTTAAAACACCATTCACCGGCGGCTCATTAGCAATCGGGTTGGTTGTATCAATCACAATTTTATTATCAAAATTATTTATGCCGCCAAGCTTAACAGCTTCCGATGCAGCAGCGCCTGCAACTGCTAATACAATAATTTCTCCGTAAGAAGCGGTTTGTTCAAATGTTCCTATTTTAATTTTATCATTTTCATTTTTAAATTTTACAACTTCTTCTTTTAAGGTATTTCTTGTGCCAAGCATCACTTCATTTCCCTCACTCTTAAAGGCTTTTGCTAATGTTTGCCCTACTTGTCCGGAACCGATTATTCCTATTTTCATACAAATAATTTTTAAAGAAAGTGCACTGATTAATTATACTTTTTTATGGTCTTATTTACACTAATTATTTTTTTACTTCCTGGCTTTTAGAGGCATGAAACGAGCCGAGATAAGCATAGCCAATTGTTTTTACATCGCCTTTTCCAACATAATCAACCTCTTTGTAAAGAACTTTGTCTTTAACTAAAATAGATTCAGGCGCTGCCGTTCCTTGCTGCGCATCCATCGGGTTTTGGTAGCCCGGCGTTTTGCTTAAAACCACAGCATCAACAATTGTTTTGGCTTTTGCTTTGCAATCATCATCAGATGGTTTTGTAAAAATAAATATTGCTGCTACTACAAGTAATAAAATAACAATTGAAATAAATGCTTTCATAATTGTGCTTTTAATAAAGATGAAGTTAAGGAAATATTTATTTCGTTTTTTCAATAAAACTTATTCGTCCGTTTGCTTCCATGCAAGCTGTTTCAATATTTTCGAGAGATTCTTTTTTTGTTTCAAGCCGCAAACTGCTCATAAGATCGCTTTTGCTCATTAAACTTTTTTCTAAATCTTTTTTATTAATTGTATCGTTAGCATACAAAACTATTTCTGTTCCTTTAATAAATTTTTCAAATTTTTTATTCTTTAAACATAGCCACGCTAAAAATCTGTGTATTAAAACTAATACAGCAGAAGCGACAATTGTTTCTAAAAATTCAGGTGCATAAATTCCTCTTGCCAGCAACGCGCCGAGCATTATTACTATAATATTATCGAAAGAAGATTTTTTTCCGAATGCTCTTATGCCCGCAATTTTTATTAAAACGAGCGTTACAAAAAACATCAAAAAAGCTTTTATTGACATTTGCAAAATATTCAAATGCTCGCCTTCGCCAAAAAAATAATGTAATTTATCCATAGTTATTTTTTTATAAGTTTAAATGCATCTTTTGAATTCAGTATTTTTAACGGCTTAAATTTTTTACCTGATAATTCATTATAAGTTATAAAAAATTCCTGCAATTCATCCATCAAAATTTTTGGCAGATCTTCTGCAGATTTAATTTTTTCAAATGTTTTTGACTGAATGGGAATGCCGATAAAGCGATCGTTGCGAACTGTATTTCCTTTCTCGGTTTGTTCAGCAATAATAGCACCGATAATTCTGCATTCTATCATAATGCCCGGAAAGCTGCGAAATTCATTTATTACAATAATATCCAGCGGGTCGCCGTCTTCGCCTTTTGTTTTTGGAATAAAGCCAAAATCATACGGAAAAATCATTCCCGCGGGCAGAATTTTTTTTAATTTAAAAAAACCTGAATCTTTATCATAATCGTATTTTTCTGTGCTGCCTTTTGGAGTTTCAATAATTATATTAATTGTTTCCATCGTTTGTTTTAAAATGATAAGTTATTTAATGATAAGATAACAAAAAGATAGCCTAAATTTTTATTAGAAAAACTTGAATAGTGCAATTTTCTTAAAATGACTTATGAATGTTGTTTTTGAGCAAGCACCATTTTTATATCACCATAAGAAATTTCATCAGGCAAATTTTCTTTTAGTATTTTCAAACTATTAATGCCATGCAAGGCTGCCGCTTGCTGAATAAGTTTTTGTTTATTCGGCGAAATAAAATTATCAATTAATAATTCGCCGAGAGAAATATAATAACATAAATGCGTTTCAATCGTGTTTAAAGAAAGGCCGCGTTCTTCGGCAATGGCATCAATGGTTTTGCCTCTTTTATAAAGCTCGTAACTTATGCGCATCGTTTCTGACGGACGTTTATTTTCACTCACTGTTCTTTCTTTTCTTTCGCGCTTTGGTTGCTTTAAATGTATGCGCGTTTCTAAGTGAAAAGCGCGACAATAATTTTGTACTGCTTGCAAAAATGGCTCGCCGTATTTTTCAATTTTATAAGCGCCAAAGCCGGATATTTTGTTAAGATCATTTTTTATAACAGGCAAATAAGTGGCGAGATCAAGCAGCGTGCTATCACTAAAAATAATATATGCCGGCATGTTTTCTTCATGTGCAATTTTGTTGCGCAGCTTCTTCAATTCTTCAAATAATTCTTTCTCGTACGCATGTTGCTGATAAACTACCGGTTCTTTTGCAATTACAACCTGCAAAGGCGCAGAGAGATAAACTTTTTCTCCGTTAAATAAAACAGCTTTGCTTTTCTCCGTTAATTTTAAAACAGGATATTCGGTTTCAGTTTGCTGCAAATAATCGGTTTGAATAAGTTCCTTTATATAATGTATCCATTCTTCTTTTGGCAAATCTTTTCCAATTCCAAAAACAGAAAGTTGCTTATGTTGTTCGCGCATTTTTTCATTATTACTTCCGCGCAAAACATCTGCAACATATCGCAAACCAAAACTTTCTTTTACTCTGGCAACAGTGCTCAGAATTTTTTGTGCGATAATTGTGGCTTCTTTTAATTCCGGCTTGTTAAGGCAAACATCGCAACTGCCGCAAAAGTTTGGCGCATCTTCACCAAAATAATTTAGAATAAATTTTCGCCTGCATGTTTTTATTTCGCAAAGCCGGCTCATTTTATCGAGCTTCTGCAACATGATTTTTGTTTGTGCTGCATTGCCATCAATCTTTGCAAAACTTTTTAATTTTATTACATCGGCAGAACTGTAAAACAAAATTGCCTCGCTGTGCAAACCGTCGCGGCCGGCTCTTCCGGTTTCCTGGTAATAACCTTCAATATTTTTTGGAAGATCAGCATGAATTACAAAACGCACATTGCTTTTATTAATTCCCATTCCAAAAGCGATGGTTGCTACAATAATTTTAATGTCATCTTTCAAAAATTTATCCTGTCTTTCTTCACGGATATTTTTTTCAAGTCCTGCGTGATAAGCTGCTGCGCTAAAGCCTTCTGCGCATAAATCTTCGGCTAATTTTTCGGTTGATGCTCTGCTTAAACAATAAATAATTCCACTGTCTTGCTGATGACTGTTGAGATAATTTATTATTTCATTATAGATATTTTTTTTGGGTTTGATGTAATAAAAAATGTTAGGACGATTAAAACTGTTCTCAAATATTTTGCAGGAAGAAATGTTTAGTTTTTCAACAATATCTTTTTTTGTTAATTCATCCGCTGTGGCAGTTAAAGCAATAATCGGAGTATGCGGAAATTGTTCTTTTAATTGACCGAGAATTAAATATTCAGGACGAAAATCATGACCCCATTGCGAAATGCAATGCGCTTCATCAACAGCAAATAAAGCAACATTTATTTCTTTTAAAAAATGGATGAATTGTATTTCGTTTCCTAACAATCTTTCAGGCGCTACGTACAATAATTTTAATTCATTTCTTTTTAATTGCTGTAAAATAAAATTTTGCTCATTACTGTTTTGCGAACTGTTTAAAAATGCTGCAGAAATTCCGTTTGTTTTTAGTGCATCAACCTGATCTTTCATCAAAGAAATTAATGGACTTACAACAATTGTAACGCCCTGCAAACACAGTGCAGGAACCTGGTAACACACACTTTTTCCTCCGCCAGTTGGCATTAAAACAACTGCATCATTTTTATTTAAAATGTGTTCGATTATTTGCTGCTGATTTAACCTGAATGCGTCATAACCAAATACCGATTGAAGAATAGTTTGCGGAGATTTACCTGTCATTATTTATATGTTCTAAAATAAAATAAACCATTAAATTATTGAATAAATTTTCATAATTATTTTTTTAAAATAATTTTTTATTGTTTAATTCAATTCAATAATCAATAACCTGTTCCACAATTGTTTCGGGTATTTCTCTCCATTCATATTGCTGGTTGCGCAGTTGCGGTTCGAAGCCTGCTTCGCGAATAGAATCTTGTATAGTTTTATAAGTGAACCTGTGCGGTGCACCGGCGGCACTTACAACATTTTCTTCAAGCATTATACTTCCAAAATCATTTGCGCCGGCATGTAAACAAATTTGCGCGGTTTGTTTGCCAACGGTTAACCAACTGGCTTGAATATTTTTTATATTCGGCAACATAATGCGGCTTAAAGCAATCATGCGAATATATTCTTCGGGCGTAGTTAAATTATGAACGCCGCGAATTTTTGCAAGCAAAGTATCCACATCCTGAAAAGTCCACGGAATAAATGCAAGAAAACCCTTTGCTGATGCAGGTTTCATCGCTTGCACTTCACGGATTTTTACAAGATGAATAAACCTTTCTTCAATTGTTTCTACGTGGCCGAACATCATTGTGGCGCTGGTTGTAATGTTTAATTTATGTGCTTCGTGCATGATGGCAAGCCATTCATCTGCGCCGCATTTTCCTTTGCTTATTAATCTTCGCACGCGATCAACTAAAATTTCTGCGCCTGCGCCTGGCAAAGAATCCATGCCTGCAGCTTTTAATTCTTTTAATACATCGTGATGGCTCATTTTTTCGAGCTTGCAAATATGTGCTACTTCCGGCGGACCTAATGTGTGTAATTTTAATGCAGGAAATTCCTGCTTAATTTGGCGGAATGTTTTGATATAAAAATCTAATCCTAAATTAGGATGATGGCCGCCCTGCAGCAGCAGTTGATCTCCGCCAAACCGAAAAGTTTCTTCAATTTTTTTTCGGTATGTTGGCATGTCTGTAATGTAAGCTTCGGGATGCCCGGGAATGCGATAAAAATTACAAAACTTGCAATTAGCAATACAAACATTTGTAGTATTTACATTGCGATCTATCTGCCAGGTTACTTTGCCGTGCGGTACTTGTTTTTTGCGCAAGTCATCTGCCACAAACATCAGTTCGGTTAAAGGCGCATTTTCAAATAAATATACTGCTTCTTCAACCGTTAAAAAATCAAAATTAAGAGCACGTTCATAAAGTTGTGATGCATTCATTTTTGTTCGCTTATCTTTAGCAAAATTACAAATAAGAGTTGCAGAAAATTTTGTTATTCTATTTTTAATTGATCTGAAATAAAAATATACTAACGGTTTGGGAGCCTGAAAAAATGAATGTAATTTCATCATCAATTTTTATTAATCAAAACAATTTGCTTGTGATCGGAAATAAAAAATTTAATTCTTTTTTCATGCAATTACTCGTTACTCTTTTTTTGTGGGTGTTTTCCTTTTTGCCTTCAAAATTAATTGCGCAGGAAGAATTTGTTCCGCCACCTGCCAAACATCTCACTAATATTCCTTTTGAAATGCTTACCGGCGGAATAATTATTGTGCAAGCCAAATTAGATGGCTTTCCTGATAGTTTAAATTTCGTTATGGATACAGGCAGCGGCGGCATTTCGCTCGATTCTGCAACTTGCGCACTTCTTCATTTAAAAACAGAAAAAAGCGATCGAATTATCCGCGGCATTGCAGGAATGAGAACTGTTGAATTTACTTATAATCACTCTCTGCATTTTCCCGGTCTTGAAGTTGATAAGCTCGATTTTCATATTAACGATTACGATTTGCTTACCAGCGTTTACGGCATTCGAATAGATGGTATTATCGGCTATAGTTTTTTTCGCCGTTATATTGTAAGCATAGATTATGAAAAAATGAAGATAGAGATTTTTACGCCAGGTTTATATAAATATGCGCGCGGCGGTTACTTGCTTCATCCGCAATTCAGCACTTTACCCATGCAGGATTTGCGCATAAAAGATGACAAACAAATTGAGGATAAATTTTATTTTGATACAGGCGCCGGTTTATGTATGCTTTTATCGCAGGATCTTGTAGATGATAGTTTGCTGTTTAAAAAAAACAAAAGAATATATACCACAGAAGCCGAAGGTTTGGGAGGCAAAAAAATTATGAACCTTACCATATTAAAGGAATTACGGCTGGGACCTTATCGGTTTAAAAAAATACCTATTTACATTTTTAGAGATGAATATAATGTTACATCTTATCCGCTTTTAGGTGGTTTAATTGGCAATGATATTTTACGAAGATTTAATGTGGTGTTGAATTATCCCGATCAGCAAATTTTTATAAAACCAAATAATCGCTTTACCGATTCTTTCGATTACTCTTACACCGGTCTTGGAATTTATCTTTTAAACGGCGTAATTACAGTTGAAGACGTTATGCCAAATTCGCCCAGCGCAAAAGCCGGTTTTAAAGAAGGTGATGTTGTAATGGCGGTGGAAAATAATTTATCCGGCAATTTGCAGGAATATAAATTGTTGTTACAAAACGCAAAAGCTACTGTAAAAGTTTTGATTATGCGAAACGGCAAACCGCAAATAATTTATATGAAAGTCGCCAGCATACTTTAGCTACAATAAACTATGGTTTTTTTACTCATTAATCATTAATTATCCATTCTACTTTTCCAAAATCAAAATTTTCTTTCACAGCATTTTTTACTGTAAGCTGTCCAAACTCGTTCACTTCATCTATTAAACATTTAAAAATAATATTGTTTTTTTTCAGCTTTACTTCTTCATTGCGTTTATATAAAACTGCATTGTAACTTTTTAAAATTTCTTCAAATTTTTGTTGCTTTAATTGCTGATAACGATTTTGAATGCAGCCGCAAGCTTCTTTTGCTAATTCGATAACATTGAAATTTTTATTTGTTATTTGCTTTAAAGAAACTGCATTTTTTAATGCAGAATCAAATTGCGTTTGATTGATGTTTACACCAATTCCTACAACTGCCCATTGCCAGTTATTACCTTGTAAAATATTTTCAATTAAAATTCCTGCTGCCTTTCTGTCACCAAAATAAATATCATTTGGCCATTTTATTTTTAAATTAATTTGTGCATATTTATTAACAAAATCATGCAGTGCCAAAGCAATGGTTGCACTTAATTTAAATTGTTCATCAACCTTCAGCCAGCGCATGTTTAACAATACAGACATTGCAATGTTTTTACCAGCCTCACTATGCCAGCGTTTGCCTCTCTGGCCTTTTGCTGCTGTTTGATTGTGTGCAAACCAAACTGTGCCGTGTACCGCTAACTGTTGCCTGGCTTGCGCCATGGCATAGTTGTTGGTACTATCCACATCAGTAAGTTGTGTGAAAGGTTCACCAATAATTATATTTGAAACGGTGAAAGGCAAAAGAATTACTATTTTTGCGGCTGAAAGAAAAAACGTTGATTAATTCGCATTGCAAAAAGCGCTGTGAATAACCAAAGAACCATAAAATTAAAAATTAAATTATTCATTAAAATCTGATTGTTTATTGACACCTTTATCTGTTTCAACTACAACAAAAAAACCGAATGTAGTAAAACTTACAAGAAGTTCTAAAATTTTCAAAACTATTATTAAAGCCATACAGGATAAAAAGGGAGAAAATATAGTTTCGCTTGATTTGAGAAAAATTCCCGAAGCTGTTGCAGATTTTTTTTTAGTTTGCGAAGCTTCCAGTAATATTCAGATAAAAGCAATTGCAGATTTTATTGAACAACAGGTAAAAACAGTTTGTAGCGAACTGCCTTATAAACAGGAAGGATATAAGGGATTGCAATGGGTATTACTCGATTATGTAAATATTGTAGTGCACATAATGCAACCGGAAGTACGCAAGTTTTATCAGCTCGAAGAAATGTGGAGCGATTGCGTGCTTAGAGAACATCCGGTATCATTAAAATGAAATAATATAATATAAATTTTTTTCGTATTGAATATTATACAAATTGTGAAGTAGAAATATGGCAAAGGAAGATCAAAAAAATAAACCTAATTTAATTGACAGAAGCGGAGAGGATAAATCGCCAAAAAAAGGGCCACGCTTTAATATTTATTGGATATATGGGCTTATAGCAGCTGTGCTTATTGGCTATCAATTTTTAAAAATCAATTCCCCTGACATAACCCAAACTACTGAGCAGGAGTTTACACAACACATGCTTTTGCAAGGTGATGTTGAACGTATAGATGATATTACAAATAAGACATTGGTGCGCATTTATATTTTTAAAGATAGTTTATACAAGCCCTATTATCAGAAGAAATTTAACGGCAAACTACCTGCCGATTTTACCGGCCCATTATTTGAATTTAAGGTTACAGACTGGGCAAGCTTTCACATTAGCATGACTAATTTTTACCAAAGCCATCCTGAAATAAAACCTGTAGGCGAAAGTCCTACAGATGAAGGCGAATGGTTTGGGCCGGTATTAAACACATTAATTACCATATTAGTTTTTATAGGTCTTTGGGTTTTTTTAATGAGAAAAGTAGGCGCTGGTGGCCCTGGCGGTGGCGGCCCCGGTGGCATTTTTAGCATCGGTAAATCGAAGGCGCAATTGTTTGAAAAAGGAACAAAAGTAAATATCACTTTTGCCGATGTTGCCGGTTTAGATGAAGCCAAAGTGGAAGTGATGGAAATTGTTGACTTCCTAAAAAATCCAAAAAAATATACAGCACTTGGCGGCAAAATTCCTAAAGGAGCTTTATTGGTTGGCCCTCCTGGAACAGGTAAAACTTTACTTGCAAAAGCGATGGCAGGAGAAGCGCAGGTACCTTTTTTCAGCATCAGCGGTTCAGATTTTGTTGAGATGTTTGTGGGTGTTGGCGCCAGCCGTGTAAGAGATTTATTTAAGCAAGCCAGAGAAAAAGCGCCTTGTATTATTTTTATTGATGAAATTGATGCTATCGGTCGTGCACGCGGCCGCAACGCTATTATGAGCAACGACGAAAGAGAGAATACATTAAATCAGTTATTGGTTGAAATGGATGGTTTTGGTGGCGATACCGGCATCATTATTCTTGCAGCTACTAACCGGCCGGATGTTTTAGATTCAGCTTTGCTACGTCCCGGACGTTTCGATCGTCAGATAACAATTGATCGTCCTGATGTAAAAGGGCGTGAAGAAATTTTTAAAGTGCATTTAAAGCCAATTAAAATATCGCAAACACTGGATATTTTTAAACTTGCCGAACAAACTCCCGGCTTTGCCGGAGCAGATATTGCCAACGTTTGTAATGAAGCCGCATTAATTGCAGCACGCAAAGGAAAAGAAGCTGTTGATATGAGCGATTTTCAGGACGCAATTGATAGAGTGATTGGTGGTCTCGAAAAAAAGAATAAAATAATTTCACCCGAAGAAAAAGAAATCATCGCGTATCACGAAGCCGGCCATGCAATTTGCGGATGGTTTTTAGAACATGCTTATCCTTTATTAAAAGTAACCATTGTGCCAAGAGGCACGGCTGCCTTGGGTTACGCGCAATACACACCAAAAGAACAATATCTTTATAATACCGATCAATTAAGTGATCAAATTTGTATGACACTTGGCGGCCGCGCCGCAGAAGAAATTTTCTTCGGTAAAATTTCTACAGGCGCTTCAAATGATCTGCAGCAAATTACCAAAATTGCATATTCGATGATAACGGTTTATGGTATGAATGATAAAATCGGCCATATTAGTTATTACGATCCTACGCAGGAAAATACTTTCACCAAACCGTTCAGTGAAGAAACAGGTAAATTAATTGATGAAGAAGCAAGAAAATTAATTGATATTGCTTACGAAAGAACGAAGCAATTATTGATTCAAAAAAGAAAACAAGTTGAAATATTAGCCAAAGAATTATTACATAAAGAAGTATTGTATAAAAGCGATGTGGAAGTATTGATTGGCAAACGCCCTTACGAAGAAAAGAAAAGTTTAGAAATAACTGTTGATGATAATCATGTTCCTGAAAATGGCGAAATAAGTGAAGGCGTGCCACCTTACGATGGCGGAATAACTGTTCCTACTTAGAGAAATTTTTGGTATGAAATCATCTTCTGCAAGAGAAAATATTTTAAAGAAAATAAAACAGGCACTGAATAATCCGGTGCCTGTTCCGTTTGCAGAAACTAAAGAAAACATAAGTTTTTTTCAACCTTCAACAAAAGAACCGGAATTAGAATTTGCAGAAAATTTTTCTGCATTACTTGGCAAATTTTCTTTTTGCATAAATGAAAAAGAATTAACCGAACAATTAAACTCGCTGATAAAAGCAAGAAACTGGAATAAAATTTTTTGTAATGAAAAAAAATTAAAAGATGATTTAAAAAAAATCGGATTTGATTTTTCTTACACAACCGACCTTAAAAATTGCGATGCATCTATTACAACCTGCGAGCAACTCATCGCCCGAACCGGCAGCATTGTTTTAAGCAGCGCACAACCAAGCGGAAGAACTGTAAGTGTTTATGCGCCTGTTCATATTTGCGTTGCCTACACAAATCAGTTGGTGTACGATATAAAAGAAGCGTTATTAAATGTAAAAGAAAAATATGTGCAACTACCATCCTTAATTACATTAGCTACGGGCCCGAGCCGTACTGCGGATATTGAAAAAACTTTAGTTGTTGGTGTTCATGGGCCTAAAGAAGTTTTTTGTTTTCTGGTTGAAAAAAAATAATTAATAACAAAAATAACTGTGCATATTTCATCCAATAAACAGATATATTTTCTTTCCGACTTTCATCTTGGTGCACCCGATTATGAAAGCAGTTTAATGCGTGAAAAAAAAATTGTTTCTTTTTTAGAAAACATTCGCACAAATGCCGCCGAAATTTTTATTGTAGGAGATATTTTTGATTTCTGGTATGAATATAAATATGTTGTTCCAAAAGGTTATGTGCGTTTATTAGGAATGCTTGCAAAACTTACTGACAGCGGCATTTCCATACATATATTTGTTGGTAATCACGATATGTGGATGAGTGGTTATTTCGAAAAAGAATTAAATATTTCTGTTTATTTTGAACCAAAAATATTTGAGTGGAACAACATAAAATTTTATATTGGTCATGGTGATGGTTTAGGTCCTGGCGATGCAAAATATAAGTTTCTTAAAAAAATTTTCCGTAATAAATTTTGTCAATGGTTATTCGGGCAATTGCACCCAACATGGGGAATTGAATTAGCAAATTATTTCAGTAAAAAAAGCAGAATAAAAACCGGCGAAGCAGATTCAAAATTTTTGGGTGAAGAAGGCGAATGGCTTATTATTTATTGCAGACAATTGTTGGCAAAGCAACATTATGATTTTTTTATTTTCGGTCATCGCCATTATCCGATTGATTATCCGTTAAACGAACACAGCCGCTACATAAATTTAGGTGATTGGATAAATAATTTTACTTACGCAACATTTGATGGAAATAATGTTGAACTAAAAAAATGGCAACCTTAAAAAATATATTTTTCTTTATTTTATTGTTATCATCATTGCAAGGCTTTGCGAACGCAGATACAACTTTGCGTTTACATCAAACAAAAATTATTCAGGGAAATTTTAGTGATTTTTATGTTGATAACCTCGGCAACGTTTATCTTATCACCTCAACCAATCAAATAAAAAAAATTAACAGTAATGGCGATTCGTTAGCTGTTTTTAATGATGTAAAGCGCTACGGAAATATTTTTTTAATGGATGTAACAAACCCATTAAAAATATTAGTTTATTACAAAGATTTTTCGACTGTAATTATTTTGGATCGCTTTTTAAATGCAGTAAATACAATTGATTTGCGGCAGTCAGGAATATTGCAGGCAAAGGCAATTGCATTAAGTTACGACGGAAATATTTGGGTATTTGATGAACTGAACGGTAAACTGAAAAAGGTAGATGAAAATGGAAATATTTTATTAGAATCATCTGATTTCAGGTTATTATTTTCTGATCCGTTTAACCCAACAAAAATCATTGATAATAGTGGTCAGTTATATTTGTATGATGAAAAAAAAGGCTGGTTGTTGTTTGATTATTACGGTGCATTTAAAAAACAATTTCCGTTTACAAACTGGAAAGATGTGCAGGTAAAAGATAACCGTTTGCAGGGAAGAGATTCAATTAACCTATATTATTTTACTCCGGTATTATTAGAGCTTACAAAAGCAGCGCTTAATAAATCTTTATCAACAGTTATAAAACTGCAACAGCAAATGAATAATTTGTATGCATTAACTTCTGAAGGTGTTTATATTTATTCTATTCAACAATAATTTTTACCAAAGTTTAACAACATTATTGAAACGTATTATTGTATTCTATCTTAGGAATAATTCTTTTTTCAAACAATCAATTTAATCCAAAAAATCCTGGTTTAGACTTACATAATATTCGCCTTTCATATACAGCACAGCTTCACCTGCAATTGCAACTCTCTCATTTTTATTTTCGCAGAATAATTCGCCGCCACGTTTGGATAATTGCTTTGCAGTTAAAACATTTTTATTCAAAAGTTTACTCCAATATGGAATTAAAGAACAATGCGAAGAACCGGTTACCGGATCTTCGCCAATCACTGAATTCGGCACAAAAAATCTTGAAACAAAATCTGTTTCATCACCTTTTGCAGTTACAATAATGCCAACTGTATTTAACTGATTTAAATATTGAAAATTCGCAATCAATTCTTTTATTTCCTGCTCAGAATTATACAATAAAAAATAATCTCTCGATTTTAAAACTTTTTGCGGAGCAATATTAAAAGCCTTTAATAAAATTTCAGACGATTCTGTTTCTGCCGGCATGCGCGCAGGAAAGTTTAATTCAATAAGATTATTTTTTTTCTTTACTTCAAGCAAGCCGCTTTTGCAGGTAAAATAAATAGTGTCTGAATCGTAGTTCAGTTCATTAAAAATAATAAATGCTGATGCGAGCGTTGCATGACCGCAAAGATCAATTTCAAATTCAGGCGTAAACCAGCGCAGTTGATACTGCCCGTTTTGCTTAACAAAAAAAGCAGTTTCGGATAAATTATTTTCTGCTGCAAGCTTTTGCATAACATCGTCAGGCAGCCATTTTTCTAACGGACAAACCGCTGCAGGATTTCCACCAAATAATTTGCTTGTAAAAGCGTCAACTTGATAAATGGGTAAGTTCATTTGAAATTAATATTAAAATAATGTAAGCTGCTATTTATGTAATACTTTTTTATTTTTTATTCCGGTGCATTAAACTATCAGAGCTTCTTTTTTTTGAACTGTCAGAAATTATTCCTGTGTTCATTGTACTATCTTTTCCGGTTATGCCGTTTCCTGCTTTTGTATTGGTATCACCGGGCGCACTTGTGCCTTTGCCTGTATCAGACGACACTGTAAAATTAGAACCGGATGTTGAATCGGGCATAGAAGAGTTGGAATTGTTTGAACTTGTATTTCCGCAACTCATTGTTAATAATGCGATGCTAAATGCGGCTGTTATAATTATGCGTTTCATGGTTAAATGTTTATAATTTATAATCTTTTAATTCAAATCTTCTGCCAATTTGTAAGAAAATAATTTTGAGCGTTGTATTTATTTAAATTAATACTTTAAAAAAAATACTTGCGATATAAGTATGACAAGAAAAATAATTGTTTTATTCTGACTTAGCTAAATAGAATTGTTGCAGATGAAAGGATTGCGACGCAACGAAGATGCTATAAAAAACTATAGCTGGTATTATTAAAATATTATTGAAGATTAATCTTAAATTATCTTTGCACGATGCGGAAATTAAGCATGCAGGAACTGGATAGAAAAACAGTGGAAGAATTTAAGCAATCGAAAAAATATCCCTTAATTGCAGTGCTCGAAAACGTGCGCAGCGCTTACAATGTAGGCAGTGTTTTTAGAACAGCCGATGCCTTTTTACTGGAAGCTGTTTACACTTGCGGTTACACGGCACAACCGCCGCACAAACAAATTACGAAAACCGCATTAGGCGCCGATGAAACAGTTTGTACAAAACATTTTGCGAATGCCGCAACAGCAATTGAAGAATTAAAAAAAAATAATTATAAAATATTTGCAGTTGAACAAACTGAGAACAGCACTAAATTAAACGAATTTGAAATTGAGCCGCAGGAAAAAATTGCCGTTATTTTTGGAAATGAAGTGAGTGGCATTGAACAATCAACCATTTTATTTTGCGATGATTGTATAGAAATTCCGCAATTTGGCATGAAGCATTCATTAAATATTTCTGTTGCTGCAGGAATTGTGTTATGGCATTTAGTTGAGAAGCAATTTAAAAAAACTAAAATTTGAAAATGTGCAAATAAACCATATAAAAAATTATTTCTCCCTCGTAAAGTTTTCGCATACAATTTTTGCAATGCCTTTTGCAATGATTGGATTTTTTTTAGGCATAAAAGTTTTTCATTCTTCATTCTCCATTCTCAATTTTTTTCTTGTTCTTATTTGCATGATAACTGCGCGCAGTGCGGCAATGGCTTTCAATCGTTACCTTGATAGAAATTTTGATGCAAAAAATCCGCGCACTGCAATCCGTGAAATCCCCCGCGGAATTATTTCTGCAAACAATGCATTAATTTTTACGGTTATTTCATGCATTTTCTTTGTTGTTGCTTGTTTTTTTATAAACAGAATTTGTTTTTATTTAGCGCCGGTTGCATTGTTTGTAATTTTATTTTATAGTTATACAAAAAGGTTTACACCGCTTTGTCATTTAGTTTTAGGGTTAGGATTATCGCTTGCGCCAATGGGCGCTTATCTTGCCGTAACAGGGAAATTTGATGTGCTTCCGGTTTTGTTTTCATTCGCTGTAATCTTTTGGGTAAGCGGGTTCGACATCATTTATGCATTGCAGGATATTGAGTTCGATCAATCACAAAAATTATATTCTATCCCTGCGTTATTAGGTAAAATAAAAGCATTACGCATTTCTGAATTGTTGCACTTTTTAAGCGCAGCTTGTGTTATTATAGCAGGAATTTATGGAAATTTTCATTGGGTTTATTGGTTAGGAATTGCAGTGTTTGCAGGCATGTTAATTTATCAGCATTCAATTGTAAAACCAAATGATTTAAGCAAAGTAAATATTGCTTTTATGACCTCAAACGGAATTGCAAGTATTGTGTTTGGTATTTTGGTAATTGCCGATTTGTTCCTTTAAATCAAACTTATTTGTCGCGGATTCTATGCATAGATTATGGTTTAAAACGAACCGGGTTGGCTGTTACCGATCCGTTAAAAATTATTGCCACAAGCTTAACCACTGTTGAAACAAAACAACTTATTTCTTTCCTAAAAAAATATTTTGCACACGAAAAAGTTGAACTCATTTTAATGGGCGAACCAAAGAATTGGGATGAATCTGATACGCACGCAACTCCTCTAATAAAACATGCTATAATTCGCTTGCAGAAAGAGTTTCCGCAAATTCCGATAAAAACAATTGATGAAAGAAATACCTCTAAAATGGCTTCAAAAGCAATGATTGAAATGGGCATGAAAAAGAAGAATCGTCAAAAAAAAGAAAACACTGATATGATTGCTGCAACAATAATGTTACAAGAGTTTTTAACTCTAAATTCCTAAAGAGATTTATTTATTTGTGTAACATTTATCTTCGCAAATTAATTAAGTTTTAAAAAAGTAAAAGTTCGCCCTTAGGCGAGGATTGAGGAGGGTTAATGATTTTACCAATTGTTGCATACGGCGCTTCTGTTTTAAGAAAAAAAGCAGAAGATATTTCGCCTGATTTTCCGGGTTTAGAAAAATTAATTGCCGATATGTGGGAAACCATGTATGCCAGTAATGGCGTGGGTTTGGCTGCTCCGCAGGTAAATAAAAACATACGATTATTTGTGATGGATAGTTCGCAAATATTTGCGCATCAGGAAGATGATGAAAAAGGAAAATATCCTGACGAGCCGGGCACAAAAGGAGTTTTTATTAATGCGCATACTATTGAATTAAACGGGGAAGAATGGATGTACAACGAAGGCTGTTTAAGCATTCCAAAAATTCGTGAAGATATTGTTCGTCCGCAAACCATTACTATAAAATATCTGGATGAAAATTTTCAACCACATCTTCAAACATTCAATGGATTATCCGCCCGCATAATTCAACACGAATATGATCACATCGAAGGAAAATTATTTATTGATTATTTGAAACCTTTAAAAAAGAAAATGCTGAAAGGAAAATTAAACGATATAAGCAAAGGCAATATTAAAGTAGATTATAAAATGATTTTTCCTAAATGAAAGTATTCTTTTTTTTAATTCTCATTTCATTTGGTCACTTCTGCTTTGCTCAGGATACAACAATTATTATCGAAAATTCTAAAGTTACTTTACCCGAAATAATCGTTCGCAATAATCTCGATTATAAAAGCATTCTTAAACGAATTAAGGAAGATACCACATTTTACAAGGCTTTCCGCAATTTGCATGTTGTTGAATATTCGTCTTACAACAATATTCGCATACTCAACAAAACCGGAAATGTAAAAGCTTCTTATTACAGCAAAACAATTCAGCACCGTGCAAATGGCTGCCGCACAACCGAAGTGCAGGATCTAAAAACTACCGGAGATTTTCTCGACAAAAACGGCAACTTTAATTACACCACAGGTGAAATGTATGCATCACTTTTTTTTGCAAAAGGAAAAGTTTGCGGCGAAGATAATATTGTTGCAGGAAGAAGTTTTAATGCAGATAATAAAACCGGAATGGAAAAACATAAAGAGCAATTAAAGATGCTTTTTTTTAATCCGGGCAGAAAAATTCCGGGCATTCCTTTTATCGGCGATAAATTAGATTTGTATGATGAACATGCAAATAAGTTGTATGATTATCGTTTAGATTATGAGGAGTACAAAGGAATTAATGCATATAAATTTTCCATCACACCAAAACAAGATTTAAATTTTTTTCGCTCAAACGATATTGTAGTTGATGAAATGACAACCTGGTTCGACATAAAAAATATGGAAGTTCTTGCGCGAAATTATTCGCTCAGTTATAAAGCCGGCGTTTACGATTTTGATGTAACAATGGAAGTGGAAATGACAAAAATCGGCAACTTACTTGTGCCTCAAACCCTGCGCTACAAAGGAAATTTTGCCGTTGTTTTTAAAAAGCGCGAGCGTGGTGAATTTACTGCAACTTTATTCGATTTTAAGAAATAAATTTTTATTAACAAACAATATAATTTCATGGCATCTTCGTTGTGTCACTCACTTGTACTGCACATTTTTATGCAGCTTTTATAAAATTGTAGAGTAACATATACATTTTTTTGTTTCCTGATTTTTATAATCAATTATCATAATAAATTTTAGTTTTCAAAATTGTTTGGCACGATTGTATGATAACAAATGCCATGGATTCTTCTATAAATATTCCGGAGCAAAATCATAAAATGCTAAGTGATGATTTTATAAAAGTGCCTGTAATTGAAGAAAAATTACATGTCGAAAAAAGGATTGTTGAATCAGGAAAAGTGCATATTTCAAAAACAGTAAATGAACATCAGGAACAAATAAATATTCCTTTAAATCATGAACAAATTAACATAGAACGAATTGCCATAAATAAATATATAGAAATAATGCCGGATGCTGTTAAATACGAAGGAGAAACTATGATAATCCCTGTAATTCGTGAAGTGATAGAAAAGCGAATATTATTAGTAGAAGAAATACGGGTAACAAAGCAAGTAATTCAAACCCAGCAAAACCAGGAAATAACTTTGCGAACCGAACAAGTGCACATTAATAAAATTACAAATGATAATATTTCATCATAAAAATTTTTATCAACAATCAATAAAACAAAGGAGGACACCATGACACAAACCGTAATAGGTTTTTTTGACCAACCAACCGAAGCGCAGGAAGCAGTAGATAAACTTGTTTCTGAAGGCTTTTCACGTTCTAACATTGATGTTTCTGTGCAAGAAAACAGCACCAATTTAGAAAATAATTCAAGTAATTACAGTACTGCAGAAAACTACAACACTTCAAAAAAGTACAACACTGCTGATGATTACAGCACTTCAGGAAGTACAATTACTTCAGATTATAAAAATGAGCATGAAAGTGGCATCACCAAATTTTTTCGTTCATTGTTTGGTAACGATGATAAAGAAGTAAACAGATATTCTGAAGTAGCACGCCGCAGTGGTTCTATGGTTACAGTTCATGCACAATCTGACGATGAAGCAGAGCGTGCCGCTGATATTCTTGATGAGTACGGTGCTGTAGATGTTGATGAACGCGCTACAGAATATGGTTATAGCGGCTCAACTAAAAACACGTATGATACAGCGGAAACAGATACGTATGATACAGCGGATACAGATACGGATATAGACACTAAGAAAGACAAAAGCTCTAATTCAGTAAATGTAATTAAAGAAGATATTCAGATAGGCAAACGCACTGTTGAAACCGGTGGAAAGCGCTTGCGCAGCCGCATTATTGAAAAACCCGTTGAAGAAGAATTGCGCTTAAGAGAAGAAAAAGTGAGCGTTAAAAGAAATACCGTTGATCGCCCTGCAACTGATGCGGAATTAGCAAATTTTCAGGAAGGTGAAGTTGAGCTTGTAGAACGTGCGGAAGTTCCGGTAGTTTCTAAACAAGCACGAGTTGTAGAAGAAGTAAGTTTAAATAAGGAAGTTAACGAACGTAAAGAAACAATTAAAGATACAGTTCGCAGCACAGAAGTAGATGTGGAAGATATTGAAGAAAACGAAGTGAAAAGGAAAAACAGAAAATAACAACCAGCAAATAACCAATTATTAAGGCGGCTTTTGCCGCCTTTTTATTTTAAAAATTTCCAATTAACCTATGTAAAATATTTCAGAAAAAAATATTGTTTTTTTGATATGATAAAAAGTAATTCATTTCGTCTGATTTTCAGTGTTTAAAAAACTTTTAATATCTTAAACTTATTTGGCTTGCGTTGCAACTTATATCTTTTTGCCTAACATTGCACTTCATAAGTTAAACAGCATGTATCCTAATTTATATTATTTTTTTTGGGATTTATTTGATGTGCGCATTTCTGCCTTACGCATCATAAATACATTTGGTTTTTGTGTTGCCATTTCATTTTTAGTTGCTGCATGGTTGTTGGTAAAAGAGCTAAAACGCAAGCAGGCACAGGGTTTATTCACTTATGAAGAAACAACAATTGATATTGGCAAACCTGCAACAATGCAGGAATTATTATTGAATTTTTTTTTAGGATTTATTTTTGGCTATAAAATTTTAGGCGTTTTTTTTATTGAAGGCGCATTGAACGATCCGCAAACTTTTATTTTTTCTTCGCAGGGAAGCTGGCTTGCAGGAATTGGTTTAGGATTATTTTTTGCAGGATTAAAATGGTGGGAAAAAAATAAAAATAAATTAGCAAAACCGGAAACCAGAACAATTCGCATTTGGCCGAGCGACAGAGTTGGCGATGTTGTAATTATTTCTGCAATCGCAGGTTTTTTGGGCGCAAAAATTTTTGATAATCTTGAAAATTGGGATCGCTTTATTCAGAACCCTATCGGCAATCTTCTTTCGCCAAGCGGATTAACCTTTTATGGCGGATTAATTGTTGCAACAATTGCGCTTGCTGTTTATTTTAAAAAGCATCACATGAGCTTCATAAATATGTGCGATGCAAATGCGCCGGGTTTAATGTTTGCTTATGGCTGGGGAAGAGTTGGTTGCCAGGTTGCCGGCGATGGCGATTGGGGAATTGTAAATGCAAATCCAAAACCGTTTAGCTGGTTGCCAAATTGGTTGTGGAGTTACGATTATCCGCACAATGTAAATAAAGAAGGAATTCCAATATTGAATTGTACGTGGGGCGATTATTGTTATCATTTGCCGCAAGGCGTTTATCCAACATCTTTGTATGAAATAACTATTGGTTTATTGCTGTTTGCTTTTTTATGGTTAATCAGAAAAAAAATTTCAACGCCGGGAAGATTGTTTGCGATCTATTTATTTGTAAATGGGTTGGAAAGATTTTTTATAGAAAAAATAAGAGTAAATACACGTTATGATATTTTTGGTTATCACCCAACACAGGCAGAAATTATTTCTTTTCTTTTAATGATAACCGGTATTATTTTGTATTGGTATGCACCTAAATTAAAAACCAATTTTGTTAGTAAAAATCTAACATAAATTTTTGCGATTAAAACAGATTTTTTTGAATGGTTTAAAAATGAAATTTCTAATCCGTATTCCAGCCGTTGGTGGCAATTGACAATGACCATTCAAGCATCATGATAAAATAAAGAAATCATTTGCATATTTTTAAAAATAATTATGACAAACAAAAAAGATAAACCATTTTTTGCTCCCCAACTTTTAATTAATAATGGCGTCAAGGATATTTCTTTTTATGCAAAAGCATTTGGAGCCACAGAGAATTTTTGTCTTTATAATGATGATGGCAGCATTCACGTTGCTGAACTTTCAATAGATGGGGTAATATTTCACATCCATGAAGTAACAAAACCGCATTTTTTTTCTCCTGAAAAACACAATGGTACAACAACAATAATCGGCTTATTTGTTCCGAATGTAGATATGGTGATGAATGATGCAATAAAAGCGGGCGCAACTGAAATAAGTCCGGCCAAAGATTATGAATATAATTATCGTCAGGGAGAGATAAAAGACCCGTTTGGGCATCACTGGTTAATAGAGAGAAAGATTTGATAACCACCTAAATGGACAAACAAATTACGTTACAAAAAGCATTACATTTCTTTTTAACAAAGATTATCGTAGGCATTGTTGTAATTGGTGCATTAGTTACTTTAGCTGAATGGTTATGTAAGTTGTTATTTAACAAAACAAGCTTAACTGACGACACAAAAAATATAATTGTAGCTGTTGCAGATTCGGTTATTGCTGTATTTGGTTATATTTTTCTTTTTAAAATATATGAAAGAAGACGCATCAAAGAATTAAGTGCGTCAACATTTGGCAAGAATACACTTATTGGTTGTGTTATAGGTTTTGTATTACAATCGCTTTTTATTTTAGTTATTTATATATCCGGCACTTATTCGGTTGTTCATTTAAATTCGGCTTCAACACTTATAACACCCTTTGCTTTTGCATTGACAGCTGGGGTTGTAGCTGAAATTTTAATGATAGGAATACTATTTCGTTTATTAGAAGAACAATTGGGAACTGTTATTGCGCTGACTATTTTCATAATACTGTTTGCCGTTTTACATGTAAAGATGGAAGGAGCGACATTTATATCTGTTAGTGCAACAGCAATGCAGGCAGGTTTTATGCTTCCCGCTGCTTACGTCTTTAGTCGCAGTTTATGGCTTCCAATATTTTTACATTTTAGCTGGGATTTTGCAGAGCCAGGAATTTTTGGCGGAATAAATTCAAGCAGCTCAATTAACCAAGGTTTCTTTTCAAGTAAAATTATCGGCAGTCCATTAATAACTGGCGGTCCAACCGGACCACAAGATTCAATACAGTCGTTAATACTTTGTTTACTTACAGGAATTATATTTTTAATATTAGCAAAGAGAAAAAATAATTTTATAAAACCGCATTGGCAAACAACTGCCACCAACAAAAGTCAGCAATCGCAGGACTAATGCTTGAAATAGTTCTTAAAATTTTCGGCTATGTTTGTATTAAAACAAACGTCAAACAGGCTCTTAGAATTATCCTATCTTTTTTAACGCAGCGATTATTCTTTTCTTCTAAATGCAATTAACCCACATACTTTTCTCCAAGCGCAATTAACCAATGTTTTTTCAAAACAACTTCCCCTGTTCGCCGGGTCGTTTAAAATTGCTACAATCTAATCCCAATCTTTCTGCATCGAGTTTATAAATTTTATTGTATTTATGATATTGCTGACGCACCAATTCACTTATCGGTCCTTCGCCGCGCATGCGTACTCCCCAGCGCGTATCATTCACTTGCCCGCCATGCCCGTTCTCAATTAAATGCCAAACTTTATCTGCACGGTCGGGAAAATTTTTGTACAGCCAATCGTGAAACATAATTTTTATCGCACCATTTAATCTGATAAAAGTATAAGCCGAAAATGTTGCGCCGTTTTCACTTGCCGCTTTCATGATGCTTTGCATTTCATGTTCATTTAAACCGGGAATCATCGGGCCGAGCATTACGCCCATTCTTACGCCGGCCTCGCTTAATTCTTTTATGGTTTTTAATCGCTGCTTTGCAGTTGTGGTGCGTGGTTCCATTACTCTGCGCAGATCTTCGTTGAAAGAAGTGATTGAAACTAAAATACTCACCAATCTTTTCTTTGCCATTTCCTGCAAAATATCTTTATCGCGAAGCATTCCTGAATTTTTTGTGATCATTCCAACGGGCTGATTAAATTCATTGCATACTTCCAATAAACCTCTTGTTAATTTAAATTTTTTTTCTGCAGGCTGATAACAATCTGTGTTGCCGCTTAAACCAATCGGTACGCATTGCCATTTTGGATTCATCAAAAATTTGCGCAGCAATTCGGGTGCATTTTTCTTTACGATTATTTTGCGTTCGAAATCTAACCCGGCGCTGTAACCCCAGTATTCATGCACGTTTCGGGCATAGCAATAAATGCAGCCATGCTCGCAACCCTGGTACGGATTCATGCTGTAAAACATGCCAACATCCGGACTTTCAACTTTGTTTACAATGGTTTTAGAATTTTCTTCGAGATATTGCGTTTCTACATTCGCTTCCGTCCAGTCATCAATTCCTTCAATATGTTCTTTCACTTTTTCATTGATGAGAAAACGGTTTTTTGTATTGATCTGTGCGCCGCGACCTCTAAAATATTCTTCTTCATTTTTTACAGATGGTTTTGGTTTTGCATTTGGATTGTGTTCGATGATATTCATAATAAATTATTTGATAATTAATTGAACAAATTTTTTATTCAAGTTTGCTTTTTAAATTTTACTTATTTCGCCGAATAGCGAACAAGGCGTACAAGTGAGTGACACAACGAAGTTTAATAGTAATTCTATCGCTGGCTACAAAAAGAATGAATAACATAAGTAACAACGCCCCATGCTTTGTACTCGCTGAATTCGCCTAACTCAATATTTCCATACTTTTTATTATCGGCTATAAGCGTTATGTGATTCATTGTTTTTTGAAATCGCCGAACGAGCAATTCGCCGTTTATTGCAGCCACAATAATTTTATCATTTGCGGCTTTTAAGCTGCGATCAACAATTAAAATATCGCCGGCCTGAATGCCGGAATCAATCATTGCATCGCTGTTCATGCGGAAAAAAAATGTTGCCGGTTTATTGCGAATGAGCTGCTCGTTTAAATCAATTCCGCGCTCCATATAATCGTCTGCCGCAGCGCCAAAACCGGTAGCATTTGCAGTGTGCACATTCCATTGATCGTATTGCTTGGAGCCTTTGTAAGCTGCTCCATAAAAAACTTCTTTTTCCATATAATTTATTTTTGAATTTACTAATATTTTTAGCAATTTTATGCTAAATTTATTGTCTAAAAAAATTTTTCTTAAGAAATTTTTTAAAAATTTAAATATGGAAAACGAGATATTAAGTCTCCCCGGCTACCGCGAATGCGAGTTTCTGCTGGTACTGCAGCCGCATGAAGATTTGTGGAATAAAATAATGCAAATAAAAAAAGAGTTTGCAAAAGATTATGATTGTGCAATGGCTGAAAAACTAAAGCCGCACATTACGCTTGCCATGTTTCAACAATATGAAATGATGGAAGAAAAAATAATTAATCGCCTGAAATTAATAACGATGGGTTTGCCTGCATTTAAAGTGGAACTAAAAGATTTTGGCAGCTTTCCATCGCACACTATTTACATAAATATTTTGAGTAAGATACCTATTGTAAATACGGTGAAAGAATTAAGACAGGCACAGCGGTTAATGAAAATTGACAATGACCGCAAACCTTATTTTATTACTGAACCGCATTTAACTATCGCACGTAAACTATTGCCCTGGCAATATGAAAAAGCATGGCTTGAATACAGCAACAAAAACTTTACAAGTCGTTTTATTGCAGATTATATTGTATTGCTGAAAAGAAGATCGGGAGAAAAAGGTTATCAAATTGCAGCACGTTTTGCATTTCAAAATTTGCCGGTGGTTACGAAACAGGGAGAGTTGTTTTGAGATTAATATTTAAAATTTACATAGTTTAGTTTTATTAATATTCAATTAATGCCAAGTAAAAGTCTTTTTATTGAACCTTTTGATGAAGGCACATTATTTAAACTCAAAATTTTAAATGATTATTTAAAGGAATGGCTTCCTGTGTTTATTGCGATAAATAATCCGAGATGGAATAAAATTCAGATTTTTGATTTGTTTGCTGGTATGGGTAAAGATAGTAACGGAGTATCAGGTAGTCCTCGAATTATACTTGAAGAAGTTAATAAATGGAAAAGTTCAATTCAATCTAATAATTTAAATGTCAGAATTATTCTAAATGAATATGAAAAGAAATATTTTGAGGCATTATTAAGTAATGTTGAAGATTTAAAAGATACAAATGGCTATGAATTGAAGGAATTTAATAAAGAATTTAAAGTTGTTTTTGATGAATATTATGAATCAATGAAATCTAGTGTAAATTTTTTGTTTCTTGATCAAAATGGAATTAAACAAATAACAGAAAATGTGTTTAAAGAAATTATAAAGTTAAAACAAACAGATTTTTTGTTTTTTATTTCTTCTTCATTTATTAAAAGGTTTGGAGAATCCGAAAATTTTCAAAAGCATTTAAAGATTACAAAGCAAGACTTAAATAATAAAAGCTACTATCATATTCATAGGATAGTAGTTGAATATTATCGAAGTTTAATACCTAAACCAAATAAATATTTTTTAGCGCCGTTTTCAATTAAGAAACCAGCTGGCATCTATGGTTTAATATTTGGAACCAATCACATTTATGGGCTCGAGAAGTTTTTAAATGTATGTTGGAAACATGATAAGCTTACAGGTGAAGCTAATTTTGATATAGATAGTGAAAAAATAGATTTATTAAAACCATTTTTGTTTGAACAGCTTAATGTTCCTAAAAAAATGCAATTATTTGAACAAAATTTAAAAAATAAAATTTTATCGAGAATTCTTAAAACGGACGTAGATGTTTATATATTTTCTTTAGAAGAAGGTTTTTTACCAAAGCATGCGAATAAAATTTTGAATGAATTGTATGAAGAAAATAAAATAAAATTTGATTTTAAACCTGTTAATAATAAAGTGCATAAAATCAAAATTCCTTCATTGATTACAATAATTTAATTATGGCACAATCTTCAATCGAATGGACTGAAATGACCTGGAACCCAACTACAGGTTGCACAAAAGTTTCAGCAGGGTGTAAATATTGTTATGCTGAAGTTATGACAAAAAGATTACAGGCAATGGGTCAAGAAAAATATAAAGATGGTTTTGCTATAAGAACACACGAAGACAGTTTGCAAATTCCTTATTCATGGAAAAAACCGAAAGTTGTTTTTGTAAATTCTATGAGCGATTTATTTCATCCAAATGTTCCTCTTGAATTTATTCAAAAAGTTTTTGCAGTAATGAATGATACTCCGCAACATACTTATCAGGTCTTAACAAAAAGAGCCGAAAGATTATATGAATTACACAACGATTTAAATTGGACAAAAAATATTTGGATGGGCGTTTCAGTTGAAAATGATAAAGTAAAAAACAGGATTGATTATTTGCGTGAAACAAATGCGAAAACAAAATTTCTTTCTTGTGAGCCTTTAATTGGTTCACTTGAAAATATGAACCTTCAAAATATTAATTGGGTTATTGTTGGTGGCGAAAGTGGAAGAAAAGCAAGACCAATAAATGAATTATGGGTTTGGGATATTCTTCAGCAATGCAACGAACAAGGCTCGGCATTTTTCTTCAAACAATGGGGAGGAGTTAATAAAAAAAAATCAGGAAGATTATTAGCTGGCAGAACTTATGATGAAATGCCAAACTCTTTTCAATGCTTACTTACTGATTAAAAAATTAGATTTCAAACTATTGATTATATTTTTTCCCTTTAAAATTTATTGTTGCGCAAAAGCTACTGGTTGCCTTACAAAATATTGCACTCTTCTATTATGTTGTATTGCCGGTAACCATTTGGGAGATTTGCTTACCGCATTAACTGCTATTTGATCAAAAGCGGGATAGAGTGGAACGCTCACCTGCACATTTGTTACGTTTCCTTCTTCATCAATAATTGCGTCAACAACAACAATAGCCTTATCTGCATTTTCAATTTTATATTGCGAAGGGAAATATAAATGCTTTCCTAAATATTGTTGCCATGCTTTATTGCCTGCGGGAAATGTAGCTTCCCGATCTTTATTTGTTGTATCTGTAAGATTACCTTCCTCGTCGTAATATTCTTTATCAACGAGAACACTGTCCTTATAAGTTTCCAGCGAACTTAACCTTCCATTTTTATGAAAGAACTGCCATTTACCATTCAACTTTTCGCCAGCAGAATATCTTCCCGCAGCAGAAACTGAGCCATTTTCGAACCACGATACTTTTACACCACTTCCATCATTATTCCATTGCGCAGAATCAGACATTATGCCGTTAGCATACCATGAAATGCTTGTTCCAACAGGATTTCCATTTTCATAAACAGTTGAATCGTTCATTAATTTATTTGCGTGAAAACTTAGCCAAGGACCTTGTTTTTTTCCATGAACATATTTCCCTGCTGACTGTAATTCGCCGTTGGCATAGAAAAAATAAAACAAACCATTTTCTATTTTACAATTACTGTCTTCATACGTTCCATCCATTTGAAGTTTTCTTTCATGTATAAAATAATCGCGTCTGTGCCAGCCTGAATCTGTCTTTTCAATTAAAGCATAAAATCGAGCAGCATTTGGTTCGGTTTCTTTCCATTGATAATCAAAATATTTTTCAATTTTTTGCGCATAAGAATTTAATGAGCATAAAATACAAACAGCAATATAGATTGATTTCATACTTAAAAATTTTCCATATTTTTTTTAAATTTATCCGCCCCATCTAAAACTCTCCACATTCAATCCCGCTAAATCCAAAACTCTGTCAACCACAGTTGCAGCAAGGCTTTCCATCGTTTTCGGTAAGCTATAAAATGATGGCGTTGCCGGACAAATTATTCCGCCGGCAAGTGTTACCGTTTCCATATTTTTTATGTGAACAAGATTATATGGAGTATCGCGAATCATCAAAATTAATTTTCTTCTTTCTTTTAAAATAACATCTGCTGCGCGTGTTACAACATCGTCGCTTATTCCGGCAGCAATTCTTCCCAAGGTTCCCATGCTGCACGGCGCAATTATCATAATATTATATTTTGCTGAGCCGGATGCAAACGGCGCAAGAAAATCATACTTATCAAAATATTTTACCGGATAATTGTTATAATCTTCATTGCCTAATTCTGTTTTCCAAATGTCTTTTGCATTGTTGCTCATTACCACACTTAGTTCTTGCCATTGATCTTTTATTTGCAATAAGTTTTCAATTAAAATTTTTGCATAAATAGCGCCGCTGGCACCTGTAATTGCAACAACAATTTTATTCGGCATAAAATTTTTCTGTTAAACAAATATATCAATTTGAAAATTTGAAAATGTGCTAATTTGAAAATGATTTTCTTTAAACAAAAAAACCTTCAATTTATTTTAATTAATTTTCAAGCCTCAAACTTTTTTCATGAACAAAAAAATATCTATTGCAATTTGTTGTTTTATTTTATTTCAAACCAATCAAACATTTGCTCAATTAAAAGAGTTATCTGCGGATCAATTATTAAAAAATAATTTAAAGGGCGTGCAAAATCCTTTGCCAAAATTTATTGAATGGAAAGATGATTCGCATTATATTCTCGCCAAACCCAATGACAGTAATGCTTTTGACACAATTGAGGTTGATGCGAAAACAGGAAAAGAACAACCAAATTCTGCCGCCGCATTAAAAGCAAATGCGTTTATAAAAAATAATGATATATTCTTTGAAGACTCAACTCGTTCTCTAAAACAATTAACCAACACAAAAGAAGAAGAAAAAAATCCAACACTTTCGCCTGACGAAAAAAAGGTTGCATTCACTCGAAACAATGATTTATATGTAATTGATATTTCAAGCGGCAAAGAAACGCGTTTAACAAATGATGGCAACGATTCAATTTACAACGGTTATGCTTCGTGGGTTTATTATGAAGAAATTTTAGGAAGACCAACGCATTACCGCGCCTTTTGGTGGAACCCAAACAGCAAGCAAATTGCCTACATGCATTTTGATGATAGCAAGGTGCCCGTGTTTCCTTTATTCAGCGCCGAAGGTCAGCATGGATATGTGGAGAAAACGCGTTATCCCGAAGCCGGCGATACAAACCCGTCTGTAAAAGTTGGCGTTGTAAATATTGAAACAGCGCAAACTGTTTGGAGCGATTTTAATGAAAAAGATGACCAATATTTTGGAACACCTTTTTGGACGCCTGATGGAAAATCTCTCTGGCTGCAATGGATGAACCGTGCACAAAATCATTTAATAGTTTATGCAATTGATCCTTCAACAGGAAATAAAAAACCGGTTTATGATGAACAGCAAAAAACATGGGTTGATTGGCTGACGGATATTAATTTTTTAGCAAATAATAAAGGATATATTATTCAATCCGATAAAAGTGGATGGATGCATATTTATCATTATGCAATGGATGGAAATTTAATAAAACAAATTACCGATGGAAATTTTACAGTAACTGATATAAAAAATATTGATGAAAAAAATAATGCCATTTATTTCACTGCACGAAAAGAAAATTCTACGCGCATTGATTTTTATAAAATAAATTTTAATGGTTCAAATTTAAAGCGATTAACTTTTGGTGATTATAACAACGCTGTTGATGTTTCAATTAATGGCAGTTTTTTTATTTCTACTTATTCAAATATTTCTTCTCCGCCAAAAATAAGTTTGCTAAATAATGAAGGAAAAATTGTTAGGGAAATTGCAGACAGTAAAGGCAATGAACTCAATCAATATCAGCTTGCAAAAACAGAATTGCTTCGAGTAAAAACGCCGGATGGTTTTGAGCTTCCTGTTTTAATTACGTGGCCAATAAATCTTGATTCAACAAAAAAATATCCTGTATTAATCAGCATTTACGGCGGCCCAAATGCAGGCACAGTCTATGATACATGGAGTTGGCAAAATTTTGGAAAAACGCAATGGTGGGCAAAAGAAGGATTAATACAAGTTGCAATTGACCATCGCGGCTCGGGGCAATTTGGAAAAGTCGGGCAAAATTATTTGTACAAAGATTTGGGTGATTGGGAAATAAAAGATTACAGCGAAGTGGTGAAATGGTTAATCGCAAAGTCTTTTGTAAACAAACAAAAAATTGGCATCACCGGTTTTAGTTATGGTGGTTATACAACTTGTATGGCGCTTACGCGCGGCGCGGAATTTTTTACTCATGGTTTTGCGGGTGGCAGCGTTACCGATTGGCATTTATATGATACACATTATACCGAGCGTTTCATGGGTTTGCCAAGTGAAAATGTTGCGGGTTATAAAAGCAGCGCAGTAACAACTTATGTAAAAAATTACAAAGGAAATTTATACATGGTTCACGGCACGATGGATGATAATGTGCACATGCAAAACAGTATTCGGTTAATTGCCGCGCTGGAAGATGAGAAAAAAATTTTTGAGTTTATGCCTTATCCCGGCGGGCGTCATGGCTGGTCAAATTTGGTAGATAGATGGGCGCATTACAATAATGAAAAAACAAGATACATTTATCAGTATTTATTAGAGAAACCCGTGCCTGACGTGGCTTTGCAATAATTTAAAATCATTTTATCATGAACAAACATGCTTATATTTTTCCCGGACAAGGTTCGCAATTTAGCGGTATGGGAAAAGATTTGTATGAATTAAATCCTATATCAAAAAAATTATTTGAACAGGCAAATGATGTTTTAGGTTTTCGCATCAGCGATATTATGTTTAGTGGAACGGATGAACAATTAAAGCAAACAAAAGTAACGCAACCTGCTATTTTTTTACATTCTGTAACCGCTTATAAAACTATAAAAAATGCAAAGCCCGATATGGTTGCCGGGCATTCGCTCGGTGAGTTTTCTGCATTGGTTGCAAACAACACTTTAAGTTTTGAAGATGCATTGCAGTTAGTTAGCATTCGTGCAAGAGCAATGCAAAAAGCCTGCGAGTTAAATCCTTCAACAATGGCTGCTGTATTGGGTTTAGGCGATGATAAAGTGGAAGAAATATGTGCATTAATTGAAGACGAAACCGGCGAAATTGTTGTTCCTGCAAATTATAATTGTCCGGGACAATTGGTGATTAGCGGCTCGCTGAACGGAATTGAAATTGCCTGCGAAAAAATGAAAACTGCTGGCGCTAAACGTGCAATCAAATTGCCCGTTGGCGGCGCTTTTCATTCGCTGTTAATGGAACCGGCAAAGATTGAATTAGCTTCCGCAATTGAAGCAATGAAATTTAAAAATCCTTTTTGCGGGGTTTATCAAAATGTAGTTGCAAAGGCTGTAATTGATCCGTTGGAAATAAAACATAATTTAATTGATCAGTTAACAAATGCTGTTCGGTGGGCGCAATCGGTGCAGCAAATGATTGCAGATGGCGCAAAACATTTTACAGAGGTTGGTCCGGGAAAAGTGTTGCAGGGTTTAGTAAATAAAATTGATAAAACTATTGCCACTGATGGTGTAAATTAAAAAAGTATGCTTTAATTGATGATTGAAGAAGAAGCGTACAAGAGTGCGACGCAACAATGTTGAAAGCAACACTGCAGCTGGTTTCCAAAAGAAAGATATTAAGATAATAAACAAGAAATATGAAAGATAAAAGAGTTATTTTATGGTCGCTGGTTGTTGCTTTGGGCGGATTTCTATTTGGCTTTGATACAGCAGTAATTTCGGGCGCAGAAAAAAGTATTCAGCAATTCTGGCAATTAAATTCGGTGGAGCATGGATTAACAATTTCAATTGCTTTGGTGGGCACCATTTTCGGTGCATTGCTGGGCAGAATTCCCTCGGATGCATTGGGCAGAAAAAAAGCATTGTTTATTATTGCCGGCATTTATTTAATTTCATCAGCGGGCTCGGCACTATCAACTAACTGGTATTTATTTTTATTTTTTCGTTTTATTGGCGGCTTGGGCGTTGGCGCTTCTTCGGTTACTGCGCCGGTATATATTTCGGAAATTTCGCCTGCATCAAACAGGGGAAAATTAGTTGCATTATTTCAATTCAATATTGTTTTTGGAATTTTAATTTCCTATTTTTCTAATTATTTAATAGGCGCAATTAATGAACATGCGTGGCGCTGGATGCTGGGTGTGCAGGTTTTTCCATCGTTATTATTTTTATTGTTGATAAAATTTATTCCTGAAAGCCCGCGCTGGCTTATACTTCATAAAAATGATACAATTGAGGCTGAAAAAATATTGCAGATAATAAACCCAACCGGCTACGAAAAAGATTTGGAAAATATCTTGCAAAATAATGCCGAGGAATTAAGCGATCCGCAGGGTGAAGTGCTTTTTTCGCACCGATATAGATTTCCTGCTTTTCTTGCAATTGCATTTGCAATATTTAATCAAACTTCCGGCATTAATGCTATTATTTATTATGCGCCGCGCATTTTTGAAATGACAGGTTTGGGTACAAGTTCTTCTTTGTTATCAACTGCCGGCATTGGTTTAGTAAATTTTCTTTTTACATTATTAGCTATGCGTTTTATTGATAATATCGGCAGAAAAAAATTAATGTTAATTGGTTCTTTCGGGTTAATTGCTACGCTCGGTTTAGTATCGTATACTTTTTACACGCAGCAATTCAGCGGATATTATGTTACAATTTATTTGCTTGTGTACATTGCGTTTTTTGCTTTCTCGCAGGGCGCAGTTATTTGGGTTTTTATTTCTGAAATTTTTCCAAACCAGGTTCGGGCTAAAGGTCAAACGCTGGGCAGTTTTACACATTGGGTAATGGCTGCATTAATTGCATTTTCGTTTCCTTATTTTGCAGAAAAAGCAGGTGGCGGTAACACGTTTTTATTTTTTGCATTGATGATGGTTTTGCAATTATTTTTTGTATGGAAATTGATGCCGGAAACAAAAGGAAAATCGCTGGAGCAAATAGAAACAACGCTTGTACTGCATTAATAAAATCAAAATGAACACAGATAAAACTTCGTTTCAATTTGTTTGTTATGGTGAAATATTATGGGATGTTTTGCCTGATAAAAAATTGCCCGGCGGCGCGCCGATGAATGTTGCATATCATTTGCAAAAAATGCAAAAAAAAACTGCACTTATTTCAAAAATGGGTAATGATGATTTAGGACGCGAATTAATTTCTGTTCTTAAACAAAAAAATATTGATACAAGTTTTTGTGTGATTGATAATAAATATATAACCGGCGTTGTAAATGCGATTGCAAAAGAAGATAATGAAATGACGTATGAAATTCTTCATCCCGTTGCATGGGATTTTAATGAATGGAGCGAAGCAATTGAAGAGTTAACAACACATGCTGAATATTTTGTTTTCGGAAGTCTTATTACAAGAAATGAACAGTCAAGAAATACTTTATTTAAATTATTGGAAAAAGCCAAAACAAAAGTGCTTGATATAAATCTTCGTCCACCACATTTTAACCGTGAAATTATTGAACAGCTTTTATTAAAAACAGATATTTTAAAGCTCAATTTTTCGGAACTAAAACTTGTAACCGATTGGTTTCATAAATATGATAATGAAAAAAACGCAATAAAATTTTTAAAACAACGATTTAATATTTCCACCGTAATTGTAACAAAAGGAGAGGAAGGTGCTGTCTTAGATACGAACGATAAATTTTACAGTCATTCAGGATATAATGTAAATGTTGCAGATACAATTGGCAGCGGAGACTCTTTTCTGGCGGGCTTTTTAAGTAAAATTGCAGATAATTCTTCACCGGAAAAAGCGTTAGAATTTGCATGTGCATTGGGTGCGTTAGTTGCATCACGCACGGGTGGCTGTCCTGAATATTCAATAGCGGAAGTGGGTGATCTTATAAATAAAATAATAGTTTTTTAAAAATCTGTTTGCATTTATAAAATAAAAAAACCTCGAATTTTTACGAGGTTTTTTATTATTTTATTTGTAATTTAATTCACATGAAAATTAATTTGTGTATCGCCCCAATTTAATGAAACAAGGCCATCTTTTGAAATTGTATAATTAAGATGTTCTGCAAAAGAACTTGTTTTAGCAGCAGGAACAGTTACTTTTAAAGCATCCTGATCTTTATATTTATCATACATAGTTCCCCACTGATCCCATTTTTTGTTGAAGATAATTGTCCAGTCAGAACCGTTATTCAAAAAATATAATGCATATTTTCCGGCTGGCAAAGGTTTACCTTCTATGGTTACATCTTTATCTGTTTGAAAAACTGTTGCTTCATTAGCACCGCCGCGCCAAACCTTGCCCACCATTGGTTCTACATCTTTGCCAATAGTTCTTCCTTTAACTGAAGGAGAGCTGTAATCTATCATGATCATTTTACCGTTTACGGTTTCCATTGCATTAGCCGGCGGGCTTGGGCGTTTAGATTTATCTTCCGTTTTAGTTTGATTGCTCATACTGTTATTCATTTTTGTAGAATCCTGCGCGAAAACCGTGAGTGAAGAAAATGCAAGTGCCATAACGCCTGCAAGTGAAAAAATTTTTTTCATATTTTTTTTGTTTTTTAAGTTGTAAAAAATTTGCAATCTAATAAAGCAAATAGTATTCCAATGTTTAAAGTATAAATATATTTAGCATTTGCAATTTTTGCTGAGCAAAGCGCAAGAATGAATGAATCAAGAATTTTAAAGTATGTTGGATAATGAGAAAAAATAATTATATTAATTGACGTTTATACATTTGAACTGCATTTTCAAAGCCCAAATAAATTGAATCGCAAATAAGTGCATGACCAATTGAAACTTCAGCGAGCCTGGGAATATTTTGTTTGAAATATTGTAAATTATTGAGGTCGAGATCATGACCTGCATTCAATCCTAAATTTAATTCTTTTGCTTTTTCTGCTGCAGAAATATATGGTTTAATTGCTTTTTGTTTATTAACTGAAAATTGCTTTGCATAATTTTCGGTATATAATTCAATTCGGTCAGTTCCGGTTTCGGCGGCGCCTTCTACCATTTTAATAACCGGATCAACAAAAATAGAAACACGTATTCCTGAATTTTTAAAAACTTTAATAATATTAATTAAATAATCTTTATTTTTTATTGTATCCCAACCATGGTCGCTTGTTATTTGATTTAACGCATCAGGAACTAAGGTTACCTGCTGCGGTTTTACTTCGAGTACAAGATCAACAAATTTTTGTTCGGTACAATTACCTTCAATATTAAATTCTGTAGTGATAATTTTTTTTATTTCGCGAACATCAGTATAACGAATATGTCTTTCATCGGGTCGTGGATGAACTGTAATTCCATCTGCGCCAAAACGCTGTGCGTCAATTGCAGCTTTAATTACATTAGGATTATTGCCGCCGCGGCTGTTGCGCAGCGTTGCAAATTTGTTTATGTTAACTGAGAGCTTTATCATTATAACATAAAATAATTTGGATGATGTTATCGAATAATTATTAAAACTTTAAAACCAACTTCCTTCAAATTTTTCATTTACTTTTTCGTTAACCAATTTTCTTTTTCGGGCTGCAACATCCACTCTGTGTTTTATCATTGTAATAATCATCAATGGTAAAAACAAAAGCGTAAGCGGCGGAATTCCTAAAAATGAAATCCATTTTCCGCCATACATACTGCGCATTGGACGGCGCAATCTTTCAGCAATTAAATACATTGCAGGCACCATAAATAACGTCATAAAAAATGCAAATGATAATCCGAAAATAATCGTCCATGAAAGTGGTTTCCAGAAAACTGCATTATCGCCGCCAAAGAAAATATGTGGGTTTAATTGGGAGAATAAAGTAATGAAATTTATGTTGAAACCAACAGCCAATGGAATTAATGCAAGTATCGCCGCCATTGCTGTTAACATCACCGGAATAATACGTGTTTTTCCGGCTTGAATAACTGCTTCTCTTGTTTTCATTCCTCTTGCACGAAGTTCATCTGCAAATTCAATTACCAGAATTCCATTTTTCACTACAATGCCTGCCAGTCCTACAATTCCGATACCGGTCATTACTACAGAAACCTGCATTCCTGTTATCGCAAAACCAAGTAAAACACCAATTATGCTAAACACAATTTCAGTAAGAATAATCACAGGTTTACTGACTGAATTAAACTGTAAAACCAAAATAAATAATATCAGCATTAAAGCTATCATCAATGCTTTGCCAAGAAAAGATGCGGTTTCTGCTTGTTGTGCGCCTTCGCCTGTTTGGCGAATAATAACGTTATCCGGTTTCTGCTTAAAATCATTTATATGTTCTGCGATAACCTGGTTAACAGCAGTTGGCGTATAACCATTCAGCACATTGGAACGAAGTGTGATAACACGTTTTTCATTTTTTCTTTTTACGCTGCCAAGTGTGCTGGTGTAATCAATTTTTACTAAAGAACTGATAGGAATATTTTTAAACCCGCCGGTTGCCATATCTCTGAAATAAATACGCATGTTCAATAATTCCACTAAATTTTTTCGTTGAAATTCATTATTGCGCAATTGTATTTTATATTCATCTTCACCTTCTTTAATTTTCGATACTTCTTTTCCAAATAAAGCTGTTCTTATTTCCTGACCAATTTGTGCTGATGAAACGCCTTCAATCAAAGCTCTTTCTCTGTCAACAGATAAAGTGATTTCGGGATTGGTAAGATCAACATCCATCTTTAATTCTTCTACGCCGGGAACCTGAATTGAATCGAGATAATTTTTGAGAGATACTGCTGTTTTAATAAGATTATCAAAATCATCACTCTGCACTTCTATGTTCACTGGTGGATCTGTAGGCGGCCCATTTTGTTCCTGGCTAACCGATATTTCAGCGCCGGGAATATCTTTCATTGTTGAGCGCATAGAATCTAAATAAGGTGTGGTGGATATGCCGTTTCGTTTAGCGAACTCAACAAAAGAAACTTGTATTCTTCCTAATTCTGAATGATTACTTTGGTCGCCGCTTGTTGGGTCGTTTGCGCCAACGGCAACATTTGTAATCACACTTTCAACAACGGGGTTTTGTTTGCCGTTTTCCATTCCTAAAACTTTATACACTCTGTTCTCTAATATTCTTGTTACAGAGTCTGTATAATCAACAGAAGTTCCTACTGGCAATTTTAAATAAACATACACCTGGTTCGGATCGCCGGAAGGGAAAAATACTACGGGCACATTTCTCATTCCAAAAAATATGAAAGAAAAAATAAGTAAGCCAAATGTTGAAACCAGCAGCCACACTGGTCTCCAGCCTTTCAATCCCCATTGCAATCCACTTTCATAATGTGCCATGATCCACGGCAATGCACGATTTTGAAAGCCATGAATTAAATCTTCCAAAACAAAACGATGAAGCAAAACAAGGATCGTAATAAACAATAATAAATTTCCTGCAAATGTTTGCCCCGCCACATCTAATAAAATACCTAAGATAATTGCAATCCAAAAACCGGGTTTTTTAAAGATGGATAATTTAGATTGTTTTTCTTCACTTTCAGGCTGATTCATAAAATCTACTGCAAACACAGGGTTCATAATAAATGCAACAATTAATGAAGCAGTTAAAGTGAAGATGAGCATCGTGGGCAAATAGATCATAAACTTGCCGATAATTCCCGGCCAAAATAATAATGGAAAAAATGGAGCGAGCGTTGTAAGCGTGCCGGCAAGTACCGGAATAAAAACTTCGCCCGCCGCCATTTTTGCCGACATGGTTGAAGATAATTTTCCGCGATTTTGCACAAAAATTCTATGCGTATTTTCTATAACAACAATTGCATCATCCACAATAATCCCCAAACCAAAAAGCAGAGCAAATAATACAATAAAATTCAGCGTAACATGAGTGCCTACAATTAAATCGGCGCCGGGCAAAAACATAAACGCAACAAACATGCTGAGCGGCACAGAAAGTGCAACAAAAAACGCGTTTACAACACCCATAAAAAACATTAGGATAATTAGCACCAGAACAAAACCTATTACAATTGAATTTACCAGATCATTGAAAGAAGACCGCGTAGGAATACTTTGATCGCCGGTAACAACAACATTTAAATCTTTAGGAAATTCAGTTCGCTTCATTTCATCAACCGCAGCTTTTACATCGTCTGATGTTTCAATTAAATTTTCGCCTGAGCGTTTGATGATATTTAGAGTGATCACATTTTTTCCATTCAACCGCGCATAACTATCTTTTTCTTTTACCGTATCTTTTATATCGGCAATATCTTTTAAATAAATCGGCGCACCTTGTCCGTTGCGCACAATTACCTGTTGAATATCTCCTGCAGTTTTAAACTGACCTTTTAATTGCAGGTTGCGTTTCATGTTTCCAACATCAAGCAAGCCGCCGGAAATATCCATGTTTTCGTTTGCAACTGCATTAGAAATATCATTGAAAGTGATGCCCGCACTTTGCATGCGATAATTGTCTACATTAATTTGAAACTCGCGTGTAGGCGCGCCAACTTCATCAACGCGATTTATCTGCGAAAGCTCTTCCAGCCTGTCTTTCAGGTCATCAGAATATTTTTTTAAACGCATCAAATCATAATCGCCACTAACGTTTACATACATAATTGGCTGCTCGCTAAAACTTACTTCAAGTGCCGTTGGTTCCTGTGTAAGGTCGGTTGGTAAATCCTGCTTTGATTTATCAACTGCGTCTTTCACTTTTTGCAAAGCAACATCTGTTTTTACATCGGTTTCAAACTCTACCATTATAGCAGAATAATCCTGTTGCGAAGTGCTCGTAACTTTATTAACCTTAACGCCGGTAATGCCTTTTATTTGTTTTTCAATTGGTTTTGTAACAAGGTTCTCCATGTCTTTTGGAGAATTTCCCACATAAATTGTTTGAATATAAATTGTAGGAATTACAATGTCAGGAAACTGTTCTTTTGGAAGTGTCATGAATTGAAAAATTCCTGCAAGGCTCACAAAAAGCATCACCAAATAAATGGATGTTTTATTGGTAATGCTCCAGCTTGTTGGTTTAAATTCCTTGAATTGTGATTTTAATGATTTCAATGATGGTAATGATGCCACTTAATTATGATTTGAATGAGATTAAATTTTGATTCCTATGATTTAAATGAATGAAATGATAGAAAACATTTTATTTATTTAAGTTTATTATTTGTAAATCTTTTAAATTCTAATTTGTTTTTCCAAAATTTATTAACAAACCGATTTCTAATTGAAAAGCCTCGAGATAATTAATGATTTTGATTGAAATGAGACGCATCAAAATCAGAGGCTGCTTTTATTTCGATTAAGATTGTTTTGTTAATAAGAAAATCAACTTTTCTTTTTCCAACAAGTTGGTCATCATAATAAACATCTTGTAACATTTCTCTTTCAACTTGTAAACGTGCTTTAGCTAATTCGATTTGAAAAGCTCTTTGATAAATAACTTCAGGAAATCCTTTGCCTAATTTTGAATGAACATGCATCGCACAGCCAATAATAATTTCCGTTATTTCTGAATGCTTATATTCAGGTTTAATCATGTTGCTAAATCATTCAATCATTTAAATCATTTCACATCAGTGGTTATTAGCTGTCCGTCATACAAACTCTGAAACCCGTCTGTAATCAGCACATCACCCATTTGCAAGCCGCTTTTTATTTCTACATTATCACCATAGGTTTGTCCAATTTGCACAGCTCTTTTTCTTGCAATCATTTTACCATTTTCTGTTGCGGCAACCATCACAAATTTTCCTTTTTCATCTGTTTGTAAAGTGTTCACCGGAATTACAATTGAGTTAGCAGCACTGTAATCCTGAATTTTCACAAGCGCAAGCTGATTAGGATGCAGATCTTTATCGCTCGGCAAATGTGCTTCAACATAAAATGAACGTGTGCTTGGATCAATCAATTTGCCCGATAAAGTAATTTTTGCTTTTATTGTTTTATTAATGTCAGGAAAATTGATTAAAATATTACTTCCTTCTTTCACTTTATCCAAATAATTTTCAGGAACATTTGTGGTAACCTTTAAGTTATTTGTGTTCACTAATTTTATGTAACCACCCATCTGCGGATTACCTGTAAATAATTCTCCAACACGAATGGTAACTTCTTCAGCAACGCCATCCATATTTGAATAAACATTTGTAAAACCTAATTGTTCGTTTAGTAAATCAATTTGGCGTTGAGCCTGATCTACACTGTTTTTTGCGCTGATTAATTCAACCTGCGTTCCAATATTTTCTTTCCATAAATTTTCCCTGCGCTGATAAATATCTTTCGCATAATTAAGCTGTGTTTGTGCCTGCGCTATTTGTTGCTTCACAATTGCATCATCTAATTTCAATAACAGTTGCCCATTACTTACATGCTCACCTTGCTTTACATAAACCGCTTTCACTTGCCCGCCGCCGTTTCGCGGAGTAACGTACGCAATATTTTCTGCATCAACTTTTCCCTGCAGATCAATATAATGCATGAAATTTTCTGTTTTGATTGTATCAACAGAAACCAGTTTTGCTTTTTCTGCATTTGCAGCAGAAGGATCGAGGTTTACAATTTCTTCCTGCAGTTTTACAATTTGATCATTCAATGAAGCCTGTTGCTTTTTTAAATTTTCAAGCTCTGCTTTTTTTGCCGCGAGCGTATTGTTGCCTGAGTCGGATTTTGCTCCGCACGATGCAAAGAAAATTGCAGTTGTAAAAAAAGTTAGGTTCAATAATTTTCGCATAAATATTTTTTTTAGGTTGACTGATTTATAGTTTTCCAATTGCTTTCATATAATCAATTTTCGCAATAATCGCATCATATAAAGCATTGATATAATTACTTTGAGCAACACGAAGATCTGTTTGCGCATTAGTTATATCTGTTGTTGAGCCTGTGCCCGCTTCATATTTTTTCTTTGATTGATTGTACACTTGCTCCGCTAACTCCATATTTTTTTTCTGAAAATCGAGCGTACCAATTGCAGTATGAAAATTATTAGTAGCCTGCATTACATCATTAGCAATCGAAATTTGCAGGTTAGAAATTTGATTGTTTAATTGCTGCAATTGCAGTTTTGCTTTCTGAATACTTGCATCTCTTGCAAAGCCGTCAAAAATCGGAATATTAATATTTAGGCCGATGTATGAGCTCGCAAACCAATCGCCTTTATTAAAAAAATTGAATTGATTTCTTTGCGCATTTTTTGAGTAGCCGGCAGATAAATTTACTGTTGGAAAATAAGTGTATTTATAACGTTTAATATTATATTCATTCAATTTCTTTCCCAGCTGCAAAAGCTGATAATCGTTTCTATCGGCATAATTATAAACGCCCTCATTCAATAAATTTTGCTTTATCTGATCGTCGTTTATTTCATCCGTTAATACCAAGCTATCTTGTTCAGGCATTCCAATCAAAAATTTCAAACCTAAATAACCGTTTGCAATTTGAGTAACTGCTTTTTGTTTTTCTGTTTCAAGATTTGCAAGCTGAACGCTGGCGCGATCTGCATCAATTTTTTCTGCAAAACCATTTTTGTATAACTCTCTTGTATCATTCAATAATTTTTCTGCTCTTGCTATGTTAGCATCGAGCTGATCAATTTGCGTTTTGCTTACTACCAACTGATAATAAATTTTATAAACATTTGCTCTTACATTTTCTGCAGTAAGGTCAATTGTTTTTTGCTGATAATCTATCGAAGTTTTTCTTGCCTGCAAGCCAACAAACACTTGCCCGTCAAACAAAATTTGCGATAAGGTAACCCCGGCAGTTGCATTCCATTTTGTACCGAAGGCAGCAGCGATAAAACCAAAATCTTCAGGCGCTTTTATCGGGTTTCCACTACCATCTTTCACACCTTCCTGTGTAAGCACGCCGTAGGTTGCAGCAGCGATAAAGTTTGGAAAACTTTGCACAGTTACATTCGGAAAAAAGGTTGAACTAATTGTGCCGTTTATTTGCGGATATGCAGCCGCAGTAATTCCGCGATTGGTTTGCAGCTGAATTTTTAAATCGAGCAAAGCATTTTTTACCTGCATATTATTCTTGGTTGCATAATCAATGCATTGCTGAACTGAAAATGCATGCAGCTTTGAAGAATCCGATTGCGCTTTTGCATTTATTAAATTCAAACAAAATAATATTGCTATAATTATTTTCAACTTCATACTGCTAATGATTTATTTTTTTTACGTTGCAGATCATATTTTTGAATAAGCTTAATTCCTTTCGAAGTAGCTATTCCATAAATAAAATGTATGATAATTGCCTGCTCTACCTGCAAAAAATTAAATTTATTTTTTGGAAAAATGTCAGTATTTACTGCAATCAGCATCGTGCCTATGCGAAACCGGCTCATAATTTCCACATCAATATCTTCACGATAAATATCTTCTCTAATTCCTCTTTTCAAATTTTCAAGCACCAGCTTATATAAAAATTCATTTTTGTATTCATAAAACTTTTTAAAAACATTTGGATGATATTTCTCAAGATCATACAAAATATATGGATTCATTGTTTGCAACATTTCTTCAATCATATCAAGATCAAGAAAAATTTCATGAATCGCATCCAACGCTTTTGTTCTATCCGCCAAACATCTTTGCTTGCTCTCAGCCATATATTTATTAAAAACAGCGAAAACAAGCTCCTCTTTATCAGCAAAAAAATGATAGATTGTTTTTTTTGAAATACCCAATTGACCTGCAATTTCATCCATCGTTATGCTGCGTATTCCATAACGATGAAATAGTTCTTCTGCTTTTTGTTGTATTCTTTCCTTCACATTTTCTTTTTAAAGTGGATGCAAAACTATGGAAACTATTTTTGTAAAACAAGTTTCCTGTAAAATTTCTTTAAATATTTTGATAAACAACCACAAAGCAATTATGAACGGCTAAACAAACGTTTGTATAAATAAACAAACCTTATTGCATAGAATCCTCTTTATTTTTATAAAAAATTTGTTATGAATAATGAAGTTTTAAAATCTGAAACCGAGTTTAAGTATAGAAAGATATTTCAGTATTTTTTTCAGGGATTAGTTGTAATTGCACCAATTGTTGTTACTGTATATGTTGTGTTTTTACTTTTTAATACGGTAGATAATATTTTGCCGAATATTATTCATGCGCTGTTTCCCGGTTTGGTTGGCGTAGAACCGGATGGCACAGTTAAAAAAATTCCCGGGCTGGGGTTTATTGTTGTAATTGTGCTTGTAACGCTGATTGGGTGGCTTTCTTCATCATTTTTTGTAAGTCGCCTGGTGGATGTTTTTGATAAAGTTTTGGAAAGAACACCCGGTGTGAAATTTATTTACAGCTCCGTAAAAGATTTTTTGGAAGCATTTACCGGCAACAAAAGAAAATTTGATAAACCTGTTTTAGCAAATGTGGATTCCACTGATGTTTGGCGTGTTGGTTTTATTACACAGCAACAGGTTTTGCATTTTGATATGGAAGATCATGTAATTGTTTATGTGCCGCATTCGTACGCTATTTCAGGCATTACTTATATTGTTCCAAAACATAAAATAAAAATGCTGAATAATGTTGGCGCTGCAGAAGCGATGAAGTTTATTATTTCCGGTGGTATAGCAGAATTAAGCTAATCAATCTTGTTAACAAAAACTTTTCTTCAAAAGCTTTTACTTTGCAGCCTTCAAAAACATGAATAATGAAGATGCACAATTTTAATTCCGGCCCTTCAATTCTTCCACCGGAGGTTTTGGAGGAAGCTGCTGCAGCAATCACTAATTTTAATAATACTGGATTATCTATTTTAGAAATTGGTCATCGTACAAGTTGGTTTCAGGATGTGATGGATGAAGCAATTTTTTTGGTTAAAGATTTAATGCAATTAAATGATGATTTTTCTGTTTTGTTTTTGCATGGCGGCGCAACAACGCAATTTATGCAAGTGCCGATAAATTTGTTGGATGAAGAAAAAACTGCCGCTTATTGCGATAACGGAATTTGGGGAAGCAAAGCAATTAAAGAAGCAAAATTATTTGGTAATGTTGATGTGGTTGGATCTTCAAAAGATAAAAATTATTCTTATATTCCAAAGGATTTTTCTGTTCCAAATAACGCAAAATATCTGCATTACACAACTAATAACACAGTTGAAGGCACGCAATGGCACTGCATTCCGCAAACAAATGTGCCTTTGGTTGCAGATATGAGCAGCGATATTTTCAGCAAGCCAATGGAGTTTAAAAAATTTGGATTAATTTATGCAGGTGCACAAAAAAATATCGGCGCAGCGGGCGTAAATCTTGTTGTTGTGAGAAAAGATATTTTGGGAAAAGTAAAAAGAAAAATTCCAACAATATTGGATTATCGGAATCATATTGAAGCGGGCTCGCTTTTAAACACGCCGCCTGTTTTTGCAATTTATGTTTCAATGTTAACGCTGCGATGGATTAAAAAAAATGGTGGTTTAATTGAGATGGAAAAACGCAGCAAAAAAAGAGCAGAATTATTTTATAAAACGCTGGATGAACTGCCCATTTTTACGCCGCTTGTTGTAGAAGAAGACAGAAGTTTAATGAATGCAACCTTTACAATTAAAGATAAGTATTTAGAGAACGAATTTTTAGAAATGTGCAAACAAAACGGAATGGTTGGTGTTAAAGGACACAGAAGTGTTGGCGGGCTGAGAGTAAGCATGTACAATGCTTTGCCGCTGATCAGTGTGCAAGCAATTTGCGATTTAATGAAGGAATTTTCTGCAAAATATTCGCAAATCTTTATTGATTAAATTGCTCTAAAATTTTTGTGAAACTTTCCAAAAGTTGTACAGCAAAAAAGTTGGGTTAATTATTTCAATAACTTTGAATAAATTTTTATGGATTCTATTTCAGAAAGAATAACTGTTGACAAAAATGTGCTGGATGGAAAACCTTGCATTCGCGGCAAGCGAATTTCGGTTCAAACTATTCTTGAATTTTTAAGCGCAGGTGAGACTGCTGAAGAAATTTTAAAACAATATCCTTCACTTGAAGCCGAAGACATAGAAGCTTGTTTAAAATTTGCAGCAAAAATTTCAGGTTTGCATTACAGCATTCAGCCAATTCTTCAAAATGTCTAAATATTTGATTGACGTTAATCTTCCATATTATTTTTCATTATGGAACAGTGAAGAATTTATTCATCAAAAAAATATAAACGATGAATGGACTGACGATATGATTTGGAATTATGCAAAAGAAAATAATCTTATTATCGTAACAAAAGACAAAGATTTTTCATTAAAACAAATTGCAGAAGGAGCGCCGCCAAAATTAATTCACATCAGGTTTGGCAACGTTAAAATGAAAACATTTTTTCATATTCTAACTTCTGTTGGATTGATGTTGAAAAATTAATCACTACACATAATATTGTGAATATTTATCAAAATAACATAGAAACAATTTTTTGAATTTCATGGCAATAATTAAACCCTTTAAAGCTTTGCGTCCGCAGGCGCAACTTGCAAAACAAGTGGCGAGCCGGCCTTACGATGTGCTTACAACTAAAGAAGCAAAAATTGAAACGCAGGGCAACCCGAGTTCGTTTTTACACATTACAAGAAGTGAAATTGATTTGCCCGAAAACACGGATGTTTATTCGCAAAAAATTTATGATAAAGCAAAAGAAAATCTTACTGCTTTTATTAAGCGCGATATTCTATTCCGCGAAAATAAAGAGTGCTATTATATTTATCGTTTAACAATGAATGGAAAATCGCAAACTGGTTTAGTGTGCATAAGTTCGCTGGATGATTACGACAATAACATCATAAAAAAACATGAGTTTACAACGCCGGTAAAAGAAGAAGACCGCATTAATCATATAAAAACAACAGGTGCGCAAACAGGCAATGTTTTTATGGCTTACAGAAATAATTTGAACATTGATGCGCTGATTGAAAACTGGATGCAAACAAAAACTGCTGTTTACGATTTTGTTGCGGAAGATAATATTCAGCACACAGTTTGGATTATCAGCGATAATAATATTGCAAAAAAAATTGCTTCAATTTTTGAAGAAGAAATTCCTGCAACTTATATTGCTGACGGGCATCACAGAGCGGCGTCTGCGGCAAAAGTTAGACAAGCATTGGATAATAAAAATGAAAATGCGAATTATTTTCTCACCACATTATTTCCTTCATCGCAGTTGCAAATAATGGATTATAATCGTGTGATAAAAGATTTAAACGGATTAAGCGCAGAAAATTTTTTGTATCAGCTTCAAAAAGATTTTACAATTGAAAAAGTTAATGAAGCTTATCAACCAAAAGCAGCGCACGAGTTTGGCATGTATTTGGAAAAGAACTGGTATAAATTAATTTCAAAACAAAATTCTTATTCAAACGATCCAGTTGCAGCGCTTGATATTACAATTTTGCAAAATAAAATTTTGAGTAAATTATTAAATATATACGATCAGCGAACCGATAAACGCATTGATTTTGTTGGCGGAATAAAAGGTTTGAAAGAACTCGAAAGCCGCGTAAACAGTGGAGAAATGGCAGTTGCATTTAGTTTATATCCTGTAACAATTGAACAACTTTTTGCTGTTGCCGACAGTGGAAACGTAATGCCGCCAAAGAGTACCTGGTTTGAACCAAAACTGCGTGATGGGTTATTAACGCATTTAATTAATGAATGATTTTTTATGAAAAAAACTCTTTTATTTATTGCATTTTTTCTTTGCTCATTATTTGTTTTTGCACAAGATGAAAGCGCCGATTCATTGCATCAATCTGCTAAAGGTTTTATGCGGCAGGGAAATTTCGACAGCGCATTGTTACTGCTGAATCAGGCATTGCAAATAAAATCAAATGATCTTTCTTTATTAAAAGATGAAGCTTTTGTAAATTATTTAAAAAGAGATTTTGCAAAATCAATTGCAATTGGAAATAAAATAATTTCAAGACACGATGCAGATGAACAAAGCTTTCAAATTTTAGGACTTGCCTATAAAGCAATTGCTGATTATAAAAATGCTGACAGAATTTATAAGATCGGTTTAAAAAAATTTCCTAACAGCGGAATTTTATACAGCGAATACGGCGATATGCTCTCACAAAATAAAAATGAAGCCGGCGCTATAAAGCTGTGGGAGAAAGGCATTCAGGCAGATCCTAATAACAGCAACAATTATTACAACGCTGTTATGTATTATTCAAATCACAGTAATTTTTTATGGGCAGTTTTATACGCCGAAACTTTTATCAACATCGAAAGCCTTACCAAAAGAACAATTGAAATAAGAGATCTTTTAGTAAACAACTATAAAAAATTATTTATTTCAACCACATTAAATAATATTTCTCAAAACGGTACACCGTTCGAGAAAGCAGTGGCAGCAACGTTTAGCAAACTTAGCGATATTGTGAAGCAAGGATTTACACCTGAAACGCTCACCGAATTAAGAACAAGATTTATTTTAGATTGGGATGAGCAATTTGCTGCAAAATTTCCATTTCGTTTATTCGATTATCATCGCCAGCTTTTGCGCGATGGCATGTTCGATGCTTACAACCAATGGGTTTTTGGCCCTTCCATAAGTACAGATGCTTTTCAAGCATGGATTAATGCACACAACGATGAAGTAACCGCTTTGCAAAATTTACAACATAATATGGTATATAAAATTCCGCCCGGGCAATATTACCTGCATTAATTTAAAAAGATTTTTTTTGAAACCAGCATTAATTTTTCATGGCATCTTCGTTGCGTCGCACTCTTGTACTTTTTGTTCTGCAGTCAGCAATTAACCGTAAACTGCGATAAAGTTTTGCAAAAAAACGCGAAGAAAATTTTGCGATACTTTGCGTTTTTCTTTGTGTTCTTTGCATTACAAATTTAAATGTTACGCAGGTTCAAATTGTTGATTTTTTTTTGCAGCAATAAACACAAATAAAATAATAATTCTTCTAATAAATTATCATATTCTTTTTCCTTTCCATCTCCCGCTCTTAATATAAAAGAATGAAGGAATAAAAACTAATATCCAATATAGCCATTCCGCTGCCCATCCAATAGTGATAGACAAAAATAATTTTTGAAGTACAACGTATGCATAAATACAATACAATGTAATTGCAAAAATTTCTATCAATAAATTTATGCGCGTGTTACCTGTGCCGGTAACTGCGTTAAGCCACACTGTTGAAACCGACATCAATATTAATGCTGCAGAAACAATGCGTACAACCGGTACAGCGGCGTTAATAAAATCGTCGTTTTGTCCGTAAATTTTTAATAAAACCTGCGGTGCAATGTTGATTAAAAAAAATATGATAATTGCAAAGCTTACACTCAGCTTCATAATTTTTACAATGAGTTCAATAACCCGATCCTGCAAACCCTGACCAATAATATTACTTACCATCGTGTTGCTTGCCGCAGCAAAGGCCCAGGAAATGCATCCGAATAAACCAAAAATATTGCGCATGATGTTTGAAATAGCGAGGTCTCTTTCACCATGATGTTCAATTAAAATATAAAAAAATTCCCAGCTTGTAACGCTGATAAAAAACTGCAGAATTAAAGGAGACGATTGTTTAAGAATAAGTTTTGTGTTAAATGCATTGTAAGCGAGGTTACCTGCCAATTGCAATTTCTTGCTGATGCCTTTCCATCGAAGCACAATAAACACAGTAAAAAATCCGGCTGCTTCTGCAATTATAGAAGCAACCGCAGCGCCGTTAAAACCCATTTGCGGAAAACCAAAATGCCCGTAAATTAAACTATAATCAAAAAAAATATTTGTGAGTGTTTCTGTTAGCGTACCGATGATTAAATATTTACTCTGATTAACGCCAACCAGTAATGCATTGCGTATTTGAAACATATACAATAAAGGCAACCCCCAAATGCGGATAAATAAAAATTTGATTGCAATTTGTGCATCTGAATTATTTATAAGCGACATTTTAAAAATGACAGGCGCAACAAAATAAACAATGCCAATGCCCAGCAAAGCGAACACTAGCGCGATTCTTACGCCCTGATTAAATAAACCACTTATTTCACTAATTCTATTTTCGCCGGCACGGCGTGCAATTAAAGCCTGCAATCCATTATTCAATCCAAAACCCATTACAGCAAAAATTAAATAAAAAACACCGGTGATGCCGGCGACAGCCAAAGGTTGTTCACCGAGTCCGCTCAAAAAAATATTGTTAGTGATAAAATTTATTTGCGGCACCAAAATAGAAACAGCAATCGGCAAAGTGATATTTAAAATTTGCCTGTTGGTAATTTGCACACGTAAATCAATATCTGCAAAAGCGGTTGACATAATTGGAGGCGCAAAACTAAGCTTAGTAAAAGCAAGAAGCAAAACACAACAGAAAAGATTTTTAGTATCATTGCAGGCAATTTGTTTGAAGATGATACAAAAAACTTTTGGAATTTATGGCGATGAAAATAGTTTGTGCAAATTATTAATTGAGATCGGCACGCAGCATGTTGCATGTTGGTTGAAGGATACTGAAAATAATAAAATAATTGCGTTTGAATTTTTTCAATACGATATAAAAAACTATGAAGGTTTTAATGAAGCTGTAAAACAAATCAAGCTTAATTCAAAATTATTGAACGGCGCTTATACATCTTCCCAAATAATTTGGGAGCATGAAGAATGTTTGATTGTGCCGTTAAAATTTTATGATGTTGATTTGGAAGAAAATTATCTTACAACAATTTTTGGAGACAACACTAACTGTATTTATAGTCGCCAATTAATGGATGAAAATGTTTTAGTGTATCGCAACGCCGCATTGTGGAATGAAACAATTAATAATAATTTTACAGAAGCAACATTAACACATAAATATTATTTTATTGTAACCAATTGGTTACGCAATAAAGAGAATTATTCTGAAAATTTTATACGGCTATTATTTTATAATCAACATTTTATTTTGTTTGCGGTAAAAGAAAAACAGTTGCAGTTAATCAATAGTTTTCAATATCAAACGCCGGCAGATGCATTGTATCATTCTTTAAACACCTGTGGAAGATTGCAGATGGATAAGCATGAAACTCTTTTTTTATTGTCCGGCTTAATTGATCTTCAGTCAAAATTATATAAAGAGCTTAATCAATATCTTCCGCATTTAAAGTTATCTGAACTTGCTGCTGAAACGCTTTCTGCACAAGCGTTTAAAGAACAGCCGCTGCATTATTTTTCATCTTTTTTTACTGTTGAAGAATGAGAATTATTTCAGGAAAATTTGGTGGAAGAAAAATACATCCCTCTTCAAGAATGCCGCATACAAGACCAACCACCGATATTGCTAAAGAAGGGTTATTTAATATTTTACAAAGCAGAATTAATTTTGATGGCATAAAGACCTTAGATCTTTTTGGCGGCACAGGCAGCATTAGTTATGAACTTGCCTCACGAGGTGCAACAGATTTAACCATTGTTGAAAAAGATTCGCAGATGTGCACTTTCATAAAGAAAAATATAGATTTATTAGAAATAAAAAATTGTAAGTTATTTAAAATGGAAGTATTTGATTTTCTGAAAAATTATGATGAAAAGTTCGATATAATTTTCGCAGGTCCGCCTTATGCTTTGCAAACGATTGATGAAATCCCGAAAATAATTATCTCAAAAAAAATGATAGTAGAAAATGGGTATTTTATTTTAGAGCATACGCCGCGAAATAATTATGAAGATTATGAGGGATTTAGTTTTCAGCGCAATTACGGCACTACCGTTTTTTCATTCTTTAATAAAGATTGAAATGATTTTTAGGATTGCGCAGATGAATTCTCTAAATCTCAATTATCACATCATCAAATCTCCAAATCAAAAATGAATCCCATATTTATAACAGGAATTGGAACAGCAATTGGTAAAACAGTTGTTGCAGCAATTGTTACAGAAGCGTTGAAGGCAGATTACTGGAAACCAGTGCAGGCGGGGTTTTCGGAAGGAACAGATAGTTTAATGGTAAAAAATCTAATCAGCAATTCAGTTACTAAAATACATGATGAAATTTATAAATTAAAGCTTGCGGCGTCGCCACATATTGCTGCGAGAGAAGAAGGAATTGTAATCAATATTGAAACTATTTATAATAAATTTTTAACTCTGTCAACTGTTAATCACCAATTAATAATCGAAGGCGCTGGTGGATTATTGGTTCCCTTAAATGATAATGAATTTGTGATTGATCTTATAAAAAAATTAAATGCCAAAGTTATTTTAGTAAGCAGAAATTATTTAGGAAGCATTAATCATTCTTTATTAACTGCCGAAGTTTGCAGAGCGAAAAATATTGATGTAATTGGCTGGATATTTAATGACCAGTATTTGCATTATGAAGATGAAATTGTGCGGTGGAGTAATTTTAAGAAGATCGCATCAATTCCGAAAACAAACAAAGTGAACAAGAAATTTATTCAACAGCAGGCTTTATTGATTAAAGAAAAATTAGTTTTCTTGCTTTAAATTATTATTAAAATCATACATCGTAAAACATACATTGAACTATGAATTTCAATTCTTTTTTTCTAAGATCATTTCGCATTTTATTATTACCGGTTGCTTTGTTATATGGTTTAATAATTATTATTCGTAACTGGTTATACAATAAAAATATTTTTAAATCTGCTGAATTTAATTTTCCGCTTATATGCGTTGGAAACCTTGCTGCGGGCGGCACCGGCAAATCGCCCATGGTTGAATATTTGATTGAATCATTGCATAAAAAATTTAAAGTTGCAATTGTAAGCCGAGGCTATAAACGCAAAACAAGCGGCTACGCATTAGCAAATGAAATCACCACAGCTTTAGATATTGGCGACGAACCTATGCAATTTCACATTAAATTTCCTGAAGTGCCCGTGGCTGTGGGCGAAGAGAGACTTGTGGCGATTCCGCAACTGCTGCACGACAAACCGGATACTGAAGTAATAATTTTGGATGATGCTTTTCAGCACCGCGAAATAAAAGCAGGATTAAATATTTTGTTAACTGAATACAATGATCTTTTTACACGCGATTTTTTTTTGCCAACTGGCGATTTAAGAGATCAACATTCATCTTATAAAAGAGCACAGATTATTATTATTACAAAATGCCCGCCCGATATTTCAGTTGAAGAAAAAAATAAAACTATCAAGGAAATTGCTCTTTTAAACTCACAACAAATTTTCTTTACCTGTATTGAATATGGAACGCCTTATCATATTTTTCATCTCGAGCCGCGAAGCATAACAGAACACGATGAAATATTATTAGTATGTGGCATTGCTAATCCCAAGCCATTAAAAAATTTTTTGCAGGAAGAAGCTGCTACTTATTATCAGCAAACATACAGTGATCATTATGTTTTTTCGATTGATGATCTTAAAGAAATAAATATGCGTTTGGACCAAATCTCTGCTAAAAATAAATTTATAATTACAACAGAAAAAGACGCAGTTCGCTTACTGAAGTTCAGTGAGCAATTACAAAATATACCTTTGTATGTGTTGCCCATTCGGCATAAATTTTTGTTTGGTGAGGGTGAAAAATTTAATGAAACCGTTGTTGAGTTTGTAAAAAACTTCGCTATGAAATAATTATTAGTCCATCTTTTTGCAAGAGCGTCGTTATTATTTTTTATTGATTATTTTTATTGGGTTGATAAAAAAAACTTTTTTTATAATTGCTTAAAAAGACGATATATAAGTTTAAAAATACTATTCACTTATCTTTGAAAATTAAATTTTATTGTAATAATTGGTAACAAAGATTTAAAAAATGAGTGAGACTATTGAACAATTAAAAGAAGCTGTTGCCTTATCGCCGGAGAATATTCCGTTGCGCTTACATTTGGCAGAACTAATGATAAAAGATTTTTTATATAAGGAAGCTGCCGAACAATTCAACGAAGTATTAAAGAAAAATTATGGGAATGCTAAAGCCCGCAAAGGCCTGGCAGACGTGTATTTCAAACAAAAAAAATATTCTGCGGCAATAATTATATACGAAGCTTTATTAAAAGAAAATGCTTTAAACTGGGAAGAGATGGTTCCGTTTGTGCGCTGTTTAATAAAAGAAAAATCGTTTGGCGAAGCGGTAGAAGTGTATAAAAAATTGCTGCAGCAAAATCCTTTATTTAAAGATGATGAAATTGATGCGGCGCTTCGAATGCCTTCCGCAGGAAATTTTTTGGATGAAAATAATGATGAAGAATTAAATGATATGTTTGGTGAAGATGATCCTTTTAATTCGCCGCGTAAAACACAATTCTTTATGGAAAAACCCAACATGAAGTTTGAAGATGTTGGCGGCATGGGAAAAGTAAAAAAAGAAATTTCATTAAAAATTATTCAGCCTTTAAAAAACCCTGAACTCTATAAAGCATTTGGTAAAAAAACCGGCGGCGGAATTTTATTATACGGTCCGCCCGGTTGTGGTAAAACTTATTTAGCAAAAGCAACTGCCGGAGAAATTGATGCAAAATTTATTAACATTGGTTTGCATGATATTTTGGATATGTGGATGGGCAACAGCGAAAAAAATTTGCATACGGTTTTTGAACAGGCAAGAGAAAATGCTCCATGCGTTTTATTTTTTGATGAGGTTGATGCGCTCGGCGCCAGCAGAAGCGATTTAAAACAAAGCAGCATGCGCCATGTAATTAATCAATTTTTAGCTGAGATGGATGGCGTTGAAAACAGCAATGAAGGGAATTTAATTTTGGCTGCAACTAATGCGCCATGGAGTGTTGACGCGGCTTTTAGAAGGCCGGGAAGGTTTGACAGAATTATTTTTGTTGCCCCACCGGATGAAGCAGGAAGAGTAGAAATTTTAAAGCAACATTTAAAAGATAAGCCGGTTAATAATATAGATATAAATTCTATTTCAAAAATTACATCAGAGTTTTCCGGTGCAGATTTAAAAGCAATAATTGATATTGCGGTGGAATCGAAATTAGAAGAATCTTTACAAAAAAATAAAATAGAAAGCATCACAACAAAAGATCTTTCAAAAGCAGTGAAACAGCATCGGGCAACCACTTTCGAGTGGTTTAGCGTTGCACGCAATTATGCATTATATGCAAATGAATCGGGTTTATATGATGACATCCTGAAATATCTCAAACTAAAAAAATAATGTTTTCTGAGAACGGATATATAGAACGTGCAAGGTTATTATTATCGCAGGGCAGAATAAAAGATGCAGAAAAAGAAGTTCGCAATGCATTGCAGGATAATCCTGAAAACGGCGAAGCTTTATTGTTGCTTGCCGAATGCAAACTCGATAATAAAAATTATACAGAAGCAACAGAGCTTTTGTATAAATGTGTTAGCTCAAATCCGCATAACGACAGGCCGCATTATCTTCTTGGTTTTTGTTATTATCATCAAAATAATTCTTTAAAAGCAAAATTGGAATTAAATAAAGCAATTCAGCTTAATCCATGGCATCCGGCGTATTTTGGTTTGTATGCATATATTTTAATAGACGAAAAAAATTATAAAGAAGCATTGGAAAGATCGAATGAAGGTCTTGCAGTTTATGCTGAAGATCTTACTTGTTTAAATGCGCGCTCGCAGGCATTGTTCAAATTAAAAAATAAAGAAGAAGCTTACGACACAATTAAAGAAGCGTTGGCAATAGACCCCGAAGATGATTTTACACACACAAATTTTGCCTGGCATTTTTTAGAAAAAGGCAAGCATAAAAATGCAGGAAAACATTTTCGTGAAGCGCTAAGAATCAATCCAGGCAATAATCGTGCAAGATTAGGATACAAAGAATCTTTAAAATCCAATTTACTTCCATACCGCTGGATGCTGATGTTTTCTTTGTGGCTTTCATCCAAATCAAAAAAAACAAGATGGGTTACAATTGTTGTAATATGGCTTGCCGTTAGATTATTATCAGGGGTTACAGACGCCGCAGGATGGGCAATTGTAACCTACATCATTATTGGATTGTATATTTTATTTGTAGTGTTTTCCTGGGTTGGCACTTCACTTGCTAATTTAATGTTGTTACTAAATAAAGAAGGAAAATACGTTTTAACCAAAACCGAAAAATATACTGCAGCAGCTGTAGGCATTACTATTTTATCAGCAATATTAATTGCGTGTTTCGGCGCGTATTTACCAACAATAAAAGATAATCAACAATATTACGCAGCGCTTGTAATTATTGCAATTACATTGCCTTTAAGCCGCATTGAATATTGCATAAATTTAAAATCAAAATTTCATCTTTATTATACTTTATTATTAACCTTGCTCGGTTTTATAACAGGTTTCGGCATGTTATTTTTTGGCGATGCAATGACGATTCCCTCATTTATTTTTTTAGCAGCACTTGTAATTTATACTTGGACTTTCTCATTTAGTGCGAGATAAATTTTCTAAAATTTTTTTACCGCGACTTTTAAAAGCCGCCGTTTCTGTATTCCATCTTTCTTCAATAATTAATTTTAACTCCTGCTTTATTTCAGGATAATATTTTGAAAGATGATACAACGTTGTTAGCGAAAACGCTTTAATAGCAATAGGAGTGGAAGGTTTTTCAATAAACGCAAAACATGCATTCATTACTTTGCCATGAAATTCTTCAGGTATTTCAATAGCTTCCAAAATTCTTACACTGTTACGAATTACTGCGTTGTGCACATCTTTTCGCTGTAATTGCGCAACCAAATCCTTTATGTAAGGCGCAATAAATGCAGGTTTTTCTCTCGCCGCCCAGCTCACGCTCCACGCCGCTCTTTGCGCCACGCGATATTCCTTGCTTAAAAAACATTGCATTAATTGTTTAAAATTTTTTGCAGATAAACATGCATAATGCGAAATTTCTAACGCATGTTTTTTTGTATGATTTTTTTCTTTTAATAATTCTTCCCTAATATTCATTTTGCAACAATAAGTAGATACTTTTTTTTTGAACCCGGCTAAAGTTTTTCATAGCATCGCCTGTTGCGTCGCACTCTTGTACGGCAACAATTCTATTCAACAGTTTTCAATAAAATGAAATCGTTAATTTTTTCAAGGGCATTTTCATCTGCATTAAACCATTCAATTTTTTTATCTTTTTTAAACCAGGTCAGTTGCCGTTTTGCATATTGCCGTGTATTTATTTTTATTGCATTAATTGCTTCATCTAAAGAAATTTTCTCATCCAAATAATCAAACAATTCTTTATAACCAACCGTTTGCAAGGCATTCAAATTACGATAAGAAATTAAAGATTTTACTTCATTCAAAAAACCTGCTTTCATCATTTCATCAACGCGGTTATTAATATTTTCATGCAATTTTTCTTTAGATAATTGCAACCCGATTTTAATGATATTAAAATCTCGTTTAACCGGTTTTAATTTTTTAAATGTTGTAATAGATTTTCCGGTTGCAGCTAAAATTTCCAAAGCCCGCATTAACCTTTGCGGATTTTGTTGCTCCGCAATTTTCCAAAATTCAATATCTTTTTCCTGCAATTCTTTTTGAAGCCATTCAATTCCTTTCTCATTATATTTTGTAATAATATTTTCCCTGATTTCTTTGAATATTTCGGGCATTTCATCAATACCTTCGCAAAACGTTTTTACGTACAATCCAGTGCCACCAACCATTACAGCGATTTTGTGTTGTGCAAATATTTCATCTGCTTTTTCTAAAGCATATCGTTCAAAAATGCCTGCATTCACTTCATCGAAAATAGAATGCGAGTTGATAAAATAATGTTTTATTAAATTCAATTCTTTATCAGATGGTTTTGCAACGCCAATATTTAATTCTTTAAAACATTGCCGAGAATCTGCTGAAATAATTTGCGTTTTAAATTGCTGCGCCAATTGAATTGCCAAAGAAGTTTTACCAACAGCAGTTGCGCCAACCACAACAATTATCGTATTTTTTTTTCGCTCATTAAAATTTTGTACGTGCAATTATCTTATATTTTTTCATTTTGAAATATTATTTAAACACTCAAATTAAAAAACTTTTTCTGCAATATTTTAAACAGTATTTTTAATGAAAAAGCAAAGAATGAACAACAATAAATTCAACCGTTATTGTTTGGCGCTCGATTTAAAAGATGACCCTTCTCTTATTCAAGAATATGAGCGCTTGCATAAAAATGTTTCGGCAGAAATTAAAAAAAGTATTTTAAATTCAGGAATTGTAAACATGCAAATTTATCGCACCGGTAATCGTTTATTTATGATTATTGAAACCGATAAAACTTTTAGTTTTGAAAAAAAAGCAGCGATGGATGCAGAAAATTTGTACGTTCAAAACTGGGAAAAATTGATGTGGAAATTTCAGCAGCCATTGCCCTGGGCAAAGTCAGGAGAAAAATGGGTAATAATGGATAAAATATTTTCACTCGAATAATCATAACAATTAATCTATAAATAAAAAATGTTTACATTAGAAAATAAATTTGCTGTTATAACCGGAGCCGGAAGCGGTATTGGTAAAGCCATTGCTTTTTTGTTTGCAAAACAAGGTGCGTTTGTTTATGTTGTTGATGTAAATGAAACAAATGCAAATAGCGTGGTAAATGAAATACAACGCAGTGCTGGCAAGGCTTCTGCGTATATTGCGGATGTAGCTAATCAGAAAACGATAACAGAATTATTTAATCAATTTCAACAAATAAATATTTTAATAAACAACGCAGGAATTTCTTATGTAGGCAATGTTGAAAACACAACAACCGAAGATTTTGATCGCATCTATAATATAAATGTGAAAGGCATTTACAACTGTTTATTTGCAGCAATCCCTTCGATGAAAAAAAATAAAAACGGTGTTATTTTAAATATGTCTTCCATCGCAGCGCAGGTTGGTTTAGCAGATAGATTTGCTTATTCAATGAGCAAAGGCGCTGTGTACGCGATGACACTTTCTGTTGCAAAAGATTACATTTCTTACAACATTCGCTGTAATTGCATTTCGCCCGCAAGAGTGCATACGCCTTTTGTAGATGGGTTTATAGAAAAAAATTATCCCGGAAAAGAAAAAGAAATGTTTGATAAGTTAGCGCACTCACAACCAATTGGCAGAATGGCAAAGCCCGAAGAAATTGCGAACCTGGCTTTATATTTATGTTCAGATGAAGCTTCGTTTATTACAGGTTGCGATTATGCAATTGATGGAGGGTTTATAAAATTAAATAATTGAAATGAAACTGTTTCGTTACATAAAAAATCAACAACTAAAAGCAGGTGTTGTATTAAATGATAAATTTTATGATGCTTCTTCATTTGTACAAGATTATAATGAAGAATTTTTTGGTAGTGAAGGACTAAAAAATCTTGCAGTGTTCATTCAAAAAAATAAATCACAGCTTCAACAATTACCTGGCAAAATAATTTTTGCAACTCCTGTTGCAAGACCTTCAAAAATTGTGTGCATCGGATTAAATTATGAAGATCATGCAAAAGAAACCGGCGCAAAAATACCACAGGAACCTGTAATTTTTTTAAAATCAACTACTGCATTATGTGGACCGAATGATGACATTATGATTCCAAAAAATTCAAAGAAAACAGATTGGGAAGTTGAGCTTGCAATTGTAATTGAAAAAAAAGCAAGTTATGTTTTAGAAAATGAAGCGATAAATTTTATTGCAGGTTATTGTTTGCATAACGATGTTTCAGAAAGAGAATTTCAAATGGAAAGAAGTGGCACGTGGGATAAAGGTAAAGGCTGCGATACATTTGCGCCAATTGGCCCATGGCTTGTAACCAAAGACGAAATTGAAAATATAAATTCACTTCGCTTATGGTTAAAAGTAAACGAGGAAATTATGCAGGATGGAACTACTGCAAATCTTATTTTTAAAATCCCTTTTTTGGTTTCTTATGTTAGTCAATTTATGACTTTATTGCCCGGCGATATTATTTCTACCGGAACACCCGCAGGCGTTGGCCTTGCAAGAGATCCGCAAATTTTTTTAAAACCAGGTGATGTAGTTGAATCAGGAATTGATGGTTTAGGAACTGCAACACAACACGTAAAAGCTTATGCTGAAAATTGATGCACATCAACATTTCTGGAAGTATGATCCGGTGCGCTACAACTGGCTTACAGATGAAATGGCTGTAATAAAAAAAGACTTTTTGCCTGAAAATTTATTTCCGCTACTGAAACAAAATAAGTTGGATGGATGTGTGGTTGTGCAATGCAATCAATCAGAAAATGAAAATAATTTTCTTTTAGAGTTTGCAGAAAAAAATGATTTTATTAAAGGTGTTGTTGGATGGATTGACTTGCAGCATCGAAATGTTGAACAACAGTTAGAATATAATAAACAGTTCGATAAACTAAAAGGTTTCCGTCACATTTTGCAAAGTGAAAACAATAGAGCTTTGATGTTAGAACCGGCTTTTAAAAAAAGCATTGGTTTATTGAAGAAATTTAATTTTACTTATGACATTCTCATCTTTTCGGATCAATTGAAATATGTGCATGAATTAGTAAAAATGTTTCCTGAACAAAAATTTGTAATCGATCATCTTGCAAAACCATCTATTAAAAATCAAAAAATAACAGATTGGAAAAATGATATAGAAAAATTAAAACCTTTTGAAAATGTGTATTGCAAAATTTCAGGCATGGTAACAGAGGCAGATTGGAATAATTGTACAACAAAAGTATTTAAGCCTTATTTGGATGTTATAATTGAAACATTCGGAGTAAAAAAAATTATGTATGGATCTGATTGGCCTGTGTGTTTAGTTGCTGCATCTTACAATGAAGTAATAAATATTTGTAAAGAATATTTTTCAACTTTCACAAAAAACGAACAGGATTTATTTTTTGGCGGCAATGCAATTGCTTTTTACAATTTGAATTAAACTTATTACAAAGTACTTTTAATTACAAAGTTAAAAATAATCATATTTACAAATAGCTCAAATCCGTATCTGGACTGAGTTTCAGCAAAGTTTCATACATTAATTGAATAGTAGTTTCAATATCATTTTTATGAATCATTTCAACCGTTGTATGCATGTAACGCAATGGAATTGAAATTAAAACCGAAGGGCAACCTTCATTCGCATAAGCAAAACTATCAGTATCAGTACCTGTGCTGCGGCTTACGCTTCGCAACTGAACCGGAATTTTATTTTTATTTGCAATATCCTGAACAAAATTTAATAATTTATTATGCACTGCCGGCCCGAAAGCGAGTGACGGACCTTTGCCGCAAGCAATATCGCCTTCAATCGCTTTGTTAATCATTGGCGTTTGCGTATCGTGCGTAACATCTGTAATAATTGCAACATTTGGTTTAATGCGGCGCGCAATCATTTCTGCACCGCGCAAGCCAATTTCTTCCTGCACCGCATTTACAATGTATAAACCAAAAGGCAGCTTTTTTTTATTTTCTTTTATAAGCCTTGCCACTTCTGCAATCATAAAACCGCCGATGCGATTATCGAATGCGCGACCAATAAAATAATTGTTCGCAAGTTCATCAAAGCCTTCTTCATACGTAACAACTGCGCCAATATGTACACCCAAATCTGCCACCTCTTTTTTACTGCGTGCGCCGCAATCGAGAAAAAGATTTTCAACTTTTGGTTGTGTTTCTTTTTGATCATTGTTTGATAAACGAGTATGAATTGCAGGCCAGCCAAATACCGCTTTTACGTTTCCGTTTTTCCCATGAATAATTACTCTTTTTGAAGGAGCAATTTGATGATCTACTCCGCCATTTCTTTTTAGATAAATTAATCCTTGTTCATTTATATAATTTACAAACCAACTTATCTCATCTGCATGTGCTTCAATTACTATTTTAAAAATTTCCGTTGGGTTTATTACGCCAACTACAGTTCCGTATGCATCACTGAAATGCGCATCTACAAAGGGTTTCAGGTATTCAAGCCAAAGCTTCTGACCGCCGCTTTCAAAACCAACCGGCGAAGGATTATTTATATATTCTTTTAAAAATTGTAAAGATTGATCAGTGAGAATTGATTTATGTTTTGCTTTTTTTTCCTTAACCATTTCTTTAATTATGAATTATAAATTAAATCATTTTTCTTGATTTATTAAAACCGAAAATTCATAGGTTAATTGACTTATGCTTTTAATAATATTTAGTTTATATACTCTATTCAATTAAACCATATTATTTAAAACATCATTTAATTCGCTTTCGGTTTTTACTAAAACATCTCTTGCCTTGCTTCCAAGATTTTTTCCAACAATTCCTGCAGCTTCCAGCTGATCCATTAATCTTCCGGCACGGTTGTAACCAAGCTTCATTCTGCGTTGCAAAAGAGAAGTAGAACCAATTTGATTTTGTACAATTAATCTTGCAGCAGTTTCAAACAATTCATCCCGATCATTTGCATCAAAATTTTTTCCTTCAGTTTCTTTTTCATCTTCATAAATCGGCAAATAATATTGTTCGGGCAAACTTTCCTGGTAGCCAATAAACTCAACAATTTTATCAACTTCGGGTGTATCAACAAACGCACACTGCAGGCGGCTTATTTCGCCGTTGTAACTAATCAGCATATCGCCTTTGCCAATTAATTGTTCTGCGCCGCCAATATCTAAAATGGTTCTGCTGTCAATTTTTGAAGTAACCTTAAAAGCAATTCTCGCAGGAAAATTTGCTTTAATTGTTCCTGTAATAATGTTTACCGAAGGTCGCTGCGTTGCAATAATTAAATGAATGCCTACTGCTCGCGCAAGCTGTGCTAGGCGTGCAATTGGCATTTCTATTTCTTTTCCGGCAGTCATAATTAAATCGGCAAATTCATCAATTATTAAAACTATAAAAGGCAAAAATTGATGACCTTTTTGCGGATTTAATTTTCGCTTAATAAATTTTTCGTTGTATTCTTTTATGTTGCGGCAGCCGGCTTCTTTTAATAAATCATAACGATTATCCATTTCAATGCAAAGCGCATTTAATGAATAAATAACTTTTTTTGTATCGGTAATAATTGCTTCATCATCGCCGGGCAATTTTGCAAGAAAATGTTTTTCGATTATTTTATATAAACTCAACTCTACTTTCTTCGGATCAATCAAAACAAATTTTAATTGTGATGGATGTTTTTTATACAAAAGCGAAACTAAAATTGTGTTGATGCCAACAGATTTTCCTTGCCCTGTTGCGCCTGCCATCAACAAATGCGGCATGCTTGCCAGATCGACGATAAAGTTTTCGTTATCAATCTTTTTACCGATTGCAATTGGAAGAGAAAAATTATTGTTTTGAAATTTTTCTGATGAAAGCAAAGTTTTCATGCTTACAATTGTTTTGCGAACATTCGGAACTTCGATGCCAATTGTACCTTTGCCGGGAATGGGCGCGATAATGCGAATGCCAAGCGCAGCAAGGCTTAGCGCAATATCATCTTCTAAATTTTTTATGCGGCTTATTCGTACGCCGGGCGATGGAATAATTTCATACAATGTAACTGTTGGTCCAACAGTTGCAGCAATTCTCTGAATTTCTATATCATAATTTTGAAGTGTTGAAATAATTTGGTTTTTATTTGCTTCAAGTTCTGTTGCATCCAAAACAATTTTTTCACTGCCATGTGTTTCTAATAAATCGAGTGAAGGATATTTGTAATTGCGCAGCTCAAATGTTGGTTCGTAATCGGTTGTCGGATTTCGGATTTCAGATTTCGGATTTTTTTTAAAGGATGATGGTTCTTCAATTACATCTTCATCATCACTTACTATTTCTTTTATTTCTAAATTTAAATCGCTGCTCACTTCTGATTTTTGACTTTTGACTTCTGATGGCTTAGGCTTCTCCGCTTTTAATTCTTCATCATATAATTTTTCCATTCCATTTTTTTCAACAAGAGATAAATCATTCAATGGATTTATTGTTGTTTCTTCCTGATGCGGCATAATAACCGTTACATTTTTACTATCATTTTTTAATTTATTGTTACTTATTTTGTTATCATCCTGAACAAAAAGCTTTGCTTCATCATTAAAACTGTTTACTTGAAATGCAGGCGCAGACTGTATTACAGTAGTTCTTCTTTTTGGCAATCTGAAACTCGGATTAAATCTCCATATCATATAAATCAAAACAATCAATGTTAATAAAAAACCTGTACCAATTTTTCCAATCCATTTTATTAACCATGCATTTATTAATTCACCCACCGCGCCGCCCCAGGAAAAAGCATTTCCATTTGTAAAAAAAGCAAGCGCAACACTTAACACAATCAATCCAATTAGAATATATTTTATATTACGCGAAACGCTGAAGAATTTTTTCTCACTCAATAAATTTATACCAAGCACAAAAAAGAAACTGCATAATAAATATGCTGCAATACCAAAGCCATTATACATTAAATTGTATGCAGTGTAAGCGCCAAGCACACCTAATAAATTATTTACACGAACATCGGTTGTGCTAAAAATTTTTATTCCTGAATTTACAATTTGCGATTGATCCTGCTGCCATGTAAAAAGATACGACGTAAATGCAATAAATAAAAACACGCAAAACAATAAGCTTACAGCGCCTGCAATTTTGTGAGCGCGCTCATCTTGTACAATTTGCCTAACCGTTACCTGCTCTACTTTTTCGGGCTTTAGCTGCGCAGAATTTGGTTTTGGCGAAGTTTTGTTTTTAAGCGTGTTTGCCATTTTAAATTATAACCGCAAATATAACGGAGTTAACGGAGAGAATGTTATGTACCCGGCTGCAGAATTTCTATTAAACTTCGTTGCGTCGCACTCTTGTACGTTCTGTTCAATATGCAGCAAATAAAAATCATAAAAGCAAAAGATTATTTTGGCAAAAAACTTTTTGCCATCAATTTGTCAATCGCAACAATTAATGTGCCCATTATTACAAAAAGAATAAACATCAAAAATGAATTAATAAATACTTTTTGATAACCGTTTACACTTACATCAACAAACGGATATGGATATTCGCCAATTAGCGCGCCGCGCAAAAAAGTCCATATCAAATAAAAGAAAGGAAAAATAAGCCATAGAAAAATATATTTCCATTTAAGAAAACCTTTTTGCACAAACAACAACCAAAAAATAAAATATAAAATTGGAATGGCTTCATGCAAAATAATATCTGCAATTAATTGCAAACCTTGCGGGTTCCATAATTCTTTCAGCAATAAACTGTATATAATTCCAACGATGATTATGTAAGCTGTAATGCCTGATATTACTGGTGTTTTGGCAAAAAAAGAATTTTTAAAAAATACAACAGCAGTTAAACTTAGCGCAACAAGTAAGTTGGATAAAATAGTAAAAAAGCTGAAAAATTTTATTACGCCACCCGAAATTGAAATGCTTGTATTAATTCTAATTTCGATAATAAGATATAATTGAAGAACCAGCGCAAACCAGCACAAAAGCGCAGTAATAAATGCATAAATAATTTTTATTTTTGTGAATTGTTGCAGCATCCGCATTTACGATTTTTATTTGCAATCAACTTCTTTTAAAACAAAGCCGGTGAATTTTAAAGAGCTTGTATTTTTAAAAATCGTCTTGTCATTTTTTTCTTCAACAGCACCAAAACCTTCAACAAAAGAATTATCTTTTTTAAGAAATGCAACTTGACGAACAGATTGTTTTCCTTCGCTCATAAAACGATAGTCTGCAATTAAAGTATCATTTTTCATTTCGCCTTCGATTGTTCCGGCGTTTGCATCTTTTCCATAAATTTTATATTTCAAATCTCCTGTAACTATGTTGTTTAAAATATTGATGTGAAGAAAAATACTGTCTTTATTCGATGTATCAAGGTAGCAATGAAAGCCTTTGCTATCATTAGTCTCAGTCTTAGTTACATTTGTATCAGCCATTTTATTTCCTATAGAATCGCTCGGCGAAATATTGTTTTGATGATTGTTGCACGATGTAAAAAAACAATAGATAATAAGTAAGAATAAAAGTTTCTTTCTCATAAATTATTGTTTGAAAATTAATTGCTGATTAGTAAAACACTAAAGATAAGCGGAAGAAATTTATTTAAAATAATAATTAAAACCGGTACAAATTAGTTGTTTATAATGATATTATTTTAAACTCATCTCCATCAAACAAACCTTTATCGCTCAGTTTTAAATGTGGAATTACGAGCAACGCCATAAAGCTTAACGTCATAAAAGGAGCAGTTAATGTTGAGCCTGATTGTTTTGCCATTTTATCAATTTTAATATATTTTTTTGCAACCGTATAACCATCATCAGCACTCATTAATCCGGCAACAGGCAAAGGAATAATCATTGCATTATTTTTGTTTACACAACTTATTCCGCCTTTTTCTTTAATAATTAAATTTATTGCTTTTACAATGCTTTCATCATTTGCGCCAACCGCAATTAGGTTATGACTATCATGCGCAACGCTCGATGCAATTGCGCCTTGCTTTAATCCGAAATTTTTGATAAGCGCTTTTGCAACAGGCGCATTTTGATAACGGTTTACAACAACAATTTTTAAAATATCATTTTCAATATCACTGACATATTCATCGTTTTTTACTTTACAATTTTCTATCAATTTATTGGTGATTAATTGGCCGTCTAAAGCTTCTATCACAAAAAATTTTTCTTTATTTTGATAAGGAATTTTTATATCAGCTTCTGCAATTTCTTTACAATTAAAATTATTGATTGGAGTAACAGGAACTGAATTAATATATGTTTTTCCATTTTCTGCAACCAATTCTCCGTTAATATAAGTTTGTAAAACACTGAATTGATTTAAATCTTCAACCACAATAAAATCGGCGTTATCAGTTTCACGCAATAAACCAACATTTAATTTATAATGCATTACCGGATTTACACAAGCAGCCTGCAGCACTTTAAATAAATCTATATTTTTTTCAACTGCTCTTGCGCATAATTTATTTATATGACCTTCTGCCAAACTATCCGGATGTTTATCATCGCTGCAAAACATTATTTTATCAGGGTAATCATTTAATAAATCAATTAATGCATTAAAATTTTTTGCTGCACTTCCTTCGCGAATAAGAATCTTCATTCCATAATTTAATTTATCTAAAGCCTCAACTTTTGTAAAGCATTCATGGTCGGTGCTTATGCCTGCATCAATATATTTTTTTGCAAGTTTGCCTCTTAAGCCGGGCGCATGTCCATCAACAGGTTTATTAAAAATTTTTGCTGTTTCAATTTTTTTTATCACTTCCTTATCTGCATTTAACACGCCGGGGAAGTTCATCATTTCACTCAAATATTTTATTTCATTTTTATTTAAAAGTTCAGCTACATAATTACTGTTAAGTTCAGCGCCGGCGGTTTCAAAAGCAGTTGCAGGCACGCAACTGGGTGCTCCAAAATTGAATTTAAAATTTACTTGTTTACCATTTTCAATCATAAACTCAACACCATTTATTCCGCACACATTTGCAATTTCATGCGGGTCGCTAACCGTTGCAACGGTGCCGTGTACAACAGCCAGGCGTGCAAACTCACTTGGCACTAACATGCTGCTTTCTATGTGAATATGACTATCAATAAAACCGGGAAGAATATAATTATTGAAAGATGAATTATGAATATTAAGCGGTAAAATTGATTTTATTTTTCCATTTTGCACTTTTATTTCGGCAGGATAAATTTCTTTTTTCCATACGTCAACCAACTTTCCTTTTATTATAAATTTGTGAGAGTTCAATTTAATTTAATTAGCGAAGAAACAATTTAACTACTAAAATTATTTAAATAAAAAAAAATCCTGCAAAGCAGGATTATACTAAATTAATATTTTCAAGTTACGGTTTTTTGATATTGGTTTTAAAACGTGGAAGCTTGTTTTAATAAAACGCCATAAAACTAAGCGTACATATTATTTTTATCTTGGTTTAAAAATTATAAAAATATCCAGATCGGACATTAAAAAACATCTGTGGATACTATGTTAGTAGTTTATTCAGTTGATTCTGTGTTCGTAAGCAAATCGGGTCTTTTTGCCTGAGTACGGTTTAAAGCTTGTTCATAACGCCATTGATCAACTATTTTTGGGTTACCTGATAATAATTGCCGGGGCACTTCCCATCCTCTAAAATTTTCCGGTCTTGTATAAACAGGAGGCGCTAACATATCGTCCTGAAAAGAATCGAAAAGCGCAGAAGTTTCATCGTTTAATACACCAGGAATTAATCTGCCCACTGCATCTGCAACTATTGATGCAGCTAATTCTCCGCCGCTTAAAACATAATCGCCAATAGAAATTTCAAGCGTTATAAAATGTTCGCGAATTCGTTCATCAATACCTTTATAATGACCACAAATAATCAATAAATTATTTTTAAGAGAAAGTTGGTTGGCAGTTTTTTGTGTAAACTTTTCACCATCGGGCGTCATAAAAATTATTTCATCATAGTTATTTTCTTTTTGAAGAAATTCTATTGCGTTTGCCAGTGGTTCACACATCATAACCATTCCTGCGCCGCCGCCGTATTGATAATCATCAACCTGCCCATGTTCGTTTACTGCCCATTGCCTGAGATTATAAATATTTATCTGCAATAAATTTTTTTCTCTTGCTCGCTTAATAATACTGTTATTAAAAGGGCTTTCAAGTAAGTTAGGCAAAACAGTAAGAATATCAATTTTCATCAAATTTTTTATTTTGCAAATAACAAAAAAATTGCAGGCTGTTTGTGAAGTTCCGGAATATTTTTTTTCCATTCACTGATGGTTTTTGTTTTGATAGATTCTGTGAACGATGTAAGATTTGCTGCAATACATAAACGTGTTTCATTATTACAGATTTGTAAAACATCTTTCAGGAGAGCATTATTTCTGTAAGGTGTTTCAATAAAAATTTGTGTGCATTTTTTTTTGAAAGATTCTTCTTCCAATTCCCGCAACATTTTTTTTCTTGCAGAAGATTCGACAGGTAAATAACCAACAAACTGAAAATTCTGTCCGTTCATTCCGCTTGCCATTAATGCAAGTAAAATTGAACTTGGACCAACCAATGGTTTTATTGTTGCATCAATTTGTTGCGCAGCTTCAACTAAAATTTGTCCGGGATCTGCAATTCCCGGGCAACCGGCTTCACTGATAATTCCAACATTTTTTCTATCGTTCAAATAACTAATAAATTTTTCTTTCACATTTTCTTCTGCTTTATGAATTGTTATCCATTCATAATTATCAATTAAAATTTCTTTCCATAATTTTTTTAAAAATCTTCTTGCTGTTCTTTCATTTTCAACAAAAAAGATGTTGCAATCTTTTATTGCATCCAAAATATATGCAGGAATTGTTTGCAATGCAATTTCATCTTCATGCAAAACCGTTGGAATTAAATAAACTTTTCCTAAGTTCGTATTCATCAATCAAAGATTAAATAATCTTGAAAGAATTTATAAAAAATTTTTTACGCAAAGCAGGTTTATATTATGGCATTCAGGGCAGATACAGAAGCGGACTTTTTTATCTTTCAATATTATCAACGCGCAAAAGATATATTAAATATAAAGGCGCAGGTTTTACATGTAATTTTTGTAATAAAAAGTATCAAAAATTTGTTCCGAGATATTCAAAAAAAGAAGACAAAGTTGCATTAGAAAAATATCATGTAATTGGCGGCGATGGAGAAAATGTTTATTGTCCTTATTGCCGAAGTACAAGCAGGGAAAGATTGATTTTGCAAATGCTGAAAATAGAAATTGATTATAGAAATAAAAAGATATTGCATTTATCTCCCGAGAAAAAAATTTTCGATTTCTTAAAGCAAAATGCAAATGTAATTACTGCTGATATTGAGCCGGGATTTTATAAATTGATTGATAAAAATGTAAAGTATGCGGATGCAACTTCTTTACCATTTGAAAAAGAAATTTTTGATATAATAATTGCAAATCATGTTATGGAACATATTGCTGAAGACAGTTTGGCAATGAAAGAAATTTATAGAGTTTTAAAGTCGAACGGGCGGGCAATTTTACAAATTCCATTTTCAAACTCAATTCCTGAAACAATTGAAGAACCTTTTATTTGTGATGAAAAAAAGCAATCTGAATTATTTGGTCAGAAAGATCATGTGCGAATTTATAATATTAATGATTACATGAACCGTTTGCGGAAAGCAGGTTTTAAAGTAAAATATATTTCACCTGAAATGCTTGAAAAGTGGAAGGAGTATGCATTACAACCATGCGAAGGTTTTATTGATTGCAGAAAAGAATAATTTATTATTCAATTTTTTTAATCTCCATTTCTCAATTATATAAATCATTTCAATCATTCGAATCATTGGTAATTTTCAGCATACTTAAAGTTGCAGCAATCACTGCATAAGCAGGCGCAAAAACCCATCCAACAAAAGGAATTAAATGCATTAAATAAAAAATAATTCCGTTGCCAATTGCAAGTCCTTTATTGTTTGCAATAAACATAATGCTTTGCTGTGTATCAATTTTTTTACGCTCGAAATTATAATCAAGCATCGAAAAACCGTAGTAATAACATTCAACTAAAATAGCGAGCACCGGCGTTGCCCAACCGATGATTGGAACGAGCGCAAGCAAAAGAATTGAAACGGTGTAAACCGTTTGCCAGAGCGCGTTTCGTAATGCAATTTGAATACCGCGAAAAATATCCTTTATTAATTGGCGAAAGCTGAAAGGATATTCTCTGCCTTCCAAAATTGCCTCTGTTTTTTCGCTGAGATAAGCAAAAACCGGCGAGCCAACAATTAACCAAACATATTTAAAAAGTGAAAAATAAAACAGCATTAAAATCAACCAAAGAATTACTCCGGCAAATGCAAAAAGAAAACTGATGAAAGGGTTTTTTATTTTTTCGAGCCAAATATTAAAATGTGTTGAATCACGTATCCAGTCAACAACTCCGTTTGCGCTTTTGCTGAAAAAATAAATGCTGATAAAAAAAAGAATTGCATAAAAAATGCCGGGAATAATGATCCATTTCCACAATTTATTTTTTACAATAAACTTATGTGCATCAAAATAAGATTGTATTGCAATTACAATTTCTTTCAGCAATAGGTTTTATTTTAGCGGATTAAAATTTTGAGTTGAAAAATAATTTTTCATCCCACGCAAAACTACAAACAATGCAGCCGCATTGGCGAAAACTTGAAAGAGATTTTTATGAACGGAATGATGTTGTAAAAATTGCGCAACAACTGTTGGGAAAAATTTTGGTTACAAATTTTGATGGATTATTTACCGCTGCCCGCATTGTTGAAACCGAAGCCTACAACGGAATTATTGATAAAGCATCTCACGCATTTAACACGCGACGAACAAAAAGAACAGAGATAATGTTTGGCGAAGGCGGCGTTGCTTATGTTTATTTGTGTTACGGAATTCATCACTTATTTAATGTTGTTACAAATAAAAAAGATACGCCACATGCAGTTTTAATTCGTGCTGCAGAACCGGTTGAAGGAATTGAAACAATGTTGATGCGAACAGGAAAAACTAAACCAGATTTTTCTTTAACGAAAGGTCCGGGAAATGTTTCAAAAGCTTTAGGCATTACAACAAAACATACCGGAATTGATTTATTAAGTAATGAAATTTTTATTGCCGATGATGGATTTGTTGTGAAGAAAAAAGAGTTGATAATTGCGCCGCGCATCGGTGTTGATTATGCCGCAGAAGATGCGCTTTTGCCTTATCGGTTTTTTATAAAAGACAATCCGTTTGTGAGCGTGAAACGAAATGTTTAATGTTTAATGTTTAACGTTCAATGTTAATTTCTATTAGCTCGCTCGTTTTCATTTGCACTTTCATTCTTCCGATTAACGATTAACAATTAACCATTAACTTTTTGACTTTTTAATTTTCACTTTTGACTTCTCAAAATAAAATGTAAAATTTTTTGCTGATAAGCATCAAGCCCTTACCTTTGCGCTCCCAAAATGAAATTTGGGTTTAAAAAATGTCTCAACGAATTAGAATAAAATTACAATCGTACGATCATAATCTTGTAGATAAATCTGCAGAAAAAATCGTAAAAACTGTACGCAGCACCGGCGCAGTTGTAACCGGACCAATTCCTTTGCCAACACGCAAAAGAATTTTTACGGTTCTTCGTTCGCCGCACGTAAATAAAAAAAGCCGCGAACAGTTTCAGTTGGCAACACACAAGCGCTTAATGGATATTTACACTTCTTCATCGAGAACTGTGGATGCATTAAGCAAACTGGATTTGCCTTCTGGTGTTGAAGTTGAGATTAAAGCGTAAACCCTCTAACTCCCTAAAGGGTGAACAGAGAAAGTTCTTAAAATAATTTTCATCTCTCAATCATTTAAAATGAAAAAAGAGCTCTGAATTAAAAATCAGAAAATAAAAATTCTGATTAAAAATATAAACACGCCCTTCGAGGTTTGTTTACTGCCGGTACTTCTGAAGTTTTGAAATCATTTCAAACAAAAAAAGAAAAGGTCGGTGGCAAACGGGGATTGAAGTTTCACTCTTATTGAAACTGTCCTTTTAAAACCTTGCGGTGCACAAACGCAAAAAGATGAAAGGAATTATCGGCAAAAAAATTGGAATGACGAGCGTCTTCGATCCGGATGGCAAGCAAACTGCTTGCACCATTATTGAAGCTGGTCCTTGTATTGTAACGCAGGTTAAAACAAATGAAACCGATGGTTACAATGCAGTTCAATTAGCCTTCGGCGATAAAAAAGAAAACCACTCCATAAAAGCCGAAATAAGTCACTTCGCAAAAGCAAATACTCCTGCAAAAAAATTCGTAAAAGAATTCCGTGATTATTCTCTCGATAAAAATTTAGGTGAAACAATTTCTGTTGACATTTTTGCGGAAGGAGAAAATGTTGAAGTCGTTGGAACATCGAAAGGCAAAGGGTTTCAGGGTGTTGTAAAGCGTCATGGATTTCATGGTGTTGGAGAAGCATCGCACGGTCAGCACGACCGTTCAAGAGCGCCGGGTTCTGTTGGCGGCTCATCCTATCCTTCAAGAGTTTTTAAAGGAATGAGAATGGCTGGCAGAATGGGAACCGACAGAGTGAAAATGAAAGGATTGAAAGTGGTAAAAATTTTTCCTGAAAAAAATTATCTTTTAATAAGTGGTTCAGTTCCGGGTCATAACGGTTCTATAGTATTAGTTCAGAATAAAATTTAATTAATAAATGCAGGCAGAAGTTTTAAATATAAAAGGCGAAAAAACCGGCAGAACAATTGAATTGCCTGATGAAATTTTTGGCATCGAGCCGAATGATCATGTAATTTATTTGGCTGTTAAACAATATTTGGCTGCGCAAAGACAGGGCACAAATAAAGTAAAAACGCGCGCCGAAGTTCATGGTTCAAGCCGCAAATTGCATAAGCAAAAAGGCACCGGCGGTTCGCGCAAAGGAAACATACGAAACCCTTTGTACAAAGGTGGCGGAACCGTTTTCGGTCCAAAACCGCGCGACTATAATTTTAAGCTGAATAAAAAAGTAAAAGACTTAGCAAAAGTTAGCGCGTTATCATACAAAGCAAAAGACAATGCAATTGTGGTGATGGAAGACATCAATTTTGAAACGCCAAAAACAAAACAGTTTGTTGATGTTTTAAAAACCATAAATGCTGACACAAAAAAAATATTATTTGTTACCCCTGAATTCAACGAAAATGTGTATTTGAGTTTGCGTAATTTGTATTCTGTTGGAAGTAGTTTACTTGCAGATTTAAATACTTATGACATAATGAATGCAGATATTTTAGTATTGACTGAAAGCGCTGCAAAAATTTTTAGTGAAGAAGAAGAAGAAAATGTGCAGGAAGAAAATGTGCAGAATGAAGAAGCACAAAACGAAGAAGTAGTTGCTTGATGTGCAGATGTGCGAATTTGAAAATGTGCAAATGAATTGCGAGACAGAATTTTCAAATTACCAAATTACCAAATTTTCAAATTGATTAAAAAATGAATTTAGCGGAAGTTTTAATAAAACCGATTCTTACAGAAAAAGCAAATCTTCAACAAGAAAAATTGAGAAGATATTCTTTTAAAGTAAATCGCAAAGCAAATAAGCTGGAAATAAAAAAAGCGATTGAAGATATGTACGGCATTGGTGTGGTTGATGTAAATACAGTTGTTGTTCCTGGAAAAACAAAATCGCGTTCGACAAAAGCAGGTGTTTTGAAAGGTGTAAAATCATCTTACAAAAAAGCTTATGTAACGCTTGCAGAAGGTGATACAATTGATTTATACGCAAATATTTAAACCCCAACTCCTAAAAGGGAGTAAGGTTTAGAAAGAAATTTTTGAATTAAAAATTTAATTAAAAAGTCCCTTTAGGGATTTAGGATATGGCATTAAAAAAATATAAACCAATTACCGCAGGCACGCGATGGAAAATCGGCAACGCTTATGCTGAAATTACAACTAATGAACCCGAAAAAAGTTTATTAGAATCGCAGCATAGCACAGGCGGTCGTAATGTGCAAGGTCGCAGAGCAATGCGTTATAAAGGTGGCGGGCATAAACATCATTATCGAATCGTAGATTTTAAACGAAATAAAAAAGATGTTGAGGCCAAAGTTGTATCAATTGAATACGACCCAAACCGCACTGCATTTATTGCTTTGGTTGAATATAGTGACGGAGAAAAAAGATACATTCTTGCGCCGCAGGGTTTGCAGGTTGGTACAACTTTAATTTCGGGAGATAATGTTGCTCCGGAAATTGGTAATGCTTTACCGATGAAAAATATGCCTTTGGGAACAAATATTCATAACATTGAAATGCAGCCCGGACAAGGCGGAAAGCTCGCAAGAAGTGCAGGTTCATCAGCGCAATTATCGAATAAAGAAGATAAATATGCTGTGCTTAAAATGCCCAGCGGCGAATTAAGAAAAGTATTGATTAATTGCTATGCAACGGTTGGCGTTGTTAGCAACAGTGATCATAATTTAGAGATGAAAGGCAAAGCAGGCGCAAATCGCTGGAAAGGAATTCGTCCGAGAGTGCGTGGTGTTGCAATGAATCCGGTGGATCATCCGATGGGTGGTGGTGAAGGAAAAGCATCGGGCGGACATCCAAGAAGCCGAAAAGGTAAATATGCAAAAGGATTGAAAACAAGAACTAAAGGAAAAGGAAGTGATAAATTAATTATTCAACGCAAAGGCGGAAAGAAATTAGCGCAGAGTTAATTTGATGATTTGGAGATTTGGAAATGTGATGATGAAAAAACATTGTTTAATTGCTGAATAAAATTCTGAACGTACAAGTGAGTGACACACAGACGATGAGTAAAGTTTCAAAAGCCGGTAACATAAAAATTTAAATAAAAAATTAAAAATTATTCATGGGTCGTTCGATAAAAAAAGGTCCTTACGTTGATGCAAACCTTAACGATAAAGTGCTTGCAATTAACGAAGGGAAAAATAAAAAATCGGTGATAAAAACATGGAGCCGCCGCTCTACAATTACGCCCGATTTTGTTGGGCACACATTTGCGGTTCATAACGGAAATAAATTTATTCCTGTTTATGTAACGGAATTTATGGTGGGTCATAAATTAGGAGAATTTGCGCCGACAAGAAATTTCAGAGGTCATTCGGGAAGTAAATAAAACAACAATTTTTTTAAATGGAAGCAACAGCTAAATTAAAAAATTATCCAACCGGACCGCGCAAAATGCGTTTGCTGGCTGATGTAATTCGCGGAATTGAAGTGGAAAAAGCGCTGGCAATTTTGGAGCATCATCCGCAACATAGTGCAGTTCCTTTGGCGAAATTGCTAAAGAGTGCAATCAATAATTGGGAGCAGAAAAATAATGGTCAAAGCGCTGCTGATGCAAATCTTATTATACAAACTGTTTTTGTTGACGGAGGCCGCACATTAAGAAGAATGCGTCCGGCACCTCAAGGCCGCGGATATCGAATTCGCAAAAGAAGTAATCATGTAACATTAATTGTTGATCAAAAAATAATTGTAAATAAATAACATGGGTCAAAAAGCAAATCCAATTGGTAACAGGTTAGGTATCATCCGCGGATGGGATAGTAATTGGTATGGCAGCAAAAAAGATTATGCAAATAAGTTGATTGAAGATCATAAGATCAGAACTTATCTTATGGCGCGTATCAATAAAGGTGGTATTGCAAGAATTGTAATTGAGCGCACTTTAGGTAAACTTATCATTACAATTCATACTTCAAAGCCAGGAATTATTATTGGTAAAGGTGGGAATGAAGTTGACCGTATTAAAGAAGAATTAAAAAAATTAACCGGCAAAGATGATGTTCAGATAAACATTTTAGAAATACGCCGACCTGAATTAGATGCGAATATTGTAGGCGATACAATTGCAAGGCAAATTGAAAATCGAATTAATTACAAGCGTGCAATTAAAATGTCGATTGCCTCAACACTTCGCATGGGTGCGGAAGGAATTAAAGTGAAAGTTGCAGGTCGTTTGGGCGGTTCTGAAATTGCACGAACAGAAGAAATAAAACAAGGTCGTGTTCCGCTGCATACTTTTAGAATGGATATTGATTATGCAAATGTTTTTGCCCAAACAGTTTATGGAAAAATCGGAATAAAAGTATGGATTTGTAAAGGTGAAGTTTTAGGAAAGCGTGAATTAAATCCAAACTTTGTTGGTGGCAAAACTGATATGAGCGATAGAAGAGATAGGAGAGATGATGAAAGACGAGGTGGTGGAGGTATGGAAAGAAGAGACGATCGCAGAAGCGGCGGCGGCGATAGACGTGGAGGAGGTAGCGGCGGTGATAGACGCGGCGGAAGAAGATAATTAATCAATTAGACAATAAATCAATTCGACATTAAATAAGGTAAAAAAATAGATAGCAATTTGAAAAAGCATTGGCTAATTATCAAATTGTCGAAATATCAAATTAAAAAAGATGTTACAGCCAAAAAGATCAAAACATAGAAAGGCACAAAAAGGTCGCATAAGAAATGTGGCTAAAAGAGGCACTACCATTGCATTTGGCTCTTATGCATTAAAATCTATGGAAGGGATTTTATTAACGAATCGTCAGTTAGAAGCTGCGCGCCAGGCAATGACACGTGCAATGAAACGTGAGGGAAATGTTTGGATAAGAATTTTCCCTGATAAACCGATTACAAAAAAACCCGCAGAAGTAAGGATGGGAAAAGGAAAAGGTAATCCCGAATATTGGGCAGCAGTAGTAGAACCTGGACGCATTTTATTTGAATGTGATGGCGTTACCGAAGCAGTGGCAAAAGAGGCAATGCAATTAGCGTCTCAAAAATTACCAATTGCAACAAAATTTATAATGAGAAGAGATTTGGTTAGTTAATTGGTTGATTAGTTGATTTGTAACCGAATGGTTACATAAATTAAAAAAACGATGCCGAATAAAACAGCAGATTTTAATAGAAGCTTAAAAGATTTAAACGAAAACGATTTAAACGCGCGTCTTAATGAAGATAAGATTCGCTTGAAAAGATTAGAATTTGCTCATGCAATTTCTCCATTGGAAAACCCGATGAGCATTCGCAATCTCAGAAAAGATATTGCAAGATTGAAAACGGAATTAAAGAAAAGAAAATTCGCTAATCTGATGGATAATTTGGCTGATAAAAATCAGGAAACACAATCAGCAAATTAGCACATCATCAAATTATCAAATTAAAGAAAATGGTTGAAAGAAATTTGCGCAAAACAAGAATAGGAACAGTTAGCAGTAATAAAATGACGAAAACAATTACTGTTGCTGTTGAACGAAAAGTGAAGCATCCTATTTATGGAAAGTTTGTAAAAAAGACCACTAAGTTTCATGCGCATGACGAAAAAAATGAATGTACAATTGGTGATGTTGTAAAAATTATGGAAACTCGTCCGCTCAGCAAAACAAAGCGATGGAGATTGGTTGAAGTAATTGAAAAAGCGAAATAAAATTGGTATTTAATTGCTGACAGCATATGGCTGACAGCTCAAAGCTTAAGAAAATGATTCAGCAGGAAAGCAGATTAAATGTAGCAGATAACAGCGGCGCGAAGCAAGTGCTTTGCATAAGAGTGCTTGGTAATTCAGGGCAGGATTATGCAAAAATCGGCGATAAAATTGTTGTAACGGTAAAAGATGCTTTGCCTGCCGGCGGCGTAAAAAAAGGTACGGTTTCTAAAGCTGTTATTGTACGCACTACAAATAAATTGCGTCGCAAAGATGGCTCCTACATTCGGTTTGATGATAATGCCGTTGTGCTGTTAACAGGAACCGATGAGCCGAGAGGAACACGAATTTTTGGTCCCGTGGCAAGAGAATTACGTGATAAAGGTTATATGAAAATTATTTCACTCGCGCCGGAAGTTTTGTAGTTACGGAATGATAATGGAGAATTGATTTGATTGTTGAATAAAGAACAGAAAGTACAAGAGTGCGACGCAACGAATGTTTCATTAAAGAGTTGTAGCTTGGTACATAAAAAATAAAATAATGAACAAAAGGTTTAAACCAAAATTCAATATTAAAAAAGGCGATGAAGTTGTAGTAATTGCGGGCGACGATAAAGATTTAAAAAAGCCGCGCACCGTTTTGCATGTTATTGTTGACAAAGCGAAAGTGGTTGTGGAAGGTGCAAATATTATTACAAAACATACAAAGCCCAGCGCACAAAATACGAAAGGCGGAATTGTAAAAAAAGAAGCGCCAATACACATAAGCAATGTAATGTTGTGGGATAAAAAAACCGGCTCACCAACTAAAATTAAACGCACAAGACAAGATGGAAAATTAGTTCGCGTATCAAAAAAATCTGAGGAGGTTATTAAATGAGTGATGAAAAATATACTCCGCGATTGGCGGATAAATATAAAAAAGAAGTTATACCTGCTTTGGTAAAAAAATTCGGATATAAAAGTATTATGCAAGCTCCGAAGCTTCAAAAAATTTGTGTTAATCGTGGCGTGAATGGCGCTGTTGCTGATAAAAAATTAGTGGAAATTGCGGTGGATGAACTTAGCACAATTACCGGTCAAAAAGCAGTGGCAACGATGAGTAAAAAAGATATTTCCAACTTTAAATTACGCAAGGGAATGCCGATTGGCGCTCGGGTTACTCTTCGCGGAGAAAAAATGTATGAATTTTTAGATCGTCTTGTTTCTGTTGCTTTGCCGCGTGTTCGTGATTTTAGAGGTATTAGTGATAAATCGTTCGATGGCAGAGGAAACTATACTTTGGGTGTTACAGAACAAATTATTTTTCCGGAAATTGATATTGATAAAGTGAATAAAATTACCGGAATGGATATTACAATTGTAACAACTGCAAAAACAAATGAAGAAGCATACGAATTGTTGAAAGAACTTGGAATGCCGTTTAGAAACACAAAAAAAGATAACACTTAGTTGGTAATATTTAATAATGAAATTCTAAATTCTAATTTTAAGCAATCATAAAATATATAGAATTTAGAATTTAAATAGTAGAATTTTAAAAAAACATGGCAAAAAAATCAGTAATAGCAAGAGAAAAAAAGCGCGAAAGAATGGTTGAAAAATATGCGCAAAAACGTGCTGCACTTAAAGCTGCAGGCGACTATGCTGCATTAGATTTGTTGCCGCGCAATGGCTCGCGTGTGCGATTGAAAAATCGTTGTCAACTTACGGGAAGACCGCGCGGATACATCAGATATTTCGGCATGTCTCGAATTATGTTTCGAGATATGGCTTTGGATGGGAAAATTCCCGGCGTAAAAAAAGCAAGCTGGTAAATGTTATTGTTAATTGGCAATTGTTAATTGTCAATTAAACAATAAAAAAATATTTCAATTAACAATTATCAATTGAAAATAAAATATGGTAACTGATCCTATAGCAGATTTTCTTACAAGAGTTCGCAATGCACAAATGGCTGGTCACAGACTTGTGGAAATTCCCGCATCAAATTTAAAAAAACGTATCACTGAAATTTTGTACGAACAGGGATATATTTTGAAATATAAATTTGAAGATGATAAAAAACAAGGCGTAATAAAAATCGCTTTAAAGTATGATAACTCAACAAAGCAACCAGCCATTCGTTCGTTGGAAAGAGTGAGTCGCCCGGGTTTGCGCCAATATGCAAAACCGGCCGATTTTAAAAGAGTAATTAATGGTTTAGGAATTGCTATTTTAAGCACATCGAAAGGTGTAATGACAGATAAACAAGCAAAGACAGAAAATGTTGGCGGAGAAGTACTTTGTAATATTTATTAATTCGGCAATTAGCCAATTTGAAAATTCGACAATGGTTTTCAAATGAAATTATGAGTGAATAAAACATTGTCAAATTAACTAATTATCAAATTGTCAAATTAAAATAGAATGTCTCGAATAGGTAAACAACCGGTAGTTCTTCCGAAAGCAGTTACTGCAACAATTGGTGCTGATAATATTATTTCAGTAAAAGGACCAAAAGGTGAATTAAAACAGGCAATTGACAGAGATATAACTGTTGAAATAAAAGATGGTCAAATTGTGCTCAATCGCCCGACAGATCAAATTCGTCATCGCGCAATGCATGGATTGTATCGTGCATTGGTTTCTAATTTGGTAAAAGGTGTTACCGATGGTTATAAAAAAGAATTAGAGTTAGTTGGTGTTGGTTTTAAAGCATCGAACCAGGGAAATGTGTTGGATTTATCTTTAGGTTATTCTCACAACATTGTTGTTGAAATTCCTAAAGAATTAAAAGTTGCAACTATAACAGAAAAAGGTCAAAATCCAAAGATTAGTTTGGAAGGAAGTGATAAACAATTATTGGGTCAGGTTGCAGCGAAGATTCGTGGCTTGCGCAAACCTGAACCATACAAAGGAAAAGGTGTAAAATATTCGGATGAAGTTGTTCGTCGCAAAGCAGGAAAAGCGGCTGGAAAATAAAATTAATTAGTCAATTAGACAATTAGTTAATTTGGAAATAGCATGTTGAGTAGATTTCGGAACGTACAAGAGTGCGACGCAACAAAAGTTGAAGAAAGATAAAAAGCTGGTAACAAAATTCTTCTGGCAGCATCAGAAGAAATAAAAATAAAAAAAATGGATTTAAAAGTTACAAGACGACAAAAAATTCGTCATCGAATTCGCAGAAAAATTTCGGGTACAGCGCAAAAGCCACGCCTGAGCGTGTTTCGCAGCAACAACGAAATTTATATTCAATTAATTGATGATGACAATGGCAAAACTATTGCTGCGGCATCAACAAAAGAAAAAGATATTGTTGCGCAAAAAACAAATAAGGTAGAAAAAGCAAAACTTGCAGGCGCTGCAATTGCACGTAAAGCGCAAGACTTACAAATCAACGAAGTTGTTTTTGACCGAAGTGGATATTTGTATCATGGCAGAATAAAAGCGGTTGCGGATGGAGCAAGAGAAGGCGGACTTAAATTTTAAGTGCGAAGTGCGATTTTGAAAAATTAAAAATTGAAAATTAAAAATAATAAATGTCGAAAGTAAATGTAAATAAAGTTAGAGCCGGTGGCGATGTTGAATTGAAAGAAAAAGTTGTTGCAATAAATCGCGTAGTAAAAACTACAAAAGGCGGAAGAACTTTTAGTTTTTCTGCGTTAGTTGTTGTTGGCAATGGAAACGGCGTTGTTGGGCAAGGACTCGGCAAAGCAAAAGAAGTGCAGGAAGCAATTGCAAAAGGCATTGATGATGCAAAGAAAAATTTGTTGAAAGTTCCTGTGATGCATGGCACAATTCCACATGAACAATTTGCAAAAGAAGGTGCTGCAAAAATTTTAATAAAACCTGCTGCGCACGGTACCGGTGTAATTGCCGGAGGCAGCATGCGTGCGGTTTTGGAAAGCGCCGGCGTTACTGATGTGCTGGCAAAAAGTTTAGGTTCTGCCAATCCGCATAACGTTGTAAAGGCAACTATTAAAGCATTAATAACTTTGCGCGAACCGATTGGTGTTGCAAGGCAACGCGGTCTTTCATTAAAAAAAGTTTTTAATGGATGAGAAAAATCAAGGTTAAATTAAAAGTCAAAAATTAAAATGAGCGACTTAAAAAAAATAAAAATTACACAAATAAAAAGCGGCATCGACAGAAGCGAACGCCAAAAATTGACTTTAAAAGCTTTGGGTTTAAATAAATTAAATGCCACAAAAGAAGTTGAAGCTACTCCTCAAATTTTAGGAATGGTTAATAAAGTAAATCATTTAATAAAAGTTGAAGAAGTATAATTATTTTCAATTGTTAATTGTCAATTTTCAATTCAATTAACAATTAACGTTTAACAATTAACAATAAAATGAAACTTCATACATTAAAACCTGCCGAAGGTTCTGTTCATAAAGAAAAAAGAATTGGTCGCGGCGAAGCCTCGGGCAAAGGCGGCACATCAACCAAAGGAAATAAAGGCAGCCAGGCACGCACAGGTTATAAAAGAAAAATGGCGCATGAAGGCGGCCAAATGCCCATCCAGCGCAGATTGCCGAAACGCGGCTTTAAAAATCCGGGACGCATTGAATTTAAAATTTTTAATATTGGTCAGATTGATCAACTGAATGAAAAATATAATTTTTCTGATTTCAGCGTTGAAAATTTATACGCAAATAAATTAATCAGTCGCACTGATAAGGTGAAAATTTTAGGTAATGGTGAATTAAAAGCGAAGCTTAATTTTAAAGTAAATGCTGCAAGCGAAAAAGCAAAATCGGCAATTGAAGCGGCTGGTGGTAATGTTGAAATTTTGAAATAAATTTTACCGATATTTGCAGGGCGCATTCAAAGATGCGTCTTTTTTAATTTTCAGAATATCAATTAATACTTCCCTCGTGAAAAAATTAATTAAAACAATACAAAATATTTGGACTATTGAAGAGTTGCGCAATAAAATTATTGTAACCTTAGGTTTTATTGCAGTTTACAGGTTAGGCTCACAAATAGTTTTGCCGGGTATTGATCCAAACATTCTTTCCAACTCTTTAAAAAATAATACAAATACAAATGGTTTACTAGGCTTGTTTGATACGTTTGCCGGCGGCGCATTTTCTCACGCTTCTATTTTTGCATTAGGAATTATGCCATATATTTCTGCATCCATTTTTATGCAGTTAATGACGATTCTTGTTCCGCAATTACAAAAAGTGCAAAAAGAAGGCGATAGCGGCAGAAAAAAAATTAATCAGTGGACACGCTATTTAACCGTGATAGTTACCATATTTCAGGCTGCTGCTTATTACGGCTATTTAAACAGTCCTGGTTATGCAGAAGCCATCATTCCTGCTTATAAACCTTTTTTTATGGTTTCAACTATGACCATCTTAACTGCAGGAACTTTATTTGTTATGTGGCTTGCCGAAAAAATTCAGGATAAAGGTTTAGGCAACGGAACTTCCATTATAATAATGATAGGCATCTTGGGTAGATTACCGCAAGCTGTTATTCAGGAATTCAGCGCGAAGCAGGCAAAAGGCGGCGGCGGCTTATTAATATTTTTAATTGAAGTGGCTATATTAATCACAATTATTATGGGATTAATTATTTTAGTACAGGGTGTTAGAAAAGTTCCTGTTAATTATGCAAAGCAAATTGTAGGTAACAGGCAATTTGGTGGGGCAAGGCAATTTCTTCCATTAAAAGTAAACAGTGCAGGTGTAATGCCCATTATATTTGCGCAGGCAATTATGTTTTTGCCAACGCTTGTTTCATTTACAAATTTAGATTCAAAACAGGGTATCATCAGCATTTTCAGCGATCATACCAACCCATGGTACATGCTAATTTATGGTATAATGGTAATCGCGTTTACGTTTTTATATACTGCTTTAATTTTTAATCCCAAACAAATGAGTGAAGATTTGAAGCGAAATAACGGATTTATTCCCGGCGTAAAACCAGGCCAGCCTACGGGTGATTATATTGGGGCAATCATGGATAAAATCACTTTGCCCGGCGCGATTTTTTTAGCGTTTGTAGGCATTCTGCCTGGGTTTGCACAGCTTCTGGGAGTAACGCAAAGTTTCAGTATGTTTTTTGGAGGAACATCATTACTTATTATGGTTGGTGTAATATTGGATACTCTGCAGCAAATTGAAACGCATTTATTAATGCGTCAATATGATGGATTGATGAAAGGCGGCCGCATACAAGGAAGACAAACAGTTTCACCCGCAGGAGGTTATTGATTTTTTATATTAAAAATAAGTAGCTTTCAGAAATAAATCTGAAGGCTTTTTTATTTTATATGCGATAATTAGCACTGAATTATCCTATGATTATTTTTATTAGATATTGTTTGGATTGATAAAGTGTATAAAAGCTAATATATTCTAAGCCTCAAATAAATTACCAAATTTTTACTCTTGCACTATCTGGTCTGTACATTTTATTGCCGGGCTTTACATTAAAAGCATCATAAAAATCCGGAATATTTGCAAGCGGTCCATTCACTCTTTCTTTTGCGGGAGCATGAACATCCGTCATTAATTCGCTGGCTAAACTTTCTTTTCTTTGTTCATACATCCATCCATATGCGTATGCTAAAAAATATCTTTGCAATGGAGTAAGTCCGGCGATTTTTTTACCGCTTTTATAAGCATCCGTTTTTTTAAAAGCATCAAGTCCCAACAATAAACCGCCGAGATCTGCAATATTTTCGCCTTGTGTTGCGCTGCCATTTACATGCAAAGTATCAACGGGAATATACTCATTAAATTCTTTAATTATTTGCGATGCTCTTTTTGCAAATTGTGAAGAATCGCCGGTTTGCCACCAGTTTTTTAAATTTCCCTTTTCATCATACAATCTTCCCTGGTCATCAAAACCATGTGTGATTTCATGACCAATTGTTGAAGCTGCGGCATATCCGTACACAAATGCATCATCCAAATCTTCATCACGCATTCCGGGCACTGCAAAACCCGCTTCCAGCGCGGTCTTGGCTCACTTACGCCAGTTAATGATTTACGATAATTAAAATAGTTTGAATAAGTTTCACTATCTAAATATGGCGCCGCTTCCAATATTAAATGAACTTTTAAATAATTTTTCCAAACATCAAAATTTGTTTTAAGCTCTTTATTTAATGCAGAAAAAAATTCCGGCTGGCCAACAATTGCAGAATCTAATTTATTGATGCCAATTCTTGTAAGATAAATTGACCAAATAAAATCCGGCATAAGTTTTTGCAATTGCGGAACAGTCATTTTATTATAATTATGATAAGGATCGCGGAGGTCTTCAATTTTTCTGGAAGCCTTTGCCAGATTGGTTTCTAAAGCATAAACTGATTGCGCTTCTTTTGAAATTGCAGCACTGTCATTTAAAATTGAATTATTATTTATTGATAATTGCTGCAAAGTTCTCACTAAAAAATTTTGATATGCTTTTCGCACATTTACAGTAGATGCATCTGTTTTAAAATAATAATCACGATCAGGCATTCCTAAGCCACCCTGCCCTAAATGATACACGATCATTTCACTGTTTTTATCATCCTGCGCCGCATAATCATCAAATAAAACATTGATTTTTTTGTTGTGAAAATCGGCAGTAACATTAATTAAATCATTTATAGATTTTATGTTATTGATTTCATTTATTTCAGGCTGTAATGGTTTCAATCCTTGTTTTTCAATGTTGGTTGTATCAATTCCGCTGTACCAAAAATCGCCAATTTTTTGTGTAACAGTTCCGTTAGCAGCGTTGGCTGCAAGCGCTTTTTCGTTAATTGTTTTTTTGCGATCATATATTTCTTCTTCCACTAAATTGCCAATTCCCCAACCACTTTCTGCCTCAGGAATGGGATTGTTTTTTATCCATCCACCATTTGCATAATCAAAAAAATCATCAGCAGGGTTTATTGTTGAATCAATGTTAGAAGCTAAAATGTCAGGCTTTACAGAAGTTTCGTGCTTCGTTGTACAAGAAACAATAAACAAACACACTGCATAAAAAACTATAATTATTTTTTTCATAATTAAATTTATAAGCTAATGTAATAAATAGTTAACGATAAATTTTTTGTATTTTGATGAATGAAATTGAGAAGATAATTTTGTAATAAAACCAAAAAGATATTTCGGGATGTAGCGCAGTCCGGCAGCGCGCTTCGTTCGGGACGAAGAGGTCGCTGGTTCGAATCCAGTCATCCCGACGGATTATTAACTTTTACTTAAAGCCTATAATAATCAACTTGTTATGGGCTTTTTAATTTTGGGCTTTACCCAATTTTACCCCATTTCCCATCATTTAACTCATAGGTTTTATGAGTTATTCGATGAGTAAAAAATTGAAGATTTTGTCTTTTATCTTTGATTTGAATATGGTTTAAGTAAAATCCTGAACGCTCATAAAATATCTCATAAATAGTACTGAGGAGTAAGAAAAATTTTTTAAACAAAAAAAATTGTGAAGTATGAAAACTACTCAAACATTCAGTGTGCGCTTTATTGCACTTGCTAAAAAAAGTAATCCGGAAGAGGCAACAATTTATGCACGCATTACGATTTCAAAAAGTGTACTTGATCTTTCGATGAAAAGAACTGTAAATGTTTTACAATGGGATTCAAAAAAAGAATCTGTTATAGGTAAATCGCCGGAAGTAAAACAAATCAATAAATTTATTGATGATACGCGTTATCGTTTAATGGAATGTTATCAGCAATTGTTGTTAGAGCATAAACTCATTAGTCCTCATTCGATCAAATCTCTTTTTCTCGGTGAAACAAAAACGGATAATACACTTTGTGAATTGATAGATTATCATAATACAAACATGCAGAAAATTTTATCGCATGGTACTTTGAAAAATTACTACACTACAAAAAAATATGTCAAAAAATTTCTTGCTCAAAAACATAAGAATGCGGATATATTTCTTTCAGCACTTAATTATCAGTTCATCACTGAATTTGAATTTTATTTAAGAACCTGTGAGCCTTTAGACAGAAGCAATCCGCTTACCAATAATGGCATTATGAAGCACATGGAAAGATTAAGAAAAATGGTAACGCTTGCTTATAAAATGGAATGGATAAATAAAGACCCGTTTGCACAATATAAGCTGAGATTTAAAAGAAGAGAAATGTCATTTTTAAGTGCAGATGAACTATTTAAAAGAGAACACGCAAATCTTTATGATAAGAAGTTAGAACGTTCCCGGGATCTGTTTATTTTTAGCTGTTATACCGGTTTATCTTACATTGACCTTACTAATCTTCGAACCAATAATTTATGCATAGGAATAGACGGAGAATATTGGATTAACACAAGCAGGCAGAAAACTGAAACACCGGTAAACATTCCACTGCTTCCAAAAGCCTATGAACTATTACAGAAATACAGAAATGAACCAAAAGTATTTTACAGTCAAAGAGTGATGCCTTATTTAACGAATCAAAGACTGAACAAACATTTAAAAGAGATTGCCGCTTTGTGTGAAATCAATAAAGACCTAAGCTTTCATTGTGCCAGGCACACATTTGCAACAACAGTTACCTTAACGAATGGAGTTCCGGTTGAAACAGTTGGTTTAAATCAGTCTGCATTTCATCAAGAGATGAGTAAAGCTTTTTTCTGAAAGCAATAGCATAAAATTCATCCTGCACAGTGCGGTGAAAGCGTTCACAAATTCCGTTGGTTTACGGACTGCGGGCCTTTGTTTTAGAATGTTCAATGCCTTCAATTTGAAGATAAAGCTCATACTGATGATAATCAGGTTTGCCACAAAACTCAGTTCCCCGATCAGTTAAAATACGCAGCAAGGGCAATTGCTCTTCTTCAAAAAATGGAAGCACCACATCATTGAGCATATCAGCGGCGGTGAGTGCATTCTTTCTGTCATAAAGCTTAGCCATAGCCACTTTGCTGTAAGTATCAATAAAAGTTTGCTGATAAATGCGGCCCACTCCTTTGATGTTGCCAACATAATAAGTGTCCTGAGCTCCTAAATATCCGGGATGTTCGGTTTCAATTTCTGCGGTAGATTCTC
>JBPCKN010000010.1:0-118411 GCA_051004255.1 Chitinophagaceae bacterium | reverse complement strand
GCATAGAGAGCACCTAAAGCGGAACGGCCTAATACTTTAATATCTTTCCGCTGAATGGGTGTAATATATCCCGAGTCGTAAATTTCAATTACGCTTTTCTTTGCTTCGGCAATTCTTCTTGCCTGGTTCATAACAACTTCATCCTTACCTTTTCGCAATATACCTAAACCAAAACCTTCGAACGCGCTGGTGGCAACTTTTGCTGTCGCAATATTAAAAAAACGGTTTTTTAAAGTATTCGTTTCCGGCTCATCTTCGTGCATTTCATCTGTAGCCCGCAGTACAAATTCTTTTGTTCCGCCACCACCGGGAATTAATCCAACACCTAATTCAACCAAACCAATATAAGTTTCGGCAGCTGCAAAAACTTTATCAGCATGTAAATTTATTTCACAACCGCCACCGAGTGTTAAACCGTGCGGTGTGGTGATAACAGGAATTGATGAATATCTTACACGCATCATCGTGTTTTGAAACATGCGAATCGCCAAATCAAGTTCATCGTATTCCTGTTCAGTTGCATACATGAAAATCATACCTACATTTGCGCCGGCGCTGAAATTTGCTCCGTCATTTGCAATCACTAATCCTTTAAACTTTTCTTCTGCAATAGAAATACTTTTATTAATTGCTTCCAAAACTTCGCTGCCAATCGTGTTCATTTTTGTATTCCATTGCAGCGCAACAATTTCATTTCCTATATCAAATAATTGTGCGTTATTATTTTTCCAAACAATGTTATTTGAGAAATTTGATAAGATAATTACCGAATCGCTTCCCGGAATTTGTTTATAAGATTTCGATTCAATATCATAATATAATTTCTTTCCATTTTCGATTTTATAAAATGAAGTTTCGTTTGATGCAAGCATTTCTGAAATCCAGTCTGCAACAGAGTATCCGGCTTCTTTCATCTTTTTTACTGTTTCTTCAACACCAAATAAATCCCAGCTTTCAAATGCGCCAATCTCCCAGCCAAAGCCAGCTTTCATGGCATCGTCAATTCTAAAAATTGCATCAGTTATTTCAGGAATGCGATGTGAGATATAAGAAAATAATGCATAATGAAATTGGCGATAAAACTCTCCTGCTTTATCTTTTCCTTCCATTAAAATTTTTAATCTCGATTTTAAATTATCCGTTTGTTTAGCAGCTTCAAGTGTTGCAAATTTTGGTTTTTGTCTTGAAATATATTGCATCGTTTTTAAATCAAGCACTTGAATTTCTTTATCTTGTTTTCGTTCTTCAGGACTACCTTCAGAAACGGGTAATTTTATCTTCTTAAAAAATCCTTGTCCGCTTTTATCACCCAACCAATTATTGGCAATAATTTTTTCGAGCCATTCTGGAATTTGAAAACTTTCTTTTGCTTCGTCATCCGGTGCATTTTCGGCAACACCTTTTGCAACTTTTATTAAAGTATCAATTCCTACAACATCCGCTGTTCGGAATGTTGCTGATTTTGGGCGACCAATAATTGGTCCTGTTAATGCATCAATTTCATCAATATTTAATTGTAGTTTTTCCATCAAATGAAAAATGCTCATGATGCTAAAAACACCAATACGGTTAGCAATGAACGCAGGAGTATCTTTTGCAAGCACAGTCGTTTTGCCAAGAAATAAATCACCATAATGCATTAAAAAATCAACAACATTTTTATCTGTATTTTTTGTTGGAATTATTTCGAGCAAACGCAAATAACGCGGCGGATTAAAAAAATGTGTTCCGCAAAAATGTTTTTTAAAATCTTCGCCTCGTCCTTCAGCCAGCATGTAAATAGGGATGCCCGAAGTGTTAGTTGTGATAAGCGTTCTGGGCGCGCGAAACTTTTCTACTTTTTCATACAATTGTTTTTTTATATCAAGCCTTTCAACGACTACTTCAATTACCCAATCGCAGGTTGAAATATCTTTTAAATTATCATCAAAGTTTCCGGTGACAATATTTTTTATCACATCTTTTGTAAACACCGGCGACGGATTGCTTTTAAATGCCGCCTGCAAAGCATCATTTACAATTTTATTTTTTTCTGCCGGCTTAGCATCGGCGAACAAACCTTTGGAAATAATATCAAGCAATAAAACCTGCACCCCGATTCCTGCAAACAGGCAAGCAATTCTCGAACCCATTACGCCGCTTCCTAAAACAGCAATTTTTTTTATTGTGCGCTTCATAATAAATTATCTTCTCTCAAAAATACATTGTTAATGAAGAAAAATAATTTATGTTATTTTATTGGCTGAGTTTAAGAAGGTAATAATTCAATTTTTTTAAAGGAATTTTTAAGGCATTTATAATTCCTCCTCGTAATTAAACATTAATAGGATGAATTTTCCTGCCAAATAATTTGTATTTAATTCTCGTAAAAATTGAGCCTTTATTAAGGCCTACAGGTTTGGAAGAAGTAATTGTTTCATTACCTCTTCTAATATCAAAAGGATTTTTGCGTTTTTGTTTTTCAAAAACGACCATGCTGTCGTAGAAAGAAATACAATTTATGTGTTTTGTAATGTCGTTTATCAATAATTTATTTTTATTCTTAACATGCCCCTCGTAAAGAGAATCCACCATTTTTTTTGAGAATTCAATAAAACTATTTGAGTTTTTTAAGCCTCCGTAGTATTCATGCCAATAAGATGTATGTGTGCCTTCAACAATGTAAATTCCGCCTTCTTTCACTTTTAAATATAACATTTCGAAAGAAATTTTTTGTTGAATCATTGTATGTCCGCCATCATCAATTACAATATCCAATGGTGGTAATTGTTGAAGTACATCTTTTAAAAATTTAGTATCGCTTTGCGAACCGATAAATATTGTTGTATTTTCTTCTTCTAATTTTTTGCATTCGGGGTTTATGTCTATTGCGTATATATGCACGTTATCTCCAAAATATTTTTTCCAAAGCTGCAAAGAGCCACCATACGAAATACCGATTTCAAGCATATTTATTTCTTGTCCTTTATACTTTGAAAAATATTTTTCGTAAATTTCAAAGTAATGGTCCCATTTATGAATTGATCTGCCTTCATGCTGATAGAATAAATCCCTCAATGCATTAACTTCCATGAATTAAATAAGTTTTTATTTCAGTTGTAAAAATAATAATAATATTCAAGCAGCCGTTAAAACGCTTCTCCAAACGTAGCATAAAAATTTCCTTTTCCATTTCCGATGGCATAATCAATACGTAAATTTAGATGATCATTTTTATTTACAATATAGCGCAAACCCGCACCGTACGCTATTTTCGGCTCGTTGAAACGAACATATTCATTATCGCCGCCAATAAAACCGGCAGCGCCAAAAACAGCGGCACCAAATCTTTTATACAACAATCCTCTGAATTCTGTTTGAATAATTAGTGCATGTTTATCGCGATAGCGGCCTTCATAAAAACCACGTAATTTTTTATTGCCACCCAAAATTGCATATTGATTAAATGGTGCATTTCCTACAACAACTTTTGTAAATAATTCATTTGCCCAAACCACATTTGTATAAATTTTTTTAAACGCAGTTACATCATAAGAATATTGCTGAAAATTATTTGTGCTTCCCAAACTCTTTGTATTTGCTACGCCGGTTAACTCCATCCAATAACCTTTTGTAGTATATAAAATTGAATCTCTTTTATCAATCATTGCCACAACACCGGCGCCGGAACTCACACTGCCACTGCTTCCCGGAATAATTCCCTGTGATAATTCGCCGCCGGAAACTGTTTCAGTCATTTGATAATTTTCATATTGATAACGAAGTCCTGCATAAAAATTTGGTGTTAATTGCTTTAAGCCTGTTAATTTAATTCGCGGATAATTTACACCATATAGTTCACGCGGAATTTCGTTTGTGCCAATGCCGTAGAAATAATAATTGTATTTGTAATAACCTGCTTCTCCATAAATATAATATTGATTTTTGTTTGTGTAAAGCGTAAATGGAATGTAATATAATTGCTGTTTATTTTGCGTATAACCCAACCCCAAACTTACCTGCGACGGTTTTGTTTGAAGCACATTTTTTCCGAGCCTGAAAATGGCAACACCCGCAACGCCATATCCGGTGCGGGTTTCAGGAGTGTAGGAAACAACAGGAAATCCCAGAACGCGAACTTTTTTAAGACGATGTATTGTATCAGCAGCAGTTTGTGCGTTTGCAAACTGAAACATCAATAAAAAAAATATTGTAATGAAACAGAAATGTTTTTTTCTTTTTTTAAAAAGATGAATCGCAGGTTTTTCGAAAAACAAAAGATTAATTTTTTGCGCAAATGTAGGTAAGAATAAAGTGTAAATAAATTGAGCTTTAAATTTATAATAATGAAGCTGCAGCCTCATCAATAAACCAATGCAATTCCCCAATTGTTGGTTTTATAATTTGCGATGGATAAAGATCAGGATCGTATTTCCCTTTTAAAACTTCACGCAAAGGTTTTGCTTTATCGCTGCCGCTTACAAGAAAAATGATTGTGGAAGAATTGTTTGCAACCGGATGCGTGATTGTAACACGAAACATATTTTGCGATGCAAGCCAAAATGAAACGCACCATTTTTTTGTTTCATGAATAATTTCTGTCTGATGCGGAAAAAGCGAAAGTGTGTGGCCGTCGTCGCCCATGCCGAGCATAACAAGATCGAAGGTTGTTGGGAGCTGGTTGAAGGTTGAAGGAAAATATTGTTTTAAAATTTCTTCATAATTTTTTGCGGAATCTTCAGGGGAGATATTTTCTGTTTGCATGATGTGAATTTGCGACGCCGGAATTGGCACATGATTTAATAAACTGTCAAAAGCCATTTTTGCATTGTTGCGTTCATCGTTGAAAGGAACAAAGCGTTCGTCGCCAAAAAAAATATGCATTTTATTCCAGTCAATTTTATTTTTATAATTTGTTGATGCAAGCAGTTCATGTAATTTTTGCGGTGTGTTTCCACCGGATAATGCAAGCGTAAAACGATTTTTTTTTTGTAAAGTTTCTTTGATGTGTTGCACCATCCAATCAGCTAAGATGTTGCTTACTTCGTTTAGATTTTTTGAGATGTGAAGTTCCATAAAACAGTTCAAAAGTTTAAATATTCAAATTTAACAGTTCAAAAGTTAATTGTTTAATTATTCAAATGTATTAATAAACAATGAGTGAAATGCAATCCAAGCAAGTTTGAAGCGCTGTGAGCTCAATAAGAAACAAAGCGTACAAGCGAGCGTGGCAACGATGATGCCAAAAGATCAAAAGCCGATAACAAAAAAATTTATCTACACCAATTATCAGGTATTTTTTGCGGGCATCGTAATCCAGTTTTTTCCGTCTTTTGCAATGAGCGCTTCGGCATCTTCCGGTCCCCAACTATCGGGGGAATAATTCGGGAAACTGAGTGGTGGTCTTGCTTCCCACGCTTCTAAAATAGGCATAATAACTTTCCATGCAGCTTCCACCTGGTCGGCACGCATAAATTGTGTGGCATTGCCATTCATTGCTTCGAGCAATAAAGTTTCATACGCTTCAGGCTGCTCTTTATCTCCATCACCATAACTAAAAATCATATCAACAGGGTTTAACGTCATGCTTTGACCGGGGCGTTTTGCCTGAAAGCGCAAACGAATATCCATCTGCGGCTGAATGCTGATGGTTAAACGGTTCGGGCGCCAGGTTTCGGCAGCTTCAGGCGGGAAAGCATAATGCGGCGCCAGCTTGAATTGTATGGTAATAATGGTTGTTTTTTCGTGCAGATATTTCCCGGTACGCACATAAAACGGTACGCCTTGCCAGCGCCAATTATCAATATAAAATTTTAGCGCCGCAAATGTTTCCACATTCGAATGCGGATCAACATTTTTTTCTTCGCGATATGCTTTTACTTTTTCGCCTTTCATCCAGCCGGCGCTGTACTGCCCGCGAACAGCAAATTCATGCGCTTCTTCTTTTTTTATTTTTCGAAGCGCATTTAAAACATCTACTTTTTTATTTCGAATTTCGTTTGCATCAAAATTAACCGGCGGCTCCATGCCCACCATGCAAACCAATTGCAGAATATGATTTTGCACCATATCTCTTAACGCACCGGATTGTTCATAATAACCGCCGCGGTCTTCAACGCCAACAGTTTCTGCATTGGTAATTTGCACATGATCAATATAATGCCGGTTCCATATCGGTTCAAACATTGCATTGGCGAAACGCAGTGCCAGTATGTTTTGTACGGTTTCTTTGCCGAGGTAGTGATCTATGCGATATATCTGATCTTCCGCAAACATGCTGTTTAATAATTCATTTAATTCGTGTGCACTTTCTAAATCATGACCGAAAGGTTTTTCCACAATAATTCTTGTGGCTTGTTTATCGGTACATACATTCAATTTACCTAATCTTTTTGCAATGTCAGGAACAAGCTGAGGTGCAACGGCGAGATAAAATATTATATTAGGATGAACATTCCATTGTTCTTCGGACTTTTTTACAATGTCGGTAATTTTGTTGTATGCATTATCATCTTCTGCATCCATTTGCAGATAACAAATTTGCTGAGAAAAATTATTCCATTCACTATTTGCTTCTTCTTTCCGGCGCGAAAATTCTTTTATTCCTTCAAGCAAATGATCGCGATATTTTTCATTAGAAAATTCGCTGCGTCCAATACCAATTATGGCAAATTTTTCAGGCATCCAATCATCAATAAATAAATTATATAATGCGGGAGTAAGTTTACGATGATTTAAATCTCCGCTTCCGCCGAAAATAAAAAAAATAGTTGGCGGCGGTTTTTTGTTATGATTATTTGCCATGATTTTTTATTTGATAATTAGACAATTTGATAATTTGGCAATTCAACAATTCAAATAAACTACTAAAAAAATTTTGACTTTTAATTTTTAACTTTTGAGTTTTTCATTGTCACATTGTCCCGAATTGTCTAATTTGTTTTTTAAACCGATTTTTGTTCTTTACTTTCCCAGCCTGTATGAAAATTTCCCTCTTTATCAATTCGCTGATACATGTGTGCACCAAAATAATCGCGCTGCGCCTGAATTAAATTAGTGGGCATATTTTCGGTTGTGTATGCGTCGAAATACGCTACAGCACTGCTTAAGCCGCCAACTGCGATTTTACTGTCGATTGCTTGTTTAACAACATCGCGAATGCTCTGTTGTTTATCTTCAATTATACGCGCAATTGATTTATCTAATAAAATATTCGGCAATTGCGGATTGTTTTGATAAACCTTATAAAAAATTTCGAGCGCTGCTGAACGAATAATGCAGCCGCCGCGCCAAATTTTTACAACATCCTGCAAAGGAATATCCATGTGCAAAACGAACGACGCCAAATGCAGCATTGCAAGACCTTGCGCATAACTTATGAGCATTCCAAAATACAATGCATCCTGCAATTGTTGGATGAAAGAATTTTTATCAACATTTATTTTTTCAACTTTTGGATTATATAATTTAGCTGCCTGCACACGCTCATCTTTATGACCTGAAATTGTTCGAAACGCAACAGCCATATCAATTGTTGGCACTGCAATTGGAAGTTCCATCGCATCCTGCGAAGTCCATTTTCCCGTGCCTTTGCTTCCGGCTGTATCCAAAATCATATCCACAAGAAAATTATTTGTGTCGCCATCTTTTTCTAAAAAAATATCGCTTGTAATTTCAATTAAATAAGATTGTAATTCACCTTCATTCCATTTTTTAAAAATTTCGTGCAGCTCGTCATTATTCAATCCCAGTCCGCGTTTCATAAGGTCGTACACTTCGCTAATTAATTGCATTATTGCATATTCAATCCCGTTGTGAACCATTTTTACATAATGCCCTGCGGCATCTTTTCCCATGTAAGCAGTGCATGGTTCGCCCTTTACCTTTGCAGCAATCGCTTCCAAAATTGGCTGCACATTTTTATACCCTTCTTCGTCGCCGCCGGGCATCATGCTGGGTCCGGTTCTTGCGCCATGCTCCCCACCGGAAATTCCCATGCCCATAAAATGAATTCCTTTTTCTTCCAAAGCACTTACTCTGCGCAAAGTATCGGTGTAGTGCGAGTTTCCGCCGTCAATTACAATATCTCCTTTTTCTAAAAACGGAAGTAAACTTTCTATTACTGCATCAACCGGTTTACCCGCAGGCACGAGCATCATCATTTTTCGCGGCTTCTTTAAACTCTTCACCATTTCTTCAAGCGTTGTAACTGCTTTCACATTTGTATCGGGACTGCCGGTATCTGCAGCCTGCAACGCTTTACCTTTTTGTACATCTTTATCAAAACCAATTACATTAAAATGATGACCGGCCATATTTAATAATAAATTGCTGCCCATAACGCCAAGACCAATCATTCCAAAATCGAATCCGTCATTTGCCATAAGTTTAAATTATTTATGCAAATTAGTTAATCTCACTTGTTGAAGCACAAACTACCTTTGAAAAAATATTTTTATGAAAGATGCAATAAAAGAGTTTAATAATTACCGCACAAAAATGAATGAAGTAATTCTTAGTAAAAATAATTTAGTACTGAAACGTTTATGGAACTTAGACACCAACACTTATGAAGACGGCGCACTCGATAAAAAAACCAAGGAGATGTTAGGGCTCGTTGCCAGCATGGTTTTGCGCTGCGATGATTGCATAAAATATCATTTGGAAAAATGTTACGAACAAAAAATTACTACAGAAGAAATGTACGAAATTTTTGCCGTTGCAAATATTGTTGGAGGAACGATTGTTATTCCGCATACACGGAGAGCAGCAGAATATTGGGAAGAATTGCTTGAGAATTGACAATAAATTAAAATGACATGAAAATTTTTATACTGATAATTGGAATCGTTTTTTGTTTTGCGAATTGTTCGCCAAACAACGTAACAATTGATAACAGTTTAAAAAAATATTTTGATGAAAATAAAGTAACCGGTTGTTTTGGTTTATACGATAACGGGCAAGGAATTTTTACGATTTATAATTTATCGCGCTTTAAAGATTCGGCTTATTTACCCGCATCAACTTTTAAAATTGTGAACTCATTAATTGGAATTGAAACCGGAATTATTTCAAATGAAAAAATGGTAATTAAATGGGATAGCGTTGTGCGTGCTATTTCTGAGTGGAATCAGGACCTTACAATGGAGCAGGCTTTTAAACTTTCTGCCGTTCCATATTATCAGGAAGTTGCAAGAAGGATTGGAAAAGATACAATGCAGCATTGGCTGGATAGTTTGGGTTACGCTGCGCGTTATGGAAGAGCTATTATAAAAAATAATATTGATAGTTTTTGGCTTGATAATACGATAAAAATTACTGCAGATGAACAATTAGGACTTGTAAAAAAATTATATTTTGATCAATTGCCTTTTCAAAAACGCACGCAGGATATTGTAAAAAAAGTGATGCTGCAGGAAAAAAATGCAAATTATTCTTTGAGCTATAAAACAGGCTGGGGCTTTCGTGAAAACGGCAATGCAATTGGCTGGGTTGTTGGTTGGATTGAAGAAAATCAACATGTGTATCCTTTTGTTTTAAATGTAGAAGGCGCGCATAATATTGATCCATCCATTCGCATGAATATTTTAAAAAGTATTTTAAACCAAGAAGGTTTTTTTGAAGGGAAAAAGTAAAGCGGAATGTGGTGTTTGCGATAAGAGATTTTTCTGATTGTCAATTGCTGACTTCTGATTTCCTTTTTCACTTTTTATTTTATGTTGATTAATTAGCTTGCAACATTTTGTATGCTTTCACTTCAAAATTCACAATATTTAATTGGCTTGCTAATTGCGTTGCCTTTAACGTTGCTTTTTTTATTTGTTCTTCGCTGGAAGAAAAAAGTAAAAAAAGAAATGGGCGATGCTTCATTGATTGATTCGCTTACTAAAAATTATTCAGCGCGTTTATTTCTTATAAAATTTATTATTGTTTTATTGGCAATTATAACAGGAATTTTTGCTGCTGCAAATCTTTGCAAACCCGCGCCAGGCAATAATGACAAGCGAGCCGGTATTGATGTTATGATTGCACTTGATGTAAGTAAAAGTATGTTAAGTGAAGACATAAAACCTTCGCGCTTAGAGCGTGCAAAACAATGTGTAAATTTATTGATTGATCAGTTGAATGATAACAGAATTGGTTTGGTTTTATTTGCCGGTCAGGCTTTTTTGCAAATGCCTTTAACTGCGGATGCGGAAGCTTCCAAAATGTATATTTCAAATGCTTCGCCGGATGCGGTGCCGGTGCAGGGAACAGATGTTGGAGATGCATTGAGACTTTGTGATAATTCGCTCGATACAAAAGAAAGAAAATATAAAGCAATAATATTAATTTCTGATGGTGAAGATCACGACCCGAAATCAGATGCTGCTCTTACAGAATTATATAATCATGGCGTTGTTGTTTATACTATTGGAATTGGCACTGCAGAAGGTTCTCCGATAATCGAGCCCGGCACCAATGTTTATAAAACAGATGTAAACGGGCAAACAGTTATTTCTAAATTAAATGAAACTGAATTAAAAAATATCGCCCAAAAAACAGGCGGAAATTATTTTCATTTAGATAATTCATTAACAACCGCAAACGAAGTTGCGGCAGCATTAAATAATATGGACAAAAAAGTTTTTGCAGCAGGAGGCGGGGATAGAACATACACATCTTTTTTCCCTTTTTTTATTGCATTTACTTTGTTGCTTTTAATTGCTGAAATATTTGTTCCTGAAACAAAAAAGAAATTAAATTGAGAAAATTATTTACGATAATATTTTTCTTGACGATTGCTTGCGCACATGCACAAAACGCAAATAATCTAATAAAAATTGGTAACGATGCTTATAAAAAAGGCGATTACAAAAATGCTGTAACTCAATACCAGAAAGCCTTACAGCAAGATGCAAAAAATAATATTGCAAAATTTAATTTAGGAAATGCGCTGCAAAAACAAAATCAATTTGCAGAATCAGAGAAAGAATATGATGAAATTGCAAAAAATTCAACTGATGAAAATTTGCAGGCAAATTCATACTATAACAAAGGTGTTTCTCTTGTTCAGCAAAAAAAATTACCCGAAGCAATTACTGCTTTCAAGCAATCTTTAAAACTTTCTCCAACAGATGATTCTGCAAGAGAAAATCTTCAAAAAGCTTTGAACGATTTAAAACAGCAGCAACAAAATCAATCTCAAAATAATCAGCAGAAAAAACAGCAAAAACAAAATCAACAAAAACAAAAACAGCAGCCACAAGATAAAAATCCATTAAGCAAGCAACGTGCTGAACAACTGTTAAGTAATTTGCGCCAGCAGGAAAAAGAATTGCAAAAAAAATTACAGCAGCAAAAAACAACTACCGGCCAGCCTGAAAAAGATTGGTAATTAATCAGCAGAAATTTTATATGATAATTGTATGTTCATTAAACAATTTATCAACGTTTATATTTGTACTTAAAATAAAAGAAATGCTTTAGAAGTTAATTTATTAAATTAATTGTAAGCTGAATGAACAACGATCATATTACTGTAATCGGATTGGGTTATGTAGGATTGCCATTAGCAATTGAATTCGCAAAATTTTTTCCGGTAACGGGCTACGATATTGATGAACAGCGGGTTTCAGAGTTATTGAATGGTGATGATAAAACAAAAGAAGCGGACGCAGAAGAATTAAAATCAGTTCTTAAATCAAATATTTCTTCCTGCAAAAAAGGTTTGGTTTTTTCAACAAATGCAAAAGATCTTCAAAAAGCAAATATTTTTATTGTTACGGTTCCAACGCCAATTAACCGTTATAATTCTCCAAATCTCGAACCATTATTACAGGCTTCAAAAACAATTGGTGAAGCATTGAAAAAAAATGATATTGTAATTTACGAATCCACAGTTTATCCCGGTTGCACCGAAGAAGATTGCGTTCCGGTGTTAGAAAAATATTCCGGTCTTATTTTTAATAAAGACTTTTTTGTTGGATATTCTCCCGAAAGAATTAATCCCGGCGATAAAATAAATACGCTTACAAAAATCAAAAAAGTTACTTCAGGTTCCACACCGGAAATTGCAGAAAAAGTTGATGCATTATATAAAACAATTATTAAAGCGGGTACGCATAAAGCGCCAAGTATAAAAGTTGCTGAAGCATCGAAAGCAATAGAAAATGCGCAGCGCGATTTAAACATTTCTTTTATGAATGAATTGGCGCTGATTTTTGATAAATTAGGAATTGATACAAACGATGTGCTGGATGCAGCGGGCACAAAATGGAATTTCCTGAAATTTAAACCAGGCCTGGTTGGCGGGCATTGTATTAGCGTTGATCCTTATTACTTGGTTTATAAAGCTGCGTCGTTAGGTTATCATCCGGAAGTAATTTTATCTGGAAGGAGAGTGAATGATTCTATCGGCCAATTTGTTGCAAATAAAGTAGTTAAATTGATGATTGAAAAAGGTCATAAAATAAAAGGCTCAAAAGCTTTGATAATGGGAATTACGTTTAAAGAAAACTGCCCTGATGTGCGTAACACAAAAGTGATAGATATTTATAACGAATTAAAACAATTTGGTTTGCAGGTAAATGTGTACGACCCATGGGCAAGCGCTGATGAAGTTAAACAAAAATATGGTATAAAAATTATTAACGAATTGAATGAATTAACAGATTATAACGCCATTATTATTGCAGTTTCGCACAAACAATTTCTGAATTTTGATTTTAAAAAATGCAAAGAAAATAATACAGTTATTTTTGATGCAAAAGCTTTTCTCGATCGCGAGCTTGTTGATGCAAGACTGTAAAATTTTATATATTTTCTTTCAATAAACTTATGTTTTTTCATAATTATTTTTTTTAGGTTTTAGCTATGAATATAATTATTACCGGCGCATCAAAAGGGCTTGGAAAAGCTGTTGCCGCTCAATTTGCATCAGCAAAAAATAGTTTATTTATTTGCAGTCGAAACAATAGAGAACTGCTTATAGTAAAAAAAGAATTTTTACAAAAATATCCCGCTTGCAGTGTTGAAATAATGGCTGTTGATTTAAGCATAAAAAAAAATGTTTTACAATTTGCTGACTGGTGTTTACAATTTGGCGTACCTGATATTGTAGTAAATAATGCTGGCGAATTTATTGGCGGAAATGTTTATAACGAAGAAGATGGAACGCTTGAAAAGATGATTGAAATTAATTTATACAGCGCTTATTATTTAACCAGAAAATTGTTGTCTGAAATGATGAAAGCTAAGCGGGGCCATGTTTTTAACATGTGTTCTATCGCTTCTCTGAAAGCTTATGAAAATGGTGGTGCCTACAGCATCAGCAAATTTGCTTTAGCCGGATTTTCTAAAAATTTGCGGGAAGAAATGAAACCATATAATATAAAAGTTACTGCTGTTTACCCCGGCGCAGCAATGAGCGATAGCTGGCGTGGTGCAGGCATAAATCCTAAACGAATTATGGAAGCAGAAGATGTTGCAAAAATGATTTTTGCTGCTTCGCAACTTTCGCCGCAGGCTTGTGTTGAAGATATTATTTTGCGACCGCAGTTGGGTGATTTGTAATTTAGTGATTTCTGATTTGGAAATTTGGAGATTTGGATGAAGTTTTAGAGTGTTCAATTGTTCCAACTAAATTTGTTTCGTGAACTTTGAAACAATGAAACTTTAAAGCTGCATAAAGAACAAGACGTACAAGAGTGCGACGCAACGATGCATCAATAAAGGATATTAAGCGTGGCTCAAAAAAAATTTTCTTATTTTTAGTAACTATGGATTTACAATTAAACATGGAAAATTTATTGCAACTAATTGAAGAATATAAAAAAGAAATTGCTGCATTTGAAGCAGCAACACCTGACGAAGTTGAAGCTTTTCGCATAAAATTTTTGGGCACAAAAGGAATTGTAAAAAACGTAATGAGCGAAATGAAAAATGTGCCTGCCGAACAAAAAAAACAATTCGGATTATTATTAAATGAGTTTAAATTATTTGCTGAAACAAAGTATGAAAACTTAAAGCAATCAGCAATTAGTAGTCAGCAATTAGCAGAAAAAGAAATTGATTGGAGTTTACCCGGAGATCCATTTCCTGTTGGTTCGCGGCATCCGTTAAGTCTGGTGCGCAATAAAATAATATCCATTTTTCAACATCTTGGTTTTGAAGTTGCAGAAGGACCGGAAATTGAAGATGACTGGCATAATTTCAGTTCGATGAATATGCCTGAACATCACGCTGCGCGCGACATGCAGGATACTTTTTATGTAAACGAAAACCCTGCCTGGCTTTTGCGCACGCACACCAGCAGCGTGCAGGCACGTGTAATGGAAAATCAAAAACCTCCCATTCGCGTAATTTGTCCGGGACGTGTTTATCGCAATGAAACTATAAGCGCAAGAGCGCATTGTTTTTTTCATCAGGTGGAAGGTTTGTATGTTGATGAAAATGTAAGCTTTGCCGATTTAAAACAAACACTTTATTTTTTTGTACAGGAAATGTTTGGTAAAGAAATAAAAATACGTTTTCGCCCATCTTATTTTCCGTTTACTGAACCGAGCGCAGAGATGGATATTAGTTGTTTAATCTGCGGCGGCGAAGGTTGCGCTGTTTGCAAACATACAGGCTGGGTAGAAATTTTAGGCAGCGGAATGGTGCATCCGAAAGTGTTGGAAAATTTTAATATTGATCCGGATAAATATACCGGCTTTGCTTTTGGAATGGGCATAGAACGCGTGTGCCAGTTGAAATACCGCGTAAACGACTTGCGTTTATATTCGCAAAATGATATTCGGTTTTTAAAACAGTTTATAGGTGCAGTTTAAAAAAACATTGTTTTATTTGAGCGCAAAAACGCTTATTAACTAAGGTTTTTTCCTTGTTAAAAATACGTTTTCAATTATCTTTTCGTTATACAAATTGTAATTTTATTGCATGCAGCGGTTTTTATTTTTTCTAATAATCATAAGTTTTTTTGTTGTTATTTCCAGTTGTAAAAAACAAACTGAAACTCCCGGTTATTCTTTGATGAGCGATTATTATCCGCTGAATGTTGGCAGAACTTTTATTTACAAAATGGATTCAACAATTACTGCACCTTTTGGCGCGTCATTATTTACGGTTGCTTTTACTGCGAAAGATACTATTCAATCAACTTTTTTAGATAACCAGGGCAGAACTTCTTATCGCGTAGATCGCTTTACCAGCGATAGTTTGCAAACACAGCCCTGGCAATATAAATCGAGTTATTTTATTACGCCAACCGCAATAGATATTGAAGTTGTTGACGATAATAATTATCGTTTTATAAAATTAGTTTCACCTGTTGTTGAAGGCAGAACGTGGAAGGGCAATTCTTATATTGATACAAAATCTGCCAATTCTCCGGTTCAATATTTGGATGACTGGAATTACACTTATCAAAATGTAAATGCCGCTTACACGGTTTTGAAAGGCACATTGGACAGCACAATTACAATTTTGCAGCAAGACGAAAGTTTGCCCGACAGCACTTTTAATCCCAACAATCTCTACCAGGAAAGAAATTACTCCATTGAAATTTATGCAAAAGGTGTAGGATTAATTTATAAAAATTTTTTACATTGGGTTTGGCAAACCAACCCGCAGCCAGCTTTTCAGGATGGTAGTTATGGAATTAAACTAAATTTAATTAGTTACAAATAATTTTTTGTACTCAGCTTTAGAATAACTATTAAACTTCGTTGCGTCGCACTCTTGTGCGCCTTGTTCTTCATTCGGCAAACTCAAAAATTAAAAGTAAAAAATTAAAAAGTAAATAAACATGAAAAAGAAAAGACAATAATTTTATTTCAGTAATAAATTTAATTTATGCTTTTGTTTGTTCTCCTCAACAATTAATGCCGTTTGAAATTTACAATTCAATTTGTGCAAAAATTTTATGAGATGCCTGCCTGCGCAGGCATGACGCAAACATTGATTACAATTTAAACAGGTTTCATTTTATCAACTACTAACCATCATTTCCCCGTAAGCGGGAACCTCAATTACACTATGTTGCATTATTTTCTTTTCACATTATTAATCGCACAACGAGTTAAATTATGATATTTTTTTACGCACCCACTCAACCGATTAACGTATTAACTAATTAACGAATTAACTTTATTCAATGAAGCATCGCATAATTTTATTGCTTTTAATTTCTTTTGCACAGTATGTTTATTCCCAATATCCAAAATATATTATTCAGTTCACTGATAAAAACAATGATCCTTACAGCATCAGCAATTCTTCACAATTTTTATCAGCCAAAGCAATTGAAAGAAGAACAAAATTTAATATCTTAATTGACAGCAGCGATCTTCCGGTAAATCCGTTTTATGTTGACAGTGTTTTATCAAAAGGAAATGTGCAATTATTGAGCAAATCAAAATGGCTAAATCAAATTTTAATTTATACAACCGATGCAAATGCTATTCAGCAAATTCAATTGCTTCCATTCGTGAAATTTGCTCAAGCTATAGGTTTCAGAGCTTTTCCAAAAGATTCTCTTTATCCAAAATTTAAAGAAAAAGTTTCTCCACTCATTCCAATTGCAAATAAAATCGAAGGCCCGAATAGTTTGTATAATTACGGAAATTCATACAATCAAATTCATATTCATCTTGGCGAATTTTTGCATGATAAAGGTTTTAACGGGCAAGGAATAACTATTGCGATGCTCGATGCAGGCTTCAATAATTACGATAAAATTTCAGTATTCGACAGTGCAAGATTAAATAATCAAATTTTAGGTGTGAGAGATTTTGTTGCTTTTGATAACAGTGTTACAGAAGATGATGTGCATGGCATGTATTGCTTAAGTATAATTGTTGCGAATCTGCCCGGGCAAATGATAGGCTCTGCGCCGAAAGCAAATTTTTGGCTGATAAGAACAGAAAATGCTGCATCAGAATATCCTGTTGAAGAACACAATTGGGTTGTGGGCGCAGAGTTTGCCGATAGTGCCGGAGCAGATATGATCTCTTCCTCACTTGGTTATAACCAGTTTGATGATTCAAATTTTAATCATACTTATGCAAATTTTTACAACAACTCAACCATAATTAGCCAAGGCGCAGCAATAGCATGCAATAAAGGAATGATTGTTACAAACAGCGCAGGCAACGAAGGGCAGAGTGCATGGAAATACATTCTTTTTCCGGCTGATGCTGATAGTGTTTGCTCTGTTGGCGCGATTGATACTTTAGGAAATATTGCACCTTTTAGCAGCTACGGTTATCCGGGAAGAGTGAAACCAAATATTGTATCCGTTGGCTGGAACACAGTGATAGCAAGCGCTTCAGGGCCTGTTACCGGCAGTGGTACTTCTTTTTCAAATCCGAATATTGCAGGATTAATTGCTTGTTTATGGCAGGCTTTTCCTTTGTATAATAACATCACTATTTTAAATGCAGTTTATCAAAGTGCAGATCGCTATACTTCTCCAAATAATCGTTATGGCTTTGGAATTCCCAACATGCAAAAAGCTTATCTTATTTTAAAACATAAACAAAATGTTGAATTATATGGAAACGATTGGCTTTTTGCAACACCGGACACTTTTATAAATGAAATTAATGTAAAATTAGTTGGAAGAATTTATGGTAATGCAGCTTTGAAATTGATTGATGCAAACGGCGCACAAATTGCAACACACAGCTTAATTACCGAACAGGAAGAAATATACAATTATTCTTTTACAGGACTGGACAATGTGCCGCCGGGAAATTATTTTATAAAATATATTGACAGTTTGCAAACAAGAAATATCGCAGTTGTAAAATTAGGAAACGTAACGCTGAAAGACTGGCTGCAGGCGAGTCCTGTACCGTTTGATAATAAATTATCTGTTTATTTGAAAGCGCCTGAAACAGGAAAAATTTTTCTTCGTTTACTAAATGCAGACGGAAAAATTATGGAAACAATTTCATTAGATGCTGTACAAAGTAATTTGTACACATTACAATTCTCAACTATTAATAAGTTGGCAAAAGCAGTTTATTTTGTTCAATATATTGGATTAAAGCAAAAGAAAACGATTAAGATAGTAAAGCAATAAATTATTGGAGATTTATTTAATTCAATTTTTGAAATAAAGCTGCAAACATAGTGTCAGCCTTCGTTTCATAGCCTTTAAATAATTGCTGTTTTACTAATTCAAAATGAAATTGTTTTTGAATAAATGCAGCTATTTCTTCATTTTCATTTCTAAAAACAGAACAGGTAATGTATAAAAAAAATCCATTTTTTTTAAGATACGAAATTACGTTGCTTACAATTTTCTTTTGAAGATCAGCATAATAATTTATTTTTTTATCTGTAAAAAAATATAATTGTTCCGGTGTTCTGCTCCATGTTCCGCTGCCCGTGCAAGGTGCATCACAAATGATTAAATCGAATGATGAATTTAAAAAGGTTGAATTTTGAGTTTTAAATTTTGTGTTAGTTAAATCCGTAACAAAATTTTTATAGTTTTTTAAACCGGCTTCTTTAAAACGTTTATGCAAATTTTGAATAATGGATAAGCGAACATCTGAAACAGTTAACTCAACCTTTTTTAAAATATCAAATGCAAGAATTGATTTTCCTCCGCTGCCTGCGCAGCAATCCCAAATGGTTAATGGTTGATGGTTGATGATGGATGGAAAAAAATTTTGAATTTCTTGCGATGAATAATCCTGTACAACAACTTCTTTATTAATCTCTAAAATGTTGGCAATTTTTGTGGCATTATTAAGTGATAAACAATTTTTATTTATTTGTTGAAATTGAATTTTATTCTCGTGCAATTTTTTTATAACCTGTATTCCTTTTCCTGGTCTGATTCTTAAAAATAAATTTGGTTGAATTAAATGTGTAATTGAAAATACAGTGATATCAAGGCTTTCAGTTAATTCATCTTCCCACGGAAAAATATCAGTTACTGAAAAATCAGGATATAATGATTGGATAAATTTTATACGATCTGGCAAATTATTTTGCCAATTAACCAACCAATTTTCGCTGAATAAAACATTCCAATCTTCTGCATTATTATTACATAAAAAAATGGCAGTTTTTAATCTTTCTTCAATTGATAAGTTTTTAAGTGCATGACCTAAACGATAGTAGCAATAACAAAAATGGGCAATAAATTTCCGGTCTTTTGAACCATGTTTTTTGTTTCGTGAAAAATATTGTTTGAGAAAATCCGATAAAGAAATTTCGCCTTTATATTGGTTAATTAAATTGATTGCTGTATTAAAATGAGATTGAAAATGCATATAAATTTAATGTGATTGTGAAGACACAATCACGTTCGTATGGGATTGTGCAATACATAATAATCAAGCGCGCAATTGCCTTATAAATTTTTGTTGAATAATAAACAGAACGTACAAGTGAGTGACACAACGAAGTTGATAAAAGATTTAAAGCTGGTTACAAAATAATTCTTCTAATTCAAATAACAGCTCATAATTCGAGCAATGTTTTTACAGGGTCTTTTCCAAACAGCAACAGTTCAGGATTTTCCAATAGTTCTTTTACTCTTACCAGAAAACTTACGCTTTCTCTGCCATCAATAATTCTGTGATCGTAGCTCAAAGCCAGATACATCATGGGTTTCGCAACAACAGCGCCATTAATTGCCACCGGCCTTTCCTGAATTTTATGCATGCCTAAAATGGCGCTTTGCGGAAGATTGATAATTGGCGTGCTCATTAAACTTCCAAAAACGCCGCCGTTTGTAATAGTAAAAGTGCCGCCCTGCAACTCTTCCATCGTTAATTTATTATCGCGCGCTTTGCCTGCAAGTTCCATAACTTTTTTTTCTATTTCTGCCATGTTCAAACTTTCTACATTTCGAATTACAGGCACCGTTAAACCACGCGGCGTGCTCACTGCAATGCTGATGTCAACATAATCGTGATAAATTAAATTATCTGCATCAATATATGCATTTACCGAAGGCCACTCGCTTAAAGCAATCGCGCAGGCTTTTGCAAAAAAGCTCATGAAGCCAAGATTTACACCGTGCGCTTTATTAAATGCATCTTTATTTTGTTTGCGAATTTCCATAATGCGGCTCATATCCACTTCATTAAAAGTAGTGAGCATTGCGGTTGTATTTTTTGCTTCAACAAGCCTGCGGCTAATGGTTTTACGCAGGTTGCTCATTTTTTCTATGCGCTCATTTCTTGAAAAAAGTTGCTGACCATCGAAAGATTTTTTTCCGGGATGAGATAACGCTTCAAGGACATCTTGTTTCAAAATTTTACCGCTTGGTCCGGATGGATTAATGGAAGAAGGATCAACTTTTTTATCAGCAATCATAGCAGATGCAACCGGAGTTGCTTTAACATCGTTAGATGCAGAAGTAACGGGCGCTTGTGAAATTGTTTCCGGTTTTCTTGTTGGTTGAATAACAACAGTAGAATCTTGTTTTGGTTGTTGCTCTTTTTTTTGTTCCGGTTGCTGAACAACAGTTTCCGGTTTTGGCTCTTGTTTTTTTTCTTCAGGTTTTTGATTGCTGATGGCTGATGGCTGATTGCTTTGAGATGTAGTTGCAGCAGGCTTTTCAGCGTTTTCATCAATTGTAGCAAGCACAGAGCCGATCTTTAAAGTATCGCCTTCTTTTGCAACTGTTTTTAATATTCCTGATTGTTCGGCATTTACTTCAAAGGTTGCTTTTTCGCTTTCCAGTTCGGCTATTACTTCATCGCGGTCAATAAATTCACCATCTTTTTTCACCCATTTTAATAAGGTAACTTCACTGATAGATTCGCCAACGGGAGGAACTTTTATTTCAATCATTTATATAATTTTTTTTGATAAGATCAATTAAGATTTTTTTATTGTATCATATTCAAACAATCTATTTATATCGTTTGAAATTGACCTCAATAAACTATAATAAAATTTAATTGAACAATACATGAATTGTAAAAATAATTATTATAATTAAATTACTTAGCTCAAATATTTGCCTACGATCGGCACTCTTCTTCCAACGCCAAATGCTTTTGGAGAAACGCGGATGATGGGGCAAAATTGATTACGTTTATATTCATTTGTGTTCACCAATTTTAAAACTTTATCAACAAGGGTTGCATCAAAACCTTGTGCTTTTATTTCTGAAGGACCTTGTCTTCTCTCAATATATTGATATAAAATTTTATCAAGAATATTGTATTCAGGCAAGCTGTCGCTGTCTTTTTGATCAGGCCTCAATTCCGCGCTGGGCGCTTTGTTTATGATGTTTGAAGGAATAATTTCTTTCCTTGAATTTATAAATCTTGCTAATGAATACAGTTGCATTTTATAACAATCGCCCAGTACGCCCAAGCCGCCGGCCATATCGCCATACAAAGTTCCATAACCGGTTGCAAGCTCGCTTTTGTTTGAGGTGTTTAATAAAATATATCCAAATTTATTTGCAATTGCCATCAACAAATTACCTCTTATCCGGCTTTGAATATTTTCTTCAGCAAGTGAAAAAGGCGAATCTTTAAACAAGGGTTGCAACGCATGCAAAAAGGATTCATAAATTAAATCAATACGAATAATATCATAAGAGTTGCCTAAATTTTCACTTAACAAAACTGCATCTTTTACAGAGTGAGGAGTTGAATAAGGCGAAGGCATTAAAATAGCCCGCACATTTTTATTTCCCAAAGCTTCACAAGCCAAAGCAACTGTTATTGCAGAATCTAATCCGCCTGAAGAACCAATGATAGCTTTTGTAAAACCCATCTTTTGAAAATAATCTTTTATACCAAGAATTAGCGCATCATGTATTTGCGGAATATTTAATTCAGGTTCTAATTGCAATGGATCTGATTCTTTTTCCGGGAAAGATGTATGCATTTCTTTTTCACAATCCTGAATGGTTCCGTCATCATTTAAAACAGCACTTTCAAGCGCTTCTTTAAATGAAGGCAATGTTTTGCATAAATTTCCGTGCTTATCAAAAATCAGTGAAGCACCGTCAAACACAATCTCCGTCTGGCTTCCAACGCCGTTGCAATAAAACATCGGTAATTTATATTTCAATGCATTATTTCTAATTACCGCTTTTCTGTCGTCGTGATGTGTGTAGTCAAACGGCGATGCGCTCAGGTTAATCATCACATCCGGTTTTTGTTGCATTAAATTATCCATCGGACAAATACGATAAAGCGGATTATCATTCATATTCCAAATGTCTTCGCAAATTGTAACAGCCAATTTTTTCCCTTTAAATTCTATAACATTCCATTCAAATGCTGGCTCAAAATACCGGTATTCATCAAACACATCATAAGTTGGTAACAGCGTTTTATGCACTTCTGCCTTCACTTGTTTTTCATACAAAAAAAATGCAGCATTAAACAGGTCTTTGCCCTCGTAGCGCTGGTTTCGGGCAGGCGAACCAACCAGCACACCAATTGTATCTGCGTGCTGTTTTATTTCATTTATTGATTGATAACATTTATTAATAAAATCATTAAACTCAACAAAATCTCTCGGCGGATAACCGCAAACACTCAATTCACTAAACACAATTAAATCGCCGTTTTGCGCTTTTGCTTCTTCAATTGCTTTAATAATTTTTTGTGTATTATTTTCAAAATTTCCGATGTGATAATTCTGTTGCGCTAAAAATATTTTCATGCAATAATTGTATTTTTTTTTGTAACAAGCTGCAACAATACTATTAAACTTCGTTGTTTCCAATTTGCTGCTTCGTCAAGCAAATTGCTCACTTGTACGTTCTGTTCTCTATTTTGCAACGTCAAAATTAAAAATTAAAAACTTACTAATTCGCATTTTTGATTTTAACGTTTAACTTTAAAAAGTTGCCGTTAATTAGCAGCATGAAAATTTTTTTTGTTTTTTGCTTTTTGCTTTTTGTTTTTTTGTTTGTTTCCTGTTCAAACAAAAAGAATACACCCGATGTTTCAGAAATTAAAGTTCAATTAAATGTGCAGCGGTTTGATGAAGATTTTTTTGCAATTGATACAAACAATATTTCTTCATCGCTGGATAATCTTCAAAAAAAATATCCATTATTTATAAATGATTTTTTATACAACATCATGGCTTTGCAGCCGCAGCAGGATAGCGTAATTAAAGGATTGAAATTATTCTTTCATGATTATAAAAAAGTATACGATTCGGCGCAAATCAAATTCAAATCTTTTGATAAAAACAAAAATGAAATTGAGCATGGTTTGCAATTTGTAAAATATTATTTTCCCAATTATGAAATTCCTTCAAATATTGTTACGTTTATTGGCCCGATTGAAGGTTATGGCAATGTGCTTACTGCGAGCGGGTTTGCGGTGGGTTTGCAATTGTATCTTGGTAAAAATTTTCCTGCCTATCACACTGATTATATTATGGATGTTTATCCTGAATACCAATCGCGAAGGTTTGAGCCCGAATATATTCCTGTGAATTGTATGAGAAATATTATTGATGATATGCATCCTGATAAAAGCGGTGGAAAAAATTTAATTGAACAAATGATTGAAGAAGGAAAAAGATTATATGTGCTCGATCACTTACTTCCTGAAACTGCAGATACTTTAAAAACAGGTTACACAAAAAATCAACTGGATGGTTGTTATGAAAATGAAGCGGGAATATGGAATTATTTTATTGAAAATAATTTAATATACATTACTGATCCGATGCAAATAAGAGATTATGTTTCTGATGCAACAAAAACAGAAGGTTTGGGCGAAGCATCGCCGGGAAATATTGGTTTATTTATTGGCTGGCAAATTGTAAAAAAATGGATGGCACAAAACGAAAAAAAAACGTTGGATGAATTGATGCAAACTTCCTCCAAACAAATATTTGATGAAGCGAAATATAAACCGAGATAATTTGAAAATGGGATGATTTGAAGATGTAGTGATGAATATTTACCTGAGGTAATTACCAAATCTTTAAATTACCAAATCATCAAATTGACTAATTATTTTTAAATGGCACAATCATTTCAAACGGAGGAATTTTTACAAAAAAAGTAGATTTATTATTTTGGTTTTCCATCAAATAACTACCGTGCATGCGGCCCATTTCGGTTTTTAAATTACAGCCGCTAACATATTGAAACTGTTTGCCAGACTCAATTACAGGCTGCACGCCAACAACACCTTCACCTTCCACTTCACGGTTTTGCCCGTTACTGTCGAAGATGAACCATTTGCGGCGCAATAGTTTTACTGTAAACTTATTATGATTTTCTATAGTGATATTATAAGCGAACATAAATTCATAATTTGCAGGGTTGCTGTAATCGGGTTGGTAAAAAGTTTCTACGCTTATTTGAACGCCTTCTGAAATTTTTGATACCATTTTTTTATTGCTTGCTATTGTAAAGTTAGTGATTTTTAAATGTGAGAACATGTAAATTAGAAAATGCACAAATTATTTATCAGTAAAAAGATTAGGATTTAAAAGATTGGATGTTTCAAAAATTGACAGAACTTAAACAAGGGGGCTTAGTGTTATAAAAAGATGCTATGAAAAACAAAAGCCATGTATCAAACAAATTACTCATAATACGTAACTGTTAACGGAAAGTTTGCATCACTTAATCCTAAAACCGCAGCCGCAGCAGTGCTTATTCGAAAATCGAGGCCTTCATTTTCTTTGATGTTGCTCATGCTCCATAAAACTTTTGCATAAATTATCTTGTTATCTGCTGAAGTAATTTTTACGATGGAGCCTGGTGGCACATTGTTGATGAGGATATAATATTTTTTATCTGTCCAACCACTCGCAGTTTTAAAAGTCATTGAAGTGCCGGAAATGGTTTGTAGACTTCTGCCTTCAACACCAACACCAAAAAGCGATTTAAAATAACCTTCGGGACCAACAGTTGAAGGATCAATTGTAGGTTGCGATTGGGTTTGAACCGCAGTAACTGTTGTTGCAGAAGAAGTCGTATCGGAGTCAGATGAATTAGTTGGAGCAGTTTGAACAGTAGTGTCGGCAATAGTTTCAGAATTGTTTGTGCTAACAGAATCTTGTTGGGAAGGTTGCGCAGCTTGAGAAGTTGTATTTGTTTGAACAGTTGACTTCATTAAAGAAGCAGGTACATTGCTTACAATTAAAATTTGCCCAACTTTAATATTATCACTGGTTAATTTATTCCATGTTTTTAAATTGCTTACATACACTTTATATTTTTTTGCAATGCCGTAAAGCGTTTCTCCTTTTTGTGCAACATGAGTAACCGTTTTAGAATTCGTTTCAGCAGTTATTGAATCAGCTTTTGTGTTTGTGCCGACCGAAGTTTTTATTGTTGTTTTAGCCGTTGGAATTTTTACCACTTCGCCAACTTTTAAAATGCTTTTGCTGTTCATTCCATTTAAACGCATAATGTCGCCAACTGTTGAGTTATATTGCTTTGCAAGCGCAGTAAGGGTTTCGCCTTGTTTTATTGTGTGTGTTATGTAAGTTTTTGTTTGCGCATTTACAAGCTGCGAAAATAAAATCGTCAATAAAAAAATGCAAGAAAAAAGTTTATTCCTCAATTTCATATTAAAAATTTTTTCAAACGTGAAATAACGTTATTGTTTTAAGATTCTCCACTGCACGGGATAATAATTATTCATACGATTTTGCAAAACTTTCATCCAGCCTAAATTAATATTTTGATAAGTTGCAAGTGCCCAGCCTTTCGTTAAAAAATTTATTTGCAAATCTTTTTTTTGCAAATATTCAATTGCTTGTTCCTTGTTCAACTCAATTTTTTTTACGTCATCATTTACAAGCAAGCTTAATGCCAGTTCATGCTCCGGAATAAAATCTGCATTTTTTAACGACCCAATTGCAACACCAACTTTCCGCAAATACAAATGCTTTTGTAATAACGAAATTTCATCTATTAATTGCGAAGGAATGGCAAGAATTTTTTCTTTTTGCTTGATAAAAAAAATATTGGCATCTTTTCTAATCCAATCTAAAGCAATTTTTTTTTCTTGCTTTGATGGAATGGTGAGTGAAGATTTTGTTTGAGGATGAAAATTATCTCCGTCATTTTTTTTGAAAGCTGCAATAAAAAATCCTTCACCCTTTAATTTATCAGGATAAAAGCGATAACCATATGCTTTATTTTTGTCAGATTGAACTTCAATAATTCCCCAATCTGTTGACAGTTGACAGTTGATGGTTGACAGATTATAGCTTTTTATCAGCCAATCACAAACATCTTCATTTTCTTCTTTCGAGTAAGAACAGGTTGAATAAATTAAAACTCCGTATTGTTTTAGCGCGGGATAAACATCGGCTATAATCCTTTGCTGGCGCAGGTTACAGAGTTTTACATTTTCTTCGCTCCATTCATTTATTGCATCATTATTTTTTCTAAACAAACCACTTCCGCTGCAAGGCGCATCAACAACAATTATATCAAAATAATTTTCGAGCCGTTGAAAATCTTTTGCTTCATTATTTGTAACAACTACATTTTCATTTCCCCATTTTGTTACATTTTCAATCAAAACATTTACTCTGGATTTTATTATTTCATTCCCAACAATTAATCCATCATTAAAATAAGATGCAAGCAAAGTTGTTTTTCCGCCCGGCGCTGCGCACAAGTCTAAGATTTTTAAATTTTTTTTATGCTGAATTGTTTGCCCGAGCACATGCCACAAAAACATACTGCTTGCTTCCTGCACATAATAAACGCCTGCATGAAATAAAGGATCAAATGTAAATGATGGACGCTCGCTTAAATAAAAGCCCTGCGAGCACCATGGAACTTTACCGTTAATTGATAATTGAATATTTTCAATTGAAAATTGACAATTAACCATTGAAAATTTAGATGGATTAATTCTGATAGAAGTTACTTGTTCGCCACTTGAATGTGCCTTTACAAAAGTTTCTTTATTGAAACCTTTTATGTTATGTAATGATGTAATGAATTCTATCGGTAAATTATTTGGCAAATTTTATTTAGATTACCACTCAAAATTATTGTTGGATTTATTCATCGAAGAGAAATTAACTGATTTAATATTAGTTGCAATTCTTTCATATCGCCGTTCTCAAAATAGCTTACCAGATTGCCGTTTTTATCAACAATAATAAAAGTTGGAAATGCAGTTACAAGGTACTTTACTTCAAAATTATGAGCGAAGGGAACGACAGGAAAATCAACTTTATTTTTATCTTTAAATTCTTTGGATTCAGCGTCAGAGCTTTCAGTTAAAATAATTGGAAAAACATTCTTTTTTATTATTGAATCATCAACAATTAACTGCATAAATTTTTGAAAAGCAGCTTCATTTAAAAAAGGGGGACGAAGAAAAAGCTGAAAATTCAAAATAATTATTTTGCCTTTTAATTCACCCGACTTAATTTTTTCTCCGCTAATTGAAGTCATGATAAAAGGCGGAAAAGCTTGTCCGCCCTGTGTTCTAAGCGTAGTGTCTCTTGCAAAACGTTTTGGGTTGTTTTCAATATTTGCATCAAAAACAAAACTGCTCGCCTCGCCATATTCATTATAGTTAGGCGTAAGTATGAAACCCGGATTTTTTTGTGCTAATTCTTTGAAAGTTTTGTAATCAATTTTTTGGCCTGTTGATTTATCATAAATAATGCTGGTTTCATTTACTGAAATGCTGTAGGGTGAACCTTGCGATTGTGCATAAGCAGAAATAACAATGAAAAGAAAAATAATATTGAGAAAAAATTTGTGCGAGTTCATAATCGAAAAAATAAATTAAGCACATATGTTATTGGCTTCAACCGATACAATTTTTATAAATTTTTTACTTCGGTTGCCAATTCCTGCAGCATTTTTTTTGCATCACCAAATAACATGGAAGTTTTCGGCTGAAAAAATAATTCATTTTCAATTCCTGCGTAACCAGGCTTCATGCTGCGTTTATTTACAATTACTAATTTTGCTTCTTCCACTTCAAGAATCGGCATGCCATAAATCGGTGAAGAAGAATCATTTTTTGCAGCAGGGTTTACAACATCATTCGCACCTAGAATTAATACAACATCGGTTGTTTTAAATTCATCATTTGCTCGCTCCATCTCTAATAACTTGTCATAACTTACATCAGCTTCGGCAAGCAAAACATTCATGTGACCGGGCATTCTTCCTGCAACGGGATGAATGGCATATTCAACTTCAACTCCTTTTTCCTCCAACAATTTTTCTAATTCATGACAAGCATGTTGTGCTTGCGCAACTGCAAGCCCGTAGCCGGGAACAATCAAAACTTTTTTTGCATAGCTCATTGCAACGGCTGCATCTGCAACGGTTATTTCTTTATAATTGCCTGCAAATTTTGTTGCATTTATTGAAGAAGCATTTCCACCAAACGAACCAATCAAAACATTTTTTAAAGAACGGTTCATTGCTTTGCACATTAAAATTGTAAGCAACGTTCCGGCTGCGCCAACTAAAATTCCGCCGGTGAGCATCACTTGATTATTGTACAAAAACCCACCGCAAGCCGCAGCAACGCCGGTGAAAGAATTAAGCAAAGAAATTACAACCGGCATGTCTGCGCCGCCGATGGGAAGCACAAAAAGAATTCCATACAAAATGGATAAGGCAGGAATTAAATAAAATAAATAATAATGATTGCCAAAAAATGGCGTTAATAAAAGAACGATTAATACGACGATAACAAAAAGTAAACAGAGATTAAAAATATGCTGGCCTTTAAAAGAATAATCTTTAATTTTTCCGTTTAATTTTGCCCACGCAATCATGCTTCCGGCAAATGAAACACTGCCGATAAATGCGCCGGCATAAATGGTGAGAAGTGATGAAAATAAAATTTCATTTTCATTTGCGTTAAAAATATTATTTGAAAAATTTTCTGTGATGTGATTGAATTCAACAATGGAAATCAGCGCTGCACAAGCGCCGCCCATTCCATTGAAAAGGCTTACCATTTCAGGCATTGCAGTCATCTTCACTTTTTTTGCGGCAAGCGTTCCAATAATTCCGCCGATAATTATTCCGCAAAAAATCCATGCATAATTGTGCAAAGAATTTCCTGCATCATCTTTATATAAAAAAATTGTTCCGATAATTGCAAGGCACATTCCGGCAGCTGCAATTAAATTTCCTCTACGTGCAGTTGCAGGATTAGAAAGCATTTTTAAGCCGAGAATAAATGTTACCGAAGCAATGAGATATAATATGTTAAGTAATTGCATTAAATTCTAATATTTAAATTCTAAATTCTAATCTTAGATTCAGCTTTGTTTACAATTCAAGTTTTTTTAAAATAGCGGCAAAAATCAGCATTAGTTGATTTGCTTCTGATAGCAGATTTATTCTTTCCTTTTCTAAATCTAATGATTCATAAACCATCACATGTTTTAACCAATAAATATTTTCTTTAGATTCTTTTTTACAAATTCGCATTCTCATTTTTTTATCTTTATCGCCTAATCCATCATTTGCTTCAATATAATTTGCACCAACTGAGCCAGCAGAACGAATTAATTGGATAATATATTCACGATTGATAATATCTTTCTTGCATTTAATACAGAAATCTCTAACGGAGAGGGAAAAAATTTCAGTCCTTTTTTCAAGATCATAAACTTTTATATTCTCCATTAGAATTTAGAATTTATTTTTTAGAAATTATTTTCGGATTTTCTTCTTAAACATTTCCAGCATTCTATCCGTTACCACAAATCCGCCCACAACATTTAATGTTCCTAAAATAACTGCAAGAAATCCTAAAATTAATGCAACGTAATTATCGCTTTCTGCTTTGCCCATCACGATTATGGCGCCGATAATTACAACACCATGAATTGCGTTTGCACCACTCATTAACGGCGTATGCAAAACACTTGGAACCCTTCCAATTACTTCAATTCCTAAAAATATCATGAGAATTACAATATAGATGTATTGAATGTGTTCAGTTATCCAGTTCATGATTTAATATTTTAAATTGAAGATTGATGTTGAATATTTTTTTGCTGATTTATGCAATGCAGTACAAGAGTGCGACGCAACGATGATGCCATGGAAAACTAAAGCTGGAAACATAAAAATCATTTTCAAATTTCAAATTGATTAATTAAATTAGTCACCCTTTCATTTACCACTTCTCCGTTGTAAGTAATGCAGGTGCCTTTTACAAGATCATCTTCAAAATTTAAATTTAGCATGCCATCTTTTATGATAAGCTGCATGAAATTGAAAACATTTTTTCCATACATTTTACTTGAATCCCAAGGCATGGTTGAGGGCAAATTGCTGTTGCCAACAATTGTTACTCCATTGTATTGAATGGTTGAATTATTTTTTGTTTGCGTAGTGTTGCCACCGGTTGCAGCAGCAAGATCTACAATAACAGAACCGGCTTTCATTGTTTGCATCATTGCATCTAAAACCAGCACCGGCGCTGGTTTTCCGGGAATTTGCGCCGTAGTAATAATAATGTCTGCTTTGGTAACTGCATCCGCAATTTTCTGTTTTTGTTTTTGTTTATATTCTTCAGTTTGCTCCACCGCATAACCGCCGGCAGAAGAGGCATCCATTGCGCCTTCCACTTCAATAAATTTTGCGCCGAGGCTCATCACTTCTTCTTTAACTGCCGGCCGCGTATCAAAAACTTCAATCACTGCGCCCAATCTTTTTGCAGTTGCAATTGCCTGTAAGCCTGCAACACCGGCACCGAGTATCAAAACTTTTGCAGGTGTAATACTTCCGGCGGCCGTCATAAACATCGGAAAATATTTCGGGTATAAATTTGCAGCGAGCAACACTGCTTTGTATCCTGCAATATTTGCCTGGCTGCTGAGCACATCCATTGTTTGTGCACGCGTTGTGCGCGGCAATATATCCATACTAAAAGTGGTAATATTTTTTTTTGACCAATTTTTTATGAGTTGAAAATTGTATAAGGGCTGATATATTCCAATTAAAACAACATTTTTTTTTGCTGCGGAAATATCAGTTTCAGAAGGCGGATTAATGGATAAAATAATGTCCGATAATTGCAGCACTTCATTTCGCGAAACAACGCTCACATTTTTTGTGCGGTACATTTCATCGTTTGCGTAAGCGTTAGTGCCGGCGCTGGTTTCAGCAATTACCTGCACATTTTTTTTTATCAATGCGTCGGCTTGTTCCGGCAGCAATGAAACGCGGTTTTCGTAGTTTGGCTCTTTAAGTATTCCAACAGTCATTCTGCGCTGAAATTATTGGTAATATTATTAACTGCAAAAAATTATGAAAAATAATTTTGATTTTGTTTTTTTATTTAAGCGGATTAAAACGATAACCTCTTAAGAATTCCTCAACTAACATTCTTCTTTTTCCTTCTAATTGTAAATCTAACACATGAATAAAACCATTGATGCAAGAGAATTTCAGAAAAGTTTTTCCATCAGTTTCAATAGTTGACGGTTGATTGTTGACAATTGACAGTTCTTTTTTGCTTTTATAAATTTTTATCATTTTATTGTGTAAAAAACTAAATGCACCAGGAGCCGGTGATAAGCCGCGAATTAAATTATAAATTTCATCAACGGATTTATTCCAATCAATTTTACAATCTTCGGTAAAAATTTTCGGTGCATGTTTTAATTCAATTGGTGATTGATGATTAACCGTTGATGATTGAGCAACTTCCCTCAAACCACCGTCTGCCATGCCTTTCACCGTTTTTACTAATAAATGTGCACCAATAATTTTCATACGCTCATGTAATTCACCGGCGGTTTCATCTTTATCAATTTTTATTTTTTGTTGTAATAAAATATTGCCTGTATCAATTTCATGTTGCAATTTAAATGTTGTAACACCTGTTTCTTTTTCGCCATTAATTATTGCCCAATTAATTGGCGCGGCTCCACGATATTGAGGCAATAAAGATGTATGTAAATTTATTGTTCCAAGTTGCGGCATATTCCAAATTTTTTCAGGCAACATGCGAAATGCAACTACAATTTGAAGATCGGCTTGTAAAGATTTTAATTCAATTAAAAAGTTTTCATTCTTTAATTTTTCAGGTTGCAAAATTTGCAATTTTTTTTCAATTGCATATTTTTTTATAGCGCTTTGATTAAGCTGTAACCCACGCCCGGCAGGCTTATCAGGCGCAGTTACAACACCAACAATATTACAACCGGCTTTTAGTAAAGCATCTAAAGAAGCAACAGCAAAGTGAGGGCTGCCCATAAAAATAATTTTTAAATCTCGAAAATTATTATGATGGATTGGAAAATTATTCATGCTGCAAATGTAATTCTTGAAATATTGTATATTTAATTGATATACACTTATTCATTTTAAATTTTTAGAAAATGGAAACAGAAATTGCTGCAAAAGAACTAAAACAAAAAAATAAAATTTCAGTAATCCTGTGGACAGGCTTGCTTGTAGGAACTTTGGATATTTCGGCTGCTATAATAAATTATACTTTATCATATCAAAAAAATCCTGTGAGAGTGTTTCAATTTATTGCGAGCGGTGTTTTTGGTAAAGAAGCGTTTTCAGGAAATTCTTCAATGATTTTTTATGGCATTATCTTTCATTATCTTATTGCATTTACTTTCACAATTTTTTTCTTTTTCATTTATCCTAAAATAAATTTTTTATTAAAAAATATTGTAATCACTTCAATAATTTACGGCGTTTTCATTTGGATAATAATGAACTTAGTTATTGTTCCCATTTCTAATACGCCAAAATTTCCTTTTAATTTATTTCATGCAATTATTAATATGATAATTCTTATTGCTGCAATTGGTTTGCCGCTTGCCTACAGTGCAAAAAAATTTTATTTTATTCTAAGAGTATCATAATAAATTTATTTGTAAAACTATTTTACGATAATACATTTGTAGCATTATAAACAATGTAGTCGGTTACATAAAAAACAAAAGTGAAATGCTTAATAATTTCTATAAATATTTATCAGTAAATAAAAAATTAAGTCTTCCAAATATCGGCTCATTTACAATTAATCAACAGAGTGCACAATTAGATTTTATAAATAAAACTTTACATGCGCCATTGTTTTTAATTTGCTTTGATACGGATACAAATAAAATTGAAAGTTCTAAATTGAATGATCTTTCAAATGAAATAGAAAATAATTGTAAAAATAATGGCAGCGTTTATTTGCGTGGAATTGGAAATTTAAAAAAAGAAAATGCGAATTATTTTTTTGAGCCGGAATCTTCGGTACAAAATTTTTTTCCTGATATAATTGTTGAAAAAATTGTTCGTAAAAATGCACAGCACACGATACGCGTTGGCGAGGAAGAGCGCACCAACACTGAAATGCAGGAGTTTTTTGCTGAAGCGAAAATTAAAAAAAATAAGTGGTGGGCTTATGCAATTGTATTAACGCTGTTAGGAATTATTGCCTTAATTATTTATAATATTATAAGATAATCTTTTTGTAACCGGCAGTTGAATAAAATTAAACTTCCGTTGCGTCGCACTCTTGTACTGCAACAATTTAATTCAGCAAAAATCATTGATTATTTGCCGGCGTTTCAAACATAATTGCGCCACCTTTGTTGAATAATCTCAGCGCCAACTCTTTACCAACACTTGATGAATTTTTAAAAATTAATTTTGAATTAACAACAATAATTTTTCCGGAACCGCCGCGAACATTTATTGTTGCTTCATATTTATCCCCGCGCTTATTGAATTGAATAAAAGCTGAAGGAATATTATTATCAGCATTATTTATAAATTCAATATTGCAATTTTTTAAATCGCTGATAACCGATTTTATTACGTCGTCATTAACACCTGAAATGTTTAATTTCATTTGCATCTTAATGCCTGAAAACGGTGCCAGTTGCGGATATTCCTCAATAAACTGATTTCGGTAAAAAGCGTAATTTCCTTTTTCACCGTCATCGTTATATGCTTTTGAAAGACCTTCATATAATCGTGCTAAAAATAATTTTTCATTCGCCGTGTCGAGTAGTGTTGTTTTGATTATCCATTCTAAATCTTGTTTTGCTTGTTTTTTATCTCCGTTTTCCCATTTAAATTTTGCAGCAAATAATTTAAAATAACGCTGAATATTTTGCCGCTGATCGGTGCGCTGATAATCTTCGTATTTTTTTTCAAAATACTTTGCGCTAAAATCTTTCATCAAATACCATGCTTCATCAAAAGTTGTAGTTGATTCTGAACAAAAAAGATCATATACTAATCTGTTTCTTTCAGGATTAAATGCAAGCTGATTTACTGCAACATATTCTGCCATTAATTTTTGTGCTTTAATTGAAGTAATCTTATACAAATCTGTTGGCGAATACCACCAGCCTTTATTTAAAAATTGTATCTGAGAAATTTTTTTATCATACAATTCAACTTTTAATAAATTGATGGTAAAATCGTACTGCGTTTGAGTTAGTGTTGTGCCAATATGCAGCTCTTTAAAATTGGCAGCTTTATCTAAAGCAAACTCGCAACTATCCAATTGCCCATCGTATAAATAAGCTCTTGCCAAAGCAATGTTATACCAGCCAAACCCAGGCGTAGAACCACTTTCAGCAATTATTTGTTTGCACATATTTATGGCGTCTTTTGTTTTTCCTGCATAAATATTTAATTCAGGAATATAGTAATAGGGCTCGCGTAACATGCGCTCGAAATTTTGATCTTTATCGCGAGTGTAATAATTTATAGCATTTGCAAAATTTCCGATTTCGCTTTGCATGCCGCCATAGTTATTCCATGAAATTGCGCCGCCTGCTTCCAAAAGTTTATAGTAATATTCGCTGCTGTCGTAATTTTTATTATAACAATGCAAGAGCGCTAAATAATGATAAATAGCGAGTTTATCCGGTTCACTTTGCGATGGGCCAAACCATGCATCATTTTGCACTTTATTTTGCTGAATAAAATTTAACCCTTTATAACACCAATAAAAGGCCATTTTTTCATTTTCTTCAACAGAATTTTTTAAAAATGAATAATTTTTTGAAGTGAAGAAACGATTTCGGTGATAAGTCCATGCGCGATGATAATAGACGCCAAAATAATCTTTGTGAAAATGATAATTATCAATACTGTTTAATAAAGCCATAACAGAATCGGGCATTTCAATATTATCGTAACATTCTTTCAGCGCAATAAATATGATGTACATATCCTGATAACGATTCACATTTTGCGAAAAAAATAGAATAGATGAATACATATTTCGTAACGTAGTTCCATAATCTTTTTCTAAAAGATCCAATGCTTTTTGTAGAGACGGAATTGCATTTTTATAACCGAGATAATCTGCGCTGCGGTCGTATTTGTAAATACCTTCGTACATCCAGCCAACATAATAAGTGCTGTCTAACCGAATAAATTCGCGGCTTCGGGGCAAGGCGTCTTTATCTGTTGGTGCAACGCCAATGCGCTTTGCATCTATCTCGTAGCGTGCTGCTGATTTGTTTTGTGAAAAAGAGTTATTAATTGAAAAGAAAAAAATTAAAATTAAAGAGAAAAGAAATAAAGCAGGTTTTTTGCAATGTTTATTGTTAAATAGAATTACAGAACGTACAAGTGTGCGACGCAACGAAAGCTTAATAATAGTACAAAAGCTGAGTACATAAAATAAAATTTCACTTATTAAAGTGTTTAATAAAAACACAATTTTTAATTTTTAATTTTTAATTTACTCAACCGATTCATTTCATTATCCAAAATATTTGCCAGCGTTTTTTGCTTTGCTTCTTTATTGCGATAAATTAACCGATGATCTAAAACAGCCGAAGTAATTTGTTGCACGTCGTCCTCAGTTACAAACGTTCTGCTATTGACTAACGCAAAGGCTTTTAAACATTTTAAAAAAGTGATGCCGCTTCGTGTTGAAGCTCCTAATAAAATATCAGAATTGCTTCTTGTTGAGCGAACAATGTTTTTTACTGCATTAATTATTTCATCGTGAATAAAAACTTTTTCAGCTTCATCCTGTAAAAATAAAATTTCACCCATGCTTAAAACTTGCTGAATATGCTCTAAATTATTTTGTATTCCGAGGTAATCTTTGTAAATATTTAATTCGGTTGTTTCATCAACATATCCAAAATAAATTTTTATAAAAAACCGATCTAACTGCGCGGCAGGTAACGGATACGTGCCTTCCATTTCAATCGGATTTTGTGTAGCAATTACAAAAAATAATTTTTCTAAAGGATACGTTGTTTCGCCCATCGTAATTTGATTTTCTGCCATACACTCGAGCAACGCAGACTGCACTTTTGGAGATGCGCGATTTATTTCATCTGCCAATAAAACATTGCAAAAAAGCGGACCTTTTTTAAAAATGAATTCTTTTTTTACATCATCAAAAATATGCGAGCCAATTAAATCCATCGGCAATAAATCAGGCGTAAATTGTATGCGTTTAAAATCTGCGCTTGTTTTGTCATGACTGCCTGAAATGCTTTGTGCGAGCGTCTTTGCCATTACAGTTTTTCCTGTGCCGGGATTATCTTCAATCAAAATATGTCCCTTAGCGAGTAATGCAGTTAAGATAAATTGTATTTGTAATCGTTTGCCGCGAATTACTGTTTCAATATTGCTTAATGCCGTTTCAATTTGCATCGTTTGCTCCATGCTTTTATATTTTTGGTTGATTGAAAAAATTTATTGTATGATAAATGTTGAGGAAATTATCGAATCTTTTTTTGAAAGGAATTTGTTGTTTTATTTGTTTGATAAATGGCGGATAAAATTCATTTACTATTTCTTTCTCTTTTTCTGATAAATTTATTGAACTGTATTTTATTTTTTGATAAACATTGCTGAAGGAATAAAAATTTGTGTTGAGTTGCTCATCAATATTTTGCGCATATTGCTGCGGTCCTTGTAAACTTCTTGCTAAACCTAATTGATTTAAATAAAATAACGATGCATAGTATTTATTAAAAGCTGATAATCGGATGTTGGATTTTTGTTTTGCTTTGAGATTCAAATATTGCCAGATAATCCATGGCGAAGCAAACACTAATAAAATTAAACCTGCAATAATTATAAGTGTTGCCCATAAAATATTCAGCCAGTCTATGCTTTCATTTATTTTATTTTGCGTTATATTTTGTTTTTGCTGCGCAGATTCTTCAATGATTTTTATTTCATCAATCGGAACAGGATTTGGAATTTTTTTAAAGATAGATAATATACTGTCTTTGTCATCAGCATTAATATTTTTTAAAGTGTCGGCAAACGAAGCTGCGGTGATATGCATATTTTTTTTCACATCACTCAATTTAACAGTGCCTGTATCATTTGAAACAGAAGCAATGGATGCATCAATCTGTAAATGCTGCGTGTTTGAAGTAGGATAATTTTTTTCATGATACATTAAATTATTTACGTTCATTTCAACACGCTTTGTAATTGTATCAATATTTGTAACAATTCCGTCAGCAACGAGATACGCTTGCTGCATATCCATCGGTGGTGTTTGATCAGGCTGCGGCGATTGTTGTGTATTCACATCAGGAATCGTTGTATCAAAATCAATCCATCCATAACCGGGAAAATAAACCTGCGTCCACGCATGTGCCTGATCTTCGTAAAACCAATACCAGCCGGGGTTCTTACTGCTTCTGTCAACCGTTAAAAATCCTGCAGCAACTCTTGAAGGTATGCCAAGCGAACGCAACATAAATAAAGTTGCACCAGCAAAATAGGCGCAATAACCTTTCCGATTCTCAATCAAAAAATAGGTAAGTTTATTGGCGCTTGGCATGCCCGGAATTCCGGGATTATCTGTGTACTTAAAAAGCGGCTGACCAAATTCATCTTTGCTTAAAAAATAATTACGAATTGCAAGCATTTTATCAATCGGTGTTTTTGCATTTGCAGTTATCTGGTGTGCAAGCTCGCTTATCTTTTCGTATTCTTCATCTCTTGGCATGAACGTGTAATAATTCAGAAATTTTTTATCGAGACTGGAGAAATCAGTTACTTTTCGCAATATGCTGAAACGCTGTTCCTGAAAGGCTTCCAGCGATTCATTGCCTGCAGGATTATAAATAAAATAAGCGCTATTTAAATCGCTCACCCACATTTTTGCGCGGTAAGCGCTTTTGTAAATGTCCTTGTATTCTTTATCAACAGAAATTGGCTGACAAAAAAATGCAGTAGATGGCGCAATGTATTCATCAGGCGAAAGCAGAACTTTGTAAACATCTGTGGTTACAACTTTTCGATCCAAAGTCGCATGCGTATTTTTAATAACCGTTGAATCAGTCTTTGCAAAATATAAAAGAATTTTTGAAGGATCAGGCTTAAATAAATCATTCGATGGCATCAAACTATCCGTTTCAAAAGTTTGTGTTGCTGTGTCAAATTTCGTGTAATAATATGCTGTGAAATAAAGTGGGTTGGGTGTTTTTCCATCAGCAAAAAAATTATCCAATCTTGCAACAAAAACTAAACGTTTTCCTTTATTCAGCGAGCCTGTTAATCTTGTTTGATCTTTATTGCTGACAGAGCCATCTTTATTTTCTTTCGTCATGCTTTCTTTGCTGCCTTTATTTTTATCGTAGTTCGCCAGTGAGCCGCCCCATTCTTTTTCAATTGATTTAAAGTTTTGCTGAAAAATATTGAAGATGCATAACAGCAAAACCAACATCACCAAACCAAAGCCCAGTAAGCGTTTCACGATAAACCATGCAAAGCCGGTTTCATCTTCATTCATATTACGAATAAGTTCCGCTGTATAAATAATATAAAATGAATAAGCAAGTACCGGCGCAAAAGCGCTGATTAATGCATTTGCAGTAATGTTCGATGTTTTGCTAACAACAACAATTTGCACAGCCAATAAAAACACACTCCAAAAAACAGTGAAATATTTTGAGCGCGAAAAACCAAAGCCGGTTATCCATCCCACAGAAAATAAAATGGTGAAAATCAAAAATTCCACTGAAGCAAAAAATGCATCAAACTCGCCAACAGCAAGGCCTCCTACAATTTTATAAATAATGTAATAAATTAAAAATAAAAGCACAGCAGTTGTTACAAATCGAAAACGATAACCATAAAAAATTGTTGAAAGTATGATTCCGCAAGTAAAATATACACCTTGTTTCAACCAAGCGTTTTGCAAAATTGCATAAAACCGATTCACATCCCAAAGCACATAAAAAGCAAGCGCAGCAGTGGGTACTGCTAACAAAATTAATTGCGAAATAATTTTTTTCCAGCTATGTATTTTTCCGATTTTCATTCAATAAAAAACTTTTTTTGATTCAAGCTTTTGTAATTCTATTAAACATCGTTGCGTCGCACTCTTGTACTGCAGCAATTTTTTCATCATTTTATCATTCAAATTAAACTAACGCCGATTTTTGATATTGTTCTAAAATTTTTTTCAACTGTTTTTCATTTTGTAAAAATTTTGGTCGCAGCAAACTCAAGCTCCAGTTGGTTTTATACACAGCAACCTCATCTTTTTCCTGCTGTACAAATAACCATTGCAGCCAATCGCCAATATGTTGCTTGTGTAAACTATTAGTTAACTCAATAAAAACAAACAAAATATTATTTCCATATTTATCAATCATTTCTTTCACCTGCTCAAGATCGCTCAGCGATGAAATAATTATTATAGAAGCATCGCTAATTTTCACATAATTTTTTAAATCCTTTTCTGCTTGCCAATGGCTGGTGCTTATTGCGTATTTTACTAATTGCTGTTCATCAGATAAATTATTTTGCTGAATATTTTGATCAGCAATAAACCTCACTTCAACACCTTGCTGAATTAATTGCCGATAAACAGACCACACCATTGTTTTGTAATAATTCAAAAAAGGAACTTGTACAACATCATTTGCCTCAATATTAAAAGAAGAAAAAAATGAAGCGTACAAATAAATATGCGAAGCATAAGGGTCTAATATTTCAGGAACACGAACAACGAGATCTTTATTTTTTGCATAAATTTTCCAAACAATTCTGCGCACATCATCATTGGTTTCAAAATTTTTATAACTCAAATATTCGCCCTGCACTTTTTTTATTTCATCAATTCTTGTGTTAGCTTCTTCTGTTTTTCGCGGAGATAACTTTATATTTTTTGACGGTTCATTTTTAGGTTGTGTATAAAAGCGATTGCTTGTATTTATTGAAATTGCAAACGAAAAAAATTGAAAAAAATCTTCAAAATAAATAATCGCTTTTTCAATTTGATATTCTTTTATTTCAGGTAAAGACCAATGATAAACGCCTTCAATTATAGTATTAAAATTTTTTTTGTTTGGTTGCTCAACTAAAGAAAATTTATCGGAATAATTTTCATTATCATATTGCAATCTTATTTTTATAAATCCCAAAAAAGGTTTTATAATTGGATGAATATATAACTGAACCTCTTGTGTGGATTGCGTTTCAGCCATTTCTTGTTTTGAATCAACTTTAAAATCAATTTTATTTTTTCTTTTCTTCCAGGCAAAAAATAAAAAAGAAACTATCACAGAAATTAACGCAATTAAAAGTATGGAACTACAAAACCAAAATGCAGTTTTCAGTAATAAATTAAAAATATCATTGTATGCGGAATCAAGAATTATTGGCCGTTCAAGCAACCATTTATAACCAAGCCAGCATGAAACTGCAAACAGAAAAAAATACCATGTAAAAGGTAAATAAAAACCGGTTAATGTAAGTGCTTTTCGTAAACTCACTGTTTGCCTGCTCATGTTTGGAAAGTTAAATTAAAGAAAGATAATTTTAGAATAAACCGAAAGCATGTTAAAGATATTTTTTTAACTGAAACTTTACTTTCTTTGCAGCCGAAATGAGCGAAACAATTACTTATACACAGTGTCCTTTGTGCAGAAGCGCAGATATATCAGCTGTTTTAACTGCAAAAGATTTTACAGTAAGTAATGAAAAATTTGAAATATGGCAATGCAAAAATTGCACACTGAGATTCACACAAAATATTCCTGCGGCAAGTGCTATCGGCAAGTATTATCAATCATCAGAATATATTTCGCATTCGGATTCTAAAAAAGGATTCATTAATTGGCTGTATCATTTTGTTCGCAATTTCACATTACAATCGAAGAAAAAATTAGTTGAGAAATCAATTAAAAAAACAAACGGAAATTTGTTGGATATTGGCGCCGGCACTGGTTCTTTTGTATATGTTATGCAGAAAGAAAATTGGAATGTAACAGGTTTGGAGCCTGATGAAACGGCAAGAAAAAATGCTTTTGAAAATTACCGTTTACAATTGCAAACAATGGAAAGTTTGCATCAATTATCTTATGAAAATTTTGATGTAATTACACTCTGGCATGTGCTTGAGCATGTGCATGATTTACATAATTATCTTGAGATATTCAAGCGCATTTTAAAAAGAGACGGAACGTTAATAATCGCTGTTCCGAATTATACAAGTTTGGATGCGAAAATTTATAAAGAGTATTGGGCTGCTTACGATGTGCCGAGACATTTGTATCATTTTTCACCGCAAAGCATGCAAACGATTTTACAACAGCATTTATTTCAAATTAAAAATTACAAACCGATGTGGTTTGATAGTTTTTATGTAAGCATGCTGAGCGAAAAATATCGCAGCGGAAAAAATAATTTATTAAAATCAGTTTGGAATGGATTACGCTCAAACCTGCACGCAGCAAGAGATATAAAGCGATGCAGTTCGGTAATCTATATTATTCAAAAAATTAATTGAGTTTTATTTCAAATAATGCAGGCCACTTTTTTCCGGTTACATATAAACTGTTTTTTGTAGAATCGTAAGCAATGCCGTTTAAAACAAAACCATCGTTTGGCATTTGAGGATCAGGATTAACACCATTCTTTTCTCTTATTCCGGTTAAATCCATCTTACCTTCCACTCTTCCGGTTTCAGGATTAATTTTTAAAATATAATTTGTTTCGTACTGGTTAGCGTAAACATATCCTTTTATATATTCTAACTCATTCAAGTTTGCAACGGGACCATAATTATCATTTACACTTACAATTTTTTCTATCTTAAAATCATCCGGATTTACAAAATACAAATTGCTGCTGCCGGTGCTTATAATTAAATTTTTTCCGTCGTTTGTAATTCCCCAGCCTTCGTAAGGCCAATTAAATTCATTTATTTTTTTAAAAGTATTTAAATCGTAAACATAAGCTTTATTACTCGTATATGTAAGCTGATAAATTTTATTATTTAAAATGGCAATACCTTCGCCAAACACAGTGGTATCAGGCACTTTCACTTCTTGCAAAGGTTTGCCGGTTGTTATATCTTCCTTCATTAATTTACTATGTTTTTCCCAACCCGTTCCTTCATACAAAGTATTATTGTACCAAATTAACCCTTGTGTGTACGAAGATGTATCGTGCGGATAAACTTTTATTACATTATAATTTATAATTGCCGGCGCGGGATTGTTATTGTCTTCAATATTATTATCCGCATTATTATTGTTGGTATTGCATGCAATAAACAATAAAAAAAATAATGTTATTAAAGTTCTATTCATAAATTTTATAAGCAAATGTAGTAATGCAACTGATAAAATTTTGTGAGAATAAATAAAAATAAAACCTCCGTTTTTAACGAAGGTTTTAAAATGATTTATAAAGATTTTATTTAATAATTTTCTTTGAATAAGTTTGATTATCTGCAATTAATTTAACTATATATATTCCCGGCGCAAAATTGCTTAAGTTTATTGGAACAGAATAAGTGCCCTGCGAAATATTTCCTTTATTAATTGTTTGAATAATTTTTCCGTTCAATGAAATAATTTGAATAGAAATATTTGCAGGTTTATCTATCTGTAATTGAATCCAGCTATTGCGCGAAGGATTACCTAAAATTGTCCAATTAAATTTACTGAAGTCGAGTTTTATGGTTGATGAATAAGAAAATCTTCCATCAAAATCAATTTGTTTTAAACGATAATAATTTAAACCGCTTAAAAGTTTTGCATCAGTAAAACTATAATTATTTATGTTTGGTGTATTATCAGCACCTTGCACAAAACCAATACTGGTAAAGGTTTCGCCGTTTAAGCTTTTTTGCACTTCAAAGCCTTTATTATTAATTTCATTTGAAGTGCTCCAGTTAAGAACTGCTTCGCCGTTTTGAATTAATCCATCAAAATTTATAAAGCTAACCGGTAAAGTGCTAATATTATAAGAAACATCATCTATCCCCACATAATTTGAATTTACACCTTTAGCGCCGCCATCTGTAACAAAATATCTAAATGCAATTCTGCCGGTAGCGCCTTCTTTAACGCCTGATATTGTATCAATAAATTCAGTCCATTGTTCGGGATAAGCAGCGGAATCAAGACCAGGATTTATAGAAGTTAACAACGTAGAAAAATCGCCAACACTAAAAGCACTGTCTCCAATGTTTGTGCTGGTATCAGCGGTGCTTAACCTCACTTCAAGCCTGTCCGGATATGGAGAGCCAGGAATTGTACTTGTCCAAAATTTTAAAACAGCTCCATTTTGTAAGAGAAGTACAGGAGTGATAAGCCAGTTGCTGATAGTGCCCGTGTCACCAGCAGTACTTGTAAAATCCGCAGCGATATATGCACTATCCATGCCTGAATGCGCGGGAAATGCATTAGGGTGGCCTTTAAACCAGCTAACACCAACCGGTTCTGAATGATTTATTATCACCCAATTTGATGGTGGATAATTATTAAAATGTTCGTTTAAAGTTGATATTTGTGCATTTGCAGATAAACACAAAAAAGAAATAAATACAAGCGAGATAGCTTTAATAATGTATTTTTTTTTCATGTTTTGGGGTTTAAATAAAGTTAAGACATTATAAAGAATTGTGTCTGACTTTATTTTAAGCACATCGTTTAAAAGAAAAACCTCCGAATTTTTTTCGGAGGTTTTTCTTGTGTTAATAGATAGAAGAATTTATCTGATAATTTTCTTTGAGAAAGTTTGATTATCAACAATTAATTTTATAATATATACGCCACTTGCCTGGTTGCTTAAAGTTAATGGCATTGTATAAGTACCGGTAGAAATATTTCCTTTGTTTATTGATTGAATAATTTTTCCGTTTAAAGAAATGATTTGAACAGAAACATTGGCAGTTTTATCAAGCTGTAATTGAATCCAGCTGCTGTTTGTGGCGGGATTGCCCAAAATTGCCCAATCAAATTTACTAAAGTCGAGTTTTATGGTGGATGAATAATTAAATCTTCCATCCAGATCAATTTGTTTTAAGCGATAATAATTAGAACCGCTTAAAAGTTTTGCATCTGTAAAATTATAATTATTTACGGTTGAAGAACTGCCTGCGCCTTGTACAAAACCAATGTCAGAAAAATTTTGTGCGTCTGCACTTTTTTGTACCTCAAAACCTTTGTTATTAATTTCATTAGAAGTGCTCCAGTTAAGCACGGCTTGTCCGTTTCTTAAAATACCATCAAAATTCAGGAAGGTTACCGGTAAAGTTTTAGTGTAAATAATTTCGAATGGAAAATCTTGCGGAACCGGAGTTGAGAGAGGATTACCAAAATCGGTAACATCACTGTAAATCCACGCACTACCCGAATCGCGGCCTTGTTTTGCATTCCAGCCGGGTAAACTTCTATGACCTATAACCGTTGCTGCAGGTGCAAAGTTTGCCGCATCGCCCTTTGCATGTGTTTGCCATTCTATCCAGTAATTACCTGGCATTAATTGAGCATTTGCGCTGCCATTTATCTTCCAAATTTTTCTGTCTGTGGTTGGAGCAATTGGTATTGGAATTACTGTATTGAAGATACGATATAATAATGAATCAATGCTTGAGCTAAACCGGTTATCTGTTAAATTACCAAAAACTACAACAGCACCTGCACTGTCTGGCGGCGCATTCAATATTCTAAAGCGTAAGCCGTCAAAAGGTGAAGCGCTGCTTGTATCACCAACTACATAAGCATAAACACCTACACCAGTTACATGCCATTGTTCTCCGGCAGGTACTGTAAAATTATCGGCTAACGTAAATTGCTCTGCAGAATCTGTATAATACCCCTGAAAACCCGCAATTGTGTTGGCTACAGCGTTTGCAGAATCTTGCAGTTCGCTCCATTTATAAACGCCGGGAGCTCTTAAGCTATCTTTTGCTCTATTACCGGTAGAAAGGCTACCATTTTTGTACATCATTTGAGCAAATGAGGCATTAAGCAAACATACCATCAGTGCGAGAAGCGTAAATTTGAGTTTCATAGATAATTTTTAAGTTTAAAATTAATTAATCGCTATTAGGTAATTAAATAAATGTTTTTGAGAATACGGCAAAGGCAGTTTTTACCTTATTCAAGTACGATATGATTTATAAATTAGATTTAAGAATGATAAAAAAATAAAAACAAAAAATGAATTGATTTTATTTTTGAAAATTACTTCTTTTTAACGACCTTCGCATCCCGAAAAAATAAGTTATGGCAAGAGTATGCGATGTAACAGGAAAAAAACCAATGGTTGGGCACAGTGTTTCTCATTCAAACATAAAAACTAAGCGTCGTTTTTTACCAAATTTACAAACCAAGCGTTTTTATTTTACTGAAGAAGAACGATGGATCACATTAAAACTTTCTACTGATGCCTTAAGAACCATCAATAAAAAAGGTCTGGCTTCTGTAGTTAAAGAAATGCGTGCGGAAGGAACAAAAATCTAATATTAAAATTATTAATAAATCATGGCAAAAAAAGGCAGCAGAGTTCAGGTAATTTTAGAATGCACCGAGCATAAAGCAAGCGGCATGCCCGGTACCAGCCGTTACATCACAAATAAAAATAAAAAAAATACACCTGAGCGCTTGGAGTTAAAAAAATATAATCCAATATTGAAAAAAGTTACCCTTCATAAAGAAATAAAATAATTAATTTGGAAATTAATAATTTGATAATTCATTTCCAAATCAACTAATCTTCAAATCAGCAAATCAAAATCATGGCAAAAGCAGCAAAAACCGCGATTAAAACAAAAGATCAGAAAGCAGCAGCCGAAGCAAAAAACTGGACAAAAGTTATTAAAGCCGTTCGCAGTCCTAAATCCGGCGCTTATACTTTTAAAGAAGCAATTGTGCATAAAGACAAAGTAAAAAATTTTTTATCGGCCAAGTAATTGCTTAGCTTGTTTTCATTTAAAAGCTTTCACTTTTGTGAAAGCTTTTTTAATTTTAAATTTTTTAATTGTTAATTGATCATGAGTTTTTTAGGAAAATTATTCGGTAAAAAAGAGAAAGAAAGTCTTGATGAAGGTTTGCAAAAAACCAAAGAAGGGTTTCTTTCCAAAATAACCAAAGCCATTGCAGGTAAAAGCACTGTTGACGAAGAAGTATTGGATAACTTAGAAGATGCTTTGGTAAGCGCTGATGTTGGCATTGATACAACCATCGAAATCATTAACCGTATTGAAGCGCGGGTTGCAAAGGATAAGTATGTAAATACAAGCGAACTCAATAAATTATTGCAGCAGGAAATGGAAGCCGTTTTAATAAACGCCGATGATGAATTACATAAAGATTTTTCCATTCCGTTTAATAAAAAACCTTATGTTATTTTGGTAGTTGGCGTAAATGGTGTTGGAAAAACTACAACAATTGGTAAGCTTGCACATAAATATAAACGAGCCGGAAATAATGTTATTCTTGGCGCGGCTGATACTTTTAGAGCAGCTGCGGTTGACCAGCTAACTATTTGGAGCGAAAGAGTAAATGTACCCATTGTAAAACAACCAATGGGCAGCGATCCCGGCGCCGTTGCATTTGATACTGTTCAAAGTGCGGTGGCAAAAAATTTTGATATTGCCATTATTGATACTGCCGGTCGCCTGCATAACAAAGCGCATTTAATGGAAGAACTTTCAAAAATTAAACGTGTTATAAAAAAAATTATTCCCGATGCGCCGCACGAAGTTTTGTTGATTTTAGATGGTTCCACCGGACAAAATGCTTTGGAGCAGGCAAAACAATTTACAAGCGCAACTGATGTAACTGCTTTAGCAATCACTAAATTGGATGGCACTGCAAAAGGCGGCGTTGTGCTGGCAATTGCAAATCAATTAAAAATTCCGGTGAAGTTTATTGGCGTAGGCGAAAAATTAGATGATCTGTTGATTTTTGATAAACATGAATTTGTTGATAGTTTATTTAATCTCGAAAAAATTTCGTGATAAACTTTTTGTTTCGAAAGAACTAAACCTGAATTCTAAAAAAATAATTATGGTCTCATTTCAGGCAGCAATTCAATTTGTTTAGTTATTGTAAACATTATTTTTTTGCCATGAAATTCTCCGATAAGAATAATTTTGTTTTCGCTGCTTGCTTCCTGATTGGGATTTTCTGCTGATAATTGCTTTGCTTCCAGTTGCAATTGCCATAAATAATTTCCTTTTTGCGGAGTGATAATTATAACATGTTTTTCTGTTTTCGTTTCTCCAACCATAATGGAATCTTCCTTTACAGCAGTCGCAGTTACATTATACGGTTTTCTGTTTTTCCAGGCTTCGCTCCAAACAGGAACATCATTTGTTTTTGTTTCTAAATAAATAATATTAACTGTGTCTGCGCCATGAATTAATGGCTTTCCATTTTCGCCCACGGGAATATTTCCCGGATAAATTTCTTTTGTATAAGCATACGACTTTTGAATGCCATATAATGATTGTGAGCACGAATAAAATGCAATTATTAAAAAACTATTTATTGCAAAAAATATCAGAAATGTTTTTTTATAATTGAATGATCTCATAAATTTTCTTCTAAATTATTAAAAGATTTTTTGTTTGATAATAATAAAAAAATCTGTCTTTTTACGACAGATTTTTTTATTGAATGATTAATTGCAATTAACTGTTATTTTTTTATCAGCTTCAAATTATATTTTTTATCGTTCCACATTACTAAGATCATGTAAGTGCCTTTCGCAAAATTTGCTGCATTAATTGTAACCATGCTTTGCACGTTTTGCGAAGATTTATAAACTGCTTTTCCGTTTATATCATACACAACAATTAAAGCATTGCCGGTTACATTTCCATTAAATAATAATTTTAATTGTGAACTGAATGGATTTTCTAAAACTGATACTGAATTTAATGCATCATTTTTTGTGAGCGTTATAATATTACTGAATGTGAACTTTCCATCAACATCAATTTGTTTCAGGCGATAATAATTTACGGATGCTTTTATAACATTATCCGTAAAATTATAATTGTGTGTTTGTGTTGTTGTGCCACTTCCGGCAATAAAACCAACATTCTGAAATGTTCTTCCATCAAGTGATTTTTCTACTTCAAATCCTTTATTATTAAACTCGGTAGCGGTTGACCATGATAATAATGCATTGCCATTTACTAAACTTCCCTGAAAAGAAGTTAAAGTAACAGGTAAAGTAAGCGACGGTGCACCCAGCCCGAAGCCTTCAATATTTGTAACCGAAGTAAAGTTTGCTGAAAATGCATAATCGGCTCCATTGTAAGCAGTGTGTGTAGTAACGCCAATTTGCACATCAGATGTGTAAGGTGTTGCCGGCGTTACATCTTTTACAGCATGATCTTTTACTGCAACAATTTTAAGGTCGGAAATTGTTTTGCCGGATTCTGTTTCCCATCTTGTTATTTCAGCATTAGAATAATATAAGGTAATTGTATAATTTAAATTAGAGCCCGGTGCTAATGAAATAACCTTAAATGTTTTGCTTGCAAGATAATGCGCTGCTACACTGTCATTAAACGGCACGTTTGCATTATTGCCGGCCCTGTCAACGCCTATGTGAAAGCAGGCAAGAGAATTGTTTGCATTATTTGTAATTGATGCAAGAATATGTTTAGCAGGCGTGCTGTCGTAAAAATAAACTGTTCTGTTTGGCCCGATAAATTGTGTTGCTGTTAAAGTATCAATGTTTAATTGAACAGGAAGCGTTAATTGAGGTGCAGAATTTTGTATGATAATTGCATAAATTTTAAAATTGGGAAATGGTGTAATAATTGCATTTGTACTTCCGCCATTAGCAAGGGATAAACTTATGTTTAATGTATCTGATAAAGATGAGTTGTAGGTGTTATAAATTCTTACTGCAACATTTTGAACACTTGCAGATGAAAATATAAGATTTGCTGTAGTAAGTAAATCATAATCTACACCCTGAACAAGTTTATTACCAGATGCGCTCACATGCACTTGCGCCGCAGCAGATGGATCTAACGAAAGCTGAACTGGTATGGAAATATCTTTATACCTTCTGCAATCTGTTACTGAAGCATTGTTATCTGCTTTATTTATGGTTGTATCAGTTTTTACAAATGAAATAACCGGCTGTTCAAAACTGGTGCTTGTAAATACGCCGCGGCCATGTGTTGCAGCAAATAAAGTGCCTTCGGCTTTGCGGTAATCAACCCAGTCTGTTCGCACACGCGCAAGCCCGGTATTACTTTCTCCCCAATTAGTTGATGAACCATTTAAATTATCCGTGCTCCAGACTCCTAATTCTGTACCGATAATTGCTTTTGTATTGCTGTATGGTTGAAAACAAACGGAACGAATTGGCATGTCAGGTAAATTGCCGCCAATACTTGTCCATGTTGTGCCTCCGTTTTTTGTTTCCCAAACACTATTGCCTTTAATTCCGTAATTGCTAAAACAAACAAGCAAGTGATTATCGTTGCCCGGCTCTACTGCAATGCAGGAAACATTGTAACCGTTCTCTAACGCAGAGTGATCAATTTCTGTAACGATTGGTGTTGTGGCATTTGCACTATCAACCATAAAAATCTTTCCATTATCCAAACCGAAAAAAACTCTTTTTCGCGTGTTTGGAGAAATTCTAACTGTACTAACCTGGCCGCCTCCAAATGCAGAAACAGTTTTTGTTTGTTTTGTATTCGATGTACCTACATTTAAAATCATGTGATACCTGTTTGCATTGTCTGATCCGTAAAGCGTATTATCTCTGCTGTCATAATCAGTAGGATTAATAAACAATCCTACACTGCCAAAGCTTACGTTAATAAATGAAGCGAAATTGTTGGTTGAAATATGATAGTTGCCATACACATACGCAGCAACCTGAATGTTAGGCTGGTCGTCATCAATATGTACAAAAGCGCCGTCTCCACCCGTAAAATCATATCCAGGGTTCATACCGGCATTAGTAAATCTTATGTTTCCATTATCCTGTGTTCCGCCAATTAAATAGTTATTATTTGGGGTGGGAGATATTGCTGCATGATAAAATTGCGTTACATTATAACTGTTATCTCTTGAAGTAATGGTTGGTATAGTCGCCGTTGCATTTGTTGATATAAAAACACCTCCGTCATTACCAAAATAGGCTTTATCAGAATTTCGAGGGTCAAAAACAATTGCATGTTGATCGGCATGTACATCTTGATATCCGCCGCCACCATACCATTGCGAAATAATCGTCCATGTAATACCACCATCTTTTGAGGCAACTAAATCGAGTCCTCCAACAATTATTCTATCTGCATTATTTGGATCAACGCCAACAGTAAGAGCATACCATGCTTGGCTGCTGGCAAAGTTACCACCGCCATAAATTGTAGGATTCGTTACTGCTTTCCATGATCTTCCTGCACTATCTGACCTGTAAATGCCAAGACAAGTATAATTTGAAGAATTTTGAAGCAACGCATAAACTCTGGTAGAATCCGAGGGGGCGCAAGCCAGCTGAATTCTTTGATAGCCGGATGCAGGTAAACCTTTGGTAAGTTTTGTCCACGTATCGCCATTATCAGTAGATTTATAAATACCATCTGTTTGAAAAATACCTAACGATGCATATAAAGAACCATCTGCACTTCTTGCAATATCCGCAGCTCTGGTTGCTTTGCCAAAAATACCGGCGCCCAAAACTTCTTTCCATGTAACACCACCATCTTTAGAACGCTGAACTCCAAAATGTGTGCAACTAAATAAATATTCAGTTGCTCCAATATTATAACTAAGTATTTTTTCACTGAAATCAAATGTATAATCGGGTGGGTTAACAGCGGTGGATGGAAGTTGATTCCATGTATTTCCACCATTGGTTGTTTTCCAAATTCCATCGCCTAAAACATAATCGCCATTATAGTATCCTTCACCTGTGCCAAAATACATGATATTCGGGTGTTGGGCATTTTGCGCAATAGCGCACACGGCAAGATTATCAAAGTGATCATCCACCGGCGTCCACGTTGGATTTGCCAGGTTAATATTAGTTGTTTTCCATAATCCGCCTGCTACGCTTCCTGCCCAAACTGTTTTGCCGGAGGCATCATTTAAATCGGGCAAAATAGCTCTGGTTCTTCCGCCAATATCGCTCGGTCCTCTTTCAGTCCAGTTTAAACCGCCAAGTGCGCCGGGTGCCTGGTTCATTTTTAATCTATCGGCATATTGCATCGCTTCAATTAATCTGTATTTTGGAACTGTGTTGGTATGCGGGTCTCTTGTTTTTCTAAACTCAAGCTTAAAAGCTTCTTCAACCAATTGCTGTTCGGTAAAACCGCCTTTCGCATCAGGGTCTTCTGCAATTTTATTTTCACTGTTTAATTTTATTTTTTGTGTTTGTTTGTAAAATACAAAAAAACTTGCTGACAATATCAATAATATTGCAGGCAAATAAATAGATAAAATTTTGCGGGATGTAAATTTTCTCATACAGCTTTGATTGAAATGATAGAATGTATAAAGCTATTACTTAAAATGAAAACAGCAAACTTTAAATATTTTATTTTAGCAGCATTGTTTAAAAAACATGCATTTATTTTACTGGTTTAAAACGTACTTATTTATATTTGTTTTTTTTGAAACTAACTGCAACCATATTAATTTTTTTCACAACACTCAATAGTTTTGTTTGTTTTAATACATTGATATTTTTTTCGAAACAGGAAGCAAAAACAATCATCGCTCAAAATGCTGAAGATTTAAAATTGATAAAAATTCCTTTAAATAAAATTGCTCAGTTTAATGATAATGAATTTTGGTACGATAATCAATTATATGATGTAGCAAAAAAACAAATTGTGAAAGATACATTGTATGCATATTTGTATCATGATAAAGATGAGCAAAATGTTTTGTCAATTATAGCATGTTTTTTCGATGCAAATAATACGAACGTTTTTACTTCGCCATCAGGCAGTTCAACTTTAAAAATTATTCATGGCACGGCTTTTCAACAATACATTTTTTACTCAAATAATTTTTTGCTGAAATATAATTTAAACAATAAAAAATTCTTTTCTAAAGAAATTTTTTTTAGCATTACAACCATCTTCGACGTTCCAACTCCTCCTCCGAGAATAGGCTGATTTTTTCCATTAAAAGTTTAAACGTAAAATAATTAAAGATTGATGTTTTTGCATCAAGCTTTATCTGCATTTTTTATTTAAGAGATTTCTCGTTCCACTCGAAATGACGTTTGATATTGCTTCGTCATTTCGACGACAGGAGAAATCTCCCGCATAAAGGTTGATGAATATTCTAAAAACATTTTATCATATTCTCAAACAAAATTTTGTATGAAGAACAAATTTATTTTTACCTGCTTTATAGCTTTTGTTTTTTTTATTTCATCTTCTTCAATTGCACAAAACGAATTGACCGGAACTATCCGCAACGCACAAAATAATTTACCATTGCAGGGAGTTACAATAAATATTCCTGATATAAAAACAGTTTCTGTTTCCAATGCTTCGGGTGTTTATAAAATGAAAGATATTCCTGCCGGAAATTATCTTATAGAAATTAGTTACGTAGGATTTGGAAGATTGATAGAAACCATACCAGTAAAGGGTTTTACAAAAAAAGATTTTATTCTTAATCCTGCTGATGAAGAGTTAAAAAATGTAACGGTTACCGGCGTTTTATCAGCTACAGACCAGCAAAAAAATCCTATTCCGGTTACTACAATTAACCATCAATATTTATTACAAAATTCATCTATAAATATTATTGATGCAATATCAAAACTGCCCGGCGTTTCTGCAATTACCGACGGACAAAGCATTGCCAAACCTGTTATTCGCGGCTTGGGATATAACCGTGTTGTAACAGTTGCAGATGGCGTTCCGCAACAAGGCCAGCAATGGGGCGATGAATTTGGAATTGAAGCAGATCAAAATGCAGTTGACCGGATAGAAATTTTAAAAGGGCCCGCATCTTTAGTTTATGGCTCCGACGCAATTAGTGGCGTAATAAATTTATTGCCCGAACCCACCGCGCCGGAAGGTAAAATTACGGGCGATGTGCTTTTGAATTATCAAACAAATAATGGTTTAATTAATAATGAAGTGCATGTTGCAGGAAATAAAAACGGCGTTGTATGGAGCGCAAGAATTGACAACATTATGGCGCACGCTTATAAAAATAAATACGATGGTTATGTGCTAAATTCTCAATTTAGCAATTTTAATTTTGATGGAACATTTGGCTTGCATCGCAACTGGGGTTTTACGCAATTACATTTTAGTCATTTTAATTTGCGCACTGGAATTGTTGACGGAACGCGCGATCCCACAACAGGAACTTTAGAAAGACAAATGCCGCTCGGCGATTCTGTTTTTTTTGTTATTCCAACAAATCAGGAATTAAAATCTTATACACCGTTTGTAATTCACCAAAATGTAAATCACGAAAAAATTGTTTGGGATAATAGCATTGCTGTTGGCAACAATCGCATCACCGCAACGTTTGCGTGGCAACAAAATCGAAGACAAGAAAATAATGATCCAACAATTCCGAACATTTCAAATATTTATTATTTTTTAAATTCAATTAATTATGATCTGCGATATATTTCTTCAAACAAAAATAATTTTAATTATTCTGTTGGCGTAAACGGATTGTATCAAAGCTCGCAAAATAAAGGTGTGTTACTTTTAATTCCCGAATATAATTTGTTTGATGTAGGTGGATTTATTATCGCAAATAAACAATATAAAAAATTCAGCATCAGCGGCGGAATAAGATATGATGTAAGAAAATTTCATGGCAATGATAATTATATTGATTCTTCGGGAAATGAATTATCGCCAACAGATCCAAAGGCAATTCATCGTTTCACAAAATACACTTCAAACTTTGATGGCTTTTCTGCAAGTCTTGGCGCAGCTTATCAATTAACCAATAGTTTTTACTTGAAGGCAAATATTGCGCGCGGATTTCGAGCGCCAAATGTTGCTGAATCGGGTTCAAATGGTATTCATGACGGAACGGTTGTTTATGAAATTGGCGAGCCTGCATTAACGCCCGAAACTAATTTAGAATTTGATTTTACCGCAGGTTTTAATAATGAAAATTTGAATGCAGAAATCAATTTTTTCAGCAATACAATTCATCATTTTATTTATCCAAATGCATTGCAAAGTGTTTTTGGCGGCGACTCTCTAAACAGCTCCACGCCTGGTTTTGAGAATGCTCCTGTATTTAAATACATGCAAAGCAACGCGCAATATTCGGGTGGCGAAGCAGTGCTGGATGTTCATCCAAAATCACTAAGCTGGATGGATTGGTACACAGCTTTCAGCTTTGTAAATGCGTATTTAAAAGATCATCCTGATTCTTCAAAATATCCGCCGTTTATTCCGCCGGCGAGGCTGCAATCGGAGTTTAAAATAAATTTTAATTCGCGCAGTAAAATCTTCGCAAATTCTTATATTAAATTTGGAATGTTGTACAGCTTTAAGCAAACACATGTTTACAATGCAAGCGCAATTTACATGGCTTTATCTTCGTACGAATTAGCTGCAAGCCTTGCGCCCACGCAAGCCTACAGTTTATTTGATGCAGGCGCGGGAACGGATATTAAGCGCAGCAATGGCTCAACAGCTTGCTCAATTTATGTTACTGTAAATAATATTTTTAATACAGCTTATATGGATTATATGAGCCGCTTTAAATATTATCCTGCAAACACAAACGCAAACCCTGTGCGTGTTGGTGTGTATAACATGGGCCGCAATTTGAGCATGAAATTATTGATTCCTTTTTGACGAATTTATTTATAGAAAAATGTAATAAAATAATCCACATCATTGTTTTATTTAAAAAGTTGTAATGATATAAGCGTAATAAATTTATATTTGTTAATTAATTCCTGCATAAGATTATTATTTGTATTGAATAATCTTTAAAATTTTCATTGTTTATTTCAGAATTAAAAAAATCCAATCCGCACTTCTAAGTAAAAAACATATAAAAATTTTGCCGGGTTAAAAACAAATAAATTGAATGAAATCAATTAACATAACAATTTTTCTTCTGTTTTTTTTCCAATATTTTTCTTTTGCACAAAATGATTCTATTCAGGCGCGCATTGTTTTAATTGGCGATGCAGGCTCGTTAAAAAATGGCAGACATCCGGTGGTAGATGCTGTAAGAAATACAATTAAATTCGACAGCCTTACAACCATTCTTTTTTTGGGCGATAATTTATATCCGTTGGGATTGCCGGATGATTCGTACCCGAATTATATTAAACAAAAAAGCATTTTGGATTCACAAATAGTAATTGCAAAAAATACGCCGACAAAAGTTTATTTCATTCCTGGTAATCATGATTGGCAACATGAGAAACCCGGCGGCTATGCTGCAATTGTGCGCGAACAAAAATATGTGGATAATTCAGGCGTTAATAATGTAAAATTTTATCCCGAAGATGGTTGCCCGGGACCTGTAGAAATTTCTTTAAGCAATGATGTAACACTTGTTATTATGGATAGCCAGTGGTGGCTTCACACTTATGATAAACCCGGCATTGAAAGCGATTGCCCTTACAAAACAAAGGAAGAAGTTTTAAGCCAGCTTGATAATATTTTTAGCCGTAATTCAAAAAAACTGGTGCTTTTTGCATGCCATCATCCGTTTAAAAGTTATGGAATTCATGGCGGATATTTTACAATTAAACAACATATTTTTCCGCTAACGGATTTTCGTCCCAACCTGTATATTCCGTTGCCTGTTATCGGTTCAATTTATCCAATCACGCGCGGCATATTTGGCACTGCGCAGGATCTCCATCATCCCGATTATCAGAATATGATTACAGATATTCAAAACGTAGCCAAGAAATATACTAATATAATTTTTCTTTCAGGGCACGAACACAATCTTCAATATATAAAAGACAGCAGTTATAATTACATAATTACAGGAAGCGGCACGGAAAAAACAAGAGTTTCAAAAAATAAAAAAGAATTATACGGCGCTGAAGAAAACGGATTTGCAACACTCGAAATTTCAAAAAATAAAAATGTACATCTAACTTTTTATACCGTAAATGATGATTCGGTTAAAACAGCTTACAACAATAATTCAATCTTGAATTTTTCAAAACTGCCCGAAGAAAAAAAAGATACTTCAAAAGCTGTGGTAACAGTTCCGTTTAAAGATAGCGTTGTGGTTGCTATCAGCAATAATTATAACAACGCTTCGCAGTTTAAAAGATTTTTTCTTGGAGATAATTATCGCAAAGAATGGGCAACGCCGGTACATTTAAAAGTGTTTAATTTAAGTAAAGAAAATGGCGGATATGAAATAAAAAGTTTTAGCGGCGGCAAAGAAACAAAATCGTTAAGGCTGCAGGATACAACCGGTAAAGAATGGACTTTGCGCAGTGTTAATAAAGATCCTGAAGGAGCAATTCCCGAAAATCTGCGCGGCTCTTTTGCGCAGCGCATTGTGAATGATATGATTTCTGCTGAGTTTCCTTATGCGGCGCTTACAATTCCCACACTTGCAAAAGCGGCAGATATTATCGTGGCTTCGCCGAAATTTTATTATATTCCAAACGATGCTGCATTTGGCATCTATCAAAAAATTTTCGACAGCACTATTTGCCTGCTCGAAGCAAGAGAACCAACGCCCGATGAAACGGATACCAAAAGCACGCCCAAAATAATCAATAAATTATATGATAATAATGATAACAGAATTGATGAGCAGGAAGTACTTAGAGCAAGATTGCTCGATATATTAGTTGGCGATTGGGACAGGCATTTTGACCAATGGAAATGGGGCACACGAGATACCGGAGAAGGAAAAGCATATTACGCAATTCCGCGGGACAGAGACCAGGCATTTTTTTACTCGGACGGTTTATTAATAAAAATAGTTACCATGCAACTGCTTCCTTTTTTAAAAGGATTTAGAGATGATATTCCAAAAATTAATTGGTTTAATTGGGAAGCAAGAGATTTTGACCGTGTGTTTTTAAATCAACTCGATAAACAAAAATGGAAAGCAACAATTGATAGTTTTCAGCAAAATATTACAGACAGTGTAATTACTACTGCGGTAAAAAAAATGCCGCCGGAAATTTATGCAATTGATGGCAAAATCATTGAAAAAAAATTAATAAACAGAAGAAATATTTTAGAAAAAGAAGGGCTGGATTATTATAATTTTTTATCGAAAACAGTAAGCATAGTTGGCAGCAATGATAAAGAACATTTTAAGGTAACCGGCAAAGGCAACGATTCGTTGCAGGTAAAAGTATTTAAAAGAAAATACAGTAACGATTCCGCGGCGCTTATGTATAGCCGCGTTTTTGTACCTCGCGAAACAAAAGAAATAAGATTATATGGATTGAATGATAATGATATTTTTTCAATAGATTCCAGTGCCCGTTCAAAAATTAAAGTAAGGATGATTGGAGGAAAAGGAGATGATACATTTAATATAAACGGGCGTGTGCGCAACTATATTTATGATCTTAAATCGAATAAAAACTATGTGGTTAATCGCAGTCATTCAAAAATTAATTTTTCTTCCGATCCGCACATAAACGATTATACTGCTACAGGATTTAAATATAATATTTATCGCTTTCCCCAATTAAATATTGGTTACAATGTGGATGATAAACTGCTTGTTGGTTTTGGTTTTTTAAGTCGTACTTACGGGTTTAGAAAAGAGCCGTTTGCTACTGAACAAAAATTTTCTGCATTGTATGCTGCTAACGATGGTGCTTACCAGTTAAATTATCAGGCAATTTTTAATGAAGCGCTCGGGAAAAATGATATTCTTATAAATGCAGAAATGTACAACCCCGTTCTGAATAATTTTTTTGGATTAGGAGATAACACAAAGATTGATCCTTCAAAAAACCTCGATTATTACAGCGTAAGATACAAATATGCGCAGGGCGAATTGCTTTTTCGCAAACGTTTTAATAATGTATTAAGTGTAATGGCCGGGCCGGAAATTTATCATTATTGGAATAGTGAAGAGGACAATCAAAACCGCATTTTAGAAAAACCTTCAGTAATTGGGCTTGATTCAACAAATATTTATTCACCGAAAACTTATGCAGGCGGTAAAGTTTCAATCCTTATAAATAATCTTGATAATGTGTTGTTGCCCACGCGCGGCATTAACTGGAATACAGAATTTACTTCGTTAGGGGGCTTAACAAATTCAAGTAAACCGTTTACAAGCATCACGTCAAACATGGCTGTGCACGCGGCTTTGAGCGATCCTGCAAAACTTGTTGCGGTTTTGCGTTTAGGCGGCGGCAAAATTCTTAGTAAAAATTATGAATATTTTCAAACGCTCAATTTAGGTGCTAATAATTTTTTAAGAGGGTTTAGAAAAGATAGATTTTCAGGCACATCATTAGCGTATGGCAGTTTAGAATTAAGAATAAAATTGTTTGAATCAAAGTCATACATCTTTCCGGGAGATGTAGGCGTTGTAACATTTAATGATATCGGAAGAGTTTGGTTGAGAGGAGAAGATTCAAAAAAATGGCACGATTCGTACGGTGGCGGAATTTATTATGCCGCTTACAATTTTGCCTTAATATCTGCAACGATAGGTTACTCTAAAGAAGAGCAGGTATTTAATTTTTCTATCGGCACTAAATTCAACATTACATTCTAATAAAAATAGTATGGATAATAGCAGCAGCATTTATAAAAAAGTAACTGAATATGTAACAGATTTATTTGAACAAAAACATGATGCCGGTTTAATTTTTCATAACCTGCAGCACACAAAAAATGTTGTTGATAAAACAAAAGAAATTGCAGATAATTATAATGTTAGCGAAACTGAAATGCTTATTTTAAATGTAGCCGCATGGTTTCACGATACAGGCTATTTATTTACAAACGCCGCTGAACACGAAGAAAAAAGTGCTGAACTGATGAAAAAATTTATGGTTGATAATAGCAGCGATAATCAATTAATTACTGACATAGAGGCTTGCATTTTAGCCACAAAAGCGCCGCGCAACCCAACCAATTTATTGCAACAAATTATTTGCGATGCAGATACTTATCACTTTGGCGAAAAAGAATTTAAGAATACAAATAAACAGGTGAGAGAAGAGCACATTCAAAAAGAAGGACCGGTTGATAAAAAAGAATGGAACGAAAGCTCGCTTAAAATGCTTGAAGCGCATCAGTTTTATACAACATATTGCCAGAATCTTCTGGAAGAACAAAAAAAATCCAACATGAAAAAACTGCAAAAAAAACTTGCTGCAGAAACTAAAGAAAAAAATGATAAACTCTCGATTAAAGAAACCAACAGCCTTACTGCAAAAGGCATTCAAACCATGCTGCGGCTTGCTTCAGAAAATCATTTAAAATTAAGCGAGATGGCAGATCACAAAGCCAATATTCTTATCTCTGTAAATGCAGTTATTATTTCTGTTGTGCTTGGTGTTTTATTCCGTAGGTTGCAGGAAGAGCCTTATTTAACAATTCCGGCAGTAATATTTTTGTTAACAGCGGTTGTAACAATTGTAATTTCTATTCTTGCAACGCGACCAAAAATTTCGAGCGGCACTTTTAATACGCAGGATGTTATCAACAAAAAAACCAACTTATTATTTTTTGGAAATTTTTACAAAGCTGCTTTTGATGATTACAACATTGCTATGCGAAAGATGATGAATGATCCCGATTATTTATACGGCGCTTTAATAAAAGATATTTATCAGCTCGCCGTTGTTTTGGGGCAAAAATATAAATTGGTGCGTTTAGCATATATGATTTTTATGATAGGAATTATTGCATCGGTAGTTGCATTTGCAATTGCGATATTTTTCTTTAGTTCAGCCACTACCGGAACGCCTTCCGGTTCACCACTATAAATTAAAAAAACAAATGAGAATTACGCATAACATATTCTCACATTTAAGTGTAGTAACGAAATATCGTTTTCAAACGATATTATTTATTGCACTTTTTTGGACCCTTACTGATACCGTGGTGGTGCTTACACTTAGCGGTTTACCCAAACACAGCACAACAAACGGATTTATATTAAGAGAAGTTATTGTGTTGTTGATGAGCCTTATTATGGGTTATCTTTTAGTGTTTACATTAAGAAAAATTTTTCGTAATTTTTATCTTTGGTCTGCGCTGCTTATTAAAAGTGTAATACTTATTGCTGCTGCCTTTTTAATGAACCTGCTTTTGTTTTCTGTAAATTCTGTATCAATATTAGGTGTGCCTGTGAAAAATGTATTTCATTTTTTTTATGGGGAAGAATTTCAAACACATTTATTACTTCAAAAAATATTTTACTGGCTTATTCTTTTTGTTATCACGCAATTAGTTATTGAGATCAACGAAAAATATTCGCCCGGTGTTTTTATGAATATATTATTTGGCAAATACACGAAACCAAAAGTTGAAAAAAGAATTGTAATGTTTATTGATATAAAAGATTCAACAACAATTGCAGAAAAACTTGGTCATCAATTATTTTTTACATTTATTAAGGAATTTATTTATCATGTTTCCAATGCATTGATAGAATATGGCGGAAGAATTTATCAGTATGTGAGAGATGAAATAGTAGTTTCGTGGATATTGAATGAAAGCAATTGTAAAAAATGCATGAAAGCGCTTATTGAAGCCCGCAAAAATCTTCAGCAAAACGGTGAGCATTTCAGAAGAATTTATAATACTATTCCTGAATTTCGCGTAGGCATTCATTGCGGCGATGTAACGGTTGGCGAAATTGGCGTAATAAAAAAAGACCTTGCTATGAGCGGCGATACAATGAATACTACCGCACGCATAAGAAGCGCCTGCAGCGAATTAAATCAAAAATTTATTGTATCAAAAGATTTTCTTAATACACTTAACCTCGAAGAATGGCAAACTGAAAGCCTTGGCATGGTTGAATTAAAAGGTAAAGCAAAAGAAATAGAACTTTTTTGTTTAAAAATATAAACGATTATTGCAATGATCCGAGTTTTGTTTAATTAATAACAGCAAATAGTTTTTGCTATAAGTAAATTTTATAATGAAAAACATACAAAAAATTTTAATCTCTTTTTTTTCGCTTTTTCTTTTTTGCAAAGTTGCTTTCGCACAAACACTTGTTGATTCAACAAAAAAATATGTGATAATAAGCGCCGGACCCGAATATAAAAGTTCCTCTTTTCATCAATGGCTTTGGGGCAAAAATTATCGCAAAGAATGGACAACGCCGGTAAAAGTTCCGGTATTATTTTTAGACACGGCGAAAGGCGGATTAGCTGCATATAAAGCCGGCGGCGGTCATCAAACAAAATCGTTGCATGTAAAAACAAAAGATGAAAAAGAATATGCCTTGCGCTCGGTTGATAAATCGCTTTCAAAAGTAATTCCTCCAATTTATCATCACACATTCATCGAAAAAATTGTAACTGATGAAATTTCGATGTCGCATCCGTACGCCGCAGTTTCCGTATCGCCGATGGAGCAAAGCGCAAATATTTATCATACCAATCCGCAATATGTTTATCTTCCGAAACAAGCTGCGCTTGACAGTTTCAATAAAAAATTCGGTAATACGCTTTATCTTTTTGAACAAAGATTAAGTGGTAATTGGAAAGATGCTGATAACCTCGGTAACTTCAAAAAATTTTACAGCACAGATGAAATCATAAAAAAATTATTAGAAGATAATGAGTACAGTGTTGATGAAAAAGCATTTGTAAAAGCAAGATTATTTGATATGTTTATTGGCGATTGGGACAGGCATGAAGATCAATGGGCCTGGGGCGAAGTAAAAAACGGGAGTAAAAAAATATACGAACCCATTCCGCAGGATCGCGATCAGGCATATTTTAAATTTGATGGTGTATTATTGAAGCTTGCAATATCTGCCGCAGGCTTAAAATATTTTCAAAGCTTTAATTACACAATTCCAAACATAAAAACTTTTAATTACGAAGAAAGAAATTTAGACCGGTTATTTACAAATGAAACAACTCTTGATGATTGGCAAAATGCCGCAAAGCAGCTACAGCAGGCACTTACAGATAATGTGATAGAAACATCTTTACAACAATTGCCACCGCAAATATTTGCAATTTCAGGCAAAGAAATTATTGCGAAACTGAAGGCAAGAAGAAATGATTTGGTGAAATATGCAACTGAATATTATTTGTTTCTTGCAAAAGAAGTGGAAGTGGTGGGCACAAAACAAAGCGAGCGTTTTGAAATTAATCGTGTAAATGAAAATGAAACGCAAATCAATCTTTTCAAAACAAAAAAAGATACGATAATTGATTCGCCTTTTTATGCAAGAACTTTTAAAACAAATGAAACAAAAGAAATAAGACTGTATGGTTTGGAAGGAAACGATATTTATAAAATTAACGGAACTGCAAATAATGCAATAAAAATCCGCATCATTGGCGGCATTGATAAAGATTCAATTATTGATCAGTCAAAATCAGCGGGCAATAAAATACATGTTTACGATAATTATGATAATTATATTCAGTCAAGTTCTGCAAAGCCGCATTTGTCAAAAGATACTACTATAAACAGTTATAAATATGCGGCTTTTTCATACGATAAAAACGGATTTGTTCCATCTATTTTTTATAGTAATGAAGATCGTGTATATATTGGTTTAGGATTTGTACTCACTCATCAGGAATGGAGAAAATATCCGTTTGCATCCAAACAATTTTTTGATGTGCATTATTCAATTTCACAAAAAGCTTTTAGTGCAAACTACAATGCAATTTTTCCTAAGTTAATTGGAAAATGGGATTTCACCTTAAATGCAAATTATGATGCTGTGCGATGGACTTATTTTTTTGGATTAGGCAACGAATCACAATTCCCCGTAAAAAATATTAATTATTACACAATGCGCACCGAAGAATGGTTGTTTAATCCATCGCTCAATCGCAGGTTTGGAAAAAGTATTGTAAACATCGGCGCATTTTTTCAATCCGTAAGAATCATAAATGATACAGATAGATTTATTGCAAAAAATATTGCACCAATAAATACGCAGGTTTTTACTTCTAATCGTTTTGCAGGCGCACAATTATCTTATAATTTTTTGCAACTGAACGATTCAATTGCGCCAACAAAAGGCATTGCTTTTTCAGCAAATATTATTTACACGCAAAACTTAAATCAAAGCAAACAATCAGTTACAAAATATGCAGGGAATGTACAATTTTTTATTCCGTTTGTCAGCAAATTTTCTTTTGCAATTGAGGCTGGCGCTGCAACGGTTACGGGTAATCCTTTATTTTATCAATATGCTTCAATTGGTGGCGGCCCAACGTTACGCGGATTTAGAAGAGACAGGTTTTGGGGAAAAACTACATTTTATAACAGCAATGAATTAAGATATATTGGCAATTTAAGAACGCATATTTTAAACGGTAAAGCAGGCGCTTTAGTTTTTTTTGATGATGGCAGAGTGTGGATGCCTTCTGAAATTTCTTCAACACTGCATACAGGTTATGGAGCAGGAATTTTTCTCGCGCCGTTTAATAAAATATCAGGCGAAATAACGTATGGAATTTCGACCGAAGAAAGATTATTTCAGGTACGTATCTATAAATTTTTTTAGTTTTTTATTTTTAATTTTTTTATTCTAATGCAATTTCAATTTTATAAATATCAGGGCACGGGAAATGATTTTATTATTATTGATAACAGAGAAAATAAAATTGAATTATCTGCAGCCCAAATTAAAAAATTATGCAACAGAAAATTTGGCGTTGGCGCTGATGGTTTAATGTTACTAAACACAAAGCAAGGCTACGATTTTGAAATGAAATATTATAATGCCGATGGTAACGAAAGCAGCATGTGCGGCAATGGCGGAAGATGCATGATAAAGTTTGCACATGCAATGGGCATACATAAAAGCAAATATTATTTTTGGGCAATTGATGGCAACCACGAAGCAACTATTGAATTGAACGGATGGGTGCATTTAAAAATGCAAAATGTAAATAAACTAACAATAAATTCTGAAGATGCAATTCTTAACACCGGTTCGCCGCATTATGTAAAACCATTTTCGAACGTAAGAAATATGGATGTAGTAAAAGAAGGCAAATTAATTCGTTACAGCAATCAGTTTGCAAAAGAAGGCATTAATGTAAACTATGTTGAAGCAATGGAAAATAACATATTTGTTCGCACCTATGAAAGAGGTGTTGAAGATGAAACGCTAAGTTGCGGAACCGGTGTAACTGCGGCTGCACTTGTGTTTGCGCACAATGATAATGGGTTTAACCGGGTAGAAATAGAAACGCCCGGCGGTAATTTGGCGGTAGAATTTTGTAAAACCGGCAGCGAAAATTTTGAAAATATCTGGCTGTGCGGTCCCGCTGAGTTTGTATTTAAAGGCGAAATAAACATATAGTTTTTTTGAACCATGCTTTAGCATTTTAATTTGGCTTACGTTGCGTCGCACTCTTATACTTTTTGTTCTCTGTTCATCAAATTAAATTCAAAAATTAAAATTAAAATGTTCAATATTCGTGTCTACGGAATTTTATTTAATAAAAAAAAACGTGTGCTAATAAGCGATGAATTTATTCGCGGCGATTATTTTTCAAAATTTCCCGGCGGCGGTTTAGAGTTTGGCGAAGGCACCAGAGATTGTTTAAAAAGAGAATTTAAAGAAGAAACAGGTTTGAATGTAACCGTGGGAGACCATATTTATACAACTGATTTTTTTCAGCTTTCTGCATTCAATCCCAATCATCAAATAATTTCTATCTATTATTTTGTGCACAGCAACGAAACAAATTCTTTACAAACAAAAATAAAAACTTTCGATTTTTTACCGCATCAAATTGCTGATAGAAACTCTCAATGCGAAGTCTTACGCTGGGTTGAATGGAATGATTTTGATGAAGATACTGTTTCACTTCCTATAGATAAAGTTGTGGTAAGAATGTTGAAGCAATAATAGTTTCCATTTTCAAAAAAACATTGTTTAATTGGTAAATAAATGGCATTATTTTTTAAGTGAATTTAAAACTGATAAAAATGCCATCGTCTGTTGTTTCAAAATTTTATTATAATGCAAACACAAACACATTAAGAATAATTTTTGTAACCGGAATGATTTACGATTATAAAAATGTGCCGGAAAAAGTTTATCGGGCAATGAAAGAATCTTTTTCGAAAGGAACATATTTCAATCAATATATTAAAGGCAAGTATGAGTTTGAGAAAATAGAAAAATGAATTGAATTTTTTTTAGATTAAAACGCCGTTAGATTAAATTTTCATTTGAAAGTATATCGCGAAAAGCATAACATCCCTAAATTATCCCGCCGCAGGAATATTTACGAACGCATCTTTTGTTTGACCCATCGCGGCTTTTTTCATTTTCATTGCCGTTTCATGACCAACATATTTTTCAATTCTGTGTTCAACAAAATAAATTACGGGCGTAAGAATAATTGCCATGATTGATTTATAAAAATAATTCATTGTGCCAACGGCAAACACCAAAGGCCAGCTCCAGTTATTGCCGAATTTGAAAGCGATTATTAACACAATATAACTATCTATTAATTGGGAAATTAAAGTAGAACCTGTTGAACGAAGCCAAACTTTTTTTTCGCCTGTAATTTTTTTTATGCGGTGAAAAATGGTTACATCAACAATTTGGCTAACTAAAAACGCAACCAAACTTCCCAAAATAATCCACATTCCTTGTCCAAAAATTCCATTAAAAGCATCTTGCATGTTTGGAATGTTGCTGTCTTTTTTTGTACTGATCCAAAAATCTGCGGGCGGAATATGAATGCTTAGATAAAACATTAAAAAAGCATACGATATTAGGATAACCGCAGTATAACTGATCCTGCGCACAGCTTTCGGACCAAAAAATTCATTCACAATATCCGTCATCACAAATTCTAAAGGCCAAAGTAAAACGCCGCAAGTAAGATTAAATGCTAATCCGCTTTGCCCGAACAAACTAAAATTTACCGGCTGCCATCCAAATATTTTTTCGAGCGAAAAAATTTTGCCGCCGATGCATTCTGCAATCAAAGCATTAGCAACAAAAAAAGCAGTAAAACCAAGAAATAATTTCGTTGGTTTATCTTTTAAAATATTTTCAATCATTTCATTAAAATAAAAAGTAAACGGTTTGAAAAAACATCCAAAATAAATTAAAAGTAATTATCCATAAAGGCGCAGGTCTTCTAATTCCTTTTATCAATAATATCAGCAAAATAAAACCTGTTATAAAATTTAAAATAGGAGAGAAGGGCGCCCAGCCGATTACAATCATAAAACTAATTAAAAACTCAGGCAGCACAATAGACACATATCTAAATGCAAAACAAAAAATAAATAAAACATTGCTGATAAATGTAAGCTTTGCGAGAAATGAAAACCATTTGTTTGGCGCCATAATAAATTAAATATATGTGAAGTAATTTTAAGTTAAAAACAAAAAAACAATTAACCGGTTTTTAATTAAGCTTTGTGAATTTAAGCTGTTGACTTAGGTTTGCCAAGTTATAAATAAACAGCATGAAAAATTTTTCGTGGAAAAATATTACGCCACATGCTATTGCAGTAGCGATTTTTTTAGTAATTACTTTAATTTATTGTAAGCCCGCTTTGCAGGGTAAAGTGCTGCAGCAGCAAGATATTGTGCAGTGGCTTGCCATGAGTAAAGACCAGCAAAATGTGCAGGATAAAACAGGCAAAATTCCTTTATGGAGCAACGGAATGTTTAGCGGAATGCCGGGTTATTTAATTAAAGGCGATACCAATAATCTTCTTCCCTTTTATTTTATAAATATTGTTACGCTTTGGATGCCAAAGCCGATTTGTTTTTTCTTTCTCGCATGCATTTGTTTTTATTTTCTTTCGCAGGTTTTGCGCGTTAATTCATGGGTTGGCATCATGGGCGCTTTGTGTTATGCTTACGCCACATTTAACCCTGTAATAATTGTTGCGGGGCACGATACACAAATGTTTTCTATTGCATTATTGCCTGGTTTCATTGTATCGCTATTTTTAATTTATGACGGAAAATACTGGAGCGGCACTGCGTTAACCGCTTTATTTACGAGCGCACTGATTTCGCAAAATCATTATCAAACTATGTATTACGCGGTGATTATCGCTGTGTTTATGACAATTGGTTATGTGGTAAAATGGCTCATGCAAAAACAATGGAAGCATTTATTTATTGCGGCTGCACTTGTAATCGTTGCAGCTGCAATTGGAATTTTATCGAATGCTGTTGTGCTATTTACAAATTATGAATATGCGCAGGAAAGCATTCGCGGCGGAAGTGATTTGGGTGATGAACACGCCACAAAAACCGGCTTAACGCAGGATTATGCGTTCAGTTACAGCATGTATAAAAGCGAACCTTTTGTAATGCTTGTGCCGCGCATGTTTGGAGGCAGCAGCTCGCCAACAGAAATTCCGGAAGAAAAATCTAAAATGGTTGAAGCCTTACAAAATATACCACAACAATTAGGGCAACAAATGCAGAACTTAGGTTTACTTAGTTATTATTGGGGCGGAATTGGCGACACATCCGGTCCACCATACATTGGCGCAATTATTTGTTTTCTTGCAATTCTTGGTTTTGTTATTTTAGATAATAAAAATAAATGGTGGATTCTTGCCGCCTGCATCATCACAATTATCATGAGTTGGGGCGGATATGCCCCCGGTTTTAATGGATGGCTGTTAAACAATCTTCCCGGTTATAATAAATTCAGAGCGCCAAGTTTTATCATTCTTGTGCCTACTATTTTGCTTGGCATTATGGCGATTTTGAGTTTGAATAAAATTTTATTTGAAGTAAATGATAAAGCGCTTTTATGGAAACAGTTTAAAAAAGCTTTATTAATTACCGGTGGAATTTTTGTTCTTTTATTGGTCATGTATTTAAGTTTCGATTATCAAAGCACAGGTGACCAAAATGTTTTGCATCAATTAAGTTCGCTTCCAAATGAAATGCAGAGCGCCGTTCGAACTTTTTTTAATGCATTAATTGAAGACAGAAAAAGTTTATTTATTGATGATATTTTTCGCTCACTCATTTTTATTGCGATTGCTGCAGCCGCAATTTGGGCGTATCTGAAAAATAAATTGAAACCAATTACAGCAACAATTATCATTGCAGTATTTGCTTTTATTGATGTGATGGTAATAGATGCTCATTATTTAAGCAGCGATAATTATGTAGATAAAGATGATTATGATACAAATTTTCAACCAACTGCTGCTGACCTTCAAATTATGAAAGACACGAGTTTTTATCGTGTGCTCGATTTAACGCATGGCGGCATTCAGGGCGCATTTAATCAGGGTGCAATGACTTCTTATTTTCATAAATCAATTGGTGGTTATCATCCTGCCAAACTCAGTATTTACCAGGATTTGATTGAAAAACAATTGTATCATTTTCCAAATTGTTTGCCAGTGCTCAATATGCTCAATACAAAATATATTATCGGCGGTCAGGATCCGCAGCATCCGCAGGCACAACAAAACCCAGGCGCGCTCGGCGATGTGTGGTTTGTAAAAGGCGTTCGTTTTGTAAATGGCTCAAAAGCCGAAATGGATGCACTCACTTATTTTAATCCAAAAGATACGGCAATTGTGCAGCAATCTTTCAGCAATATTATCAAATCAAATTTTACGGTTGATACAACTGCAACAATTAATTTAATAAAAAATGAAAACGATGTAGTTACGTATCACAGTAAATCTTCAAGAGAACAACCGGCTGTGTTTAGTGAAATTTATTATGATAAAGGATGGAATGTTTATGTTGATGGAAAAAAAGTTTCGTATGCAAAAGTAGATTATGTTTTGCGCGGCATGATGGTGCCCGCCGGCGAGCACACAATCGTATTTAAGTTTGAACCTGCAAGTCATAAAATCGGCTGGCAGCTAACTTCAATCTGTTCTATAATTTTATTGCTTTTAATTATTGCAGCTATTGCGCTTGAAGTAAGAAAGCGCAGAAAATTAAATAGTGTTTAATTGAGTGCGATGCAAACACCTACCATCAGCGTTGTTCTTCCTGCATATAATTGTGGTAAATATTTAACGCAGGCAATTGATAGTGTACTGCAGCAAACTTTTACCGATTTTGAATTGATTATTATCAACGATGGTTCAACCGACGATACAGAAAAAATAATTTTATCTTACAACGACAAAAGAATTCGATATTTAAAAAATGACGGAAACAAAGGTTTAATTTATACACTAAACAGAGGAATTGATGAAGCGCGCGCAGAATATATTGCAAGAATGGATGGAGATGATATTTGCGCGAAGGAAAGATTTGAAAAGCAATTGAATTATCTCAAAGAAAATTCACATATTACTGCAGTTGCTCTAACTATTACACTTATTGACGAAGAAAACAATTTTATTGGCTATTGGAAAGAAGATAAAAATAATATTACAATAAAATCAATAAAAAAATTTCTTACAAAAAATAATTGTATTGCGCATCCAACTTTGATGATTAGAGCTGCAGTTTTTAAAAAATTCAGGTTTGATACAAGACAAAAATTATCGGAAGATTATGATCTATGGTTGAGATTAACTGCTGCCGGATATTTTATCGATAAAAGAGATGATATTTTATTTCAATACAGAATTCTGAATAATTCATTTACAAGAACAAGAAAATATAATGTATTAACAAGAATTGGAATAGTGCAAATAAACTTTTTCTTTAATCAATTAAAGGAAGGAAAAATTAATTCTTTTGTTTTTCAAGTTTTAATTGGTGGAATAATTAACAGACTTATGGGTTTTTTTAAACCGCTTAAAAAAGCATTTATCAACAATAAAAAATAATGGCGAAGCAATATTGCTTCGCCATTATGTGAATTTCGTTATTTACAAATATTCCGATGGCTGTATTTCCATTTTTATCTCTATTGCATTAGTAATTTTCCATGATGAACTTATATTCTTTAATAATTATAAAAAGAAAAATAGAAAATGTTTTTATTTATCCATTTATTTTAATGGGAAGATTTATTGCGCTCGCAAGACCTTTACACAAAGAGCACGAAACATTTTTCTTTTTTCCGTTTTATCATACCGGTGGTGCAGAAAAAGTTCATTTGCAAATTGCAGAAGCTGTAAGTAATAAAAACAGCATTATTTTTTTTACAAGAAAATCTGCTGACAAAACTTTCTATCAAAATTTTGTTCAATTAAACTGTACAATAAAAGATATTTCAAAATTTACAGACAATAAATGGTTGTTTTTTTTCAATTTAATTTATCGCGGAATAATTTCAACTTATATCAATCATCAAAAAAATAAACCAATTGTTTTTAACGGGCAATGCAATTTTGCATACAAAATTTCTCCCTGGATAAAAAAAGAAATTAAACAAATTGAATTAATTCATGCTTTAAATAGTTTTTCTTTAATACGTATTCCGTTTTTAAATTATTATACATTATCGTTAACTGTAAGTGAGGAAATAATTAATAAACATCAAATATTTTATAAAAAATATCAGCTGCCTGAAAATATCGCAGATAAATTTTCTTTTGTTGAAACCAAGGTTGACTTACCGAAAAAATTTACACATAAAAATTTTGAAAATATAGATTTAATCGTTTTATATGTGGGCAGAGGAACGGAAGAAAAAAGAGTTCATTTAATTGGTGAGGTTGCAAAAAAAATTTGCGATATAGCACTACCTGTAAAATTTATTTTGGCAGGAGAAGTAAAAAACAGTATGCCGTTAAACTTACAAAAATATTGCAATTTTCTTGGCAATGTTTCAGATAAATCACAACTTGAAAATATTTATCAGTCTTCACATATTTTAATGGTAACTTCTTCAACAGAGAGCGGGCCACTTGTTACAATGGAAGCTATGGCTTATGGTTTAGCAATAATTACAACTAATGTTGGTTTTGTTTCTAATTATGTAATTAATGACGAAAATGGTTATAAAATTAATCCACAAACAAAGGAAGATGAAATCGTAAATTTTATGAGCGAGAAAATTGAATTTCTGTATAACCACCGCGAATTACTAAAACAAATGAGCGAAAAAAATTTACTGGTTGCTTTTGAAAATTTTGGATTGAATAAATTCAAACATTCTTATCAAGATTTATTTGAATCACTAAAATAAAAAAAAGGCTGCATATACAGCACTTCTTCTTTTCAAAAATTTTTATTTATAATTTACAACCAATTTTGGTCTTTTAGACGAGTCGGCATATTGAGCTGAGGCAAAAACGATTGATTTATATATAGATTCATCTAAAAGTTTAATTCTAAAACCATAATTGGCTGATGAGTCTGCAACCATTCGTCTTACAAGTTTTGTTACATCTACAACTACATTATAATTCCATTGAGAAGTAGAAGGAGGAATTGTATCCTGATCTAATTTAGTTCTTGGTGGCTGAGTATTCCATGTTGCAGTATTTTCGTACCAGTTATCCTTAACAATTCTTTGTATAATGCAAGTGTTGTCACCATAAGCGTTGTAAGGCGAGCCGGGATAAGTAGAATTTCCTTGCGGAGTATAGGAAGAATTTGGAACACCATACAAACGAAGTTGAGCAGAAATAACTTGAGCTGTTGAAGGAATTTTACTTAAGCTGTCAAATTTGTATAATCCTCTTGCCGCTGCCGGATATCCATTATTTGACCAGCTATAAATTGCCACTTCATTTCTTTGGCCCAGATTGTTATTATAACTGCCTGCATTACCCAGAAGATACCAAATTTGATCATCTTCGCAAGTCTGTAAAACAATTTTTGTTAAACCATCTGGCATTTTTAAACTGCTTTCATCAATCGCAGCTAATTTTATATCATTTTTATTTGTAGTAATATCTTTTTTACAACTAAAAAAAATACATGGAAATAAAGCAATTAACAAAATTTTTTTGAGATCGGGATTAAAATAGTTTCTCATAATTTTTGGTTTTTAAGTTTTAAAAATATATTTAATACTTCGGTATGCCAAATAAAAGATAACATCTAATTATTTGCCGAAGCCCGTCAACATTTCGCATGATTGAAAAAAAACTTTTAGTAATTACATATTATTGGCCGCCAAGCGGCGGTCCTGCTGTGCAGCGCTGGCTTTCATTAACGGATGAACTTGTAAAATTAGGTTGGCAAATTTGGGTTGTAACGGTTGATGAAAAATATGCAACTTATCAAATGACAGATACTTCTTTTGTTGATAAAATTAATCCGTCAATTAAAGTATATAAAACCAAAACGATCGAGCCATTTAATTTTTATAAATTGTTATTCGGTAAAAAAAGTATTCCGGCGCCGGGATTTTCAAATGAAGCGAATCCTTCTTTTGTAAAAAAATTTTTTCGTTTTATAAGAGGAAATTTATTTATCCCTGACCCAAGAAAATACTGGAAAAATTTTGCTTCAAAAAAAGCTGCTGAATTAATTAAAGAAAATAATATAAACATAATTATCACAGCAGGTCCGCCGCATTCCACGCATTTTATTGGTGAATTTTTAAAGAGAAAATTATGTGTTAATTGGATATGCGATTTTCACGATTTATGGACGGATGTTATTTATTACAAACTGCTTTATCATTTGCCTTTTGTAAAAAAATCGGATCAAAAAAAAGAGATTCAAATACTTGAAAGCTGCGATAAAATTTTTACCGTGGGCGAAAAATATAAAGAGAAATTATTATCAAAAACAAAAAATATTTCTCCGGGTAAAATTCATCTTATCCGCATTGGTTTCAATGATGAAATTCTGCAAACAACTTTAATAAATAATCAAAATAAATTTATTATTTCATACATTGGCAGCATTGCGGATTATTATTATCCTGAAATTTTTTTTAATGCTTTATTTATAGCAAAACAAAATATAAAGATTAATTTATTGGTGCGATTTGTAGGTGTGGTTTCTCCCGTAATATCAGATTTAATAAAGAAATATCAACTCGAAGATTGCGTAGAATTTACCGGATATGTACAACACAAAAAAGCAATTTCTTTTTTGATGCAGTCAACAGTTTTATTGCTTATTAATCCGGTTACAGAAAATGAATCTATGATAATTCCCGGAAAAATATATGAATATCTTGCTGCAAATAAACCTATCATAAATATTACAAAAAAAAATAGTGAAACTGCCGGAATAATTGCGCAATGCAATGCAGGCAAAACCTTTGCAAGGCACGAAACACAAGCCTTGGCAAATTATTTAATTGACTTGTTTACTGAATGGAAAAAAAATAATTTTATTGTACATAATGCTGATATAAATGAAGTAAAAAAGTTCTCGCGTTCAGCAATTGCACTCGATCTTTCGAATGAATTATTGCAACCTTAAATTTTAAGTTGTTTTATTTGCGCGGTGCAAAAACATTTTTTTATTTTAGGATTTATATTAGTAATAGTTCACTATTTATGCTATCACCGGTTCTTCTACCACCGGTGGTTTTGCATATTTTCTTTTTATCATTTTGCTTACACGATACATAAGAAAAATAGCAATGCTGCTGATGCCAACAATTAAATATCCCAAGACATTGTAATGCTGCAGTGGACTGAATTTTGTTTTTTGCATAATAATCATTCCTGCAACAGCAGCTGCAGTTCCTCCGGCAATTTGGTTCAGCGATGCGCTAACGCTCATATAAGCGCCACGGTCCTGCGCATCAGGAACAGCAGTGTTGAGCGCAGAGGCAGGCACCATGCGACCGAAAATTCCGGCCATCATCAATACATTAAAAATCATTAACACCCATAAAGGTTGCGGCGTTAAATTAGTGTAGATAACAACAATTATCATCATGTAAACAGAAGCAATAGCAAATAATTTAAACTTATCAAACTTATCACTCAATTTTCCGACCAATGGCATTATAATAAGCGAACCAATTCCTGAAACCATAAACAAAAGCGGCAACTGATGCGGCGTAACAAGTAAATTATTTATGGCGTACGCGCTACCAAAAGGCATCATCATAAATCCGCCGATAGAAAGCAAAGCTGTTGCAGTAAAACCAATGCGATAATTGCGCTTTGCAACTGTATGTAATAAATGCGCAATTGCAGAACGGTCGTGCTGCAAAGCAAGATGTTTATTTACTGGTTGAAGTTTTGCTAAAATTAAAACCGCAATAATTATTGCAATAGCTGCTACCATCCAAAACGGAGATTGCCAGCCCCACCTGCGTTGCAATGTAAAGACCGATTGGAATACCGAGCACCTGGCTGGCAGAAAAACCCATTTGCATAAAACCCATTACGCGCCCGCGTTGTTCGATTGGAAAAAGATCGCTAACAATTGCTAAAGAAATAGAGCCAATTACGCCACCAAATAAACCGGTAATAATTCGCGCAATAAGCAACATGAAATAAGAATGCGCAAAGCCGCAAAATATAGTGCCTGCAATAAATCCACAGTAAAAAAACAGCAGTAATTTCTTGCGGTCGAAACGGTCAGCAAATCCTGCGGTTAACAATCCTGAAATGCCGGCGCTGAATGCATAAGCAGAAACTATTAATCCGAATTGATTTGTTTGAAGAGTAAGCGCTTTCATTACAAAATCGCCGAGCGGAGAAATAACCATGAAGTCGAGGATTACAGTGAATTGCGTAAACGCGAGCAATGCAATTACCATTTTTTGATAAGAAGAAAAAGGTATTGTTTCTTTTTTGTTGCTTGTATTTTTCATGATTGCTGCTTAAAGAAGAATGCAAGATAAACACTCAAATTGATGCTGCAGACGCTGATTTAAAACCTTTGTAAATGCAATTAGCTTTTTAATTTAAGCTTCCTGAATATGGGTAGTTGGTTTATGATAAATTTCGACTTTTATTTCTTTTAAATGAAAAAAGTATTACTTTTTAAATTTGCAATACTTTATTATATTTGTATTACATTAATTTTTATGGAAACATCAGTATTAACAACTAAAGGTCAGCTATTAATTCCAAAAAGAATACGTAATAAATATGGAATTAAATCGGGTGTAAAAGTAATCTTCGAAGAAACCCCTGACGGTGTAATAATAAAACCAATGAATGAAGCTTATTTTGAAAGCTTTGCAGGTAAGTTTAAAGATTCGATGCCTTCAACCAAAGAATATTTAAAAATGAAAAAACAAGAGCTTAAACTTGAAGAGGAAAAAATAAACAGGATTAATAAAACCTCAAACAGTTCAAAGTGAAAAGTATTGTTTTTGATACGCATGCTTTAATTACATTTTTCAGGAAAGAACCAAATTATGAAGTAGTCAGAGACCTGCTTGTAGATGTAGCAAATAACCAATCAGAAGCATATATGTCTTCTGTAAATGCCGGTGAAGTTTTTTACATGATGTCAAGAAAAAGCAACCTTAAGGCAGCAGGTGAAGCTATTAAAGCACTCCAATTATTCCCTATTCATTTTATTGATGCAAATTTTACAAATTGCCTTGAAGCTGCCGAATTAAAAGCAAAATATAAATTTAGTTATGCCGATGCATTTGCAGCAGCCCTAACAATTAATAAAAAAGCAACCTTAATTACAGGAGATAAAGAGTTTGAAAGTTTAATTAGGGAAGCAGGGTTTAAGGTGAGGTGGATGTGAATTGTCAAATTTTTTTGAATTAGCTATTTTTTTATGACACTTAAAGTCCGTTGCATTATAAGCCACATTGTGCCATCTTTCAGGCATGGATATAAAACTGAAAGTTGGACAACGCGTAAAACAATTGCGCAAGCAACTGCAACTCTCTCAAGAATCATTAGCTTACAAATCCGAAGTTGATAGAACTTATATGACCGATGTTGAAAACGGTCGGCGCAATGTTTCTATTGAAATCTTAGAAAAAATAATTACTGCACTTGAAGTTTCATTTGCCGAATTCTTTAACTCAAAAGAATTTAAAAAATGAGCATTCAACCCGGCGATATTATTTCTCATGCTCAAATGTGTTTAGAAGAAGGAGTAAGCTTACAACGAGGTATGAATTATAAATTAAAATCAGGTTCATCAGTTATTTTAATGTCACTTAGAAAAGGCGCACCTTACTCTGATCGAATTGAAGACAACGGAAAAATTTTAATTTATGAAGGTCACGATGTTCCAAAAAATCTTACTAAAAATCCAAAACAAATTGATCAACCACAATTTACACCAACAGGTAAATTAACTGAAAATGGTAAATTTTTTGAAGCCGCACTTCGTTCTAAACAAGGTTTACAAGAATCCGAATTAATTAAAGTGTATGAAAAAATTAAGGATGGAATTTGGGCATTTAATGGAGTATTCGAATTGGTTGATGCATGGATTGAAAAATCAAAGAGGAGAAATGTATTCAAATTTAAATTAAATGTTACAGATAAAACGATTGACGAAAAAAAGCATCGAATAACTGAAATAAAAGATTTAGACCATAACAGAATCATTCCTACAGATGTAAAATTAGAGGTTTGGAAAAGAGATAAAGGTCGTTGTATTACTTGTGGTAGCACAGATAATTTACACTTCGACCATATACTGCCTTATTCAAAAGGCGGCACTTCATTAAAAGCTGAAAACATTCAACTTCTTTGTGCAAGGCATAACTTGCAAAAAAGAGATAAAATTTTATAGCATTACCTTTTTCACTCAAACAAACTTCCCTGCCCGTTTTCATTTCCATCCACCCAATCCATCTTCACAGATTTGCTGTAATCTTCAAACCTTGTCCCAACTGATTTCCAGCCGGTAACTTCTACGTTTTTTCCAATCTTATATTTTATTGCTCTTATCTGCGAACCGCGTCCTTTTTCAAAATGTAAAACAGGATCATTTATTGTTGTTACAGTTTCCAAAACAATATTTTCACCTTCTTTGATAAACAAAAATTTATTGTGCAGACTGGTGGTTTCAATCTTAAAACGCTTTACAAAATATTGTTTTTTATCAGTGTCAGCATAAACAGTAGTAATGATTTTTTCGGGAGAAAATTTCTCCATCAGCAATATTTTTTCAGGCTCAAAGCGCTGCGTTAATTCAAGGTCGGTGAGTTCATAATTGCCATCTTTATAAATAATTAAAATTTTATCATCTGCTTCGAAGTTGCCGAGATAAATTCCTTTCTCATCTGCGTTCAATCTTCCGTAAATATTATCAAACCAAAGTTTTCTTCCCTCCAAAGTTGCGTTACCCTTTTCTTTAAACTTCACTTTGCTGATTGAATATTTCGTAACAATATTTCCCATGCTGCCACGTCCTTTAATATCCAATTCTTCAAAATAAAAATCAAATTCCTTATTACGTGCAGAACAAGCCGGACTTAAAATAATCCGTACAACTTCCGCTTCACCATTTGGATTAACACTTAAATATTGCACTTTGCTTCCGTCCGTTCCTTTTGTAAGGTCATATTCTTTATCACGTGTAACGCCGATAACATTAAACCTTTTTGCAAAACTTTTTTTTGATTCGCCATCAGTGTAAATCATGTTGTAAGTTGTGCGCTCATCATTCTTTTGAAAAACGGCTGCATGCAAAATATCTTTTCCGATAAAAGTTTTATCAGCAACCTTTACCACTTTCATAATTCCTCGCTTTGTAAAAGCAATCATATCATCAAATTCTGAGCACTCGCATAAAAATTCATCTTTCTTCAAATCCTTACCCACAAAGCCTTCTGCACGATTGATATATAATTTTGTATTAGCAATAGCAACCTGTTTTGCCTGGATGGTATCAAATAATTTTATCTCAGTTTTTCGCTCTCTGCCTTTGCCATATTTTCTCACCAGATTTTCAAAATGAGCGACAGCAAAATCAGTAAGATGTTCCAGATCATACTGCACCTGCTGAATTTCTTTGTCAATATTTTTTATCTGATTATTTAGTTCGTCAATATCCAACCTGTAAATTCTGCGGACAGGTTTTTCTGTAAGTCTTAAAATATCTTCACGAATGATTGCGCGTTTTAATTTTTTTAAGAAAGGAATAAATGCCTTATCAATTGCATCAATCACTTTATCCCAGGTTGCATGTTTTTTCTCCAGCTCTTTATAAATCTTTTCTTCAAAAAATATTTTTTCGAGTGAAGTATAATGCCATTTATCTTCTAATTCCCCAAGCTTAATTTCAAGTTCACGTTTCAGCAAATCTTTTGTGCGGTCAACAGAATTTTTTAGCAATTCCTGAACACCTAAAAACTGCGGCTTCTGCTCTGCAACCACACATGCATTCGGCGAAATGCTTACTTCGCAATCGGTAAAAGCATACAATGCATCAATCGTAATATCAGGAGAAATTCCCGGCGCTAATTCAACAATTATCTCCACATTTTTTGCAGTGGTATCTGTAACTTTTTTTATTTTAATTTTTCCCTGGTCATTTGCTTTAACAATAGAATCCATCAGCGTTGCAGTAGTAATGCCGTAAGGAACGCTTTTAATAAGTAAAGTTTTTTTATCCTGCTCTTCAATGATTGTGCGAACTCTTATTTTTCCGCCGCGTTTTCCTTCATTGTAATTCGTTACATCAACCATTCCGCCGGTTTGAAAATCGGGCAATAATTCAAACTTCTTTCCGCGCAAATATTTTATTGCAGCATCGCAGAGCTCAATAAAATTATGCGGAAGAATTTTTGTTGAAAGTCCCACTGCAATTCCATCTGCGCCTTGCGCAAGCAGCAAAGGAAATTTCATCGGCAACGTAACCGGCTCATTTTTTCTGCCGTCATAGCTCAGTTGCCATTCCGTTGTTTTTGCGTTGAAAGCCACTTCCAGCGCGAACTTCGGCAATCGCGCTTCAATATATCGCGGAGCAGCGGCATCATCGCCGGTGCGTGCATCACCCCAGTTGCCCTGCGTTTCAATCAGCAAATCTTTTTGACCCATGTTCACCAGCGCTTCACCAATCGAAGCATCGCCGTGCGGATGATATTGCATGCTCTGCCCAATAATGTTCGCAACCTTATTAAAACGACCGTCATCCATTTCCTTCATCGCATGCAAAATGCGGCGCTGCACGGGTTTCAGCCCATCTTCAATTGCAGGCACAGCACGCTCCAAAATCACATATGAGGCATAATCCAAAAACCAGGTTTTGTATTGCCCCTGCACACCGGTTTCATTTGTGAGATCAATATTGTTTGTGTTTTTTGCCATTCGCTAATTAACTAATGTTTTTTTATTTTGAGCCCGACTGCATTGCTACTATTGTGCTTCGTTGCGTCGCACACTTTTACGTTCTGTTCTTTATTCTGCATTTATCAAAAATTCAAATATAAAGTAACATTCATATTTTAAAAATGATGAAAACTAAAACTTAAATATTTTAATTAAAAACATTATTTAAAAACGAAGAAACTTGAAATTAAAATATTTCAAAATAATTTTTTTGCCCTGAATGTTGATGGATGTTTATTGTATCAATTATCCACAGATTTTTTTATTGCATCAATTATCCGCAGGTTTTTTTTAAAGATGCCATCATAACAAAGCGATGAAGTGCTTGCGACGCAACGAAGATGCAATGAAAAACTATAGCTGGTATCAAAAATATTATTAATAAAATGCGTTTAATAAAACGAATATCGCAGCGTTAATTGCCCGCGCCAGCGCGATGAATTATAGGCATTATTTCTAACATCGAGCACCGTTGCGGCAGTAGAATTGGTAAGATTTCGATACGTAAATTTAGGCTGATAAGTGCCATCAGAAGCAATTGTGTAGCCTTCCATATTTATTAAAGCATACGCATTTATTGCCGGCGTTACATACACTCGCCCCCAATTGCGATTTAAAAAATTACTGAAGTTGAACATATCAAATTGAATGGTAAAATTGTTTTTTGTTTGCTTTGTTTTTACAATAAAATCTTGTTTTATTTGCAAGTCAATTTGGTTGCTGAAAGGCAATACAGCGCCGTTTCTTTCGGCAAATTGCCCGCGTCTTCCATTTAAATATTTATCATTTTCAATGTACGCATTTAATGCATTCCATTGCTGCTCTGTAGAAATAGTTGTGCCGTTTGCATCAATATAAGAAATGGCAAAGCGCTGCCAGTCGGCTAAATCTTTTGGAACATAAATAAGATCGGTGGTTTCGTTGCTGCTTCCATTGTAATCGTAAATTAAACTGCGAGAATAAACATAAGAATAAGGCGTGCCCGACTGGCCATTGTAAAATAAACTTATTGTTGTTGCCAGCGCATTATGCGCCCACTGAAATTTTTTTGAAACGAATGCATTAATGTGATGCAGTTGAGCAAAATCCGAACGGCTTCTGCTGAGATCATTTCTTCCATTGGAAGATTCTGTAAAGCGCCACTGGGAACTATTTTGCGAGCTAGTGCCATCAAACAAAACATAGGAATCTCCGTAGGAATAACTAACATTTGCAGAAAATCCTTTGCTGAAATATTTATCTAAACTTACGGATGCATTATAAGAAAAACCTTTGTTTTCTTTTGCATTTGTAATTAAAAAAATACCTGTTGAATAAGGATTTTGAAAACCGGGCGTTGTTACATCCATATCAATTTTGTTGTAACTAAGTGTGCCGTTGTTATTAAACAGATATACATCTTCACCGAAAGAATTTTTGCCCGCAGGCGCTCCTAAATAATTATAATAAATTACTTCATTAATATTTTTTTGATACAATAAATCAACAGATAAATTATATCCTTTGCCAAAATTTTTATCCATTCCTAAAGATGTTTTTAATATTTTAGGAAGTTTGAAATTGGGCGCAATAAGATCAATTTCACCGGAAGGAATTTTTACTGTTTGCCCAAGATCTGCAGGAGAATATTGATTGTACGGATCTGGTCTGAATGTTATGTTTGGATAGTTTGCAAACACGCCGCCAATAGTGGTTCCGGAATTATTATAAACGCCGCCGGGCCAAACTAAAGGCACTCGTCCTGTAAACAAACCAAGCCCGCCGCGAAGCTTTAAATTTTCATCAGGAATAAAATATGTAAATCCGGCGCGTGGCGAAAAGCTAATATTTGCTTTTGGTTTTTCTCCTGAACGCGCACCCTGCAAATCCCAATATTGCGAAATTGCTGTGGCAGCTTTGTTGTTAAAAAATGTATCGGTATTTGGCCTGGTTAAAAAATCGAAATTATCAATTCTAAAACCAAAATTCAATTTAAAATTTTCATTTACATTCCATTCATCACCCAAAAAAATTCCTAACCGTAAAGTATTAAATGTAGGTGCAGCTTTGCTTCCATCGCCAACTATTTTATCAACCAAAGAAAATGAACGCGAATAAGACGAAGGATTATAATCATTCAAAAAATCATTCACATAATTGTAAGAATAATTTCCAAATCCATCGCGAATAAAAAGATTGTATGATCTGCTGAATTCATTATCCACACCGGCTTTCAGTTGATGCGAACCGATGTTCCACCGGAACTCATCGTATAAAGCAATATTATTTTGTTTTAACTGATTTGCTACTGAAAAATTTTCTGAACCGAACACATAACTTGTTCCATTAATTGAGTTTAATGTAACGCGCGGAAAATCTTGTCCGAGTGGATTTCTATCATCAAAAACTTTTGTATAAGTAAGCAATAAACGATTGGAAGTTTTGATAGAAGGATTTGAAATAAATTCAAGCGATGCAGAATTTGTTGTGCTCGGAATTATATAACCATTATTAAAAAAATTAATGCGCGAAGAAGTGCTGACAGAAGTAATATCTCTCTGCGATTTTGTGTAACGATAAGAAATATTCAACCGGTTTTTTGCATTGATATTCCATGTAATTTTTGCGGTAGCTTTATCGCTTTTTAAGATGTCGGGAATATTTAAATAATCGCCGGGATTGTAATCATAAGAATTTAATTTTTGTAAAATTAAATTGATTGAATCCTGAACGCCGGGCGCTTTGAAACTATTGATAGCAAAGGGTTGTGGCGTTTCGTTTCTTAAAATTTCGCCGCTGATAAAATAGAATAATTCATTTTTTAGGATTGGTCCACCTAAAGTAAAACCATAAGTTTTATTTGTGAAATCAGGAAGTTTTATTGCTGAATCTTTTAAACCAGTTGGTGTTTTACCTGAAATATTTTGATCGCGATAAACAAAATAAACGGAACCATGCAAATTATTTGTACCGCTTTTTGTTATGGCATTTATTGAGCCGCCGGTAAAATTTCCAAGCGACACATCGTAAGGCGAAATGCCAATTTGCATACTTTCAATTGCGTCAATACTAATAGGCGGCGCACCCGTTTGCCCGCCATTTGTGCCCTGATCGCTCAAACCAAAAACATCATTGTTTACTGCGCCATCAATCATCAATTGGTTGTAACGATTGTTTTGCCCTGCGATAGAAATGCCGCCGCCGAAAGTAGTTCTGGCTTGTGGAATAAGACGAAAATAATCGGCTAAATTTCTTCCTACAGAAGGCGAATTTTGCATTCTGTCCGGGCTAATAACGGTTTCAATTCCGCCTCTGGCAATTGGTTGCAAGCGCCTGTTGGCAGCAATTATTACTGCGTTTAATTCCTGCGAACTATTTATTAAATCAAAATTTATCGTACTGGTTTCTCCTAAATTTAAATAAATATTTTCCATGGTTTGTTTTCCAAAACCAACATACGAAACTTCAATTGTATAAGGACCGCCGGGTTGCAGATTACTAATAAAATATCTGCCGTTTTTCGTGGTAATAACATTATAAATTGAGCCTGTTGGCACATGCGTAACTTTTACTATTGCGTCGTTTAAAACTTCTCCGCTTTGCGATTTTATAATACCCGAAATGTTGCTTGTTGTTATTTGAGCTGATACAATAAATGGAAGAAAAAAAATTACAATAAACAGTAAGATTTTTGGGCGGCTCATGCGGTAGATTTTTTTCTTACTGCAAAGAAAAATAAATAATCACAAGAAACTTCAATTGTGCGGTTAAGAAAATATTATCTAAAAAACATAGATTTTCATTTTAAAAATTTATGAATTGTTCAACTTCTTTCCTGGCAATAACACGTATTTAAAACCAATAGTATGATGTAATTTTACAATTAAATAAAAACTATGTTAGATACAATTGAAAGTGCAATAGAAGATATTAAGCACGGAAAATTAGTGATTGTTGTTGATGATGAAGACCGCGAAAATGAAGGCGATTTTATTACTGCGGCAAGAAATATAACGCCTGACATCATCAACTTTATGAGCAAGGAAGGCAGAGGTTTAATTTGTATGCCAATTACCGAAAAACGTGCCGATGAATTAAAGTTGGATTTGATGGTAAATAATAACACTGCGTTACACGGAACGCCTTTTACTGTAAGTGTTGATCTGCTTGGTCATGGCTGCACAACCGGCATCAGCGCACACGACCGGGCTAAAACTATTTTAGCTGCAATTAATCCGAATACAAAGCCCGAAGACCTTGGAAGACCAGGACATATTTTTCCGCTGCGCGCAAAAGAATCCGGTGTTTTACGCAGAACTGGACATACTGAAGCAACTGTTGATCTGGCAAGATTAGCAGGCTTTGAACCAGCCGGCGTTTTAGTAGAAATAATGAATGAAGACGGAACAATGGCGCGACTTTCTCAACTAAAAGAAATAGCAAAAAAATTTGATGTAAAAATAATTTCAATCAAAGATCTTATTGAATATCGTTTAAAAACCGATTCATTAATTGAAGAAATTGTTCGCGTTGATATGCCTACAAAATATGGCAATTTTAAATTAATTTCTTTCAAAGAAAAAAATACAAATAACCAACATCTTGCACTTGTTAAAGGCGAATGGAAAAAAGATGAACCTGTATTAACACGCGTACACTCCAGTTGTTTTACGGGAGATATTTTAGGTAGTTTTCGCTGCGATTGCGGCGAGCAACTTCATAAAGCAATGCAAATGGTAGAAGCCGAAGGAAAAGGTGCAATTATTTATATGAACCAGGAAGGAAGAGGCATTGGTCTTGTAAATAAATTAAAGGCATATAAATTACAGGAAGGCGGAATGGATACCGTAGAAGCCAATCTGCATCTGGGCTTTGGGATGGACGACAGAGATTACGGTGTTGGTGCGCAAATACTTCGTTACTTAGGAATTACTAAATTAAGACTGATGAGTAACAATCCAAAAAAGCGCGCCGGGCTTAAAGGTTATGGCTTGGAAATAGTAGAAATTGTGCCTATTGAAATTACTCCCAATCCGCACAACGAAAAATATCTTCAAACAAAAAGAGATAAATTAGGGCACGAAATTTTAAGTGAAAAATAATTGGTGTCTGCACACTCGAAGAGTGTCTGACACCAGTTTTCAAAATAGTTAAAAATTATTCAATTATTATTGGTTTGCTTAATTGCAGCGCCGAATTATCATTCAATTTCACATAATAATTTCCTTTAGTTAATTGCGGCAAATTAATGTTCCAAGTATTAATTCCTTTTACAAGCGATTTATCGCTGTTATAAATTCCTTTGCCAAATGCATTGTAAATTTTCATTGTGCAAGGCTGATTTTTATCGCTTATAAATTCAACCACAAATTTTCCATTGGAAGGATTTGGATAAATATTGATTGAAGAAGGCTGCGAATTAATTGCATATTTTTCAGGAAGCGATTTTGAAATATCTGTAAGAACATAAATTATTCCTGTTGATTTATTTACAACATATAATTCATTATTATGATCAACTCCGAAAGAAACAAAAGAATAATCATCCGTGTTCAATAAAACTTTATTTACCCAATTTGTTCCATCGTTATAAATCATTTTAAATCTGCCGCTGCAATAATCGCAATAAAAATATTTGCCAACCATGTTGGGATACAATTTTCCGCGATAAACAAATCCGCCCATAACAGCGCAATCACCATTTTTATGCTGATAATTATAAATAGGAAATGTATAGTTTAATTTGCTTTTACAACTATCCAAATTATAAGGATGATTGCCTTCATAACAGCGCCAGCCGTAGTTTTCGCCGCCTGCATCATTTGCTTTTTGATAATCTATTTCTTCCCATGCATCTTGCCCAACATCACCAATCCAAAGATCGCCGGTTTGCGAATCGAAACTAAAACGCCAGGGATTACGCATACCTAAGGCCCAAATTTCTTTTTTATAACCCACAGAATCTACAAAAGGATTTGTTGGTGGAATTGCATAAGGATTTCCATGATGCACATCAATGCGAAGCATTTTACCAAGTCGGCTCATTGGGTTTTGCGCATTGTTATTTGGGTCGCCGCCGCTGCCGCCATCGCCCAAGCCGATATATAAATATCCGTCAGGTCCAAATTTTAAACAACCGCCGTTGTGATTTGCAAACGGTTGTGTAACATGAAATAAAATTGTTTCGCTGCCACGGTCTGCAACGTTTGGATCGGTGCTTACTTTAAAACGAGCAATGGTTGTATTTTGATTTTTATTGATATAATTTATATAAAAATATCCGTTGGTTGAATAGTTTGGATCGAAAGCTAAACCAAGCAAACCCTGCTCATTTCCATTTGAATAAACTCTGTTGCTAATATCAAGAAATGGCCTGATAATTTTAGCACCGGTAGAATCGGTAATAAAAATTTTGCCTGCTTGCTCTACGATAAATAAACGGCTATCACCGCAATTTTCAATGTCAACCGGCGATGTGTAACCGGTAGAAAATTGTACAAGCTGAAGTACAGGTATTTGTGCCTGAATATTGCACCAGCATAGCATAAAAAAACATAAGTTAATTGACGTAAAAATTTTTTTCATGGCAATTATTTTTATGGAATTGAAATAAGGAGTGTTATTAATTGCTTCAAAAATCATTCCTTAAAATAACTGAATTAATTGCAACAAAATTTCTATAAATTAATTGCCTGAAAGTTTTGAAGAATCGGAAGTGGAAGAAATTTGTGGAGATGGTTTTGCTTTATTTTCAAATAACTTTTCAAAATCTTTGGTGTATGAAATGCTTACGCCCTGCCTTGTTCTGCGGCCAATTGCAGCGCCGGAACTGCTTGTATTTACATCGAGGCTGCTTTTATTGAAAATTACTGCGCGCAGTTTTCTGTCTTTTGATAAAACTATTTGTATCGAAATATCAGGGAGCCATTGAAAAGTTCCGGTTTGCGCAGCGGCGCTGCTGAGATTAAAATCCAGATCACCACCAAATGTTACAATAATTTTTCCATTCAATAAGCTTTGATTGATCTTTAAATTTACTGATTGCCTGTCTAATTTATTTGATGAATTTGTACCAACGCCGTTGTACAATAAAGTAGAGCTGCTGTAAGTGGAAGTGCCAATATCAAACTGTAAACTTTTATCACCGGTAAGTTTATACAACACGTTTGAAAGTAATTTATTTAACTCAGCAGTTATTTTTTGAGAGATAGTATTTAAGCCAAGAGAAGTTGCGGTGGTATTAGTAGCGGCTTGCCCGTAAGGAGCAAATGCATCGAATACAATTAAGTAAGTTACCTGTTTCAGCATTTCGTTGTCATCGCTTTGCAAACGGTTTAAAAACAAAACAAAATCATGATCATTTTTTACACTGCTGTTTGCCGGAAAATCTAATCTAAAATGAATATCGGGTTTATCGAGCTTGCCTCTTAATTCTGCAATAACATACACATCTCCTCTGTAACCTTTTATTGTTCCGCTAAGGTTCGTTCCCTGGTTACTTATAAGATCATTCAAACTTACTCTCGATGCAGTGTACTGCGCATCAACATGAATATTTGCTTTGTACGGATCGCCATTCCATTCAATATAACTTTCTGCATCAGGCATTAAATCGAAAGGTTTTTTTATGAAAGATTGAAAATTAAAATCGTAACGTCCGCGTTCAATATTATATCTTCCGTTCATCGTCATATTTCCGTTTGCAGGAATTTTTATTTGTAAACGACCATTGCCTGTTGCTTTAATTACATCGCCGGTTAGTTCATCTAATATAACATCAATTTGTGCCTGATTATTGGCAGTTAAATCGAGATCAATATTGAGTTTTGTATCAGTGTTATTAACCGGCGCTTTCATTTCCGTGCCGTATTGTTTAAACACAATGTAATCCGCGCTGGTGCTTGCTCTGCTGTTTGAGGTTGGAATAAAAATATGTGTTGTATCATTTACTTCGCCAGTGATGGTCATCTTCATATTTTCCTGCGGACCTTGTAAATTTAAAGTTGCTTTGCCAATTGCTTTTCCATAAAAACTTTGATTATCTTTTGCAGTTGTATTTAATAATAAAAGTTTATCAGTAAACATTTCAAAATCGAAACTCATGTTTTGCAAATGTTGTTCATATAATTTGCCTCGTACGGTTGCTGTATTGTTTAATGGATCTTTAATTTGAAACTCTCCAAAATTCAAAACGCCGTCCTGAAAATTGAAAACTGCAGAATCAATTGTGTAATGAACTTTTGTATAATCTACTGTAAGACCTCCGTTTTTCAGCGTTACATTTCCTAATAAATCAGGCGAATTCGGATTGCCTTTTATGGTAAGAGTTCCATAAGCAAATCCATCTATATCAGAAAAAATTCCGTTTAAAAATTGATTTACAATTCCAATTTTTGTTCCGTTCAAATTGAATGAAACTGAAAGCGGCGAACCTGTGGAATCATTTAAATTATAATTTCCTTTGGCAGAAAAATTATATGTTTTATTGTTAGATAATGCTTCGTAATTTATTTTTCCTGTTGCATAATCGTACAAACCTTTTATGGTTACAATGCCCACCGAATCATCGTTTAATCTAAATTGTTCTGCTTTTAAATCTGCTTCCATTTTAAATGCGCCATAAAAATCACGCAAAAAAATATTGCCATTTATAAGTCCTTCTAAAGTTGGTTGTTTGGTAATCATCGGCGTAAAATCACCCATATTTACATTCTTCAATCTTACCGCAAGATTGCTTGTGTTACTGTCTTTTTGATTTACTGTTTCAACTGTTACTTCCTGAAAACCTTGTGTGAATTTTACATTTTGTGCTGATGCAAAATGTTTTCTTATTACAATTTCACCTTGTTTTTCTAAGTCCCATTTTTTATCGTTGATTACAAAAGAAGATGGTTCAAAATTTATGCGCACACCATCGGGCAAAGTAAAAATATCTGCATTTAATTCAGCATCGTTCAAAGTATTATTTGCGCTGGTTGAAAGATGCAAAACCGAATGATCGTTCTGCGATTGAATATTTAATTTTGTGTTTGGAAAATAAGTACTGTCGCCAAGATAAATTTTTTCGATATTACCTGTAAGATTCAAACTATTAAAATCGCCTTTGCCATTAATAATTGCATTTTCTAATTTATACCTGTCAAATTTTACATAAGGAATATTTGTTTGCAGATAAAAAGAACCGGAATCTTTTGTATTAATTCCGCCCGTAATAGATGCATAGTTTAATCCGGATAATTTTGCGTTAATAATTTGCGCATATTTTTCAAAATCTCTTGTTTGAATTGCAACAACAAACCGCTGATCTTTCGGCGTTGTTTTCGGTTGATTAATATAAGACGGATAATAATGACTTAAAAATGCCTGGAAGCTGTTGGATAAATCAAGAATATTATATTGACCGCTGACCGAAACATCAAACTCGTTGCTTTGAATGCGTAAAATTTTTTCTCTTGCCGAATCGAACGAAGAATTTACGGTTAAAGAATCAAACTCTAAACGCGTGCTGTCGTGCAATAAAGAAGCATTTAAAATTTTTACAGAACCCACAAATTCATCAATGTTTTTTCCTTCAAAATTCAGGTCGAATAAACCTGTTAACTCAAATTTTTCATTGGTTAATTTAAGCGCCTGAAAATTTGCTTTTGCCAAATCTCCCAACACATTAAATTTTGGTTGTTCAGGTTTTAAATCTATTTCAATATTACTTGTAAAATCGAAGTTAGAATCGCTTGCTTTAAAATCGCCGGTGAAATATTTATTCTGAATTGTGCCGTTAAATGTAAGATTAGAATAAGAATAATTATTAAATTGAAATTGATCAAAACTGCCGTCCAGCGTGGTTTTCAGCTTGTTCATATAAAAGCTGCTTCCTGCAATTTTTCCTTTAAAACTTACCAAACCAATGGAAGAAGTATTGATGAATTTACCAAGATTAAATTGTTTTGTAACAACTGTTCCGTTATAAATTGGTTCTGCTTTTGTTGGAAATTTCATGTTCACATTTGCATAAATTCCGCCAATTGCAGTGCTGATATTTCCGTTGGAAGAAAAATTATTTATTGTTCCTGAAAATGTTCCTGCAAAGCGAATAGTACCCAGCGCCGCAAGATTTGGGCTGCTGATATTTTTTATAGAAGGAAAAACTGAAGCGACATCATTAAAAGTTGTTTGCAAATTTCCATTACTAAAATTGATAATTGTTTTATCAATATCAGGCAAACCTTTCATGGCTAAATTTCCGCTTGCATAAGAATTGTTTCCTGAACGCAGAAATAAATTGTTTGCTTTAAAATTATTTACTGTTCCAAAAAAATTTCCGCTAATATCTATTTGTTTTTTCCAGCTTTGCAGTTGCGGCGCAAAATATGCAATATCGTCGCTGCTTACAGTTGAGTTTTTAAAACGCGCATCCATCATTACTTTTTCAACATAATAATTCATGTCATTATTAAAGTCAGAAAATTTCATTGCATAATAATCGCCTAATCTGCTTTTGTTTGTTTGGATGTCGAGTTTTGCAAACTCCATAATTTGCGGCGTGAGTTTAAAATTTGCTTTCAGTTTTTTAACTTCAAAACCGCTTCTTTCTTTTGCCGATAAAAAAATGTTTGCTTTAATTGTGTCTTTAATAAAATTTAGTTTTTGAATACTGCAATTTATTTTGCTGAATAAAAGATGTGTGCTGTTAAAAACATTTGGTTCAAGTTTGCTGCTGTCAAGCAATTCCTGTGCAAAACTTCCGTTTGTAATTTTTATTGAATCAACGAGCACAGTTAATCCTGCAGCATTAAAATATAAACCTGTATCAAAAGATTTTTTTATGGAAGAAGTTGTATCAGGATTTAATCCGTCAAAATTCTGAATAGAAAAAAAAGGGTTGTCTAATTCAATTTCATTTATCTTATAAATATTTTTATCGAAGTCAACATTATCAGCATCTAACAATAAACTTCCTGTTTTTATAATCATGCGCTGACCGGTCCAAAGATCATTGTTTAAAAATGTTACATTTTTAAAATCGAGTTTTTTTACATTAAGCTGAATTCCTTTGCCAGCGCTATCTTTAGACGTTTTTGAGGATGGTTTTGAAGAAAAATAATCAACCAAAAATTGATAGTTCCAAACAGAATCTTTTCGCTGCTGTTTTATAATTGCATCTTCCAAACCAATGTAAGTGAGATCAATTTTATCTTTCAAAAAAAACCAATCGGTTACGCGCATTCGCAAAGCGCCGGCATACAATAAAGTATCTTTTTGTTTGTCGCGAATTAAAGTTCCTTCCAAATTCATTTTATCAAAAAAAGAAAAGCTTACATTTTTTATGCGAACTTCTGTATTAAGATCTTTTGATAAACGCGCAGTAACTTTGCCAACAATAAAATTTTGCACTGTTTCTGTTTGCAATAAAAGCCATGCAAACAAAATAATTGCAATTAAAATAAGAAAAATACGACCTTCTGTTTTAAGGAATTTTTTTTGAAAATTTTCTTTTTGTAACAGTAATAAAATAATAAATAAAACAGAAAGTAAAAAAAGAAAAATGCTTGCTTTGATGTAAAAAATTTTTTCCGGAATTATTCCTGTTTGCCAAATTATTAATGCCGGCAATAAAATTGCCAGCAAAATAAATAAAACACGAAATGTTATTTTAATAATTTCTTTAAACACAATTTAGTTGAATAAATAAAGATACGTTGCCACAACAAATTAGAAATGCTAAAACCTGCTATTACTGCCTGAAAAAAAGTATAAGATAATTGCAGGAAAAGAAACGCAAATGCAGTGAAAACTAAAATTAATGTTTAAAAGAAAAACCCGCTTTATTTGAAACGGGTTTAAACTTTTACTGTTAACTATTAGTTTTTAATACCGATAATGTTCCGCTTTGAACGGACCATTTTTTGATATGCTTAAATATTCGCTTTGTGCATTTGTTAATTCATCCAATTCAACATTAATTTTTGCAAGATGAAGGCGAGCAACTTTTTCATCCAAATGTTTTGGAAGAACATAAACTTTATTTTCATATTTATCATAGTTTGTCCACAACTCAATCTGAGCAAGGGTTTGATTAGTAAACGAATTACTCATTACAAAACTCGGATGACCGGTTGCGCAACCTAAATTCACTAATCTTCCTTCAGCCAAAACAATAATATCTTTTCCGTCAATGTTGTATAAATCAACCTGCGGCTTAATGGTATCTCTTGTTTTGCCGTAATTTTTATTCAGCCATGCCATATCAATTTCAATATCAAAATGCCCGATGTTGCAAACGATGGCTTTATCTTTCATTGCACGAAAATGTTTTTCGGTGATGAGATCACGGCAGCCGCTTGCAGTAACAATGATGTCTGCTTCTTTTACTGCATCAACCATTTTTTTCACTTCAAAGCCATCCATTGCAGCCTGCAATGCGCAGATAGGATCAATTTCCGTAACAATCACTCTGCAACCAGCGCCTTTTAAAGATGCAGCAGAACCTTTACCTACATCACCATAACCACCAACAACAGCAACTTTGCCTGCAAGCATTAAATCTGTTGCGCGACGAATTGCATCAACCAAACTTTCTTTGCAACCATATTTATTATCAAACTTTGACTTTGTTACAGAATCATTCACATTAATTGCAGGAACAGGCAGCGTGCCTTTTTCCATTCTTTCGTACAAGCGGTGAACGCCGGTTGTTGTTTCTTCGCTAACGCCTTTTATGTACTGAATTAATTCAGGATATTTATCAAAAACCATGTTGGTTAAATCGCCGCCGTCATCTAATATCATATTCAACGGACGATCGGTGCTGCCGAAAAATAAAGTTTGCTCGATGCACCAATCGGCTTCTTCCAGCGTTTGACCTTTCCATGCAAATACACCAATATTTTTTGCAGCAATTGCAGCCGCAGCATGATCTTGTGTGGAAAAAATATTGCAAGAACTCCAGCGCACTTCTGCGCCAAGCGCAATAAGTGTTTCAATTAAAACGGCGGTTTGAATGGTCATGTGCAAACAGCCTGCGATGCGCGCGCCTTTAAGTGGTTTTGATGCGCCGTATTCTTCCCGAAGCGCCATTAAACCGGGCATCTCTGCTTCTGCTAAACGGATTTCTTTTCGGCCCCATTCGGCGAGAGAAATATCTTTTACTTTATAAGGTAAACTCAAGTCAATTTTTTCTTTTATTGCGGTTGTCATATTTTTTATTTTGAATGCAAAGATAAATTTTATTAGAACAAAGTAAGTATTTGTGCAAGTGGTTGTTTTGCCATCTCATGTTAAACCGCTGGTATTATCTGTTTTGAGTCAAATTATTCATCACTCATCACTCATAACTCATCATTTAATTCATTCCATTCTCAAGCTCTTCACCGGATTCGCAATCGCTGCTTTTATTGCCTGAAAACTTATTGTTATCAATGCAATTAGAACTGCAATTAAACCTGCAATAAAAAATATCCACCAGCTAATATTTATTCTGTAAGCAAAATTCTGTAACCAATTATTCATTACATACCAAGCAATAGGCGTTGCAATGAGTAGGGCAATGCATACAAGTTTTAAAAAGTCTTTTGAAATCATAGTTACAATATTGCTTACCGATGCGCCAAGCACTTTTCGAATGCCTATTTCTTTTGTGCGTTGTTCAGCGGCGTAAGTAACCAAACCAAATAAACCAAGACAACCAATAAAAATGGCAAGTGCGGCAAAAATGCCGAGTATTATTCCTATTCTTTGTTCTGATTCGTATGTGTGTCTAACGTCGTCATCGAGAAAAGAATAAGTAAGTGGCGCCCCCGGTGTTAATGCCTCCCATTTATTTTTTATATCGGTTAATAAGCCGGTGATATTTGTTGTGTTTATTTTCAATATCATTCTGCCGCCATTGCCAAGTACCATTACGAGCGGAGAAATAAGTTCGTGCAACGATTTAAAATGAAAATCTTTTACAATTCCAATTACACGATAAGTATTTATTTTTCCATCATTTTCCCTGCGCGCAATGGTATGACCGAGTGCATTGTTTCCCCAGCCAAATGCTTTTGCTGCGGTTTCGTTTAATATTACGCTTGAAGAATCTGTACCAAAATCCTTAGAAAAATTTCGTCCGGCTGCTATCTGCATACCTAACGCAGGAATATAATTATAGTCAACATCATATCTGAGTGTTTTTACAAGTTGCGAACTATTATTATCAGGATAAACAAAGAAATTATTGCCATCACTTTCACCTGCGGGAATATAACCGGAAACACTTACTTTTTCTATTCGCGGATCTTGTAATAATTGCTGGCGAAATACTTCTTGATTTTTGTTTAACAACCAGGTTTCGGGTAATATTAATACTTGGTTTTTATCATATCCTAATTTTATGTTTTGAATATAATCAAGCTGTTTGTAAACTACCGAAGTGCAAACTATAAGTGTTATAGAAATAAAAAATTGAAAAATCACCAACAGTTTGCGCAGTTCAATATTTTTTTTGCCGGAGCTAAACTTGCCTTTTAACACTGATGCAGGTTTGAAAGAAGAAAGAAAAAATGCAGGATAAATTCCCGCTAAAAAACCTATAAATAAAACAAACAGTAAAAGAAAAAGCAATAGTGATGGATCAGATAGTTGAAAAGATAAATTTTTTCCCGAGAGACTATTAAAAAATGGTAAAGCAAGATTAACCAAGATGACTGCGAGCAACAAAGCAACAATTGTTAGCAAGATAGATTCTAATAAAAATTGCAGCATTAACTCAGATCGTACTGAACCCAACACTTTACGAATGCCTACTTCTCTTGCTCTTTTCGAAGCACCTGCTGTAGAAAGATTCATGAAATTTATACAGGCAATTATGAGCATAAAAATCGCGATCGCACCGAAAATATAAACATATTTGATATCACCTTCGGGCGAAAGATCATTAGTAAAATCTGAATGAAGATGAATATCTGTAAGTGGTTGAAGAAACAAACCAATATCATTGCCTTTTTTGCGAAACTCAGCGAGGCTCATTCCCATTCCCTGTTGCATTTGCGGACCTACATATTTATCAAACATTGCCGGCAATTTGGCTTGCAATTTTTTATAATCATAGTTCTTTGGCAGCACCAAATAAGTATAGTATCCGGAAGTCATGAAAGAAGTAGATTTTGCATCAGGAACGCTTGCCATCGAAGCAAAAAAATCAAAATGAAAATGCGAATTAACCGGTACTTTATTTATTACACCTGTAACTTTAAAAGAAGTGTTTCCTGTTTTAAAATTCAGCACCTTGCCGATAGGATCTTCTGTACCAAAATATTTATTTGCTATTTCTTGTGTGATGACGATTGTATTCGGCTGCATTAAAGCAGTTTTTGCATCACCTTTAATTAATGGCAAAGTGAATACCTGAAAAAAGTTTGAGTCAACATAAGCGAAAGCATCCTCTTTAAAACTTTTATCTCTATAAGTAATAATAGGTGAACCTCCAACCTGTATTCTTGTAGCGTCAAGCACTTCAGGATTTGCCTTTAGCGTTTGTGCAACAGGCGGCATTACATTGGCTTCTTTCATTTGCTGCCCGTCAACTACGCCTTTGAAAACAACACGCACCATTTGATCTGCGTTTTTGTTATACCTGTCATAACTCAATTCATCTTTTATAAATAAAGTGATGAGCAAACAAGTTGCCAAGCCGATAGCCAAACCAAAAATATTTATACCAGAAAATTTTTTATTTCGCCAAAGATTTCTGAAAGCTATTTTAAAGTAATTTTTAAACATGACTATTATTTTGAGCCGTCAGCAGTGCGCCTTCAGCAGCTTACTAAATTCTTATTTGCATATTTTCTTCTTCTGTTTGCATCTTTGCTGTCTATCTTAATTATTTTTCCTTTGTATCCTTATTTCCAAATGATCTTTTTGCAAGCTTTTCTGTTATTGTTATTAAATAACATTTTTTGTTGTTTGTTTTTATTTCCCTCAACTAATAACCTCACATAAAAAAAGCCAATATTATCAACCGTTGAAAATCAAAATTTTAATGCTGACAAAGTTTATTTGTAGTGTTCGGAAATGATACAATGATTGCACCTTTATGTAACACTTAATCTCAGCCGGATGTATTAGTAATGTAATAAAAAAAATGGTGGAAAGAGTGGCTACCTGAAATGAAAAATGGTGGAAAGACTGGAATGATTGGATAATTATGTGCATAATATTTTTTGTAACCTTTAATCATAATTTTATTTCCATTACATAATCATTCATAAAATAGCCGTTGCCAATATCAATATCTTCTTCTTTGATTATTTTGAAGCCATTCTTTTCATAAAAAATTTTTGCTTTATTATTTCTGTTCACATTCAGGATAAGACTTGTTGCATTTAATTTTTTTACTTCATTAATTATAAATTCAAGCAACATTTTTCCAATGCCTGTTCCTTGTGTTTCGGGCAACACATATAACTTATGTAATTTATAAATTGAAGGTTCATCATAGAAACCAAAAGCTGCAAAACCAATTGATTGATTTTCCAATTCTGCAATATAAAATTGCTGACCTTCGTTAAGTTGTTTTTGTAATGCATCGGTGCTGTAAATCAGTTGCAGCATATATTTGAGCTGCGCATCAGATAAAATTTTTTCGTATGCAACAGGCCATGTTTTATAAACAATTTGTTGAATAATTGAAATGTTTTTAACCGTTGCTTTTTTGATAATGATGTTTTTATTATTCATGGGTTTTTTTGCGCAATGAAATTAGCAGATAAAATTACTTGGTTAATTTAATAATGGGGAGCGGATGAAAATTGATGACAGATGATCTACAAGTTGCAGACAGCTTTTAAGAAATTGGAGTCAGACACTCTGCGAGTGTGCAGGCACCGGCTGCATTTTTTGCTGTAGTACAAGAGTGCGACGCAACGATGATGCTATGAAAAACAAATGCCGGATACAAAATTATTTGTAACCCGGCGCGTAAAAATTTATTTGTTTTATTGTATCAGCTTAGATTTACTTTGTCTTTTAGTTTTTTTAAAAGTTGTGCATGTGCCGTTTCATTAAAGAAAACCATAGCAAAAAACGCACAGCAGAAAAAGATTAATTTTTTCATTTGGTATTTTTGTGGATTTATGATTGAATTTATTTCGTTTTGGTTTTAGTGCAATTAATTAGGGGAGCACACAAAATACGAAAATGGTTTTACAATTAAAAAGTTTTTTCTGAAATAATTTATGGAGAGTTTACTTTCTGAAAATTTTCTTGCTTAACCAATTGCTCGCAAACGCACTGCCAGCACCAATTACAGCGCCTCCGATAACATCGGTTGTATAATGCTCACCTAAATATAAACGCGAGTAACCAACACTCGCTGCCCACGCGTAAGCAGGTACAATTATATACCATTTTTTATATTGCAATGATAAACTTGTTGCAGTTGCAAAGGCGAGAGAAGTATGCGCCGATGGAAATGATTGACCTTTGTCTGTAGCATCATAAGGATAAATAAAATTATATTTTTCGTAAGGCCGTTCGCGATTGATAATAATTTTTAATCCTTCTGTTGCAACTGCTGCAATTACTACACTGCCTGCAATTTGGTAAGCTTTATGTTCAAGGTTTTTATTTTTTGAAACTTCTCCTGCAACCCATATTGCAACGGGAATGCCGATACTTAACGGATAAGATGAATTTGTTGTGGTTCTCCAAAAAACTGAATTAGGATTTTGCGGATTAATATTTTTTACAATATTAATATCCCAATTTTGCGCAAAAGAAAATTGAAATGAAAAGCTTATGATAATTAATGAAACGCTTTTGAAGATTTTTTGAGTTGATTTCATTTATAAATTATTAAGACTTTCTTTCAGCGTTTTTATTCTTGTTTCTGCATCCGCTTTTTTCTTTTTTTCAAGCGCAATAATTTCCTGTTTTGCATTTTGAATAAAACGCTCATTGCTAAGTTTTCTTTGAACGCTTTCCAGAAATTTTGTTTGATAATTGAGATCTTTTTCTAAATCTTCTTTCAAAGCAATTTTATCAATCTGCTGTTCGGCTTTAATAAAAAATTTATCTTTTTCAACAGTAATCACAATTGTGTTTTCAATATTTTCCGAAGTATAAATAATTTCATCAGTATTCAATTGTTTACTTAAAATATTTTCTATTTGCTTATAATTTTCTGTTGATAAAGTTTGAATATATAATTTAATTTTCTCTTTTGGCTTTATCTGATTTTTATTTCTTGCATCCCGAATTGCAGTAATTATTTCTTTCAATAATTTTCCCTGTTGTAAAATTTCTTTATCAAATTTTTTTAATGACTTAAATTGTTTTACACACAAATCATCATTTCTTTCTTTTAATAAATGATAAATTTCTTCCGTAATAAATGGCATAAAAGGATGTAATAATTGTAAAAGTTCATCAAAAAAATATATGGTTTTATTGTAAGTTTCTTCATCAATTGATTTTTCAAAATCAGGCTTTATCCATTCCAAATACCAACTGCAGAAATCATCCCAAATCAATGAATAAATCGTTTTCAGCGCTTCGCTTAAATGAAATTGCTTCATTAAATTTTCAACTTCAATTTTTACTTCATTTAATCTGTTTTCAAACCAGGCTGATGGAAAGTTGATGGTTGAATGTTGGTAATTATTTATTATTTGGTTCTTGTTATTTGGTTCTTTTTTTTCCGATATTTTTTCTTCCCACATCTTCACCAGCTTCAAAGCATTCCATAATTTGTTATTGAAATTTCTTCCCTGCTCGAGGCTTGCTTCATCAAATAAAATATCATTGCCTGCAGGAGATGAAATTAATATACCAAAACGAACCGCATCTGCGCCGTATTTATCAATTAAATTTAAAAGGTCGGGTGAGTTACCTAAGCTTTTGCTCATTTTTCTTCCCAACTTATCACGAACAATTCCTGTAAAATAAATATCACTGAAAGGCTTTTCCTGCTTGAATTTGAAACCCGCCATAATCATTCTCGCTACCCAGAAAAAAATAATTTCAGGTGCCGTTACCAACACAGAAGTTGGATAATAATAATTGATGTCTTTATTATTTGGTTGCGTTATTCCGTTAAAAACTTCTATGGGCCAAAGCCACGAAGAAAACCATGTATCGAGAACGTCTTCATCCTGTACGATATTTTCAATTTTTAATTGACTATTTTCAATCGACAATTTTTCAAACGCTTCTTGTTTCGTTTCAGCTACAAAAACATTTCCTTCTTCATCGTACCATGCAGGAATTTGTTGGCCCCACCAAAGCTGGCGACTAATACACCAATCTTTTACATTCTCGAGCCAGTATTTATAAGTTGCCAAATATTTTTCTGAAGGATAAATTTGAATATCGCCATCCATTACTGCTTTTAAGGCAGGCTTTGCGAGTGGTTTCATTTTTACAAACCATTGGGTTGAAATTTTCGGTTCAATTACAGCATTAGTACGCTGAGAAAATCCCATGCGCGTAGTATATTCTTCTTCTTTTACCAATAAATTTTCTGCCTTTAATTGCTGCACTATTTTTTTTCTTGCTTCAAAGCGATCTTCACCCACAAATATTTGTGCGGCTTCGCTTAAAGTGCCATCATCATTTAAAGTATTTATAATTTCGAGATTATGTTTTAAGCCAATGTTGTAATCATTAATATCATGTGCGGGAGTTATTTTTAAAATGCCTGTTCCAAAATCTTTATCAACATAATCATCAAAAATTACCGGCACTTCACGGTTTACTAAAGGAACAATTACTTTTTTATTTTTGAGATGAAAATATCTTTCATCATTCGGATTTATACAAACAGCAGTATCGCCCATAATTGTTTCGGGACGCTGCGTTGCGATGGTGATGTAGTTGGATGTTGAATGTTGGATGTTGGATGTTGGATTTCTGATTTCTGATTTCTGATTTCTGATTTCCGATTTTTGACTTTCATCAACAATAAAATATTTTATATAATATAATTTTCCCTGTACTTCTCTGTGTTCAACCTCTTCATCGCTTAAAGCTGTTTTTGCCGAAGGATCCCAATTAATCATTCTTGCGCCGCGATAAATAAATCCTTTATTATATAAATCAACAAAAACTTTTATTACTGCTTTATTGTAGTGCTCATCCATCGTAAACGTTACACGATTCCAATCTACACTGCATCCGAGCTTTGCAATTTGATTATAAATAATATTGCCATATTTCTCTTTCCATTCAAAAGCATATTTTAAAAATTCTTCTCTTGATAAATCATTTTTATCAATATTTTTTTCTCGCAGCATGTCAACAACTTTGGCTTCTGTGGCAATAGAAGCATGATCACTGCCCGGCACCCAGCAAGCGTTGTAGCCGCTCATGCGTGCTTTACGAATTAAAATATCCTGCACGGTTTCGTTCAAAGTATGCCCCATGTGTAACACACCGGTTACATTTGGCGGCGGAATAACAATTGTAAAAGGAACACGACTATCAGGCGTACTTTCGAAATATTTTTTTTCCAACCAATATTTATACCATTGATCTTCTACGGTTGAAGGGAGATAATTTTTGCTTAATTCCATTTTTATATTTGCTTCTTGTTTTTTTTTCAAACAATTTGCAAAACTAAGTATTTGATAGAGTAGTAAATTAACCAAACAAAAATCTTTGTTGATGATTATTGGAATGGTAAAATAAATTATTACCGAAACATTATCATTCGTCTGTCCCAGCCATCTCTTGGGGAAGGGGTATTTGATTTATCATCACCATGCTGGTTGGAATTTTTATTGTGTTCACAGGAAGAAGAAACGCAAACCGGTTTATAAATTTTTTCATTTGAAGATTTCACAGTACTGTAATTTTTACCGCAGGCTGCGAGCAGTGTAACAATAAAGGTTAAAATTAAAGCTAACCTCATAGCAAAGAATTGGAGTTGTAAAAATAGAAGGCTTTTTTAATTTTCTGTATTTATGAAAGTTAATTATTGTTTAACGATAATGCAGTAAATAAGTTACATAAAGCAATTTTTTATTTGGAATAATTGATGTTTTACAAAAAGCGATTATTTAATTTTTAAAATGTTTTTAGCCTTAATAAATTTGTAAAAAATGTTAATTAACTTGTATACTTAATCAAATTTTTGCTACTTGCATACATGCATGCGAAAAGCTATAATGCGATTTACTTTATTTACAGCGCTGCGATAAGTATTTTTTCTCTCACATCATGCGCCGAACATAAAACTCAGCAATCTATGACAGATGACAGAATAATTTCTTCGGCTAAATCAGATATTGCCAACAATGATACTGCAACTTTTGGCACCGGCTGTTTTTGGTGTACAGAAGCAATTTTTCAAAGATTAAAAGGTGTAGTAAAAGTAATTAGCGGTTATAGTGGCGGACATGTTGAAAACCCAAGCTACGAACAGGTTTGCAGCGGTAAAACGGGTCATGCAGAAGCTTGCCAAATTATCTATGATCCATCAAAAATTTCTTATGACGAATTACTTGAAGTTTTTTGGAAAACACACGATCCAACTACTTTAAATAGACAAGGAAATGATGTAGGCACACAATACCGCAGCGTAATTTTTTACCACACCGATGAACAAAAACAAAAAGCAGAACAGTATAAAGAAGAACTAAATAAAAGCGGCGCCTGGGATAAACCGGTTGTAACTGCAATTGAGCCTTATGTAAATTTTTATTCTGCCGAAAATTATCATCAGGATTATTATAATTCAAATCTCGGGCAAATGTATTGCCGTTTTGTAATTCGCCCCAAGCTTGAAAAATTTGAAAAAGTTTTTAAAGACAGATTGAAGAAGGAAGAAGCGCTCGATAAATAATTAATAATTTATGATTGAGAATGGAGAATGTTTTTACATTCTTTATTATACTTTTAATGCATGAATAAATACACATTTTTATTTGTTGCTTTATTATTTCTGCAGTTTACATCGCAAGCGCAACTACTTCAAAAAAAACAAACATTTACTCATGCTGATACTTTACGCGGAAGTATAACTCCTGAACGCGCATGGTGGGATGTTTTAAGATATGATATCACAGTAAAACCTGATTATGAAACCAAAACAATTACTGCAAAAAATATTATTCAATTCAAAGTTGTAAAAAATATTTATACAGATACAATGCAAATTGATCTGCAGCAGCCAATGATTATTGACAGCATTATTTCTGAAAATAAAAAGATGAATTTTATAAAGGCAGATACCAATATCTGGTACGTATCAATTCCAAAACAAAATTTTTCTTCAATTAATTCAATAAATATTTATTATCACGGCAAACCGCGGGAAGCAATAAAACCACCCTGGGATGGCGGCTGGATCTGGACAAAAGATTCCCTTGGCAGACCGTGGATAAGCGTTGCCTGTCAAGGTTTGGGCGCAAGTGTTTGGTATCCGTGCAAAGATCATCAAAGCGATGAGCCGGATAACGGCGCTTCACTAACAATAATTGTTCCTGATAGTTTGGTTGCGGTTGGAAATGGAAAACTTCAATTCAAAAAAAATGATAATGACGGCACAACAACTTATCAATGGCAGGTAAAAAATCCTATCAATAATTATAACATCATTCCCTACATTGGCAAGTATGTAAATTTCAGCGAAACGTATAACGGTGCAAAAGGAAATCTTGCAGTAAATTATTGGGTGCTCGATTATAATTTACAAAAAGCAAAACAGCATTTGGCGCCTGATGTTCGCAGAATGTTGAAAGCTTTTGAATATTGGTTTGGCCCATATCCGTTTTATGAAGATGGATATAAAATTGTTGATGCGCCGCATTTGGGAATGGAACATCAAAGCGCTATTGCGTATGGAAATCATTATTTAAATGGTTATCATGGCGAAGATTTATCAGGCAGCGGCTGGGGAATGAAATGGGATTTTATTGTTGTGCACGAAAGTGCGCATGAATGGTTTGGCAATAATATTACAACAAAAGATTTAGCTGATATGTGGGTGCACGAAGCATTTGCAAATTACAGTGAAACATTATTTACAGAATATTATTATGGCAAAAAAGCTGCTAATGAATACAACGTTGGTATAAGAAAAAATATAAGAAATGATGAACCGATAATTGGCCCTTACAATGTAAATAAAGAAGGCAGCGGAGATGAATATTATAAAGGTGGGAATTTATTGCAGTTAATTAGACACAGCATAAATGATGATGAAAAATTCAGGCAAATTTTACGCGGATTAACTAAAACTTTTTATCATCAAACAGTAACCACAAAACAAATAGAAAATTATATTAGTGAACATGCCGGATTTGATTACAGCAAAGTTTTTGATCAATATTTGCGCACAACGCAAATACCACAATTAGAAATGTATTTTAGTGATGATAAGAAAAAAATATTTTATCGCTGGACGAATTGCGTAAAAGGTTTCAATCTTCCTTTGGCCATTTGGAATGATAATTCTAAAATAAAAATTTTTCCTGCCGAAGATTGGAAAAGCAGCGCCATCACTGCATCTCAGCAAAGTTTGTTTAATCCAATTTTAATTGAAGATTTATATTATATTACTGCAAAGATGGTAAAATAGCGTAATAATTAATAAAGCTTCATCTTTAAGGATATTAAAAAAAATGGAATGTTATTATAAAGTAAGAATCAAAAAATTTATCTCGTAATCTTAATCATTCTAATTCCGCTTAAACCCATGAATTTAAAAAAAGCCGTAATATTAGTTTTGGATGATGATCCGGATGTTTTAACTGCTGTTCGTTTATTATTAAAAACAGAAGTTAGCGAAGTGATCACAGAAAAAAATCCTGAAATGCTTCCTTCGCTATTGTCAAAATATTCTTTCAACTTGGTTTTGCTTGATATGAATTTTCATGCTTCTATCAATACCGGCAATGAAGGAATTTATTGGTTAAAACGCATTAAAGAATTAAAGCCCGATATCTGCGTTATAATGATAACTGCTTACGCAGATATTGATCTCGCAGTTCGTTCTTTAAAAGAAGGCGCAGCAGATTTTATTGTAAAACCATGGCATAACGAAAGATTAATTATTGCAATTGAAGAAGCATTAAAGCGCAGCGGCAATCAAAAATCTTTATTAAGCACAAAGCTGCAATCCCGCGCTGGCAACGATTTTGAGATGATAGGCAAAAGCGAAATAATGCAGGATATTTTTTATAAGATTGAAAAAATTGCACCAACTGACGCTAACATTTTAATATTAGGTGAAAATGGAACGGGTAAAGATTTGATTGCAAAAGCGATTTATGAAAAATCATTGCGCGCAAATCAACCTTATATAAAAGTTGATGTTGGCGCATTAACAGAAAGTTTATTTGAAAGCGAATTATTCGGTCATAAAAAAGGTGCGTTTACTGATGCCAGAGAAGACAGAACCGGAAGATTTGAATCTGCAAATAATGGCACATTATTTTTAGATGAAATAGGGAATATTTCTTTGCAACAACAAGCCAAATTACTTTCTGTTTTGCAAAACAGGCAGATAACAAAAATCGGTTCCAATCAATCTACACCGATTGATATAAGATTAATCTGCGCAACAAATCTTCCGCTTACAGAATTAGCTAATGAAAATCGTTTTAGAAAAGATTTAATTTATCGCATCAACACAGTTGAAATAACTGTTCCGCCGTTACGCAAAAGAAAAGAAGATATTATTTTACTTGCAAAACATTTTGCAAAAATGTATTCGGATAAATATTTAAAAACAGGTGTTGAATTTGATGAGTCAGCAATTGAAAAATTAAAGCAATATTCTTATCCCGGTAATGTGCGCGAACTGCAGTACACAATCGAACGTGCAATTATTATGAGTGATGCAGAAATACTGCAGGCAAAAGATTTGATATTTTCTCCAATTGAATCAAGCGTCATTCATACCGATGAAATAAATGAAACAAAATTAACCACTGTAGAAAAAAATACTATTTTAAAAGTGATAGAAAAACATAAAGGCAACATTACCAAAGCTGCAAAAGAACTGGGTTTAACAAGAACAGCTTTATATAGAAGATTGAGTAAATATGAGATTTAGATATTGAAAATTAAGAAATAAAAATTACGAATTAAAATTAACGTTGAAGGGCAAAAAATAAAAATATTATAAAAAAACAATCGCGGAAAAGGTTGATGCTTTGTTGCCTAAATATTTGCATTAAACATCGTACTTCGTATATCGTAAATCGTACACATTGCTCATGTTTAAACGTTATCAATTAAATATATTATTTCGTGTTGTGTTAATGTTTATTACAATTAGCACGTCGGCATTTTTATTAGTAAAAGGCTGGTATGTTTATGAAATATTAGTCGCCCCAATAATTATTATTCAATTAATTGATTTTTTTAATTTTCACAAAAAAGCACAAAAGGAAGTCGAACAGTTTGTTGAATCAGTTCATTATCGTGATTTTTCAAGATACTTTAATGTAAATCAAGCACCGCTTGAGTTACAGCCGTTGCGCAAAGGTTTCAATGAAATAAATTCAACCTTTAAAATTATCAGCAAAGAAAGAGAAACGCAGTATCAATATCTGCAAAAAATTCTTGAGTTAGTGGATACCGGAATTTTATCTTATGAAATTGAAACAGGCAAAGTTGTTTGGATGAATGAGTCACTAAAAAAATTATTGCAAATTCCATATTTAAAAACCATTCAATCTTTGGACAGGCGCGATCATTTATTGTGCATAAATATTGTTGATCTTAAACCAGGCGAAAATATTATCAGCACATTGCATCGCGAAAAAAGCACATTAAAAATTTTACTGTCTGCAACCGGTTTTCAAACCGAAGGAAATAAATATAAGTTAATTGCATTTCAAAACGTAAACGAAGCGCTCGATGAAACAGAAAGCAAAGCCTGGCAAAAATTATTAAGTGTGATGACACATGAAATTATGAATTCCGTTGCGCCCATTTCATCTCTTGCAGAAACTTTAAAAAACAGGTTGCAGCAATCTGCAAATACATTTGATAAATCAAATGGCGTTGCCGATGATCTTGAAGTCGGCATCAACACTATAAAAAGAAGGAGTGAAGGTTTATTAAAATTTGCTGAAACATATCGCAATCTTAATAAAATTTCAACACCAAATCTTAAAAAGATTTATGTAAGAGATTTGTTTGAAAATTTGCATCATTTAATGCAACCAACACTTGATCAAAAAAATATTGAGCTAGAAATAATTTTAAAAGATCCCGATTTGCAGTTAAATGCCGATACCAATTTAATAGAGCAGGTGCTTATAAATTTACTGGTAAATGCAATTGAAGCAGTGAAAGATAAAAAAGCACCGCGCATCATTTTATCGGGCACACCAACAACCAACAACAAAATTTTACTTAAGATAATTGATAACGGAACCGGCATGAGTGAAGAAGTGCTCGACAAAATTTTTATTCCTTTTTTCAGCACCAAAAAAAATGGCAGTGGAATTGGTTTAAGCTTATGCAAACAAATTGTTATGCTGCACAAAGGAAATATTCAGGCGCAATCTGTTATTGATGAAGGTTCTGTTTTTACCTTGCAGCTTTAAAATAAATTATACTTTTTTTGTAACCGGCTTTATCTCTTAATCAACTTCGTTGTGTCACTCACTTGTACGTTTTGTTTTTAATTCAGCCAAAGAAGGTAAAAACAAAATTAAATTTTAATTTAAGTAGAATCATTATTACGGCACAAGTGTGTGACGCAGATCCATTCAATAGCAATCCGGTTTGCTACATAATTTTTTTAATTTTTTAGACTCGTCTAAAATTAATTTTAAACTACCCGTTTACAATTTCGCCGCCGTTAGGATGTAACACTTGTCCCGTCATGTAAGAAGAAAATTCATCAGATGCAAGAAATAAATAAGACGGTGCAACTTCAACAGGTTCACCGGCTCTTCCCAAAGGTGATTTTGCTCCATGTTCGCTTGTTTTTTTCTCATCAAAAGATGCGGGAATTAAAGGTGTCCAAATCGGTCCCGGCGCAACACCATTTACACGAATTTGTTTTTGCGCAAGGTTAGCTGCGAGGCTTCTTGTAAACGCAACAATCGCACCTTTTGTTGAAGAATAATCGAGCAATTGCGGGCTTCCTTTGTATGCTGTAACAGAAGTTGTGTTTATAATGCAACTTCTGTTTTGCATGTGCGGCAGCGCTGCTCGCGTTACAAAAAACATTGCTAAAATATTCACCTGAAAAGTATAAATTAAATGTTCGGTTTTAATATCTTCCAAACTTTTTTCTTCAAATTGAACGGCTGCGTTGTTTACAAGAATATCAATTTTGCCATATTCTGCAACAGTTTTTTCAACGCATTCTTTGCAAAATTCTTCTTTGCTTAAATCGCCGGAAATTAATAAAAATGAATACTGCTATATGTGGTGTACATAAAAAAATATTACAATCTTCTTTATTTTCAATTTTTTTTCCTATTCTTACTAATGATTGTTAACAGGCATCTGCGTTATCTTTAATTCGTTTTCTGGTATAGATTTGTCTTAATCAATTTTGAACATTTTTAACCGGTATATCAAATTTGCCATCTGTTATTGTAACCTCACTTTTGGCTGAGCTCTTGTCAACCTCCGATTTTTTCATTGCACCTGAAAAAGTTCCTGATATCCTTGTGGAAGAAATGTTTGTGAGCGTAATGCGGAAAGACTCCTGGCCATAGGCCAATCTGCTTCCAACTACCTGGCCGCTCGGGAGAAATAACTCCACATTCCAGCTGTTTTGCTGATCAGCGGTTAAGTCCACTACTCCCGTTTTATAAGGAATGGTGAAACGTAGTGAATGAGCAACTATATCTGTATTTTTTTGCTCACCATCATTAAGAAGAAATATCAATTCTTTGCCACTGGGATCAGATTGGTAAATTTCTGCTACGTTGTTTATCTGCAACTCGTCAACTTCGCCGCCTGAAACCTTTGTGCCATCAAGACTATAGGAAAAGACTGCATTACCTGAGGAAGAAGAGTTAGATGCATTTGAATTATCAGAAGAAGCTGTGTTGCTATCTTTATTTGCTGCATTATTTGACGAGCATGAAAATAAAATTGCTGATAAAAAAAAGATTACGTTGAAAAATTTTAAATGCTTCATAAGAATTATTTTTATTTGAAAATTTTTTGTTACCGTTTAAGAAAGTATAAACAACTTATTAATGATGCAGCGATGTATCCGGCGCCAGCTCCGATGCCTTCTTTCTTAAGCTGTCAAGTTTACCAGGCGTCATACCCATTGCGTTTCTCGCTTTTATCAATGCATTTTTCGCTTCATTTACCGCAGGGTCATTGCTGTTACCATACATTTTATCAATACCTGAATCTGATAAAATAGTAGCGTCAGTTGATAATATATCAGACGCGGCTTTTTTCAGTTTATTCGTGTCTGGCTTACCGGTTGAAATTGCATCCATAACATTATTCATATCTGTTTTAAGCTTGTTGGTATCTATAAGTTGCTGGTCAGATTGATCTGAAGATTTTTCGGAAGATGCAGACGAAGATTTATCAGAAGATGCAGACAGTGAAGATGGTTTGCCATTACAAGAACATATAACTGCTGCACAAAAAGTAACAATGAAAATTTTTAAGTAGTGCATAAAGGAATTTTTATAAATATTAAATAGGATTGATTATTTGTGTTGCGCTGACTGCCCTGCCTGCATCAGGTTCATCAGTATCAGGTTACCTTTAGATTCGGTATAGCCAGCCGGTATTTTGAATAAGGATGCTGGAAAACTTTTATTCTCCGCAGTGGTAAGCACCATATCCACTGAATTTCCTTTATCATCGCTGCTCATCTTTACCAAAAAACCACCGCAGCCCGCCTGGTCAAGCGCCTGCATCATTTGGGGCTTAACGTTTTGATAGGTCATTGTTTTTTTTATGAACGCATAACCCGGCACATCAGTGCTTGTCCATATATCCATTGTGGAGGTAGAATGAAACATTCCTTTGCCGGTAGTGGAAATTACTTTTGCATGAACGCAATTATATCCCTGCACTGTTTCATTGCCTATTTTAGTAACCTGATAACTTTCACTTTTTGAATTAATGAGCGAAGTATCTATTACATTCAGTGAATACGTTTTACTATCATCATCGAAAAAAAGGCTATATCCCGGTTGAGAGGCACGTGCCAACCCTATAAGCTGCTTACTATTATTTGCACCCATCATAGCAGCGAGATTCATTTCAGTGCGTGCCTCGCCACTGGAGGTAAGATATGACGTCATAGTGTTTTTTGTAGTGCCCGTCTGTTTTCTAATCATAGTAATGGTAAACTGAAGATATACGCCACTACCGCCGTTTGCTGTTGTAAAAGTTTTTATAGCAGCAGCAGAATCAGCGGCAGAAACACCGCCGCCGCCTATTAAGTTGCCCAATGCTTTCATCGTAACGTCCGCAGCAGATGTATCGTTTGGGTTATCTGAAGCCGCTTTTCCAAAAGCGCCTAATACTTTGTTTGTGGCAGATGTGTCGCTGGGCGCAGAAGAGTTGCTTCCATTTTTTGATTTTATTTGCGTAGCACTGTCCGCTTTATCGAGTACTTTATTGGTTGCCTGGCTGGCTTTATTATTTGCCCTGTCCTGAGCAGTTTGCTTTACAGTGTTCAGTATGTTTTTTAAAATCTGTGAACGTACTGAAGTAGAGTATGCTAAAGCAAAAGTGAATAATAGCATTGAAATAATGATTGGCAATTTTTTCATGACTGATATTTTTTAACTGAAGATTTGTTTTGTTTCTGTCAATCACAAATTTCTACAACCATACAGAGCTTTGCACTACCCGATGATGTAGTTTATTAAATTAAAGAATCAAACTATTTCAATAATCCTGCACCAATTTTATTTTTTCTTTGTTTAATAGCATACTATCTATTATCGATTTCATACTTATGTTTACATAGTAACCTTTCCATTTTCTTTGCCAGGCTTTCAAGATTGATGAAGGATGTTGAGTTGCCATGTGGGTGAAGTGATTTAAATTAAATAGTATTTTCTTGTTTTCAAACCTCCATAACAACACATTGGTTTACACAACCTAAGTATTGTAGTTTAAAAAGGAGAAATAGAAGAAAATATTTACAGAAAAATAAAGAATCATTTAGGTTGGTTGCTCAATAATTGAAAGCAGGAATACACTGCTAAAATTATCATTTTTCATCATTTCAAAACCGGTTAATTGCCACTAATTTTTTTTAAGTATACTGAATATTATTAATAATTTCATTTATCTTTTTAAACTTTTCGGTGGTAGAGATGGGCTATAATTATCAAGTAAAATACCCTTAACTGGGTGATCGCTGCCAAAATTATCGACCTCTAACTCGTCACCGTTAAAATGAAGTGTAAGGTTCTTACTTGAATTCCCCTCGTTATTATTCCAAACGTTTAATGATGGATTTCCATCGCCACTGTCGCTATAACCAATTGCCAGGATTTGGTGATCGTCGAGTGGAGTAACACTATCACCATATAATATTCCTATGGGGCATGCAGCTTGTTGATCCAATGTACTCTTTATATTTTGCCATTGATTAATAGTGCGGTCAAGAATAACTTTCGGGCCTCCGAAATTGAAAAAATTTTCCTGCGATCCTATAAAAGCACCTAAAGCCGCTCCAATAGGACCAGCGAGACTGCCAATGGCTGTTGCCAATGCGATATTAGCCGTTTTAGAAATTATAGGAAGTATATGAAGTGTAATGAACCATTCAAGATAAGTGCTTGCATTTAAATCGAGACTATCGAGTAAACGGTTAAAGATATAATCACCTAAATCACCAGTAGATGGAGGTACAGTTATTGTTGAATCTATTTGCCAATTCGCCAAATAAAAATCATAACCGGCAAATGCCATTCCACCACATCTGCCCATTGTGCCGGGCGCACTGCCTATTATTTGATCAACTACAAGTGGACCACTTATTTGACCGATGACATAATCTATAACAGTTTGGGGAAGAGATACTGAAGTAAAACCAACACTAATATTCACCCCGTTCATCGCATCTATAAACTGTTTTGTAATTTCTCCTATAACAATATTACCAACAGCACCGAATCTATCTCGAATTTGAGTAGCGTTTTCAGCAGTCATTACAAACTGATTAATAAAATGAAACCCATCTGTTTCAGCTATGAATGGACCGCTCTTAATACGAAGAGCGGTTAGTGAATTTGGTGGAGTTGGATCAAACTGCTGTATCCAGTTTTTAGCACTTGCTGGCCTGGAAAGATTTCTATGGTCTACCCCAACGTTTATGCTTAAAGTTTTTGGCATCTCTATTAAATTTTAATTAGGTTAGGAAGTATATATAATAGTAGTAATCATTTGAATATTTTATATTATATCTTACAATTGTAAATTTTTTATTGTAATGAAACCAAAACAGGGATTAATCCTTTTCCATAGGACAATGGTTTAAGTGCCTTACCAATAACAGTTCCAAATGCTTTTAGAGGATCTGTTGCCTTCATTGCATGGCCTGTGGTAGAGGAAGTTGTAAGCAAATCTCCAATTTCAATAGAATTGAAATCTGCATCAACTTTACAAAATACTTTTCCTAAAAGCGCAACAGGCATTCTATTCTTATCTGAATTTTGTTTATCGAGAATCACACCTGGTTTAAAATTTCCTGCGCCAGAAATTACGCCTGCAACTTTCTTATCATATTCAATATTACATTCTACCAATATACCTTCTTTATTAAAAATCATCACTGTACCGGGTTCAATAGAAATATCATCCACTGAAAAATCTTCCGCAACATCGGCGTTTATTAAACGTATATCCCCTGTTACTTCTACATCGCCTTCAAATCTTCCGGCAAGTGTGCCTTTACCAAAAACTCCTGCTTGGTTTACATTTTTACTTTCACCCCATACGCCAACAAAATTTTGACTTACGCCAATTACTCCAACCTGGTTGATGCTTTCTCCATGTACACCCTGCCATTGTTCACTTGTGCCAAACACTCCAGGTTGCCCGGCGCTTTTGCTTTCACCCCATACACCAACAAAATTTTGACTTACGCCAATTACTCCAACCTGGTTGGTGCTTTCTCCATGTACACCCTGCCATTGTTCACTCGTGCCAAACACTCCAGGTTGCCCGGCGCTTTTACTTTCACCCCATACACCAACAAAATTTTGGCTTACACCAATTACTCCAACCTGGTTGGTGCTTTCTCCATGCACGCCCTGCCATTGTTCACTCGTGCCAAACACTCCAGGTTGCCCGGCACTTTTGCTTTCACCCCATACACCAACAAAATTTTGACTTATACCCACAACGCCGGCCTGATCAGTGCTTTCTCCATGCACGCCTTGCCAGGTATTACTTAACCCTGAAACGCCAACACCTCCGGCAGTATTTTCTCCCAATACTCCAGGTGTATTTTTATCATTTGAATTTCCTTTTAAATTGCTCATTTAGATTGTTTTAGTTTTTATTGAATGATTTATGATATGTAAAACTTTACTGATTATTTATATTTTGAAACTTATTTTAGTATTCATTCACTTATTGTCTTTCTGAATGAAATAAAACTAATTATACTTCCGGTAATTTATAAATCCATTTTATCGATCTTGATTTACATTTTTACGTTAAGAATTATTATAATTTTTTATTGTAATGAAATCAGCACGGGAATCAGGCCCTTACCGGAAGCAAAGGATTTAAGCGCCTTTCCGATAATTGTTCCAAAGGCCTTTAACTGATCCATTGCCTTCATAGCATGGCCGGGTGTTGAAGAAGTTGTTAAGAGGTCACCGACTTTTATAGCTCCATATTGGGCATCTACCTTGCAATACACTTTTCCTACCAATGCAATCGGTGTTCTGTTTTTAGAAACTGAATTTTCTTCATGTTTGTTAAGGACTATACCTGATTTATAGCTGCCTGCTCCTGAAACAACACCAGCAACTTTTGAGTCATAGGGTTGATTACTTATTCCTAATGCACCACCTTCCTCATCAATGATCATTACAGTACCTGGTTCTACGTTTTCTTCACCAGCAAGATCAAATTCTTCTGCACAATCTGCGCCTCCAAGAAACACATCTCCTTTATTTACAAAAAGATTTCCATCGTTGATGACTATACTGCCATTGATGTCAGAGGGCTTTTTGTTTGGATCTTTGGGATTGGGTCCTTTGCTCACCACTAAAGCACCATTGAAGACGGCAGCCCAAGTGGCACCCTGAGCAAAAATTCCTGTGTCATTGTCACTAAAAGCGGTTATTCCCTGACTATTTCCGCTGGTGCCAACTATTCCTGAACCATCATTACTCTGGCCTAAAACTCCTGTACCTGCATCACTAAAACCGCCTACACCAGCTTCGGGTCCGTTGCCCTGAACTCCTCTTCCTTTAGAACTATTGTTTGCACCAAAAACCCCTGTACCTCCGTTTACAAATGTTAAACCGAATACGCCATTGCCTGCCGGCGCACCGCCAACCGGTGCATTCCCTGTGCTGTTATTACTTGCAAACACAGCACTTTGCGCCTCGGCGTTAGTAGTCGATAATATCCCATTTCCTTTATTACTGTAAGCAACAACCCCAACCCCTGCATCACTAAAACCTCCTACTCCTGCTTCGGCTCCATTACCCTGAACACCACGGCCCGTGTGGGGATTATTGTTTGCGCCAAATACTCCCACTCCTTTATCGGCTACCGTAAGACCAAATACACCGCTGCCTGATGGCGCGCTTGCTGTTTCGGTTGAATCATTTCTGCCAAAAACAGCAGATTCCTGAACATTTGTTGTTTGACCTAATACTATTGCCATTATTTTATTTTTAAGATTATAAATAACTTTCATCCAACTGTTAATCTATGAATGAATATACAAATTTCGAAAGACCATTCAAACGTTCCACTACCCAATGATGTAGTTTTTTGGAAAATAAAAATTGAAGTAAACACGGAATAAGAAGAATAACCAGAATTTATTTTCGTTGCTTATTTATCAGCTCAAAGCGCGAGTGAACCTGCAGAATTTCATAAATGTTTTTTACATGATAGCGAACCGTATCAACAGAAATAAATAATTTTTCGGCAATTAATTTATAGCTCATTCCATTTACAATACATTCAAGAATTTCTTTTTGTCTTTCATTTAACTGCGCTTCTTTTTTATCGGGAAGCGGTTTTACTCCTGAGCGAAATAGTTGTAAAGTTTTGGCTGCAATGCTTGGTGTCATTGGCGCTCCGCCATTATATACTTCTGTAATTGCTTCGAGCATTTTTGCAGGCGGCGTTTTTTTTAAGATATAACCTTCGGCTCCTGCTTGTATGGCTTGGAATATTTTATCATCATCTTCAAAAACTGTTTGCATGATAACATGAATATTTGGGAAATTTTGTTTGATAATACTTACAGCTTCAATTCCATTCATGCCGGGCATATCTATATCCATTAAAACTACTTCGGGTTCGCTTCTTTTTATTTTAAAAATTAAATCTGAAGCGCTGTTGTAAGCGCCAACACATGCAAAACCCGGTGTGCCGTTTATTAATTGATAATAACCATCACGCAGCAAATAGTTATCTTCAAAAATAACTACGCTGATATTTTTTTCCATTTATACAAATCTTGTTTTATTTAAATCCAAAGCCACTACATGAATGGGTAGTTGTGAGTTAATTTTTATACCGGCATTAGAAGCTCAATTCGTGTACCTTTTTTTAGCCAGCTTGTTACGTTCAGCTGTGCGCCAATTTCTTTTGCGCGGTTTTGCATGTTTTTTAAACCGTTGCCACCCGAAATTTTATCAGATAATTCAAAGCCAATTCCATCATCCGTTATAATCATTACTAGTTTATTTGAAGTTTCTGCAATACTTACATTCACCATTTTTGCACTTGAATATTTATAAGAATTGTTGATTGCTTCTTTAAAAATTAAATAAAAATTTTTTCTTTTTTCCATTGGCAGTTTTATGTTCTTTATATTTTCATCAGCATTAAATTGAAGCAAAATATTTTTGCCCGATAATAATTCACCCGCAAAATATTGCATGCGTTGCAGAATGTTTTCAAACTGATCGTTTTTAGGATTAATTGCCCAAACAATATCATTCATTGTATCAATCATATTCCTCGATGCATCACCCATTTTATGTAACAAATTTTTTGCATTTTTTGTGTTGGTTTCTATTTGCTGGTTTGCTACTTCACTGTAAACAGAAATGCTGTTAAGCGTTGAGCCAATATCATCATGCAAATCGGCTGCTATTTTCTGACGAACACTGGAAAGCTTCGCCCGACTACGTTTGCGATAATCATATACAGCATAAATTATTAAAGTTGTAATCAAAAACCATAATAAATAGGCCCACCATGTTTGCCACCATGGTGGATAAATAATAATACTAAGTGTTGTAATATTTTTTGTTTCGATGCCATCACTGTTTTGAGATTTTACTTTAAAAATATAATTTCCCGGAGAAAGATTTGCATAAGTAACGGAGCGATTTGTGCCTGAAGAAATCCAATCTTTATCAGTTCCTTCAAGCTTATAAAAATAAGTATTCGATTTTCTGCCATTAAACGAAAGTGAAGCAAATTCAATATTGATTGCATTCTGGTTATGCGAAAGATGAATTTTATTAAGCTTCAATAAAGAGTCAATTGCAAAACTGTGCTGATCTGCATTAAAACCTGTAATAGTTACATTTGGAGGTGCAGGTTTAGTATTAATATCGGCAGGATTAAAATAAATTATTCCTGAATTGCCGGCAATTACAATGTTACCGTTTTTTAGTTTGCATATTGTTCTCGAAAATATGTGATCGTGTATTCCATCATTAATGTCAAATTGAAAAATTTTCCCTGTTTTTATATCTAATCGTTCAATTCCGTCACTTGCAAGAATCCATATATTCTCATTATTATCAGGCATAGCACAAAAAACAATATTGGATGACAAACCATTTTTTGTTGTATAGAAACGAGTTTTTTTATTATGTTTATTAAATATGAAAAAGCCATTGCCTGCTGTGCCTCCGATAATCATTGAATCATTTAAAATAGCCGGAAAAAAGACATGATATTGCAGCAATGCATTTTCATCCATCATGTTTGATGTTGTATTAAACCTGTTTAAACCATTTTCGCGTGTAGCTGCCCAAATATTATTATCATTATCAATGCAAAACCCATCTATTATTGATAACGGCCTGTTTTTATATAAGTTTTTATAAGTAATTATTGTATCTTTTACGGCATCCCATTTTGCAATTGCGCCATTATGCAAACTGAACCAGATATTATTTTGTTTATCAGTTGCTGAATGCAATATTGTTTTATCATCAAAGCTTTTAATTTTTTTATTGATGAACTTTCCCGTTGCTGTGTTCAAAACCGAAAGCATTGCATATTGGCAACCAATCCACATTCTGCCTTTTGCATCTTCTGTTATACACCAGGTGCGGTTTAAAGTATCACCCAGTGAAGCAGCATCGTTATTATCATGCCTGTAATTTTTTAATAAAACAAAATTGCTATCATATTCAAAAATACCATCACCCCACGTGCTTACCCAGATATGATTATTACTGCTTTCAAAAACAGAAGTTATATCAGTGCTAAACTGTTGCCCATTGTTTGCTTGTACATATTTAAAGAATTGAATACGTGTATTAAAAACATTCACTCCTAAATCTGTATTAACCCAAATATTTCCTTCATTATCTTTAAATAAGTTGTAAATATCTTCATCGTAATGTAACCCATATTCTAAGCTATTATTATTTTGAATGGCGAAAAAACTATCCGCTTTTTTGTTGTAATATAATAAACCGGCATAATTATCACCTGCAAACCATACAGTTCCCATGCCATCATCCAGGCAATCATACAAAGCAGCGCTGGGTAAAGGCTTTTTGTTTTTATCTTTTTGATGAAGTATATAATAATGCTCAACTTGGCCTGTTATTAAATTATATCTGCAAAAATCACCCACAAAATTCCCCATCCATAAATTACTATTGTTATCTGTTTGAAAAAGTGAAACTGGATTTAAGTGACCAAGCAATTCATCTACATTCTCAATTAAAAAAGAACTTTTTTTTGTAGTGATATTAAGGACAGTTACAGTGTTATATTTTGCCGAAGCAAGAATTAAAAAGCTGTTTGTACCTGCATTGTATGTTACTTTAGCAATGCTGTCATCGTTGCTTATAATGCGCTTAAATAAAACGGGCTTTTGAGAAATATCATCATACCAAAAAATATTTTTGGTTGTAAAAATCCAAATTTTATTATTTTCATCTTTAACAACTGCTGATACATTATTTGTGGTACTGTCAACAGCATCAGGCAGATAAAAGCGACGCAGTTGTTGTTTATTTCTATATAAAATATTAATGCCTTCTTTATTAATTAACCAGATATTTTTTTGTTTATCTTCAACAGGCTTTCCTGCCCAGGTATCCAAAATATCTTTACTGCTTTTATTTTCATATTTATAAGCAACAAAATTTCTTCCATCATAACGCTGAATACCGCTTAATGAATTGAACCAGTAAAACCCTTCTGCATCCTGAAAAACATTTATTTTTTGATCTGATGATAAGCCGTCTTCAGTTGTGAAATGTTGAAAAACATAATTATTTTGCGCGTGTAAGCAGGTGGAAATCAAAATCACAATTAAGAATAATTTTAAGTAAAGCATGCAATACTTTTTAAATACTAAACTAAAATAATTCATTCTAATTTTCCAATTGTAGAAGCAGAAAGATATTTTATTAAGTGCTACTCTTTAACAGTGCCTGATCCGAACCTTTTTGAATCTTTTCTATTACGCCGTTTGTTACCCCACAGAACCTTAGCTCGAATCGCTTTACAAAGAAGAAATGGTTTGCCAAATACTTTACTCCTTTTGTTTTTATAGGTCATTTTTCTTTTCATGAGCAGACGAATTGAATCCGCTTGATGAGAAATTTCATTTTCTTCTTCGATTACTTTTATTCTAAAATTATCACAATTTAATTTATATAGTGTATCTGTAAAATAAAGTAAGTTTAATAGTGCTTTATTATTAGTAAGTTTAAGCGAACGATATTTTATATCATTTGCTTCATATAATTTTTCATTAGTGTAAGATTTAAACCACCCAAAAGATGATAGAATTGAAATAGCTAATAGTACAATCGAAATCAATATTCCTTTATGCAAATGATGTTTATGCTCTACATGTATTGTTGATGGCATGTTTGTTATTAATGTTTGTATTTGCATAAATCCTTTTGAAATCTCTTCGTGCAATGGTTTAATATCAACAATTGAAGTAACTTCTTTTTTAGTATTCATTTTTTGTTCAAAAGAGCTTAATTTTTCTTTGACTTCTTTTATTTCTTTTTGCTGTTCGTTACTACTGAATCTCACTTGTTTAATTTCTTCAAGAATGTCTTCAATCAAAAGTTCGAGTTTTTCTTTTTCCATGTTAAGTTAAGTTTGAAAGGGTAATTGTCTTTGTCTTTTTTTCTTTTTTTTCTGAGTCAGTTGATTTGATAATGGCATGTTTATTTCTTCAGGTTTTAAAAGATGATCCATTGTTTTGGATAATTCTTTTCCTACATCTTTCGCAAGTGAAAAATCCCGTTTGGAAAGCAATTGATTTTTGTTTAATTGATAAGAATTGGAAGACTGGTTTGTCGGGCTTCTTTCTTTCAAACTTTCAAATTGGCTTAAAACGATTTTATTTTCTCTTGCTAAGATGCGTTCAATATTTTGTAAAGAATAACCGAGCTCACTCCCTTTTACATATACTTTCTTTTCATCAATAAAAGCAATACCTCTTCCTTTTATGGTTTCATATTTTTTTCTTTCATCAGGCGTTCAAAATCTTCGTAATTGTGTGAACGAACAAGGGCTTCTTTTATATGTTGTTTGATCAGCACTTTACGCTGATCCCTTCTTGGAATCATTCTTTGTTCTTTGGTACTCAGATAATACCAACCCCATCCAAGTATCTTGAAGCAGGTAAAATCCGTTTGCCACATTTCATGAACAAAGCAAGTCTTTTGACTAAATTCATTACCCGCTGTCAACAAGATATGCGAAGG
>JBPCKN010000009.1:0-260061 GCA_051004255.1 Chitinophagaceae bacterium | reverse complement strand
AAATAAAGAGCTGATACAATAGCGGTGGTTATCACTTCGCTATCGCTGATTTTTCTGAAACTATGTTCCTGGTGTTCAATTCCTTTTAATAAATCATCCACCAAACAAAAAATTGCAATAATTTTATCTTCTTTGAGCATCGGTAAAGTGGTTTTAAGTATGGTAACTCAAAATTATTCTTTATTCGATGCTCTTTATTTTTGTTTCAAATAGTTATTTGACTGGCAACTTGGGTTAATTAGGTATTTTAAACAAGAATACTAGATAGAGGATGAATAATTGCTTACAATATTTAAAAACAAAAAACAATGGACATACATCCATGCTCAGGAAGAGAAATAAGAAAAGTGGATGAAAATTACCAAGCCAAATTAATTGCTGGCAAATGAGCGAAGACCAAATATATTTGAAGAAAATATCTTAAACGGAAAATAGAAGTCCGAAGAGGTGAATAAAAATATTCCGTAAGAACCAACTATTGACAACCACAAAATCTAACTTTGGACAAATAAAGCTCTTTACATCCCTGAAAATTATTGCCCATAAAATTTACTGGCAAATTACTGGCAAATTTAAACGGCTACGGAAGCGACCTTTTTGTAAACAACTGATAATCTTTGTGCCCGGAACAGGAATCGAACCTGCACTCTCTTGCGAAAACCAGATTTTGAGTCTGGCGCGTCTACCAATTCCGCCATCCGGGCAAATAGTAAAAGTGATTAAGTAAATAAAGCTATCAAGTCAAAATTTTTCTTATTGTCTTCCGTCTATTTCTCTTGTTCACTTTCTTTTCGCAATATTACTTCATCACTTCATTCCTTCCAAAATGCGATTTAAATATTTTTTTTTGAAATAATATTCTTTCACTTGCAGCAATCCTTTTTCGGCAGAAATATCTTCCGTATAATTCTCAATATATTTTTTAACAGGCTCATAAATTTCATTTTGTAAATCTGATAACTGATGGCTGATGGCTGATAATTTTTCTTTATCTTCTTCCATTTTTGCATCCATTAATTGTTCATTTACTTCCATTACTTCCATTAAAAAATCCGGTGGCAACTGATATTTTTCTTCTTCCTGAAGCAAACCTTTTTGTTGCAAAATATATTTAATTATTTCATCCTGATTTTGAAACATTTTATATGCTTTATTTATCATTGAAGATTTTTCCAACACTTCAGTTTGCTCTTCATCTGATGCATTTGAAAAAAAATCAGGATGATATTTGCGACTCAATTCATAAAATTTTTTTTTTACTAATTGCAGATCCGGCTTAAAGGAAACAGGAATATTATATAATTCAAAATAATTCATAAAAAACTCAAAAATTAAAGTTCAAAATCAAAAATAAAAATTGAATATAGTCTTTTGAATTTTTACTTTTTACTTTTGATTTTCTAATTCCTGCAAAAATAATTTGATGCTTACAATCGGTCTTATTAAAGAAGGAAAAATTCCGCATGATAATCGCGTAGCACTAACACCTGCACAATGTAAATGGCTTTTACGCAATATAAAAAACTGTAAGATAATTGCACAACCCTCGCCCAGCCGCTGTTTCAGCGATTTTGAATATAATAATGCCGGAGTAAAATTGCAAGATAATTTAACTGAATGCGATTTATTACTTGGCATAAAAGAAGTACCAATTAATGAATTAATAGAAGGAAAAACATACATGTTTTTTTCTCACACAAAAAAGAAACAACTCTACAATCAAAAGCTCATGTATGCAATGGGTGATAAAAAAATTACTTTAATTGATTATGAATGTTTGGAACATGAAGATGGGCAGCGCATTATTGGTTTTGGTTTTTTTGCAGGCATTGTTGGCGCACACAACGGAATGATGGCTTATGGAAAAAGAACCGGAGCTTTTAATTTGGAAAGGGTTTTTAAAGTGAAAGATTATCGCCAATTAATCCATACTTATTTCGGATTAAAATTGTCAAATATAAAAGTTGCTGTAACCGGCAGCGGACGCGTTTCGCATGGTATTTTAGAAATCATGAACTTAATGGATATTCAGGAAGTTGATCCGCAGGATTATTTAAAACGCAAATTTACTTATCCTGTGTATGTGCAGTTAAAAGGCGGCGATTTGTATCAGCATAAAATCACCGACAAGTACAGCCGCGAAGATTTTCATCATCATCCCCAGCAATATAATTGTTTGTTTGAATCTTATTGCGCGCATACAGATATTTTAATGAACGGCATTTATTGGGATAAAAATATGCCGCGCCTTTTTGAGTGGGAAACCCTGCAGCGCAACGATTTCAGCATACAAACCATTGCCGATATTACAGATGATGCCGGAGGAAGTGTGCCCTGCAATTTAGGTGATGTAACTATTGATGAACCTGTGTACGGTGTAAATAAATTCACTAAAAAACAAACTGCGCCCTATATAAAAGACAGTGTTGATATAATGGCTGTTGGCAATTTACCAAACGAATTGCCGCGTGATGCAAGCCGTTATTTTGGTGAGCAACTAATTAAACATGTGCTGAATGATATTATCAACGGCGGAAGTGAAATGCTTAATAAAGCAACTATTTTAAAAGACGGCAAATTAACCGAATATTTTTTATATTTATACGATTACGCAAAGCATTGATTTGATGATTTGGAAATGTGATGATTTGGAGATTTGGAAATATTTCACTTACTGTTAATGATTAGCATTAACTTTTTTCAGAAATGCAAATAATAATCTTTCAATAGTTCAACAAATTCTGGTGTGTATTTATTATGTTCATTTTGAATAATTATTTCTGACTGATTTGTTAGCGCAAATGTTCTTGAAAATAATAATATGCTTCTAAAATAATTATGTTTGAAAGTTTGCTTAACTAAAATTTTTTTATTCAGATAAAACTTTTTTTGCTCAACTAATCTTTTAAAATAAATTGAACGATGATAGGGTAGAAGCACTGCAAATTTTCCGTTCGCAGTTAAATTATTTTCAAATACAATCAATAATTCTTCAAAGTTTAAAGCGTCACTGTGCAAAGCAATATTTCGTTTTTTGTTTTCAGTTTTGAAATCATTTTCATAAAACGGAGGATTAGTAATTATAAGATCATATTGATTAAATGGTTGATTATTTAGCTGGTTAAAATCGCGAATATCAGCACGAAAAATTTTTAATCTTTCCTTCCATGGCGATGCTGCAAAGTTAGATTCAGACTGTATTGCAGCGCTTTCATCTATTTCAACAGCATCAATTTTTGCAGTTAAATTTTTTTGTGCAATCATCAAAGATAATAACCCGGTTCCTGCTCCAATATCTAAAATACGGCTGACGGTTGACGGAAATTCACGCCGCAAACAAACACGCATCAGTACAAACTTTCATTGCACATTTATCTTGCTTAACATTAAATTGTTTAAAACAAAAAAATGAATTAGCCATTAGTTGTTTTCTGATAAATAAATTAATACAAGGTTATTTCAATAAAATTCATTTAATGTAATTTCATCAACAAAAATTATTAAGAGCCGCAATTAAAAACTAATTTTTTTATGGACGAAACAACAAATTATTCTTTGCAACAATTTAGAAATCTTGTAGGTATCCGGTTTCAATTATACAATAGTTTATTTACTTCGCTGCCTTTTCATCGTATCGAAAAAACTGGCATTTTATTATCGCTGTTTCTTATTCATTGTGAAGAAGGTTTTCAAAAAAAACAAAGCCCGGTTGAAATAATTGAAAGTTTTTTTAAGCAATATACTTCTTACACAGAAGAGCAGAAACAATTAGATTTATTGTTTCGCTTTATTCAGTATGCAGAACGGCAGGTAGTTTTGTTTGATGCGTTGGAAGATGCAGCGTTCAGCTATGTAAACGATATGAATGGTGCGGGCACATTAAAGCATCTTCAGTCGGAAGCGGAAAGATCAAAGAAAGAAAATCAATTTGCTGAAAAACTAAAGAACTTTTCAGTTCGTTTAGTGCTTACTGCGCATCCAACCCAATTTTATCCCGGCGAAGTGTTGGGCATCATTCATGATCTTTCCAAAGCGCTTGCAAACGATAATGCAGCTTTAGTAAATCAATACTTGCAGCAGTTAGGAAAAACTCCTTTCTTAAAAAAGCAAAAGCCAACGCCTTACGATGAAGCCGTAAGTTTAATATGGTATTTGGAAAATATTTTTTATACTGCTTCCGGAAAAATTTTATCGGTTATTAAAGCACAATTTCAAAATGTAATAAATGAAAAACATGCTTTAATTCAAATGGGTTTTTGGCCGGGCGGAGACAGAGATGGAAATCCTTTTGTGAAAACGGATACAACGCTAAAAGTTGCAGAAGCTTTGCGCGGCGGAATTTTAAAATGTTATTATGCCGACGTGCGCAAACTCAGGCGGCGCCTTACTTTTAGCGGTGTTGAAAATATATTGACTGATCTTGAAAAAAGATTATTTGATAATTTATTTATCCCCGGTTATAAAGCAGACATAAGTAAAAAAGAAATTTTACAAACACTTTATCAGATAAAAAAAACCATCATTGAAAAACACAACGGTTTGTTTCTTCACCTCGTGGAAAATTTAATAAATAAAGTGGAAATTTTTGGGTTATATTTTGCTTCGCTCGATATAAGACAGGATAGTTCTGTTCATTCAAAAATCTTTGAAATAATTGCAGAAAAAACTTCCCTTCTTCCAAAAAATTATATTGAATTATCTGAAGAAAATAAAATAAAAGCATTATTGCAAATTCGTGAAACCATTGCTACATCTATATTTGAGAACGATGTTTACGCCGATACATTTGAAGTTATCAAAGCAATAAAAACAATTCAGCAATTAAATGGCGAGCAAGGTTGTAACCGTTATATCATTAGTCATAGTAACAGTGCATTAACTGTTATTGAAGTGTTTGCTTTGTTTTTATTAAGCGGATGGAAAACAGAAGAATTAAACATTGATATTATTCCTTTGTTTGAAACGATTGATGATCTGCAACACTGCGCCCGCGTTATGCAAACATTGTATGAAAATAAAATTTATAGTGAACATTTGGTAAGGCGCGGCAACGTACAAACTATTATGGTTGGCTTTTCCGACGGCACAAAAGACGGCGGTTATTTAATGGCAAACTGGAGTATTTACAAAGCAAAGGAAGAACTTACAAAAGTTTCGAAACAACATAATATTGAAGTTATTTTTTTTGATGGGCGAGGAGGACCGCCGGCAAGAGGCGGTGGTAAAACGCATAAATTTTATGCATCAATGGGAAGCAATATTGCAAACAACGAAATTCAATTAACGGTGCAAGGACAAACGGTGAGTTCTAATTTCGGAACCATAGATTCTGCGCAATATAATATTGAACAGTTAATTCATGCAGGAATTTCAAACAGTATTTTATCAGAGCAAAAAATAACCTTAAATAAGAACGAAGAAAATTTATTGCAACAATTATCTGCAGAGAGTTTTGAGGCATATTCTAAACTTAAAAATCATCCTAATTTTATAGAATATCTGGCTCATGCAAGTCCGCTTCGTTTTTATGCCGAAACAAATATTGGTAGCCGCCCTGCAAAGCGTAATGGCGCATCCAGATTGAATTTGAACGATCTTAGAGCAATTCCATTTGTAGGTGCGTGGAGCCAGTTAAAACAAAATGTAACCGGCTTTTATGGCGTTGGTTCAGCGCTGCAAAAATTAGATGAAGCAGGTAAGTGGAATGAATTAGTGCAATTATATAATGATTCATTATTTTTTAAAACTTTAATGGATAATTGCGAAATGGCAATGATGAAAAACTTTTTTCCTTTAACTGCTTTTTTATCAGATGATAAAACTTACGGAGAAATATGGCACATGATTTATGAAGAATATAAGCTCACCGAAAAATTGGTGCTTCGCTTATCCGGTCATAACGAATTAATGGCAGATTATCCGGTTGATCAGCTTTCTATACAAATGCGTGAAAGAATTGTTTTGCCGCTTGTTACTATTCAACAATATGGAATTACAAAAGTGCGTGAGCTGGAAACCGAGCATCAAACTATATCTGCAAAAGAAACTTATGAAAAATTAGTTATGCGCTGCTCTTTTGGTATTATCAATGCAGGAAGAAATTCAGCATAAAATATTTTAAATTAGTGAGATAATTTTATTCTCTCCTCCAAAAAAATACAAAAAAACTCATTCAAAAAATCATAAGATAATTGTTGATTGATGTTTCATTTCAAATCTTATTTCATCAATATTTGCAAATTGGTATTTATACTATATTTGCCGCTAAATTAAAAAAGTGCCAACCAAGTTTTCAAAAGAAACATATTTATATTGGTATGAATTAATGCAATTAATTCGCCAGTTTGAATTGAAGGCCGAAGAAATGTATAAAATGGCCGGAAAAATTCGCGGTTTTTTTCATGCCTATATTGGTCAGGAAGCTATTGCTGCAGGCTGTATGACGGCAACACTACCTGAAGATGTTTTTATCACCGCTTATCGCGATCATGGTTTAGCTTTAGCAAAAGGTGCAGACCCGAAAGGCTGCATGGCAGAGCTTTACGGCAAGGCAACCGGCATTGCAAAAGGTAAAGGTGGCAGCATGCACTTTTTTAGCAAGGAGCATCATTTTTATGGTGGTCATGGAATTGTTGGTTCGGAAATTGGAACCGGTGCAGGGCTTGCATTTGCTGAACAATACAAAGGAACCGATAATATTGTTTTATGTTTTTTTGGCGACGGCGCTGCGCGACAGGGAATTTTGCATGAAACATTTAATCTTGCGATGATCTGGAAGCTACCTGTTGTTTTTATTTGCGAGAATAATCATTATGCAATGGGCACTTCTGTTGAAAGAACATCGAATGTCATTGATATTTACAAATTGGCCGATGCGTACGAAATGCCTGCTGATAAAGTGGATGGAATGATGCCTGAACCTGTTCATGATGCAGTTACACGCGCCGTAAAAAGAGCAAGAGAAAAAGGCGGCCCAACTTTGCTTGAAATGAAAACATATCGCTATAAAGGTCATTCAATTTCTGATCCGGGAAAATATCGCACTAAAGAAGAAGTAGATGAATACAAGCATAAGGACCCGATTACCTTAGTGTTGAATACAATTAAAGAAAATAATTTTGCTAGCGATGAAGAAATAAAAGCAATTGACAACAGAATAAATAATGTGGTTGAAGAAAGCGTAAAGTTTGCAGAAGAAAGTCCGTGGCCTGATGATAATGAATTGTTGAAAGATGTTTATGCAGATAAAAATTATCCTTTTATTGTAGATTGAGACCTGTCATCAGTTAATTGGTTAATCCGTTAAATAGTGCAATTCTAATTTAAAATTATAAAAGATGAGTGATAAAAAAGTGCATGTTGAAGTGAGCGATCCTATGTTAAAAGCAAAGAGTTTTTGGATGAAATATCAAAAACCAATTCTTGGAGTTGTTACCGGAATATTGCTGATAATTATTGGATGGTATGCATATCAAAATTGGTTTGTTCAGCCAAAAGAAGAACAGGCTGAAGATGCCGTTTTTAAAGCGCAGCAATATTTTGCAATGGATTCTTTAAACCAGGCTTTAAACGGCGATGGAATTAGTAAAGGCTTTTTATATATTATCAAAAATTATGATGGAACTAAAACTGCAAATCTTGCACATTATTATGCGGGCGTTTGTTATTTGCGCATCGGCAATTTTAATAAAGCTGTTGAATATTTAAAAGATTTTTCAACGGATGCAAAACAAGTACAAATGATGGCTTATGGCTGTTTGGGCGATGCTTACAGCGAACTGAAAAAAAATGATGACGCAATAAATTATTATAAAAAAGCAGCTACTACCTTTGAGAGTGATGAAATCAATTCATCAGAATATTTATTTCGTGCAGCTTTACTTGAAGAAACTTTGGGAAAGAATAAAGAAGCAGTTGATTTGTACAAACAAATAAAAGATAAATTTCCAAAAACAAGAAGAGCATTTGAAGCAGATAAATATATTTATCGCTTAGGTATTGAACCAAATGATTTTAGTGTAAAATAATGGCAGCAAAAGGAAATATTTCTTTGCAAAAGGGCATCCCAAAAATTGAGGATGCCTTTATAGTTATTGTAAAAACAGAATGGAATGCGCAAATTGTAAATAAGCTGGAAGCCGCATGTACAAAGGTTCTAAGCGATCATCAAATAAAATATAACACAATAATTGTTCCCGGCGCTGTCGAAATTCCATTTGCAATAAAAAGATATGATAATAGCAATGAACAAACAGCAGATGCATTCATTGCATTAGGCACAATTGTCCGCGGCGATACTCCGCATTTCGATTATGTTTGCAAATTTATTACTGATGGAATTTTATCATTAAACCTAACATTAAACGTTCCTGTTATTTTCGGAGTTTTAACTGTAGAAAATGAACAACAGGCTTTAAATAGAGCAGGAGGAAAACATAGAAATAAAGGAGAAGAATTTGCAATTACGGCAATTAAAATGATTGCAATAAATAACTCACTAAAAAAATAAATCTCCTTTGGGAGGCTCAACGGCTGATGAATGTACAAATTTTTATACCATGTTTTATAGATCAGCTTTATCCTACTGTTGCTTTCAACATGATAAAAGTTTTAGAAAAAGCGGGATGCAAAATCCAATATAATACAAATCAAACTTGTTGCGGACAACCGGCTTTTAATGCAGGATTTTGGAGTGATGCAAAGCAGGTTTGCGAAAAATTTTTGAAAGATTTTAAAGGAACAGGTTACATAGTTGCACCGAGTGCAAGCTGCGTTGGCTTTGTAAAAAATTATTATGGAAAATTGTTTGATAATTCTCCTTCCAATAATCAAATAAAAAATTTAAGTGAACGTATTTTTGAATTTTCGGATTTTATGATCAACATTCTAAAAGTGGATGATGTAAATGCAACACTTGAAGGCAAAGCAACTTATCATGATAGTTGCGCCGCTTTAAGAGAATGTAATATTAAAAAAGAACCGCGTCAGTTATTAAATAAAGTAAAAAAATTAGAACTGATAGAAATGGCTGAAACTGATGTGTGCTGCGGCTTTGGCGGAAGTTTTGCAGTAAAGTTTGAACCAATCAGCATTGCAATGGCTGACCAAAAAATTACAAATGCGCTGGCAACAAATGCACAATATTTAATAAGCACCGACATGAGTTGCCTCATGCATTTGGATGGTTATGCGAAATATAAAAATTTAAATATTCAATCTTTGCATTTAGCCGATGTTCTTGCAAGCGGATGGTGAATGCGATTTGAAAATTTGGAAATTTGTGATGTGTTGATTATTTAATTTTCAATTTATAATTTTATTTCTTTATTGCTAAATTTCCAAATTATCCAATCATCAAATTAATTTTATGAATTACTGGTTAGTAAAATCTGAACCTTCAACTTACGGCTGGGAGCAGTTTGTAAAAGATAAACAAACCCCCTGGGATGGTGTTCGTAATTATGCCGCACGCATTCATTTAAAAGCGATGAAAAAAGGTGATGAAGTTTTATTTTATCACAGCAATGAAGGAATGGAAATTGTTGGCATTGCAAAAGTTGCAAAAGAATTTTATCAGGACCCGACGACTGATGATGATGCATGGGTTGCTGTTGATTTAAAGCCATATAAAAAATTAAAAAAACCGGTGCCGCTTTCAGAAATTAAGCAGGACAAGCGTTTGAGCGAAATGGCTTTGGTTCGTTTAGGAAGATTATCGGTACAACCGGTTACTGAAAAAGAATGGAATATTATAATGGAATTGGGGAAATGAAATGATTTGATGATTTGGAAATTTGAAAATGAAAACTTAAATAATTGCTTATTATTTATTTCATTGATGACTGGAGATAAAATGTACAAGAGTGCGACGCAACTTAAGCTGCACAATGATTTGCGGCTGGCTTCATAAAAAAAATCAATCGCTAATTTTACTACATGTATAAAAAGAAACTGGTTGTGCTTACCGGTGCAGGCGTTAGTGCAGAAAGTGGTTTAAAAACTTTTCGCGACAGCGACGGACTTTGGGAAGGTTACAATATTGAAGATGTTGCAACGCCGCGTGCCTGGAAAAAGAATGCGCAAATTGTGCTTGATTTTTATAATCAGCGGCGCAGAGATGTTGCCAAAGCCAATCCTAATGCGGCTCACAGAGGTTTGGCAGAATTGCAAAATGATTTTGATGTGCAAATTATCACACAAAATATTGATGATTTACATGAGCGTGCCGGCAGCAAAAACGTGCTGCATTTACATGGTGAAATTTTTAAAATGCGCTGCGAAAAATTTGAAGATTGCATTTCAGAAATTCGCGGTGATATAAATTTGGGTGATAAATCGGAGAAAGGATTTCAACTTCGCCCGCACATTGTTTGGTTTGAAGAACCTGTGCCGATGATTGAAGAAGCAGCGCGCATTGCAAGTGATGCAGAAATTTTTGTTGTTGTGGGAACGTCGCTGGTTGTATATCCTGCGGCTGGTTTGGTAAATTATGCGTCGCGATATATTCCGAAGTTTATTGTTGATAAAAAAATTCCATACACAACTTCTTTGCAGAACGTGACTGCTCTTGAAATGCACGCTACGCAAGGCGTTCAGGAATTACAAAAATTGTTTAAGCAATTAATATAGATTTTTTTTGAAGCCCAACTTTCGAATAAATAATTTAGCTTCTGTTGCGTCGCACTCTTGTACTTTCAAGAATTCTATTCAGCAATTTTTTCTCCGCCATCCGGTCCGTAAAAAATTACCCAGGTTGCAAAATCATCCGTAAAATTTTCAAAGCGATGTTCGATACCGGCGGCTGCAAATAAAACATCACCTGTTGAAAAATTAATTCGCTCTCCATTATAAAAAAAAATCCCCTTTCCGGCAGAAATTATGTACAACTCATCTTGTTTATGCGGCGTTTGCAAATCAACATTTTTTGGAGAATAAAATTTCACCTGCATTGAGCCATGTATAAAAAGTTGAACAGATAATTTATTTTCTGTTTTCAGTTTTTCAATTGCCTCATTTATTGTAGCAGATAATTTTTGCATTGTTTACATTTTTGTTTCATGAAAAACAATTCCATAATTTTCTAATTTGTTCAACACCGGTTCGTAAATAGATGGAATAACAGGGATGTGCAAACCGGTTTCTTTAATTTTTTCTTCCAAAATTAATTTAGCCGCAATACCCAAAGGCAAGCCAACTGTTTTTGCCATCGCTGTTCGTAAATTATTTTCGCCTTTCACAACAAGCAAACTGTCAACCGTTGACCGTCGATCGTCGACCGAATATTCTATTTCATGCATCATCACAATCATGTCTTTACCATTTTCGTTCAGCGCTAATTTTTTTTCAAGAATAAATTGCAAAACATCTGCAGCGCTGCAAAGCCCTTTGTTTATCTGCGTTTCATCGTCATCCATTCCTAAAAAAAATAATTGCTTCATGCTCAAATTCGCTTCATGCATTTGCGATGCAACTGTTTCAGCAGCTTTATTTTTTACATCGTCAACATCAATTGCAGCTAATTCGCCTTTATCATCAACCATCATAAAATCATTTTCCGGTTCTTCACCTTCTGCTTCAGATGCTTCTTCGGCTTCCATTAATTGCATCAATTTTTCCATCATTTCTTTTGCATAATTTAAACGGCTCATCAGCATATTATTCAGCCAATCGCTGAAACCATGTTTTTCAAAATGCTGTTTAAAAAATTCTGCAATAGTTAATCCGCCCGTTTCATAAACTTTTTTTTCATCAGTTAATTTAATATCAATAATATTTTTCCATCCAAAACAAAATTCCGGATGACGTAAAGTTGTGCGCAAAAAAGTTTGTGCATTATTCAATCCATACAAAGAAATATAGCTCAATGAATCGCGATTCGGATAATATGCATAATCACCAATTCCCCCAATATTTATGATTGGATTATTCACAAATAATTCTTCATAATTTTTATGCACTTCTTTTCCGTTTTCTTTATAAACAGCGCCTGCTTTGCCCGCCAGCACTACGTTTCGGGCATTCCAGCTAATTTTATAATGCCATGGATTATCGTCATTTTCCGGCGCAACCAATCCGCCGCAATGCGATTTAAAAGAAATTATTTCTCCGCCTTGTTTTTGAACTTGATGAATGATTTTCATTGCACTCATGTGATCAATTCCCGGGTCCAAACCCATCTCGCATAAAAACAATATTTTTTTTTCAATGATTTCTGATTGAAGTTTTTTTATTTCATCACTTACATAAGAGGCAGTGAGTAAATGCTTGCTGAATTGAATACAATCTTTCGCCAGTAAAAAATGCAAGTCAGGCGGCATTAAAGAAATTACAACGTCAGCTTTTTCTATCAGCGTCTGTCTTTCATTTTCATTTTTAATATCAACCCGAATTGCTTTAACTAAAGGATGATTACCAACTTTTGATTGAGCCAAATTTAAATCGGCATCAGCAACAAAAGCCTGCCAGATATTTTCTGAACAAATTTGTTTTAGATAATCAATTAAAACAGTGGAAGATTTTCCTGCGCCGAATAAAACAATAATTTTCATACGGCTAAGATAATGCAGATGTCAATTGCAATTTATCAATCGGCAATCATATATAAATTCTTTTTTTCTGCGCTGATGAGAGAGACTTTATAGCGGATTTTTGCGGTGTTTTTACTGTCGGGCACTTTAATATCAACCGTTTCGCTTGCAGGAATATTTTTTACGTAGACGGTTTCACCTTTTTGAAAGTGCCCGGAACCATCAAAATATTGAATGTCTAAAACGGTTAGGTCAAGCGGAAAATCAGCAACGTTTTGCACAGATAAATGCATGTTTTGAGCGCCATTATTTACCACAATAAAATCATCAATTTTTTTCTTTGCAGGCGCAACAACAACGGGTTTTACAGAATTATTTGCAATAGGATCTACAGAATTATTTTGATGTGAATTATCCGGCAAATTATTTTCACCCCGTCGCGCTGCATTTCTTACAACCTGACCATTTTGTGTTGTTGTATTTGAGTGCATTGGCGGATCCGGAATAACCGCAGAGTTATCTGTATTACTTTTAGTGTCAGCATTTAATGCCTGTTTATTATTTACAGTAATATTTTGTTTTGCAATTTCCGAACTGCTTGCTGCAGGCTTGTTAGAAGTAACATTTAATTTATTATGTGCAACGGATAATGGTACAATTTTATTGTTGTTATTATCGGCAATTTTATTTTCAGGCGCAACTTCTTTTGTTATTTTATTTGTGTTGTCAGTTGTGTTTGTGTTGTCAATTTTATTTGTATTATCAATTACATTAATATCTGATGTTTGATTTTCATCTTCTGAACTTTTAGTCTGGTCTGGCGCAGAAGCATTATTATTTTCAACAACAGTTGGTGGAATAATTGCAGTTTGATGCTGAGTGGTTTGTTTTTTTACATCCGAATTATTTGTGCCGGGTGTTTGTTGCGTAAAACCAACCCACATTCCAAAACCTAATAAAGGAAAAAGTATTGCAGGTAAAATATATTTTTTTAAAGAAAAAGATCTTTGCTGTTTTGGTTTTAAAATTGTTTCAACATAACGTTCTTTAATATCATCAAGCGATTGAGAAAATTTTGTTTCAACTGCAACATCATTAATTGCATTTTTTGGTGATGAAGTAGTTGATTTTTTTTCGATTGATGATGAAGCTGCAACTGCTTTTTTTTCCTGCTCCCAATTTGTCCACGCATCTTCCCATGAAGGCTTTTTAGAAACAGTTTTTTGTAAGGGTTCAAAGTCATTTTTGTGAACCTGATTTGTTTCAGTTGCAAAAACAGGCTGCTCAATTTTTTGCCAATCGGCTTTAATTTTTATACGTGGTTTTTCTTTTTTTATAGTTGAAGTTTGAGAAAAGTTCTGTGCAGAATTTGTTTGGTTAATTGATGAAGCTTTATTTTCTTTCTTAAAAAACCGATCGAAAGGTTGTTCTTCCATTGCAGGTGCGAAAGCTTTAAATTCTTCCATTTCGGATGGATAATTCCATGCAGCGCTTTTACCATCTTTCCAAATCAGATCGTATGTTTTTAAGCCCATTGCAATTAACTGCTCTTTTGTATAAGGGCCACTTTCTTTATTATTTCGCAGCAAACGGTATTGTAACATAAGGCGGAGAATTTATCTTTTTAATAATGCACAACCTGTTATTTTTATTGTGAAGAGGAAGTTATATAAATCTTTAATCGGTTTCATAAAAAGCAAAAAGCATTCCATTTAAAAAATACAGACATTTACCATTCTTTAAAGTTTAAAACATGCTATCTTAAATTTTAGAATTTTTTTCAAAAAACATAGGTTAAACAGGCGCTTTTTTTCATCCAAATAACCCTTAAATTTATTACCTTTGGCGACCTTTAAAAAAGCGATTTTATTAAACTCAAAAAATAAATCAATTACCAAATATTAATGGAAGAAAATATAATTCCCGAACAAACCAGCGACAATGACCGCATCATCCAGGTAAACATAGAAGAGCAAATGAAAACCGCTTACATTGATTATTCAATGAGCGTAATTGTTGGCAGAGCATTACCTGATGTGCGTGATGGCTTTAAACCCGTTCATCGCCGTGTTTTGTATGCAATGAGTGAGCTTGGCAATAACAGTAATAAAGCATATAAAAAATCTGCAAGAATTGTGGGTGAAGTAATGGGCAAATATCATCCGCATGGCGATGCATCTATTTATGATACTTTGGTGCGAATGGCGCAGGAATGGACGATGCGCTATATGCTTGTTGATGGCCAAGGAAATTTTGGAAACCAGGATGGAGACCCGCCCGCAGCAATGCGCTACACAGAAGTTCGTTTACAAAGGTTAGCCGAAGCGATGCTGGATGACATAGAAAAAGAAACAGTAGACTTTCAATTAAATTTTGATGACAGTTTAAAAGAGCCAACTGTTTTACCAACGCGCATTCCGCAATTATTAGTGAATGGTTCCAGCGGTATTGCCGTAGGCATGGCAACCAACATGATGCCGCATAATCTAAGCGAAGTAATTGATGGTTGCGTTGCTTATGTTGATAACAGGGAAATAGAAATAGAAGAATTAATGAAGCATGTAAAAGCGCCCGATTTTCCAACAGGCGGCGTAATTTATGGTATGGAAGGAGTGAAGCAGGGTTTGCTCACAGGTCGCGGCAGGGTTGTGGTTCGCGGCAAATGCCATGTTGAAACAAAAGAAAGCGGTCGTGAGCAGATAATAATTACTGAAGTTCCTTACCAGGTAAACAGAGATTTTTTAACCGATAAAATTGGCGCGCTGGTAAATGAAAAAGTTATCGAAGGTATTGCTCATGTAAATAACGAAAGCAACAAACGTGAAGGAACAAGAATTGTGATTGATTTGAAACGCGATGGAGTTGCAAACGTTATCATTAATCAAATATATAAATTCACTGAATTACAAACCAGCTATGGAATAAATAATGTTGCATTAAGTAAAGGCAGACCACGTATAATGAATTTAAAAGATTTGATTAGCGAGTTTATCGAATTCAGAATGGAAGTAATTATTCGTCGGGCAAAATTTGAATTACGCAAAGCGGAAGAAAGAGCGCATGTTTTAGAAGGATATTTAAAAGCGCTTGATCATTTGGATGAAGTGATAAATCTTATCCGTTCGAGCCAAACACCTGATGAAGCAAAGGAAAAATTAATAAATAAAAGCAAAGAAGAAACATGGTTTTTACGCGAAGAATTATTTGCAGATATCAATCAAAATATTTATCGGCAGGAAACAGGTTTATCCGATGCTCAAGCAAAAGCTATACTGGAACTGCGTTTGCAACGCTTAACAGGAATGGAGCGTAATAAAATTTTAGATGAGTTTAAAGAAATCATGCAGATAATTGCACGCTTACAAGAATTACTTTCAAACGAAAATTTAAGATATGATCTGATAAAAAAAGAATTGGTTGAGATAAAAGAAAAATTTGGTGATGCACGCAAAACTGAAATTCAATACCTCGCCGATGAAATGCGCATTGAAGATTTAATTGAAGAAGAAGCTGTAGTAATTACCATTTCGCATTTGGGTTATATAAAAAGAACTTCTGCAACAGAATATCGTCAGCAGCGCCGCGGCGGAAGAGGAGCCGTTGGAAGTAAAACAAGAGAAGAAGATTTTGTAGAACATTTATTTGTTGCATCAACGCATGATACAATGCTTTTTTTTACTGAAAAAGGAAGATGTTTTTGGCTGAAAGTTTATGAAATTCCCGAAGGCGAAAAGCAAGGTAAAGGAAGAGCTATTCAAAATTTAATTCAAATTCCTGCCGATGATAAAGTGCGTGCAATTATTGATGTAAAAAAATTGGATGATAAAGAATACATACAAAATAATTATATAATTCTCTGCACAAAAAAAGGAACCATCAAAAAAACTTATCTTGAAGATTTTAGCAGACCAAGATTGAACGGTGTTAATGCAATTAATATAATTGAAGGCGATGAATTATTAGAAGCAAAAATGACCAATGGAAATTGCGAAATTATGCTTGCAGTAAAAAGTGGTCGTGCAATTCGTTTTCCGGAAGAAAAAGTACGTCCAACCGGAAGAGGTGCAATTGGCGTTTCAGGTATAGAAGTTGATAATGAAAATGATGAAGTAATTGGTATGATATGTGCAGATAGAGAAGACAAATCGAAAACAATTTTAGTTGTTAGCGAAAAAGGGTTTGGTAAAAGAACGCCATTATCAGATGCAGGCGGGGAAGAGGTTTACAGAATAACCAATCGTGGTGGCAAAGGCGTGAAAACAATAAATGTTACAGAAAAAACCGGTAAATTAGTTGGCATTTTAGCTGTTACAGAAAAAGAAGATTTAATTATAACCTGTAAGTCAGGCATAACTTTAAGAACGCCGGTTGCCAATATAAAAGAATCCGGCAGAGCAACGCAAGGTGTTATTTTAATAAGATTAGATGAAGGCGATGAAATTGCAGCCATTTCAAAAATTGAAGAAGACGAAGAGATTGAAAAAGAAATAACTGATGAAGAAAAAAATTCAAGCAATCTTTCTGAACCAAATGAAAATCAATAATTAAAAATTAAAATTTATGAAGAGATTTTTTTTAGCACTTATTCTTGCTTTATTTATAACAATTTCTCAGGCACAGGATTTTAAACCTGTTGAAACAGCCGTTGTTCTTAAACAACCGGAAGCTGCAAAAACTGCGCTGGATAAAGTGATGACAAACCCCAAAGCAGAACAAAAACCCGAAGCCTGGTATTATAAAGCATGGGTTTATTCATCATTTTATAAAGATCCTGCTTTGCGTGCAAAATATCCAAATTCTGAGACCACCGCAGATGAAGCCATCAAAAAATATATGCAAATGGATACTTCGTATGCGTTAATTAAACAATATGGAGCTGACCCATTGTTTAATATTTATGCCACTTCTTTTAATGACGGCATTCGCACTTTCAATACTAAAAACTGGGATTCTGCTTCTTATTATTTTGGGCTGGCTGCTGATTACAGCGATATTATTTTTAAAAATAAATGGAGCGCATCTTCCGCAACTATCGATACAACTTCTGTGCAATATGCGGGCTATGCATTTCAGAATGCTAATAAACCTGACCTCGCAATAAAATATTATACAAAACTTGCAGATAATAAAATTGGCGGAAAAGACTTTGTAGATATTTATAAATTTATTCTTGATTATTATTCAAAAAATAAAGATCAGAACAATTTTCAAAAGTATTTAGCTGAAGCGAAACAACTTTATCCTGATCAGTCCGCAGTGTGGAATCAATTTGAAATGCAGAACATGACGCAGAACGCAAATCTTGAAGATATCCTTGCAAAATATAAGCAGAATGATGCAGGTGGAAAATTAACCGAAGATCAATACATAGGCTATGCCGAAACTTTTGCCGGCATAAATAAAACGCAGCAAAGTCAACTGGATAGTGCGAAACAAGTTGAAATAAAATTTGCCGCAGCCGATGCTTATAAAAAAGCATTTGCTTTAAAAAATAACGGAATCTACGCGTACAATGCTGGAGTAATGTACTACAGTGTTTACAGCAGTTTAGATGATAGATTTTATGCTTTGAAAGGAACTTCTGCCGATTTAAAAGCACAGCGTGCTGTAGTTGAAAAACAGGAATATGAAATGGCTGATTCGGCTTTGAAATGGCTTGAAACCGCTTATACAATTTTAAAAGCAAAAACAAATCGCGATAAAAGTGAGAGCAACTCATTAAATAAAGATGTTGATTTTCTTGCAAATATTTATTTATGGAAAAGAGATAAAAGCCGTGGCGTAACACCTGCAGATTATGATAAATATGATGCCAAGTTTAAACAATACGATGCCGAGCATGGTAAATATGTGCAGCAATAAATTTTTTTATGTTAGTTAATTGAAGCCGCATTTATGCGGCTTTTATTTTTTGTACATCTTTCGCTTTTAATATTTTACAATATTTAATTTATGTTTCAATTAAGCATTGTTATTTTCTTAACTTTTAATTTTAAACCAGTTATATTTCCCTTACGTTCTTTATAGTTATTAAAAATATTTTTATGAATGAAAAAATAGAAATTACAGAAGAACATTTATTCGATTTACTTGTGCAAGGATTATTAAGCTGATATATAAATTAGCAACTACTTATTAAGTGGCTGATAAAAAGCGATGCTATACTATAATCAGAAATAAATTGTATAAAATATCTTTAGGATAAAAAAATAATATTTTTCAATGCACATTAAACGTTTCAACTAGCTAAATAGTCTCATTTTTTTGATGTTCTTACCTTATGTAATTCACAAACTAATCAATTCCAAAATGCAAACAATTGAATTGCGTCACCAAATATCACAATTGCAGGAACAATTAAAAATTGAAAAAATAAATTTTAGAGAAGCAGTTAAAAGAAAAGATGATTATGAAACGCGAGACCTCATCCTAACAAAAATTGAAGAATTGACAAAAAATTTGCAAGTTGCTACGGAGAATAAGAATTTAAAATGAAAGAAGAAGTGGAATTAAACTATTCAACATAAAATTTCTATAACTCAATATTATGTTTGAGTTGCTGATTTGTGGCGTAGGAAAATCGTACATTTTTTATTACGATTTTTCGGAGCTGAAGGGCAGGGCGGGCAAAGAAAAAATAAAAAAATAGCAATGCAATTTGAAAAATTGCTCTAAGAAGTTTAAATAATATGGTAATATTTTAGAATCAATGTGCCTATAATTAATGCAATTATACCACCTATTGCAGCTGCACTCGTTGGGTTATTTAAAACCCTATCAATTATTCTTTTGACTATATTTTCATGTGGTGCTGTTTCTGCTTTTATATATTTTTCTTCTTCACTTAAATTAGAGCCTGTCGCTCTTCTAAGTTCTTTTGGAATTATTATTTCCCATGTCGGAGGTACGGCTTCCTCAATAAATTTTATCAATCCATCAACCTCTAATTGTCTAATTGTTTGTCGCAGTTCTGTTGCTCTTTCGGAGCCTTGATAAATAAATGTAAAAATGTTTTTATTATAAAAATCTTCCCAAGAAAGTATTTTATACTTTGTAAAGGCATTCATGACTGTAGCTTTATTAATGTAGTTATCTTCCGGTTTAATAATTCGACCGTTCCGACTTTCTTCCTTTGTTTTTAAATATTTATCAGTTTCATAATTCCATTTTATATATCTATCGCTATCTGTATTTGGATCAGCCCAGTTATTATCTAAAATAGTTTTTAAAATTAATATTGCTTCCTGGAAAGAAACCTTCCCCTTTAAAATTTCCTGTTCAATAAATTTAGCATTGGTATTTAACTTTAGCTTGTTTGATTGTAAAAACCTCAATACTGTTTCTATATATTCTTCCATACAACAATTTTAATACAACACACAATCCACTCGCGGGCTGTTTAAACAGAAGCGTGGGCTTTTTATTTTTTCTTTTCTCTTAGCCCTGTGCGGGCTACTTAACATAATATTAATTATAAGAAAAATCATTCTATAATTGATTGTTACCAAATGCCCCAAAATATGCTGCACCAATTAAAGCGGTTTTATTATTCATAATTATTTTAATCGGAATACTTTGCATCAAAATTTCCATTCGATCGCTTTGCTGAAAAGCTTTATAAAAATCATCCGTTTCTAAATATTGTTTAATTTTTGGAGGAATGCCGCCGCCAAAAAACAATCCGCCGGTTGCTTTTAATTTCAAAACCAAATTGCACGATTCCCTTGCTAAATATCTTGCAAATAATTGCATGGTTTCTTCACAGAGTTCACAAGAATGTTTTAAGGCGCAATCATCAATTATTTTTGACGGATCATCTTCGTTTAACTCTTCTTTCAACCATGGCGGTTCCTGCATTTTTTTTACATCACGCAAAAATTTATAAATATTAAAAATGCCAGGTCCGCATGCAACATGTTCCCAGCTTACCTGCTCGTGCGATTGTTTTAAATATCGGTACAATTCAATGTCCAAATCAGTTTGCGGTGCAAAGTTGCAGTGGCCACCTTCGGTCGCAAACGGATGATAATATTTTCCGTCCCAAAATAATCCGGCTTCGCCCAAACCCGTGCCTGGCGCGATTATCGCACAATTTCCCTGAACAATGCTTTCTTTATTATGAATAGAAATAATATCATCCTCATTTAATCCGGCTAAACCATAAGCAGTTGCTTCAAGGTCGTTTATTAATGCAACTTCTTTCACCTTTGTTTCTTTCAATAAATCATTGCTTTCAATTTCCCACAACAAATTTGTTGTATGAACTTTATTATTTAAAATTGGTCCGGAAACACCAATTGAAATTCTATCGGGTAATTCATTTTTTGTTTCGGCTAAAAACTGTTGCATAATTGCATTAAACGAAGAAAACTGATTGGAATGATAAGATGCTTCATGCTTTAATTCCATCGCTCCATCGTTTGAAAAAAACAATCCTAAATTGGTTTTGGTACCACCAATATCCGCAGCAAGAACCAGTATATTATTGCTTTGCTGATCAATTATTCTTGGTAGTGCTAACTGAATTTTATTTTGATTATTCATTTTTAAATTAAGAAACCGGTTTTAATTCGCTTTCTTCAGGTTTTAATTCAACCACTTCTTCTGTTAAATGCAATTGTTTTTCAGGAGGCACTGTCGCATCAAAAAGCAAGCGTAAACTTTGGTCGTAAGTAAAATATTTATACATCCAGTTTATAAAAATTTGAAGTTTATTTTTTACACCTAAAATTAGTACAAGGTGCAAGCTCATCCACGCCACCCAGGCAAGCCAGCCCCCTAAATGTATTTTTGGTTTTGGAATATCTACAACAGCTTTATTTCTTCCAACAGTTGCCAAACTTCCTTTATCATGATACTCAAATTCAGTTAATTGTGCAGAATTATTCTGTATTGATTTTAAGAGATTTTTGCCTAATTTTTTTCCTTGGTTAATAGCAACATTTGCAACCTGCGGATGCCCATTCGGATACTTTAGCGTTTCCATATAAGCAATATCGCCGATGGCATAAATATTATTTATGCCAAGCACTTTATTAAACCTGTCAACCTTTATTCTGTTGCCACGTACAATTAAAGATGAGTCAATTCCTGCAGGTATATTGCCTTTAATTCCTGCCGCCCAAATAACTGTTTTTGTTGGTATGGTTTCTCCGGTTGCCAAATATACTTTTTCGCCATCATAATCTTTTACATGAGTATCGGTTCGCACTTTTACACCTAATTTCTGTAAATATTCACAGCTTTGTTCACTGCTTTTTTCGCTCATGGCGCCAAGTGTTTTTGGTGAGCCTTCCAGCAAATAAATGCTCATTTTTTTAAAATCAATTTCAGGATAATCTTTCGGTAAAATGTGGCTTCGCATTTCGGCTAAAGCGCCGCTAAGTTCCACTCCGGTTGGTCCGCCGCCTACAACAACAATGTTTAGCATTTTTATTAATTCTTCTTCATTATCCAGCAGCAATAATGCATCTTCAAATTTTTTAATCAGGTGATGGCGTAACTGCAAAGCTTCGTTGGTTGATTTCATTGGAAAAGTTTTTTCTTCCAAATTTTTATTACCGAAAAAGTTTGTATCAGCGCCGGTCGCAATCACTAAAATATCATACTCAAATTCACCGATACTGGTAATAATTTTATTTTCCAAAAATTTTATTTGCTGCAATTGCGCCATGCGATAACGCAAATTTTTGCTTTTTTGAAAAGATTTTCGCAACGGAAAAGAAATATTACTCGCATCTAAACCAGCAGTTGCAACCTGATAAAATAGTGGTTGAAACTGATGAAAATTATATTGATCAATCAACAAAACTTCAATGCCTTTTTTGTTATTAAGCAGGTCAGCTAATTTTAAACCTGCAAATCCGCCACCAATAATTATTAATTTCATAGGTTTATTTTACGATGCAAAAGTACGTTGTAATTATCTTATGATTTTTTGAAGTGATAAATTAGTTGAATGAATTTATGCCGGCATCAAAATTTATTTTATAAGTTTTGTGTAACTTTCAAAAAAAATTATGCGTGCTTACGATAGTTTACTCGATGCATTAAACGATTTAAAAAAACGCGGTTACACAACGGATTTTAATTTAGCATTTGATAAAGTAAAATGCAGTGAAAGAGGTGTTTGCCTCTCTCCTTCCCAATTTGAAATTACAGAACATTATCGATTTGAAGGGATGAGCAACCCTGATGATTCTTCGGTTGTATATGTAATTGAATCAAAAGACGGAACCATGAAAGGAACGCTGGTAAGCGCTTACAGCATGTACAGCGAACCAATAAGTGATGAAATGATTCGCAAATTATCTGTTCAATAAAATCATCTCTGGTTTTCAATTTTATTTTTAATTTTCTACCATGATACATCGCCGTAAATTTTTAGAATTAAGTTCATTAGGTTTAACATCGTTATCATTAACATCATTTAAATCAAAAAAATCAATCTTTAGAAAACCGCTTGTAATTTCTACCTGGAATGTGGGCATAAATGCAAACCAGGCCGCGTGGAAAGTTTTGCGCGGCGGCGGCAGAGCGCTCGATGCAGTGGAGCAAGGTGTAATGGTTACTGAAGCCGAGCAAAGTTGCTGTGTAGGTTTAGGCGCTTACCCGGACCGTGATGGATTTGTAACGCTCGATGCAAGTATTATGGATGAAAATGGAAATTGTGGCGCGGTTTGTTTTTTAGAAAGAATAAAACATCCTATTTCTGTTGCACGACTTGTGATGGAAAAAACGCCGCATGTATTGCTTGCCGGCATCGGCGCGCAGCAGTTTGCGCAAGAACAAGGATTTCCGCTTGAGCCACAAAACCTTTCTGACGATGCAAAAAAAGCTTATGAAGATTGGTTGAAAAAATCGCAGTATAAACCGGTAATAAATATTGAAAATTCAAAAGGGCAAAATGCATTCGCGCCGTCAATAATAAATGGTGAATGGAATCATGATACTATCGGAATGATTGCGCTTGATGCAAACGGAAATTTGAGCGGAAGCTGTACTACAAGCGGCATGGCGTTTAAAATGCGCGGCAGGGTCGGCGACTCTCCTATCATTGGTGCAGGACTTTATGTTGATAATGAAATTGGCGCTGCTGTTTCAACCGGCGTTGGTGAAGAAGTGATAAAAATTTGCGGAACACATTCGGTAATTGAATTTATGCGGCAGGGTTTGCATCCCGAAGATGCATGCAAAAAAGCGGTTGAAAAAGTTATTAAACGCAATAAAAATAATGATGCCTTAAAAGATATTCAGGTTGCTTTTATTGCCATTAATAAGCAAGGTGAATATGGTGGATACAGTATTCAAAAAGGTTTTAATTATGCTGTTTGTTATTCGGATGAGTATAATCAATTGATTAATTCAAAGAATGTTTTATAGAAGCGACAATTGACGAATTATAAGCGACAATTGGCGAAATTAATTATTACTCACAGTAATTATTTTATCATTACTCACTAATAATTACTCATTACTTAGAAAAATGCTTTTAGAAATCGCTGTCTTTAATATTCAATCTGCAATGCTTGCAATTGATGCAGGTGCAGATAGAATTGAGCTTTGCGAAAACCCTTCAGAAGGAGGAACTACACCATCTTTCGGCACATTAAAAATTATCAAACAAAAAAGTTTTTCCGTTCCAATCTTTCCAATTATTCGCCCGCGTGGCGGAGATTTTTTTTACAGTGATGAAGAATTTGAAGTAATGAAACATGATGTTCAATTATGCAAATCATTAGGTTTTGAAGCCGTAGTTTTTGGCTTATTAAATGAAGATGGAACTGTTGATAAAAATAAAACTTCTCAATTAGTTGAATTGGCTTATCCGCTGGAAGTTACGTTCCATCGTGCTTTTGACAGAACTGCAGATCCATTTAGTGCATTAGAAAATATAATTTCTTGCGGTTGTCAGCGCATTCTTACCAGTGGACAAATGCTAAATGCTTTTGATGGAAAAAAATTAATCAAACGTTTAATTGAACAAGCAGATGATAGAATTGTTATTATGCCTGGCAGCGGGGTTAGAAGTAATAATATTGTTGAATTAGCAACATTTACCGGCGCAACCGAACTGCATTTTTCTGCAAGAAAATTGCAACCATCTTCAATGAAGTATCAAAATAAAAATATGCAGGAGGACCTGCATATTTTTTCGGCTGATGCCCATGAAATTAAATTGATGAAACAATTAATTAATAAAAAATAATTTATTGCGTGCCCGCAGAATTTGGTTCTAATAACTTGTACAACTCATCAAGCTTTGGCGATAAAATAATTTCAGTTCTTCTGTTCAACGCTCTTCCTTCCGGCGTGCTGTTTGTTTGTACAGGGTCGAACCAACTATGTCCGGATGCTATTACTCTTGTTGGATCAACTTTGTAATCGGTTACTAAAATTCTAACAATTGAAGTTGCACGTGCAACGCTTAAAGCCCAGTTATCTTCATACTTTCCGCGAATTGGAATTGAATCTGTATGTCCTTCAATATCTACACTAATATCGGGGTTTACGTTTAAAACATCTGCAAGTTTTGAGAGTGCTTCTTTACCTTTTGGATTAACAACTGCGCTTCCGGAAGGAAACAATAAATTTTCAGAAAGACTTACATAAACCTTTCCGTTTTTTTGCGACACTGTCAATTCATTTGATGAAAATCCAACCAATGCATCTGCCATTTTTTTACGAAGATTTTCCGTTACTTGTCGCTGCTGATCCATCAACTGCTGCAAATGTTCTAACCTCTGTTGTTGGCTTGCCAGCTCTTGCTGGTTTGCATTTAACTGCGATTGTTTGTTGGAAGATTCTGTTGAAAGTTGCCCGTATTTATTATTTAAATCGGCAACTTGTTGCTGCAACTGCGCAATGGTGGCTTCCTGTGTGCTAACTTTATTTGCAAGAAGAGCGCTGTCGTTTTGAACAGAACGCAATGCAATTTGAGAATCAAGATATTTTCTTTTCGCAACGCAACTGCTAAATACAAGAATTACTGCAATCGCAATTAAAGAAGAGTTGATAATTTTTTTCATTGGATTTTTTTGTTTAATGAATTAAAGAAAAATCATGCCAAAATTATACATCATTTTATAATTTAAATTTAGTTTTATTAAGAATGAATGCACATGCGCATAAATTAAATTTGCAGTTTCAAAAAAAAATAATATAATTTTTAAGTAGCTTGCCAAACCAATGTATGCAATTGTTGATATAGAAACCACCGGAAGCCATGCACATGCAAACGGCATCACTGAAATTGCGATTGTTTTACATAACGGCAATGAAATTGAAGGGCGTTATGAAACATTAATAAATCCGCAGGTTTTAATTCCACGATATGTTGCTTCGTTAACCGGAATCAGTAACCAAATGGTTGCAGTTGCACCATGTTTTAATGAAGTTGCTTCGCAAATTTTTAATTTATTGAATGGAAGAATTTTTGTTGCGCACAATGTAAATTTTGATTATTCTTTTATTAAATATCATTTGCAAAATGCAGGCTACAACTGGAATGCACGCAAACTTTGCACTTTGCGTTTATGCAGAAAAGCTTTTCCTGGTTTTATAAAATATGGATTAGGACATATTTGCCGCGAGTTAAAAATCACTGTCGAAAATCGCCATCGTGCCGGCGGCGATGCAAATGCAACAAGTATTTTGTTTGATATGATTTTGAAAAAAGGCGGCGATAAAATAATAAAAGATTTTTTGAAAAAAGAAGCCAGAGAACAAATTCTTCCGCCGAATCTTCCCAAAGAACACATAAAAAATTTGCCTTACGTTCCGGGTGTTTATTATTTTCATAATGCAAAAGGAAAAGTAATTTATGTTGGCAAAGCAAAATGCCTGAAACATAGAGTGGTAAGCCATTTCACAGGTTTAGACACAAGTAAAAAACGACAAGAATTTTTGCGCAACATTTATTCAATTACTTTCAAAGAATGCCCAACAGAATTTACTGCATGTATTTTAGAAAGCATTGAAATAAAACGTTTATGGCCTGAATACAACATCAGCCAGAAAAGACCGGAGCAGCAATATGGCATTTATTTTTTTGAAGATGCAAGTGGTTATTATCGTTTGGCGATTGATAAAAAAAGAAAATATTTTCAGCCGATTATTTCATTTAATTTAAAAACTGATGCGCATCGTGCCTTGTTGAAAATGGTAAAACTTTTTCAGCTCGATGCCGCACTTTGCTTTTTAGATTCCACCGCAAAAAATAAACCTGATGAAGATTGCAATTCTTACAATAAAAAAGTAAAAGATGCAATTAATTGGCTGCGCTCGCAAAAAGAAACATTTGTAATTCGCGAGCAGGAAAAAAATTCACTTAGTTATATTTTGGTTGAGCAGGGAAATTTTTACGGAATGGCTTTCGTAAAAAAAGAAATTGAACACCTGCAAATAAATGAATTAAAAAAGCAAATTAACCCCTACCCTTCCAACGAAGTTATTCATTCAATGATTTATAGTTTTATTGAAAGATATCCGCATAAAGTGCAAAGGCTGGTTGTATAAATTCATTGTTGCGAGTGAAGTTTATCTTACACCGTCATAAATAAATCCACAATGTGAAAATGCTCTTTAAAAAGTTCTTCGCATCGTTGTTTAAAAGCCTTTTCTTCTAAAAATAATGCCCATCTTTGTTCTCCGCTTTCTTCGTGAAATACTGCACACAACTGATCGCCACCAAACGATACTGCCAGTCTTCCTTTCTCCGCATTGGTATGTACAAATTCATTAAATTGATCAGTACTGCTGGCGCTGATACTTATCCAGCTATATTTTTTGTTTCTCGGTTGCCAATAGCCGGAATATTTTCCTCCGTCATCATTCATTTTCATTAACATAAAACCTTGATTTTTTAGTTCTTCATCTTTTTGCTTAAACTCATCAAAACTTACATTTGCAAGCCAGTGTTGCCCGCCACTTCCTTCCTGCCAAATTCCAATAAAATGCCCATCTTCAACGTGAAGATATTTTAAACGCAATCCGTTATTGAAGTGTTTTGAATCTTCACTTTTAAATTCATCAAGGTCGTTGGTTGTGAGCCAAAATTGAGCACCGCTGCCCTTTTCCCATGCAACCTGGTAACTTCCATCGCCCGTAAAACGATATATAAATCTTAAGCGAAATCCTTGCGCAAAAAAAATTTTATCTTGTAGAATTAATTCTTCGAGCTGCATTCCAAGATCAACTTCATGGGTCAATGAGCCGCTTCTAAAAAGAGCAGAAAATGCATTTGGAAATGCTGCCATAATTAATTTTTTAAAAAGGTTTATGTATGTTATAAAAGTATACATAAAGATTTAAGATAGCGACTATTCAGAGATAAGAATTTCTTTAGTTTGATATAGCAACGAAATAGTTTTCCTGCGAAAAGAAATATCTTTATAATAAAAAATAAACAATGCCCAGAATTGAACTTTCCAGAATGCAGTTGGAGTATGGCTTTGAGGCAACCGATGCAAAAGGTTACAAAGTAAGAATGGATACAAATAAAGAAATGGGCGGAAAAAATTTTGGCGCCAGCCCAATGCAATTATTGTTGATGGGGTTGGCAGGCTGCACTTCAATTGATGTAGTTAATATTTTAAATAAACAAAAACAAAATATTACAAGTTATAAAGTGATTATAAACGGAGAACGCGAAGAAAATAAAGAGCCATCACTTTGGAAAAATATAAATATTGAATTTCGTATTGAAGGAAATGTTGAGCAGGAAAAAGCGGAGCGCGCCGCCGAATTATCTATTAATAAATATTGTTCTGTTGCTGCAACTTTAAAAGCCGGCGGCGCAAATATTGAATGGAAAGTTTTGGTGAACGAAAGTGAAAAAAATTGAAAAATTAATGCTGAAATAATTTGGCTTTAGCCAAATAACCGGGAGAAAAAATTGTTTTGTTTCCTAAGAAGCTGTCTGAATTTATTTCGGGAGAAGTCTCAGATCGTCATTTCGAAGTTAGAAGAAATCTCTGATATGTTTTTAAGCTTATTATACAGTAGAGATGCCTCCTTTCGTCGGCATGACGTTGACGATGGTGATTTTATTTTCTATTTTTAGACAGCTTCTAAAAGTCTGAAATATTAAATCAAGAATAGAAGTCTGTGTTTTAATTTTGAATTTGCTGCACAAAGAACTGAACGTACAAGTGAGTGACACAACGAAGATGCCATGAAAAACAATGCTGGTAACATAAATAAAATCAAGAAAAAAAATGCCTGATAATTTGCATCCGCTAACCAAAGCCATCAGAATTCAAACACCGCGCACAAACGAAATGGAGCACTCCACTCCTATTTTTTTAACAAGCAGTTTTACATTTGACGAAGCTGATGAAATGCGCGCTGCTTTTGCAGATGAAAACGATGATAATATTTACAGCCGTTTCAGCAACCCGAATGTTGATGAATTTGTGCAAAAAATGTGCGCGCTTGAAGGCGCAGAATCAGGCTTTGCCACGGCAACGGGAATGGCTGCAGTTTTTAGTTCGATATTTGCGCTACTGAAGAACGGCGATCATTTGTTGTGCTGCAGCTCTGTGTTTGGCAGCACATTTACCATTGTTACAAAATATCTCACGCGCTACGGAATTGAACACACATTGGTTGCAGCAAACGATAAAGATGCGTGGGAAAAAGCGATTAAGCCAAATACAAAAATGATTTTTTTAGAAACACCAACAAATCCGCAATTAGAAATAATTGATTTGGAATGGGCTGGTGAGCTTGCAAAAAAACATCAGTTAATTCTAAATGTTGATAATTGTTTTGCAACGCCGCTTTTGCAAAGGCCAATTGAATTTGGTGCGCAATTGGTAAATCATTCTGCAACAAAATGGATTGATGGTCAGGGCAGAGTTTTGGGTGGAGTAATTGTTGGCAAAGCAGAATTGATTCATGAAATTTATTTGTTTTGCAGAAATACAGGTCCGGCACTTTCTCCGTTTAATGCATGGATTTTAAGCAAGAGTTTGGAAACGCTGGATGTTCGCATGCAGCGCCATTCGGAAAATGCGTTTAAAGTTGCGCAGGCATTAGAAAATCATCCGAAAATTTCCTGGATTAAATACCCTTTTTTGCAAAGTCATCCGCAATATTCAATTGCAAAAAAACAAATGAGCGCTGGCGGCGGAATTGTTTGTTTTGAAATAAATGGTGGAATTGAAAGCGGAAAAATTTTTTTAAATTCTTTGCAAATGCTTAGCATGACTGCAAATTTAGGAGATACGCGAAGCATTGCATCGCATCCTGCAAGTACAACACATTCTAAATTGAGTGAAGCTGAAAGATTATCTGTTGGCATTACGCCGGGCTTAATCAGAATTTCTGTTGGATTGGAATTTGTTGATGATATTATAAACGATATTTTTCAGGCGCTGGAAAAAAGTTGATTATTCTATAAAAAAAGTTCAGGCAACCCCACTGCCATTACTCCGTATTAATCTTAATACTAAAATACTTTTTTATGAAGAAAAAAATACTTTTTGCCTTTCTTGCATTGGCAAGCTTTGCTTCTGTTCGTGCAACAGTGCATATAATAAGTGTATCAAATTTTCAATTTAGTCCTTCAACACAAAATGCAATTGTTGGCGATACAATTAAATGGGTTTGGGTTAGTGGATTTCATACAACCAGTTCTACCAGTGTGCCAGCAAGTGCAGCTACATGGGATGCTCCGATGCAATCTGCTACCGATAGTTTTCTTTATAAATTAACTGTTGCGGGCACTTATAAGTATCAATGCAATATTCACCCAAATTTAATGCAAGGCACATTAAATGTAACAAGCTCTTTGCCGGTAATTTTATCTGCTTTTACTATAAGCACAGGAAAAAATAATGATGCATTATTAAGCTGGAAAACAGCTACCGAAATAAACACATCTTATTTTTCGGTGCGCAAAAGTTATGACGGAAATGGTTTTGCAGAAATTGCAAAAGTTACTGCTGCAGACAATTCAACAACTGAAAAAACATATAATTATTCTGACGGAAATGTTGGCAAAATTTCAAAATATATTTATTATATGCTCGCTATTGTTGATAAAGATGGAAGCATGCAATATTCACAAATAAAAATGTTTACAAATAGTGCAGCAAGCGCAAAATTAATTACGCAGTTAAGTCCAAACCCCTTAAGTAATTCCGGTCATTTAATGTTACAATTTAATGCAGATAATGCCGGTGAAATGTTGGCACAGGTTTTTGATGTTAAAGGAAAATTAGTTGAACAAGTACAAATGACCGCAGTACCCGGATTAAATAATGGTCATCTTCATTTAAATAATCTGGCGTCCGGTACTTATAATATTGTGTTTACTTTAGATAATTTAAAAGAAACGCACCGAATAGTTGTGCAATAAACTATGAATTTTTTTATAATAAAAGGCTACTTTAATTGGTAGCTTTTTTATTTAAATTTAATAAATAAAAAAATATTAATCATTAATTAATACTTCAATTGTAGCGCCAATACCACGTTCTGTAATTGTATCGCACATTGGTTTTAAAATGTTATAATCACCTTTTTTTACTACGCACTTACCTTTAAAATGAATGATGAGCGAACATTGCTCAGCCTGCTGTTCTGTGTGATGGCAAACATCAATTAAAGTTTCAATTACCCATTGAAATGTATTAATATCATCATTCCACACGATAAGATTATAAGGAAATTGATGCGACGTAAGTAAATCGTTTTTTTGCAATACTTCTGTATCAAAATATCCGCCGTAAATATTCATTAAGTAAAATTATTAATTACATAAAAATAAATAATCTTATAAATAATAAAAAATAATGCAATAAATATGGAAGAAAATATTTGGATTATAAAAAACTATTAAAAAAAAATTGTGGAAGCACACCGGTTCGAACCGCAGACCTATCCCGACTGTTTGTCGAGATACCTGAAATCAATTAATCTTTGAATTAAGATTTTTACTTTTGCCAATTCTTAATTTCGTGCGCTCTTTTTTGCGCTTGTAATTTATCAGCAATATATTTCAGTTGCTTTATTTCCCAATCATGCAGTTACCGGTGAAGCTTTTGTGATTGATATTATGTCTTCTTACTTTTTCAAATAAATCATCGCCTGTAAAACCAACGTAATATTTATTTCTTAAAATAGAATAAAGTACATAAACAATAAATATAAATAAAAAATTCTCAGTGAGGAGTTTGTGGGAGCACACGGGTTCGAACCGCGGACCCTCTGCTTGTAAGGCAGATGCTCTAAACCAGCTGAGCTATGCTCCCATATTTTTTTTGAAGATTGCAAAGATAAGCGCTCAAATTTTCTTCCCAAATTTTTAATTTATAATTTTTCAATCTCTCAAATAAACCTATGTTTTTTCATGAAAAATAATTTTTTAAAAAGAAAGAAACTGCTGTTCGTGCAGTAATTTTGCAAACGAATTTCTTCACTTCAATTTTTATTATGACCTGGAAACAAGCTTTCACTTCTTCGGTTGGTAAAAAATTGATCATGGGTTTAACCGGAATTTTTCTTATTCTTTTTTTAATTGTACATGTTGGCTTAAATGCTTGTATTTGGGCAAATGACCACGGCAAAATGTTTAATGTGGCTGCAAACTTTATGGGCTCCATAATTGTGATAAGAATTATTGAAATTGGATTATTTGTATTTATTTTTTTACATGCAATTCAGGGTTTGCTTTTGGATGCATCGAACAAAACCAAACGCGGCGTTGGTTATGCAATTGATTATGGAAACCGCGGAAGCAAATGGTATAGTCGCAGCATGGGTTTGCTTGGAACTTTAATTTTATTATTCTTAATTATTCATTGGTTTAATTTTTGGATTCCTTCGCGATTCACTGGCGTAAAAGATCTGAATGGAAAAGAAATGTTGTTTACTGTGCCCGGAACAAATGTGCAGGTGCATAATCTTTTCGCATTGATGCAAATAACGTTTTCTAATTTATGGATTGTAATAATTTATGTGCTGGGTTGCATTTCACTTGCGTATCATTTGGCGCATGGTTTTCAAAGTGCATTCAGAACAATTGGTGTGCATAATAAAAGATATTTAACGATGCTTGTGTGGCTTGGATATGCATTTGCAATTATTGTTCCGCTTGCATTTGCGATGATGCCGGTGAGTATTTATTTGGGATGGGTTCATTAATAATGTGCTGATATGCTAATGTGCTGATATGCTAATGTGCTGATATGATGATGAATATGATTGAGCAATTAATGATAAACTATAAATGATAAATTAAAATTGAATAAATGCGAAACGATTTGGAAGTATCAGAATCAATTGAAATTAATGCAGAGCCTTCAAAAGTTTGGGAAGCATTAAGGAACCCTGAAATAATAAAAGAATATTTATTTGGAACTGAAACAATAACCGATTGGAAAATTGGAAGTGATATAATTTTTCAGGGAGAATACAAAGATCAAACATATAAAGACAAAGGAATTGTTCGTGAAAATGTTTCGGGTAAAAAATTAAGCTATAATTATTGGAGTGGATTTACCGGTTTGGAAGATAAACCTGAAAATTATTCTTTGGTTACTTACGCTTTAGAAAGCAACGACAATAAAACAACAAAATTTACATGGACACAAAAAGGCTTTGCGACTGAACAAGGCTATAAACATTCAAAGAATGGAATGAAAGAATTTTTGAAACAGATTAAAGAAGTTGTGGAAAAAAGGAATTAACCAATTAGCAAATTTGCCAATTTGGCAATTTAATAAATGAGTAATATCTTTTGATTTTTGACTTGCTGAATAAAGAACAGAAAGTACAAGTGTGCGACGCAACAAAGTTTAATAGTAGCAATGTCGCTGGGTTCATAAAAAAAATTATAAATAATTAGCGTATAATAAAAATCATTTACATCATTTAAATCATTACAATCAGTGATTCTCGAAGCAAAAATTCCTCCCGGACCGTTAGAACAAAAGTGGACATTTTACAAAAGCCATTGTAAATTGGTAAATCCTGCAAATAAACGCAGGCTCGAAATAATTGTTGTGGGCACGGGTTTGGCGGGCGCATCGGCAGCAGCAGCCCTGGGAGAATTAGGCTATAAAGTGAAATCATTCTGTTTTCAGGATAGCCCACGCCGCGCACATTCCATCGCAGCACAGGGCGGAATTAATGCAGCAAAAAATTATCAGAACGACGGCGATAGTGTGTACAGATTATTTTACGATACCATAAAAGGCGGTGACTATCGCTCACGCGAAGGAAATGTTTATCGGCTTGCGGAAGTAAGCGCAAATATTATTGATCAGTGCGTGGCGCAGGGAGTTCCTTTTGCAAGAGAATATGGCGGATTATTGAGCAACAGAAGCTTCGGCGGCGTGCAGGTGCAAAGAACTTTTTATGCAGCGGGTCAAACAGGTCAGCAGTTATTGATTGGCGCATATCAAGCGCTTGAACGGCAAGTTGCTTTAGGAAATGTGAAAATGTACACCCGCCACGAGATGCTCGACATTGTGAAAATTGATGGCAAAGCCCGGGGAATTGTTTGCAGAAATTTAATCACCGGCGAGCTTGAAAGATTTTTTGGTCATGCAGTTGTGCTTTGCACCGGCGGTTATGGCAACGTTTTTTATCTCAGCACAAACGCAATGGGCTGCAATGTTACCGCCATTTGGAAGGCGCATAAAAAAGGTGCATTTTTTGGAAATCCTTGTTATACGCAAATTCATCCAACTTGCATTCCGGTGAGCGGCGATTATCAATCGAAACTTACTTTGATGAGTGAAAGTTTAAGAAATGACGGAAGAATTTGGGTTCCAAAAAAACAAAATGATAACCGCAAAGCAAATGAAATTTCTGTTGATGAAAGAGATTATTATTTAGAACGAAGATATCCTGCATATGGAAATTTGGTGCCTCGTGATGTTGCGTCACGTGCTGCGAAAGAGCGCTGTGATGCGGGTTTCGGCGTGGGCACAAGCAGGCAGGCTGTTTATTTAGATTTTGCAAGTGCAATTATTCGCTATGGAGAAGTTGAATGCAGTAAACATGGAATTAATGAGCCCTCTGAAGAACAAGTTATAAATTATGGCAAAGAAGTTATCAAAGAAAAATATGGAAATCTTTTTGACATGTATGAAAAAATAACCGGAGAAAATCCTTATCAAATTCCGATGCGGATTTATCCTGCAGTGCATTACACGATGGGCGGGCTTTGGGTTGATTATGAATTGCAAACAACAGTACCCGGATTATTTTGTTTGGGCGAAGCAAACTTCAGCGACCATGGTGCAAATCGTTTGGGTGCATCGGCTTTGATGCAGGGTTTGGCGGATGGATATTTTGTAATTCCTTACACAATCGGGAATTATTTAGCAAATGAAATTGGCACTGCGCCTATCTCTACAGATAATCCTGCATTTATTGAAACAGAAAAAAATGTTGCGGAAAGAATCAATAAATTAATGAGCATTCAGGGCAATCAAACTGTTGAAAGTTTGCATAAACGCTTAGGAAAAATTATGTGGGATAAAGTTGGAATGTCAAGAAATGCAGATGAATTAAAGGAAGCATTCAATGAAGTTCAGGAATTAAAAAAAGAATTTTGGAACGATGTAAAAATTCCCGGTTCAATTAACGAATATAATTTAGAGTTGGATAAAGCCGGTCGTGTTGCAGATTTTTTAGAGCTTGGCGAATTAATGTGCATTGATGCTTTGGAAAGAAATGAAAGTTGCGGCGGGCATTTCAGAGAAGAATATCAAACGAGCGAAGGTGAAGCGTTGCGTGACGATGAAAATTTTATGTATGTTTCTGCATGGGAATATAAAAAAGAAGATGAATGGGAATTGCATAAGGAAGAATTGAAGTATGAAGAAGTGAAGCCAACGCAGCGGAGCTATAAATAAGTTATTGGTTAATTGTTAATAGTTAATTGTAAAAATGAGTCAGTTAAAATCTTTTGAAGAATTGGAGTGTTGGAAAGCATGTACAGAATTAAGAAAATTTATTGTGGAACTACTTAAAAAATTTCCACCTGAAGAAAAATATATTTTAGTTTCTCAAATAAAAAGATGCGCAAGATCAATTACAAATAATATTGCAGAAGGATATGGAAGATTTCATTTCAAAGAAAATGCTCAATTCTGCAGGCAAAGTCGAGGCTCGATTTATGAGTTGAAAGACCACATGATTATTTCACTTGACGAATCTTACATTACAGTAGAAGATTACAATCAATTCATCGAATTATTTAATCGCGCAGTACCAATTTTGAATGGATATATCAACTATTTAATTAAAAGTTTAGATAAACCGATTAACGTTTAACCATTAACGATTAACTTCTCATGGAACATTACACAATGAATCTTACTTTAAAAGTTTGGAGACAAAAAAATAATAAATCGAAAGGAAAATTTGAAACTTATAAAGTTGAAAACATTTCTTCCGAAATGTCTTTCCTCGAAATGTTTGATGTTTTAAATGAAAGATTAATTAAAGAAAATCAAGACCCAATTGCATTCGATAGCGATTGCCGCGAAGGCATTTGCGGAATGTGCTCGATGTATGTGAACGGAAAGCCGCATGGTCCTTGGGAAGCAAATACGGTTTGCCAGTTGCATATGCGTGCTTTTAAAGATGGCGATACAATTGTTGTAGAACCCTGGCGTGCAAAGGCTTTTCCTGTAATAAAAGATTTGATAGTTGACCGTTCTGCGTTCGATAGAATTATTCAGGCCGGCGGATTTATTTCTGTAAACACAGGCAACGCTGTTGATGCAAATGCTATTCTGGTTGAAAAAGAAAATGCTGATAAAGCCTTTGCTGCTGCGGCTTGCATTGGTTGCGGAGCCTGTGTGGCGGCTTGCAAAAACAGTTCGGCTATGTTATTTGTTGCAGCAAAAGTGGCGCATCTTGAATTATTACCACAAGGTCAGCCGGAACATAAAAGTCGTGTTGTAAATATGATTGCCCAAATGGATAAAGAAGGATTTGGCTCCTGCACTTTTACGCAAGCCTGCGAAGCTGCTTGTCCTAAAGAAATTTCTGTTACAAATATTTCAAGGTTAAATCAGGAATATTTTGTTACTTCTTTGGTGGCGGATGAGTAAGTTGAATTTATTAACTGTTAAGCGCACCATATTCCAAGTAAGTATACCTTACATTAAAAATTACGATACTCAGTGCGCAGATAAAAAAGTTATTATCTTTTCGCTGCATGAATTTGAACCACTTATTTATTACTGCAAAAAACATATTAAAGGCATAAAAATAATTTTTGTTTGCCACATTTATAAGCACAAATTTGCTTTTTGATTATCCAAAATTGCTTTTAATAAATTTTTTAAGAAGGTAACTGTTTCTCCAATAAAATATAAAAATTTCAGATTTATTTCTCAAATTCACATTTATAATAAAAATTTGTGCATAAATTTTTTATTAACTTCATTTATTTTATAAAAAAAAGTAAATATTTTTAATATTATAATTTTTAAAATAAGTGCATGAACAAATTAAAAATACGCCAAATCATTCCATTTTTTATTCTCGCACTCGTGGCAGTTATATGCATTTTTATTCCATCTAAACTCGATTTTTCAGGCAGTACAAAATATAATTCGGCCGATATTGCCTGGATGCTTGTTGCCACAGCACTCGTTTTTTTAATGACACCCGGACTTGCCTTTTTTTACGGCGGCATGGTTCATAGAAAAAATGTGATTTCTACAATGATTAAAAGTGTGGTTGCCGCCGGTATTGTAAGCATACTTTGGATAACGGTTGGTTATAGTCTTTGCTTCGGAACATCAATACATGGGTTTATTGGAAATCCTTTAGATCATTTATTTTTTAAAGACGTTAATTCGGGTGCGCCCTGGAGCTTAGCGCCAACTATTCCCTTAACGCTGTTTGCATTGTTTCAATTAATGTTTGCAATCATAACGCCGAGCCTTGTAGTTGGTGCTGTTGCAGAAAGAATTCGTTTTACGTCTTATGTTTTATTTACAGCTTTATTTAGCTTATTGGTTTACGCACCAATCGCACACTGGACCTGGCATCCTGATGGTTTTTTAGCGCAAATGGGAGTATTGGATTTTGCAGGAGGAACAGTTGTACATATTTCCGCAGGCTGTGCAGCGCTTGCAGGTGCATTGGTTTTAAAAAGAAGAAAAGTGCATATTGAACATAAAGAAATTCCGCCGGCAAATGTGCCTTATGTTTTAATAGGAACCGGGCTGCTTTGGTTTGGATGGTTTGGTTTTAATGCAGGTTCTGCATTAAGTGCAAATCCTCTTGCGGTTTCTGCATTTGCAACTACTAATACTGCTGCTGCTTCTGCAGGTTTATCATGGATGTTTTTTAATGTGCTTCGCGGAAAAAAACCTTCTGTTTTAGGCTTTTGTATTGGCGCTGTGGTTGGTTTGGTTGCCATTACTCCGGCGGCAGGATTTGTTGCAATTCCACAAAGTATTTTTATTGGGTTTATTGCAGCCATTATTTCAAACATTGCTGTTTATTATAAATCGAAATCGAAGCTGGATGATACTTTGGATGTTTTTCCTTGTCATGGTATCGGTGGAATGGTTGGTATGATTTTAACCGGAATTTTTGCAACTAAAACTGTAAACGCTTCAGGTAATAATGGATTATTTTATGGCAATTTTATTTTCTTTTTCACGCAAATAAAAGCATTGTTTATTGTAGTGGCTTATAGTTTTACCGTTTCGTATTTGATATTTAAATTCATCAATTATGTTGTTCCAATGCGTGTAAGCAGTGAAGAAGAAGAATTAGGATTAGATGCAACGCAGCATGATGAAAATTATTTTCAGAAAACAATTTTTATAAATTCAAACAATGAAAAATTGATTAAGAAAGAAGTCGAAATTTTTGAATTGGAAGAAACAGGAAATGATTAATTTTTTTCCTGCAATACATTAATTATTTAAAATGGAAAATTGTTGATTATTTATTTGCATTTATTTGTATTAATAATTGTCTCAAATTATAACCTCAAATTTTTATACAGTTTTTGCGAAGCCCAAAAATTTTATTGCTGAAATAAATTTATAAAATTATTTTTCGTTTTACGCCCATTGGTAAAACTGTTTTGTTATAAACTTCATTTATTACAAGCGCCATAGAACCATAAAATGCTGAAAGCCCGCAAAATATTCCTTCATATCCGGCAAAGATCCTTATGGATGCATTGCCTGTAAATTCGGTGATTGCCAAGAGAAAAAACAAAACAGTTAGTGTAAGAAAAACGGTTTGTAAAACGCGGTTTAGTTTTAAGGTGCCAATGAACATAAAAAATGTAAATAAACCCCACATAATCAAAAACCAGCCCATTGCGGTTTCGCTCGCTTTCAGCTCCGCACCGATGGAAGTTTTTGGTATTAATATTATTGCAACTAATGTTAACCAAAACATTCCGTAAGCAGTAAATGCAGTTGCGCCAAATGTATTATTCTTTTTCCATTCCTGAAAGCCGGCAAGCACTTGCGCAATTCCTCCAACAAAAATACCCATGCTCAAGATCATTGCATTTAATTCATATATTCCTGCATTGTGCAAGTTTAGTAAAACGGTTGTCATACCAAAACCTAAAAGACCGATTGGGGCTGGGTTTGCGGTTGCATCTTTTTGAATAATTACATTTTCAGTTGTATTCATAGTATTTTTTTAAAAGCATTAATAAATAAAAAAAAGTTTTAGCTAAGAAAATAAACTCAGATTTATATAACTGTAAATATAAAGTTTATCATCTGTTTATTAATTCTCTTAAATAATAATATAAAACTGTTTTTACGCGAACGCGATTGAATTCATTAAAAAAATTAAGTGCATTTTTTGCGCAACAAATTATCTTGATAAGGTTGCACTAACAATCATTTTTTTATTTAAAATTTTTAGTGTGAATTTTTTTTGTATAACTATTTACTCAATTTATTAAAAATCGTTTGTTTAATTGCAAATTTTTTTACTTTATCAATCCATATTTTTTCGGCATGTTGTTTTCGATATTGTTCTTCATTTCATTTTATGAAAAATAGTGAAACAGCTGATAAACTTATTAAGAATGAGAAAACAACAATATCAGAAGAAAACATCGTTGCAAATTTGAAGCATGATTTTTCGAAACTTGACGGAGTTTTTGATAAAAAGCAATGGGAAATAATTATAGAAGTTTACGGACAACGATTTTTATCTTAAGTAATTTTTTTGAATTACATCTTTTTCAGTGAAGATATCTTAATGCATCTTTGCTTTGCAACCATTTTTCAATTCAGTGAAACTTACAAAGTTATTTAATGAATTTTTTAATAGCGAAAAAGCCGGCGGCATTTTGCTAATTTTTTGTACAATCATTTCTCTTGCACTTGCCAATTCTTTTTTCAAAATGATTATTTGCATTTCTGGCATTTTCAAATTGCATCGCAAAGTATAGAACATTGGATCAACGATGGATTGATGCCAATATTTTTTTTGTTGATTGGATTGGAACTGGAGCGCGAAATTTATATTGATGAATTATCAAATATAAAAAATGCAGTGCTTCCTGTATTCGCAGCAATTGGCGGAATGATTATTCCTGCAGCAATTTTTATTGTTTAATTATGGCGCTGAAACACAGGCAGGCTTTGGTATTTCAATGGCAACAGATATTGCATTTGCAATCTGCATTTTATCGCTGTTAGGAAATCGCGTTCCATCATCAGTAAAGATATTTCTTACAGCGCTTGCAGTGATTGACGATTTGGGAGCAATAATAGTAATCGCCATTTTTTATACCAGCAATTTATCATGGATGAACTTAATAATCGCGTTGAGCATTTTTATTTTTCTTCTCATTTTAAATCGTTTAAAAATAAATAATTTAATTCCTTATTTAATTGGCTGAGTTGCTATGTGGTATTTTATGCTTCATTCAGGAATTCATGCAACTATATCTGGTGTATTGCTTGCCTTTGCAATTCCTTTTGGTGATGGAAGTAAAAAATCGCCATCCTATATTCTGCAACATTTTTTACATAAGCCTGTTGCATTTTTTATTTTGCCTTTGTTTGCGCTCGCAAATACTTGCATTGTAATTAACAGCAACTGGCATAAAAATTTAACTGATGCAAACAGCATTGGCATTTTGTTAGGGCTCTGTGCCGGCAAGCCTTTCGGCATTTTTATTTTTAGTTTTATTGCGGTTATCACAGGCTTATGTTCTTTACCGCAGGAAATAAAATGGAATCAAATTATAGGTGCAGGATTTTTAGGAGGAATTGGATTTATGATGTCAATTTTTATAACATTGCTTGCATTTAATAATGATACACAAATTACTGAATCGAAGATTGCGATTTTACTTGTATCTTTTATTTCAGGTTCGATAGGATTTTTTTGGTTGAAATTTTCGCTTAAAAAAAATGAAATTAAATCTTGAATTGTTTGATGAAATTTTAATGCATCGTTCCTTTCATTGCGTATTCAATTCCGCCAAGCAAATGGCTTAAATACAAAGGGTCAGAGTAAGATTCAATTGTATGCCCGAGTTCTGTATAAAAAGCTCTTCCGCCATCGTAATTATGGTACCAGCTCATCGGGTGAAAACTTCCATTTTCGCCGCCGGTATAACTTGTTTCATCAATGGTTATTAAAACATGAACGCTGTCCCACTTTGTTTGCTTAAAATTGTACCATTCATCAAAGCGTTTCCATGTTGCAGGTAATTTTTTTGTTGCAATAAAATTGCTGTCAACTACGTGCAGCACCGCATACTGTTGTTTTGGATGGTCTTTAAAATAAGCGCCCACAAGTTTATTGTACCAGGGCCAATCGTATTCTGTGTCTGTTGCAGAATGTACGCCTACAAAGCCTCCGCCGTTTTCAATATAGTCTTCAAAAATTTTTTGTTGTTCATTATTTAAAACATTTCCGGTTGTATTTAAAAAAATTACAGCTGCATATTTTTTCAGATTTTCTTTTGTAAATGCAGAAGAGTCGGCAGTTGTATCTACTGCAAAATTATTTTCCCTTCCAAGTTTTTGAATGGCTGCAATTCCGGCGGGAATGCAATCGTGACGCCAGCCATTTGTTTTGTAATAAACTAACACACGCATTTGCTTTGCATTATCTGCAAAAGAAATATTGGAAAAAGCTGCTGTAAATAAAATGGCAAAAAATATTTTTTTCATGCTATTGTTGAATAAAAATAATTAAATCAGGTTTTAAAATTAGCAAAATTGATTCCATTTATTAAAGAATAATATTTGCTGAAAAAAATAAATCTGCAATTCAAAATTTATTATGCTTTAATTGTACATTTAATTGTTGATTAAAAAACAGAAAGTACAAGAGTGCGACGCAACGATGATGCTATGGAAAACCAAAGCTGATAATAAAAAAATTTTATTATTAATACCGATTGATATGAAAAGAAGAGAGTTTGTACAATCATCGTCCAAAGTTTTGATTGGCGCAGGACTGGCTTCTGCATTGCCTTTGAGCGCTTTCTCTAAAAAAATTATTTCGCCAAACGACAAAATTAATGTTGCTGCAATTGGCATCAACGGAATGGGCTGGACTGATTTAAACGCTATGCTAAAAACGCCCGAAGCGCAATGCGTTGCTCTTTGCGATGTTGATAAAAATGTGTTGGATAATCGCGTGGCAGAACTTGCAAAACAAAATATAAAAGTAACGGCTTACAACGATTACAGAAAGGTTTTGGATGATAAAAATGTTGATGCAGTTTTGATTGCAACGCCTGACCATTGGCATTGTTTAATTATGGCAGAAGCCTGCGCCGCAGGAAAAGATGTTTATGTTGAGAAACCTTGCGGAAAATCTATTGCGGAATGTAATGCGATGGTTGCTGCGCAACAAAAATATAATCGCGTTGTGCAGGTTGGTCAGTGGCAGCGAAGCCAAAAACATTTTGCTGATGCAATTGATTTTGTGCATAGCGGAAAGTTAGGCCAGATAAGACTTGTAAAGGCTTGGGCTTACATGGGCTGGATGCACTCTATTCCAAAAAAACCGGATACAAATCCGCCGCCCGGCGTTGATTACACATATTGGTTAGGACCTGCGCAAAAAAGACCATTTAATGAAAATCGTTTCCATTTTAATTTTCGCTGGTTTTGGGATTATGCCGGCGGTTTGATGACCGATTGGGGCGTACATTTAATTGATTATGCGTTGATGGGAATGAACGCAACAGTTCCAAAATCCATCATGGCTGCAGGCGGAAAATTTGCTTATCCTGATGATGCTGCCGAAACGCCCGACACACTTACAACGGTGTTTGAATTTGATGGTTACAATATTCAGTGGGAACATGCGACGGGAATTAATAATGGACCTTACAGCCGCGATCACGGCATTGCGTTTATTGGCAACAACGGCACGCTGGTTTTGGATCGCGGCGGCTGGGAAGTAATTCCTGAAAGAGAAAATGATAAAGATAAAATGGAAGCAGTGCCGCGCCAAAAAGTGGTGGACGATGGCGTTGTTTTGCACACAAATAATTTTATTGAAACAATTAAATCAAGAAAAATTGAAAATTTAAAAGCGCCGATACAAGCAGGTGCGCATGTTGCAACGGTTTGCGACATGGGCAACATTGCTTATAAAACAGGCAAAAAAATTTATTGGGATGCAAATGCAAATAAGTTTGATGACAGCGATGCAAATAAATTATTGGCTGCAGAGTATCACAATGGTTATAAAATACCGAAAATATAAATTATGATACCGGCATTGGTTGTTGTGGCATCATCGTTGCGTCGCATTTCGTTCATCTGCATCACAATGTGCAGCAATAAGATCTTAAAGTTTTAAGTTCTAATTCAAATTATATCGACAAATAAAAAATCAAAAACAAACTATCAAACAATGAACAAAAAAATCTTTCTAATTATTAGTTGCTTTTTAAGCTTAGCAATTGCAAATGCGCAGATAGACAGTACAAAATTTATCGGAGATAAAAACTTCGTTTGGGGAGATACAACAAAACCCGAAACTACTGAGTTTTATAGTCCTGTCCCGCCTGTTGTAACGCCGAGCAAAACTCCGCAAGACCCTCCGTCAGATGCCATTATTCTTTTTAATGGAAAAAATCTTGACGCTTGGCGTTTGGTTAAAGACACAACAAAACCTGCAGACTGGATAGTTTCAGACGGTATTTTAACGGTTAGCAAAAAATCTGGAAATATTGAAACCAAACAACGTTTCATGGATTATCAATTGCACCTCGAATGGCGCGAACCGGCAAACATTCAGGGCAGCGGCCAAGCGCGCGGAAACAGCGGTGTATTTCTTGCATCAACAGGCCCCGGCGATGATGGTTATGAAGTGCAAATTCTTGATTGTTATAATAACAAAACTTATGTGGATGGTCAAACTGCAGCAGTGTATAAACAAGGAATTCCTTTAGCCAATGCTTGTAAAAAACCTGGCGAGTGGCAAACATATGATATTATTTGGACGGCTCCCCGTTTTGATAATTCAGGCAAATTATTAGACTCTGCAAGAGTTACTGTGCTTCACAATGGAGTACTGGTTCAAAACAATTTTGCGCTGAAAGGACAAACGAGATATATCGGTTTGCCTTACTACAAACCTCACGGTGCGTCGCCAATAAAATTGCAGGCACACGGCGATAAAAGTGAGCCAATTAGTTACAGAAATATTTGGGTAAGGGAATTATAACACTTAAAAACTTTAAATAAAAATAAAGCTCCTTCAAAAAAGAAGGAACTTTATTTTGAAACAACAAAATCTGTTAATGAATGATAAGTATAAGAACTAATACAATTAATGCACCTAAGCCAATCCATATCCATTTTCTATCATCGCGGTCTCTTCTTAATTCATGCCTCATTCTGTTTTGAGAGAATTTAAAACTTTCTCGTTGAAAGAAATTTAGATTTTTGCCTGTGAGCGCTTCATAATCTTTTACCGATAATTTTACAAGCTGTTGCATTGCTGTGCGTTGCTGATCGGTTAATTGCTTTTCCGTCAGATTATTTGATTTACTGTTGCTTGTTGTGCCTGGCAGTGCAGCATAAGAAAATTGAATACCTAAAAGCAGGGTGGCGAAAAGTAAGAATTTTTTCATAGTTATAAATTTTTTATAAATGTACATATATTTTATTTAAACGCTAACAATTTTGAAATTCTTTTTGCAACCTTAATCCAAAAAATTATTTACGAGTTTTGTAAAAATTATTACAAATTGTTTCATGCCATCAAAAGACTATTATCAAATATTAAATGTGAGTATGGCTGCGTCGGCAACAGAAATAAAAAAAGCTTACCGCAAACTTGCTTTTAAATATCATCCTGATAAAAATAATAAAGATGTGCTTGCCGAAGCCGTTTTCAAAGAAATCAATGAAGCTTATGAAGTTTTATCAAACGAAAAAAAAAGAGATGAATATAACATACAAAAATTATATAAACGTTCTAATTACAGTCAACAAAAAAAATCGGCTTTTGAAAATATTACACCGCAAATTATTTTACAACAGGCGGTTCATTTACGCCAATTAATTTCAACGATTGATCGCTTTCGAATAAATCAGGATGCTTTGTATTTTAAATTAACACAAGTATTATCGGATGAAAATATTCAATCAGTTCAAATAATAAACAATACTTTTTTAAGCAAAAAAATTATTGATGAATTGCTTATTTGTTGTAGGCCTTTACATTTCGCTTATCTGCAATTATTATTTGTTCCGTTAAAAAAGTTAGCCGGTTTAAATAATGAAGCTGTTTATGTAATAACAAATTTTTATCAACAAAAAAAAAGCGAGCAATTCTGGGAAAAATATAAACTTATTATTGCCATTGCAGCAACTTTAATTTTCTGTTTTTTGATTTATATAATTTTTAAATAATGAATTTACAATCTGCATATTTTACATTTATTATTCTTTCAATTAAATAAACAATTTTTAATTATCGCTAAAAACCTTTAAAACTAAAATTGTAACTTTGCTTTCTACTGCTTGCCGATATGTATAAACAATGGTTCAAATATTTTTTTATTGCCTCATTTGCACAGCAACTGCTGCCTGTAAATTTTTATATTCCTGATTAAATTTTTCCGCTTATTTGTTCCATTATTAAGTGCAATAAAATATTTTATGAAGAATGTAAAGCTGATAGAAATACCATCTGAAATTGGTGCAGGCACACGCGGCGCAAGTTTGGGCATTGATGCAATTAAAATTGCGGCACTGGATTTTATGAGTAATTTTTTTGTTCATTTTCCATCCGAAAAAATTCCTACCGAAAATAAATTGTTGTTCGAGCCGATAGAATCGCCTTATGCAAAACGAATTAAAGGCATGATTTTAATGTTTGATAAAATTAGTAAAGCCGTTAGCGATTCAATAAAAAATCATTTTTTTCCTGTGGTGTTAAGCGGCGATCATAGCAGTGCAGGTGCAACCATTGCAGGCATAAAAATGGCAAAACCTAAAAGCAAATTAGGAGTGATTTGGATTGATGCACATGCCGATTTGCATACACCTTACACCACACCATCAGGCAATTTACATGGCATGCCATTAGCAACAGCAATTGATGAAGATAATAAAGAATGCGCCGTACACGAACTTGATGAAGAAACAAAAAAACAATGGAATTATTTAAAAAATATTGGCAAAATTGCACCAAAGGTTTTACCTGAAGATATTGTTTTTATTTCGCTGCGCGATTATGAAAAAGAAGAAAAACATTTGATTGAAAAATACGAAATGAAAGTAATCAACACAAATGAAGTGCGCCGTAAAGGCCCTGAAAACGTTGTTCGTGCCGTATTACGCTATTTAAGTGATTGCACTGATATTTATGTAACATTTGATGTGGATAGCTTGGATTCTTCTATTTCAAAAGGCACGGGAACGCCTGTTGGTAATGGTTTGCGCGAAAGAGAAGCAGAAGATTTAATAAGTAAATTTATGCAAAACAGAAAAATTTGTTGCTTTGAAATAACCGAAGTAAACCCAACATTAGATAAAGAAAATTTAATGGCAGAAATTGCATTTAATATTTTACAACGAAGCGTAAATATTTTAATGATGAATTGATCGTTTATCGGTTATCAGTTTAAACGCTTAAACGGATAAACTTTCTTCAATTTGTTTTTCTTTTTGTTTTAATTGAGCAGTTAATTTTTCCCATGCCTTACTAAAATCTTTATGCACTTCCAAATTCTGAGAAAGAAAAATCTGCTTTTGCGAAAATGCATCTTTTATAATTTCAAGATCATGCCACTGCCCTATTTGCTCCTGCAATTTGTTGTAGTATGAAAATGATTTATCGTCATTACTATCTTTATGTGTTATCCAATTATAGGCATAAATTCTTTGCTTAATTAATTTGCGCAGTTCGTGCCATCCGGTAGCTGGTAAATCTTTTTTGCATAATTGTTCCAGGTCTGCATTTAATTCAGTAAAATATTGTTCCGCAAAAATTTCTTTGGTTTTACCAACAAAATCTTCAACCTTATTAATTACTTTTTCTAAATTATTTTTATAACCTTTTAATCTTTTTTGAAATTGTTGCATGATTTGCTTCAATTTATCCGATGGAAAATAGGTTTGCTCAATTGCGTTAAATTCATATTTGCTCAGCCATTGCTGCAATAATTGATATTCGCGAATTTCGCCGGAAGCTTGAAAAACAGAGCGCAAATTATGCGAAGCTTTTCTTAATTTTTGTTTTGGATAAATTTGCTGCAAAAATTTTATTATGGCACGCAGCTTTTTTATTTCAACTCTAAGATCGTGCAGCGATGCTGCATCTTTATCCGAATCAAAATCGTGTAAATAATCAAACAAATTTTTTGTGCAATGTGCCAAATATTTTTGTAAAGCAGTTTGCATAATTAAGAATTAAATGTGCGTTCAACTCCTTCTTCAAAACTCACCGGATTATAATTTAATTCTTTTATTGCTTTATTAATTTTTAAACCACTGTGTTTAGCTCTGGTAACGGATTCCCGAAATGTTTCAGATGTTACATTTTCAATAAAAGTTGCATCAAGGTTTAAAACATTTGCTGTTGTAACAGCCATTTCAAAAGGCGAAAGAATATCCTTTCCAGCCAAATGATAAACACCATATTTTTTTTGTATGATCAATTGCTCAATTCCTTTACAAACATCAGTTACAAAAGTTGGCGTTCTTTGCTGATCGCTTACAACTTTAATATGATTTTTTTGTTCGAGATTATTTTTTACCCAATGCAAAAAACTGGGACGCAAACCTTGCCAAATTTTTCCATAAATAAATACCGGGCGAATAATGGCATAATTTATTTCACTTTGTTTTACAAACTGCTCGGCAAGCAGTTTGCTTTCTCCATAAAAATTTAAAGGCGCAGGCTCATCATCTTCGCTGTGCGGCCCGTTTTCACCAAAAATAAAATCGGAAGAAATATAAATAAATTGTGAATGGTTCTTTTCTGATTTGAACGATTGCAATAAATATTTTGTTACTTCAACATTTTGCTTCAAACATTCTGCATGATCTTTTTCGCATTCATCAGGTTTGCTCATTGCAGCAGCATGAATAATAATTTCGGGCTGAAACTTTTGCAACATTCGCCTTACTTCAGCTTCATCAGTTAAATCAATTTTATAATATTGAAATTTTTGATTGTGCGGAATGTGGCATTCACCGCGGCTTGCAGCAATTAAACTATATTTTTTTGATGCTAAATACAAACTTAAATGCTGACCTAAAAAGCCTTTGGCGCCGGTTACAACAATATTCATAATGCCAAATTAAGAAGCCAAAGGAAAACATAAAGAATTAATAAAAACTTTACATTTAATTAATATTCCTCGCCGGGTTCTTCTGTATTTTCTTTTTCATCCAGGCTTGTTTCATTTTTAGTTTCACCTTCACCTTCTTCGGTAAAGCCTTCATCGGCTTTGGTTAAATCATATTTTTCTTCAATGTCAACAAATTTGCTGCCTAATAAACTTTTCGTGCCGTATTGCGGAGGGCCAATACCTTCGGTGCGTGTTATGCTTGGGTAAATAATTTTTAAACTTTCTTCTTTACTTACATTTATTAGTTCAACCAAAAAACTCCAGTTTTTTTGAAAATCATATAAATAAACAAATTTTTGATTGGTATCGCGAATCTCGCTCCCAATCAATGTTTCAGCCATTAACAAAGGTTCGGCGCGGTACTCTTTTTGATATTTTTCAAAACTAATTTCCCGCCCCCGATGCCAGTTATCGTTACTGCGGTAAAAAGTTGCCTGGTGTTTATTATCAAATTCATAAGCTTTTAAAATTGCCAAATGCAAATCTTTAAAAGTTTGGGTGTGTTTAATTATAATATCGCGATATACAGCCTCATCTTCTTCAAGATAAATTCTAAATTTCAAAACAGCCATTCGATGTACGATTTACGATTGTTAGAGGTACGATTTTTTAAATATATATTTTTTATGAACCCAACTTTTATTCTTTATAGCATCTTCGTTGCGTCGCACTCTTGTACGCTTTGTTCAATATGCAGCCATTTAAAATTCAAAAGTAAAAGTTCTCCATTTTTAATTTTTTGAATTTCACTTTTTACTTTGCTGAATAAAGTTTCAACCGCACAAGTGAGTGACACAACGAAGATGCCCAAAGCTTTTTAGTTGATAACACAAAAATTCAATCAATAATTTATTTAAACGAAAATACAATTTATTCAACGGGCTGCAAGTTTAGTTCAGCAGCCTTTTGCAGCATGAATTTATATGCGGCTTCGTAAGTGTTTTCAATAATGCCATCTAAAATTGCTTCGCGAATTGCATCTTTAATTAAACCAACATTTTTCGACGGTGGCAAACCAAATGTTTGCATAATAATTTCACCTGTAACGGGCGGTTGCCAGTTGCGCAAATGATCTTTTTCTTCCACTTCTTTCATGCGCTGTTTTACGAGCTCAAAATTTTGCAAATAACGTTTTACTTTAATTTTATTTTTACTCGTAATATCCGCTTCGCAGAGCATCATCAAAAAATCAATGTCTTCGCCCGCTTCAAAAAGCAAACGACGAATTGCACCGTCTGTAATATTTTCTTTTGTTAAACTAATCGGGCGCAAATGAAGCAGCACAAGCTTTTGCACGAGTTTCATTTTTTCGTTCATCGGCAATTTCAGTTTCGCAAAAATTTTAGTAATCATTCTTGCGCCAACAACTTCATGCCCATGAAAAGTCCATCCATGATCTTGTTCAAATTTTTTAGTAATGGGTTTCGCAATATCGTGCAACAACGCAGCCCAGCGCAGCCAAATATCTGATGTTTTTTTTGAGATGTTATTGAGCACTTGCAGCGTGTGATAGAAATTATCTTTATGTCCTTTTCCATCCACATACTCTGCGCCATGCAGCGCCATCATTTGCGGAAAAATTATTTGCAGTAATCCGCTTTTGCTTAATAGATCCCAACCAACAGAAGGTTTTTTAGTAAGCATAATTTTATTAAGTTCATCAGTAATTCTTTCCTGCGAAACAATTTTTATTCGATCTGCATTTTGTTTAATTGCTTCAAAAGTTTTTTCTGCAATTGTAAAATTGAGTTGTGTTGCGAAACGGATTGCTCGCATCATTCGCAAAGGATCGTCGCTAAAAGTTTGCACAGGTTCTAAAGGTGTTTGAATAATTTTTTGTTCAATATCTTTTAATCCGTTGAAAGGGTCTATTAATTTTCCAAACTCATTTTTATTTAAATTTATTGCAAGAGCATTAATGGTAAAATCGCGGCGGTTTTGATCGTCTTCCAAAGAACCCTGTTCCACTGCGGGTTTGCGGCTGTTGAAGTTGTAGCTTTCTTTGCGCGCGGTTACAAATTCTATTTCTGCCTCATCCCCCGCCCTCTCCAAAAGAGAAGGAGCCAGCCGATCACTTTCTAATGTGTTTTGAATTTTTATTTGCGCTGTGCCAAAATTTTTAAAAATTGAGACTTGTGGTTTGCGATTGAATTTTTCTGCTACTTTTTGAGCTAATTCTATTCCATCGCCGAGGCAAACAATATCCATATCTTTTGTTGGGCGACCAATAATTTTATCACGTACAAAACCGCCGATGAGAAAACATTGCATGCTTAATTCTTCAGCAGTTTTTGAAATTTTTTTTAAGATGAATAGTTCTTTATCAGAAAAATTGATTTGCATTAAGACAAAGATATTAAGGGCGAATTATAATCGGGCTTCCGTTTTTCCATTTAATAATTGAAGATGGTTTTGCAATTGTTTCATCATTTTGTTTATACTTCACAACATAATCCACACCATTTTTTATAATTTCTTCAATCTCTGAAAACCTTTGTGGTGTTGGTTTTCCGCTAATATTTGCAGACGTGCTAATAATCGGTTTTCGAAAGCGTTTGATAAGATGTTTGCAAAATTCATCTCTACAAATTCTTATTGCAACAGAACAATCATCAGCCAAAATATTTTCTGCCAAACCAATTGCATTTTCATAAATAACTGTAGTTGGTTTTTGCGTTTTTTCAAGATAATCGAACACTGCCAAATCCGGCGCTGCCGTAAAGTTCAGCACTTCTTTTTCAGAAGCAACTAACACAATAAAATTTTTGTTTACCGGCCGATGTTTTATTTCAATAATTTTTTTAACAGCAGTTTCATTTGTTGCATCGCAGCCAATTCCCCAAACTGTATCTGTTGGATAAAGTATTGTGCCGCCATCTTTCAAAATTGTTAAACATTGGGCTATGTCGCTTTCGAAATCTATCATTTAAAAAATTAAATTAATTATAATCTCTTTGTCATCTGCAAATTTGCACTTTAATTATGTTTGCAAAAATTTCAAATCATGAAAAATTTAATTCTTGAAGTTTGGAATAATCGTGACTTGATTAAAGAAAAAAAATATGCCGATGCAATAAAAGCCGTGATTGAAGAAATTGATAAAGGCCGCCTTCGTGTTGCATCACCAACAGAAAACGGATGGCAGGTAAACGAATGGATAAAGCAGGCGATACTTTTATATTTTGCCATTCAGCCAATGCAAACATGGAGCCTGCCACCATTTGAGTTTTACGATAAAATGTTACTGAAAAATAACTATAAAGAATTAGGTGTCCGTGCGGTGCCGCATGTAGTTGCGCGTTACGGCGCTTACCTTGCAAAAAATGTTGTGCTTATGCCGAGCTATGTAAACATCGGCGCTTATGTTGATGAATTTACGATGGTTGATACATGGGCAACTGTTGGCAGTTGCGCGCAAATTGGAAAGAGTGTTCATTTAAGTGGCGGTGTTGGCATTGGTGGTGTGCTGGAACCTTTGCAGGCAGCGCCTGTAATTATTGAAGATGGTTGTTTTATTGGCAGCAGAAGTATTATTGTGGAAGGTGTGCTAATTGAAAAAGAAGCTGTACTTGCCGCCAATGTTGTGCTTACGCAATCAACAAAAATTATTGATGTAAGCGGTGCTGCACCAATTGAATATAAAGGTTATGTTCCATCGCGGAGTGTGGTAATTCCCGGAACATATAATAAAGATTTTCCCGCAGGAAATTTTGGTGTAAGCTGTGCTCTAATTATCGGCAAACGAAAACAAAGCACTGACCTGAAAACCAGTCTGAATGAGGCTTTGAGGGATTTTAATGTGAGTGTGTAATGAAGCGGAATATAATTATTAGTATTTTAATTTGTTAGGGTTTTGTTTGTTATGCCAGAAAGTTACAAGCTCTAATTTATTTAACTCACTGGTGTAACGAAAATACAAAGTAATCTGCTTATTAATTTTTGCCTTTCGAACCGAGAAATCCTTTTGTGAAGGAGCAAAAGATTCAGGATATTTTTTAATTCTTTCAATTATTTTATTCAAGCTTTCTGTAAATTTTTTTATTTCTGTCTCACTCCATTCACGCTTTAAATAATCAATATTTTGAGTAAAAGTTTTATAAGCCTCTGCAGCCAAATTATTTTGAAAGCCATTGTGAATGTTTTTTTACAACTTCTTCATGAGAGATAATCCTTCCATTTTCAAGATCATCAATTCCTTTTTTTATTGAAGTTTTTTCATCTTCATTCAGTTCATCCCACCAGTCTGTTTCACTATCTGCTTTCAATAATGCGTACACCATTTTTACAACATGGTCATCAGCATTGTCAATAAATATTTTTATTTTATCACGAAGTGTTTCAGTATTTATCATAAATTTTTTAGCAAATTTAAGATTATGTTTTTTTCACCGATTAATTTCCTTCATTTACCTACCATTTTCTTCACTCAACCTAAAGACTATTTCTTTAGTTTTTTGCTGGTATAGTTTTGTTCTATCAAATAAAAATATCATGGAACAAAATGAATCGAAATATCCAAGACCAGCCAGCAAAATTTGGACAGGTTTATTTTTAGTAATTGTTGGTGTTTTATTACTCGCACAAAAAATGCACGCAGGCATTCCCGATTGGTTTATTTCATGGCCGGTTTTAATTATTGCCATCGGAATATTAATCGGCATTCAACATAAATTCAGAAACTTTTTCTTTGAAATGCTCGAATTAATTGATAATCCTCCAACTGTAATTTTTACAACAGCATTTGAAGAATATGCAATCAAAGCTTTTGAAACACATGCCGTAGATTATTTGCTGAAACCCTTTAGCAAAGAGCGTTTTGATAAAGCAATGCAAAAATTTCTGCAAAAAAAATCATCAAAAGAAAAAACAAAAGAAATTTTAGAAACTGCTTCGCAATCACCAATTCAAAGTAATAGAGTTGTTGTAAAAGATGGAAACAAAATAAAAATTATTCCTGCTCATCATATTCAATACTTAGAAGCTGCGGATGATTATGTAAAAATTTTTACAGCCGATGGTTCATTCTTAAAAAAGAAAACCATGCAATATTTTGAGCAAAACTTTGCAGCAGGAACAGTTCTTGCGCATTCATCGTTCTTACATCGTAAATATTCAACTCATCACAAAAATTGAACCTTACGAAAAAGATAATCACCTGCTGATACTCAATACCGGCGCGCATTTGCCGGTGAGCAAAGCAGGATATATAAAATTAAAAAACGTTTTAGGATTGTAATTATTCGTTACCGGCATTTCCGCTTTCAATCCTGAAAGAAACATCACAATTTACACCGTAAGTAGAAATTTCTCCATCTTTTACATGGCACTTAATGTGTTTAACATAAATAGAATCAATATTGCGAACAGTTTTTGAAATTTCGCTAACAGCATTGTTTAGTGCATCTTCAATACTTTTTTCAGAAGAGGCAATTACTTCAATAACTTTTACAATAGGCATAGCAATAAATTTTAATCGTTAAAAAATTTTGTTAGAAAATTAGTGATTTTAATTCAATTACGCTTTTGCATCAGCCAAAAATTTTGCAAGACCAATATCTGTAAGCGGATGTTTTAGCAAACCCATTATCGCTTCCAGTGGGCATGTGCAAACATCGGCACCGGCTTCTGCACATTTTACAATATGCAAAGAACTGCGAATCGAAGCCGCTAAAATCTCTGTATCAAAACCCTGCAGCGAATAAATGTGCGCAATTTGTTCAATCAATTCAATTCCATCCCAATTAGTATCATCAATTCTGCCGATAAAAGGCGACACATATTTTGCGCCGGCTTTTGCTGCAAGTATTGCCTGGCCGGCAGAAAAAACTAATGTGCAATTTGTTGCAATGCCGTTATCTGTAAACCATTTTATTGCTTTAACACCTTCCTTTATCATCGGCACTTTTACAATAATATTCGGTGCAATTGCAGCAAGTTTTTTTCCCTGTTCAACAATGCCATTAAAATCAATTGCAGTTACTTCGGCACTCACATCGCCGCTTACAATTCCGGCAATCGTTTTATAATGATTGGTGATAGCTTCCTCACCCTTAATTCCTTCTTTGTGCATTAAAGAAGGATTGGTTGTAACACCATCCAAAATGCCCATGTCGTTTGCTTCTCTAATTTGATCGAGGTTGGCAGTGTCTATAAAAAATTTCATAAGTTAATTTGAAGATGAAAATAAAAAATGGCAGGCTGCATACATCGCACCGCTACAACCACCTACCCTTGCTACCTTCCGATCCTGGGGGAGTTCAGCAGGAGCTGGTCGTGTACGACCTGCCGCTGCAAAAATAAGATTTGAAAAATAAATGATAGAATTTTTTTGAACTAAGCTGCATTGCTACTATGATGCATCGTTGCGTCGCACTCTTGTACTGCAACAAATATTGCAGCAATAAACCTATAGTTTTTAAAATCCTGTTCTGCTCGTTCTGGAATTTATTGTAACAATTCCAACCAAGCCGTCACTCCTGTCGCTAAAAGAACGGTAATAAACTAAAATAGTATAATTATTTTCTGTTTCCCATGTGTTGCCATCGGTGTTTTCAACACTCGATATTGCATTTAGATTTTTAATATCTTTTGTAGCATACGTGTACGTGTAATAACCTTGTTTTAATAACAACGTTTTTTCATAAATTCCTTTCGTTGCATTGTAATCTAATTTGGTAGAATCGTTATAAAAATAATTTGTGAATTGCCCGATGATATAAACATTTTTATCAGGATAAGGAATATTGTTTTTTGGAACAAAACTAAAATGCACATTTGCATAATCGCCCTGCCACCAAGGATTAATAAGATCAGTTGAACTAATTTCATAAAAACCATTTCTATCCGGATAATATAAATAACGTTCTTGTGTTCTTTCACCATCCGGAAATAATTCTACATCAAATGGAACCGTTTTCATATCAACATTTTTCACACGCTCGCTTTGAAAACGAAAGCTGCGCAAATCAACCCAGCGATATTCTTTTCCCGCAGGAAATAAAAAATCTCTTTCTCCATTATATTCATACATATTTCCACGCATAAATTCAGGCTGCATATTTTTCACTGCATTATCCCACCGATAGTTTTGCAGCACCACCACTTTTAATTGTTGTTGCTGATTAAGCAAATTCAATTTTGAAACATCAATGCTAAACTGAACTTTTTGATGCGTTTTAAAAAACTCCTGGTTAAATGGCTGCTGAATACTTGCACCAATAGTTACAATATTATTTACAATGAGCACGCGTTTTGTAAATGCAAGCTGACTCGTATCTCCATTTAAAAAAACTTTTAATAAATAATTTCCGCTTTTTATAGGCACGCTGCTTTGCTCAGGCAACAAAGCCTGATAATGCACATATTTTACTTTCGCAACAGATGAAACTCGGTACTGACTTAACCTGTTTTGTGTAAAACCTTTTAAATAATCGAAAGGACTTAAATTAACTTCTGTCCAGTCTGCATTGCAAAGTTGAAAAGTATAATTATAATTTTTTACATAACCGTCAAAATCGTCGAAATGCAGTTCCAGAGCGGCTATTGAGCCAACACTAATTATCGGATAACCATATTGATTGCCTTGCAAAAACAACTGCGGCGTGTGAATATTCGGCATATAAATTTTATCCGGCTCGCTTTGCGCAAAAGAAATTTTTGTAATGAAAAGAAAATAAAAAACAATTTTTTTCATTTGGGAAAATTAAATGAAAGAGATGAGATTATTTGCGTTTATATTTTAGCTTAGGATTTCGTCGCGCATGAAAAATGTAGGATACAAATACAATTTTTTCTTTTTCCAAAATTTCATAAATAATTATATAAGGAAAAATTTCTGTTCGCGCTTCGCGATAATTTACTTTTCTTTTTGAATATCTTTCAGGATGATCTGCTATCTCATCTAATCGTTTATCTACTGCTGAAATAAAGCGCTTACCCAAATTTTCTGAACGCTGCTCATACCAGAGATACGATTCCTTCATTTCTTTTATCGCCTCCGGATGTAATTCTATTTTATAAGCCATTTCTTTTTTTGCTGTTTGCTGTGTTTAATATCTGCTCTTTTGCTTTTTTCCACGGCACAGCTTTTACTTTTCCATTTTTGTAATCAGCAGAACGTTTGTTTAATTCAGAAACAAATGCTTTGTCATTCCAATAGTCATAAGTTTCTATTTCATCTTCCAGCATGGTATAAATGGCTCTTAATTTTCTGTCTTCTGCAACACGAATATAATCGTGCAATTTCTGCCTGATATTTGTTGAAGTCATAACTTAATTGTTTATAACAAATTTAGTTTTAATTCTTATCGAAGTTTAGTGAAGTATCGAATCCGTCGCTAGCGGAAGTTTAAAATTATTTTTTTGTTGAAGATTAATTCTCAGTTTCTATATGTTCAAAAATTGCAAATTGAATTGCGCTAAACCAATCAATTTTTTCACCGATAGAATCAATAATTTATAAATGATTTATCACAGCGTTCTTCAATAGCAATTCTTAGTACTTCGCCCCATGTTTCAATTCCGAATTCAAACATTTTTTTCACATCATAATATTCTGATTCAGTCAGTTCTCTATTAAGAATTTCTTTTGCAAAATCCTGAACCTCATTTTTTTGAAGAATAAAGAAATTTTCTAATTCCATTTATTTAAAATTTTTATAGACCAACTTCAACTTTTAATTCTTTTAAATTTAATTCTGCTGAATATAAATCTCCTAATAAATCGTTTGGAATAAACTTATATCGTTTTGCAATCTCATGAAAAGAAGAAATCACTTGTTTATATTTTTTTGCATCATTGGCAATAACATACAAACCAACATTTGAATAATCAAGTAACGTTGCCATTCTTCCTACGCCACTCCAAACTCCGGTTGATAACTCAACTTCAAATGCATATTCAGGAATGTAATTGTTTCCTTTTGGTTTAAACCACATTACATCAATTTGTCGTAATAAATTATAATCTGAAAATTGCAATTGAGGACAAGACTTTAATGTAGTGATTTCATCAAGTTTTCTTTCATTAAATTTTCTTGATTTATCAGGACAATAAGTTTGATAACCTCTGATATTTCCAATTTCAATTAATCTACCTTGTAAAACAGAATGTAAACTTTCTTCTACTGAATTCTTAATTTCTTCTTTTATTACATAAGGTGATAACAGTAAATTCCAATTATTAATAAAATTTTTACAATCAATTCTGTTTTTTCTTCCAGATAAAACTATGTTTAATTCTTGATCGATATTGATTTTGTATTCTCCATTTCTGTCGTGACTTATTTGATGAAGATGTTTAAAGAAAAGTTTTGCAGGAATTATTACTGTTCTTTCAACCGAACCGCAAATAAAAGCTATAAACGGATTTTCAAGATTAGCAATTTCTTCAATTGTTATATAATTAATTCCAAAAAAATATCTTCTGTTTCCTTCAGAAGACGCTCGAACTAAAACATTTGCCTCACCTATTTTATAAGTTCTTGACTTTAGTACTTTAATTAATTCGACACTCGCATTAAATTCTTTGGCTTTCTCTAAAAATTGAGTAGCCAATAAGTCTGAAGGACTTAATTTTTTCGTGCTAACAAAATTCATTGCTCAATCATTTCTGTAAAAATAGTGTTGTAAACAATTCCGATACTTTCACCAATTCCCCATTCGAAACCTTTTCTTGCAATAAAAATTTCTTCATCAGTTAACTCTCTCCCCATTTTTTCCATTGCTTCAAATTGCAAATCTTCAACAGTTATTTTATAAAGCAAATCTTCATTTTTGAATGTTTCCATAAATTAATACTTAAATAAATTTTCTGCTCACAAATTTAGCATTTATAACTCTTGCATTAATTTGATTTGCCGTATGTGGAAAAATTTGTTCGATTATTCTTTTGGCTGCCTTCATAACTAAATGTACAAGTGAGTGACACAACGAAGCTCAGCAAAGAAATACAGCTCGTCCCAAAAAATCCTTTCAAAAATCTTAAACAATTTGCATACTCATTTCGTAACAACAAAATAAAGTAGTTTTATCGCCGATATGAATGTTGCAACTTTTATTGCGCGCAGAATTGCATTTAATAAACAAAAATCTTTTTCGCGGTTTATTATTCGCTTAGCCACGGCTGCTACGGCTTTGAGCGTTGCAGCAATGATTATTACTCTTGCATTTGTTATCGGTTTTCAGCAAGCAGTTTCAAATAAAGTTTTTAGTTTTTGGGGGCATATTCGCGTTCAGCAATTTGAACCTTCCAAAGCGCTTGTTGCCGAAGAAACACCGCTGAAAAAAAATGATACTGTTGTTCAGGTTTTACAACAAATGCCAGGAATAAAACAAGTTCAAAGTTTTGCAACAAAAAGCGCTGTGGTTGAAAAAAATAAAGAGATTGAAGGCATTCTTTTAAAAGGTGTTGAAAGCAATTACGATTTTAAAAATCTTCAAACTTTTTTAATGCAAGGTCGCTGGATAAATTTTAGCGATACCAATTATAGCAAGGAAATTATTTTATCTCAGCCCATTGCAAACGAATTAAAAATTAATTTAAACGATACAATAAACATATATTTTATTTCAACCGATGCAGGCCGAGCGAGTTTCAGAAAATTAAAAGTAGTTGGCATTTATAAAACCGGCATTGAAGATTATGATAAACTATTTGCTATCGGCGATATACGATTAATACGCCGCATCAACAACTGGCAGCAGGATGAAATTGGCGGCTACGAAATTTTTTTGAATGATTATAAACAAATGGATACCATCAGTAATTTATTGTACGATAAATTGCCCGGCGCATGGGTTAGCCGAACCATAAAAGAAGTGTATCCAAATATTTTCGACTGGCTTGGCATTATGGATGTAAACCGAAACGTAATAATTGCAGTAATGTCAATTGTTGCAATCATCAATTTAATTACCTGTTTACTCATTTTAGTTTTAGAACGCACGCGAATGGTTGGTGTTTTAAAAGCAATCGGCAGCAACGATTGGAACATTCAAAAAATATTTTTATATTATTCCATACTCATTGCTGTGCGCGGAATTATCATAGGTTTTATTTTAGGCATCGGCATTTGTTTACTTCAAAAATATACCGGTTTTATAAAGCTCAACGAAACCGAATATTATATTTCCACAGCGCAGGTTGTAATTGTTTGGTGGCAGGTTGCGGTAGTTTGCATTGCAACATTTATTGTTTGTTTCGCGGCTTTATTGTTGCCCACTTTATTTGTACGAACAATCCGACCTGTGAAAGCTATTCAATTTAGATAAATATTTTTTTGTACTAAGCTTTAGAATATCTATTAAACTTTTGTTGCGTCGCACTCTTGTACTGCATTAATTTTATTCAAATATTAAAATCTGAAATGTTGTAATGGTTTAATCAAATCAATTAAACAACATTTTTTTCCCCGCAGCAATTATGCAATTTATTTTCATCTTCAATCTCTATCAATAAACCGTATATTTTTCATTTACCCCAATCAATAAACTGCACAAAAAAAGAGTTCAAATTATTGAACTCTTAAAAAAATAGTTGATTGAATTTATCACCATCTTTTACTGTTTCCGCCGCTGCGCGAAAAAGAATTGCTTTTGCGATCTTCTCTTTCTCTTGCAACAGAAACTGATATTGGTCTGCCTTCAATTTCTTTATTGTTTAAACCTGCAATAGCATCTTTTCCTTCTTGCTCAGAGCTCATTTCAATAAATGCAAAACCGCGCGATTGGTTGGTGGCTCTGTCTATAATAATCTTTGCAGATGTTACAGTGCCAAACTTTGAAAACATGTCTTTTAAGTCTTCTTCTGTTGTGTGAAAACTTAAATTTGAAACATAAATGTTCATAAAAAAATTAATTAAAAATGAAAAATAAAAATACCGTGATTCAAAGTTAAAAGCGAAAGTAAAAGAAGTGTAAACATTACAAGTGGAAAGTAAAAATTTGCATCGTTCAGGCACTTGTGCTTAAGCTAAAAATCAGTTTTGTGAAGATAGGCTTTATAAATAAATTATATAGAATTATATTTTTTAATGAGTAATAAAACTAATTAATTGTACTTTTATAAATTGGTTTTCAATTTAATTAATTTTTATCTCTCTTAATTTTTTTACTCTCAATTATATTAATAAAAAACTTCAATCTAAAAAAATCAAATGAATAGCACTGAAGCAATTGATATGGAAGAAGAGAAGCGAATAAAAGCTGTGAAAAAATACAATATTCTCGATACGCCGCCCGATGGCAGTTTTGACCGTATTACAAAATTAGCTGCAAAATTATTGAATGTGCCAATTGCTATTGTTTCAATTGTAGATACGGATAGAATTTGGTTTAAATCTCGCTACGGATTGGAAGCGCAGCAAATAGAGCGCTATCCCGGGCTTTGCGCATCTGCAATTTTATCTGATGAAATGTATTTGGTGGAAGATGCAATAAAAGATGTTCGCACTTTAGCAAATCCTTTAGTAGCAGGCGAATTTGGATTAAGATTTTATGCTGCCGTACCTTTAAAAGTTAAAGACGGTTATAATTTAGGAACGCTTTGCGTTATTGACAAGAAGGCAAGAGAACTTACAATATCTGAAAAAGAAATTTTACAATATTTAGCTGATATTTTAATAGATCAGCTCGAGCTCCGGCTTGCCGCAAGAACGGCGAATTACCACCAAAATCAATTATTAAATATTGCAGCGCACGATCTTAAAAATCCGCTCTCAACAATTTTATTATTAGCCGAAATAATTAAGGAAGAAAAAACTGATCCTGAAGCAATAGAAGAAATGTGCGAGCAGATAAAAAAATCTGTTATGAAAATGACGCGCTTGATTAACGACATGTTAGAATCGGCACGCAAAGAAGCAAGCAGAATTCAACTTCATACAAGTAAGTTAGATTTTGCAAGTTTAATTGAGCGCATTGTAACAACAAACCGCATTTTAGCAACGAATAAAAATCAACAATTATATCTTCATATTCAAAATCATCCGCTTGTATGTGCAGATGAAAATAAGTTAACTGAAATAGCAGATAATTTAATTAATAATGCCATTAAATATTCTCCCCAACATAAAAATATTACTGTAATTGTTAAAGAAAAAAACAATAAGGCTATTCTTGAAGTGCAGGATGAAGGACCGGGGCTTACGGAAGTAGATAAAGAAAATATGTTTCAACATTTTACACGTTTAAGTGCAAAGCCTACCAATGGCGAAAGCTCAACCGGTTTAGGACTTTCTATTGTGAAGTTATTGGTTGAAGCGCACAATGGCACTGTATATGCGGAAAGTGAAGGAGAAAATAAAGGCAGTAAATTTATTGTTGAATTACCAGCAGTAAATTAAATTTCGTTTCTACTCTTTTAATAAATCATTCTTATTTTGCTACTGAAAATTTTGAAGGATCAAAGATTTTTAAATCAATTTCTGTATCAGCTCTACAATCGTGATAAATTTCTTTCTGAAATAATTTATCATCAATAAAAAAACTACAGGTTGTTTCTGACCATCCGCCGCCAAAGCGTTTATGATTGCCGAATATTCCTTCTTCTTTATGTCCGTTATCGAATTTTATAAAACGTAAAACAATTAAATTTTCTTTATCAATACATATCTGGTTTGTTTTTTCTTTTGCACTGTCGGCGCCAATTATGTACACATGTTTATTTTCCCAAACATCCTCATGAAATTTATTTGTATTGTATCCAAACTTGTTTAAAGTTGCTTTAATAGTATCAAGCGAATAGAAATACATTCCGCCTAATAAAAAAGTAAGATCATCATCATTCACTGTTGTTTTTGCAAGTTTGCCTTTGCGAAAAATATAAGTAGAATCTTTAGAAAAAATAACCGCATTACTGTCTTTTTTATCACCAAAATCAATACGAAATTTATCAGGATAAACAATGTATTCGTACCATGTTGAAGTTTTTATAAGACTATCGTTTCGATAATTTTCTGTTGTTTGATTAAACGTAAAATTGTGCTGCCATTTACCCGCATAACGGTTATACATTTCTCGTAAAACACCGTCTCCGTTTTTATTTTGATAAAAAGAGCAAAGAAAAAAAATGAGCACAGAAATCATTTTCATAATAAATTAATTTATGTTTTTTAACGAATACATTTTTAATTAATAATATCAAATATATTTTAAAGAAAGATAAGAACCCGCGCCAATAGCTTTGGATATAATTATATTTGTTCTGAAAAATATTAACTAAATATGGCAAATAAAATTGCATTAATTACAGGCGGAAGCAGAGGATTAGGAAAAAACATGGCACTTTGCCTTGCAGAAAAAAAATATGATGTAATTGTAACCTATCAATCTCAAAAAGAAGCTGCGGAAAATGTGGTAAAGGAAATAGAAAAAATGGGTCAAAAAGCTGCTTCGCTTTCTTTGGATACAAATAATATTGAATCTCTTGAAAAATTTGTACAACAGTTTCAAAATTTATTGCAGGAAAAATGGAACTTAAATACTTTTGATTTTTTAATAAATAATGCCGGCATTGGAGCAACAATCCCTTTTGCGAACGTAACAGAAGCAGACTTTGATAAGTTTATGAATATTCATTTCAAGAGTGTTTATTTTCTTACGCAACGCCTGCTGCCGTTGATAAATGATAACGGAAGAATCATTAATATTTCCACCGGCACTACACGTTTTTGTGTCCCCGGTTATTCGGTTTATGCTTCTATGAAAGGCGCTATCGAAGTGTTTACCCGCTATCTCGCAAAAGAAGTTGGATCAAAAAAAATTACTGTAAATGTTGTTGCACCGGGGCCGGTTGAAACAGATTTTAATAATGGAGGTAACCGCGATATTCCCGAACGAAATAAATTTTTAGCTTCGCAAACTGCGTTAGGACGAGTAGGATTACCTGAAGATATTGGCGGCGTTATTGCATTTTTATGCAGTGAAGATGCCGGCTGGATCAATGGACAACGCATTGAAGTATCCGGAGGAATTAATTTATAAGTTATAAGTTTTTTTGGTGGATTAATTCACTTCTAATTCATCTTTTGAAGGGAGCTTTGGAAATGGCGTATGCGGCTCTGTTTGATACCAATAAACTACAGAAGAAATATCATCCTGTAAAGGAAGGTAGCGCCCATCTTCGTGCCAGCCAAGATCCTGAATAGTTACTTTTAAATTATTTTCAAAACGAATTGGGTCTGTAATATGCCAGCGATATAATCCAAATCTTTGTTCAATATTATAATGCCCGTCGCCGCGAATTACTTGTGGTAATCCGCTATAAGGTGTGCAAAACTCAGTGTAGGCGCTGGTTTCAACACCATCGGCATTTTTCTTTTTTGTATCGAAATCGTAAGAGCCGCAAAAATAATCTTCTGTTCCGGTGCCGCATATTGTTGGATATTCTGTATCGCCATCCATATAAAATTTTATTTCACCTTCGCCCCACCAACCATTGCGGTGAGCGCCATAAGCAAGATAAGTTCCTACATATTGCCCTTTGCCTTTAATGCTATCAACCAACACATAATTTTGTTTATAAAGCACCGGGTTTACTCTGCGAAATTGTGCATGAAAATAAGCAGCATCCGAAGGCACATCCGTTAAAACATAATCAATTTGATAATATAAAATCATGTCTTCATCTGCAATATTTTCTAAAGTTATTTTGCATTTTTTATGAAAAGGCATTTGCCAGTAACAATTAAAAGCGCTGCCTGCATTAACACAAACTGCCAAAGATTGAAGAGGCGAATATTGCCGCCAGCCCATACAAAAAAAATCGCCAACCGGAACTTCAACTGAAGGCAATGTTTCATCATCCCAATAAATGCGCAAAATTTCATTTCGCCAATTTCCGGTAGGCGTCATCCAAATATGTTTTATGCATCCGGAGCTATCAATTTGTGCCAAAGTAAAAGTTGTTTTTGATTTGATTACAATGCTGGGGCTTATCTTCCACCCTTTCCCTAATTCTTTTGCAGGGCCAGAACCCGTGCCTGTTGTGGCTTTGCCGCCTTCACCTTTTGCGCCGGTAAAATTTTCGGGACTGATGGAACGCGATTTTGCATTGGATAATTTATATAAGTTATTAAGACCAACATCTATTCCGTTAAACGAATTATTTTGTTGTGCATTTAATTTTATTGAAATAAAAATAATTGCTGAAATAAATAATAGATTTTTTTTCATGGTTTATTTGGCTTTCTTAAATGTTAAGATATTTTATTTTCGTTGCTGCCAAAAGATATGCAGATGAAGTGATTGCGACGCAACGAAGATGCTACAAAGAACTGAAGCCGGTATCCAAATTTTTATATGGTTTATTCTGTTGCATCAGCTACTTTCATCTGCAATTTATTATCGCTTAATTCATAATGCATGCCGCCAATTTTATAACCCTTCCATCCAAAATAAAGAACAACAAAAAAGCAAATCAAGGGAACAATGTAAGCAATTTGTATGTTACTGTTTCTTGAAATATAACCGAGTGCGAGCGGCACAATTGCACCGCCAACAATTGACATTACCATAAATGATGAGCCTATTTTTGTTTGATTTCCGAGCTCTTTTATACTAAGCGCAAAAATGGTTGGAAACATAATTGACATAAAAAATTCAATGCCCATCATAGCGTACAACCCAAGCCTGCCGCCAATAAACACACAATAAATAAGCAACAAAATATTGCAGACGCTGTAGAATGTAAGCAGGTTTTGTGGTTTAAATTTCGTCATCAAAAATGTACCAACATATCTGCCGATCATAAAGCAAAGCAGCATGTAACCGAGATAATGAAAATTGGTAACTTCAGCTTCGCTCATGCCCGAAGTATATTTTGTGTAGCGGATAAAAAAGCTTGAAATACAAACCTGCGCACCAACATAAAAAAATTGTGCAATAACTCCATTTGTAAAATGACGATGTTTAAAAACAGAAAAATCAATTTTAAAAGATTCAGTTTTTTCTTCAGTAACGGGCGGAAGTTTTGTAAGATAAAAAAGTAGGGCAACCAGCAACAACACAGCAGCAATTGCGAGATACGGCATTTGTACACGATGCGCTTCGCCCGAAAGATAATTTTGCAAAACAGAAGGTTGCATTGCATTTAATTGTTCGGGCGTATAATCAACGCCTGATAAAATAATTTTGTTGAGAAAAAATGCGGATACAAACGCGCCAAGTCCATTAAATGCCTGTGCAAAATTTAAACGCTGCGATGAGGTTTCAGGATTGCCCAAAACGGTGATGTACGGATTGGCTGCGGTTTCTAAAAACGTCATGCCGCTTGCCATTAAAAATAATGCGCCTAAAAAAACGCCGAATTGCCTTATTTCTGCAGCAGGATAAAAACAAGCAGCGCCAATTGCTGCAATCACTAATCCGCAAATGATGCCGGTTTTGTAACTGTATTTTCGCATAATTAATGCGGCAGGAATTGCCATTACAAAATAAGCAATCCAATAAGCAGAATCAATAAATGCAGATTGCAGATCATCTAACTGGCAAGCTTTTTTTAAATGCGGAATAAGCGTTGGTATAAGATTAGAAGTAAGCGCCCACAAAAAAAACAATGTGATAATTAAAACCAGCGCCACGCCTGTTTTTGAAGGTTTTGCAATTTCTGTTGAATCGGTCATGCAAATCTTTTATGTTGTAATTTTTTTTGTACTTAGCTCTTGTACTGCTATTAAACTTTCGTTGCGTCGCACTCTTGTACGCTTTGTTCACTATTCAGCAACAGAAATAAAATTCATTTTTTTAAAGTTTCAAACTCTTCGTTCTAAATTTTTTAGTTCTTCATTTCCAATTTCACTCTCTATTCTCAATTTTCAATTCTCTACTCTCCATTTCAATTCATAAAGAAATTCCTCTTTTCCATGGAATAAAATCATCGTGTTGTAATTCTTCCGCTTTGGCTTTTAATTCCCCGTTTGCAACTTGAATTATATAATCAAAAATTCTTTCACCTACCTGTTCAATTGTTTCTGTTCCTTCAATAATTGTTCCTGTATCAATATCAATTATGTCATGCATTTTATTGTACAATGTTGTGTTGGTAGAAAGTTTTAAAACCGGCGCAACAGGATTTCCGGTTGGTGTTCCCAAACCAGTTGTAAACAAAATAATGTTTGCACCTGCACCAACTTCGGCAGTTGTAGATTCAACATCGCTGCCGGGTGTGCATAATAAATTCAAGCCTTGTTTTGTAGCTTTTTCAGGATAATCCAATACATCTGTTACCGGTGATGTGCCGCCTTTTTTTGCTGCGCCTGCACTTTTTATTGCATCTGTAATTAATCCATCTTTTATATTTCCCGGCGAAGGATTTGCGTAAAACCCTGACCCAGCTTGCATTGCACGCTCATTGTAAATATTCATTAATTGCATAAAACGATTTGCAGTTTCATCGTTAATGCAACGATCGCTTAATTCTTGCTCAACGCCACAGAGTTCAGGAAACTCTGAAAGAATTACTGAGCCACCCAAAGCCACCAGTAAATCAGAAGTAAAACCAATTGCCGGATTTGCAGAAATTCCTGAAAAGCCATCTGAGCCGCCGCATTCCAAACCGATGCATAATTTACTTAACGGCGCAGGTTCACGTTCAATTTTATTTGCTGTAATAAGTCCGGAAAAAGTTTTTTTTATTGCTTCCTCCAATAATTTTTTTTCGCTGCCAATTTTTTGTTGTTCTAATAAAAATAATGGTTTTGAAAATTTTTTATTACGCTTTTCAATTTCTTCTTTCAGCAAACTAATCTGTGCATTTTGGCAACCTAAACTTAAAACCGTTGCGCCTGCTACGTTTGAGTGAGTTATATATCCTGCAAGTAAACCGCATAATGCGCGTGCATCATCTCTTGTGCCGCCGCAACCCATTGTGTGCGTTAAAAATTTTATGCCATCAACATTTTGAAAAATTTTTTTATGTTTTTCTTCCATCTCATCAACAGTAATATCAGCAGATAAAATTTCTGTTTGCATTTTTCCTGATTGATATTGTTGAACGAAGCGCTGCACCATTGCTTCGTAAGGCGATTGCTTTGGCTGATAACCGAGCGCTTTCATAAAAGCTTCCTGCAAAACATCTATATTTTTATTTTCACAAAAAACAAGCGGAATTATTATCCAATAATTTCTTGTTCCAACCGAACCATCTGCACGATAATAGCCCATAAAAGTTTTGCTTTGCCATTTCGAAATATCCGGTTTATGCCATTGCGTTTTTCTATCCTTTAATTGATAACTGTTTGTTGCATGCTGAATATTTTGTGTTGTAATTAATGCACCTTTTTTTATAAATTTTGTTGACCTGCCAACCAGCACACCATACATAATTATCTCATCACCTTGCTGAAAATCTTTAATTGTAAATTTGTGTTTTGCGGGTATGTTTTCTTCTAAAATAATTTTTGAATTATTTTGAGTATGCACAACTTCACTTTTATACAAAGTAGTAAGGGCTACAACAACATTATCGTTCGAATGTATTTTTAATGTTTTTATTTGCATTCTCTTTTTTCTTAAAAACACTTAATGATTTTGTTTTTCTATAAATTGAAAAACGCTGGTAATTTAAATTTTAAATAAACTTTCATTAATTAATTAAGTTACTATTTTTTTATCGAAAAAATGAGCAGCTACACCAAATAACCAAACAAAGTGTCATCTTTATTTAATTCAGTATAATCAATATGATTTTGTTTCATTCTAAGCAACAAATCTTTATAATCATTTTTAGATTGCAGTTCAATACCAACGAGCGCAGGTCCTGATTCTTTATTTGTTTTTTGCATGTATTCAAATCTTGTAATATCATCATTTTCACCTAAAACAAAATTCAAAAATTCTCTGAGTGCGCCTGGTCGCTGCGCGAACTGAATTAGAAAATAATGCTTCAATCCTTCATATTGCAGCGAGCGTTCTTTTATTTCGGGCATGCGGTCAATATCATTATTTCCGCCGCTTAAAATACATACGATATTTTTATTTTTAATTACATCAGCATAATCGCCCAAACCCGCAATAGATAAGGCCCCGGCGGGTTCAGCAACAATTGCATCTTCATTATATAATTGTAAAATTGTTGAACAAATTTTTCCTTCACCAACAAGATGAATATCATCTAAAACTTCTTTGCAAATTTCAAAGGTTAATTCGCCAACGCGTTTAACTGAAGCTCCGTCAACAAAGCGATCAATCTTATTTAATGTAATAATTTTATTTGCTTTTATTGATGCATACATTGCGGGCGCACCTTCCGGCTCCAGACCAATAATTTTTGTTTGAGGAGAAAATGTTTTAAAATAAATTCCCATTCCTGATGCTAACCCGCCGCCGCCAACCGGAACAAACAAATAATCAATGTTTTGCATCTCTTTCAAAATTTCAACAGCAACGGTGCCCTGACCTTCAATAATTTTATAATCATTAAAAGGCGGAATAAAAGTCATATTATTTTCTTCGCAAAATTGTAAAGCAATTGGCACGCAATCATCAAAAGAATCGCCAACCAATTTTATTTCGATATTATTTTCACCAAACATTTTTGTTTGAGTAATTTTTTGTTTCGGCGTAATGATCGGCATAAAAATTACACCTTTTACATTCAGCATTTTGCACGAATAAGCAAAGCCTTGCGCATGATTGCCGGCACTTGCACAAACAACACCACGTTGCAATTGCTCCGCAGACAAAGAAGACATCATGTTGTATGCGCCGCGCAATTTATATGAGCGAACGATTTGTAAGTCTTCTCGTTTCAAATAAATATTGCACTGATATTTGCGCGATAAATTATGATTAAATTGCAGAGGCGTTTTTATAATTACATTTTTCAATCTTTCAGCAGCGGCAGAAAAATCAAGATTATATTTTATTTGATTAATTGCACTCATAAATTAATAAGAACTTAATTTATCAATTGCTTTTTGATAACTTCTTAACAAACCTGGCGTTCTTTCAACAATCCAGCCGTATAAAACATCATGTATCAGCGTTAAAGTTACTTGTAGATTTTCCGGCTTTCGGGAGTCGTAAGAAATTAAAATTTTTTCAAGACTTGGCTCGAAATTAAGAATGCGTTGCTGATTATCATAAATATCTGTAAGTAGGCTATAAGTTCCTAAATCAATTTTTGAAACAACATTATTTTGTTTAGCTTCTTGCCAGGCAACATCATTTAAATCGTGTAAAATAGCGCCTTTAGGAAAAATTATATTTAAATGTACTTTTCCGCTGTCGAGAAATTTTTTAGCAAAAGCGAGGTTATTTTTTGCTGAATCAATTATTTCGAAAACCTGCTGGTGATATGCATATTGCTCTGCTGCACTTTTTTTATTTTCAATTAATTCTTCGCGAAGCTGATGCAAAATTTCTTTGGTTTGTTGTTGCTCGTGCAGTTTGTTGAACAATTCAGTTAATCCTAATGCAAGCACAACGCTGAAAACAATTAATAAAGATTCACCTAAATATTCTTTCCATGTTCTTACAGTTATTACTTCAGGGCGATTTAATTTTTTATTTTGATTATGCGTTGATTTATTTTCTGCCATCAAAATGAAATTTTTTTTGAAGATAGAAAATTTATTGTTCAATTATGTACTGGAGTACAAGAGTGCGACGCAACGAAGATGCCATTTGCATTGCAGTTAGGATCATAAAAAAACATAAGTTTATTGCTGATTTTCCGGTCGCAAACTTCTTACTGTTTTTCCTGCCTGCCACATTTCGCTTTCACGCAATTCTTTTAATTCTTCTTCTAATTTTTCACGATAATTTGGTTGAGAGTTTGAATCAATCGAGCGTTGCGATTCTTTGCCTGCAGCAACGCTTTCATACAATTCATTGAACAAAGGCAATGTAATATCTCTAAATTTTTTCCACCAGTCCAAAGCACCGCGCTGCGCTGTGGTGCTGCAATTCGCGTACATCCAATCCATTCCATTTTCAGCAACGAGCGGCATTAAACTTTGCGTTAATTCTTCAACAGTTTCGTTGAAAGCCTCCGAAGGCGAATGACCTTTTTCGCGCAACACCTGAAACTGCGCCGCAAAAATTCCCTGAATTGCGCCCATCAAAGTTCCGCGTTCACCGGTTAAATCACTGTAAACTTCTTTCTTAAAATCTGTTTCAAATAAATAGCCGCTGCCAACTGAAATGCCAAGTGCAATTACGCGTTCAAAAGCACGACCGGTTGCATCCTGAAAAATTGCATAACTGCTGTTTAATCCTCGACCTTGCAAAAACATTCTGCGCAAAGAAGTGCCCGAACCTTTTGGTGCAACTAAAAAAACATCCACATCTTTTGGCGGAATAATTTTTGTTTGATCGTTAAATGTTATTCCAAAACCATGCGAAAAATATAATGCTTTTCCTGCAGTCAGATATTTCTGAACCGTAGGCCACAGCTCAATTTGCGCAGCATCGCTTAATAAATAACATATAATTGTTGCGCGCTGCAAAGCTTCTTCAATTTCAAATAAAGTTTGCCCGCAAACAAATCCATCGCGTACAGCCTTGTCCCATGTTTTAGAATTTTTTCGCTGACCAACAATCATATTAATTCCGTTATCACGCATGTTCAACGCTTGCCCCGGTCCTTGAACGCCGTAACCAATTACTCCAACAGTTTCATTTTTTAAAACTTGCTGCGCTTTGCTTAAAGAAAACTCTTCGCGTGTTACAACGTTTTCTTCTGTGGTGCCAAAATTTAATTTTGCCATTTTTATTATTATTAATTTTTAATTGTCAATTTTTAATTTTTTTTTGTACTTAGCTTTTGTGCTACTATGATGCTTCGTTGTGTCACTCACTTGTACGTTCTGTTCTTTATTCAGCAATCTTTTCGTTGAACGATATTTTATTATTAAACGGGTCATTCGCAGTAAATGATAATGCTCCGTAAAAAGCTTTTTTTAAGCCGGGCCTGTTGTATTTATATTTTTTATTAATTAATTCTTCGTGATATTTTTTAATGCCCGTGCACCAGATAAAAACATTAGTGCCCGGCGTCCCATCACCATGATGTTCGCTTAAATGAAATGTAATTCCATCTTTTTCTATTTCCATATAAACAGGCCCATTTTCCTCAAACCTGTTTTCCCAGGCAATAGTGAAGCCAAGCCAGCCGATATAAAATTCAATGGCTTTATTGTAATCAAAAATTCTGAGAGTTGGTATTACTTTTTGAACTGTCATAAAATTACATTGAAAACACTTCATCTTGCTTATTCAAATATTCATTCTCTTTTACTTCTTGCCCTGGCGCAGATTGTTCAAACTCTTTTATTCTTTCATGAAAGCCTTTGCTGGCTTTGATTATAGCAACTCTGCCGCTGCGCACAAACTCAATTAATCCATAAGGTTCTAAAAATTCTACGAGCTTGTCTGTTTCTTCTCGCTGACCGGTTGTTTCAAAAACTGTATAATCTTTGCGGATAACAATTGCTCGTGCGCCGTATTCACGAAGCAATCTTTCCACTTTCACTTTTTCTGCAATAATATCGGTTGATACTTTATATAAAGCAAGTTCCTGCCAAACAATTTCGTCGTCCGTGTTATAAAACGCTTTTAAAACATCAACCTGTTTTTCAATTTGGCGACATAATTTTTTTACTACATCTTCTGTTTCATTAATTACAATTGTGAATCGCTGAATACTTTCCACTTCGCTTGGCGAAGTGTTTAAACTTTCTATATTTATTTTTCTTCGCGTAAAAATAATCGCAATCCGATTTAATAAACCGATTTGATTTTCTGTATAAACTGTTATGGTGTATTCTTGTTTTTGCATGTTTATTTTTTGTTGAATTATTTGTTGCAGTACAAGAGTGCGACGCAACTAAAAGTTTCATACTTATTGTAAAGCTTGGTTCATAAATTTTATTATTTAATTACTACAATTAACTCAATCTTATTTCACTCACACTGCAACCTTGCGGCACCATCGGAAAAACATTGTTTTCTTTGCCAACATGTATTTCGAGTAAATAAGAACCATCAAAATTTAGCATAGTTTCCAATGCAGGTTTTAAATTTTTTCTTTCTGAAACGCTTTGCCCGCTTATGTTATAGCCTTTTGCAACAGTTACATAATTAGGACTTGCAATATCAACAAATGAATATCTTTTATCATTAAACAATTGCTGCCACTGACGAACCATTCCTAAAAAGTGATTATTTAAAATGATGATTTTTATGTTCACGCCGCTTTGCATAATAGTACCAAATTCCTGGATCGTCATTTGAATTCCTCCATCACCGATGATTGCAATAACCGTTCTTTGTGGTGCACCAAATTTTGCACCGATAGCAGCCGGCAACGAAAAACCCATCGTGCCTAAACCGCCGGAAGTAATGTTACTTTTTGTTTCATTAAATTTCGCATAACGGCAAGCCACCATTTGATGCTGACCCACATCGGTTACAATTATCGCATCGCCGTTTGTAAGCTCGTTGATTGATTTAATTACTTCACCCATCGTCATTTCATCTGTTGTTGGATTGAGTTCATCAAAAATCACTTTTTCAATTTCTTTTTCTTTTAGCTCATTAAATTTTTGCAACCATTCGGCATGATTTTTTTCATGAATTAATTCAGTCAATAAAGGCAATGTTTCTTTGCAATCGCCCCAAACCGGAACTGTTGTTTTTACATTTTTATCAATCTCTGATGGGTCAATATCGAGATGAATAATTTTTGCTTGCTTTGCATATTTATCAAGTCTTCCTGTAACTCTGTCGTCGAAACGCATCCCAATCGCAATCAACACATCACACTCATTCGTTAACACATTCGGTGCATAATTGCCATGCATTCCAAGCATTCCAACATTCAATTCATGATCAGTTGGCAAAGCACTCAAACCAAGAATCGTCCATCCTGCAGGCAAACCGGCTTTCTCAATAAATTTTTTTAATTCATTTTCTGCTCTTCCTAAAATCACTCCCTGACCAAAAATTACAAATGGTTTTTTTGCTTCATTAATTATTTGTGCAGCCTCTTCAATATATTTTTTTCTGATGATTGGTTTCGGACGATAGCTTCGAATATGTTCACATTTTTTATAACCCTGATAATCGAACTTTTGAATTTGCGCATTTTTTGTGATGTCAATCAAAACCGGTCCTGGCCTTCCTGTTCCTGCAATGTAAAATGCTTTTGCAAGAACAGACGGAATTTCAACTGCATCTGTAATTTGATAATTCCATTTTGTAACAGGCATCGTAATATTAATAACGTCCGTTTCCTGAAAAGCGTCTGTGCCCAAAAGATGTGCAAATACTTGCCCGGTAATACAAACAACCGGTGTGCTATCAATCATTGCATCCGCCAAACCTGTTACAAGATTTGTTGCACCAGGTCCGCTCGTTGCGAATACAACACCTGTTTTTCCCGATGTTCTCGCAAAGCCTTGCGCAGCGTGAATTGCACCTTGTTCATGCCGAACAAGAATATGTTTTAGTTTATCATTATAATCGTACAGCGCATCATAAATGGGCATAATTGCGCCGCCGGGATAGCCAAAAATTGTTTCAACATTTTCTGCAATGAGCGCTTCAAGAATGGCTTGCGAACCTGAATATAAAATCGGTTCTTTTTTTGAAACAGTTTTTTCTTTTTTTATTTCAAGAGTTTGCATAACTCAATTTTAAATTTTTGTACTAAGCTGCATTTCAACTATTAGCCTTCTTCCCGCCACCTGACAGAACTCTTGTACTTTTTATTTTTTATTCAACAATGCATATTTTAAAAATAATTTCTAAAAAAGCCTAACATGTCTGTTGCTTCCACATCAGTAAACCCGACCTGCCTAAGCATTGTAACCAATTGTCCTCTGTGATAAGTGGAATGGTTGAAAATATGTGCCAGCAATTCATAATAAGGCATCGAATAAGCATCTCCGTTCAGTCGTTTAAAATCCAGTTTTACAAGTAAATTGTTTTCATCAAATGCAACTATAAAATCTTTTAATTCTTGCGAAGTTTTTTTTAACAAAGTGATGTGCTCATCTTTTGTCCCCTGATACGTTGAAGGAAGCCAATCAGGTTTTTCAACTTTATTCATTCTTTCAAGCCATATATTTTCTGCACCAATAATATGTAATACTGTTTCCTGAATGCTATTGAAACTACTTGTTATATGTTGCGACCACTGTTCATTAGTTATTTTTTCAAGCCAACTGCACACAATATTGTTTGCCCAAATATTATAGTTCGATAATTTTATGAAATAATTTTTTGTCATTGTTATTTTTTTAGTCTTCATCGGTAACGCAACCTTCAGCTGCCGACTTTACATACTTCGCATATTTATACAAAACTCCTTTCGTTGCTTTTAATTCAGGTTGTTTCCATTTCGCTTTTCTTTTTGCAATTTCTTCTTGACTAATTTTTACATTGATTGTATTTTTTATTGCATCAATTTCAATAATATCATCATCTTCAACCAATGCAATTATTCCGCCATCGAATGCTTCAGGTGTAATATGACCCACAACAAAACCATGCGTTCCGCCACTAAATCTTCCATCCGTAATTAATGCAGCAGAATTTCCCAAACCTTTACCAATCAAGGCTGACGTGGGTTTTAGCATTTCCGGCATTCCCGGCGCACCGCGCGGACCAACATATCTTATCACAACAACATCACCACTTTTTACTTTGCCATTTAATATTCCTTCATTAACCGAAGGCTCATCATCAAACACTCTTGCAGTGCCTTCAAAACGCTCACCTTCTTTACCGCTGATTTTTGCAACACTTCCCTGAGTTGCAATATTTCCATATAAAATTTGTAGATGACCGGTTGCTTTTAGCGGAGCTTCTAAAGGATAAATTATTTTTTGATTATTAAATTCGAGGTCAGTTGCTTCAGATAAATTTTCAGCAATTGTTTTTCCTGTAACCGTTAAACAATCGCTATGCAATAAATTGTTTTGCAAAAGATATTTCATCACAGAAGGCAGCCCGCCGATTTTATGTAAATCCTGCATTAAATATTTTCCGCTCGGTTTAAAATCTGCAAGCACCGGAATTTTATTGCTGATAATTTGAAAATCGTCCTGCGTTAATTTCACTTCAACACTTTTAGCCATCGCGATTAAATGCAGAACAGCATTAGTGCTTCCGCCTAAAATCATCACAACAATTATTGCATTTTCAAATGCTTTGCGACTCATGATGTCCTTCGGCTTAATATCTTTCTCCATCAATAAACGAACATATTTTCCTGCATCCAAACATTCATTTCTTTTTTCTTCGCTCACAGCAGGGTGCGACGATGAATATGGCAAGCTCATCCCCAGCGCTTCAATTGCGCAAGCCATCGTGTTTGCAGTGTACATGCCGCCGCAAGCGCCCGCGCCAGGACAAGCATTCATCACAATATTTTTAAAATCTGCATCGCTCAATTCGCCTGCAATTTTTTTTCCGAGCGCTTCAAATGCACTCACAATATTTAACTCTTCGCCTTTGTAATGACCCGCTGCAATTGTGCCGCCATAAATCATCAGCGAAGGACGATTCAATCTTCCCATTGCCATAATTGAACCCGGCATGTTTTTATCGCAACCCGGAATTGCAATCAACGCATCATAATATTGCGCGCTGCAAACAGCTTCAATCGAATCAGCAATAATATCGCGGCTTACAAGCGAGTAACGCATTCCGTCGGTGCCCATGCTCATTCCATCGCTCACACCAATCGTATTAAAAATAAGACCAATTAATTCGTTATCCAAAGTACTTTGTTTTACAAAGTGTGCAAGCTCGTTCAAATGCATATTACAAGGGTTGCCGTCGTAACCCATGCTCACAATTCCAACCTGCGCTTTTTCGAGGTCTTTATCATTCAATCCTATCGCGTACAACATCGCCTGCGCCGCCGGTTGCGTTACATCCTGCGTTAAGGTTCGTGAATATTTGTTTAAAACCCCAACCCCTAAAGGGGCTTTAGAAGTTTCTGATAAATTTTTATGTTCGTCTAATTTCATAATCTTTTTTAAGTCTCCCTTTAGGGAGTTTTAGAGGGTTTTTGTTACCGGCTTTTACATTTCATGGCATCGTCTATTGTGTCACTCACTTGTACGTTCTGAACTTTATTCAGCAACGCCTTATCCTCGTTCCTCCTCCTCGCGGAGAAGGAGGTCAAGCTGAAAATATCATTGAACATGCGTACTAACAATTCGACTATTAAAAATTGTTCAACAAATTCTTAAAGCATTTTTTTAACTATCAGCCCCTGCAAGTACTAATGATGTTTTAAATTCTTTTTCAATCACCAAATTTTTGTACGCATCCTGAACAACTTTGCTAATGCTGCAATTCCAGTCTTTTGTAAATTCGGTATCATCCAAACTTTTCCAGCCGATTATTTCAGCAGCAGTGCCGCAAAAAAAAGCTGCATCTGCTTGTTTTAATTCATCAATTGTAAATAATTTTTCTTCAACAGAAATATCTAAAACATTACAAATTTCAAAAACGGTTTCTCTTGTGATTCCCGGTAAAATATTTCCTAAAGACGGCGTAAATAATTTGTCATCTTTTTCATAAAACATATTTGCGCCGGGCGCTTCGGCAACAAAACCATTTATATCGGTTAACAAAGCTTCATCGAAACCTTTTGCTTTTGCTTCCTGACTTGCAAGAATTGAATTCACATAGTGTCCTGCTGCCTTCACTTCAATCTTAAAGCCTTTGGGATTTGGCCGTTCAAAAGAAGATGTACATACACGTAATAATTTATCGCCCAAAAACAAACCCATTTCCCACGCTTCAATTACAATAAATGATTCGGTGTTTTTTGTAAAGCCCATATTCGCCGGCGCATAAACTAAAGGACGGATATATGCGTTTTGTAAACTATTTTTTTCAAGCAGTTGATAGGTAATTTCAATTAATTCATTTGTGTAATAATTAAACGGAATATTTAACCCTTGTGCAGAATTTTTTAACCGTTCAAAATGTTCAGTTGCTTTAAAAATTTTTGTTTCGTTATTGATTGTTTTGTAAGAACGGATTCCCTCAAACACTGCATAACCATAATGCAGCGATTGAGAATATAAATCAATTTTTGCTTCGGTTGCTTTTACAAATTTTCCGTTGTGATAAACTATTGTGTTTTCGTTGTAATAATTTGCCATTTTATTTTTTGTTAAATAATGAACCGAACGTACAAGAGTGCGACGCAACGATGTTTAATGCTTGTACAAATGTTCGGTTCATAAAAATATTTCTTTTCATTTAACTCGTGTCAGACACTCTTCGAGTGTGCAGACACGAGTTAAATTATTGTTGATTTACTTAATGCAATATTTTGTTTATTTAATTCCGCAGGCAATTTTCGCTCGATAAAGTCCTTAATTAAATCGCCAATCGTTGACGTTGAATAATTATTTATTGCATCAATATCTTTCGACACAAAACCATGAATTAAAGTCCAGTCAACAGCCGTTCTTATCAATGCAGGTTCTTCGCGCAAATTAAAATAATCGAGCATCATTGCAGCCGACAAAATTGAGCCAATCGGGTTTGCAATATCTTTTCCTGCAGCCTGCGGATAAGAACCGTGAATGGGCTCAAACAGCGCCGTAGCCTCACTTACAGAGGCAGAAGGCAACAGCCCAAGCGAACCGCTCAGCACACTTGCTTCATCGCTGAGAATATCGCCAAACATATTTTCTGTTAGAATTATGTCGAACTGTTTTGGGTTTAAAATTATTTGCATGGCAGCGTTATCAACAAACATAAAATCAACCAAAACATCGCCGTATTGCGTTGCCAATTGCTGAACCGTTTTTCTCCATAAACGCGAAGTTTCTAAAACGTTTGCTTTATCAATCAGTGTTAATTTTTTTCTTCTTTTTTGCGCCTGCTGAAAAGCAAGATGTGCAATGCGTTCAATTTCTTCTGTTGAATAAATGCATTCATCAATTGCCTGGGTTTGCTCTTCATTCAATTCTTTTTTACCAAAATAAATTCCGCCGGTAAGTTCTCGATAAATAATAAAATCTACATCTTCTAATTTTTTTGTTTTTAATGGCGAAAGATGATGCAGCGAAGGATAAGTAATTATCGGGCGAATGTTTGCGAATAACTGCAAAGATTTTCGGAGCTTCAACAAACCTTGCTCGGGACGAATTTTTGCAGTTGGGTCATTATCATATTTCGGATGACCGATTGCGCCAAACAGCACTGCGTCTGCGTTTAAGCAAGATTCGATTGTTCCGTCGGGCAAAGGATTTCCGGTTTTATCAATTGCATCGGCGCCCATCAAGCAATAAGTGTAATTAAATTGATGATTGAATTGTGCAGCAATTGCATCCAAAACTTTTATGGATTGCTGCGTTACTTCAGGGCCAATGCCGTCGCCGGAAATTACTGTAATGTTCTTATTCATAAATTAAAAAGTCAAAATTAAAAAGTCAAAAGAAGGACAGTTTAATTATGATATGTTTTTTCAAATTCTTCAATTTCTTCTTTCATGCTTAATAAATAATCTATGTCATCATAGCCGTTGAGTAAACAGGTTTTTTTATAGTTGCTGGTTTCAAAGCTCTGCTCTTCTCCTGTTGATAATAATTTAATGTATTGTTGTTCTAAGTTTATTTCTAATGTTGTTTCAGGATTTATATAAACTGCTTCAAAGATTTTTTGAAGAAATTCATCGCTCACTGTTACCGGAAGTAAAAAATTATTTAATGCATTGTTTTTAAAAATATCTGCAAAAAAACTGCTCACTACAACGTCAAATCCATAATCTTTAATTGCCCACGCTGCATGTTCACGACTGGAACCGCAGCCAAAATTTTTTCCTGCAACTAAAATTTTTCCATGATAAATTGGATTGTTTAAAACAAAATCTTTTGGTTTGCTTTCATCGTCATTTTCATAACGCCAATCTCTGAATAAATTTTTTCCAAAGCCTTCTCGGTTTGTTGCCTTTAAAAATCGCGCAGGAATAATTTGATCTGTGTCAATATTTTCAATGTTTATTAGAACTGCTGTACTTTTTATTATGTTTATTTGTTTACTCATTGAATGATTAATGATTAACGGTTAATTATTAATGTTTTTTTTGTTGAAATAATAATTGCTTTTATGATTTTTATAAGTTCAATTGCTTTTGATGAAAGATTATTAAATGTTTTTTCTTCAATGTATTTTATTGCAAACAATAATTCTAACCAATAAATTGTTTCGTCAGCTTCCTTCTGAGCAATTCCCATCTTATGAATAAAATCCATTTTTGATTCTGCATTATCTGCTTCTCGAACATTTGCTCCGATGCTTGTTCCTGACTTTAAAAGCTGTTTACTCAAAACAAATTCTCTATTTGTTTGTAAAGCTTTACATAGCAAAACAATTTCAACACCAAACGCAAAAGATTTACTTCGAATAATATTTTCTTTGTCAAAACTCATTAATCATTACGCGTTAATCGTTACTCATTAATCGTTACTCATTAAAAACTCTCTAACATCCGTTACAACACCTGTAATCGCCGCTGCAGCCGCAGTTAATGGACTTGCCAAAAGTGTTCTTGAGCCTGCGCCTTGCCTTCCTTCAAAATTTCTATTACTTGTAGAAATGCAATATTTGCCTGCTGGAATTTTATCTTCATTCATTCCCAAACACGCACTGCATCCGGGTTGGCGAAGCATAAAACCTGCTTCCGCAAATATTTTATTAATGCCTTCTTTTATTGCTTGCTTTTCAACTTGTTTACTTCCTGGCACAATCCAAACTTGTACATCATTGGCTTTCTTTTTATTTTTTACAAACGATGCAACCATGCGCAAATCTTCAATGCGACTGTTGGTACAGCTTCCGATAAAAACATAATCAACTTTATGTCCCTGAATTTTTTCTCCGGGTTCAAAGCCCATATACTGCAATGATTTTTCGAAAGATAATTTTTCTTTTTCATGCACATCATTCAACATCGGAACATGACCGCAAATGCCAATGCCCATTCCCGGGTTTGTTCCATAAGTTATCATCGGTTCAATTTCTGCGGCATCAATAAAAATTTCTTTATCAAATTCAGCGCCTTCATCAGAATACAATTGTTTCCATTGCGGTAATTTATTTTCCCATTGTTCATTGCTCGGCGCAAACAATCTTCCTTTTATGTAATTGAAGGTAGTCTCATCAGGAGCAATCATTCCGCCGCGAGCGCCCATTTCAATGCTCATGTTGCAAATCGTCATGCGCGCTTCCATTGATAAATCGCGAATCGCAGAACCCGCATATTCAACAAAATATCCGGTTGCGCCGCTGGCAGAAATTTGTGCAATAATATAAAGAATAATATCTTTTGAAACCACGCCTTTGTTTAATTTACCGTCAACATTTATGCGCATTAATTTTGGTTTTGTTTGCATTAAACATTGTGTTGCCAAAACCATTTCAACTTCGCTTGTGCCGATGCCAAACGCAATGGCACCAAAGGCTCCGTGCGTTGAAGTATGACTATCGCCGCAAACAATCGTTATGCCCGGTTGCGTAATTCCAAGCTCCGGACCAATGATATGAACGATGCCCTGAAACGGATGATTTAACCCATACAATTCAATGCCAAATTTTTCGCAGTTTTCTTTTAATCTTTCAACTTGCACCCGCGAAAGTTCTTCTTTTATTGGCAAGTGCTGATCTATTGTTGGCACATTGTGATCCACAGTTGCAACTACTTGTTGCGGTCGAAAAACTTTTAATCCGCGTTGCTCCAATCCTTTAAATGCCTGCGGGCTGGTTACTTCGTGAATAAAATGTTTGTCGACGTACAACACCGATGGTCCGCCTTCAATTTCTTTTACTACGTGTTTTTCCCAAATTTTTTCGAATAATGTTTTTGCCATTTTCTTGATGTGCGATTTTTATTTTTATGTTACCGGCTTTTGTTTTTCATAGCATCGTCAGTTGTGTCACTCACTTGTACGTTCTGTTCTTTATTCAGCAACGCCTCATCCTCAATCCTTCTCCTCGCGGAGAAGGAGGCCAAACTAAAAAATGTTATTAAGCTTTTGAACTAACAATTCAACTAATTAAATCACTTCAGCATTTGTTGCACAGCGAACAAATGTACAAGAGTGCGACGCAACAAAAGTCTCATATTTATTCTAAAGCTTGGCTTAAAAAAGCATTAATTAATTGCATGAAATTTTGAATCAATTAATTGCTGATTGCTGATAACTGATTGCTTAAAATTCTTCGCCAATAATTTCAAATCCTCATCACCCACTTCTTTATTTTTATCAGCTAATTGCAAAAATTGTTCATACAAAATATCAATTTCATTTCTTGTAAATTCAAAACCCAGCTTTCTGAAACGATGTGCCAGCGCGCTTCTTCCGCTGCGTGCAGTTAAAATAATTTTCGATGCATCTGCGCCAACATCATCAGGATTGATGCTTTCGTAGGTTAGCGAATTCTTTAAAAATCCATCCTGGTGAATGCCCGAAGAATGCGCAAACGCGTTGCTGCCAACAATCGCTTTATTTGGTTGAACAGGCACACGCATAGTTTCAGAAACCAAACGACTTAACGGGTTTAATTTTTGTGCTTTTATGTTCGTGTATAAATTTAAATGTTTGTGTTGTTTGATAACCATCACAACTTCTTCGAGCGAAGTGTTGCCGGCTCTTTCGCCGATGCCATTAATTGTGCACTCAATTTGGCGAGCGCCTGCAATAACACCTTCAATTGAATTTGCTGTTGCCAAACCCAAATCGTTGTGGCAATGACAAGAAATAATTGCCTTATCAATATTAGGCACATTATTTTTTAAGTATGCTATTTTTTCGCCGTATTGATGCGGCAAACAATAACCCGTTGTGTCTGGAATATTTACAACTGTTGCGCCGGCTTTTATAACAGCTTCAATAACTTTTGCGAGATAATCGTTGTCTGTTCTGCCTGCATCTTCTGCGTAAAATTCAACATCATCAACCCAATTCTTTGCCCATTTTACACATTGAATTGCGCGCTGTAAAATATCTTTTTGATTAGAATTAAATTTTGCTTTTATATGCAAATCTGAAGTGCCAATGCCGGTGTGAATGCGCGGACGTTTTGCATATTTCAACGCTTCGCCTGCAACTTCAATATCTTTTTCAACTGCGCGGCTTAAAGCGCAAACAGAAATATTTTTTAATGCTTTAGAAATTTCTTCAACAGATTTAAAATCGCCCGGACTTGAAATAGGAAAACCTGCTTCAATAATATCAACACCTAAATCTTCGAGTGCAAGTGCAAGCTCAATTTTTTCTTTTGTGTTTAATTTGCAGCCGGGAACTTGCTCACCGTCGCGAAGTGTAGTGTCGAAAATGTTTATCTTTTCATCAGGCATAATAAAATTTTGTATGAAGAAAGCATCAAACCTAACTTCAAAAATATTCTTAGTTAATTAATAAATAAAATAAAAATCGTATGATTATTACGTTAAGTAAATAAATGTAAATTCGCTGAAAGTCTTTCTGGCAAAGCATTTCAATAAATGTAAATTACAATGCCCAACCGCAGTACAGATGAATTATTTCAGTTAATAAAATCGCTTGAAAAAAGTGAAAAGCGCAATTTCAAATTATATATTAACCGAAGCGGCGGTAACGAAGATTTAAAAATTGTGCAGTTATTTGACGCATTGGATAAAATGGCTGAATATGATGAAGATGTATTGTTACGCAAAAATACAAGCATAAAAAAGCAGCAGCTTTCAAACCTGAAAGCGCATTTGTACAAACAATTATTAGGAAGTATTCGCTTAATGAAAGATGAAAATAATATTGATTTACAACTGCACGAACAATTAGATTATTCGCGCATTTTATACAATAAAGGTTTGTATTTGCAAAGCCTGAAACAGCTCGATAAAATAAAACAAATTGCAAAAGCAAATAATCAAATCACTTATCAAATGCAGGCTTTGATATTTGAAAAAAAGATTGAAGCATTGCATATAACGCGAAGCATGGAAAACCGCGCGGAGCAACTTGCAATGGAAAGCGAAGAAGTAAATCAACATCTTTCTTTGCTTGGAAAACTTTCCAATTTATCGCTGCAATTATATAGCTGGTATATAAAAATGGGTCATGCAAGAGATGACAAAGATGTGCTTGCAGTTAAATTATTTTTTGAGGCAAATTTTCCAAAATATAATTTTCAAAAATTGAATTTTTATGAGAAAATGTATCTCTTTCAATCCTATTGCTGGTACTCTTTTATTCTGCAGGATTTATTAATGTATTATCGTTACTCACAAAAATGGGTTGATATTTTTGAGCAGGAACCTTTTATGAAAACGGTTGAATCAAGTCAATATATAAAAGGAATGCACAATTTATTGAATGCGCATTTTGTTTTAAATAACTACGAAAAATTTAGTGAGGCTTTAAAATGTTTTGAAAAATTTTCCAATTCAACTATTGCAGCAGTAAATGCAAATGCACAAATTCAAACATTTGTTTATTTAAACATCGCAAAAATTAATAAACATTTTTTGGAAGGAACTTTTAGTGAAGGATTAAAATTAGTTCCGGTAATTGAAGAAAAATTATCAGCATATAAGTTGCAATTGGATCGCCATCGCACGCTTGTTTTTTATTATAAAATTGCCTGTTTGTATTTTGGCAGCGGCAACAATGAAAAAACCATTGATTATTTGCAAAAAATAATTAACTGGAAAGTTGATTTACGCACAGATTTGCAATGCTACGCAAGATTATTGCATTTAATTGCGCATTATGAATTGGGCAATTATCAGTTGCTCGAATATCTAATAAAATCTGTTTATCGTTTCATGGCGAAAATGAAAAATCTGAGCGTTGTGGAAGAAGAAATTTTTAAATTTTTGCGCAAATCATTTTCATTGTCTCCGTCAAAAATTATTCCTGCGTTTAAAGCGTTGAAAGAAAGATTAGAAAAATACGAAGGCAAACCTTTGGAAACACGGTCGTTTATGTATCTCGATATTACTTCATGGCTCGAAAGTAAAATTCAAAATGTTCCGGTTCAAAAAATTCGCAGAGATAAATTTTTAAGCGGACGAAAATCAAAGGCATAATAATAATTTCAGATATGCAATATTTTTTCAAATATCAGCTTCTCATTTAATTTGTACAAATCACAAAAAGAAAAGGTTTCAATAATTCTTCCCGGTAAACTTTTAAAAGTTTTATCTTCCGGCGAATAATTTTATTTCGATTCAAATCAAAAACTTCATGCGTTTCTAAAAATGTTTTAAACGATTCTAAAGCCGGCAAAACTTTTTGTGTAAATATTTTTTCTTCTTCAATTTTTTCTTTGCTTAATTGGGCGGCTGCTAATAATAATTCAATTTGCATATTATTTTTTGTGTGCTCAAAGTTGAAATTATAACAGGTGAAAGCATAGTTAAAGAAGATGAGCGGTAAATGTTTTATATTTTTTTTAAAGATTAAACTTATATGGAATTTTTTAGCGAATAAATACTCGGTTTAAGTTTGTTAATTGCAAACCTTATGGAATATTCTTCAGAATTAAGAAAATTTATTAACGGGCAAAATTTTTACACGGGCGTAAGAGTTACGGCCGGCGTAATTATTCCTGTAATTATACTGCATTATTTTAATTTGCTTTCTTTAACAATGGCAATTCCTTTGGGCGCTTTGTGCGTAGGACTTACTGATAGTCCCGGCCCTGTGCATCATCGGCGTAACAGTTTAATTGCAAGCGTTATCATCAATTTTATCATTGCAATTATTTCAGGTTTTTTACACGCATATACCGCGCTTGTAATACTTGAAATTATTGTGTTTGCAATGTTTTTTTCTTTAATCGGCGTTTATGGTAGCCGCATAAATTCTATTGGTTTAATTGCTTTGCTTGTATTCGTTTTTAATATTGATGGGCGCATCAGCAATCAAAAAATTTTAGAAAATGCTTTGTTATTTTCTGCAGGAGGAATTTGGTACGCTTTATTTAGTTTACTTTTATACAGACTGCGTCCTTACAAATTAATTCAGCAATTACTTGGCGAATGTTTGATAGAGCTTTCGGCTTATATGAAAACGAAAGCTGCATTTTATAAACCTTATGATAATTATAATTTTTTGTATGATGATTTGATGAAAAGTCAAATTGTAATTCAACAGCAACAGGAAGATTTGCGCGAAATACTTTTTAAAACCAGAACAATAATTTCAGAATCAACAACGAAAGGAAGAATTTTAATGTTGATGTTTTTAGACAGCATCGATTTGTTTGAAAGAATTATGACTTCGCAACAGGATTACAATAAACTGCATCAAGCATTTGACGGTACAAACATTTTACACAACATATATCAGGTAATTTCCGCGCTGGCAAATGAACTGAACGAAATTGGACTGGCAGTTCAAAGCGGAAACAGTGCAGAATCTTTAATTAATATTGATGAATTGCTTCAACAAACACAAAATGCATTCGATGATTTAAAAAAGCGATCTCTTAATGCAGAAACAGTAGAAAATTTTATAACGCTTCGGCAGATATTGAACAATTTGCAGGATATTTCTGAAAGAATAAAACGTTTGCAGCAGTGCACAACTTACGATAAAAAAATAAGCAAGCAATTTAAGCAAAATGTGCAATTAGAAAATTTTGTAACACGTCACGAAGTAGATCCGCAATTGTTTTTAGAGAATCTCAACTTGCAATCAAATCAATTTCGTCATGCAGCGCGCTTAACAATTGCGTTACTGATCGGTTACATAATTTCTTTATCATTTCCCTTAGGGCATGGTTACTGGATTTTATTAACTATTGTTACAATTATGAAACCCGCTTACAGCATAACGCGACAAAGAAATATCAATCGTTTAACCGGAACTTTTATCGGCGCTGCCATAGGTTTTTTATTATTATTTTATATTGAAAATAATACGCTGCTTTTGATTATAATGATAATTGCCATGATAATTTCTTACAGCTTATTAAAAGTAAATTATTTAATAAGCATCGTTGGCATTACATTGTATGTACTTATCAGTTTTCATTTTCTTTATCCAACCGGTTTTAAAACTGTTTTAACCGATAGAATTATTGATACAATTATCGGCTCTGTTATTGCATCGGTTATTTCTATTTCTGTTTTACCTGTTTGGCAACATGAACAAATTGGAGAATATATTTTGAAAGCATTGGAAGCCAACAAAAATTATTTTTTAATTGTTGCAAAAACATTTGCAGAAAAAATTGTTGATATTACTGCTTTCAAACTGGCTCGCAAAGCAGCTTTCGTGGCGCTTGCAAACTTGAGTGATAATTTTCAGCGCATGGTAAGCGAACCAAAAAGCAAGCAACAAAATTTAAAAGAATACCATCAGTTTGTTTCAACCAGCCACATGCTTACCTCTTACATTGCATCGCTTTCTTATTATGCACAGGGCAATTCGCAACAATTTTCAACAATTGAATTTGAACCTTTTATTAAACAGATTGATGAACAGTTTAAAGAAGCGATAAATATTTACAATCACTCATCTAAAAAAAATATTTCGATTAATTCATTTAATCAAAATGTAAAAATGACTGTAGAAGAATTGCTTTCCGAAAGAAAAAAAGAAATGCGCGAAGCAAAAAACGCTGAAACAAGTTTGGTGCGAAAAAAATTATCTTTTTTAAAACCTATCAGCGATCAGTTTCAACTCATCAGCACAATCGTTGCAGATGAAAGTAAAATATTGATGAAGATTTATGTTTAATTAGGGATGGAAAATATCTCCGGAAATTTATTGAGGAATTATTTTTTACTTTTCGCAATCAATGATTTTCTTCAACTTTTTTCACAACCTTTTCTGCTACTGATGGTTTATTTTTACGATGTTGGCGTCGGCTCCAAATTTCGCCCATGTGGCGTGTTGGAACTTCATCGCCCAATAATTTTCCCCAGGGTTTTAAGTCTTCAATACGGTCGAAAATTATTTTCAATACCGCAACAAAAGGTATTGAAAGAAACATGCCCGGTATGCCCCAAACTGCACCTCCCAATAAAACAACCACAATAGAAATTAATGCATTTATCTGCACTTTTGAAGAAACAACCCGTGGCACTAAAATATTATTATCAATAAACTGAATAATTGCGTAAGCTATTACAATTCCTAATTGAGTAGTGTAACCATCTTTTGTGAGAGTTGCCATTAAAACGGGCAAAAGAATGGCAATAATGCCACCAATGTAGGGCAGCATATTTAAGATGGCGCCAATTACACCTAATAGTATTGCATATTGAACTCCTAAAATCAGCAATGCTATTGAATTAAGCGTTGCTACAATAAAAGCTTCAATCAATAAACCAAAAATGTAGCTTTGAATTGCAGTTTTTGTTTGCGCCATTATTTCTGCAACCTGCTTTGAATTTTTTTCGGAAAAAACTTCATACAAAAAATTTACGATAAGTGGCTTGTAAAAAAGAAATAAAAAAATGTACACGGGTAATAAAAAAATAATTCCCAGCGTTCCCAAAACGGTGCCTAAGGTGCTGCCAACAAGAGCTTTACTATTGTTTAAGGTATCGTTCAGCATTTGTAACTGCTTTTGAATGGTAAGCCCGAAAGTAGTTTGCAGCCAGTGTTGAAATTCGGTTATTAACTGTGCAAATTTTGTTTTAAAAGCAGGTAAACTTTCGCCAAATTTTAAAATTTGAGAAGAAATAAAATAAAATATTCCGATTAAAAAAATCAGCGCAATTAATAAAGTAAAAATGATGGCTAATATTCTTGGAATTTTAAGCCGCGTAAATTTTACAAACAACGGGTTTAATAATATTGAAATAAGCAGTGCAAACGCAAGGGGAATAAGAATATCCTGCAAAGTAAAAATGGTATATACAAAAAGTATCAATCCAAAAAGGATGACTGTACTTTTAAAATAAAAAGGGTATTGTTTTGTTTGCATGATGATTGAATAAATATAGGGTTGATTAGTAAAATTGATTAAATGTTGCAAGTGTTGTGCCACCCCAATAAATGCATCTTTTATTAAAAGAAGTGGGGATAAATCTACATATTTTATTTTCCCCAGCCCCATTTTAAAAATTCAGGAAAAGCTCTTGCCCAGGTTGGCACATCGTGTTTGCCATCGGGCAGTTCAACATATTTTATAACATTTTCTTTATAACCTTTTTTCTTTAGTTCTTTTATGAGATCAAGCGTATCATCAATAGAATCAATCACTCCATTTTTATTACGGTCTTTTGTTTCATCCAAAGCGCCACATTCAAAAAAAAATTTCAGCCAAGAATAATATTTTCCTTGTTTAATTTGATTAATCATTATTCGATCTTTTGCATCATCGTATCCATCTTTATAACCTTTACTTCGCCACCAAAACGAGCCGCTGAACGAACCGATTTTTGTAAATTCTTTCGGATAATTCCAAACAATATCCATTGCACTTAATGCGCCCATCGAAAAACCAGCAAAAGATTTTTCTTTAAACTCAGGCACTAAATAAGTTCTCTTAATAAATGGCAATAATTCTTCAAAAATAAATTTTGTGTATAAGGCTGCTTTTGCGCCGCGCCCTTTATAATCGGTTTGGTTTGCTGTGCCATATTCCATTTTACGTTCAGGCCCGCAATAAATACCAAGGCAAACCAAAGGTTCAATTTCGTTAGCGGAAATTAGATTATTCAGCATCTCATTAAATGGCATTTTTGGTAAATCCTGACCATCGTTAATCAGCAATAAAGCCATGTTTTCCGGATGCAAAATATTGGTTGGTAAATAAGCATCAACTAAAACTTTCCGTTTTAGAAATGAAGAATCAATAACATTTTGTTCAACAAGAATATGATGTGCAGAGTTGGTTTTTGTTTCGGACATATTTTTTCAAACCTAAGGCAAACACGCGAATTATCAAAAAAGATAAAAAATAAATTGTTGAATAATATTAATAAAAATTATTTGGTGAATATGTTGATTAGTTTCTTTAAATTGGCTGCATAAAAAATTTGAGCTTATGAAAAAGATTGGAATTTTATTTGGTAAGGAAAGAAGTTTTCCCAATGCAGTTATTGAGCGGATTAATAGTAAAAGTGTTGAAAATATTTTTGCAGAACCTGTGCGAATTGATAAAGTAATTCAGGGTGAGCCTTCAGGCTATGCTGTAATTTTTGACCGCATTAGTCAGGATGTTCCTTTTTACCGCGCTTATTTAAAAAACGCAGCGCTTTGCGGAACGGCGGTAATCAACAATCCTTTCTGGTGGAGCGCCGATGAAAAATTTTTCAATAATTGTTTGGCAACAAAAATTAGTGTGCCCGTTCCAAAAACTGTATTACTTCCGTCAAGAGATTTACCGCCGGATACAACTGATCAATCTTTTGCAAATCTTGCATATCCTTTAGATTGGGAAGGCATTTTTAAATACGTTGGTTTTCCTGCGTACATGAAACCTTTTGCCGGCGGCGGATGGAAAAATGTTTATAGATTGAACAGCATTGATGAGTTTTTTGATAAGTATGCAGAAACCGGACAATTGGTAATGATGTTGCAGGAAGAAATCGTTTTTGAAGAATATTATCGTTGTTATTGCATTGGCAGCAAACATGTTCGCATAATGCCTTACGAACCGCGAAACCCGCACCACCTGCGGTATGTAGCCGACTTTAATCCATCACCCGAACGTTATGAGTTAATGAATGATATTGTTTTGCGCATCAATCAATATTTAGGATATGATTTTAATACGGTTGAGTTAGCAATTAAAGACAATATTCCTTATGCAATAGATTTTTGCAATCCTGCGCCCGATGCGGAACGCACAAGTGTTGGTGAAGAAAATTTTAACTGGGTAGTTGAAACCGCAGCCAATTATGCAATAGAAAAAGCTCTGGCGCATGAAGATGGAAAAGATAATTTAACCTGGGGCGATTACGTAAAACGCAGTGCAACTACACAACCATTGGAAGTTCAGGATAGTAAATGGGTGTGATATTGGTGTGTGATGCGAGATACTGATACGGTGATACTTGATATGAATGCGGATACTTGATGCCGAAAAATTAATTATCAAACATTTATAATTCTCAATTCATTATTAAATTAAATGCCAAATATAAATTATAAACATTTTACTTTAGGAGTAGAAGAAGAGTACATGGTGCTCGATCCGCAAACACGAGAGTTGCAAAGTCATGAACAAAAAATTGTTACCGAAGGTCAGAAAGTAATTAAAGATAAAGTGAAAGCCGAAATGCACCAGGCTGTTGTAGAAGTAGGTACAGATATTTGCCAAAACATTGAGGAAACTTATAAAGATGTTTCTACTTTACGAAAAACTATTTCTCAAATAGCAGAAAGTTTAGGTTTTTGGGTTGGTGCTTCTGGCACGCATCCTTTCAGTCATTGGCAAAGCCAATTAATCACAGACCATGCACGCTACGATCAAATTGTAAACGAATTACAGGAAGCGGCAAGAAGCAATTTAATTTTTGGCTTGCATGTACATGTGGGAATGGAAGACAGAAAAATGGCAATTCATCTTGCAAATTCTGCACGTTATTTTTTGCCGCATGTGTATGCACTCAGCACCAACTCTCCTTTTTGGGAAGGCAGACTAACAGGTTATAAATCTTTTCGTACAAAAGTGTTTGATAAATTTCCGCGCACAGGAATTCCTGATTTTTTCGAAAGCATTGAAGCCTACGAAAATTTTGTAAATCTTCTTATCAAAACAAATTGTATTGATAATGCAAAAAAAATTTGGTGGGATTTGCGCGTTCATCCTTTCTTCAACACGGTAGAATTTCGTATTTGCGATGTACCCATGACTATTGATGAAACTATTGCTATTGCTGCATTATTTCAGGCAATTTGTGCAAAGTTGTATAAATTAAAATGCCAGAATTTAAATTTTATGATGTATCACCGCGCCCTCATCACCGAAAATAAATGGCGCGCAGGCAGATATGGAATTGACGGCACTTTAATTGATTTTGGAAAAGAAGCTGAAGTAAATACCCGGGTATTAATTTATGAATTATTAGATTTTGTTGATGATGTTGTTGACCAGTTAGGAAGCCGCAATGCAATTGCGCATGTACATAAAATTTTAGAACATGGCACAGGCGCAGACAGACAATTAGCAATTTTTAATCAAAGGCAAAATATGGTTGATATTGTTGACTATGTTCACAGCCAATTTTTAGTGTGAAAATTTATTGAAAAATAAAGGCTGCCCAAAAGAGCAGCCTTTATTTTTTTACCATTTATCTATATCTTCAGAAGGCGATTGATTAGTTGAAGGTATTTCCGGGGCAACTATTTCTTCAGGCACTTCAGTTGCAGGCTCAGCAAGGGTTTCAGGATATTCGTGGTTGAAAGCATCAAAATCAAAGTCGGGCATTAATTCTGTTTTTACATAATCAACCGATTCGTTTAAAGCTTTAATAAATTTGTTGAAATCTTCTTTATATAAAAATATTTTATGCCGGTCGTAACCATCATCATTAAATCTTTTTCTGCTTTCGGTGATGGTTAAAAAATAATCATTTCCACGGGTTGCTCTTACATCAAAAAAATATGTTCTTCTTTTGCCCGCTCTTATGCGTTTGCTATAAACGCTTTCCATTTTTTTGTCGTTGTTATTTTCGTAAGCCACAATAAATAAATTTTAGTTTTGAATTTTTTTTTTGATTATAGCAAATATAGTATTGTTTTTAAAACACAAAAATATAAACGCAATTATCATATATTTTTTTGTTACCGGCAATTGTTTTTCATGGCATCGTCTGTTGCGTCGCACTCTTGTACTTTCTGTTCTTTATGCAAAAAATTTTTAAATATCTTAAAATTGCCAGAAACTCATGTACACAATACTCATCACGCAGCATTTTGTTCACTTATTTGCAAGCGATATAATTCAGAATAATATCCATTAATTGCAAGCAGTTCTTCATGTGTTCCTTTCTCTATAATTTTTCCATCATCCAAAATAATTATCTGGTCAAAATTAAATACAGTAAAAATTCTGTGAGTTATCATTATAACTGTTTTATTATTCAAAACTTTATTTAAGTTATTAATAATTTCATTTTCAGTTTTAGAATCAACCGCGCTAAGGCAATCATCAAACACCATAATTTGAGGTTGTTTTATTAAAGCACGTGCAATGGAAATACGTTGCTTTTGTCCGCCGCTTAATGTTACGCCGCGTTCACCAACCAATGTTTGATAACCTTTATCCAAGTCTAAAATTTCGTTGTGCACGCTTGCATATTTTGCAGACTGCTGCACTTGCTGCGCAGATGCAGTTTGCGATAAACCAAAACTAATATTGTTTGAAACTGTATCGCTGAATAAAAAAACATCCTGCGGCACATAGCTGATTTGTTCACGCAAATCTCTTACCGGCAATTCTCTTATGTTTTTATTTCCAATCAAAATTTTTCCTTCATCAGGATCGTAAAAGCGAAGCAAAAGCTGCGCCAGTGTTGATTTTCCGCTTCCTGTTCTGCCTAATATCAGCACTTTTTCTCCTTCTTTTACTATCAAAGAAAATTGTTGCAAAGCTTTAATACCTGTATGCGGATAAGTGAATGAAATATTATCGAAAATAATATTGCCATGCAACGAAACTGGCTTCGCATTTTTTTCATCTTTTATCATTGGGTCGGTGTGCAAAAATTCATTCAATCTTTTTTGCGATGCAGCAGCGCGCTGTATCATGCTTGCAACAGAACCAATTGCACTAACGGGAAACATGAGCATATTAATGTAAATCACAAATTCAACAATCAATCCAACCTTAGAAGGATCTGCCAAGGCCATTTTTGCCCCCATTAAAATGGTAATTAAAATACTGATGCCAATCATTAAGCTCATGCTTGGAAAATAGATCGCTTCTACTTTTGCAAGACTTACAGAATTTTTGCGATAATCTTCGCTGTTCTTTGCAAAAAAACCCAGCATTGCTTTTTCCTGAACAAAAGATTTTATTACTCTAATTCCGGAATAAGATTCTTGCGCGTTTGTAGTTAAATCAGAAAGCAGCGCCTGCACTCTTTCGCTTTTTTTGTGAATGATTGTGTTTACGATATAAATTGTAATTGCAAGTAAAGGCAATGGAGCTAACACTAAAACAGTAAGTTCAACATCTTTACGTAACATATTTACCACGCAAAAACTAATTAATGCAATAAGATTTATAAGATACATAAACGCAGGGCCAATGTACATTCTAACGCGGCTGATATCTTCCGTTATTCTGTTCATCAAATCACCGGTGCTGTGTGTTTTAAAAAAACCTGCATCTAATTTTTGATAATGATTATACACTTCATTTTTTAAATCAAATTCAATATGACGGCTCACAACAATAATTGTTTGACGCATCAAAAACATTAGAGCGCCTCTTATTAATGCTAAAACTAAAATGGTTATGCTGCACAATACAACCAGTTTTTGTATGTTCATATTGTTTACCCAATGCACAAAAAAGTTTACGAGAACATCATGCATTTGCTGCGCTGCATGAGGTTTTGCGCCGGGCAAAAGTTCTTCCACTTTACCAATTACATAACCTGTTACTTCGGGTGCAAGCACTGCGAAATAATTGGAACTAACTACAAAAAAAATTCCTAATAAAAAACGATACTTATATTTCCAGAAATATTTATTAAGCGCTGAAAGATGCTTCAAGACTGATGTTTTGGGCAAAATTACTACAACTGAAACTAATTTTTTTGCAGGATATAATTGAGAATGTATTTTTGTGGCGGAGAGATGGCTGAGTGGTTTAAAGCGGCGGTCTTGAAAACCGTTGACCCAAAAGGTCCGGGGGTTCGAATCCCTCTCTCTCCGCTTTTATTAGATTTTTTAAGTTCAATTAATTAAAGAAAGCTCGTGAAACTCAGTGTTTACGGGCTTTTTGGTTTTTTAGCACTTCTTTACTTTACCGCGATTTACTCCATTTTATGCTACAAGTTCAGTGACCAAATCCGTGTACCTGTCATGTTTTTACTAAAGACGCACAGAAGTTAACACATTGAACTTGAAATTAACAAGTTATGCAAACTGAACGGGTGTTTTGAGTTCTTTAAAAATTCAATTTTATAACCATTAAAAATGAGTAAAATGGAAAAAAGTTTTGGATGCTTTTTTTATTTAAAAAAGAAAGGCAAAAACTTAAGTGATGAATTGCCTATTTATTTAAGAATTACTGTTGATTCACATTCAACGCAGCTTAGTACTAAAAGAAAATGCTTTAAAGCTAATTGTAGTCTTAAAGCCGGCAGAGTTGATGGCAAGAATGATTATGCCAAAAACATAAATGTATACTTAGATACTCTGCAGCAAAAAGTGTTTGAAGCAAAGCGTCGATTGATCGAAGTAGACCAGGAAGTTACACCTTCCAATATCAAGGAGATAATGCTTGGCAGGAACATTAATAAACAACGCCTCATGCTGATGGAATTATTCAGACATCATAATGAACAAATGAAGGCGTTAATCGAACGCCAATATGAAAAGGCACCGTTGAAAGATATGAGACATCTTACAAGCATACGCTTAATTTTCTGCAATCACGATATAAAGTTTCAGATATTGATATAGCAAAGCTTGATTATGATTTTATTTCAGAATATGAGTTTTGGTTAAAAAGTGTGAGAAAATGTGATCACAACACAACAAAGAAATATTTAAGCAATTTCAAAAAAATTGTGAACAGATGTGTCAGAAGTGGCAAACTGTTGCGTGACCCTTCCTTGAATTCAGTATGGCAAAAAAAGAAGTAGAACGTTGTGCACTAACCGATACTCAATTAAAGGCGATTGCCCAGAAAAAATTCACTATAGAACGTTTATCACTTGTTCGAGACATATTTTTGTTTTGTTGTTTTACAGGTCTTGCATATGCGGATGTAAAAAAGTTAAAACAGTCAGAAATAGCAGTTGGTGTAGATGGCGGAAAATGGATTATTGCAAAAAGGCAAAAAACAAATAGGACATCAAAGATTCCATTAAGAGCACCTGGATGAGGAGCAACGACTTAAAGGCAATCGTAAAAATGGTCATAGCACCAAGCAGTTAAAAACGGCAGAGGGCACAATTGATTTATCCACTCCACGTAACAGATCAAGTGAATTTGAACCTCAGCTTGTACGCAAGCGAGAAACCATTTTAGCAGAAAGTTTAGAGCAAAAAATTATTGGGATGTATGGTCATGGTATGAGCTTGAGAGACATATCAGCTCATATCAAGGATATGTACGACACAGATATTTCCGCTGCTACACTATCAGCCATTACCGATAAAGTGATACCGTTAGTAGAGCAATGGCAAAGCCGTTCTTTAGAAACGAAAGGAGCGAATTTTTGGTTAAGTGTTTTGACTGATTTGCAAAACAGAGGTGTACAGGGTATTTTAATTGCTTGTATAGACAATCTAAAAGGCTTTGCTGAAGCCATTTCCACCGTATATTCAAAAACACATGTACAAAGCTGCGTTGTACATCAGATCTTGCTTTGATAAAATTATCATTTTTATAATTCTGGCTCTGTTCTATCAATATTAATTTTAACTGACACAGTTTATTTTACACTCCCGTTGTTTACGAATTAATGATGATAAAGTAATAGTTTATGCAGTTTTTAATGGGTATAAAAATCCAGACAAGAAAGTGCACAAATAAATTGATAGCCCGATTTAATTAATCATTATTTAAAGAGTCTTCTTTTTGTAACGAGAACTATAAATCCACATCGGTTTTTTCTTTGCGATTTTTTTATATATCGGGCAGGTTTCTGTATGGGCTCCTGGCAAATAGCCGGCACTCATTAAAAATTCATTCACAATTTCGCCGCCTGTAAATCTAAAATGCTTTTTAAAAAGCTTTACCCATTCCTCTTTTGTTAATGGATGATGATGCTCAATCCATTTTTTGAATGATCCATATTCTTTTTGTAATTACAGTATCACTTTTGCATTCTCAATAGCAGCATTTATCTTCAGGAGGTTTCTTATAATACCTGCATCCTGCATAAGGGCAGCAAATTTTTTCTCGTTATACTTTGCAACTTTTTTTATTTTAAAGTTTTCATAAGCTTTAAAAAAATTATTTTTCTTTTTTAATATAGTATCCCAGCTAAGGCCGGCCTGATTTATCTCCAGTACTAACCTTGCAAATAGTTCATTATCGTTTTCAATAGGAAAGCCATATTCCCTATCATGATACTGTTTGTGCACGTTTTTATCATCAAGGTTTATTACAAAATCGCAATAAGTTTTTACTGATTTGTTCTCCATTCAATCATTTTTATAAAGATAGTCATGTGTTTGAGACATTCATTTTCTATGTGAAATCGAGAAGGTCTGATTACATGAAGAAAAATTAATTTCTTTTAAGCGTATCATCAACATTATTCCAGGTAGCGGAGATTGAACTTAGCTATCGCACAAAGGTAAAAGCATCAGATCGAGCAATCGTTGTTACTGCACATGATGCTTACAAAATACTGTTGCAAAGTTGGGATGAAAACAAAAATTGAGTTTGTTGAACAGTTTAAAGTACTGTTATTGAACAGGGCAAACAAAGTATTAGGCGTTTATGAATTATCAACACGAGGCATATTCAGAAAAAAATATTTTTTGCCTGCATAATATGAGTTTATCAAGTGAAATACAATTGCATAGCGATACAGCGAATTTCATGCGACAATTATAAATTTAAAACTCCTGCTTTGTTGGTCTGTATAAAATTTCATTAACGTCAACATTTTCAGGCTGATTAATAGCAAACTCAACAACCTTTGCAAATGAATCTGCAGGAATAGCAATATCTTTATAAAACTGCTTAATGTTCTTCGCTGTTTCTTCATCAGAAATGGTATTTGGTAATTCAGTATCAACAGCACCCGGCGAAATAATAGTTGTACGAATGTTGTAAGGTTTTACTTCCATACGCAAACCTTCTGAAATAACTCTTACTGCATGTTTGGTGGCAGAATACACAGCGCCGCCTGCACGCACTTTATGCCCTGCATCTGAAGATACATTAATAATGTGTCTTGATTTCTGTTCCTTTATATATGGAAGTGCTGCAGCAATTCCGTACAACACACCTTTAATATTTACATCAATCATTTGATTCCATTCATCAATCTTTTAAACTCTCCAATTTTGATTGCGGCATTAAGCCTGCATTATTAATAATAACATTAACACGATTAAATTTTTCAACCACTGCATCAACCAATGCTTTCACTTGTTCATATTTGTAACATCTGTTTCAATTGCTAATGGTTTGCCGTCATTTTTATTTATTTCGTCTGCTAAAGATTGAATGCGCTCAACACGTCGTGCACCCAACACAAGAGTTGTACCTTGTTCAGATAAATATTTTGCAGCAGCTTCTCCAAGCCCGCTGCTTGCACCTGTAATCACGATTACTTTTTGGTTGATATTATTACAACTCATGCTCTTTATTTTATGTTTAACTTATTTTAAGTTTCGCTATCGTTAGTGTCGATGCCAATCGATAAATAATTTTATCATCCTTATTCTTTGTTGTTATCTTTTAGCTTACGAAATATCTCAGGCATTGTTTCTTCATCTATCGCCTCCATATCTACAAGTTTTAACGATTTCACAATTTTAAGAGTTGTAGTTTTATACTTTTGAAAATGCGGCGTTTTTAAATGCGATTCATACGCTTCTCTGTTTGCGTATATTTCGAGAATTCTCACCTGCGTTGGATATTCTTTCTGGTACATTGGATAAATAAAAATTACGCTTGGCTCTAATTTCACAGTTGCACGGGATTCCTCTTTGAGAATTGCTTTGTATTGTTCAAGATAATTGGAATCAATTTCTATTTCTGATATACGAATCATCATGTTATTTTTTTGAGCAAAAACATTACAGGAAGAGAGAACAATCAGGGTTATAACTAAGGAATGTTTCATTTGTTTTGTTTGTTATCAGGTTTTCAGATTTCCAATGTCTTTCCGGTAATGTGAATTTAATTTATCTACATTTTATCTTATCAATTGCCCTAAGTACAACTAATCTTATCAATTGCCATAAGTACAACTAATTTTCATTTAGGTATAATCTTCACTGTAGCGGCGCACGGTTACTAATCATGTGAGACAGGTAAGGACTACTATTATATTTTTTCTTATATGCTTCGTCAATAACATTGTTTATATCACCCTGAACCGGCTTTGCAAAGCATCATCACATGCAACTTTGAATCAGAGTAAGTGATTTTATTAATATTAGTTTTAAAATTTTCCAGTTTTGAACGTCCTTGTAAATGCATTCCCGAAGTCAGGTAAACCAATCGCTTTGGCTTTTGTATCAGGTACGTTAAAATGTAAGGCGCTAATGTATTTACGGCGAAAATTTCTTTTGCTGAAGTTTGATAAACGCCTGCATTATGAATCACAGTATCAAATGTTCCCAATGCATTCACTTCACGTGAAAGATTTTTTATTTCTTCGATGTTTGATAAATCCCTGTTACAACAGGCTCCGCTGCCGGATTTTTTTTTATAGCCTCACGTCCACGTGCAGCATTGCGTGCATGTACAACCTTATGCCTCTGTTCTATCAGCGATTTTGCCGACAATTGCCCAAGACCATCTGCTGAGCCGGTGATAAATATTCTTGCCATCTCACTGTATTTGCTTACACTTTTTCACTTAGTTCCTTTACTTGTTAGTTCAACTCTGCTCATAGGTGTCTGACACTTCGAAAGTGTCTGACACCTAACAGCGTTTTTATCTTTTCAAAGATGCCATATCAATAACAAAACGATATTTTACATCACCTTTCAGCAAACGTTCGTATGCTTCATTGATTTGCTGAATGTTTATCATCCCTATGTCTGAAACGATATTGTGTTTGCCGCAAAAGTCAAGCATCTCCTGTGTTTCGGCGATGCCGCCAATCATTGAACCTGCAAAACATCTTCTGTAAGGAATAAGACTGAATGCTGCTACTGACAGCGGATTTTCAGGTGCACCTACTAATGCGAGTGTACCATCCACTCGTAACTGGTTTAGATAAGCATTGATGTCGTGCTAAAATGAAGCTTGTCTGCATGCGCCCAATTTTGCAAGCCATTTTGAATGCTGCATGGTAACATCAAAAACATCGCCATGAAATATCCATGCTTTTTTATTTTCACCAATTTCTAAAACCAATTTATTTACAATTTGGAACGAGCCCATTTTAAAGCCCGCAAATTTGCGCAGCATTTCATCGTGATTGCCGGGAATGTAAAATATTTTTATTCGCTTGCTCATCCAGTTCATTAAATGCCTAATAATTTTCATATGTACTTTTTGGCCAATAACTTTTACTGAACTGCCACACATCAATGATGTCGCCGTTTAAAACAACGATTTTTGGTTTGATACTTTTTAAATATTGAAGAAGCTCTTTTGCATGACAGCCATAAGTTCCTAAATGAATATCAGAAATAACAACTATATCAACTTTTCTTTTTTTATTTTTCATGAAATGATTTTGGTAAATCTGAATGAAGAATACAAACCACTGAGCTGAAAAAGAAAAAGTTTGGAAATAAGATTAGCAAAAAAATTATTTATTTTTTCATAGAATAAATTTTTTAAAAAGAAAATTGATGCAGAGGAATTTTCAGAAGAGAAATTGTGTAAACATTTTATATAATTCATACCATGATGCACAAAGGTTGCAAATGAATATGAAGCGAAGGTTAAGAAAAGATTATAAAACTGTTAAGTAATCAATTTAAAATTTTGTAGCTATTTTATTTTTTTGTTAATAGGTTAAACCACGTTTAAAAAATTAATAGTCACAAAAAAACCTCCTGAAAAATGGAGGTTTTTTTATTAGGGTGTTGACAATTTTTATCTAATAATTTTCTTAGAAAAAGTTTGATTATTAACAATGAGTTTTACCACATACATTCCATGCGCTTCATTGTTTAAATTTAGAGGCATTGTATAAGTTCCTGTGGAAATATTTCCTTTATTAATTGATTGAATAATTTTTCCATTTAAAGAAATGATTTGTATAGAAACATTGGCTGTTTTATCGAGCTGCAATCGAATCCAGCTATTGTTTGTTGCAGGATTGTCTAGAATAGCCCAATCGAATTTACTGAAATCTATTTTTATTGTAGATGAATAAGAGAATTTCCCATCCAGATCAATTTGTTTTAAACGATAATAATTTGAGCCACTTAACAATTTAGCGTCAGAAAATGTATATTTATTTACAGACGAAGAACTGCCGGCGCCTTGTACAAAGCCAATATCGGCAAACGTTTGACCATCAACGCTTTTTTGTATTTCATAACCTTTATTATTTATTTCATTTGAAGTGCTCCAGTTAAGTACTGCCTGATTATTTTGTAATACTCCGTCGAAATTCATAAAGGTTACCGGAAGAGTGAATTTTCCAAAAACCTGTATATACATAGTTGCTTTGGGATTATCATTAGAAAACCCTAAACTAAATCTTTTTGGCACTGCCGGATTGTAAATCCAAAAGCGGTCAATATTTTGCGATTGAGTGGGTGTAGTTATAACCCAACCGTTAGTGTTATTACGGCTTGTTGAAGTAAATTTTAATCCAAGATAAAATGTTTTTTGACCGGAAAGAATATCTACCGCCGGCACTTTGACCGAAAAAAGCCTGTTTGTAGAATCGCCAAAAGAAATAATAGTTGTAATAGTAGAATCAGTAATACCCAACGCGGGCAGGCTTACAGAAGCAACTTCTTTTATCGGGATAGTTAGATAGCTTGTATCTGTATTTGGACCTGTTCCTGATTCGTTTATTGGTGCATAACATAACGTAAATGTACAGGCAGGAGCGTTTGACTCACGTGCAATGCCTATTTTTACTTTTGTTATACTAATTGAGTCATTTGTTCCTATACTGCCTTCAGGAATTTCAACATCATCAAGTACAACTGAAACAGTATTTCCGGTAAAAGCATTTATTTGATTTGCAAACAAATAAGTATTTTGATCCGTATTTTGATACAGTAATTGGGCATGCAAATTTGAAGTAAGCGCAAACATTATAATTAATAATGAAAGCGCAGGTAAATATTTTTTCATGTTAATTTTTATTTGAGGATTTTTGAAATTTAATTTTTGCAAGTGATTTATTATGCTACGTGATTATTAGTAAATAATATAAGACACCTTACGTATAAAGAAAACTCATTGGTTAATTATTGCAGAAATATGCGGAAAATTATAAAAGGGTGCCCGCGATAGCGGCGCACCCCAAATTGAAATTAACATACCCTCTTTTATTTAACGATATTTATTTTTTTGGTAATAACATTTTTTCCGTCAGAAATTTCTACAACATATAAGCCTGTTGGCGCATTGTTGAGATTGATATTAATTAAAGAAGTTTTTGCAGATACTATTTGCTTTGTATTGTATACTACTGAACCGTTCATATTGCTCACTTTTATATTAACAGTACTATTGAACCCGATTATATCTGCTTTAAAATTTCCAGGTGCAGGATTTGGATAAACGTTCACTTCAGCAGCTGTACTTGCTGGCTCAATGGTTTCAGATTTTTTAGCGCTTGAACCAAAACAAACTGAATGATTATAATCAACACTATTTGGATCAAAGTTGGCCCAACCCGCAGTCCAGTCATTGGTTTGGTCAAAAGCGCCTACATAAGTAACTTTATCAAAGAAAGGATCATTTAATACCGCATGATTAAAATCGGCTGCACCTAATGCTGGTGAAGTAGGTTTGGGACGATAATCGGGCGCTAATAATTTATACGGATCAGTTAACTTAACTTTTTTATTTCCGGAATAATAGGTGTTTGAACTGAGTAAAAGATTTTGAACAGATGTATTTACGGGTGTAGTAACTACATACTTAGAAGCATCTTTGCAGGTAATGAAATTATCAACAACCAGTGTATCAGCTAAAACATTATTTTCAGATAATGTGCCATCAATCAATAATCCTTCAGGATAGCCCATAACAATGGAATTATATAAATACATGTGACTGTTTCTGCGTATGTGTGCACCCGCAATAAATAAAGAATTTTGTGTAGTATCTTTACCCGCAGTTGCCGTCATATTACAAAATATCGCTCTTGTTTGCGGAAGGTTGGTTGATCCGTTTGCATCGTTATCAGATTCAAAACCTTTTGAGCCGGAAACATCGGCTACTTTTGGATCGCGTAAACCCATTCCGTATTGAACTTTACCTGAAAAGCCATTATCTGTATCAAAATCATCATCAATTCCACGAAAAGCAATAATGTGCTTACAGTTTACAGTGCCACCAAACCATTCAAAAGAATCATCATTGGCAAAGCTTACTTGTACATAATCAATGGTTGTACCATCCCCAACAGCGCCAAAAGTTAATCCATTGATCTCGTTGTTTGGAGATAAAGCTATACCCGCAAACTCTATGCGTACATACTTTAAAGTGCCGGAGTTATCATGTATATCCGGAGTACTTCCACCACCATACAATGTTGAATCGTTGGGCGGAATTCCTTCAATATTTGCCGTGCCTGTAGGTGTGTTTAAGGCACTTTTACCTAATAAAATTACACCACCCCAATCTCCGCGTGCTCTGCGATTTAGCCCCTTGGCTGAAGTAAAAACTATGGGACAGCTTGCAGTACCAATTGCATTGATTTTTGCGCCTCGCGTAATAATTAAAGCCCCTTTGTTGGTTGAATCTCCATAAATAATACATCCGGGTTGAATGGTAAGAACTGCGTTGTTCACAACATAGATGTAACCTTTCAAAACGTAAGTTGTGTCGGACGACCATGTGGTGTTTGCAACAATTGGCTTAGTAATTTGCTGTCTTGGCCTTGGTGCTTGACCAAAACTTGCCGACACTGTAATAGCAAAGACCGTTGATAGTAGAACGGCTTTGCAAAGTAGATTTTTTGTGTTCATTGTTAAAAGTTTTTTTGTTTAAAAATTTTTGTAAATGTAGTGGCGGCATAAAGCGATTTCCTAATTAACTGCGTTACCAAACCTTTATCTAATTGTTACTAACTCTTCACACTGAAAATATACTTGCCGATGAAAAATTCGGTAACAATTACTTAATATTAAAACACAAAAACTTAATATCAATATTCCGTTTTTCTCTTATCACATTTTTAATTTCGCGCAAAAAAATTATGTTATCACGTGTAATCTTACTAACTGTTTTATTAAATCTTTTTTTATTTACACATATAAATGCAAATGCACAACAAAGCGGAGTTATTACGGGAACAATTACTGATGCAGAAAATGGTCATTCATTAATTGGCGCTTCAATTATAGTAAATAATAATAAAGAACAAGCAACTTCCGATGTTGACGGTAAATTCAACATAAATGGCTTAACAAATGGTACCTACACAATAAAAGTTTCTTACGTTGGATATGAAACAAAACAAATTAGCGATGTTCAGGTTAATGCAGGCGAACCAACAATACTAAACGTTACTTTAAATGCTGCAAAAAATAATACTTTATTAAATGTAACTGTGCAAACTACTGCAAGAAGAGAAAATTTAAGCAGCTTACTTATTACACGAAAAAATAGTGCTGTAGTTTCAGATGCAATAAGCGCCGAACAAATACGCAGATCGCCAGATAAAAATACAAGCGATGTATTAAAACGTGTGAGCGGCACAACCATCCAGGAAAATAAATTTGTTATTGTGCGTGGAATGAATGACCGTTATAACGAAGCAATGCTAAATAATGCAATTCTCCCAAGTTCGGAGCCGGATAGAAAAACTTTTGCATTTGATATTTTTCCTTCTGATGTTGTAGATAATATTACCATTATTAAAAGTGCAACTCCTGATTTACCCGGAAGTTTTTCAGGTGGATTAATTGAAATAAATACGAAAGATGTTCCTGACAAAAATTTTCTTGCTGTTAAAGCCGGCGTTGGTTATAATTCAATAACAACAGGAAAAAATTATTACGACTATAAAGGTGGAAGTACTGATTGGTTAGGTATTGATGATGGCACAAGAGCGTTACCTTCAAAATTTCCTGATAAAGATATTTTCACAAATATCAGTGACCCAAAAAAAATTATTCATTTTGCTCAAATGTTTCCGAACGATTGGGCATATTATTATAAAAATGCCGCACCTGTAAATCCTGTTTTTCAAGTATCCGGCGGCTTTAATGCAAAAATTGCTGCTAATAAAACTTATCCAAAATTAGGTGGCATATTTGGAATTAGTTATACTTCAAATTTTAAATTTAGTGAATACAGGCGCTTAGATTATCTTGATAACGGCGATACATCATATAATTATAAAGACAGCAGCTGTACGCGCACTATACTTGCAAGTGCTTTAGGAAATTTTTCTTTAAAATTAGATCCAAACAATAAACTTTTTTTCAATAATATTTATTCAATTAGTTCAAGCAATGTTACAGTTTTACGCTTCGGCCCGGCGCCGGTGAGTGGCTATACAGATATAAAAGCCAATTCGTTTTTCTTTGCCAGCAATCGATTAATTAATACTCAAATTGGCGGAGATCATTTTTTTCCTGCAATTAAACTACGTATAAAATGGAACGGATATTATACAAATTTATATCGCAACGAACCAGATTATCGTCGTAATGTTTATTTAACTTTCGATTCTAATTCTCCTTATTTTGCTCTTATAACTGCGGGCACAAGCGTTTCAACTGTTAGTGGTGGCATCCGTTACTATGGCAATGTAAAAGATGAAGCCAAAGGAGCAAATGTTGATTTAAGCTTGCCTTTTACTATGTTGAAACACCAGCAAACATTCAAATTCGGAGCTGCTTATTATTACGATACACGCAGCAGAGATATACGCTTTTTTACTACTGCATACGACCCTCAATATTTTAATCAGAAATATCTTTTCTATGCCCAAGATTCAATTTTCAGTCAGGCGAATTATAACAAACACGGATTTACTTTAATTGAAGATAATAATCCCTCAAATCATTATGATGGCTCTATAAAAAATGTTGCCGGATATTTAATGTTGGATAATAAATTTACCGATAAATTACGATTTGTTTGGGGGGTGCGATTAGAAAATTATCATCAAATTCTAAATACAGTTAATAATATTGGCGATCCGCTTAACAGCGATACTGTTTATCATGACTGGCTGCCTTCTGCTAATCTAATTTATTCAGTTTTATCAAATGCAAATTTACGTGCAAGCTTTAGCAGAACCGTTGCAAGACCTTTATACAGAGAATTAGCAAACACATTTTTTTATGATTTTCTTACCAATACGACATACTCGGGAAACCCTGATTTAACCGAAGCGCACATTAACAATTATGAAATAAGATGGGAGCATTATTTTCGTTCAGCACAATATTATTCAATAAGTGGATTTTATAAAGAGTTTAAAAATCCGATTGAACAATTTCTTCCCATTTCCGGCGGCGATTCAAGAACGGTGAATTATGCAAACACGCCAAAAGCAACCAACATTGGAGTAGAGTTTGAAGGAAGAAAAAATTTCGATTTTATCAGCAGAAAATTAGAAGGGCTTATAGCTTTTGCAAATGTTTCATTAATAAAATCAAAAATAGATTTAAAAGGTACAGGCGATACTGCAGCGAGCAGACCTTTGCAGGGTCAATCTCCCTATATTATAAACGCCGGTTTGCAATTTAATAATACAAAAAATACATTTGGAATCTCTGTTTTATATAACGAAATAGGCAGCCGCATTTTTCTTGTTGGCAGCTCGCAGGATCAAGCCATTTGGGAAAAGCCACATCCGTCATTAGATATTAAGCTCAACAAATCTTTTCTTAAAAGAGGTTTTGCAGAATTTACTTTCGCTGATGTGCTGCACCAAAATGATATTCAATATTGGGATTTAAACAACAATAAAAAATATGATGCCGGAACTGATAGATTAATTGTTCAACAAAGTTTCGGCTTCAATATGTCCTTAGCTTTAGGATATAGATTTTAGGAGCTGCATCTTTTATTACTTGTTTGAATTTAATAGTTCTATACAAACAACTATTGCCAACATAAATGGTACTACTAAAGTTACAAATAATATAAAAGTATCTTTTGATAAATGCGGGTATTTAAGTCTAATTTCTTCTCTTATTTTTTTATTATATAATTTATGTATCCCAACAGATACTTCTTTGTTAGAAATTGAACGTAATGCAAACAAAATAACAGTAATAAAATTTAAGAGTAATCCTAAACCAATAATTCCTAAAATATTATTTCCATGCAAAAAATAATACCATGTAAAAGGCAGAATAAAAGTAATGAAAATGATAAATTCTGCAATTACGAATTTAACCCATTTAAATAGTTATGATCTTGAATTTTTCTTATTAACATTCTTAATTAATTTCAGAATGTGGTTCCAATTTACTAATTAATATCTCAAAAAATTGAGTGAAATAATTTTATGGTTTTAATAAGGTCTTTAAGTGATAGCCAACAAGTTAATTACTGCAATTTTTTTAAAAAAAGTTTTATCCTTCAAGCAAATTCCAGGGTGTTATTATCTTATGTTTTTTATTCTCTGCTTGCTCTTTTAATTCGTCTTTATCTTCATTTGCATCCTTGCGATTCAATTTCTTTCCCATCTTCTAACGCAGATGATCCTGTAGTTTCTGAAACACCCACAGTAATATTTCGCAAATCATCATCCGTTATTTTATCATCCGCATTTTGCAAATGACGATGAACCATTATTTTAAAAGATTTTTATCAAGCTAATTAATCATATCTTTTTTTTATTCAGGTTTGTGAATAAAGCATTATAAAAAATTTTTAGGTAAGTTTTATCTTAGCTAAAGTCCTTTTACAATTATTTTTAAAAAACAAAGCGCCGGGTGTATAAAAAAAAGCCTGAAATAGATATAACCGATAAAGTGCTGGATGCTTGCTACAAAGCCTATCCTGATAAAATTTTTATTCAAAGTCTGATGCATCAATATGAAGAACGCGGCAGTTTGAGTAAGAAACAACTGCAAGGTTTGCATCAGGTTGCGGTTAACGTAAAAGATTTGCCAACTAATTGGCTCGCAACACTGGAAGCATCTATTTTAAAAATGCCCACACGTTATAAATCTGCATTAACCGAACACACTCCGCTGTACATAAAAGATGAACAAACTGGTAAATTAATTATTGAATTGCTGCAAAAATATCCGCAGCATAAACGCGTTTTATTTTTACAATCGAAATATGAAAATAATGAACCATTATCTTCAACTGAAATAACAGAATTGCAGAAATTTAAAAAACTGCTTTTGTAAATGAAGAATAGTTTTAAACTTTCAAAAAAGTTTTTATTCAAACATTTGTAAATTCAATTTTATAAATATTTCAGTATGAAGTCATTATCCGAAACATGGTTTGCTGATGGTTATATAGATTTTGAATTAAAAAAATATACGCTGCTTGCTTATTTGCAGGAAGTAAATAATTATTTTAACGAATATAAATTGTATCCGCAATTAAGCGATGTAATTTTTCATTACAATAATTTGCTGGCTTTTAAAAAAAATAAGCATTATTTGCAGGAACAATTTCCAAAACGTTTTACAGGCATTCAACTTCAAAAATTACAAATTTTATACGAGCAAATAATAGAAGATGATGAGATGATGCAGGAGTTAGAAGATATTATTCAGTATGCGCAGCAAACCATTCAAGCAACCATTTCAACAGGTACAGAAATATATGAATTTGTTGAAGAAAAAATGACCATTACACCAATTGGTATTATCCCGCTTGAATTAAATGAAGGATATTTTTTTCTTTGCGGCGCTTCTTCAAAAAATACCAGAGTTTATCAATATCGTTTAAGCATTTTTGAAAAACATGACGAAAAATACCGCAGCATCAAAACAGAATTTATTGACAGCCGCAGCAGAAGCATGGCAAACAGTTATGAAAATATAAAAAGCGAACTTATCCGCAACAGAGCAGTGTTGCCAAACCCTGCGGTATATTTAATTGAAGTGGATTTAACTTATCCTATCGAAGAAACTTTATTGCCCGTTGCCAAAAGAAGTTTGGTAAGATATTTAAGCATCCGGGCAGCCTGATTTTCATTATGAATGATGAGTGATGAATAAACTAATAGAAATTTTAGCGTGTTGCTTGTAACTTACATTTGTTTCTTCATTATTATATTGCTGAAATACCAACTCTTTTTTTAAGATATTTTGGTTGCAAAATTTCTTGCAGCATAAATTCAGCAAGATCTCCTGCGGCAATAAAATTTTTATTTGGCTCGGGCGGATAATTTTCTTTTGTAATAAATTTACCAGTCGCATCTTCATTTTTAATATCGGGCGAGCAAACAAATGTCCATTCAAGATTAGATTGTTCTAAATATAAAAATGCCTGCAAATGTTCTTTACCAACGGGTTTATATTGCGCAGGATAATTTGGCGCATCAATTAAATACGAACCATCCGGCGCATTTAAAACGCCGATGCCACCTAATGCAACTATGCGCTTTACATTTGCTTTTGTCATTTGTGCAATAATGTTTTTTATTCCAAGGCTTCTTGTTTTATCCGTTCCGTCAAAAGCGCCGCCCAAGGCTGATAAAACTGCATCAACATTTTTTACTGCATCATACACTTCGCCCTCATCAAACACATATCCCTGAAGGGTTTCAAGGTTATCGTTGCGCTCGTCTTCATCCATCAAATTATCTACATTTCTTCCAAACGCGCGAACGGTATAATTTTTTGCTAAAGCCTGCCGTACAATTCTTTTTCCTACCTGGCCTGTTGCGCCAAATACTGTTATTATCATGCACAATAATTTTTTTAAAGATAGAATGAAACAATTAAATGCAGAAAATTTATAAAGAAGATATTTGCTGAATTAAAACATGCGAATTGATGCCGAAATGGCTTTCATCAAAAACACATTCTCCGTTTTTTATTATTATAAGTTGGGGAGATTCGTGATAAATCTGAAATTGCTCAGCTATTTTATTTGAGATGTTTCGATAAACAATTACATCGAGAAAATAAAAATCGATTTCAGTTGGTAACTGATTTCTTTCAAGCCGGTTTAAAACCATTCGGCTTGTACCGCATCTTGTACTATGTTTAAAAATAACTTGCGGAACCTGAAAAGATTTTTGCACCAGGTTTTCTAATTGAACTTCCGAATTAAAATTGATCCAGTTCATTAATCTGTAAACACTTTTTATCTTCTGAAAAAATTTTTATTGTTGGTTGGGCAACCGCCGTAATTCCCTCTGGAAACACTGCAGGAAGAAATTAAATCTGCAATTAACAATGTAAAAATAAATACTAAAAAAATTTTTTTCATAAATATTGCGATAATATATCACAAATATAATCACTACACTTAATATAATATTTATTTTTGCTGTTTTTGGATGGTTAATTTTAAATCAAATTATCGGAATCAATTCTTAAATAAACAGAACTAAAGTAAAATATAGTGTTTAACTTCTATTAAAACGCAATCCAATTAAACAGCTTATATTTTAAAAAATTGGCAATGATTTCAATAGAATTTTATTAGTTTACAAATAATAAAAAAATTGCATAACCGGCCGAAAGCTTTAAGAATATATGGTACAAATTGTTATTGATGCACAGCGCTTACTACAATGAATTAAATATGTTTGCACAAAAAAAGATGATTAAATAATTTATTTTAAATCTGAACTTTGGTGCAATGAATATCAAATTTTCTTCGTCAATTAATCAATCATTTTTATTTTGCAAATTTTAATTTTTAAATGAATCTTCAGTTACAGCGCCCATTGGCAATTATAGATATCGAAGCTACCGGTATTAACATTGGTGCTGATAGGATAATAGAAATTGCTATCATAAAAATTTTTCCGGATGGCAACAGGCAAGTTAAAAGAAAACTGATTAACCCTCAAATGCCTGTTCCGCCTGCATCTTACGAAATTCATGGCATTTCGGATGAAATGCTAAAAAATGCACCAACTTTTAAACAAGCTGCTAATGAAATAAAACAATTTTTGGAACATTGCGATTTAGGCGGCTACAACAGTAACCGTTTTGATATTCCTATGTTGGTAGAAGAATTTTTACGCGTTGGTTTAGAATTTTCGACCGATGACCGCAAATTAGTAGATGTGCAAAAAGTTTTTCACATGAATGAACAGCGTAATTTAAGCGCTGCGTATAAATTTTATTGCATGAAGTGTTTGGATGATGCACACAGCGCTGAAGCAGATGCAATTGCAACTGTAGAAATATTAGAAGCACAGGTTGAGCGTTATCCGCACATTGGCAATACGGTTGAAAGCATTATTAATTTTATCGGTGAAGAAGACGTGGTTGATTTTGCACGCAGATTTGTAAGAGTGAATGGCATTGAAATTTTTAATTTTGGAAAACATAAAGGCAAGCCCGTAATTGAAGTTTTAAAATGCGAACCGCAATATTATGACTGGATGATGAAAGGAGATTTTTCTTTGCACACAAAACAAAAATTTACAGAAATATTTAATCGAATGCTGTTAAAAAAATTATAAATGCCTTTAGATAAACAACATAAAATATTAATACATTATATTGGAGATTAATATTGTATTTAAATTGTATTTAAAATTAATTAGTAATAAATCTTTTTTTGGAGAAAATCGTTATCATACCAACCTATAATGAAAGGGAAAACATAGAACGTATTCTCAATGCAATTTTTTCTTTGCATCAAAATTTTCATGTACTGGTAATTGATGATAATTCACCTGACGATACTGCCTCGCTTGTAAAACAATTATTCAATGTTCATCCTAACCAATTATTTTTAGAAGAACGAAATGGAAAATTAGGATTGGGTACAGCTTACATTCACGGATTTAAATGGGCGATAGAAAAAAAGTATGAGTTTATTTTTGAAATGGATGCCGACTTTTCTCATGAACCCGCCGATCTTGACCGCTTGTATAAAGCATGTAAAAATGAAGCAGCTGATGTTGCCGTTGGAAGCCGTTATGTACCCGGCGGTAAAATCGAAAACTGGCCTTTAGATCGGCACATCTATTCAAAAGGCGGCGCTATTTATACAAAATTTATAACACGTTTACCTGTTAACGATCCTACTGCCGGATTTGTTTGTTATAAACGAAAAGTGTTGGAAACAATAAATTTTGACGAAATAAAATTTGTTGGATACGCTTTTCAAATTGAAATGAAATTTGCAGCATGGAAGCTTGGTTTTAAAATTGTTGAAGTACCCATTGTTTTTAAAGATCGTAAAGAAGGCATAAGCAAAATGAGCAAAGGAATTTTAAAGGAAGGTGTTTTTGGTGTATTGAAAATTCAATGGCAAAGCATGTTTAAAAATTATAGAAAAAAACTAAGCATACCCGCAAAAGAAAGAGAAATGTATTCTACTTCCAATGACGCCCTCAACAAAGCAAACAGCCATTTATAAATAGTATTCGCTTTCTTTGCGCTCTATGAAATCGGCATTACTAAAATTAAATCTTGCTGTTTTTTTGTGGGGTTTTACAGGCGTTTTAGGCAGATCAATTTCCTTAAACGAAGGTTTACTTGTTTGGTGGCGCTTATTAATTACAGTTATTTCTTTATGGATATTATTTATTGCGAAAAAACAAGTAACAAAAATATCTTTTATAAATTTTTTGAAGATAGCATCAATTGGCACTGTACTTTCTCTGCATTGGCTTTGTTTTTATGGAAGTATAAAATATGCAAACGTTTCTATCGCACTAACATGCTTATCAACTTCGGGGTTATTATCTGCAATTATAGAACCTGTTTTTTTTAATCGCCGCATTAATCCGTTTGAATTATTGTTAGGTTTATTTGCACTAATTGGCATTGGATTAATTTATTTTTCAAATCTAAAATTTTCAGTGGGCATTTATATTGGCTTACTTGCAGCGTTATTAACCGTTTTGGTTTCCGTGATGAACAAAAAAATGATAGCTAATTATAAGCCGCAAACAATTACACTTTATCAACTTACCGGCGGTTTTTTAGGCTTAACTTTATTAATGCCTTTTTACAATTATTTATTTCCTTCCAAGGAAATTTTTCCGCAATCGTGGGATTGGCTTTGGCTTTTTATACTTAGCTGGTGCTGCACAATTTTTACTTTTATTTTATACATCAGCGCATTAAAAAAAGTAAGCGCTTTCACCATGAATCTTACGCTAACACTCGAGCCCGTGTACGGCATTATACTCGCTTTTGTTATTTATCATGAAAATAAATATTTCGGTTTAAGTTTTTATGCTGGCTTTGGCTTAATATTATTGGCAGTAATTGTGCAAATGATGCGCATCGTGCATCAGCATAGAAAATTGATGATAACTGTTCCGTGATTTTATTAAAGATTTTAGCTCATTCAAAAATTTATTTGCAAATTCTTGAAAAAATAATTTGATGAATTAACGGATAAAAAAGCCAACAAAAATCATTGTGCTTTTATCCAATTTGTATTATTTAATACAGAAGATCTATCATCACAATCATCCGAAATTAATACAATATTCATTCCGTTATTATCTATCTTAAATTTATATTTTCCTACGGTTGTACCATCGCAATCGCTTTGCCCGCTTATTTTTTGTATTGTAAACGAACTATCATTTGCAGTATAAGTCATAATTTCAATGGTAGAACTATCTGCCACAGAAGTTACAAAAAGCGTATCATTTTTAAAATCAAAAAATGCATCAAGCGGGTTATCTAATTTAAGTGTTCCCTTCCATTTTGTATTAGTAAGCTGCGCATGCACTAAAAATGTTGAAGAAGATAAGAGAAGAAGTAAGATGATTTTTTTCATAGCTGTTTATTTACTGATTAAATTTTAAATTTAAAACTACAAGTTAAAAGTTTATCCCAAAAAATTCATTTTAGAAAATGATAGAAGGTAAAAATTATAAACAAATAAAAATAAAAGTTGCATGAAATTAAAAGCTCAAAAAAAATCATCTTTAACAACTTTTTTTATAACATCTTTTTGCATTTATCGTTTCAATAAAAAATTTTGTTCCTTAATTTGTGTTGCATGAAAAAGATTTTTCTTTCTTTAATTGTAAGTTTTCTTGCGCTTAAATCTTTTGCGCAGTCGGGTTATAATCAGGCAATCGGTTTAAAATTTCCAGGCGGCTTTGCAGTAACTTATAAAAAATTTGTAACCCAAAATAATAATGTTGAAGCACAGGCAATATTTTGGCAGCAAGGCTTTAAAGCGGTTGGACTTTATGAATTTAACTTTGATATTACCGGCGTAAATAATTTGCGTTGGTTTGTTGGACCCGGCGCACACATTGGGTTTTGGAACTCACAATATCAAAAAAATTATAGCAGTAATGCAGATTTTGGCGCAGACGGCATTATTGGTCTCGACTATAAGTTTGAAGAGTTTCCTATTAATGTTAGCCTCGATTGGCAGCCTTCTATCACACTTGTAGGCAATGCAGGCTTTCTACCAAATGGCGGCGGCTTAGGAATTCGTTATACTTTTTAATAACTTTTGAAATCTTTTAAAAGGAAACAATATTTTGTTTCCTTTTTTTGTAATGAAATTTTGAATTACCTCATGGTTTTTTAAATTAATGTAATTCAATTTAGTGCAAGAAATACAGATTAATTATCTTGCGCCTTCAACAATTTTTTATGCACGAATTTTTATCCCAACTTAAAATTGATGCAAATAACAAAGGAGTTTCTACAGGAATAAATTGGATTGATAGTAATGGAAGTTTGCTCGAATCTTGCTCGCCTGTTGATGGAAAATTAATTGGCAATGTAATTTCCGCAGATGAAAATAGTTATGATGCTATAATTGAAAAAGCGCAACAAGCATTTATTGAATGGCGCATGTGGCCTGCGCCAAAACGCGGAGAAATTGTTAGGCAAATTGGCGATGCATTGCGCAACTATAAAGAGCCCCTCGGAAAATTGGTAAGTTATGAAATGGGCAAAAGTTTACAGGAAGGTTTTGGCGAAGTACAGGAGATGATAGATATCTGCGATTTTGCTGTTGGCTTATCAAGACAATTGTATGGGTTAACTATGCACAGCGAACGACCGAAACATCGCATGTACGAGCAATGGCATCCTTTAGGAATTGTTGCAATAATTTCAGCCTTTAATTTTCCGGTTGCAGTGTGGAGCTGGAACTCAATGTTGGCCTGGGTTTGCGGAAATGTTTGCATTTGGAAACCAAGCGAAAAAACGCCGCTCTGCGGAATTGCTTGTCAAAATATAATTGCAGAAATTTTCAAAAAAAATAATGTGCCCGAAGGCGTTTGTTGCCTGGCGCAAGGCGGAAGAAATGTTGGTGAATGGATTGCAAATGACACCAGAATTCATTTAGTTTCTGCAACAGGCTCTACTCGAATGGGCAAAGCTTTGGGAACTGCAGTTGCAGCAAGATTAGGAAAATCTTTATTAGAATTGGGCGGAAATAATGCCATCATTATTTCTCAAAATGCAGATTTGGATATGGCCATTATCGGCGCTCTGTTCGGTGCTGTTGGTACAGCAGGTCAGCGTTGTACAACAACACGTCGCCTCATCGTTCATTCTTCTGCCTACAATATTTTCAAAGAAAAATTAATGAATGCTTATAACCAATTAAGAATTGGAAATCCATTAGACCCACATAATCATGTAGGACCGTTGATTGATAAAGATGCAGTGCAAATGTATCTTTCAGCAATCGAACAATGCAAAAATCAAGGCGGAAATTTTATTGTTGAAGGCGGCGTTTTGGAAGGTGCAGGTTATGAAAGCGGTTGTTACGTGAAGCCTTGCATAGCAGAAGTAGAAAACGATTGGAATATTGTGCAGCATGAAACCTTTGCACCTATTTTATATTTAATAAAATATGAAACGATGGATGAAGCGATTGCTTTACAAAACGGTGTGCCGCAGGGATTATCATCTTCCATCATGACATTAAATATGCGTGAAGCAGAACAATTTCTTTCACATGCAGGAAGTGATTGCGGAATTGCAAATGTAAATATCGGAACCAGCGGCGCTGAAATTGGCGGCGCATTTGGCGGCGAAAAAGAAACCGGCGGCGGCAGAGAAAGCGGCAGCGATGCATGGAAAGCTTACATGCGCAGGCAAACAAATACAATTAACTGGAGTAATACTTTACCACTCGCACAAGGAATTAAATTTGATTTATAAATGAAACTTGCAGTAATAAAACATATGTTTTTATGCATCAAATTAAGTCGCAAAAAAAATATTTTTTATTAGATATTACATGTTGATAAGTTCAGGAATTAGTCAACAAAAAAACCATTCATTAATTGAATAGTTTTTTTCAATTTAAACATCAAAATTTTATAAAATAATTTTTAACTCCAGGGATCAAGTACAACCTTTACGCAATTATCTTCTTTATTTCTAAATATTTTATAGGCATGCTCTACTTCTGATAATGGCAAGCGATGCGTAATAATATCATTCAATTCACTTTACCTTCTTCCACATAAGATAAAAGCAAATCAATATATTTTTGTGCAGGGGCCTGACCACCTTTTAATGTAATTCCTTTATCAAAAAACTGACCGATAGAAAAATTATCGTAAGTAGTTGGATAAACCCCAAGTACAGAAACAGAATTGAAATTCGTAGATTTTATTCAGCATCATTTTATTAAATGTGGAAGCGGAATATTTTAATATGTTTATTCGCAAAAAAAATTTAATTACCATTTTGCAGTTGCTGAAGGGCTAACAGTTAAATGTGCAAAATCATTTTGTAAATATTTGTAATATCCAGTTATTGCAATCATTGCTGCATTATCTGTGCAATATTCAAATGAAGGAATAAAAGTTTTGAAACCGAGTTTTTTTCCTGTTTCAATAAACGTTTTCCTTAACGCACTATTTGCGCTTACGCCACCTGCAATGCAAACTTGTTTTATGCCGCTTTGAAGTATTGCTTTTTGAAATTTCTTCATTAAGATTTGAATGATTGTGTGTTGAACTGATGCGCATAAATCGTTCAAATTATTTTCAATAAACGCAGTATTTTTTTTTATTTCAGACTGCAAAAAATAAAGCACCGATGTTTTTAAACCGCTAAAACTGAAATTTAAACCAGCAACTTGTGGTTCTGCAAACTTGAATTTTAAAGGGTTTCCATGCTTTGCATATTCATCAATCAATGGTCCGCCCGGATAGGGCAATCCTAATAATTTGGCGGTTTTATCAAAGGCTTCTCCCGCTGCATCATCAATCGTTTCTCCTAAAATTTTTAAATCGTAAGGCGAATTTGCTAAAACAATTTGTGTATGTCCGCCGCTAACCGTTAAACATAAAAACGGAAATGTTGGTTTTTCGTCATCAATTAAATTTGCAAGTACATGCGCCTGCATGTGATGTACAGCAATTAAAGGTTTATCCAAAGCTAGCGCGAGCGATTTTGCAAATTCGCAGCCTACCAATAAACTGCCAATTAATCCTGGCGATTGTGTAAAAGCAATTGCATCAATTTCAAGCATTTCACATTTTGCTTCGCGAAGTGCTGCATCAACAACGGGAACAATATTTTGCATGTGCGCACGGCTCGCTAATTCCGGCACAACCCCGCCATATTTTTTATGGATTAATTGATTGGCAATAAAGTTGGATAAAATTTTACCATCAGCGCAAACCGATGCTGCAGTTTCATCGCAGGAAGATTCTATTGCAAGAATTGAAATATTTGAATTTGATTTTTTCAATTTTAAAAATTCAGTTTTTACAAAAATACTTATGTATGATTATTCACATTAATTTAAAAGAGTTTAAAAAAATTTAAAAATAATTCTGATATTCAGCAAAAAAACTGAAAAAAAATAATTTCATTTTTGAAAATATATTTTACGCATCTTCATCAATTAACTAATAAAAAATCAGCCGATGTTTTATAAATTTTCCTCTTATTTCTTCGTCTTAACTTTGCATTTATATGCGCAATTTTGAAGATACATATCGCCACAAAGGATTAAGAAAGCAACTTGTAGATCTGCTGAGAGAAAAAGGCATAAGTGACGAAAATGTTTTGAATGCAATTAATAATATTCCACGTCATTTTTTTTTAGATTCTGCATTTGATAAGATTGCTTATGAAGACAGAGCCTTTCCAATTGCTGAAGGGCAAACTATTTCACAACCTTACACTGTTGCTTATCAAACACAATTATTGCAGGTAAACAGAGGAGATAAAATTTTAGAGATAGGAACAGGAAGCGCTTACCAGGCAACAATTTTGGCTGAAATGGGCGCAAGAGTTTATACAATTGAACGGCAAAAAAAATTGTTTGAACAAAGCAAAGATTTCGTGCTTAAAAAAAAATATCCCAGTATTAAATTTTTTTTTGGAGATGGTTTTGAAGGCTTGCCTTCTTTTGCATCGTTCGATAAAATTCTTATCACTGCAGCAGCGCCATTTGTACCGCCAAAATTAGTTGGGCAAATAAAAATTGGCGGAAAAATGGTATTGCCATTAAACGATGAAACCCGCAGCCAGCGCATGTTTCGCATCACCAAATTACCTGACGGCACAATTAAGAAAGAATCGTTTGAACATTTTTCTTTTGTGCCAATGTTGAAGGGGAAAGAAGATTGAAATTTTTGAAAAAGAAATAATTTCAACTCAAAAACTCCCAGCATTAAGGAAGTTTTTGAGTTGAATCAACCGCTTTCTTTTTATTGCTGGTGTTATCTTTTTTTGGCGCCGGCGGATTTGTATCATTGCTAATTATTGCACCTTTCTCCGGAACTTCCGGTTGCTTTAATGTAAAATATTGTTCTAATTTATCAAGATTGCTTAATAAATCCTGCGTATTTTGTTTTTCATATTGCATATTGTCGGCATTGCTTCCGGTTAATGCATTATAATATTTCATTTGTTGCTGAAGATCTGTGCGCACAGATTTTAAAACTTTATTTGCTAAAGGAATATCATTTGCGCGATAACATGCTTCTAAAAACAGCATGGATAAACGATTGTGATCATTACCGCGCGAAACCATTCCATACGGAAAATTTTGTTGCAACATCATTTTATCTGTTCTTTCAAGCACATTTTTTGCGCTGTCTAATTTATTTTTACTATCGAGGTCTAAAGCAAGTTCTGCATCGGCTTGCCGGATTTCATTTAAGTGTCTGCGATTTTCTTCATCAAAATAAACACCCGGAATATTGCAATTACCAAAAGCAAACTTATTCATCACCACATTATACATCCAATCTGTATTTATGTTTGAATTTAAAATAGGCACTAATCTGAAAGCAAGTCCATCTCTTCTTAAATAATTATCAAAGCCTAACCCAACTTGATTTTGTGTGAAATAAATAGGTCTTTTCCATTTGTTTGCAGCAATAATATTTAAGATTGCAAGATCCCCTTTATACAAAGCTTGCTTAGGAGGAATTTCAAAACGCAATTCATTTACAACACTGTCACCAGCGTTTACTGTTCCGTTTGATTTCACAAAATTCAAATCTACTGGAATGGAAACTTTGCGTACCGGAAAAGTGTTGTATGATGTTCCGTCGTCAGTAGTTAGAACTCTTGACGGATCATCACTTCCCACATAATTTTTCATCATATCATATAAATCATAATACCTGTTATCTGGAATACTCGCTTCAGGACGATACACAACAGCGTCACGCTTGCCACCTTCAATTTGGTCAGCATTCCAAATAACATCAATAGGATCGCTCTGATTTATTTTATAACGAAGCTGATTGATGTACCAATCTATGCCCAATAAACTTGTATTAATTACACGAATATCCGGGCGAATACCTTCCACTTCCTGCGCATACCAAAGCGGATATGTATCATTATCTCCATACGTAAAAAGAATGGCATTTGGTGCACAGCTTTCTAAATAATCTTTAGCTAAATCGCGTGCTAATTGCTTATGGCTTCTATCGTGATCATCCCACTCTTGCTGCGCCATCAAAACCGGAACAGCGAGCAGGCAAACAAGCGTTGCAATTATCGCAGCATTTTTTTGGTTAGAGATTTTAATGAACCAATCTTTCACTTTTAAAACGCCGATGCCAATCCAAATTGCAAATGCATAGAATGCACCCGCATAAGCATAATCACGCTCGCGCGGTTGAAAACCCGCCTGATTTAAATAAATAATAATTGCAAAGCCGGTAAAAAAGAAAAGCAGAAAACTAACCAATGCATCGTCGCCTCTTTTTTTGAAATGATAAAATAAACCAATCATTCCTAAAATAAAAGGCAGCGCAAAAAGTGTATTATGCGCTTTATTATTTTTAATGCTATCAGGCAATAAACTTTGATCGCCATATAAAATACTATCAATAAAATTTATTCCTGTTATCCAGTTTCCATCGCGCACATTGCCGGTAAACATTCCTTCAATATCATCCTGTTTTCCGCTAAAATTCCACATAAAATAACGGAAGAACATAAAGTAAGATTGATAGCTGATAAAAAAAGATAAGTTATCTCCAAAGGTTGGTGCACGTTCGTAAGTACCATCTTTATTTTTACCGATGTTCATATACATGGCATAATAATCTGCATGATTTTGGTCGTTGCTTGCATCCCACATGCGTGGGAAAACCATCATGTCAGCAGGATTATAAGTATATGCGTAACCTTTAAAAGCTTTAATATATCCGTGCGGCGTTTTTTCGTAACCAAAAGTTTCTTTTTGATCAATTGGTGAAGCAGTAAATTTTTGTCCGTATAAAATAGGAAAATCGCCGTACTGATCACGTGCTAAATATCCTTCCAAACTTTGCGGATTATCTACATTATACATATCAATTGCCGGGTCTGCATTGCTGCGTATCATTGTAGTCAAGTAACTGCTGTAACCAATCAGCATAAAAGTAACGCACCACAAACCAAGCCTTAAATAAGACCAATCTTTTTTTGCAGCGTAACGTAATCCATACCAAATAGCTATTGCAACAAGTATAAAAAAAACAGTAAAGCCCACGAAGAAAGGAAGACCTAAACTGTTTACAAAAAATACATCGAAAGCGGCGGCGGCTTTTATAGAATATTGAATAACGCCAACCTGCACTACGCCAACTAAAACAGAACCTATAATAAAAAAAATATATGCGCCGCCGTAAGATTCTTTTTTGCCTGAATTAATGCGTTCTACAAGATATAATAATGCGATGGATAAAATTATTCCTAATATAATTAAGCCGGATACTGTGCCATCAAAAGGCAGGCCTTTATCAGGGTTTGCGGCACTTTGCGCGCTTAATAAAGAAAGTATAAAAGCCAACCCCCCGCCAATAATTACACACCAAATAAAATATTTTCGTGCAAGTTTATAATTGAAATTTTTTTTCTTGCGAAAATAATAAGCCATTACAATTGCGGGAATAGTTAATAAACATAACAAGTGAACGCCAATTGATAAACCTATTAAAAAAAATATTAAAACAATCCATCTGTCGGCGCCAGGTTCATCGGCTACATTTTCCCATTTTAAAATACACCAGAAAACTATTGCAGTAAAAAAACCACTCATTGCATACACTTCACCTTCCACTGCGCTATACCAAAATGAATCGCAAAAAGTATAAGCCAATGCGCCTACAATACCAGCGCCCATAATGCTTATTATTTGTGTTTGGGTTAACGCTGCTGTTTTATCGGTATGAACAATTTTTCGTGCAAAATGAGTAATGGTCCAAAACAAAAATAAAATGGTAAAGCCGCTCGCCAATGCGCTCATTACATTTACAGCTTTGGCGGCAGTCATTGGATTATTACCAAATAATACAATAAAAATTCTGCCTAACATTACAAAAAGCGGTGCGCCCGGCGGATGCGGAATTTGCACTTTAAAGCAACTGCTTACAAACTCGCCACAATCCCATAAACTGCCGCCCGCTTCGCTCGTCATAATGTACACCGTGCAAGCTATCAAACACACAATCCATCCGGTAATGAGATTGATCCGTTTAAATTCCATAAAATTTTGATTTTTTTTGAAAGACTGGCAAACCTAATATAAACAAATGAAAAAGGAAAATGTGAAAATAAATTTTAAGAATAGATTTGCGAGATGCGAGATGCTGGCATTTACTCGCAATTACAATTCCATTCATTTTTCAGATCAATTACAGTAACAACAGTTTCTTCATTGCCGCAGGGCGCAAATATGATGCGTAAGTGCTGATCTTCTTTTGTAAAACCTTCAACTGCAAATTTTTTATAACAATTATTTCCATTTAATTCACTTTTACTATAATTAATTGTTCCATTTTTTAATATTTCTTTTACTTCTGTTTCATCAATATGTCTGCAATTCATTCGGCATCTTGCATGTTTTGTGTAAATTATTTCGGAAGGATTTCGGTTTAATGTATCGGAACGAATACATCCGATAAATGATGCAACAATTAATACAATAAAAAAAATCATTCTAAATTCCATCAACAAAAATTATATCTAAATTAAACATCTTTATAATTCATCCTAATTCCTAACTCATCATTCATAATTCATCATTCAAAAACTTATCTTTGCGACTTATGCAAAAACAGCGCACGGTAGCATTTCATACACTTGGATGTAAGCTAAATTTTTCTGAAACATCTACGCTTTCACGCATGTTGGAAACAGATGGTTTTGAAAAAAAACAGTTTGATGATCTTGCAGATATTTATGTTATCAACACTTGCTCCGTAACGGATAATGCTGATAAAGAATGCAGGCAAATTGTGCGAAAAATTCAACGCAAATCTCCTGAAAGTCTTGTGGTAATTACCGGCTGCTATGCACAATTAAAACCTAAAGAAATTGCAGAAATTCCGGGTGTTGATCTTGTGCTGGGTGCTGCCGAAAAATTTAATATCAGCAATCATTTGCAGGAATTATCGAAAAATAATTCAGCAAAAATTTGCAGTTGCGATATTGAAGAAGTGAATGATTTCCATTCTTCATTTTCATTCAGCGAAAGAACAAGAGCTTTTTTAAAAGTGCAGGATGGCTGTAATTATAATTGTTCGTTTTGCACTATTCCATTGGCGCGCGGAAAAAGCAGAAGTGATAGCATTGAAAATGTAATTTTTAATGCCGAAAAACTTGCAGAAAATGGCGTGAAAGAAATTGTTTTAACAGGCGTAAATCTGGGCGATTTCGGCCCATCCCAAACCCTTCCCAAAGGGAAGGGTTTTTTTGATTTAATAAAACAGCTTGATAAAATTGAAGGCATCGAGCGTTTTCGCATTTCTTCTATCGAGCCAAATTTATTAACGAATGAAATAATTGAGTTTGTGGCAAACAGTAAAAAGTTTATGCCGCATTTTCATATTCCTTTGCAAAGCGGAAGTAACAAAATTTTGGGATTGATGCGCAGAAGATACAAACGCGAATTATATGCAGAAAAAATTCATCATATTAAAACATTAATGCCGCATTGTGCAATTGGCGTTGATGTAATTGTTGGCTTTCCATCCGAAACTGATGAAGATTTTAAACAAACATTTTGCTTCCTTGAAAATCTTGATATTTCTTACTTGCACGTGTTTACGTATTCAGAAAGAGATAACACAAAAGCGCTGGAAATAAAGCTGGTTGTGCCTTTGCGCATTCGTCACGAACGAAATAAAATTCTTCGCAGCATGAGCTATAATAAAATGCAACAATTTATTGAACACAATAAAAATGAAACCCGGAAAGTTTTATTTGAAGATCATAATAAAAACGGGATGATAGAAGGTTACACAGATAATTATATTCGTATTACAACGCCTTACCGCAAAGAATGGGCAAACAAAATTGTTGATTGGACTATTATTTGATGGATGTTTAAGAAGGTAGAAAGAAAAAATTTTATGAAAAAATATCAGGCAATAATAAAGTTTGAAATTGATGAAGAATTTATGCAGTTAGTTCCGCCGCATCGTACTTATGTAAATTATCTCATCAATAAAAATATTGTTGATTCTTATGTTGTGAGCATGGAATCGCAAACAACATGGATCACATTTAATGCAGAAAGTAAAATGGCAGTTGATCAATATCTTGCAAAATCCCCTTTATATAAATTCTGGACTTATGATGTTGAGGAACTCTATATTTACGATGGTCAGTTATACCGGCTTCCTACGGTTCAATTAAATTAACGCAGTCGTATTTTTAATTTTCAATTTTTAATTTTCAATTTTTAATTTAATCATGCCAGCCTTTACTTCCATATTTCCTTTCAATCAGCAAAAAATTGCAGAGTATTTATTAATGAATGAAACTGAAATTGAACAACGAATTACCAATGCAGAAAAAACATATATTAATTGGAAAGAAAAAAGTTTTCAGCAAAGAGCTGATGTGTTACTAAACGTTGCTGCAATTTTAAAAAGAGATAAAGAAAGTTTTGCGGAATTGATAACGCACGAGATGGGAAAAATAATTTCAGAAGCAAAAGCTGAAATTGAAAAATGTGCATGGGTTTGCGAATTTTATGCGCAAAAAGCAGAGGCTTTTTTAAAGGATGAAATTGTTGAAGCAAGTTATTATAAAAGTTTTATTACTTACGAACCAATTGGCGCAGTGCTCGCAATTATGCCATGGAATTTTCCTTTCTGGCAAGTGTTTCGTTTTGCAGCGCCAACCTTAATGGCAGGCAATGTTGCTTTATTAAAGCACGCGCCAAATGTTTGCGGTTGTTCCTTAGCAATCGAAAAAATTTTTCAGGAAGCTGGCGCAGAAAAAGGCGTTTTTCAATCATTAATTATTGATACGCCACAAGTGCCTGCAATTATCGAACAAAAAATTGTACAGGCTGTAACGCTTACCGGCAGCGAGTTTGCGGGAGGTTCGGTTGCTTCGCTTGCAGGGGGAAATATTAAAAAATCTGTACTTGAATTGGGCGGAAGCGATGCTTGTATTATTTTAAAAGATGCTGATATAAAAAAGGCTGCAACAATTGCATTGCAATCAAGAATGCAGAATGCAGGCCAGTCGTGTATTGCAGCAAAAAGATTTATTGTTGAAGAAAAAATAATAAGCGATTTCCTCCATGAAATTTTTATCCAAATAAAAAAAATTAAACAAGGAAATCCGTTTGAAAAAGAAATTACAATGGGTCCGATGGCAAGGTTAGATTTAGCTGAAAATTTAAGCAGACAAATTCAGCAATCAATCAAAAGCGGCGCCATACTTGAGTTTGGCGGTAATAGTGATGGTTGCAATTTTTCTCCTTCTTTATTAACAAATATTTTTCCGGGCATGGCTGCTTTTGAAGAAGAAACTTTTGGTCCGTTGGCTGCAATTGTTTCTGTAAAAAATGAAAATGAAGCAATCGCTTTGGCAAATCAATCGAAGTATGGACTTGCCGGTTCTATCTGGACAAATGATATTGAGAAAGGAATTGCATTGAGCAGAAAAATAAACAGCGGCGCTCTATTTATAAATTCATTGGTGAAGTCTGACCCGAATTTGCCTTTTGGTGGAATAAAAAAATCCGGTTATGGAAGAGAGTTGGGATATCACGGCATTCGCGAATTTACCAATATTAAAACTATTGTTGCGCAACAAACAGAGGATACTGAAAAAGAAGTCGTTCAATAAATTTTAGTTATTTAATTGTTCAATTAATTGCTGTAATTCGCTTTGAGTATTAAATGCATGCAGCACAATTCTTAAACGTTCTTTTCCTTTTGGAACTGTTGGATACAAAATTGGACGCACATCTAAATTATTTTTTTGCAAATTATCGGCAGCTTTTTTTACTTCATCATTGCCCGGGATAATTACAATTTGAATGGGCGTTTCTGAAATTAATTTTTCATAGTTTATTTGTGCCGATTGAAATTGCTGAATTAATTTTTGCAGATATTTTCTTTCATCAATTAGCTTAGGAAAAATTTTATAGCTCGCCTGAATTGCAGCAACAGCAGTTGGAGGTAAGGCAGTTGAATAAATAAAAGTTCTTGCAAAATTGATAAGATAATTTCTTAATTGATGCGAGCCCAAAGCCGCAGCACCGTGGCATCCACAGGCTTTTCCAAAAGTATGAATGCGGCAAAAAATTTCATTGTTTAATTGAAGATGTTGTGAAAGCCCTTCACCATGTTCGCCAACGATTCCGGTTGCATGTGCTTCATCAATTATTAAATGTGCATTATATTTTTTGCAGAGAAAAACAATTTGCTGCAGCGGGCAAAAATCGCCATCCATACTGAACACGGATTCTGTAACAACAAAAATATTTTTTAAATTATTTGTTGCTTTTTTTAATTTTTTTTCTAAATCATTCACATCGTTGTGAGCAAAAGAAAATGATTGGGCAAGTGATAATCGAATGCCATCGCGAATGGAAGCGTGAGATAAAAAATCGTAGATAATTGTATCGCCTTTTTGTGGAACGGATGATAAAACGCCAACATTTGCATCGTAACCGGAATTAAAAATTAATGCTGCTTCGCTTTGATGAAAGTTTGCAATTTGTTTTTCTGTTTCTTCAATTAATGCATAATTTCCTGCCAATAATCTTGAGCCTGTACTTCCGCTTTTTAGCTCATAGTTCATAGTTAATAGTTCATGGCATAATAAATTATTTTTTACAATTCCTAAATAATCGTTGCTGCAAAAGTCAATTTTGTTTTCCGGCAAACGCAGGCTGCGTAAGGCATTCAGCGATTTGCGCTCATTCAATTTGTTTTGCAAAAAATCATGCATTAATTTGGAAATTTGGAAGTTTGATGATTTGGAAATGAAAATTCAAGTAATTTAAAAATAGAGGGCTTGATAATTTAAAAATGAATGTAGTTAAATTTGTTGTTGTGAAATTATTTTTTATTGTTGCCCATTGAACCGAACGATGAAAGGATTGCGACGCAACGAAGATGCCATGAAATACAAAAGCTGGTATTAAAAAAAATATTCGCCATTTGAAATTAATAAATAATGGAATTATTAAATGAAACTAAAAACATTTTGGGTTTACAATTACCAACTGATCCGCGCTGGATTGATTTGGCAGAAATAAATTTGCACGAAATTTTAACCGATCATGCATACTGCGAACAGAAAGCAGCAATGAGCTGCATATCATTAATTCAACGCTACGCAAAAAAAGAAATTTTAGTGAACGAATTAGCGCCGATTGTAACCGAAGAATGGGGACATTTTCGATTGGTGTTGCAGGAATTGCACAAAAGAAATTTGCAATTGGGCAAACAACGCAAAGATGAATACGTAAATGAATTGTTAAAATTTCAGAAAAAAGGCGGCCGCGAGGAAGATAGATTTTTAGACGAATTATTAATGATGGCTTTGATAGAAGCCAGAAGCTGTGAGCGTTTCAAGCGATTGAGCGAAGAATTAAGTGATAAATATTTGCGCAATTTTTATCGCAGATTTATGGAAAGCGAAGCGGCTCATTACACTACTTTTATTGAGCTTGCTGAAAATTATATTGATAAAGAAAAAGTTCGCAAGCGCTGGAAAGAATGGTTGCAATATGAAGTAAGTGTGATAAAAAATTTGGAAGTTAGAGGTGATAGAATGCACTGAATTATTTGATAATTGGGTAATTTGAAAATTTGAAAATGAGATTATTGCTGGAAATAATATATTTCGTTTTCGAAATTTAAATACGGATGTTGTTGCTGCAAGGTTTTTATTTTTTCCAGATACGTTTGCAAAAATTGTTTGTGTTGATTGGATTGCGGATTAAATGGCTTATGGTTTTTTGCAATCATAATTTTTTTTATTTCTTCGGTTAATTGTTTTGTGCTTGCGTTGAAGCAGGTTTCAGAAAATTTTTCTAAAACAAATTGTGTGGCTGCATAATTCGGATGAGCAAGATCAATATCGTAAAAACGATAATCGCGCAAAACATCAATTACTAATTCATACGCAGGAAAATAATATAGTTGATTGAATTTATTTACAAGATGATGAATGGACTCAATTAATCGTGCTTTACTTAAATTATTTTCTACAACTCCGTTTCGCAAATGCCGCACAGGACTGATTGTGAAGATGATTTTTAATTTTGAATTGAAGTGAAAAAGCTGATGCAGTGCCCCATCCAGCGCAGTAATTATTTCTTGAATACTGCATAAATATTTAATAAAATCTTGTGCCGGTGCTTTGTGGCAATTTGCAACAGGGCAATTATTTTCTGTTAATTTATAAATGAATGAAGAACCTAATGTGATGATCAACCATTCCGCATTTTTTAAAAATTCATGCGCAGATTGCTGCGATTGATTAATATTTTTTAAGCATTGCTCTTTATCAATATTCGAAAATTTACTGTGATGCTGCCAGCTATGCCAGGCTTCATTTAAAAAAAATAAATCTTCATATGTATATTTTTTGTTTTGAATGTAAGAAACCAGGCTGCTGCAAACACTTAAAGGATCGAATAAAATTCCGTTCGGATTTTGCAGAATATCAAATTTCACATCCGTCAAATAATTTCCGATATGTTCAGTAAAACAAGAGCCGATTAATAAAATTTTATCGTGGTAAGTTATGGAAGGTTGTAAAGGTTTTATATTTATTGAAATCTGAAATTGCATAATTATTCGTCGAACATTAATTGCAGTGTTTCATTAGTTTTTAGGCTATTCCATTTTGCACAAAGTTCATGAAATTTGGCTCGTATATTTTGTAACTGAATTTCTGTAAGCAAAGGCGGTTCTTCACTATAATTATTCATGCGATATATTTCGGTAATGGTTGAATTAAAATCAGGAAATTTTTGTTGCCTTAATTCAATGAACAATACATTCACAATGTTTTCGGCAAAGCCCGCTTCTTTTGTAAGCGAAAATGTTCTTTCATTTTTTGGTAATTCAAAATCTGTAATGGATACGCCTTGGGCAAGCATTCCGTAAAATGCGGTTTTATAATGCAGAGTTGTTTCAACTGCATAATGCATTAAATCGTGCATCACAAAAAATTCATCTGTTTTCATCCATGTATCAGATCCATCTTTTCTTTTGCATGAAATTACGTGCTCTTTTTCTCTAATTTTTTTAAAACAAATTTCCATCAAACAAAAATTTCATTTGCTAATTGTAAACTTTCCGCAAGCGCAGTTTCATTTAAATTATTCAACAAATTTTTCTCTTTAAAATATTCAGCCATAAATTCAGTAGGCATATTTCCAATCAGATCGCTTTGCGCCATCGGACAACCGCCAAATCCTTTTAAAGCACCGTCGAATCTTCTGCAATCCGCATCAGCAGCGGCTTTTAGCTTTTCTGTTTTATTTTTAAAAGATGAATGCAAATGCACGCCGAAATCTACCTGCGGATATTTTGGAATTAAAATATTCAAAGCAAAACTAATTTGTTCAGGTGTTGCAATGCCAATTGTATCTGCAAGAGAAATTATTGAAATATTTTTTTTAACCATTTCATTTGCCCAATACAATAGTATTTTTTCATTGTAAATATCGCCGTAAGGATTTCCAAAACCCATGCTTAAATAAATAACTAATTGTTTTTTATTTTTAATGCATAGGTTTTGAATTTGCTCAACACGTTCTACACTTTCTTCAATAGTGCTGTTTGTATTTCGCATTTGAAATGTGGGTGAAGTAGAAAACGGAAAACCTAAACAATTAATCTCATCATACACAACAGCTTCTTCCGCTCCACGTACATTTGCAACAATTGCCAGCAGCTTTGTTTTAGAATTTAGAATTTCAATATTAGAAATTACTTCTTTCGTGTCTGCCATTTGCGGAATTGCTTTTGGCGAAACAAAACTTCCAAAATCAATTGTATCAAATCCAACTTTTAAAAGAGAATTTATATATTTTATTTTCTTTTTTGTTTCGATAAAATGAGGCCAGCCCTGCATTGCATCGCGCGGGCATTCGACGAGCTGAATAGTTGATTGTTGTTTGGAATTCTTTTGAAACATTTCTTAAAAAACTACGTTTTTTGCTTTGTGTATTTTTTCGCGTATCCTATAGAAAAACTGTTTCCGTTCTTTTTCGCCGACCCTGCTAATGAGTGTAGATTTATGAATAATATTTTGAAAAAAATTAAAAATATAATCACAGAACAGCGCATCTGTTGTAAGAGAATAATTTAAATGCGAATGATTGATGTAAACCATTTTTTTTCCATTCAATATGGGTATAACAGTATTATCACCAACGCTGAATTCATTAACATAAACATTATATGCAGCGCCGGATTTTGCGTTGTTCATTCCCGGCTGATTTATTTTATGCCCAACATCCGCCTGCGACTCGATGTGATCTATTGTTTTTTCGAGACATTCGTAAACCTTGGCTACATCTGCGTTTGACGCAAATACGTTTGTGTCTTTATAATATTCAATTTGCCGTATTGTACTGTTTATATTCTCAACAGACCATATTTCTGTTGAAGGAATTTTATTGTATGTAAGAAGTATTTTTTCACCTGTCTTCATCAATTTTTCAGCTATTTCGCCGGGATTGAAAATGGCTTTACTATAATTGGGATAATTCAAAATAGTTTTCATCCAAAAAAAATATTTAAATGCTGCCAGTTCAGGAAAATTATAGTGATGAAATATTGGAATATCTTTCGTCATGTAATACAATTCTTTTTGTTCAAAAGAATCAAACACTTCCATTTGATGCAAAAAATCCTGCAGATATAATTCAAAATTAAAGTTTTCAAACTCAGCAAGTTTTCCTGTAAAAATCACCGAATCGGTTTGCATATGCAGAAATTGGTCGAGTGAAATATGATAATGAATGCAGAGTTTTTTGATCTCTTCTAATGCCAATTGTTTTTCGCCCCGAATTCTTCTGTAAGCGCTGTCGTTACTGATGTTCAAAACATCGGCAACTTCATCTGCCAAAGACAAATGGGAAGGAAGTAAACCCTTTATATGATTGAAAAATAATTGCTGCGCATCAGTTGATTTCATTCGAGTTTTTGTTTAGCAAGAATTGAAAATTGTCTTAATCTTTTTAGTAAAATCTGCAAATTAAATATAAACTTAAAGCCAAAAAATGCAAAAATAATTATTATAAAAAAGAAAATAATTATTAAGGTAAATTCTGCTCTTTTAAAAATTAAAGACGCGAAAATCAATTAGCATAAGGTTTTTAATAAAATTAGGTTTGAATTCAATTTCAAAACCTTTTATGAAACAAAACTATTTTATTCTTATTTGCCTTTTAATTTTTAATACAGCTTATTCGCAGGATACTCTTACCGCAAATTCAACCAAAGCACTTAATGGTACTGACACTTCATTTCACAAAATGAGCTCGGTTTTTCATGCGCGTATTATTAATACAAATAATAAACTTGTAAAAGGTTATATAATTGGCTTTAACGATTCTACATTGGCTATTTATCCGGTTAACTCAAATGCAATTAAGCAAGAATTTAACTATAAGAATCTTTCTAAAATTAGTATTCGAAGAAAGGGAAATGCATGGAGAGGAGCATTGTGGGGAGGTGTTATAGGAGTAATATCTGGTGCAATAATTGGCGCTTCATCAAAAGATGATCCGAATAGTTTTATAGTATTTAATTCAGGGGAGAAAGCATTATTGGGCGGCATTTCGTTAGGGATTGATGGCGCGATAATAGGTGCTATTGTCGGGGCAATTGTTAGAACAACTTTTACTATTCACGGCAAAAAAGAAAATTATAATAAACTGCAATCAAGGCTCCGCAAATATGCTTATTAATAATAAATAAAATCTTAAGCAGTTATGAAAACAAGATTAATTTTTTTATCTATAATGCTACCAATTTTTACTGTTAGTTGTAAAAAGAATGTAGTTGATAATAATAATGGTTTGCCATATTATCAATTTACCCAAGATGACAAAAGCAAACTTTTAGTTTCTTATGATTTAGGAAAAGAACTTATATATATAAATCAGAATAATCAGGAAATAAAATTTAAAATTATAGAATCAGTAAATGGTAAAGATGTATACGGCACCGGAACATTTTGGGGAAGTTACGTAGATAATTGGTTTTATTATGACAAACAAGAAATAGTAATGCAGTATGCAGAAGGATATGCATATTCAAATTGTGGAATAGTTTTGCAGAGGTATCCTGTCGGCGCAAACTATAATTCACAATATCCTATTGTAGGCACACCTGCATTTTATGGATATATGTCATTTCCATTGTGGAATGGATTTAATGGTACAGACACATCTGATAATTCTATCTCAATAAATTTCAATTTACCTACTACATCAATGAATATTAATGGAAATACTTATTCTAAAGTAAGAATTTTTGAGTCTGGTAAAACAGAAATATTAGATTCTAATGCCACATTACCTTTTTATCCAAAAAAGGTAAATAAAATATATTACGACCAAAATTCCGGAATAATAGGTTTTGATGACTTAAATGGAAAAAATTGGCGGCTGCAATAATTTTTAACTTTTCAAATTTCCAAATTCCCTCTGCTCCATTGCTTCATACAAAATAATTCCTGCGGCAACGGAAACATTCAGCGAATCAAAATCACCTTTCATCGGAATACAAAATTTTTCATCCGCTAATTGTATTAATGAAGATTGAATTCCTTTTTCTTCATTCCCAACAACAACGCAGCAAGGTTCTATTAAATCAAGTTCGAATATTTTTTTCTTTGCCTTCATTTCGCTTGCAAAAATTTTAATGCCGTTCAAAAGCAGTGTTTCTGCGGCTTTCAGCAAATTGCTCACTCTGCATATTTTAATTTTTTCTAACGCGCCGGCGCTGCTTTTTATCGCTTCTTCATTTAAAGCGCCCATACCTTTTTCCGGAATAATAATAGTTTGCGCGCCGCAACAAACTGCGCTTCTTGCAATGGCGCCAATGTTTCTAACATCAGTAATTCCATCAAGCATTATAAATAATGCAACTTCTCCATTCGAATTTATCCAATCAATTATCTGTTGTAAATCCTGATAAACAATTCCACTTTTTAAAGCAATCACTCCCTGATGCAGCACGTTTGTAACGCTGTTCAACTTTTCATTTGGCACATATTGAACAGGAATATTTTTTTCTTTTGCAAGCCGCCGAATTTCCGAAATGTTTTCTCCGCCCGCATTTTTAAACAATAAAATTTTATCAATTAACTGATCATTTTTCAGCGCTTCAATTACAGGATTGCGGCCTGCAATGAAATTTTTCTTCGATTGAAAAGTATAATTTTTTTTAAACGCTTTGTTTTGCACAATATATTTTTTTGTTACCGGCTTTTAAAACTTTAATCATCTTCGTTGTGTCACTCACTTGTACGTTTTGTTCACTGGTCAGCAAATTATCTGCAATTTTATACAATAAAAAAGTCCCGCAAAAAAGCGGGACGATTATAAGCAATTAGATTTTGTTTTATTGTATTATTATTTTATCAGAATAAATTTGTTTACCGGCTTCGCTGTTAACTTTTAAAACATAAGTTCCGGGTACAGCATTTTGCGGAAGAAGGATTTTTGCAGTTTTTGCAGATGCATCCACAACTTTATTCAACAAAATTTTTCCGCTCAGTGTTATAATTTGTACCGTTTGATTTCCGTTTATTGAACCATCAAAAATAATAGTAAAATTTTTATTGGTTACCGGATTTGGAAACGTAGTAACCGCTTTATTTGAATTTACAATAACCAACTTTTTATTTGCTTCATTTTGATATGCAAAACTTTCATTTGCAAAATCGGAAGCATTAAAAACATTGCTGGCTTTCTTTGAAACCGGCGCTGCTTCAAGGTTTGCAAGGTTTACGCGATAATAATTTGATGCATTTATTGCGCTGCTTACTACAACACTTGCATCACCGTCAACTGCTGCGGCATTGATTGTAAAACCTTCGGGTAAATTTTTAATTGTACCAAGATAATCGGCAACCAATGTTTGTACATTTATTTTATATACGTTTCCTTTTACTGTAAACAGAAATAAATTATTAAATGCATCGCCAACCATATCGCCACCCCAGCTTGCCATATTATGCACAGAAAAATTTTCATTATTTATTCCATCTTTTAAACTTCCCAAATCTGTTATCTTAACATTTTTATCTGTAGAAAACCGGATAAAATGATTGCCATTATTCGTTAAAGCATAACCAAAACCATCGGAAGCAAAACTCATTCTTGTAATATTATCATCTTCGCCGGGCTTTGACGCAAATTGCTTCAGCATCGGGTTTTGAACATAATATATTTTTAATTGCTGCGAGTTTAAATCAATGTAACGTAACTGCAAGCCTTGCATTGTTGTAAAATACAAATGATTATTTTTTGCATCCAAAGCAGCGGCAGCAACCATTGTTGCAGGATTTGGAAATGAATTTATTTGCACAGTTTTATCTTGTGCAATTTGCCGCCCCGTTAAAGCATCGAGCAATAAAGGTTTATCAGTTGAAGGAATATAAATATTACGGATTAAAGCGCCGGTTGAAAGATCAACCTGCCTTACAACCGTCCAGTTTACATTACCCTGCGTTTCGCCGGTAATTGCATAAGCACGGTTTGATTGTGCGAAATTAATTTTAGTAAATGCAGTAAAAACAATAATTAATAAAGTAGTAAGTAAAAACTTTTTCATAACGTAGAATTTTAACAGGTGTAAATTACATTAATTTTTAAATATCACATAAAAAATTACATGAGTGATTCGGTTGCTTTTTTTACACTTCCATATTTTAAAAGTAATTTTTTAGCTTCTGAATAATCAGGTAAATTAGTTTTTTCCATCAGCATTTTTACACCGCGGTCAACCAATTTTTCGTTGGTTAATCGCATATTCACCATACGGTTATCTTCTACTCTTCCTAACTGGATCATAACAGAAGTGGAGATCATGTTCAACACTAACTTTTGTGCAGTGCCGCTTTTCATACGCGTGCTGCCGGTTACAAATTCCGGTCCTACAATTACTTCAATAATATAATCAGAAACGGCAGCCAATGGAGTTCCTGCATTACAACTGATGCATGCTGTTACAATATTTTTTTTCTTACATTCTTTCAGCGCGCCAATTACATAAGGCGTTGTTCCGCTGGCAGCAACGCCAATTAAAATATCTTTATTATTTATTGAATGCTTTTCAAGATCTTTCCATCCTTGTTCAAAATCATCTTCGGCAAATTCTATTGCTTTTTTTATTGCTTTATCGCCACCGGCAATTACTGCAATTACCAATCCGTGCGGAACGCCAAATGTAGGCGGGCACTCGCTTGCGTCGCAAATGCAATTTCTGCCGCTTGCGCCTGCGCCAATATAAAATAAACGCCCGCCGGCGAGCATTTTATCTGTAATGATTGCAACAAGTTTTTCTATTTGAGGAATTGCTTTCTCTACCGCACGCGGAACGGTTTTATCTTCGTTATTTATGTTGATGAGCAATTCGTGAATGCTCATTTTTTCGAGATGACGGTAGTGCGATGGTTGCTCTGTAACTTTTATAAACTCTTCCATTCAAGTTGAAATTTATAATTAGGCTTTGTACAAATTATATGAATTAATTTTTGAAATGATTAAATAATTTATGATTGATATTTCGCTTTGCTGAACATTGGTATGCAGATGAAAGGATTGCGACGCAACGAAGATGCCATGAAAATATTTGCTGGTATCAAAAAACATTTTATCTAAAATTTTCTGCATGATATTTAATTAAACCTTCCATCGGATTTTTTAAAACTTTGCCCAACTGAAACTGAAATGAATTGCAAATTTGCTGCAACACATCTTTAAAACCAAATGCTACGCCGCCCACAAAATGCACAGGAAAATTGCGGCTTTCTTTGTAAGTGTTTAAGTGATTGATAAAAAAATCGGTTAAGCCATCTTCAATAATATTTTCGATCATGTAATGCCCGCGATTTTCTGCAAGAAAAATGGTGAACGATGCGAGATAGCGATTTGGCAAAGGTTTTTTATAAACGTTTTCTAATATTTCATTTGCGTTTGTTACAAAACGCGCATCAAATCTTGCGCGCAAGTCATCGTCAAAAATTTCGTACAAATAATATTGAATTATTTTTTTTCCGAGATAAGCGCCGCTGCCTTCGTCGCCAAGCACGTAACCCAAGCCAGGACTGTTTTTCACAATTTTATTTCCATTAAAATAACATGAGTTTGAGCCTGTGCCTAAAATGCACGCAATACCTTTTTCTTTGCCGCAAAGCGCTCTTGCCGCAGCAAATAAATCGTGTGTTATTTCAATTTTTGTTTCCGGAAATAATTTTTTTAAAGCAGTGTTTACAATTTTTATGTTGGCAGGATTTGCAAGTCCTGTTCCGTAAAAAAATATTTCATCAATTTTTATATTGTTTAATTGGGGTAATAATTCTTTTTGCAATAAATGCACAATTTCTTCAGCTCCCAAAAAATATGGACTAATTCCCTGCGTGATAATAATTTTTGTTTTATCATCATTTAATAAGCACCATTCGCATTTGGTAGAACCGCTGTCGGCAATTAACTGTATCATTTTTTTAGTTCAAAAGTCTCAATGTTCAAAAGTTCAAACTTTGAAGTTTAATATCAAAGTTAAAAACATTACGCGTTACACGTTACGCATTGCGCGTTAAACATAAATTCAGATATTCGTGTTTTACGTAAATAAGATACAAGAAGAAAATTATGGGAAGTAAAAAATTAAGCGTTTGGTTACCATTATTGTTTTCGATAGTGATGATTACCGGAATGTTTATCGGTTATAACTTGAGAGAAAATATAAGCGGCGGCGTATCATTTTTAAAAAATGACAAAACAAATTCTTTGCAGGAAGTGATTGATTTGATAAGAAGCAAATATGTTGATCCGGTTTCAACAGACAGTATAAAAGCGGATGCAATAAATGATTTATTAGCTCACTTAGATCCGCACTCCGTCTATATTCCAGCGTCAGAACTTCAGGAAGTAAATGAAGATATGCAGGGAAATTTTCAGGGCATCGGCATAGAATTTCAAATATTTAATGATACAGTAAATGTTGTAAATGTTATTACTGGCGGTCCTTCGTTTAAAGCCGGTGTGCAAATTGGCGATCAAATAATTAAAGTGAATGATTCTGTTTTATTAACAGGAAAAAATGTTAGCCTTGATGACATTAGAAAATATTTACGCGGCCCGGGCGGTTCATCAGTAAAAATCATCGTGTTACGAAATGGCGAATTAAAAAATATAACTATTCAGCGTGGCACAATTCTTTTGCCTTCGGTTGATGTGGATTATATGATTGCACCGCAAACCGGATTTATCCGCATCAATAAATTTTCTGAAACAACTTATGAGGAATTTATGGCTGCTTTACAAAGCCTGCAAAAACAAGGCATGCAAAAACTGATATTAGATTTGCGTGGCAACGGCGGCGGTTTGGTAAATGAAGCAACCGATATTGCTGATGAATTTTTGGATGATAATAAAATGATTGTTTATACAAAAGGCGCCAACACGCCTTCAGCAGAATATCGCAGTAAAAAAGATGGTTTATTTGAGAAAGGAAAATTAGTTGTACTGGTTGATGAAACTACCGCATCTGCAAGTGAAATTTTAGCAGGTGCTTTGCAGGATTGGGACCGGGCAACACTAATCGGTCGCAGAACTTTTGGAAAAGGTCTTGTACAACAGCAATTCGATTTGAGTGATGGTGCAGCTTTGCGCTTAACTATTGCAAGATATTATACACCGCTTGGCAGAAATATTCAAAAGCCTTATGATAAAGGCAAAGAACAATATGAAGGTGAACTTATTAATAGATTTCATGATGGTGAAGTTGTTGTTGGAGATACTGCCAAACCAAAAGGCCCGGCATTTAAAACTCCTGACGGACATTTAGTATATGGCGGTGGCGGAATAACACCCGATATTTTTGTTGCATTCGATACTACGGCGCAGCCACAATCTGTTGTGCAACTCTATTTGAAAGGAACTTTAAACGATTATGTGTATAATTATTATAAGCAAAATAAGAGCACGCTTCAAACAATAAAATCGCCTGTTGATCTTACGAAACAATTTATACCGGGCGATAAAGAATGGCAACAATTAAATTATTATGCAAAAAAGGATAGTGTTAATTTAGATACCATTCCTGCAAAAGCAAAAGCAAATTTATTAAAGCAATTACAGGCATTAACTGCACGGCAAATCTGGCGCACAGAAGGTTTTTTTGAGGTTGAAAATTTAACTGACCCAATAGTGAAAAAAGCATTGGATGTGTTGAAATGATTTGGAAATTTAATGATTTGGAAATTTGGAGATGGTTGATTTGGAATGTTCTGCAATTCAAAAATATTTAATGTTTAATTTCTATCCTGAAAAAACTCGTTTTAAAATTTTTTTCTTAGCAAATTTGGCATTGAGCAAAGAATATTATTCATTAACAACAATTTTTTATTTCCATATAATTTTTCCATTTTCAGTTTTAAAAAATAAATCATCATTCGCCTTATAAAAAGAGATTGCCATTCCGCAGCAAATAGAAATGTTGTTGCATAAATTACAGCATCCAAGCTCATCAATAAATAAAATTGCAATTCCAACAATGGAAGGTTTGCAAATGATTCCCATAAATTCCATTATAAGTTGTGCTTCGAACAGCAATTACACGATTCTTTTTTTAAAAAATAAAGAGAAGATAACAGCTTCAAAAACATTAAAAGAAATAGAAGAATTATTGGAAGATTTTTCTTTTGCAAGGGTGCACCACTCTTTTGTTGTGAACATTAATGAAGTGGAAAAATATGTGAAAGGAGATGGCGGATATTTAATTATGAGCGATGGCTCAAACATTGATGTTTCAAGAAGCAGGAAAGAATTTCTTTTAAAAAAACTGCATCATGACGATGAATGACCTTGCTATTGTTAATTATTTAATGAATGAGTAAACTGTTATAATTTGGCAATATTTTTTATCCCAACACCACTCCGCCGAGCGCTGGTAAATGAATTTTTAATTTATATTTTTTGTTATGTTTATCTACTAACTCTGCTTTTATATCAGGATTAAAAACATCGCCTGTTCCCCAAAAATCTTTGGCATCGCTGTTAAAAATTTCTTTCCATTTATTTTTATCGTGTACATAAATTTCCCAATCCATTCTTACAACAGATGTCATATTTAAAATTATTAGCAAATCATCTTTTGGTTTAGTTCCTTTTCGTTTGTAAACAATTACGCATTCGTTTCGGTGACTTAAATCAACCCATTCAAATCCGTTTTGTTTAAATTGTAATTCATACAATGCAGGTTCATTTTTATATAGCTCATTTAGTTTTGATACACACTGCTTCATTCCGTGATGACTTACAAATTGTAGTAACTCCCATTGCAATTCACTTTTATAATTCCATTCGCTTGTTTGCGCAAATTCATCACCCATAAATAATAATTTTGCACCCGGATGTGTAAACATATAAGTATATAACAAACGGAGGTTTGCAAATTTCTGCCAATCATCGCCGGGCATTTTATAAATCATCGGGCTTTTGCCATGCACCACTTCATCATGGCTTAAAGGAAGCATAAAATTTTCATCATAAAAATACATCATGCTAAAAGAAAATTTATCCTGAACATTTTTTCTAAAAAGCGGATCGGTTTTAAAATAATCCAGCGTATCGTGCATCCAACCCATCATCCATTTCATACCAAAACCAATGCCTCCCTCATAAATTGGTCTACTTATTTTTGGCCAGTCGGTGCTTTCTTCTGCAATGGTTTGTATATCCGGAAAATCTCGATATAAAGTTTCATTCAAATCTTTTACAAATGCAATTGCTTCAAGGTTGCCGTTTCCTCCAAATTCGTTCGGTTCCCATTCGCCTTCTTTGCGGCTGTAATCCAGTCGCAGCATAGAACTTACAGCATCAACTCTTATTCCATCTGCATGAAATTTATCGCACCAAAACCTTGCGCTGCTTATTAAAAAGCTTTTTACCTCGCCGCGTTTATAATTAAAAATATAAGAATTCCAGTCGGGATGAAAGCCTTTGCGCATATCAGCATATTCATAGGTATTTGCGCCGTCAAACATAAATAATCCATGTGCATCGTAAGGAAAATGTGAAGGCACCCAATCAAGCAAAACGCCGATGTTTGCTTCGTGTAAAGCATCAATCATTTTCATAAAATCTTGTGGATCTCCAAAGCGGCTTGTTGGCGCAAAAAAACCTGTGCCCTGGTAGCCCCAACTTCCATCAAAAGGATGCTCCATTACGGGCATAAATTCAACATGCGTAAAACCTAATTCTTTTAAATAAGGCACCAAACGCTCTGTGATTTGTGCATAAGAATTATAAGAATCTTCATCATTTTTATCAGGCCGCATCCAGCTTGCCAAATGCATTTCGTAAACTGAAAAAGGCGAATGCAAAGAATTATTTTTTTTTCTGTGACGCATCCATTTTACATCTTTCCACTCATAATTTAATCCCCATGTTATAGAAGCAGTGAGCGGCTTTTTTTCCCAGAAATGTGCAAACGGATCACCTTTATCCAACTCAATTCCTTTAAATCCATGAATGTGATATTTATAAATTTCGCCTGCATGAAGATGTGGAATAAATCCTTCCCAAATGCCCGAATGTTCTAAGCGCACAAAGAGTTGACGGGATTCATTATTCCAATCATTAAAATTTCCCTTTACCGAAACTTTTGTAGCGTTGGGCGCCCAAACAGCAAAATAAGTTCCCCATGTATTTAATACTTCAATTTGTTTATTGCCAAATAATTTATACAAACTGTAATGTGTGCCATTTTGAAAATTGCGAATATCTTCTTCCGTAAATAAAGAATAATTCCACACAGGTTTTGTGGTATCAACAAAATGAATTTCTTCATATTTTTTTTCCACTATGTTTGATTCTTTTTTAACGGATGATTTTTTTTTGATAGCAGTATTTTCATCCGGTGTAATTTTTTTTGAGGGCATAAAATAAAATTTAAAACCTTAACTTAATATTAGATGCATTAATTTAAAAATTTAGTTCAATTTATGGAATTTACGGCGCATTGCATCTTATTCAATTAACCTTTCTGCGTGAAAAAATTAACTGTATTACCAATTATTTTTTTATGCTGTATTTTACATGCGCAACAAGCCACAATAAAAGGCAATATTATTGACACAGCAAGCAAACAAATCCTTTCTAATTCAGTAATCACATTGCTTCGTTCAAAAGATTCTACGTTATACAAATTTACACGCAGTAAAAACAATGGCGAATTTGAATTAAATAAATTATCTGCAGGAAATTATATTTTGCTGGTTACTTATCCAAACTATGCCGATTATGTTGATACGATGCATTTAACCGATACAACTGTTTTTAATATCGGCAAAATAATTCTTACGCTAAAAGCAAATTTACTAAAAGAAGTTATTGTGCGCCAGCAAATTGGTTCCATAAGAATGAAGGGCGATACAACAGAATTTACCGCAGATAGTTTTAAAGTACAACCTAATGCAACTGTAGAAGACCTTCTAAAAAAATTGCCCGGAATTCAGGTGGATAAAAACGGGCAGATAACTGCGCAGGGCGAAAAAGTGCAACAAATTTTAGTTGATGGTGAAGAATTTTTTGGTGATGATCCCACATTGGTTACACAAAATCTGCGTGCAGATATGGTTGATAAAGTGCAGGTGTATGATAAAAAAAGTGACCAGGCAACATTCACCGGAATTGATGACGGACAAAAACAAAAAACAATTAATCTTAAATTAAAAGACGATAAAAAAAATGGGTACTTCGGCAAACTGAATGCCAGCGCGGGTTCTGATGGTTACCACGACAGTCAGGGAATGATAAATGCTTTTAAAAAGAAACAAAAATTTGCGGCGTATGGAATTGTTTCTAACACCGGAACATCAGGATTAAACTGGCAGGACAGAGATAATTACGGCGAAAGTTTTGCAAGCAATGTTGATATTGATGAAAGCGGAGGAGGGTTTTTTATTTTTACTGGTAATGATGATGAATTAGATTCCTGGGATGGAAGATATAACGGGCAAGGTTTTCCGCTTGTGCAAACCGGCGGATTGCATTACAACAATAAATGGAATGACGATAAAAGTTCAATTAATTTAAATTATAAAATTTTGCAGTTGTACGTAAACGGCAACAGCGCAACAAATTCAGAATATATTTTGCCTGATACTTTGTATTTCAATAATCAAAGAGAAAATTTTAAAAACAGTATTTTGCGCAACAGAATAAATGGAAATTATGAATATCAATTTGATTCAACTTCATCCATAAAAATTTCTGCAGATGGCGGCGATGATCATAAAATTACAAGCAGCCAATATTATACAGAATCGCTTGCAAGTGATAGTTCTTTAGTTAACCAGGGCAACCGCAAAATAGCAACTACAGGCGATAACCGAACAGTGAACAGCAATTTATTGTGGCGCAAAAAACTAAAGAAAAAAGGCAGAACAATTTCATTCAACCTAAAAGAAAATTATTTAAATAATTCATCGAATGGATTTTTATATGCAGATAATAATTTTTACAGCGGCGGAATTCTTTCTTCAAAACAAATTACAGATCAATATAAAACTACGCACAGCGAAAGCATTTTGCTCGATTCTAAATTAACTTATACCGAACCTTTAACTAAAGTTTCATCGCTGGTTTTAAATTATGGTGTTGTAATTAACAATAGTAATTCTGCAAGAAATTCTTTTAATAAAGACGGCGATGGAAAATATTCTATGTTAGATAGTTTGTACAGCAACAATTATCAGTTTAATGTTTTTACAAATCGCGGCGGAATAAACTATAGTTTATTTCAAAAAAAATTGAAACTTAATTTTGGAAGCAATGTTGGATTTACAAATTTCGATCAAAAAAATCTTCGTAACGATTCCTCCATTTCCAGAAATTTTATAAACTGGTATCCGCAGGCAAATTTTTCTTATCAGTTTACACAGCAAAGAAGAATTATGTTTCGCTACAACGGAAACACGCAGCAGCCAACGATTCAGCAAATTCAACCGGTACTTACAAATGATGATCCGCTGAATATTTCAATCGGCAATCCAAATTTAAAACCTGCTTTTCAAAATAATATCTGGCTTAGTTTTTTTGATTTTAAAGTTTTAACAGAAAGAAATGTTTGGGCAAGTGTTTCTTATAATTTTACTGAAAATGCTATCAGCAATAAAAGTTATGTAGATTCACTCGCTAGAAATGTTTATCAGGCTGTAAATCTCAATGGCAATCACAATTTCAGCGCTTATATTGATTATGGTTTAAAGCTTAAAAAAATTGATACGCGAATTGGTTTTAACGGAAATTTTAATGCCAGCAGAAATGTAAATATTGTAAATAATATTTTAAACGTAACCAACAGCGGCAACTATACATTAGGAATAAATATTAATAAAGAAAAAGAAAAGAAATTTAATATTGATTTTAATTCTTCGGCAACTTATACAACGAGCACTTCATCCGTTCAGCAAAATATTAAAACACAATATTGGTCATTCGATATCAGTCCAAACTTTGATGTTCATCTTCCAAAAAAATTTCAAATTCATGCGGATGGTGATTTTAATTTCCGTCAAAAAACAACTGTTTTTAATACTGCACCCAACGCGTTTTTATTAAATGCATGGATAGGAAAAAAATTTCTAAAAAATGATGCGCTGCTTATAAAAGCGGCAGGTTACGATTTGCTAAATCAAAATATTGGCTTCGACAGAACTGTTAGCAGTAATTATATTTCGCAAAATACTTACAGCACAATTCAAAGGCATTTTATGTTATCGGTTGTTTGGAATTTTAATAAAGCCGGAACAAAAGCGCCGGGAAGCGATAATCAATGATGAATTATGAGTGATAAATTATGAGTGATGAAAACTAAATATTTTTTTTGTTGTTTAATTGGAATGTTATTTATTTTTTGCGGAACAAAAGTTCATGCGCAAAACAGCATATTTCTTTCGCAGGGAAAAATTGAGTTTGAAAAAAAAATAAATCTTTATGCGCAGATTGATGATGATGAAGATCAGGGATGGAAAGATCTCATGAGAAAAACGATGCCTCAATTTAAAGTAACATATTTTAATCTTGAATTTAATAACAATAAAACATTGTATAAACCAGGCAGAGAAAATCCTGACAATAATAAATTATGGGAACAAGCGGCGGAAGATAATGTAGTGTTTACTGATTTGAGTAATGCGCAAAGCAGCAGCCAGAAAAGAGTTTTTGAACAAACATTTTTAGTGCAGGATAGCACACGAAAAATTCAATGGAAAATAACGGATGAAAAACGCATCATCGCAGGCTTTGAATGCCGCCGCGCAAATGCATTGATTATGGATTCAATTTATGTTGTTGCCTTCTATACCGATGCAATTATAACTTCCGGCGGCCCGGAAAGTTTTACCGGCTTGCCCGGAATAATTTTGGGCGTTGCTATTCCGCATGAACATATTACCTGGTTTGCCACAAAAGTTTATACAGAAAATATTTCTGATGCAGATTTAGTTGCGCCCACAAGAGGCAAAAAAGTAAATAATGTTTCTTTAAAAACAACACTTCAAAGCGCTACAAAAGATTGGGGGAAATGGGGCAAAAGATATGTGCAGGCAATGATGTTATAGCGCTTTATAAATCGTAAAAAAAACATTTTTATTGCTTGCAATTATCGTATCTTTTTTTACCGGCAAAGGATTTTTATTTGATTTATTTTGTTGCTGTTTGCGGTGGTTTTATTTTTCTTAATCTTACAGTTGCGGTTTTTTGAAAATTGCTTTCAAGATTTATTTCATAGCGCCGGTTTTTGTCTGTAATAACCATCAGTCCTGCATTTGGCGGAATTAAACCAAGGTTTTCTGCAAACATGCTCAAGTCATTATTTGTTTCAATTGAATCTACATGCACATAAAAACTAATAGCTTTTTTTGTATCAAGTAATTGATTATATTCAACCAATTTATTATTGTAAAAAACTGAAACAGTGTCGTAATCAAATTCGCCGTTATCATACAGATCAACGCGAACAGAGTCGCCGGTTACATCTAAAATGCGCACAATATTTTTAAGGCGCATTTGCAATTGTTTCTTTGCAATATGTTCTGTTTTTTGTGCAGGTGTTTCCTGTTCAAGCGGCGTAACATTTGTTTCAATTTTTTCGAGCGGTGTTTGCTCTTCTTTTTGAAGTTTTAAAAAACGTACTTTAATTGGGGGCGCAGTAAAAGCATGAAATACATCGCTTTCAAAACTGCCCGTAAGTGTGCTTTCTGTTTGCGCAACTTTTAAAATAAAATATCCCGTCATCATACAATCTACACCAGTGCCTAATGTTGTGGTTTGATAATATAAAATAGGAACAGCTTTTAATTTTAATTCTCTTGTTTTTTTGTTGAAATTGCCGATAATATTATTGGTGAAATATCCATCGCGAAAAAAATAATTCATGTAACCGGTTACATTATTTCCATGCTGAATTAAAACCAATTCGCACATATAATTATTGGCGCTGCTTTGTATATCAACCGAGCCAACGCCGTACCATTTTCCATTTACATCCTGCGCTTGAATTTTACTTGAAATAAAAATTAAAAATGCAAAAACAATTACTTTGTCAACCAGTTTCATTTAGGCTTTTATTTTAAAAATATGTAACGAACAATCTTTCTAAATTATTTGATGAAGCGTTTTATTTCTCTGTCGGTTTCTCTTTTTTTAATTGATTCTCTTTTATCGTGCGTCTTTTTTCCTTTTGCTAACCCTATTTCAATTTTTACAAAGTTTCTTTCATTAAAAAAAACACGCAAAGGCACAATAGTAAAGCCTTTTTCTTTCATGTTATTTTGCAAACGATTCAATTCTTTTTTTGAAAGTAATAGTTTTCTATCATGCACAGCAATGTGATTATTTGCTGTGCCTAAAGCATATTCAGCAATGTATAAACCGCGAATCCAGAGCTCCTTTTTATCAAAAAAACAAAAACTGTCGTTGAAGCTAAGTTTACCTTCGCGAATTGATTTTACTTCTGTGCCAAGCAATGCAACTCCTGCAACATATTTGTCTTCTATCAAATAATTAAAATATGCCTGCCTGTTATTCATTTCATTTACTGCCATTAGCCGCAAAAATAGTTGATTGAGAGATTAGTTTAATTTGGAAATTAGTTGATTTGGAGATTAGGTGATTTGGAAATTTGGAGGTGATTGAAAAATACAAACCGGATTTTTTTTACTGAATTTTTTGAATATAAATTCCTGCATTTAAAATGTTGGGTAAATCATCGTGCCGCATAATTTGCTGAAGAATAAAAGTATAATTTCCTTTTTTTAATTTTACAGGATTGCGTGTAATAAGAATTCTGTGTTCAATAATATCATCCATTGCGCTGCCCAGCCAGCCTTTTGTGTTATCGCCAAGTTTTAAATTTAACTGTTGCGTTTGCGCTGTGTCGCCGGGTGCGATGGTTGTTACATTTAACCAGATATTATTATATTGATAAGCATCCGTATGCCGCAATACAATAAAAAAATTATATAAAGAAGAAGTATCGCTGATGGTAAAACTAAACGAAGGCTCGTAATTAGCGCTCCAAATATGATTAGGAAAAAATGCATCTTTTTCAAATACATTTATGCTGGCGCATGCAATTAAAACAGAAATAAAAATTACAGTGAAGAAATTTTTCAAAAACAATTTTTTTTCAATTATACAAATGTATTTATAATAAAAAACTGCTGATAATTATAACACATTTAAAATTTGTTCTTTTGCTTTTTCCAATTCATCTTTCATTAAAACTACCGCTTTTTGCACTTCTGCATGATAAGCTTTAGAACCTGTTGTATTTATTTCGCGACCAATTTCCTGCAGAATAAACGATAGTTTTTTTCCCTTGCTTATTTCTTTTTCATTTAATACAGTGCGAAAATAATCGCAATGATTTTTTAAACGAACTTGTTCTTCACTAATATCAATTTTTTCGATATAATAAATTAATTCCTGTTCCATTCTGTTAGGATCGTAATTTTCTTTACCTGTATTTTCTTCCAATATTTTTACCAATCCTTCGCGAATTTTTTGGCGGCGCTGCGGTTCTAATTTCGAAATAATATTTTGCAGTAATTCAATATTATGAATGCGTTTCTCAATATCGTTTTCAAGCGATTTCCCTTCTTCTTTGCGATGTTCATTCAAATGATAAATAGCTTCTTTTAAAATAAGCTCAAAACTTTTCCATTCTTCTTCCTGCAGCATCTCGGTTGAAGTTGTTATTACTTCTGGAAGCTTTAATAAAGTACTTAAAATATTTTCTGTACCTAAATTTAATTCCTCTGATAATTGCAACACTGGCTGATAGTATGCTTTTGCAAGTTCGGTATTAATAGTAACCGGCTTTACTGAGCCGTTTTGTTTTATAGTTATCATGCATTCAATGCTGCCGCGAATTAAACCTTCAGTTAAAATATTTCTTACTTCAAATTCATAAGGTTTTAGCAACGACGGAATAATTAAACGAACATCATATTGCTTACCATTTAATGCTCGTATTTCTGTAAGAAAAGTTTTGTCTTTAATGGTTTGTTCAGCTCTTCCATAACCGGTCATTGAATAAAGCATATTTATAAAATGTTATCGTGTAAAAATAGTAGTAAATTCAGTAAACTGATTTTTATTTTAAGCAGAAAAATTAGTTATTGATAAGAAACATTTTTCAATTTTTTAACTCGCGATAATTACGCTTCCTGCCCAATCCATACTGCGCCGCCAATGCTGCTGCGGCTTGCGCCGGTTACAGAATTTAAAACAGTATTTTCTTCTCTCCATCGCAGCACGCCCAATAAAGCCATAATTAATGCTTCTTTATATTTGATGAGTTGTGAATCAGGAATTATAATTTCAACATTTAATTTCTGTAATTTATTTTTTAAACTTTCAATCAAAAAAATATTAAACGCGCCGCCGCCGGTAACAAGAAGTTGATGATTAATAGTTGATGGCTCATGATTAATAAATAAAATGGCATTTTTTATTTGTTCAGCAATATGTTCAACATACGTTCTTAATGAATCAGCCGTTGAAATGTTATATGATTGAATTAAAGGAAAAATGATTTCTGTTCCAAAATTATTTGATAATGATTTTGGATAAGACTTTTTATAATAATCCAACCGATTCAACTCTTCAATTAATGCATTATTTATTAAACCGCTTCTTGCAATATTTCCATCTTTATCAAATTCTTTTTCTTCTTTTTGTACAAGCATATTTAAAATTCTATTTGCGGGGCAAACATCAAAAGCAATAAAATTTCCCTGCGAAGCCGCAGAATTTTTATTGCTTAAATTAAGCGAAGCAGAAATATTTGCAATGCCGCCAAGATTCAAAAGCAAAGAATAATTTTCCCAAAATAATTTTTCACCTATCGGCACAATTGGCGCACCTTCACCACCTAAAGCAACATCAATCGAACGCAAATCGCTCACAACATTTATTTGTGTAATTGCAGCAATTGTTGCGCCATCGCCAAGTTGTGCCGTCATTCCAAATTGCGGCGCATGAAAAACAGTATGCCCATGCGAAGCAATTAATTGTATTTGATGATGTAAATTATTTTCTTCAATAAACCTATGTATTTTTTCCGCGCAATATTTTCCATAAGCGCTATGCAGCAATAAATAATCGTATGCATTTAAATGAATTGCATTTTGTAATTTACTCATCCAATTTTCATCATATAAATAACAAGCGGCTGCTTTTATTTCATAACTCCATTTGCCGCCGCTTTCTTCGAGTTCTGCAAAAACAATATCTAATCCATCCAAAGAAGAACCGCTCATTGTGCCAATTACTCTATAAATCATAACTAAAATTATTTATTCTAATTTCACAGTGCAATTTGCAATGTTCATTTAACAATCGGAAATCTGCATAAAAAAATGGTAATAAATCTTAGCGATAAACACAGTCTCTTGTCTAATTGGATAAGCGAATTGCGCGACATAACTATTCAAACAGACCGCATGCGTTTTCGCCGCAACCTTGAACGTATTGGCGAAGTGGCTGCTTATGAAATAAGTAAAACATTGGAATGGACTGAACAAGAAATACAAACGCCGCTTGGTACACATACGAGCAAAATTTTAAAACATCAGCCGGTGCTTGCAACTATTTTAAGGGCTGGCTTGCCTTTACATCAGGGCATGTTGAATTATTTTGATAAAGCCGATAATGCTTTTATCTCTGCTTATCGCAAACATAAGCGGGACGGGTCTTTTGATATTCAATTAGAATATTTGAGTTGCCCTTCAATTGAAGGAAGAACAATAATTATTTGCGATCCGATGCTGGCAACCGGCGCATCAGTTTTAAAAACTATTGGCGCAATGAAACAGGAAGGAATGCCGGCAGAAATCCACGTTGTAACCGCTATTGCTTGCACTGTTGGTATTGAATATATACAGCTTGAGGCAGGTGATGAAATAAAAATTTGGTGCGGAGATATTGATGAAGAACTTACTGCCAAAGGTTTTATTGTTCCCGGTTTGGGCGATGCCGGCGACCTTGCTTATGGATTAAAAACGCAGTTTTAATTTTTATTTTAATTCTATTATACGTAAGTGATGCAATAAACCGTTATTTTTTTAAATCATTAATTTTGCTGATGAGATTTTTTTTACTGATAACGATATTTTTCTCAAGTGCAGTTAATTCGTACGCACAAGATCCTCATTTCTCACAATTCTTCTCATCACCCTTAACTTTAAATCCTGCATTCATTGGAAAGTTTGATGGCACGGTACGTGTTGCAGGAAATTACCGCAATCAATGGCCAACCATTGACAAAGCTTACGAAACTGAAACTGTTTCAGTAGATTTTTCTATCCTGCAAAAAAAACTTGCAACAACTGATACGTGGGGTATAGGCATAATGGCTTACAGCGATAAAAGCGCTAATGGCGCAGTTAATTTTAATTATGCTTCTTTAGGCACTGCGTTTCATAAAGGATTGGATGAAAATGGATATAAACAATTAGGCGCCGGTTTTCAGGCAACCTATGCAAACATGATGATCAACACTGCCAACTTAAAATTTGAAGATCAGCTAACGCCGTTTGGTTTTACCGGAGTAACTTCAGAAATCTTTAATAATTCAACTTTAAAAAATCATTATTTCGATTTGAATGCAGGCGTTTTATATACCGCAAGTACAAGTAATAAAAATAATTTTTATGCAGGCGTTAGCGCATATCATATTAATCGCCCGCAACAACAATTTACCGGTGGATTATATCTTTTAAATCCAAGATTTACTTTTCATGCAGGTGGCTTTTTTCCTGTTGGCGATATAACCACTTTGCATTTAAGCGGTTTATTCAGCACGCAGGCAAAAGCGCATGAAACCGTTGTGGGAGGCGCTTTTCAGTTTGCATTAGGAGATCAGGATGCTGATAAGCCAATGAGTTTTTATGCGGGTAGCTGGATAAGATTAAGCGATGCAATTATACCTTATATTGGTTTAGAGTTTAGCGATTTTAGGTTGGGCGTTACTTACGATATAAATACGTCGCAATTAAAAACTGCTTCGCAAAGCCAAGGCGGCATTGAAGTTTCATTGATCTACATTAAAAAACCTGCACAAAGCAAAGGCATTCCTTGTCCTAAATTTTAGAAATTTTTTGTACTGAACTAAAAATAAGAATTGAACTTTTGTTGCGTCGCACTCTTGTACTGCAATAATTCTATTCAACAAATTAAATATAAATAATTATCAATAAAAAAAATACCCTGCAATAAGGGTATCAATTATTTAAAAATGCAGTAATAATTTATCTATGTTATTTTGGGTGTGATGTATCACTCATTCCATTCATTTTATTCATCGAAGTATCAGTTCCCATTTTTGCAGCTGCTGTATCCATCATTCTGTTAGCAGTATCCATCATAGTTTTAGTACTGTCAGACATTGCATTTGTTGAATCGCTATTATTCGTGTTGTTGTTGCCACCTGAACATGCGGTGAAAATTGCAGCAATTGCAATGATTGATAATAATTTCTTCATAAATTTTTTGTTTTTAATTTAATTAATTTCTGCAAAAGTATAATCTAAAATAATTCACTCGTGCATAACATATAAAAAAAATTTATTTATTTTTTTCTAAAAAATAATCTGATGGGAACACCTTTAAAATTAAAATGTGTTCTTAACTGATTTTCTAAATAATTTTTATAAGGCTGTTTTATATCATCAGGATAATTACAAAAAAAAGCAAATGAAGGAACCGGCGTTGGCAATTGTGTGATGTATTTTATTTTTACCGGATGACCACGAACCACCGGCGCATGATAGTTTTCTACAGCTTTCAACATAATATCATTTAATTTACTGGTTGAAATTTTTTGCTTTCTGTTACTATAAACTTCAAGCGCAATTTCAATAGCTTTAAAAATTCTTGTTTTTTCTTTTGCTGAAATAAATAATATGGGAACATCAGTAAATGGAGCAAGTTTTTGTTTTAATTTATTTTCATATTCGCGTGCAGTATTGGTTTCTTTTTCTGCTAAATCCCATTTATTTACAAGCAAAACAGTTCCTTTGCCTTTGCGTGTTGCGAGGGAAAAAATATTTACATCCTGTGCGGTAATTCCATTTTCGGTATCAATCATCAACAAGCAAACATCTGCTTCATCCATCGCTTTAACAGCGCGTATTACAGAATAAAATTCAAGATCATCTTTCTCTTTATTTTTTTTTCTGAGACCTGCAGTGTCAATTAAAATAAATTCTTTCTGAAATAATTTATACGTTGTATGAATTGTATCTCTTGTTGTTCCGGCAATTTCACTAACAATAGTTCTCTCCTGCCCTATCAACGCATTTAATAAAGAAGATTTTCCTACGTTCGGCTGACCAATAATCGCAAATTTCGGAAGGGCAGTTTTTTCAACTTCTTCATTTTCTTTTTCAGGAATAATGTCAGCAATTGCATCTAACAATTCGCCGCTGCCGCTGCCACTGATGCTGCTGATAAAAAAAATTTTATCAAATCCAAGACTATAAAATTCTGAAGCTTCTAATAATCTTTTATTATTATCCACTTTATTTATTGTAAGAAAAACTGGTTTTGTTGTTTTGCGCAGTAAACCAGCCATTGATTCATCCAAATCTGTAATGCCGGTTGTTACATCCGTCATAAAAATAATTGCATCTGCCTCTTCAATGGCAATTTTTACTTGCTTACGAATTTCTGTTTCAAAAATATCTTTTGTATTTGGCACAAATCCACCGGTGTCAATTATATTAAACGTTTTTCCATTCCAATCAGCAACACCATATTGACGGTCGCGCGTTACGCCGCTTGTATCATCAACAATCGCTTTTCTTTCTTCAACCAAACGATTAAATAAAGTGCTTTTACCAACGTTTGGTCTGCCAACTATTGCTACAGTAAAACTCATAATCAATGTTTGATGTTAGATGTGCGAAGTACGATGTTTAAAAAAAATCTAATCAATTAATGTAAAGAAAATCTAAAATCGTACATCTAACATCGTACATATTTTAATATCCATATTCTTTTAACTGCAATTCATTATCGCGCCATTTTGGGCGAACTTTTATAAACAGTTCAAGAAAAATTTTTCTTTGCAAGAATTCTTCAATTTCTTTTCTTGCTTTAGTGCCCAAATCTCTGATCATTTTTCCGCCTTTGCCAAGCAATATCCCTTTTTGTGTTTCGCGCTGAACAATAATGTCAGCCTGTATTTTAGTTAAACTTACTTTCTCTTTAAATTCATTAATTGTTACTGCTATGTGATAAGGAATTTCATCTGCAAATAACTCATATATTTTTTCGCGTATCAATTCGCTTACAAAAAATTTTGTTGGCAAATCGGTTAATTCATCCTCATTATAAAAAGCGTTTCCTTCGGGTAATAAATCTATAATTGAATGTAATAATTCATCAAGATTTATTTTTTGCAGTGCAGAAGTTTTTATTAGTTTTTTGCAATAAGATTGTTGACTGAAAAAGTTTTCTGCGTGCTGAATAATTTCTTGTTTTGCTTTATCAATTTTATTTAAAACTACAATGCAGGGAATTTTTAATTTGAGTGAAGAAAATATTTCATTTACTTCTTCAATGTTTTCTTTTACATCAACCAAAAGTATTGCTACATCTGCATCTTTCAATGCATTCTTTACTGACTTCATCATTTTTTCGTGCAGTTTATATTTTGGTTCGATGATGCCCGGTGTATCAGAAAAAATAATTTGATATTCTCCCGGTTTTGTAAGAAAGCCTTTAATGCGATGCCTTGTAGTTTGCACTTTTGATGAAACAATGGCAAGTTTTTCGTCAAGCAAAGCATTTAGCAACGTACTTTTACCTGCGTTTGGTTTGCCGAAAATATTTACAAAACCTGCTTTCATTTTATGATAAATGCAAAATTTAAATATGTTTAATTAATAACCGAACGATGAAAGTATTGCGACGCAACGAAGCTAAATAGCAGTACCGGCGTTTGGCTAATAAAAATTTAAATAAATAAGCCCCGCTTTTTGCGAGGCATTTGTTGCGAAGGAAGGATTCGAACCTCCGACCTTCGGGTTATGAGCCCGACGAGCTACCACTGCTCTACTTCGCGATTTTGAGTTGCAAAAGTAAAGCAGAATAACGTACGAGCCAAACATTTTAAAACGTTAACTATCTTTTTTCTTGATAATACTTCCGCCGCTGGCATCAATATTTTTAATTACACCATCGCCTTTGTAATTTATAATGCTTCCGCCACTGGCTTCTGCGCTCATTTCTTTACTGATGGTTACATTAATTATTGAACCACCCGAGGCTTCCACTTTGCACGACGCTAAATTTGTATCGTATGCTTTTAAAATACTTCCGCCGCTTGCATCAACATTTGCATTTGTAAAATTGCCGGTAAGCGTTCCAATGCTTCCTCCGCTTAAATTCATGTTTAAATTATTGCCGGTAATTTTTCCTTCAACAATACTTCCTCCGCTCAAATCGAGTTTTAAATCGCTTACATTAATTGCATCAGCAATTTTTCCAACGCTGCCGCCGGATAAGTCAAGCGATTTTAATTCGGTTACAGTAACATAGGCTTTAATTTTTTTGTTGCCCCAGTTCCAACCATTCCATGCGCCTTTTTCGAGATAAATTTTCAGCACACCATCTTTTACTTCTGTTTTTATTTTGCTTACATATTTTGCATCCTCTGCGCTCACTGCAACAGCTTGTGTATTGCCTTGTGAAAGATATAAATTAATTCCGCCGCCAACTTCAACGCCGCTAAAATTTTCTACTTTACGAACTTCGGCATTTGCGTCGTACACAAGGTTTTGCGCATTTACGCTTAAACAAATAATTATTGCTGAATAAACTGATAGAATTATTTTTTTCATGATATTTTTTTGATAAAACGTTCATATTAAAAAAAGGTTACAAATTCTGATGAGAATGATTTAAAGGATAAAAATGAAATCAAAAAAATCATTCGATAATTGTAACTATTAAATTATAATTTTGCAGTTGAATTTAAAAAATGATTTGAATGAAAAAATTAAAAATCATTTCATTTAAATCATATTTCCGGGGTGCTTTCTTTTTTTGAAGGCTGAGATCACACCCGCTGAACCTGAACAGGATAATGCCTGCGAAGGGAGTAACATCTTCATTGTTTACTTCTCTGTTTGCATTTTTTCCCTGTTCTCAAAAATTTTATATATGAAAAATTTATGGAGAACGTTTATTGCTTTACTTTTTTGTATTTCTGCAAAAGCGCAAATTACCATCCAAGGAAATGTTACGGATAAACAAAAAAAAACGTTGATAAATGCAACAATTATTCTTGAATTAAACAATAAAAAATTTACAACGCTTGCAAATGAAAATGGGTTTTTTGAGTTCGATAAAATTCCGTCGAACAATGAAATTAAAATTATTGTTGAGCATGTTGGCAAGCAAAATTTTGAACAAATAATTCAACCAAATAATCAAAACATTTTTTTAAATATTTCTTTGAATGACCTGAGTTATTTTTTAGAGCCGCTCGAAGTAACTTCTGTTCGCGCTTCGGATAAAGCGCCTTTTACAAAAACAAATCTAACAAAAAATGAAATTGCGAAAACCAATGTGGGACAGGATTTGCCGTTCATTTTAAACCAAACTCCATCTGTTTATGTAAGTTCAGATGCAGGCAATGGAGTTGGATATACATACATGCATATTCGCGGAACGGATGCAACAAGAATTAATGTTACACTTAATGGAATTCCGTATAATGATGCAGAAAGCGAGCAAACATATTTTGTTGATTTGCCCGATTTTAGTTCGTCTGTAAATTCAATCCAAATTCAGCGCGGCGTGGGAACTTCAACAAATGGTTCCGGCGCTTTTGGCGCAACAATAAATTTAAGCACAAACGAGTTTATTGATACTTCTTACGCAGAAATCAATAACAGTTATGGCTCTTTCAACACATGGAAAAATACTTTAAAAGTTGGCAGCGGATTAATTAATAATCATTTTACAATTGATGCGCGTTTAAGCAGAATTACAAGCGATGGGTACATTGACAGAGCGACTTCCAATCTACAATCGTTTTATATTTCTGCGGCGTACATCAACAAAAAAACTTCTTTGCGGTTGAATGTTTTATCAGGCAAAGAAAAAACATACCAGGCCTGGTATGGCGTTCCGCAAGATTCACTTTTAACGCACAGAACTTTTAATCCCGCAGGCACAGAAAAACCCGGCGCACCTTACGATAATGAAACAGATAATTATTGGCAATCGCATTATCAGTTATTTTTTAATCAATCACTTAATAAAAATTTATCATTCAATCTCGCAACATTTTTAACACGTGGTTATGGATATTATGAAGAATACAAAGCGGCGCAGCCTTTTGCTGACTACGGTTTGAGCAGTGTTGTAATTGGGAATGATACGATCTCTACAACTGATTTAGTGCGTCAACTCTGGCTTGATAATTATTTTTACGGACAAATTTTTTCCCTTCAATATAAAACAAAAAAAGATGAATTTACTTTGGGTGGAAGCTGGAGCATTTACAATGGAAAACATTATGGCAAATTAGTTTGGGGAGAAATTGGAGTTCCGAAAGACGATGAATATTATAATTTTCCTGCAAAAAAATTGGATGATAATATTTATGCAAAATGGCTGCATCAATTGAATAAAAACTGGAATTTATTTGGCGATATGCAATATCGTTTTGTAAAACATACGATGAATGGTTTTGAAGATAATCCTGATTTATTTATTTCAAGAAAATTTAATTTCATCAATCCGAAAGCAGGCATAAATTATTTTAATAATGGATTTAATTTTTATTTTAGCTATGCAATGGCAAACAAAGAACCGAACCGCGATGATTTTGAAGCAAGTCTTTTGCAGCAACCAAAACAGGAAACTTTGTACGATTTTGAATTAGGAATAAACAAAAAAAAATCATTGTTTAATTATGGCACAACAATTTATTATATGCTGTATAAAGATCAGTTGGTGCTTACAGGAAAATTAAATGATGTGGGAAATTATACTCGTGTAAATGTGCCCAACAGTTATCGTTTGGGCTTAGAATTGCAAGGTGGAGTTACATTCAACAAATGGCTGAATGCCAATGCCAACGTGACTTTCAGCAAAAATAAAATAAAAAATTTTACTGAATATTTGGATGATTATGATGATGGAAAACAAGTATCTGTTGAACATCAAAACACAGATATTTCTTTTTCGCCTTCGATCATTGTAAATGGTTCTTTGAATTTTTTGCCTATAAAAAATCTTGAATTAAATTTTATAAGCAAATATGTAAGCAAGCAATATTTGGATAATACACAAAACATTAATCGCAGTTTGAATGATTTTTACACGCAGGATGTTAGAGCGGTTTACACAATAAAACATATAATTTTTAAAGAGTGGAATATTATTGCACAAATCAATAATGTATTCAATAGAAAATATGAACCCAACGGTTCAACCTATCCGTACATTTATAATAATGAAGTTGTAAATGATAATTATTATTATCCGATGGCCGGCACGAATTTCATGGTTGCAGTAAATGTGAAGTTGTGATAGAAATGATAAGAACTGGCAACAAATGAACTAAATTCAAAACTTTTTTTAAGGTACAAATTCGCTTTAACAATAATTATTTAATTAAAATATTACAGATAAAATTACCTTTCCAGTCGCCTTCTGCCATTAAATCTTCACCCACAATCAGTTTGTAGTTTCCTTTTACAGTAATTGGATAACTTATGTTTTTTGAAAAAGGTCCGTCATATTTTCCTGCATTACCCACGGGAATATAAATTTGATTAAAACGTATGTTGGCAGTATCATTTTCCGGTATTATTTCCGCTTTAATGCTATCACTGCTTTTAACGGGAACAATAATTATAACATACTTTCCGACGCCGTTTAAATATGCACGAACGCTGCCTTTATTATTATTTAAATCTACTGTAAGTAGTGTATCTGTTTTAACCAACAAAGTATTTTGTTTTGATGTATCAATTTTATAGTCGCTCGGTTTTGCGTTCGTTGTATCGGTTGCCTGTGTTAGCGTGCCGGCAAAATTACTTGGTTTTTTGCTATAATTGCAAGCTGCAAAATTAAATAGTAGAAAATAGCCTAATAAACATTTTAGTTTCATAATATCAGTTTGAATTTTGCACATTTGCCTTTTCTCCTCTTGCGCCATAAATTGTTTCATAAATTGCATTAAGCAAAGATTTATTTCCGCTTGCGTCTTCAGTTAATTGCCAAATCATAATCCCACTTGCTTTATCAATTGCAAGTCTTGTTTTCTTTTTAATAGTCGGAATGCCGTTGTAATAAATTGTATCACTTATCTGGTCTGCATTTGCGGCGCCCGGATATGTTGTAACAAGCTCGCGAAACGCATATTCATTCTGCGAAAATTTATTATAAAATCCCCAGCCATAAAACGGGACACCAAGACTCATCTTGTTTTGAGCGAGTCCTTTCCTGCTCCAAAAAATTATGTCATTTACTGCCATTGAGTAAGGTGCCGAAGGTCCCGCATGATTTGGATTCCATGGTCCGGTTGCATCATACGACATAATATTTACAAAATCGAAATAAGCAAATGAAGATGCGGGAATATGATTTGCAAACCATGTTGCAACTGCAGCAGTAACAATTTTATTTTGCGGCTTTAATTTGTTTGATAAGGTTTCAATAAAGTTTGCATAATTATCGCCGATGATATTTCCTTCCAAATCAATATCAACTCCATCTAAATTATTTGATTGCAGATATTTTAAAATTTTATTGCAAAAACTTTTTACGTTCGATGTTCTTGTAAGATTTTGCCAATTCTTTTTTGTGCCATTTAAATCTCCGCCGCCTAAAGACATGCTTACTTTTATATGATGCGCATGAGCAGAATCAACAACGGTTGAAATGTCGCTGAATGTTGTTAAATTGCCCGCTGCATCAGGGTTTGCAAATGCAATATTGAGATGCGTAATTTTAGTTAGGTTAACCTGATTGATGTTGTTTGGAAAATCATCCCATGTATTTAAATAGCCAACAATTCTAAACTGCGCATTTGCAAATAAACTAATTGAACAAAATATAATTGCAATAAAACTTGCCAGCTTATTATATGGTTTCATTTTTGATAGAATTTTGGTGCATATAAATATAAGAATTTGCAAAACAAAATTTTTGGGAATTGAATTTTGAGAATAGAGAAATCAATAAAGTGAAAAAAAAATGTTTAATTCAATAAAATTTATTCGTGCGGAACTAATAAATAAGTAAGGATAAAACTCAAAGCCATTAAAATATAAAAAGAATCGCCTTAGGTTTCCCTGGCAATTTTTGGTTGTTTAATTTGAATGCAGTTTCCTAAGTTTAAAAATCCAATATAAAATTTTGGAACAATTAAAAATCCAAATTTTTTACGGCATAATTATCAGTGGCTTGCTGCCTACAATTTCAATAAGCTCAATATCAAAAATCAAGTCTTCATCAGCAAGTGGATGATTTGCATCAAGTATTACAAAATCATCTTTTACTTCTGAAATAACTACAGGAAAAGTTTGCCCCTGCTCATTGCTCATATTCAAATTCATTCCAACTTCAGGCTTCATATCCTGCGGAAACTGGTTGATGGGAAATTCCATAAACATTTCTTCCTGGCTTGGTCCATAAGCTTCTTCAACCGGAATTTCAATAGTTTTCTTTTCACCAACGGTCATACCTAAAACAGCATTATCAAAGCCGGCAATCACCATACCGCTGCCTACCTCAAACTCAAGGGGGCTGCGGCTTTCACTGCTGTCAAAAATAGTTCCATCCGTTAATTTACCAATATAATTTACTTTAACTTTATCACCTTTTTTTACCTGTTGCATTTAATTTTTTTTATTTTGTAACCAGCGTTATAACATTGTTCAACTTCGTTGCGTCGCACTCTTGTACTGCATATTTTTATTGAGCAATATTACGTTTATCAAACTATACAGCAATTATTTTTACATGCTTTCTTGCTACATTCACAGCATGAAAAAATTTATCCTGTTTATTCTTTTATGTCATACTTTTTTAATCAATGCGCAAACAACTGCAAATAATAAACAACAAACTTCAAACCAAATTATTCCCGGTGCTTACCGTATTCAGGTTTATCTTCCTTATTTAAAAAATAAAAAAGTTGCTGTTTTTGCAAATCAAACCTCTGTTATCGGCAACACGCATCTTGTTGATACTTTACAAAAACTTGGTGTAAATATTGTAAAAATATTCAGTCCGGAACATGGTTTTCGAGGCGCAGTCGATGCAGGTGAAAGCGTAGAAAGTTACATTGATAAACAAACCGGCATAAAAGTTATTTCATTGTATGGAAAAAAATTAAAACCATCGGTTGAAGATTTGAATGACGTTGATATTCTCATTTTCGATATTCAGGATGTAGGCGTTCGTTTTTATACTTATATTTCTTCCTTGCAAAATTTTATTGAAGCTGCGGTAGAAAATAGTAAGCCATTATTTATCTTGGACCGTCCAAACCCTAATGGTTTTTATGTTGACGGACCTGTGCTCGATACTGCCTACAAAAGTTTTGTTGGTATGCAGCCCGTGCCCGTTGTTTACGGAATGACGATTGGCGAATATGCAATGATGATTGCTGGCGAAAACTGGTTATCGAAAAAAGCAAATGAGCGTTACAATTATTATCGAACTGCAAAAGCAACTGCAGATACGCCAATCCATTTTGTGGTGATAAAATGCGCCAATTATACGCATAAAAATAAATATGTCTTACCTGTGAAACCCTCGCCCAATCTACCTTTCGTGAGTTCTGTATATTGGTATCCGTCAACCTGTTTTTTTGAAGGAACAATTATCAGTGAAGGTCGTGGCACTGAAAAACCTTTCGAAATATTTGGTCATCCAAAATTGCCGGATAGTTTGTACAAATTTATTCCGCACAGCACGGAAGGCGCAAAAGATCCAAAGTTTAAAGATCAAATTTGTTACGGATGGAATATTTCGAATGAAACTCCATCAAATAAAATAGAACTACAATGGTTATTAAATGCATATAAATTATTTCCTGATAAAGACAGTTTTTTTATCAAGCCAAAATCTAACAATCCCAAAAATTATTTCTTTAATAAACTTTCAGGAAATGATGAATTAATGCTACAAATAATTGAAGGAAAATCGGAAAAAGAAATTCGCGAAAGCTGGCAACCAAAACTCGATACATTCAAAAAAATACGTAAAAAATATTTGCTTTATCCTGATTTTGAATAAACACACTGAAATTATTTCTCGAAGAATTGTGTGGGTTATTCAAAAATTTTTGTACTAAGCTATATTACTGCTATCATCTTTTCTTGCGTCGCACTCTTGTACGCTTTGTTCAATATTTAACAGTTAAAGAAAAAAAAAGAAGTCACTGTTTTTTAATTTTTACTTTTTAATTTTGAATTTAATTATTTTTTATTCATGGCAGTTTTACATAACCGGGTTTCATCAAAAGAATTAAAAAAGCAACTTTTTGAAGAAGCGGAACCTCGCACTACGCTTAGCTTTTACAATTATTTTAGCATTCCCGATCCGCAACAATTCCGCGATTATTTGTATAAGCACTTATACAATTTAAAAGTATTTGGCAGAATTTATATTGCCGCCGAAGGCATCAATGCACAGATCAGTGTACCCAAAAGCAATTTTGAATTAATGAAAAATTTTCTTTATTCAATTGAATCATTAAACGAAATTCGGTTGAACATTGCAGTAGATGATGATGGCAAATCGTTTTGGGTTTTAAAAATAAAATTGCGCAATAAAATAGTTGCTGATGGCATTACCGATCCTCAATTTAATATGAGTAAAAAAGGAAAATATGTAAATGCTGAACAACTGAACGAATTAATGAACGATTCTTCCACCGTTATTGTTGACATGCGCAATCATTACGAATACGAAGTGGGTCATTTTGAAAATGCAGTTCCTGTACCGTCTGATACTTTTCGCGAACAACTACCAATGGCTGTTGACATGCTGCAAAATAAAAAAGATAAAAATATTATTATGTATTGCACCGGCGGCATACGCTGCGAAAAAGCCAGCGCATTTATGTTGCACAAAGGTTTTAGAAACGTTTTTCATTTAGAAGGCGGCATTATCAATTATGCAAAAGAAATAAAAGAAAAAAATTTAAAAAGCAACTTCATCGGCAAAAATTTTGTGTTCGATGAAAGGCTGGGCGAACGAATTACACAAGATGTAATTGCAACATGCCATCAATGCGCAAAACCTTGTGATACACACACAAACTGCAAAAACAATGGTTGTCATTTATTATTTATTCAGTGCCATGAATGTGCAGTAAAATATGAAGGTTGTTGTAGCATTGAGTGTAAAGAAACACTTCTTATTCCGGTTGAGCGACAAAAACAAATTCGCAAAGGAATTGATAAAGGGCAAAATATATTTAATAAAAGCAAACTGAGATTAAGACCTTCTTTAAAATGCAAAATGTAAAATATAAAATATAAAAGATTGAAATAAATATTAAAATTAATCACCAAAAAAACATTAGTTTCTTTCTCAATTAAACCATAATTTTTTTATTTGAATTTATATAATTTCTCAACACCCAGAAAGATAAAATTAGCCACGCAATGGCAAGACAGTAACCCGCAATTACATCTGTTGCAAAATGTGCTTCAAGAACAATTCTGCTTATTCCAATCATCAACGAAAAAAAGAATAAGATAGTTGCTGAAAGCCATTTCCATATTGGCGCTAAATTTTTTTGCCAAAGTAAATAAATTAAAATGCTGCAAAAAATCAGCGACGAAAAAGCGTGGCCACTCGGAAAGCTATAGGTTTTAAGTGCTTTAATCAGCGAAAGCTCCGGCCGCTTTCTGTGAAAAAAAAGTTTGAATAGCTGCATTAATGCTGTTCCGCCTAATGCAATAGTTGTTATTGCAATGCTGTACCGATATTTTTTTTTGATAAGAAAATAAATTACAATAATAATATAAACGGGAAGCAGAAATTTGGTGGAACCAAAAAAAGTAAACACCCGCATAATTTTAATAAGTGCATTTGTTGAATGCGAAGTAACAAAAGTTATTATGTTTGCATCAAACACATCTTCCCGTTCATAAACTGCTTCATCGGCAATGTAGCTGAACAAAATAATGCAGCAAATAAACAGGCAAATAATTAGTATTGTTTTTAATGTAAGCTGCTGCAATAATTTGTTTTTTTTCATAATTTAATCGCATTTCTTTACGAGTTCTTTAAAAAATTTCCATCAATAATTAAGTAGAATTTTTATAAGAAATAAATAAATGAATAATTTATTTTGGTAATAATATGCCTAATGCAGATTTTAAAATTTTAGCTTTTACAGTTTTTATTCTGCCGCGATATTCACCATCTATTTGAAAATATGCTTTGCGATGCGCAGTAATGCTGATTTCTTCTGTTTGAATAATTTCTGTTTTTTTACTGTCGAATTCTTTATGAGAAATAAGCATTTTAAACAATTCTAATAATGAAATACTTTTCACAATAATCACTTCAAATTTTCCGTCAAATAAATTTCCATCAGGGTTTATAACTGCTCCGGTACCGTAGGTGCGCGCATTGGCGATTACAACCATATATGCATTTCGATTCAATTTTGCACTACCATATTGAAGTTCAACGTTCATTAATTGTTTGCGCCAAAGCGCTTTAAATATAGCTCTGGCATAACCTAATTTACCATGTTCATTATTTTTTTGATAATACTTTATCAGCAAAGCATTCAATCCCATATCGCTTAAATGAAAAGAAAAATCTTTTTCATCAATGCAAATCACATCAATCTTTTTTATAATTCCGGTATTAATAATATTTAATGCTTCACTTAATTTTGAAGGCAAATTCAATTCTTTTGCCATTCCGTTTGCAGAGCCTGCAGCAATAATACCCAATGGAATAGAAGTATTTAACAACAAGCCGCCGACTAATTTCACAGTTCCATCTCCGCCAACTGCAACAACTTTATCAGGCTTAAAAGCAGTAATGTGTTGCTTTAAAGAAGGTGCATCATTTTCTCCGTTCAAAATATGCATTTCAATTTTCGCTGAAGTATTTTTATAGTAATCTTTAATATCATTTTCCCAATTAATTTTTTCTTCGCCACCCGAAACAGGATTAATAACAAATAATAATTTCGATTGTTCCATTTTATGCATCTTTATAAAACAGTGTATAAAATTTTTGACATGCAAACTACTAAAAGTACTGCTACGATTAAGAAATCCGAACCCATAAGTTTAAAATGGAAACAGAATTTAATGCGAAGGTTTAGGCTTACCAATACCTTAACTGTAAAACTTTACAATGGTTACGGATATGCACAAAAATTAATAATATTCGGACATGTGCTTTCGCTTGCACCGGTTGAAAGAAAAAGATTTTCAAATTTTTTTTTAATAAATTTATTTTCGCTGCTGCGTTTATTTATTGTGAAACCTGTATCCGGCGCTATGGTTCAGTTGCGCTGGGAAGGCGATATTTATAAAACCACTACAAATACCGATGGCTATTTTACGCTGGAATGGGAATCAAAAAGAAAACTTGAATTTGGCTGGCGCGAAATTGAGGTTGAACTTGTAACCGTAAACGATAAAATAATTACAACCGGTGCTGGTTCAATATTTATTCCGCATGTTACACAATATGGATTTATTTCTGATATTGATGATACATTTCTTATTTCTCATTCATCCAATCTCCGCAAACGATTATTTGTTTTATTTACAAACAATGCGCGCAGCAGAAAACCTTTTGAAGGCGTTGTAAAGCATTATCAACTTTTAGCAAAAGCACAAACCAATGAAGATGAGCCTAATCCATTTTTTTATGTTTCAAGCAGTGAATGGAATTTGTATGATTATTTAGTAGAATTTACTGCTGTAAATGCTTTGCCAAGAGGCGTGTTTTTATTAAGCCAGCTAAAACTTTTTAGTGAAATAATTAAAACCGGTCAAAATAAACATGCCACGAAATTCGCTCGTATCGTGCGTTTGCTTGAAACATTTCCCACGCAAAAATTTATTTTATTAGGAGATAGCTCGCAACATGATGCAGAAATATATACTTCAATTGCAGAACATTTTCCGGGAAGAATACGTGCAGTTTATATTCGCGATGTTCGTAAAAAAAATAAACAAAACGTTTTGCATCTCTTGCAAAAATTAGAAGAAGCCGGCATTTCATGTTGCCTTTTTGAGCATAGTGAAGAAGCTATCAATCATTCAAAAAACATAGGTTTAATTCAGTAATTTAAATGAGATTTTAAGAAATAATTTTATAGCAAATAATGAACAGTTAATTAAACGATTAAAAATTTTATAAGAGCCGTTATTCATAATTCTTCTCTTAATGATTTATCATTTACAAATTCACATTTAGCAAAATAAAGTTTGTGTTAAAATATTTTTTTATAAGCAACCACCACATGCACTATGCGTATTCAATAGAAATTATTTTATTATGAAAAGAAAATATGCTTCTATCAGTTTTTTATTGTTGATTTTAATCGCTATTTGTTTTTATGCATGCAGCAAAAGTGGAAATAATCCTACTGATACAACCACCGGCAACAAAGTAACCATTGCAAATTTTGCATTCAGTTCATCAAGCCTCAAAGTGCCTGCAGGAACAACTGTTATCTGGACGAATAACGATAACACTACACATACAGTTACCGCAGATGATGGCAGTTTTACCAGTGGCGACCTTGTTAAAGGAGCTACTTACAGCATTACTTTTACTAAAACAGGCACTTATCCTTATCATTGTAAATTTCATAGCATGATGGTTGCAAATGTTATTGTTCAATAAATATTTCCTTCATTTATACAGGATCAACATCCGGAAAAGTACTTACAGATTTATATCTTTTATTTGATTGAAGAATTATAATTTGCTGAAAGATTTCTTTTTTACATTGGTTAATTGTGAACAAATCTTTTGGAAGCTTGAGTAAAATTTCCCACAGATATTGATTACGGATTCTGTTTACAACGGGCTCTGCCGGACCAGTAATATTTTTTGCAAAATTTGCGCAAAGCCCAGCCACCATTATGTTTGCAGCTTCTTCGGCGATATGATTTTCTTTATGCTTTAAAGTAATTTGAATGAGCCTTGAAAACGGCGGATAAAAAAATTGCCTTCGATTTGCAATTTCAAATTCATACAATAATTCATAATTATGCTGCTCCACAAATTGCAAAACAGGATGAAGCGTGTTGCTCACCTGGATCAATACTTCGCCTCGATCATTTTTTCTTCCCGCTCTGCCGCTCACTTGTTCCATCAATTGGAAAGCGCGTTCATTCACACGAAAATCGGTGAAATTTAAAATGCCGTCCGCATCTAAAATGCCAACAAGATTTACATGATCAAAATCCAAACCTTTCACAACCATTTGCGTTCCAACTAAAATATCAATTCGTTGTTGTTCGAATAATTTTATCAATGCATCATGATCATTTTTTCCTTTAACACTGTCATAATCCATTCGTGCAATTTTTGCAGAAGAAAATTCTTCTGCTATCATCTCTTCAATTTTTTCTGTTCCAAAATTTTTCTGAAAAAAATTATGACTGCCGCAAGCCGCGCAAGTATTAATGATAGGATAATTTGTTCCGCAATAATGACAAACTAATTTATTTTTTGCTTTATGAAAAGTGAGCGTTACATCGCAATTTTTGCATTGCGGAATCCAGCCGCAAACGCCGCAAATAAAATACGGCGAATAACCTCTTCTGTTCTGAAATAAAATTATTTGCTTGTTATTTGACAAAGATTTTTCAATTGCTTCTTTTAATTGCTGCGTTAAAATAATTTTATCTTTTGTTTTTGAAAGAACTTTTTTTGTGTCAATAATTTTTATTTCGGGCATTTCCATTTTACCAAAACGTTCCGATAAAATAACTAAACCATATTTATTTATTTTGCAGTTATAATAACTTTCGATGGATGGCGTTGCGCTCCCTAATAGAACTTTTGCATTAAATAAGGAAGCATAATAAATAGCAGCATCTCTTGCATGGTAACGCGGCGCAGGTTCCTGTTGTTTATAAGATGCATCGTGCTCTTCATCTGCAATTATTAACCCTAAATTTTTGAAAGGAAGAAATAAAGATGAGCGCGCACCAAGCACAATTTTTATCTCTTCATTTTTTATTTTGTTCCAGATTTCTACCCTTTCATTTGCGTTAAATTTGGAATGATAAATTGCAATATGTCCGCCAAAATGTTTTTGTAATCTGCGTATGATCTGCGCTGTTAAAGCAATTTCGGGCAGCATGTATAAAACCTGTTTGCCTTGCTGAATAAACTGTTCAATTAATTTTACATAGATCTGCGTTTTGCCGCTGGACGTAATCCCGTGCAATAAACAAACTTGTTTTTCATTGAAAACATTTAGAATTTCTTCTGCAGCTTGTTGTTGCGCAAATGATAATTCGAAATCAATAATTACATCTTTTGGCAAAGAACGAACTCTGTCAGTTGCTCTTTTTTCAGCGATTAAAATATTTTTATCAATCAATGCTTTTAATTGCGCGGTTGTTGCAGAAGATTTTTTTAATAATTCGGTTTGCGTTACTTCACCCACAGTTTTTATTAAATGAAGATAAGAGAGAAGCAGCTCCATTTGCTTTGGCGCTTTGCTCCAATTGTTCAGCAATTCTTCTAAATTTTTTTCAATGTGAAATTGCGGATGAAGCGTGATATATATTTCTGTTTTGTCTTTATATTTTTGTTTGAGTTCTTCCCAAATTAAACAAACATTTTTTTCAATTAATCTTTTGATAACGGGATAAACATGCGATGCATCGAGTATTTGCTGCACTTCGCTTAGGCGTAATTCTTTTTTTATGCTTAATGCTTCAGCAACTAAAAATCCTTCGTCATCCAAATCACTAAAATCTGCATTTCTTTCTTCATTCCAGATCAAAATACTTTCGCTCGATAATTTTAAATTCGATGGAATTGCAGCCTGCATTACTTCACCTTCGGTGCACATGTAATAATTCGCAATCCATTGCCACAACTGCATTTGCTGTAGATAAATTAAAGGTTCATTATCCAAAATATTCAACACAGGTTTTGGCTCAAATGCTTGTGGCTTTGTGTTGAAAATCTGTTTTACAATTCCCGTATATTTTTTATTTTTTAAAGAAACTTCAACACGAATGCCAGGTGCAATTGCAGCTTGCAAATGTTCGGGTACGCTCCACGTATAATTTTTGGGAAGAAATAATGGAATGATGATTTCAGCGAAAACTTCTTTTGACGAAGTTTTTACAAATAATTCCGGATTGTCTTTTTCACTCATGCTTACTTCTTTCAATTTCATTAAACAGTTGTGGCTTATATTTTTTTAAACCATCTTCCATAATAGTAAAAATTTTTTGCTTTAATAAAGAAATGTTTTTTAACGAATATTCTGCAACTGAAATTTCTTTCATAAAAACGATTCTGCTTAAACCCGGCGTTAATTCAAAGAAGCCACGATAATGCATGCGTTCGTGCGTGTCTAAAAATAATAATGGTTTAATTGGGGTTTGTGTTTCAACTGCTATTCTAAAAGCACCGTCATAAAATTCTTTTAATGGTTTTTCGGTTTCATTAAATGTTCCTTCAGGAAAAATAAAAATGGAAATTCCTTGTTTCAATGCACTTTTCAAAGCTCGCACACTTCGTGCCCGAAGTTCTGCATTTCTTCTATCAACAATTACAACAGCCATTCTGTAAATTAATCCGAAAAGCGGGTATTTTACCATTTCATATTTGCCCAAAACCCGTACTGGCTGGTGCATACAGCGCACAACAGCGGGAATATCCATATAAGAAATATGGTTGGCTAAAAAAATATATTGTTTATTTGTATTGTGCGGCGCTTCATAAATTTCTTTGTGGCGGATGCCAATTAAAGTGTACCAAATTACTCCCCATACATTGCAAATTTTATAAGTAAGATTTCCGCCTTTTATTTTTCCAAACAATGCAAAAATTAAAACAAAAGGTAGTACAATAAACATTAAAATAATAAATAAAAGCAACGCATAAATGCAATAAAAATATTGAAGAATGCGAAGAAATATTTTCATTTATAAACAAATTAAAAATTCAAAATTAAAAATTCAAAAATTCGCAGCTCTTAATTTTTTTTGACTTTTAATTTTGACTTTTAACTTTTAGTTGCTGCACATTGAACAAGGCGTATAAGTGTGCGACGCAACAAAAGCCGAACAGTAATTCAACAGCCCGGCTCAAAAAAAATAATAAATAAAAAATTTTAAGTGGTTAATTCTTTATTTGCTACCAACGATAATTTGGTAAACTCAGTGCCGTTATAAATTTTGGCGAGATTAATGTTTTTTGTTTTTTTCCATTCGTCCAAAAGCGGTGCTGGCACTATGCGCCAGAAGTTTTTAGATTTTAGATCGGCATAATCATTTGCTTTAATAATTTGCCCCAAAATAGAATTTCTTTTCTTAAAATCAATTTTCATTGATTTATTTGCAGGTATGTTTTCTGCTTCTGTAAACTTTGCAATTAATTCAATAGTCATAACTTCAAAGCTACGTTTTTATGTTTGCAAAAGAAAATTTTAGTTTCAATAAAGCACAGATCACTTCAATATTTTAAAAACAAAATCACTTTATCAGAAAATTCTTTTGTGCCCGCAGCATGATTATGATCGCCGGGAACCTGCGCAAAATCTGCATTCGGAATTAATTGCGCTAATTCTTTTGCCGAGCCATTATCTGTATCTTCAGTGCCGCAAATAATCAAAACAGGTTTTGTTAATTTTGATAATTCTTCCTTGCTTGTTGAAGGTTGCTCTTTTTGAAGATATGCCAATGCGAGTTGATCGAGCCCCGATGATTGCACATATTTTACCATGCCTTCCAACTCTTTAACCGAGTCGCCAATTAATGCACGATAAAACATTTGTCTTCGCGGCCAATTCGGATTTGTAAAATCTGCGCCCATTCCGCCCATCACGGCTTTGTTCACGCGACTATCTAAAACAAGCAAACGCGAAGTAATAATTGAGCCGCGCGAATATCCAATTACACTATATTTTTTTATTCTCAACAAACTTATCAAACCCATGATATCTCTTGCCTCTGCGTCGTTCGCGTAAGCTTCTGCGTTGTGCGGTTTATCCGATTTTCCATTGCCGCGCATATCGAGTGTTATCACTTTAAATCCTGCATTCAACAAGTCGTTATACAAAGAAGTTTTTTTCCACGATTCGCCATTTACAATAAATCCGTGCACCAGCAAAACCGCTTCACCATTTCCTTTTACTTCGTAATAAATTTTTGTGCTGTCGAACGATATAAAAAAGTTTCCGCTATCTTTTTGTGCAAAGCTTGTAGCAGGAAAAAATAAAATAAATAACAGTTTTTTTATGTTCATCTTGTATCATTTTTAAAAAATATTTTTGTATCAAACTGCTGAAACCCTTATGTGGCTTTGGTTGCGTCGCACTCTTGTACTGCAACAATTCTATGCAACTTTTTAGAACTCGTATAATTGTATGCCCAAAAAATTAATATAAACTGCAGCGGAATTCTAAGCCATGCAATAAATGGTGTAACAGTTAAAGAACCTAATTGCATCGGCGCTTTTTGAATCATATAAATATGCACTGTAAAAAAAATCAGCAGCATTAAAATTATTTGCCATGCAGCAAAGTTGCGTGTGCCAGGAAAAATAAGTAATACTCCGCCGGAAATTTCTGCAATGCCCGCAAGTTTATTTAGTGTTTCATGCGCAGGAAAATATGGTGGAATAATTTGCAGATAAAATTCCGGATGCAAAAAATGATTCACGCCAGCAAAAACATAAAAGATTGCCATTAAATAAACACCAATTTTTTTAAATTTTAATTTCATAATAGTAATGCTTAAATGTAATTATTTAATTTCTACATCAGAAAAATCAATAATTTAATTTCCGTTTGAATTTTTACTTTTGAATTTTCTATTAAAAATTGATTTCTCCGCAAACCATACAACAAATTACTAATCGCATTGATATTCTCGATGTAGTTGGCGAATTTGTAAAACTAAAAAAACGTGGTGCAAATTATTTAGGACTTTGTCCTTTTCACAACGAAAGAACGCCTTCGTTCACGGTTTCGCCAAGCAAAGAAATTTACAAATGTTTCGGTTGCGGCAAAAGCGGCAATTCCATTACATTTTTAATGGAGCACGAAAAATATAGTTATGCCGAAGCGCTGCGGTGGCTTGCAAACCGCTACAATATTGAAATTGAAGAAACAGAAATTAATGCTGAAATTAAACAGCAGCAATTAGCGGCAGAAAGTTTGCACATCATCAACAGCTTTGCGCAAAAATTTTTTACGCAGCAATTGTTTGAAACAGAAGACGGACAAGCAAACGCATTAACTTATTTAATACAAAGAAGTTTTCGCGAAAACGTCATACAAAAATTTCAGTTGGGTTATAATCCGCCAAGCAAAAATAATTTTGCGAAAGCTGCGCTGGACAATCAATTCAATAAAGATTTATTAATTAAAAGCGGATTGGTTGTTTCAAGAAATGATGAGTTAATTGATAATTATCGCAGCAGAATTATTTTTCCTATTCACAATAACACAGGAAAAATTATTGGCTTCGGCGCAAGGATAATTGCTAATAACGATAAAGCACCGAAATATATTAACACGCCCGAAAATGAAATTTATAGCAAGAGTAAAATTTTGTATGGCTCTTATTTTGCGCGCCAGGCAATTGATAAAAATAATGAATGCTTTTTGGTGGAAGGTTATACTGATGTGATCAGTTTGCATCAATCCGGAATTGAAAATGTTGTTGCAAGTGGAGGAACTTCGTTAACTGCAGAGCAGCTTCGCATCATCAAAAAATATACAAATAATCTTACCATAATTTACGACGGAGATGCAGCCGGAGTAAAGGCTGCGCTGCGCGGATTAGATATGGCTTTGGAAGAAAGTTTGAATGTTAAATTGGTTTTGATTCCTGACAATGAAGACCCGGATAGTTATGTAAATAAAATTGGTGTAACTGCTTTTAAAGAATTTATTGCTGCGAATAAAAAAGATTTTATTTTATTTCAGTTGGAAGTTTTGTTGAAAGAAGCAGAAAGTGATGTGAACCAAAAAAATGAAGTGGTTAATCAAATTGCCGAAACATTAAGTAAAATAAATAAAGCAGAAGATTTTACAAAGCAGCAGGAATACATTAAACAATGTTCTGCTGCTTTAAAAATTGATGAAGCCGGTTTAACAAATTTGGTTAATAAATATAAACGCGACTATGTAGTTAAGGAAGAAAAAAAATTGCCTTTTGAAAAAAATGTTGGCGAACAAACAACTTATAATGAAACAGAATTATTTATTAATGCAGATGAGTTGCAGGAACGAAATATGCTGCGTGTTTTGCTTGAGTACGGACTGAATAATTGGAATGAAGACACAACAGTTGCAGCATATATTTTTGAAGAGCTTGAACAATTTAACTTTGAAAATCTTGAACTTGAACATGTATTTGAAGTTTATAAAACACAGTATCAGCAAGGCTTTGAGCCAACTGTAAAAACGTTACTTTATCATGAAGATGAGAAAATAAGAAATCTCGTTGTAAGCATTACGATGTTCCCTTATGAACTAAGTCAGCGTTGGGATGAAGTAATGGAAAACATGAATATTTTAAATCGCGATGTTAGCCGGCAGGATGTTTTGTTAAGCCTTAATTATTTTAAGCTGAAGAAAATAAAAAAAATGTTCGAGCAAAATCAGCGCGATATGGAAAAAGCAAAAACACTCAACGAACAAATGCGCTTAATTGAAATACATAAACAATTAAAAGAAATAGAAATCCAACTAACTAAAAATTTAGGAACGGTAATCATAAAATAGTTTGAAATGATCAAATTTCTTTCATTTTCAAATCTCCAAATCATCAAATCATCAAATCAAATTATTCCATATTTTTTTTGATATGCAATTAGCCATGCAACAACTTCGTTGTAAGTTTCCATTCCTTTTGGCTGACGATTCGCTTTTAAATAGCTTCCATAAATTGCTGTGATAATTGGCTCGAACGGATTTTTATATTGCAGATAAAAATTACGATTTAGCATTTCATCTCTGCGTACAAGTGTATCCAATAAACGATAATTTTTTCTGGCAGCAGAGCTGTCTTTGTAAAATAAAGTTCCATTTGCATAATTAAATAAATCAAAATAAACAGAGTAATGAAACAGCGGATCGCTTGATGATTTTGCAACAAGATATCCTACAAAATTTGCTTCATCTTCCGTACCGTAACCTAATTGGTGCGCCACTTCGTGACAGCATGTGTAAGGAATGGTAAATGGCGGAGTTGTAACATTTACCTGTGCTTCACCAGTGAAAGGATTGTAATAACCGAGAAAGCCCAAATAGTTGCCCAGCTTGCCATACAGCGAAGGCTTAATATTTCTTTGCTGATAATTAAGAAAAGAGAAATTGTTGTTTACAATTTTATATGCATTAATTGTTTCACTAAAAATTTGTTGATAAGATGGATATTGAATTGTTGAATCGCCTAATTTTTTTCGATAAAAATTTACTTTTATAAGCAATGAATCTGTAACATTTTTTAAATCTTCTGTTGTGTATACACCGGGTTGTAATTGCAATTGATAAGCGATGCCCAATCTGTCATAATTTAATCCCCACAATAAATTAAATACGATATAAATCCATAAACAGAATTGAATAATTTTTCCAATTCCAAACAAAAAACTTTGCCACGAAATTTTTTTTTGAAAAATATTTCTGATAAATTTTATCAATTTAATTATCAGCCAAATTGCAATTAAACCATAAAAAATATCACCAATGCTAAAAGGAATCCATCCGGTAATTGAGCGAAGAAAAAAACCAATTTTCGGATAAAAATTTGTTGAATAATTCGCTTCAATCCATGCGCTAAAAAAAGAAATAATTTTAATAACAACCGCAATCAAAAATAAAATTCCAATGCTAATAAAAAGCCTTGCTAATTTATTTCGTTTCATACTTAACACAAACATACTTGCTCTGTTTAAATGTTAAGTGATAAAAATCAATTTCATTTTTGAAGGTTAACAGCTTTTTATTACCTTTGCCAGCTTTAAAATTCGGGACTTATGCCTAACCGGAGAGAGTTTGAAATTGCGTTTGTAGGTCTTAAACCCGGTATTCACACATTCGATTACCAGATAAAAGATAAGTTCTTTGCACCTTATGGCGAGCAGGATTTTACGAATTGCAATGTTAGCATAAAACTGCAGCTTGATAAAACATCCGGCTTTATAATGCTGAAATTTGATGTTGACGGAAAAGTTGATGTAGTTTGCGACAGATGCGGAAACCCGCTCACACTGCGGCTTTGGGATGAATTTAATCTGATTGTAAAAATGGTTGATGAGCCCGGACAGATGAATGAGCAGGAAGAAGATCCTGATATTTATTACATCAGTAAAGGTGAAAGTCATTTGCATTTGGCTGATTGGATTTATGAATTTATTAACCTTAGTATTCCGATGCAAAAAAGTTGCAGTGAAGATGAAATTGGCGGACCGCAATGCAACAATGAAGTCTTAGAAAAATTAAAACAAATGGAAGCTGAAGCATCAAAAACCGCTAATTCAGTTTGGAAAGGATTAGACCAGTTTAAAGATTTACAATAAATTTTTTAATTATAAAAATAAGTTATGCCAAATCCAAAACGCAGACACTCGCAGCAACGCAGCGCAAAGCGCAGAACACATTATAAAGCGCAGGAAATTACTTTAAGCAGAGACACAACAACAGGCGAAATGCATGTGCGCCATCGTGCACATGTTAGTGAAGGAAAATTATATTACAAAGGAAAATTGGTTGCTGAAAAAGCGCCAATAAAAGCATAATTTTTCTTACTAAATATCATAGCTTGCTGTAATGAATATTGGATTAGACATGATGGGCGGAGACTTTGCGCCGCTTGAAACGGTGAAAGGTTTATATCTTTATCTTTCAACCAATATTAATACAGCAAATTTTTTTTGCATAGGTAACGAAGCAGAAATTCAGCCATTATTACAACAATTTTTTTTAGAAGGTAAACACATAAAAATTGTTCATTCCCCAGAAGTAATCGGTTATCATGAACATCCCACAAAAGCTTTAAAAGAAAAACCAAAATCATCTATTTCAATTGGCTTTCATTTATTATCCACCGGAAAAATAGATGCATTTATTAGCGCCGGAAATACAGGCGCAATGCTGGTTGCAACTATGTTTACAATTAAAGCAATAAAAAATATTTTGCGACCAACTATTGCAACTATCATCCCAAAATTAAATGGCGAAACCGGTTTGCTTTTAGATGTTGGATTGAATGCCGATTGCAAACCCGAACAGCTAAATCAATTTGCAATTCTTGGTAGCTTATACGCCGAAAATATTTTGAACATTGATAAGCCGCGCGTTGGTTTATTAAATGTTGGCGAAGAAGAAGGCAAAGGCAATTTACTGTTACAGGCAACGTATCCGTTATTGAAAGAAAATACGAATATTAATTTTATTGGCAATGTGGAAGGGAGAGATATTTTCGCTGATAAAGCTGATGTAATTGTTTGCGATGGTTTTACAGGAAACATTGTTTTAAAAATGGCCGAATCTGTTTATGATATTGCTGTTCATCGCAATTTGCATGAAGACGATTATCTGCACCGTTTTCATTACGAAAATTACGGCGGCACTCCGGTTTTAGGTGTTGCAAAACCTGTAATTATTGGTCATGGAATAAGCAACGACAGAGCTTTTAAAAACATGATTGAACTGGCAATAAAAATGATTCAATCAGATTTTTGTAATAAGATCACCGAAAAATTTAAGGAGTTATAATTTAGTCTTAACATTGTATTTTTTGAAATTGTTTTTTCAATTTTAACTCATCAATAAAAACACTATTTTACAATAATCGTTTGCTTTTCTTTTTTCAAACCCAAACTGCAAACAATATAATATGTTTCTGAAGGCAAATCTCCTAACATAAAATGTCCATAGTTTAAACCGGTGCTGGCAGCCATTTCTGTTTGCTTTACAAATTTTCCATTTTCATTAAACAATTGAATGAGCATAGTACTTTCTTTATCTGCATTAAACTGTATCATTAAATGCGCTGGTCTTTCAATTGGATTAGGACTTAAGCTTACTATTAACGGAGATTGTTTGATTTTCTTCGCAAACATTTTTATATCTGATAATTGGATATTGCCTGACTTATCAACCGTTTCAAGCATATAATAGAGATATTGATTGCTGCTAATATTTTCATCAATAAAATGATATAATTTTTTCTGAGAAATTATGTCTGTTGGTTTAATGCGGGCAATCTCTTTAAAATTTTGTTCATCATTACTGCGTTGCAATGAGTAATAAGCAATGTTATCCTCAGAATTGGTTTGCCAATTAATGGCAGCATTTTCATTTGCTAAACCTATTTCAAAATCAGTTACGTTGGAAGAAAGCGAAGTTGTTACCACTATAGTGCCCATCATAACAGTGGGATGAATATTGCATTGATAATTGTAAGTGCCTTTTTTTGTGATTGTATACAGAAATTTTTTACTGCTGCTATTCATTTGTGCATCCCACGTGGCAGCATTTCTTGGAACTTTGGTTGAAGTTGTAGTATGAAAACCGGATTTCCAAACCCATTTAATTGTATCGCCAACTAACGCATTTACACGGTTAGGAGAAAATTGAAAATCGGAAACTTTTATTATGTGTATTGTTGCGTTTGCAGAAATCAAACTCAGGAAAAATATTACCGCAATTAAATGCAAATATTTTGCAGCAGAAAATAGTTTAAATGGTTGCATAACTTGTGTTTTAGAATGGATACGTAAACATTTATTATGCGGTTGCCTTATAAAAAATTTCTAAATCTTTTTAATTTATTTATTTCTGCCATCCGCTAACGCTATGTTTTGCATGTTTGCTAATATTAAAATTTCGTGTGATGTTGAAACCAAAATAAATATCTTTCGAACTTGTAGTGCGCGCAATAAAGTAAGGCTCAATCATGTGCTGCGCATTGGTAAGAACCAATTGAAATACATGGCCACCGGTTTCAATTTCCCACGCTAATCCATAAGAATTGTACACTTTGGTAAATGCAACTTCATTCGTGTTAAAATAATTATATTCACCTGTTATGCTCATTCGTTTCGTAATTTTTACTCTTGCGCCAAAACCAAGCGAAAAAATATCATTGGCATCTGCTGTAAGTGGTGGCGCATTAAAATGCAACCAACCCGGCGTTAATTGCAAAGAAAATTTATTGAACTTTCTTGCAATTAAAAATTCAGATGCATAAGCAGTGCGGTCTGCTGCACTTAAAGTTTTGCCAATGCGATCGGTATGATTTGTAACAACCTCTAAAAAACTTAAGCTTATTGGCATTGTACTGCCATCTGTTTGGCGAAAAATTTTATATTTTACATATCCATCTAAAATTTTATCCAGCGAACTTCTTCCAATGCCAATAGCGAGCCTGTTTGTAATTCCATAATCAAGCCCAATGCGAATGGTTGCATTATCTAATCCAAAAAAATTATATGTTCCGCTTATCGGGCCAAAACGGTGCATTATAATTAGATTCAATGCTCCTCCTGCCGGCGCTTCTATTGTTTGCTGATTAATGATGTGAGTGCCTTTAAAAGTTCCGAAAACATAACCGGTAACTGAATGTATGCGAACAGAATCGTTCAACATTTTAAGCAAACTGCTATCCTGCGCATATAGTTGTTCAAAGCAAATAAATGAAAAAATAAAAAAGATTATTTTTTTGAAATTCATAAGTTTATTGTTTAACGGTACAATCAATTTTAACTTCAACATCCATTTCACTTGCTATTTTTTCACGCACCAGCGATGGAATGCTGATATTAAAATCTTCGGGTTTTAATTGGAAATGAGAATGACCTAAAAGCCTGCCCTGCTTCACTTCCAGCGTTGCAGGTTCTGTAATATTTTTTGTAACGCCGTGAAAAGTAAGGTTTCCATTTGCAGTTATGTTGTACAAACCATCTTTTGATAAATCAACATTTCCGGTGTAGGAGCCGTTAAAACTCGCCTTTGGAAATTTATCACTCTCTGCATAATTTTCATTAAAATGTTCTTGCATTAATTCTTTTGTAAAAACAAAACTTTTTATCAGCAATGTAAAAGCAATATTCTTTTTTGATGCATCAATTACTGCATACACTTGCTGATTTTCCGCTTTAATGTCTTCTAAAGGTGTTTTAGAATAAAAGCCAATGAAGCCCGTACGTGTCATATACAACTGGCTATAACTTTTAAATAAAAAAGCAGTAATAAAACAAATAAGCAGGAGGATCTTTTTCATGAATAATTTTTATAAGTTAATTATCAAGTGCACCATGATCTAACCATGATTTAATTTTATTAATGTCGCAATCTGATAATTTACCACCATCAAACGGCATCGGAATATAACCCGGCGCATGAGTTATGTTTCCATAAAATCTTTGATCAATAACATAAGGAATTAAATTATTATATCCTTCCAAAATAATTCCACCGCTTCCTGTATTACTGCCATTGCCATGACAGCGGTAACAGTTCGCTTCAAGAATAGGCACAACATCAGCGCTATATTTCATGTTCGCTGTATCGCATGTGCTATTGTTTGTACCTGAAATTTTTTCTATGCTTGTTTTTTCGCAGGCAATTATTACAACACCGGTGCTTATTATAAAGAGAATTATCGAAATAATTTTTTTCATTAATTTATTTTGTGATCAGAATTTAAAACATTGTGTAAACTTCATTTCATTATAATACGCAGATTATTGAAAGAGGTAACGTTAAGTATTTTATTTCTTACAAAAATTTTATAAAAAACGAAAATGTGTTTTTGATTAAACTGCAACAATAAACCACTAAATAATTTTAATTTAATTTAAACCTGAAGAGGTTCGGATTTTTTCTTTTTTTTTGAAAAAAAGAATAACGCAGATTGCTCTATTAGCAAGAAAATTAATTTCACAAAGCTTTGTAAAGCAAAGCTTTTTTATTTGTATTTTTCATACTAATAATTATTAATTTCACCATCCAATTATCAGTACAATTTTTAAAGGAATAGTTTTAAAATTAAATTTTTATGGAACAAACTGAAGAACAAAAAAATCAAATGATAAAAGATGAAATGGCTGATGCAACCGGTGCAAATCAAAAAACCGAAATGAATACTCTAAGCCATATAATGGAGAAGCTACGACTTAAAAAGCTGGATCATGAATTTCGCTTAACACCTGAAGGCTTTTCGGCGGGCAAAGGAAAATGTTATCAGCCGGAGGATTTAAAAATCATTAAAACATATCGCTTTGAAGGAGAATCCGATCCTGCAGATTCTTCGATACTTTATTTAATAGAAGCAAATGATGGGTTAATTGGTTATAGCATCGATGCATACGGTGTTTACAGCGATCATCAGCATGAAGAAGGTTATGATAATTTTATAAGAAAAATTCCCGTTGAAGGCAGAGATGACCAATTGATTTTTGATGTGTAAATTTTATATCAATCAATTTAAAAAAAAATCCACAGAGCCTGCCATATTTTTTAAAACCAATTAATATGTAACCATTTCGTTACGTAAAACGTAACTTTTTTATTTATTCAATATAGCTTTTATTTTTCATCGCATTAGTTTCGCCGTTTAACTTTTTAATCAAATCAACTTCATCCTGTTTATAAGGTGTTCCATCTTTTCTAAAAATATCATGAAACCATTCTTTCGGCTCACTTCCGTCGGGCATTGGTGTATCCCATGCATAAATTGTATTTGTTTTTCCCGCAACAAAACCCCAGTTAATCGCACCAACATTTTCTTTTTTTAATAAAGGGAGAATAGTTAAAAACCTGCTGTTTCTTGTGCGTGCCATGTATTCTGTGCAAATTAATGGGCGACCTGTTGCTTTTAATAATTGAATTACTCTTTCGTGCCAGGGCGCTTCTTCATAATCATGATAAGTAATAACATCTGAATTTGCTTCTTGAAAAGCATTTAGTTTTTCATAATCCCAAGCCCAAAGCCCTGCTGTTATTGGCTGATCAGGATTTACCGCACGTGCCCATTGAAAAACTTTTTTTAGTAGATTAAGAGAAGAATCTTTTTTATCTGAATTGCCGGGTTCATTGTATAAGTCCCAAAGAAGAATGCGTTTATCGTGTGCAAAAGTTGTCATCACATCTTTCACATATTTTTCAAGCTGCGGAAAAATCGTAGTATCATTTGAAGCCGGTTGCCCCGGATCTTGCATCCAGCCTGAGTTGTGAATGCCTGGTTTTGGTTCCGGTTGCTTTCCGGCTTGCGGAGTTTTATTCCAACAATCATCAAAAAAAACAAATAAAGGTTGAATGTGATGCCTGTTAGCAATACTTAAAAATATGGCAACACGATTTTTAAATCCATCCTTATCTTCTTTCCATGCAATGCTGTGCAAAAAAACACGCATTGTATTAAACCCAATATTTTGCGCCCAACCTAATTCGCGATTAATAGTTGCAGTATCAAAAGTGGAAGCCTGCCACATTTCTAATTGATTAATTGCAGTGCTGGGAATATAATCTGAACCTGTTAACCATTTATGTTCGTCGTACCATGCATTTGCTTTTTCTTTTGACCATTGCTTACCGGGCGCATTACTGTTTGTTGAAGTTTGATTACTTGTTTTATTTTTTTGCGCAACAGATGGTTCTGCAAAAACAAAAATTAAAAAGAAAATAAGCAGCTTACTAAGTTTCATATCAGAATTTAAAATTGTTGCTATAATTGTTTGAATAAAATTACACTTCAATTAAGTAGAATAAAAAAATAAAGTAGTAAAATTAATTTTTAGAAAGGATTAATATTCGCCTGAAGGTTTTGTAATTTTTATACTGATTGCAACCGGAGTTCCAAAGTTTGGTGAACCATCCGTATTCCATGTAAATTGTTGCATGCGTGGATTACGAGAATTTCCGCATCCTTGATTTGCAAACGAATTTGCATGATAAATAATCCAGTTTTGTGTTCCATCTCTCGATATAAAAAATCCGTTATGACCCGGAGCATAAGCGCCATTGGTTGAATTTGTAACAAATACAGGAGTTGATTTTTTTGTCCAGTCCGCTGCATTTAATGGATCACCGCCAACTTTTAAACTTAATAATCCTAAACAATAACCATCCGTCCAGCAACCGCTTGCAGAAAAAGTAAGAAATAATTGACCTGAACTGTTTTCAATTGCTTCAGGACCTTCATTTACAGTGGGAAATGTGCCGGGTGATGAACCAACTTTTTCCCAATTGTAAGTTGGAGCTGAAATCATTACTCTGTTTCCTTCAATCGTCCATGGGTTTAGCAATTTAGCAATATAAATATTTTGTTGCACATTAATATCACCTTCCCAACCTGACCATATTAAATATTCCTGTCCGTTATAATCAAATTCTGATGCATCAATAGCCCATTTATTTGTTGAATCGGAAATCTTACCTTTTAAAGTCCAGGTTCCGGATAATGGATCTGATGAAGCATTTTCTAAAACATAAATTCTGTGATTTGCATTGTCTCCATCATCTGCAGCAAAATAAACATACCATTTATTTTGCAGATAATGAATTTCGGGAGCCCAAATATCTTTAGAATAAGGGCCAGTAGTAGGTGGTGTAAAAATTGTTATAGGAGAAGTGTTTTTTAATTCAGACATCTTGCTCGTTTTATAAATAGCAATCTTATTTCCGAATGTATTTGTAAAATAATAATTAGTATCTTTTTGAATAACCCAGGGATCCGGACCACTCGATAAAAGTGGATTTGTAAATGTTGAATCTTTTTGAGCCGGCGGTGGAGGCGGATTTGGAGAAGAATTTTTACTGCATTCGATAGTGGAAACCAATAAAAATAATAATATAAAAATTTTGAATTGCATGATTTAAGTAACTGATTTTTAAAACAAGGCACTGAAAAATAAGCATTTTATTTAGCAATGCCTTTATAAATCAATATCCGGGATTTTGTTTTAAATTAGGATTAACATCAAGATCGAATTGAGGAATAGGTAATAATTCATCTCTGCCTACTTTGAAATTGGCAAAACCAGCATCCCGAGAGGCAAGTTGCGGACCTAAATCGCCCCATCTTTGCAAATCTTCATAGCGGTGACCTTCGCCTACTAATTCTGTAATTCTCTCATGTTTTAGCTGATTTAAAAATTGTTGTTGAGTTAATCCTGGCATTACAACTGATAATGCCGCAAGTCCTGCTCTTTCTCTTACTCTGTCAACATATTGATAAGCTTTTGAAGTTTGCCCTAATGCGTTTAATGCTTCGGCATATAACAACAACACATCAGCATAGCGAACATACCGATAATTGTTGCCGGAATGAAAAACTTCTCCATCCATTGTGGCATCATCTAAAAATTTTCTCAAATAAACATCATTATTATTTGGAACTGCGGTAGGATCGTTTGAATAACCAAGCGAAGTCCAGGTATTGCCATAAACTATTGTATAATCCGGTCCTCTTTCATCTGTTGAATCATACAAAAAAGAAGCGGCAAGACGAGGATCGCGCTGACCTGTAACAGTTTTTTCCTTTAAATATTCCCAAACCGGCCATCTGCGTGCCTGCCCATCAGTAAAACCAATTGGTCTGGGTGCAAAGAAAGGAGGAATAGAAGTTCCGTAATTTAATTTATCCGGTGTGTGATTTGGATCGCCGTCTCCAAAGTCATTATCAAAAGCATCATTAGGATTTACAGCATTCTGAAATTCAAAAACAGATTCAGGATTATTTTCAGATGTTTCAATAAAATTGCTTCTATAATCAGGCACTAAAGTATAAATGTTTTTCCCATCGCCTTCTACAAGCCATTGCAAAGCCTGCTGAGCCATTGCATAATTGTGTTGTTGCATATATGCTTTTCCCAGCATTGCATAAGCTGCGCCTTTTGTTGCCCTGCCTACACTTGAAGCATCATAAGAAACAGGTAAAACAGCGGCGGCGGCAATAAAATCAGCTTCGGCTTGTGCAAACACACTATCCTGCGAAGAAGTAGGTGGATATTCACCAATAACAGATGTATGTAATAAGATAGGAACATTGCCATAAAGTGTTGCTAAACTAAAATAAAAAAATCCACGCAAAAATTGGGCTTCTCCTAATAGTTGTGCTTTTAAAGTTGCATCCATATTAATATTAGGAACATTGTCTAATACCTGGTTGGCACGATTAATTCCAATATAATCATCCTGATAAACACTTGTGATAAGATAATTATTGTAATCTGTAATATGAAACACATCGTAATTATTCACGATGTCAGGATTTGGGCTTGTGCTGTATCCTTCATCTGAACGGATGATGGTCATAAAAAACAACCATCTTGACAATCCTTCTCTGTGAAATGTACTGTAAATAGTATTAACGCCTAATTGCGCATTAGCAGCCGTTTGCCAGAAATTTTCTGAAGTTAGATTATTGGGGTTGGAAATATTTAAATCTTTTTTGCATCCTGCAATAAATACAACTGCAATTAATGCAATAGTTATTATTTTTTTCATACAATTAATTTAATCATTTTTAAAATTCACATTGAAAACCAACAGAAAAAACACGGCTTGATGGCCAGTTGCCGGCATCGAAACCTCTTTCTAAAATTCCATTCCCTTGTACATCCGGATCCAAACCTTTATACTTTGTGATGGTAAAAAGATTTTGACCACTAATATATAATCTTGCATTAGTGAAATTAATATTACCTAAAATGCTTTTTGGAAATGTATAACCTATTTCAACGTTTCTTAACCGCACGTAGGAACCATTTTCGAGCCAGCGTGAAGTTTGTGCCATATTATTGATAGAAATTTCCGGATCATTAGGTACATCAACAGCTAATCTTGGGTCGGTGCCGCCTGTATTTGTTGAAGACCACGGATTAATATCTTTTCGGAAATTCGTTAATTGATAACTGTCTAACACGCGTCTGATATCGTCGTAAATTTTACTTCCAAAAATACCTACCAGTTGAATGTTGATGCTAAATTGTTTGTACGACGCATTGAATTGAGCGCCTGTTTGCAAAGTAGGCCAGGGCGAACCTTCGTATTGTCTGTCGCTATTATTTATAGTGCCATCACCATTAACATCTACATATTTTATGTCGCCCGGCTTAGCATTTGGTTGAATTAAGATGCCGTCTTTATTTTTATAGTTATCAATTTCATCCTGACTTTGAAAAATTCCTGCTACGGGAATTACATACCACTCACCTATTGAGTGACCAACTTCTGCACGAATAAAATTAGTTGGTTCAAGATAATCAACATGATTACCACTTGCATCAATACCTTGATTGCCCACTGACACCACTCTGTTTTTAATTGTAGTAATATTTGCGGAAACATCCCATTTTAAAAGATGAGTATTATTTCTGTAAGTGGCAGATAATTCTACTCCGGTATTTTTAATGGTAGCTGCATTTACAAAAGGTGCGCTTGCGCCTCCAAGATAAACAGGCAGTGGAAGATCAACTAATACATCCTCAGACCTTGAATTGTATACATCTGCAGTTAAACTTACTCTGTTATTAAATAAGCTGGCATCTAAACCAATATTTTTTTGTATGCGTGTTTCCCAATGTATGTCAGGATTGATAATGTTTGCCTGATATTGACCAACCACAGGTGTTTGATCTACGCCATAAACAGCACGAGGATAATTGTTTAAATTGGCGAAATAACCCCACGAAGGCAGCACGCTGCTAATGCCTAATTTGCCGTAAGATGCTCTTAATTTTAAATCGGAAATCCAGCTAACATTAAAAAAACTTTCTTTACTTAATCGCCACGCAATCGCACCTGACGGAAAAAATCCGGTTCGGAAATTTGGACTAAATCTCGAATCCTGGTCCACACGACCCGTTAATGTAAGCAAATATTTATCATTATAGGTATAATTTATTCTTCCTAAATAACCATGATTTCTCCAAAAAATATCAGTGCCTCCATTAGCAGTTGGCGTACCAAGCGCAGAACCTATTGTAGTAAATAATTGACCGTTTACACTTTGCAAAAGTGTGCGTCCTGCATCGGTGTAATCTCTGCGTTGTTGTGTGCGGGAAAAACCTACAACACCATTAATTGCATGTTTCCCAATTATCTTATTAAAATTTAGCGTATGCTCCATTAAAAAATTGGTGAACTGGGCTCTTTCTTCGCCTACACCGGTTTGTGGTGGCTGGTTAGTATAACGCCAAATGCCGGTATCTCTAACTTCTTTAGAATAATCAAAACTTACTTCTGCACCTAAATTAAATCTGTAGCTTAACCAGCTGGTAAGTTTTAAATCGGCATAAGCATTTCCAACAATTTTAAAAAAATGATAAGTTTGCTGGTCAAGCGCATTTACAGCAAGATAATTAGACGCATACGTTGGAATATCTGTTGTTCCCATGCCCCACCCTGCAGGATTATATTGTATTGATTTATATTGATCGCCCTGCACTGCAATGATCGGAAGCATTTGAGGCGATTCATAAAAAACATTTACTCCGCCTCCTGGGTTTTCTCCATACGTGCTGCTTAAAACCATGTTTTCTCCAATAGTTAACGGCCCCCTTTTTGATTCGGTATTTACACGTAAGCTGGCTCTCTCAAAAGAATTACCGATAAGCACTCCCTGATTTTTATAATAACTTCCTGAAATAAGATAATTGCTCGTTCTTGCACCTCCTGAAATTCCAATATTATAATCTTCGTCATTACCCGTGCGGTAAACTGCATCCTGCCAGTTTGTATTTATTGTATTATTTGCTAATTGATCTGCAACACCGGCAGGAAGATCGATGCCTGAATTTGCATATTGTTGTTTTACAGTTTGCAAATATTGCGAAGCATCCATTACATTCCACTGCTTTGGAATTTGCTGAATTCCGTATTTAGCAGATGTAGATATTTTTGCCGGCCCTTCTCTGCCTTTTTTTGTTGTTATAATTATAACACCATTTCCCGCTCTTGAACCGTAAATCGCCGCAGCAGAAGCATCTTTTAAAATTTGAATAGAAGCAACATCATCTGTATTAATAGTTGTATTTGCATCAGCCAGCATTCCATCAATTACATACAACGGATTAGCGTCTGTAAAACTGCCTACACCGCGAATATCAATGGTGGCATTTCCGCCGGGTGCACCGGTATTTCTAACTGTAACGCCGGGCACAAGCCCCTGGATTGATTCGCCAACCGATGCTGCGGTTACCTTATTGGCATCAGTCATATTTACAATACCGGTGGCACCGGTTAAATCTTTCCGGCGAACCGATTGATAACCTATAACTACAACTTCATTAAGATTGGTAGCAGAACCGTGTAACTGAACATTAATTGTAGAACGATTGTTTAGTTTTACTTCCTGATTTGTAAAGCCAACATAACTAAAAAGCAGCGTGGCATCTGGATTGGAAACATTAAGCGAAAAAGAACCGTCGTCTCTTGTTACTGTTCCCTGATTAGTTCCTGATTCCTGCACACTTACATTGGCAATTGCGCGACCGCTATCATTTGTAACAATTCCTGTTACGTTTATTTGGTTTTGTGCAAAGGATTGCACTGAAATCATTACCAAAATTACCGGGACAAAATATATAATTTTTGTGAATTGTTGAATAAATATCTCTGCAATAAGTTTGAATAAATTGTAAAATTTATTTTTCATACAAATTAATTTGAAATAAAAGAAATGTAATAGGATAATTTTTTTGATAATAAATTTCTATGTTAATTACTCAAACATTATCCGGAAAGAAAGGTGATTTTTTTCATATTGAAGTTATTATACTCGTACAATTTCATTTAAAAGTCTCCAAAATTTATAATGAGATTGTAAGACAGGAATCGTTAGCAATAATTTGTTATTAAATATGACAGCGCTTTGTATCTAAAAGATGCATTTGCAATTAAACAATAAATTTTCAATTTAAAATTGAAGTTATATTATTTTAAAAAAACTATATGATTATTCACAATTTTAATTTTTGAATAATAAAATTTCCAACCTGCCTGCCTTGTTCTGCGCTTTTATTCACTGTATTTAAATAATGAATTCCGCCATAAACACGGCTGATTGATGCTTCATTTGATGCTTCAAAAAAAGAATTAAAGTGCCTTTGTATACCAATATATTCCAAATCGCTTGTGTCCTGAAATTTAAAATTATTTCCAAATAAATGCGTTAAAATTGTAGCGGCAGAAGCGCTTATAACACTGTGCCCGCTTGGATATTCAGGAAATGGCGGCGTTTGTAAATAAGGCAACCATGTATTATCAAATTGTTCATCAATAACTGTAACAGGCCGAATATAATCAACCTTATATTTTTCATCCCAGCAACTAATAAAACCTTCAAATAAAGCAATTGCAGTTAATGCATAAGTCTGTGCTGTTTTTACAGCATCGGCATTAGATTGCTTGCATGCAATAGCGGCAATACCCATCCAGTGGCCGCCGGGAGTAATTTTTTTATCACCAAACATCATGTGACCGGAATGTTCAACAACAAAAGGGTTATCATCCCAATATCTTGCGATATCTTTTTGTTGCTGCGTTAAATTTTTATTGATGTTGTAAACTTGCATAACGCCTTTGCAAAATTCGCTGTTGGTATCAGTACTGAATTTTGGCGGCGGCGGCGGCACAAATTCAGATGAAGAGTCGAGCACAAAAGCTTTCATTGTTCCCCAGCAATATTCAATTGCATCCATATAATCCGGAGGTGTTGGTCGCCATTTTGTTGGATCGCCGGTTCCTAAATATTTTGGCTTACCACGCGTTTGCGGATAATTATCAACATTGGCTCTTGCTAAAATTGCTTTGCCAATTGTATCGCCAAAAGCAATGGAGCGATTGTAAGTTGAATCATCTAAAACATTTTTAAATTGTGCGTATAAATTGTTTTCATAATTGTTTAATGAATCAACCGAAAAAACAACTTTACGCGCAACGGTAAAAAATGCTTTTGAAGCAGCTAATGTGTAATTATACTTTTTATTTTTTTCAGGTTGCGGCATTTTTGAAAAGCCTTTTAATTGTTCTGCAATCGAAACTGAGCGCGGGTTTGCAAAACGAATAGCTTCATAAGATGCAAGTGAAGTGTAAGCATAAATTCTGCTTGCAACAGGCGGAGAAAAAACATCGTAAATAATTATTTGCGTTAATTCATCCTGGTTTTGATGTAAAATATCTGCATCATTTATTTGAATAGATTTTTTTTGATTGCAGGATGAAAGCAAAACAAAATAAATACTAATAAATACTAATATTCTTAAATCGAATTTCATGATACAAATTTAAAAAGAAATATTTCGATGATTGCCTTTGCCATCAATTATTTCAACTGAAGAAATAGTATTATCAATATTTAAAAATCTGCCTGATTGTGAAAGAAAAGATGAGCCATAATACAGTTCGCGCTTTTGAGTTTTTCCATTTTTATAATGAATAATTGCAGCAACATCATTTGGCTGTATTGCAATTAAATGCACATTTTTTTTCAGCTCAAATATTTTTAATGGTCCGCGGTTTTCGCTTGCAGCAACAAAATATTTATCATTTCCGCCGCGCAATTTTACCAATGCTTTTCCATTGCCCGGAATAAAAATTCCGCTTTGCAAAATTTTTTGCGGTGCAAAATTTCCTTTGCCATCACCTTTCATTAATAATCCGTTTAATGCATCATATCTGCCTTGCGAAACTTCAGTGCTAAAATCATTTCCGTTTATTAAAACATCTAGATTTCCATCGCCATCAAAATCATCAACACACATTCCGTTCAATACAGAAATCTGCGCTTCTGTTGGCAAAGGCATCATCGTAAATTTTCCGTTTCCATCATTTCTTAAATAAACAGATGTAAAATTATTTGCATGATAAATTAATGCACCTTTTTTTTGTTCGGGCGTTAAAACCTGATCCATAGTTGCTGTTGCAAACGATTTATAATTTTGAAAGGTTTTTCTCATGCCGATCATTTGCTTTACAATGTCATCGCGTGTTTGCGCAGGAAATTCTTTTTTCTGCTGGTCTTGCTGCGAAGCAGGTAAGTAAACAGAAGGAAAAGCATCGAAGCTGCCGTTGTTATCAAAATCTTTTGCATAAATTGAAACAGGATACTGATCGCTTGCGCGATAAAAAGAATTTGTGCCGAGATTGCCAACTATGTAATCAATATCACCATCGTTATCAAAATCGCCGCCGATAATTGTGTTCCACCAACCGATTTGTTTATCAATTCCTGTTAATGCAGTTACATTCTTAAAAATTCCATGATCGTTTTGTAAAAAAGTAATTGGCATCCATTCGCCGGCTAAAATTAAATCTGGCCAACCATCGTTATTAAAATCGGTGCAAAGTGCATCGCAAACCAAACCGCAATTAATTAAACTCTTTGTAACTTCATTTGTAACATCAGTAAATTTAATTTTTCCGTTTTGCGAATCATTCCTGAAAATGAAGCTGGATACAGGTTTTGGATAATTCCACGGATCAACTCTTCCTGAAACAAACAAATCCGGCTTGCCATCTTTATTGTAATCAAAAGCGCGAACACAAAATTTGCTTGTGAAATTTTTTGGAAGCGCAGTTGTATCTTCTTTAAAATTTCCTTTGCCGTCATTTACATAAAAATGATCCTGATAAACAGACGAATTTGATTGATTTTGATAACCTCCGCTTGCAATATATAAATCCAAATCGCCATCACCATCTGCATCAAACAATAAAATTCCTTCATCAACTTTTCCGACTGTATTCATCATTTCAAAAGAAGAATTAAGTTCATTTTTATTTTGTTTTTGCGAAGATGATGAACCTGGCAATAAATTTTTTTGAATAAATTTTCCATCCTTTTGCTGAAGGAAAATTTGTGCAGGATAATTAGATGATCCGCCGCAAATAATATCATCCAAACCATTTCCATCAACATCACCAACAGCTAATGCAGGTGTGTATTGTGAGAATTTATGCGGCAGCAATTTTTGAATATTGAAATCAACAAAATCATTTTCTTTATGAACGTAAGAAATGTTACACGAATCAGTAACTTCCTTAAACAAAGTATTTTTTGCAAAAACATCGTTTGAAAAACCATTGTTTAATTGTGCATTGCTGATATTTACTTTCAACAATTGATCTGCTTTTACATTTTGCAGCAATTGCATTTTTCCGTTTTGCCATTTGATAATTACTGAATCAATGTTTTGAATTTTTCCCAAACCAAAATGTGCAATGTTTTGAATAGTTGATAAATATCCGCGATAAGGTGTGTTTTCGTAAACCTGCTTTTTTCCATGATCATAATAAATTTCTGCAAATGCACCGATTCCATTTTTATTTTGCTTATCACCAATAAATTGTATGTTTAAATAGTGCGATGAATCTTTATCTTTTTCTCTTGACATATTTTTATAAATCGTTGCTTCATCATTAATATTATTGATGATAATATCCATGTCGCCGTCGTTATCCAAATCAGCATAAGCAGCGCCGTTTGAAAATGAAGTTGCAGAAAAACCCCAGTCTTTTGAAACATCAGTGAAGTGCAGGTTTCCATCGTTTTTAAAAGCATACTTGTGCAATTTTACCTGCGGAATTTGATCGAGCGTATATTGTTTTGAAGCGATAGAATATGCCTGTTGCCTGAACGTAATAAAATCGTGATCGGTTAAATCTTTCGGGTAACCGTTTGTAACAATGATGTCTCTAAATCCATCGTTATCAAAATCGGTGATCATCGGGCACCAGCTCCAGTCTGTTTCTGCAACACCTGCATGAAAAGAAATATCACTAAAAACCGGATCGCCGGTTGAATCGTTTTGTTTAACTCTCGGTCCCTGATTTAACTGCAAAGTATTTCGCACATATTGATATTGATAACCAAAAAAATCGCTGTTTTGATAAGTTTGATAACTGTTTGGGCTCATCATCATTTTTTTGCGATAATTATCTTCAGGGTTCATGTCTAATTCAAAAACATCGGGCAAGCCATCGTTATTTATGTCTTCAATATCCTGTCCCATTCCGTTTGCGGAAGTATGCTTAAAATATTCTTTCGATTTATCAGTAAAAGTTCCGTCGTGATTATTAATGTAAAGAATATCGTTCGAAATAAAATCGTTTGAAACATAAATATCTTTCCATCCATCGCCATTGATATCTGCGATTGTTGCGTGGTGACCATAACCTTCAATTGTTATGCCCGCTTGCTTTGAAACATCAGTAAACACAGGATGTTTCAAAGAATCGTTCCAATCATTTCTGTATAATCTTCCGGTGCTCGGGAATGAACCGTCTTTAATTATCGGACGAAAAACGCTTGGATTTTGATTTTTCAAAATTTCGTTTACTACAAGATACATGTCGAGATCTCCATCATTATCATAATCAAAAAATTCCGCCATTGTTGAATAGGTTGTATCATCTAATCCATATTCATGTGCCATTTCTTTAAAATGAGGAATGCCATTTTTATCCAATCCCTGATTTATGTATAAAAGATTGTTTCTTTTATTCGGTTCGGAAGCCATTGAAACACAAACATACATATCCATCCAACCATCATTATTTATATCAACAACCGCAACGCCGCGGCACCAACGACCATTGCCTGAAACGCCCGCTGCATCAGTAATATCATCAAATTTAAAATTGCCTTTATTAAGATATAATTTATTTGAAACAAGATTTCCGGTAAAATAAATATCAGGCAAACCATCGTTATTAAAATCGCCTATGCCAACGCCGCCGCCATTATAAACATTCGTCATATCGAGCGGATTGATGGAATCATTCTCCACAATTTTGTTATTGAAGTGAACGCCGGATTGTGAAGATGCGATTTGAGTAAATACCGTAATTTTTTTGCAGGAGAAAAAAAACAATATAAAAAAGCAATAATAAATTCTATGAAAAATTTTCATCCTCGAAAATATAATTTGTAATAAAAATATTTAGCAGGCAAAAGTATTTGTGCAATAAACTAATAAAAATTTTGAATGAATTAAAAGCCGAAAATTATAAATTACCTGCAAATAAAACAATTAAAATTTCGTTGTGAAATTCGTTTTTAAAATAAAAACATTATATCTGTAAAAAAGTTTGAGTTAATTTAAATATTGCGAAAGCCTTCAACTATAAATAGCAAATAAAATGATTCAGGTCCATCCAATAGCCGCATCCGAATTTAATTGATAAGGCTTGTATTCAGCATTATGGGGAAAAAGCCAGTTATAAAATTTATGAGGCAAATTAATCCATCCATTTTGGGTTTCCGGTATTGAAATTTCAAAGCAATTTGCATAAGCAATTTTTAATTTTATCAATACAACAGTATTAACTGATTGTTTCAATTGCGCAGCAACGTTAAATAACTCATCAATTAACTGCACATTTTCTACAATATAAGCTTTGCCTGTTATTTGTAAAAAATAGTTTTTTCCTTTTCGGTAAAAATCTAAACGCGCGGGAAATTCTTTTTCAAAATTATCCAAACTTTGTGTAGGTTTCGAAACAAAAAACCAAATGCATCCTTCGTCATCCGCCTTTAACGCAGTTATAATATCGTTAGCAATTTTTAATACATCGCTGTTCTCGCTAAAAAATAAAGCGCTGCGAATATCAGTTATTTTTTGCTGTATAAATTTTAAGTAAGAATTATCGAAAGGTAAATTTTCTGCCATAACAACTAATGCAATTAAATCCCTCAAATTAAATACCAGTTTATTTGATAAAACATCTGTTTTATTTATTGCAGCGTAGAAAAATATCTACAAACCAAATGGTTTATTCTCAAATACGTTTTACTTATTTTTAAAGTTTTAAATTCTTTGATATATACTTTTTATTATAAAAATAAATTACGTATTATCTGAAACTCAAATTCGTTTATTTTTTAGTTAACTAAAATAATAAACAAACGTTTTTTAAAATATGGCATTTCTTTTTCAGTGATATCTAAAATATTCTTAACTATTAAAAATTGTTTCTTTATGGAAAAAACACCTTCAAAAACAAGAAAAAAACAAACTTCTTCCCGAACAAATGGAAACGCTTCATCTGAAAACATGAACGAAAAAGATACACTGCTGCAAGAATTTTTTGTTGATTCATTGAAAGATATTTATTGGGCAGAAAAACACCTTACCAAAGCGCTGCCAAAAATGGCAAAAGCGGCTACAACTGATGAATTAATGCAGGCGTTTGAAGCACATCTGCAACAAACACAAGAGCATGTAAGCCGCCTGGAGCAAGTATTTGAAATGATTGATAAAAAAGCGCAGGCAAAAAAATGTGAAGCAATGGAAGGCCTTACAAAAGAAGCCGATGAAATAATTGATGAAACAGAAGATGGCACTAAAACACGTGATGTAGCGCTTATTATGGCTGCCCAAAAAGTAGAACATTATGAAATTGCTACCTATGGCTCGTTGGTGCAAATTGCCAATACTATGGGCTTAAACGATGTTTCTGAAATTTTAGGCGAAACTTTGCAGGAAGAAAAAGATACCGACAGCCGCTTAACAGATATTGCTGAAAACAATATAAACTGGGAAGCACAACAGGAAGGCGATGGACAAAGTTCTGAAAATGGAGAAGAAGCGTAATCTTGAAGAATTTACAAACTGAAAGAAAAGTCAGGCTAAACTTAAGCCTGACTTTTCTTTAAATAAAATTAATCAATTTGCTATTTTCTATTGAAACAATTGTTGGTGTTGCCGCAGGTATATTAACAGCAAGTTCTATGTTACCACAATTAATTAAAACTTTTAAAAAAAAGCAGGCAGAAGATGTTTCTGTAGTTATGCTGCTTGTTTTAATAAGCGGAATTTGTTTGTGGATTTATTATGGAATAATGAAAACAGATTGGCCGATAATCTTAACAAATGCTTTTTCATTATTACTGAATATAATAATGATAATATTGCGGATGATGTACAAAAAAGTTTAGGCAGTAATTTATTTTTCCGGTTTTTTTGAATCGGGAGTAAAAGCGTCTTCCGGATCTGTTTGATTTTTTTCATTATACCTTTCTTTATTTCCTTTTCTCCTAATGTTGAATTAGCCTTTTTTTGCAATTCGTTATTTTTCAGCATCTTTTTTATTCGATCTTTATTTTTCATTTTATACAGTTTTTTTAGCAAGGAAAATCTTGCATTTATTCATAAAAAAATCTTGCCATAATTAAATAAACATTAATTTTTAACAACTAAAAAAAATGGAAGAATCAATTATACAACTTTCGCATAAAGAATTTTTGAACGTTGATAAAAACTACGAGAAAGCCGCTTCTGTAGCAAATCTTATTTACGTGCGAGACAATGAACCTGGCATTGAACGCGTAAAAAAAGGTGAAAAATTTATTTATATTTTCGACAGTAAACCGCTTGAAGATGATGAAGAATTGCAGCGCATAAAAAAGCTTGTTATTCCGCCCGCATGGACAAACGTTTGGATTTGCCGCATGGAAAACGGACATATACAAGCGACAGGTTTTGATGTAAGAAAACGCAAACAATACCGGTATCATTCTTTATGGAATAGTTTGCGAAACGAAACCAAATTTCACCGCATGTATGAGTTCGGAAAAATATTGCCGCAACTGAGATTAAAAATAGAAAAAGACTTTGCACAAAAAGAATTAACCCAGGAAAAAGTAATAGCCACCGTGCTTAGTTTAATGGAACGAACTTATATACGTATTGGAAATAATGATTACGAAAAAATGTATGGTTCTTACGGATTAACCACTTTAAAAGATAAGCACGTTGCAATTTCGGGCGATAAACTTGTTTTTTCTTTTAAAGGAAAAAAAGGCGTTCACCAGAATATTACCTTGAAAAATAAAAAACTTGCAAGAACAGTAAAAGAGTGTCGCGATATTCCCGGCAAAGAATTATTTCAATATTATGATGCTGATGGAAACAGAAAACCGATTGATTCCGGCATGGTAAATCATTACATAAAAGAAGCCACCGGTATGGATTTTAGCGCAAAAGATTTTCGCACCTGGGCAGGCACAGTTCATGCGCTGCAAGCCTTTCGCTCGCTGGGTGAAGCAATTACGGAAACCGATTGTAAAAAAAATATTGTTGCTGCTTTAGATGAGGTAAGTAAAAAGCTCGGCAATACAAGAACGGTTTGCAAAAAATATTATGTGCATCCGGGATTAATTGAGTTGTATCAGCAAAATAAATTAATTAATTATCTTAAAGAATTAGATAAAATTGAAGAACCTGATAATAAATCTGATTTAACCGCGGAAGAAAAAATTTTAATGAAAATATTGAAAAGTTTACTGAACACACACAGCTAACAACTCACTATTCACCTTTCAAATCGCAAGGTAAAATAATATGAAAATTTGCTCCTTCCTCTTCTGTTGAATTTGCAAATATCAATCCCTGATGATTGATAGCAATTTTGCGGCAGATAGCTAAGCCAATTCCTGTTCCGGCAAATTCGCTGCGGCCAACTAACCGCTGAAAAATGATAAATATTTTTTCGGCAAATTTCTGGTTAAAGCCAATTCCATTATCCGAAAAAATTATTTCGCAATAAAATAAATCCTTGTTTAATTCAGGATTCCGGAATGTCCCATTGTTTGTTTACCTTGTTTTTTCTTTATATTAATTGCAATCATACAAAAAATTATAGGCTTTATTTATTTCTTCAAAAAATTTTATAGTTGTAAAAATGTTTTAAAAGAGGGCATGATTTTTTTACTTAGTTTATAAATTCAACAAACTAAATTTATTTTTTATGGAAACAAATGAAAAATTGGTCGGTGTATTAAACGATCTTATTCAAATTAATAACGATCGCGTTGTTGGTTATGAAAAAGCTGCTGATGAAGCTACAAACATAGATGTAGATTTAAAAGCAATTTTTAATAGCATGGCAGATAAAAGCAGAAAATATGCTGCGGAGTTAACATCGCAGGTGCTTACATTTGGCGGAGACCCTGACAAAGGCACAACTGGTTCGGGAAAAATTTATCGCGCATGGATGGATGTTAAAGCAGTATTTACAGGGAAAGACAGGCATGCAATTCTTGCTTCATGCGAACGCGGTGAAGATGCAGCTCAGAGAGCCTACCAGGAAGCGCTTGCATCAGATGCGCCGATGAGTACAGATATTCGCCAGTTAATTGCTGATCAAAAAGATTCGCTGAAAAAAGATCATGATAAAATAAAAAGCTATCGAGACATGCAGGGAGCAGTTAGCTAATAAATTCTATGAAATTTATGGCAAAAAAAACCGGTTTTTATTGCCGGTTTTTTTTATACTAATTATAAATAGAAAATGAAGAATCAAATTCATTCTTCATTTTCAATTATAAATTATTTCATTGAAAATTATATGACAATTGTGAATAGAAAAAAAATGGAGAATCAAATTTATTCTCCATTTCAATATTCATCAGAAATTAAACTCCGCTTGAGCCGCCGCGAATAATACCAATTAATAGTGAAATTACGGCTAATACAAGAAGAATGTGAATGAGCCCTGTTGCGCTGTAAACAAATACGCCTAATAACCAGCCGATAAGGCAAATAACTGCTATAATATACAAAATGCTTCTCATAAAAAAAATTTTTGTTGGTTATTTAATGCATTCATACTATAAAATTTCCTGCCATCTTTTTTAATTCTTTTTTAAAAAAATAAATGTAGAAATAAAATTTATAAATGCAACAATGTGGAATTGGCTCTACATTATAAATTAATTTAATTAAATTTTTTAAGATGCTTTGCGATTTGTGTTTTCTAAGCTTGCTTTTAATTGACTCATAAGATCTTTTGTTCTTGAATGTACAACACGCATTGGTGGCGCTTCGGGCTTTTTACCTTTTGCTTTTGCTTTTATTAGTTTCATTAATTCATCGCTGTAAGTGTCTTTGTATTTTGAAATATCAAACGGTCCTGAAAGTTGGTTAATAAGTTCCATTGCCATTTTTAGTTCAGCAGGTTTGCTTGTTGTATCAGGAACATTTAATTCAGTGGTGGAGCGTATTTCCTGCGCAAATCTTATTTTATTTACTACCAAAACTTTTTCTAATGTTTTAATAATGCAAAGGCTTTCTTTACTGCGTAAAACAAAATTTCCTAAGCCTGCTTTGCCTGATTTTTTTAATGCATCTCTTAATAAAGCGTATGCTTTTGCGCCCGATTTATCAGGTTCTAAATAATAAGGCGTTTCATAATAAATACTGTCTATTTCAGTTTCATTTACAAATTCTGTTATCTCTATTATCTTAGTTTTTTCCGGGCTTGCCTTTTTAAAATCTTCATCCGTTAATATAACATATTTATCATCTAATTTATAGCCGCGTACAATATTTTCCCATGCTACCTCTTTACCTGTGTCTGCATTTACGCGTTTAAATTTAATGTTTGCATTATCTTTTTTATCGAGCATATCTAAATCTAAATCACTTCCCTGCGTGGCGCTGTACATTTTGATGGGAATATTAACGAGGCCAAAGCCAATAGCGCCTGTCCATATTGATCTCATAAAAAGATTTTTTAAATGATAAATAAAACTTTATGCCAGCAATAATACATACAAAAATATCTAAACATTTTATTGTTTTGTTTTTTGATAAAAGGCATAATAATTGAATTTAGTAACATCATTCACCTTTTAAACTCTTTATTAATGAAAAAACTCACTAACAAATTAATTGCAATTTTTTTAATTTTAATTATATTTTCTTTAAGCAGTTGCCAGGCTATAAGCGATATTTTTCGGGCCGGTATGTGGTGGGGAATTATTTTAGTAATTATTGTAATAATAATTATTATTTGGATAATAAGTAAAATTTCCGGCGGAGGAAAAAATACTTAAGCAGCTTCGAACTTTAAAGTAAAAGTGGTGCCTTCATTGGGTTTGGATTGCACATCTATAAACGCTTTGTGCGATTTTAATATGTTAAGCGTTGATGCAAGCCCTAAACCCAATCCGTTTCGTTTTGATGTAAAATAAGGTTCAAATAAGCGGCTCATATTTTCGTCGCTTATGCCGCTGCCATTATCACTTATTATAACTTTATAATTTAATGCACCATCTTTAAGTAAGGATATATTTAAATTTCCTTCTTCCTGCATTGCTTCAATAGCATTTATTATAACATTAAGAAAAGCAATTTTTAGTTTTTCTGCATCGGCTTTTATATAAACCATTTCATCAGGATATTTTACTTGCAGCTTTATTTTTTTTAGTGTGATCCTGTCTGAAGCAGCCGCAATACTTTCATCTAAAACAGTTTGTAAAGATTTTTTTTGTAAAACGATCTGCGTTGGTTTTGATGAATTTAATAATTCAGATATTAAAGCGCCAATACGTTTACTGTTTCTTTTAATTATATCAATATAAAGTTTCGCTTCTTCATTATCCATTTCTGCAGTAAGCTGCTCAACAGATAAATTTATATTGTTTAACGGATTTCTTACTTCATGTGCAAGCGTATGCACAAGTCTTCCGGTGGCATTTAATTTTTCTTCCTGCAGGGTTATTTTTTCAGCCCTTTTTAAATTTGTTATATCGTGAATAATTCCCTGCATATAAACATTGCCATTTATATGCGTTTCTTTTGTAACAGATAAAATGCAAATTTTTTTTTCTTTATTGCTGGTTAATAATATCAGTTCTTTATCGTTTACCACACCTGCATTGTATAACGCGATCTCTAAAAAATATTCATCTTGTTTATAAGCAAGTAAATTGTACAGGCTTAACTTAAGTAATTCTTCCTTACTATAATTAAATAATTCGCAGGTAGCCTGGTTTATATCTCTGAAAAATAATTTTTCGTCTGCAAGAAAAACAGCATCTTTCGATCGTTCAAAAATGGTTCTGAACTTTCTTTCATTTGCTTTTAATGCTTTAAGATAATTGGCTCTTTCTAATGCATAACGAATGCATCTTTCTAATTTTTCTGTAGTTAATTCAGACTTTACAAGATAATCTACAGCGCCCGCCTGCATTGCTTCTTCATCAATTTTTTGATTGCCTTTTCCGGTAAGCAAAACAATGGGAGTTTCGCAATTGTTTTTTTGTGCCTCGTACAACAATTGAATTCCTGTTTTTGCGCCAAGGCGATAATCTAAAAAATAAATATCATATTTATTGTTGCAAATATTTTCTAATGCTTCTTTGTATTTATAACACCATTCAATAATAAAACTGCAACCCTGAATATTTTTTAGGTATTCGCTGGTAATAAAAAAATCATCTTCATCATCATCCACCACTAAAACTTTCACTGCATTCATAGCAACATTCAATTAATATTATTTTTTTCAGGAAGAATAATCGTAAAGGTTGCTCCGCTTTCCGGTTCTCCAAATGCGAATAACAGACCATTATGATTATCTACCACTTTTTTGCAGATGGCAAGACCAATGCCCGAACCCGGATATTTCGATTTGCCATGTAACCGCTGAAATATCTGCAAAATTTTTTCATTATATTCAGGCTCAAAGCCAATGCCATTATCACTTATACTTATCTTATAATATTCATTATTTTTTTCAAGTTGATAACTTTGCTTGTCGGTGTTTAATAATTTTTTGCATTTTATTTCAATCAATACATTTTCTGAAGGCTTGCGAAATTTTATTGCGTTAGAAAAAATATTTGCAAATAATTGTTTTATCTGTGATGGAATTATTTCAATTTCCGGCAACTTATCTGAATTAATCACTGTTTTTGTTTCTTCAATTTGCAATTCAAGTTCTGTTTGTACTTCGCTTACAATTACATTTAAGTCGGTTTTTATAAAAGATTTATTTTTTAGCGTGGCTCTCGAAAATTCTAATAAATTTTCAATCAATAAACGCATGTTTTTTGTAGCGCTGTTCATTCTTATTAAATATTGCCTGCCTTCTTCCCCTAACTCATTTTCAAATTTTATTTGAAGGCGTTCGGCGAAAGTGCTTATTTTTCTTAGCGGTTCCTGCAGATCATGCGAAGCGATGTAAGCAAATTCTTCCAGTTCTTTGTTCGAGCGGTCAAGATCTTTTAACTTTTTTTCCAGTTCCGGTTCGTACTCCTGGGCAATAAATAACATGGAAGCAGCTTTGCCGTTTTCGTTTCTGCGCAATATGGTTCCGAAAGTTTTAAAGTATTTCCAATCTCCTTTTTTATGGTTTAATCTTGATTGATAAAAATGGCTTTCATCATCTTTCAGATCATAAAATTTTTTAAGTTCTTTTTTTACCAGATCAATGTCTTCAGTAAAAACCATTTTCATTAAATCACTGTTCCAGCTTTTTATCTCGTCAAATTCATATCCTAATAAGTCAGTGATTTTTTTATTGATGTAACGAAGTTTATTTTTATCAGCATCATATACGTAAATAATGGCAGGAAAAAAATCGGTTAATTTTTCTTGAAAATCATCCCTGTTTTCTCCGTCTTCAAACAAAAGTTTTAATTGATGATCGAATAGGATATCGGTTTGTAAATTATCCATTATAAATTAATAATTTTTCAATTCCTGATATTGATTCATTTTATTATAAAGGGTTTTACGGTCAATTTGTAAAATTTTTGCGGCTTTGCTTTTATTGTAATTTGCCTGCTTTAAAGCTTTTAATATCATTTCATATTCCGCATCTATACCAGCTTCTTTTAAAGTAGTAGCAGCGTTTTCTTGTTGGTGAAAAATACTGTTTCTGGGAGAAGATGTGAAAGCGTTATTGAGCGTTCCATCTATAGTTTCATTAAATTGAAGCTTACTAAAGTTTGAAATTTCAAAAGGTAAAGAATGCGGTTCTATATAATCTGTTTCAGTTAATAGAGTGGCTTTTTTAATTACATTCTTTAGCTCGCGAAGATTGCCGTACCAAATATAATTTTTAAACATTGTTTCTACTTCTGCGGTAAAACCTTTTACATTTTTGTCTAATTCTTGGTTGGTAAGATGTAAAAAATGATTTGCAAAAAGCATAATATCATCTTTGCGCTGGCGCAGCGGAGGCATTTCAATAGTAAATTCATTAAAGCGATGAAAAAGATCTTCCCTAAATTTTCCGTTGCGTGTAGCATTCCATAAAATTTCATTGCTTGCAATAATAATTCTAACATCGAGCTCAATATCTTTTACGCCGCCTATTCTGCGCATTTTTCTTTCCTGCACAACTCGTAATAAAGACACTTGTATTTCGTAAGAAAGATTTGCAATTTCATCCAAAAAAATACTACCTCCGTTTGCTAATTCAAAACTGCCGGTCTTTTGATTTAAAGCGCCGGTAAAAGCACCTTTTTCATGACCGAATAATTCACTTCCTGCAAGCTCTTTCGATAAAGCGCCGCAATCAATAGCTACAAATGGTTTAGCACTGCGCTTACTGCGTTTGTGAATTTCCTGCGCAATTGCTTCTTTACCGCTGCCGCTTTCGCCATAAATTATTACTGTATAATTTGTGGGCGCCACAAGGTTTACCTGCTTCATTATTTTGTTGAATGATTCGGTGTCGCCAAAAATATATTCGCCCGATTGTGTTGTGTTGATTTTTTTTTCTTTTGATTTTAGTAATGATGGATCCGTAGTTTTAAGTTCAGATGCATCGTTGTCGTTGTTGTTCAGCGCCTGTTGAATTGTTACCAAAATTTCTTCGGGTAAAAGCGGTTTGGTAACATAATCGAAAGCGCCCAGTTTTATTGCATTTACCGATGTTTTAATATCGCTGTAACCGGTAATAATAATAACCGGCATAGCAGCATATTTTTGTTTTATTTTATTTAGCAAAGTAATTCCGTCCATATCTTCGAGCCGCAGATCGCACATCACCAAATCCGGTTGCTCCACCTCCATGCATTCCAGGGCTTTCTTGCCGCTGTACATTTCTTTTACTTCATAACCTTTGCGTGTTAAAAACCGGTTCAGCAATAAACACATGTCGCGATCATCATCAATAACCAATATTTTTTGCATTGTATTTTATTTAAATCAAAATTAGTTTTATTTGGTTGAAGTTAGATTTAAGCTTCTTTCAAGTAACAAGTAAACGCAATTTTCATAAGTGTAAATTTTTACGTTTTTATCATGTAAATATTTTCTATTTTGAGCAAATATTTACGTAAAAATTATTGTTTAATTATACACTGTTTAACTTAATTATTTAAACTAAAAATATCAGGTAATTGTATCTATTCTCATAAAATTTTTTTTGATGTTGGCTTTTGAAATTGCTATTATTGAGGGAATAATAAATTTTTATACGGTTGTAACAGGCAAAAAAAACACCAAAACTTACAAAAAAGATCGGCACGTTTTTATATGCACCAATCCTTTTCATATTGCGACTTGTTATTTGTATTTTTGTTATTTCTAATTTGAGCGCATTATTACTTACAATTTTTTGTTGTACAACGTAGAGAATCATACGCAACATTGTAGAAAATTAGCTACAAATGAAACCTAAACTCTTCTATTTATATATCCTATACAGCGTTTCAATTTGTATTTTATTGCTATTATCAATTTTGTTTTATGAAAGACTTGATAATCTTTCAGCATCAACAAATCTCGTTAGTCATACTTACGAAGTAATTCAACAACTTGATAAAGTTGAAACTAATTTAACTACTGCCGAAAGTAACCAAAGAGGATTTATTTTAAGCCGAGACAGTATTTTTTATCGGTCTTATCTTGAAGCAAAAAAAAATATATCCACAGGTTTAAATAACATAAAATATTTAATAATTGATAATAATGAGCAACAAAAAATTTTTTCTAATCTTGAAGAGCGGATCAATTTACGATCTAATTATTTTGAGCAAACCCAGCATTTAATTTTAAAAGATAGTGAACTTATACTGCGCATACAATATGGTAAAAAGTTGATGGATAGCTGCAGTAATATATTTGCAAAAATGAAAACTGAAGAACTTAATTTGTTAAATGCGCGAAATAAAAATCAACAATTTTATGAAAGAACCACCCCGCAAAACTTTAAAATAATATTCTTTTTTTCATTCGCAATTTTAGTTATTTCTTTTTTATTAATTACAAGAGAGTTCCGGCGCCGCGCACAATACCAGCAGCAACAAGAAAGAAAAGTGTACGAGCTAAACCGCATGGCTGCTGAGTTGCAAGAGTTTTCGTTTATAGCATCGCATAATCTGCAAGAGCCTTTACGTAAAATTCAAACATTCAGTAACAGGTTAATCAATAAACATAAAACCCATTTAGATGAGGAAGGAAAACTAATTATAAATCGTATTGACGATGCTGCTGCTTCAATGCACCAATTAATAAATAATTTTGTAAAGTATACAACTATTGCAAATGCGGAAGAAAAAATCTCCGGGATTAATATAAACGGCATTATTGAAGAAGTAAAAGAGGATTTACAAGAAATAATAACTGAAAAAAATGTTTTGTTTATTGCAGAAAAAATGCGGGTGATATACGCATATCCAAAACAATTATTTATTCTGTTTAGCTGCTTGTTTAATAATGCCATTTATTTTTCAAAGCCCGGAATTTCGCCCATAATACAAATTTTCGGCAGCAAAGTTAATTGGACTGAACTACCTTCAGAAACTACTTTCTATAAAGGTGTTTTTTACAAAATAAATGTGTGCGATAATGGAATTGGTTTTGATAATGCTTTTGCAAAAAAAATATTTAAGTTATTTCAACGCCTTAACGATGAAAAAACTAATAATAATTCCCGCGGCATTGGGCTTGCTATTGTTCGGCAAATAATGATAAATCATCATGGCTTTGTTACGGCAGAAGGAAAACCGGGAGAAGGCGCCTGCTTTTCATTATATTTTCCGATGGAGAAAATTGGTGAGCAGTAATACTTATTCAATAAATGCTGCTTTTAAAGCGAACTTGTGGTGTTTGCTTTATTGTTTTATCCGCAGCATTATCTTTTTCTTTTGAAATATTATCGCCTTCTTCTGTTTCGTCGTCATCAATTTCTTCTTCATCGGTATCATAATCATTTTCTTCGTCTTCCTCTTCTTCAACACGCACATCATCAGGATCTACATTTGCTGATAATAAGTTTTCTATTTCGTTCTCATCTTCATTATTTTTATCAGCGTTTACTATGCTTTTTTTATTTCCTTGTTCGTCATATTCATAATTATCGTTATCCGGTAATTTTTTTTCTTCTTGTTGCACATCATCATTGTTTGTATTTAATGACGAATCATCTTGCTTTGTTTTTTTTATTTTGTTTGGGTCTGTATTCATAAAAAAATTATTGATTAATTGTATAATTTATCTTCCACTAAAAATATACCATATATATTTTTAATGAAGAAAAGAAAAAATACATTTTAATTTGTTTTGTAGAGCAGGCTCTACATTGCATAAATGAATGAAAAAACTTTTGCAATTATTTTATTAATAAATTTTCAACCTTAATTTGAAATTTAATAAATTTTTGTGCAAAACAAATTGTTTTGTTTAACTGTATTATTAATTTTGCTTATGCTTGCTCCTCACCAAAAAATTTTTATACTAATTGCCGAAGACGATGCCGACGATAGATTTTTATTACAAACTGCTTTTGAAGAAATGGGTTATAAAGATAAAATTGAGTTTGTTGAAAATGGTGTTGAGCTGGTTAAATTTTTAGATGATATTCAAACTAAAAAATTAGCGAACAACAATTATCCAGGCTTTATAATGCTCGATTTAAACATGCCAAAAAAAGATGGCCGGGAAGTATTAAAAGAATTAAAAGAACATGCAGTTTTTAAAAAAATTCCGGTAATTGTTTTCACAACCACCCAAAATGAAAACGAAATAAAAAAATGCTATGAACTTGGCGCAAATACTTACATTGTAAAACCCGTTAGTTTTGAAGGCTTAGTAAAAGCGCTTGAAGATATTAGAAGCTATTGGTTTAACACTGCCTGCATACCTGTATAACTTCTTTTGCCAGTATGATTTATATACAATTCTTTGTGTAAAAAAATCAACAGATAATTACATTTTAATAATATATTTTTTTGGTAAGATTTTTTCTATATTAATTGTATGTGTACAAAGAAGGTTTTAGTAATTGATGACGAAGCAGATTTCGGGCTATTGTTAAAAGCATACTTTTCAAAAAAAGGTTATGAAGTTTATCTTTCCAATACTTTAGCCGATGGCATGAAGCTTTTAAATGAAACAAAACCTGACTTTCTTTTTTTAGATAATAATTTACCCGATGGCTTGGGTTGGGATGAAACTGAATTTATTATTGAAAACTATCCTTCTTTACAAATAAATTTAATTAGCGCATACCGTTACGATGTTCCAAAACAAATAAATCCTAAAACAGTTCAGATCTGGGAAAAACCTATTGATTTAACAGACTTAAATGGTTACTTCGCTTCATCAATATAAACTTTTCTGTTTAATTTTTACCTGTTTAAATTTGCATTTAGCAATTTAATAAATGAAAATATATATAGTTTTTTTTATTCTTTTATTTATTACTAATTCTGCTCTTGCTCAAAATATTCCAAAAATAAAAACGGCTGATCTCATAAAAATGATTGATACCAGCTCCTCTCCTTTGGTAATTAATTTTTGGGCTACCTGGTGCAGACCTTGTGTTGCAGAGCTTCCCATCCTTGAAAAAAATGTTGCTGAAATGAATGCGAGCGGCATTAAGCTTATTTTAATAAATTTAAATTTTCCGAATGATTATATTAACCTTCGGTCGTTTGTTCAAACACATGAATATAAATCACAAATATTTTGGTTAGATGAAAATAATCTTAGTATGTTTTTTTCTTCAATCAATAAAAGATGGGCAGGAACAATTCCTGCAACACTCATGATAAATAATGCAAAACAATACCGCGAATTTTATGGTTATGGTTTAGCAGAATATCAAATTCAGGCGTATTTAAAAGATTTGATTGGAAGATAAATATTTTTGAAAAGTTTTTTGCCTGCAGATCTTCTGCTGAGCGGGAAAATTTTTGCAGCCTTTGTCTTAATCTTCCTTAGAGTTAGCTTGCTCAATTTGTACTTTCTTCCCAAACCCGTTTTTTTTCACTTTCAGTTTGTGGTTTGCCTGTAGCGTTCGGCTGACCTTTTCCTGTAGTAATCAAGCTGCGCAAACTATTTTGTATGTAATTGCTCCATGAATCTCTGCATATATCATAACATTCGTATTGAGGAGTTAAACCAGCGTGGGTAAACACAAGTTGCGTTTTGCCATCCTTTTCAAAAATATCAAAAATGGACTTTGTAGTGGGTTGATTTGGACAAGGGTAAATTTATATCTTCAAAATGATTTCAATAAAAAAATCTCATTTAATTTAATAAATGAAATTTTTTTTAAACTTCAATAAACTAATGTTTTATTGTTTAGGCGGCTGCGCATTTGCCGGCAGCGAAGTAGTGCTATCAGTTTGATTTTGCTTTCTTTTATTTTGTTTGTCTGTTTTACGCTGCTGCCTGTCTATTTTACGCTGCTCTTTTTTTGAAGGAGGATTTGCATTATTGTTATTATTTGTTGCATTATTATTTACAGCGTTATTATTGTTTGATGCTTTATTATTATTATCGGAAGAATTATTATTTGGTGGATTATTATTTGATTGATTGTTATCAGACTTTGATGCATTATTCGAATTTTGTTTTACATCGCTCAAATTAACCACTTTTTTTGGCGCCGGTTTTATTCCATTGTTAGTTTTTTGCACAACAGGTTTATAAATTTCTAATTGTCCGTTAGTAACTTTTTGTTCTGGTTTATTTACTTCTTTAATAACAACAGGTTTTATCTCTCTTCCTGTAACTTTTTGCACTTCATCGCGTTGAGGGCCGCGCACATAAGTTACATTGCGGCTTTTATCAACATAAACATTATTAATTATTGTAGAATTCTTTATGATAGTTACATTCTGCGAGCGGTTTACATAATAGCGATTTGCATCAGGTCTTCCAAAATCGTTATCCTTTACAAATATCCATCGATCGCTTGGTATCGTTTTCGCTCTTCTAAATCCTGTAGAAACAGTTTCACGCGGGCCGAGCGGTGTCCATCCATAATATCCACTCGCTCTTCTCCATGTAACCCATGCTGGTCCCCAATGTGTATCTGGAACCCATAACCAACCGTAAGACGCATCTAAATACCAGCGTCCGTAATGAAAGGGAGCCCAACCCCAATCGTAGTCTGAAACCCAGGTCCAGCCATCATTTGTAAATATCCAGTGGCCGCCGGTAGAATAAGGTGCAAACCCAACTTGAACAGAAGGCACCCACGTATATCCATAACGGGGATGATTAACCCATTGACCATAAGGGCTTAGTTGATCGTAAAATAATTGCATGCTAACACTAACCTGCTGTGCCGATACTTTTTGCGGTATTATATTTATGCCTGCATTTAATACAAACAATAATATAAATATTTTAATGCTATTTTTCATCCGTGATATTTTTTTATTATTGAATAAAATTTTTATGGCGTAACAATAACTTTTTCGCGTGGTTCCCGATGCACTCTGTAAGTAGCGCGACAAGAAGATAGAATAAACAATGCCGTAACTGCTAATAATAAAATTTTTGTTGAATAGTTTTTCATAAAATTTTTTTTAATGTTTATATAATTTTGTAATGGCGGTGCAATTAATATGCCATGCAACAATAGAATGTAATAAATTATAAAAGATTAAGAACAATGGTAACAATAAATATAAAAAGGTGTTAATATAACTTTCCGATTGCTTTTTTTCTTCTCTTGACAGAAGGATAAATTTTTTTTGCCTTTTCAATTAAACCAAGATATTCCTGCTGTGAAGTATTATTTATATTGATTGAATTTACAGCTAATTTCATTACATCTTCCCATGAATAATCTTTTGCAAATACAGATTGTTTTAATAATTCGCCAAACATTGCAACAGAAGCTGCAAATCGCAAACTTGAATCTGCAAGTTGTATGTTCTGATAATTGAAAGGCGCAGTAAAAGATTGTATAAATTCTTCTTTTTTCCCCGGCAATTTATAATGCAATTTTAGCCATGCAATATGTTGAATTGAATTTGTTGAAACAGCGGTTGTTACATTTTTATCAGCAGGTTCAATTTCAAAAACAGCCATTAAAGAATGCCCGCTTCCTATTTCGCCTCCCTGCAGCTGGCTTGTACTATCTGCCAATGCATTTTGTTTATTATCAAATCCAATCAAACGGTAATTTTTTACAAGTTCAGGATTGAACTGCACAGATAAATAAGCATCGTTTGCTACTGCATACATGGTTTTAGTAAATTCAGTTATTAAAATTTTTTCTGCTTCCTGCAAATTATCTATATAAGCAAAGTTGCCATTTCCTTTGGTAGCAAGGGTTTCAAGCTTACTGTCTTTATAATTTCCCATACCAACACCTAAACATGTTAAATAAATTCCGGTTTGCCGATGTTGCGAAACAAGATTTTCCAAGTCCTCTTCTGATGTTTGACCAACATTAAAATCGCCATCTGTTGCAAGAATAATACGGTTGTTTGCTGCTTTATTAAAACTTCTTTCAGCTAATGCATACGCCGTTCTTATGGCCGCTTCTCCCGGCGTGTCTCCGTTAGCAACAAGCTTATTAATTGCATCAATTATTTTTTGCTTTTCATTCCCCGAAGTTGGTTCTAACAAAACACTTACAGAACCACCATAAGTAACAATTGCAACACTATCCTGTGCACGAAGATTTTGTACTAATAATTTAAAAGCTGACTGCAATAAGGGTAAACGATGCGGATCATCCATCGAGCCGGAAACATCAATTAGAAAAATAAAATTACCGGGCGGAACCGCGTCCAGATTGAGTTTGGGCGCCTGCAGATTAATAAATAATAATTGATTATTTGTGCGCCATGGTGCTGATGTTAACTGTGTGCTGCAATAAAAAGAGTGTAAAACAGTATCAGCATTTTTGTTTCTAAAATCAAAATAATTCAGCATTTCTTCAATGCGTACTGCATCGGGCGGAACAATGCTTCCTTCATTTAAAAAACGGCGGATATTACTGTACGAGGCGCGGTCGATATTTAACGATAAACCGGTTTCGGAATACTTGTTTGCATCCACAAAATCGTTCTCTTCCAAATTACGATAGCTTTCATTGCTGTGAATGATTATTTTATTATTATCTGCAGAAAAATTTTTTGTGAATGATAAAAGATGATTTTTTGTAAAGCTGGCATTGCCTGCTAATTGCTTCATTACAAAAGTTTGAAATTTGTTTGTTTGAATACTTTGCTTTACTGTTTCATAACCGTCTAAACTTAGTGTGATTGTATCATTTAATAACGATAGAGGAATACCGAAACTGCCAGAATAACCAGTAAAATAAGGATTATTACCCTTTGAAGAAAGTACGATTTTTACATTTGGTAATATATTATTTTTTTCATCGCGCACTACGCCGCGCAGGTAATATTGTGCTGATGCCTGTAAACTAATTAAACAATAAATTATCGCAAGCAAATTTTTCAAGAGAAAGTTAGTTTCACTTCACAAGGTAAAAAGAAAATGTAGCTTTATAATTGAATAAAAAAAGTTGAATAAATAACAGAAAGTACAAGAGTGCGACGCAACAAATGATTCACAGAGATTCTGTGGCTAAGTACAAAAAATTCTAATTCTCTTTTTCGCAATAAATGTCTTTAAAATTTCTGCCTAAACCATCGTAATCTAAACCATAGCCAACCACAAATTTGTTGGAAATATGAAAGCCGCAATAATCAATTTTTATTGGGTGAATTGCAGCCTCCGGTTTATGCAATAAAGCAGCAATTTTTAAAGAAGAAGGTTGCTGATGTATGAGCTGCGGAAGAAACTGATGAAGCGTGTTGCCGGAATCAATAATATCTTCTAAAATAATTACATCTCTGTTTGTAACATCGTTATACAAACCGATTGCAGTAATAATGTGCCCGCTGTTTTTTGTGCCTTTGTACGATGCAAATTTTATGAAACTTATTTCTGCTTCAACATTTAATTGCTTAAAAAGATCTGCAGCAAACATAAACGAGCCGTTGAGAATTGCAATAAACAAAGGTTTTTTTTCTGCATAATCTTTATTGATTTGCTGCGCAATTTCTTTTACTTTTTGCAGGATAATTTCTTCACTCAAATAAACTATGAAAAATTTATCGTGCACTTTGATCAATGAATAATTTTTTGTTGATTTATTTTGTGCCTGAAGTTGCACTTAATTTTATATTTTCGCCAGCAAGTTTTGGTAAATATGGAGCATTGAATTTAAGATAAATTTTTTCGCCTTTGGCAGGTTCTTCACCTTTATAAAGATGATTATATTCCAGTAAATTTTCTAAGCGAACGCCTTCTGTTTGTGCAATGTTTTCCAGCGTTTCATCTTCTGCAACTACATGAAAATCGTTAGCGCCTTTTTTAGATTTTCTTTCCAAAAAAATCAGTTGATCTTTTGCAAGAATATCTTGCTGCGGCAACTCATTAAAGTCTAATAATTTTTGATACGCAACATTATAATTACTTGCCAGCGCAAACAATGAAGTACCGGCTTGCGCATAAATCACTTTTAATTGATTGATAGAAAAAATTCCCTTGGGATAAGAAGGCGGCGCAACAGAAGTTTGTGCAATTGTTACTGAAGAAATATTTTGCTGTTGCGTTGGTGCAGATAAAAAAACATTGTTATTATTGGCGGATGATGTTGAATTATCTAAAGAATTATTTGCTGCAATTATTTGTTGATTTGGATTTCGTTCTTTCTGTAAAGCAATTAAAGTATAATCCTGCAAATGATAATCTGTAATTAATTTAATTAAATTCTGTGGATAATCTTTTTCAGTTGCATAACCTGCTTGTTTCAATCCATACGCCCAGCCCTGATAATCGGTTGGGTCGAGGTTAAAAAGATCAGCATAATAAGGTCTGTTTTTTAAAAAATCGGAATGATCTCTGTATGAATCTTCAGCGCTTTGATACACGCGAAAACATTCACCTTTTTCATCATCATCATGATAAATTTTAGCGCCCGTCCATTCCGTTTTACATTTAATTCCAAAATGATTATTCGATTGTTTTACCAGATCACTTTGCCCGGCCTGCGATTCTAAAATGCCCTGCGCTAAAGTAATGGAAGCCGGAACGCCGGTGCGCATCATTTCATTAATTGCAAGTTCTTTGTAAGTGCTTATATAATTTTGAATGGCAGTATTTTGCGCGTAAATACTCAAAAAAATAATTGTTGTAACAACAAGCAAAAAGATTTTTTTCATGAAGTTTTCTTTTTGATAAGCATCAATCCGTCACGGATAGTTAATAAAATTTGTTCTGTTCTTTCATCGGCCGCAACATGTTTATTAAATGCATCAATTGCTCTTGCGTTTTTTGTAGTTATCTCCTGTTCAAGAACTTCACCATGAAATAAAACATTGTCTGCAATTATAAATCCGTTTTCACTTAAACGTGGCAAAGCCATTTCGTAGTATGTAATGTAGCCGGTTTTATCGGCATCAATAAAAACCAAATCCCATTTATAATTCAGTTGCGGAATAATTTGCTGCGCATTACCAACATGTAAATGTATTTGATTATTTTTTTCGGCTTGTTTAATATTTGATAACGCTGTTTCTGCATCTTTTTTATTTAATTCCAGCGTATGCAACTCACCCTTATTTTGTAAACCTTTACTTAAACAAATTGCGCTGTAACCTGTAAAAGTTCCGATCTCTAAAATATATTTTGGCTTTATTATTTCGCTAAAAAAAGAAAGTAATTTTCCCTGCACATGTCCGCTTATCATTTGTGCCTGCGGATGATTTGCAACAGTTTTACCATAAATTTTCTTCAGTAAATCATCTTCCGGCGAAGTAAATTTATCTGCATATTGTTGCGCCAGGTCGTTTATCAATTCCATCAATAAAAATAATTAAAGATTAAAATTCTGCAATAAGATTTAAAAATAAGTGCATTGTTTATTAACAGATGTTGATTTTCTTAAAAAATATTGAATAATTGGCCGAAAGTTTTGAAATGTTTCACTTTTCATAAATCAACAATTCAATGGTTATAGTTATTTTGCCGTATTATGTTTGGCGTAACAATTTTAGGAAATAATTCTGCAATACCTGCGTACGACAGGCATCCGACCGCGCAATTAATTACATTGAACGATCAATTATTTTTGATTGATTGCGGCGAAGGCACACAAATGCAATTATCGAAATACAAAATACGCCGCAGCAGGATTAACCATATTTTTATTTCGCATTTACACGGCGACCACTATTTTGGTTTGCCCGGATTAATTAATACGATGGGTTTATTAAACCGCGATCACGATTTGCATATTCACGCACCGGCTGCTTTAAGAGAAATTATTTGCATGCAGTTACAAGTGGCAAACACTACGCTTCCATTCACTTTACATTTTCATGCTTTACAAAACGAAGATTGTATTGTTGATGAAGAAAAATATACAGTTGAATGTTTCCAGGTAAATCACCGCATTGAATGTTGGGGATTTTTAATTAAAGAAAAGAAAAAACCACGCAAAATAAATCGTGAAAAAGTATTGGAATATAAAGTGCCAATTTCTTTTTATGATAATTTAAGAAATGGTGAAGATTATAAAAATGAAAATGGTGAACTGATAGAAAATGAAATGTTGACTTTCGCAAATTCCCCTGCAAAAAGTTATGCTTATTGCGCAGATACAATATATGACGAATCAATTGCTGATAAAATAAAAAATGTAGATCTTTTATACCACGAATCAACTTATCTTAAAGACCATGAAAGCCGCGCTGCAAGCCGCTTTCATTCTACTTCCGAACAGGCTGCAAGCATAGCAAAATTAGCAAACGCAAAACGCTTGATAATTGGTCATTTCAGCAGCAAGTACGAGCAACTTGATAAGTTTATTCAAGAAGCGCAAGCCGTTTTTCCAAATGTTGAATTAGGTTTGGAAGGTGTTACTTACCGGGTTTTATAAAGTTTACTTTTCGTTTAAATTTAATATTACGAATTGCTGTTCTAATGCCAAAGAATTTTCCAATAAAACATTAATAAATTCTTTCCCATATTTTGCATAAAAACCTGCAATATTTTCAACTCTTTCCTGCAAACTATTGTTTGGAAATAATGCAGATTTTATTTTTTGTATTTGTTTTATTTCAGTATCAAAATTTCTTTTTTCAGCTTTTTGCATCTTCTTTTCCAATTGCTGCAAACGCTTTATGGCATTGACTTTCAGCGCTGCAACATGATCGCGTAAACTTACATCAACAACTGATGCTATTTGCATAATTTCGTCATATAATTCATTCGTTTTTTTTACTTCACCATTCAACACAATCTGATGTTCCGTTTTATTTTCGACTACATAATTAATTAATGTTTTTTCAGATTGAAAAAAATCTTTGGCTTTCAAATTAAGCTTCTTAATCTTTTGCTGCCATTTATTCTCAATCAACAAAAAAGAGTTGCGCAATATTAAAACCGGATAAGGCACATTTACTGTTTCAAAAACTTTTTTTAATTCAAGCCAGTAAGCTAACTCGCCGCCGCCGCCGATGAAAGCAATGTTCGGTAAAATCGTTTCCTGGAAAACGCCGCGCAAAATAACATTTGTACTAAACCTTTCAGGATGACTTTCAACTGCAGTTAATATTTCTTCCAAACTAAATTCAAGATTTAAATTTTGAATTTTGAATTTTGAATTTTGAATTTCAACTCTTTCTCTTTTATCATCAATCAAATAAAATAAATTTATTTCTCTGCCCGCTGCCTGAACCTTATAATGTTTTTTTAATTCGTTTAAAGTTTGCTCAACGGCTTTATGAGAAAATAATTCTGTTAATTCTTTTTCTACAACCGAATTAAATATTCTTTTCAAATTCGCATTATCCGGAATTAAAATAATTAATCCAAATTCACCAAATAATTCATTTACCAATTCCAATGTTGCCTGTTGAATTGTAACGCCTTCCCGATAACATTTCTTAAATAAAGAAATTATTTCATCACCAAAAATTTCCACACCTAATTGTCCTTGCATTGCATTTACTAATTCGCTGAAAGCCTTATCCACCTTCATTCTTCCTACTGCGCCTGTTTGTTTTGTATTCCACTGATATTTTTGTTGGTTAATTGTAATGTTTCCCAATTCATCCAAATCTGCATCTTCACTTCCCATATAAAAAACGGGAACAAAATTGTAATCCGGTAATTGTTTTGAAAGATAATTTGCAAGCTTTATAACGTGCAAAATTTTATAAATAAAATAAAGCGGACCTGTAAAAATATTTGGCTGATGCGCAGTTGTTACAGTAAAAGTATTTTGCTTCAAAAGCAGTTCAAAATTTTTTTGCAGTTGAGAATAAACCGAAAGATTTTGATATTGATTTTTTAATTCACTCACCAAAATTTCTCTCTGCTGATTAAAATTTTTTCTTGCATTAATTGCCTCTTTAATTCCATTTATTGAAACCGAATGTTGATAGAATCGTTTTAATTGTTCTGCATCGTTCAAATAATCAATAACGATTTTTGTGAAATAGCCGGTTTGTTGAAATGGTATGGCAATGCAGTTCGTGTTCATTAAATATGAAGTTAGAAGTACGAATTACGAAAACAAAAATTACAGAATTTGGTCATTTATTATTTATAATTCATCATTAATAACTCCCTCCAAATCGTAATCAAAGGCATTTGTAATTTTCACATTTACGAAATCACCAATAATTAATTTTTTAGTTGATTGGATTACCACTTCATTATCCACCTCAACACTGTCGAATTCGGTTCTTCCAAAATAACGTCCGGCTTCTTTTTTATCAACAATTACTTTAAATGTTTTTCCAATTTTCTCCTGATTTTTTTCATAGCTTATTTGTTGCTGCACTTCCATAATTTCTTCGGCGCGACGTTGCTTTTCGTTTGCAGAAATATCATCATTTAATTGATATGCTGAAGTTCCTTCTTCATGGCTGTAAGTAAAAATTCCAACTCTGTCAAACTGTTGTTTTATTAAAAAATCTTTTAGTTCTTCAACATCAGTTTTTGTTTCACTTGGAAAGCCGGTAATTAATGTTGTACGCAAACAAATATCAGGGTTTTTATCACGAATTGCTGCAATTAAATTTTCTATTTCAACTCTGGAACTGTTTCTGCGCATAGCTTTCAGCATGTTATCGCTTGCATGTTGCAAAGGCATATCCAAATAATTACAAATATTTTCTCTTTCACGCATTACATCCAAAACCTCCAATGGAAATTTATTTGGATATGCATAATGCAGGCGAATCCAATGCAAATTTTTTATATCAGATAATCGCTTTAGCAAATCTGCCAGCATTCTTTTTTTATAAATATCCAAACCATAATAAGTTAGTTCCTGCGCGATCAACATAATTTCTTTCACGCCATTTTTTACAAGATTTTCTGCTTCTGAAATTACTTCTTCAATTGTTTTGCTAACATGTTTTCCGCGCATTAACGGAATGGCGCAAAACGAACAAGTTCTGTTGCAACCTTCGCTTATTTTTAAATAAGCGTAATGTTTTGGCGTTGATAAAAGCCTTTCGCCAAGCAGTTCTTTTTTATAATCTGCATTTAATTGTTTTAAAAGAAATGGTAATTCAAAGTTGCCAAACCATGCATCTACTTCGGGAATTTCTGTTTGCAAATCACTGCGATATCTTTCACTTAAACAGCCGGTAACATATACTTTATTTAATTTTTTTTGTTTCTTTAATTCAACCTGTTCGAGAATTGTATTAATACTTTCTTCTTTTGCTTTATCAATAAAACCGCAGGTATTTACTACAACGATATTGTGATTGATTTTTTCATTTTCATGTACAACATCAATATTATTTGCCTTTAATTGTCCGCTTAAAACTTCGCTGTCCACAAGGTTTTTGCTGCAGCCAAGTGTTATAATATTTACTTTGTTTTTTTGTAGTGTGCGTACTTTCATAAAAGAGCGCAAAGGTATCTTATTTTTAATTTTTTAATCTTGAATTTTTAATTGTTAAATAAGGACCAATGCGTACAAGAATGCGACGCAACGAAGTTTAATAGCAGCAATTTGCGGGTTAAAAAATTATAAAAGATTGTATACTTATTAAAAATAGTTTTAATTCGCGATTAGAAATAAACATCTTCAATTAAAAAATATTCTATAGGCTGATTATATAAAATAGTGATGGCAACAACATCGAACTGCACATATTTCCATTCGGGATGCAGGTATTGATATTCTTCGGCGGCATTTTTTAAATTCATCATTTTTTTTGTGCTGATGCTTTCTTCAGGCTTGCCATATTTATCGCTCGTGCGTGTTTTTATTTCAAAAAAATGCAGGCGATTATTTTTGCTTGCAATAATATCCACTTCAAGATATTTAAAACGCCAGTTGCGTTCAACAATTTCAAAGCCTTGCTGCAACAAAAATGTAACAGCTAATTGTTCGCCTTTATTACCGGTATTTCGGTTCAAACTCATTTAGTATATTGCGATGTTTAAAATAAATGTAATGAATTTGCTGCAAGAAAAAATTTTTAAATTAAAAGGTAAAGTTCAGCATTATGCGTGGGGCGGAAAGGAATTTATTCCGCATTGGCTCGGCATAAAAAACGCAGAACATAAACCTTTTGCAGAATATTGGATGGGCGCGCATCCATCGGCTTCTTCAACAATTATTACAAATGAAGGTGAATTTTCGTTGCATGAATTAATAAAAGAAAATCCGCAAGAATTGCTCGGAAAAAAAGTGCAAAAACAATTTGGCGAATTACCTTATCTTTTTAAAATTTTGGATGTAAAAGAAATGCTTTCTATTCAGGTACATCCTTCTAAAACAGAGGCTGCGAAAGGGTTTGAAGCAGAAGAAGCCGCAGGTGTTTTACTAAATGCGCCTCACCGAAATTATAAAGATAAAAATCACAAACCTGAAGTCATGATTGCATTGAGTGAGTTTTGGTTATTGCATGGTTTTTTGCCTTGGCAGAAATTAAAAGATGTGCTGAATGAAATTCCTGAATTTAAAAGTTTTAAAAATATTTTTCAAAATGATAATTACAAAAATTTATATGAATATGTAATGAATTTGCCTCAAAAAAATGTTGATGAATTGCTGATGCCTTTGGTGAAAAGAGAATTGCTGCGCAAAAAAAATAACGAATTAAAAAAGCATGAACCCGGCTGGTGGGTTGCAAAATTATTTAAAGAAAAAGATGAAATAAAAAATATTGACAAAGGAATATTTTCTCTTTACTTTTTCAATATTGTAAAAGCGAATTGTGGTGAAGCAGTTTTTCAGAAGGCAGGAATTCCACATGCGTATTTGGAAGGGCAGAATGTTGAATTGATGGCAAACAGCGATAATGTTTTGCGCGGCGGATTAACGCCGAAACATGTTGATGTTCCCGAGCTAATTAAACATACTTTTTTTGAAGGAATTGTACCAAATATTATGAAAGGTGAAGTTGAAAAAAACGGAGAGCAAAAATATGCTTGTCCGGTGCCGGATTTTGGCATCAGTAAAATAAATTTAAATGCGGGAGAAACTTTAAACGCACAAACTTCTTCTTTAGAAATATGGGTAATTATGGAAGGAAATATGCAATTAAAAGGCACGAATGAATTAACTGCAAAAAAGGGCGAAGCTGTTTGTTTATTGCCCAATGAAAATGTTGTTGTTACTGCTTTTGAAAATACAACAGCATATAAAGCTTTTGTACCTTAAAAAATTTATTTGATGCATGTTGATCAAAAAGTACAAGAGTGCGACGCAAGGAACGATGCAATAAAATTATTTGCCGGGAACAAAAAATTTCTTATTATAATTAGAAAACCATCTTCGTTTTAAACAATTTAATCTCTTAAATTTGCATTCAATAATTTAGTTATGAAAATTTCAAAGTCCGTTATTATTTCGCTGATTTTACTTGTTTTAGTTGCAGCATTATATAGAATTATTCCTTCAAGACCGTTTGGTTTTGCGCCGCAAATTGCTATGAGCATTTTTGGCGGCGCAATTTTTATAAAAAATAAAAAATGGGCTTTTGTTTTGCCGGTTTTTTCGATGTTTTTATCTGATGTATTGTATCAGGTTTTGTACAATGCAGGCTTAAGTTCCATGCAGGGTTTTTATGAAGGGCAGTGGCAAAATTATTTGATATTTGCAGCATTAACGTGCATTGGATTTTTGATAAAGAAAATAAATATATTAAATATTTTGGTTGCATCCGTTGCGTCGCCAACGATTTATTTTGTTGTTTCAAATTTTGTTGTTTGGGCCGGATGGCAAGGCACACGTGGATTAGGGCGCCTGAAAACTTTCAGCGGTTTATTATTATGTTATAATGATGCATTGCCTTTTTACTGGAACAGTGTGTATTCAACAGTAGTATTTTCTGCTATTTTATTTGGAGGATACTTTTTAATTAAAATTTTTCTCACCAATAAACAGCAACGGCAAATAGCATAAAAGATTCTTTTTTAAATAGTAAAAGCTCTGCACTTGCAGAGCTTTTTTTGTAAAAAGCAAATTTATTTTCTTGTTCAGAATCACTCTGAAAAAATCTATTAATATAAATACATTTTATTCGAGTGTTGGATCCTGCGCAGCAGAAAACGTATTTGCTTCATCGAAAACGAAAGTTTCATTTTCGGAAAGCAAAGAATTACTACCAGAATCGTGTAATTCGCGATAATCATTTATTCCTTTATATAAAAGATAACTGCCAACAATTGTTTTTACAGTCGCTTTTATATTCATGCGGGCAACGCCTGAGAGAAGATAAACTCCGCCCCAAACAGCTAAAACAATTGAAACTGTATCGCGAGCCATACTTTCTTGTTTTGATGTAAGCATCATAAAAATTATTTTTTTAAACTATTTAAAATTTCGTGCCAAGAGTTCATACAAATAATTCAAACCTTTATTCAATATAAAAACATAAATTCTTTAGGCTTCGGCAACAATCATAAAAAAGTTGTGGAAATAACGATACTAAAATTTACCCAAATTATTCATTTTGATTGCTTTTCTTTATGTAACCGTCGAACGAAATTGCCGACCTGTTATTACTTGTTATGCGTAAAGATGCACGGCCGTTTTCAAAAATTGTAAACGATAATTGCCTCACATCTGTTTGATCTTTTAAGTTAATCAAAATATCCCATCCGTCTTTTTTCCTATTGATTACATTATATTCAAAATTTGTAGAGATAAAATTAAGTCCGGCATTCGAAGAATTTATAGGAGCTGAATAAGCGCGTCCAAAATAAGGGAGGTTACTTATCAAACTATCATTAGAAATTTTAAGATCGTAATAAGAAGTTAATTGCCTTGTTGGTCCGGATAAGGGTAAAGCGGTTTGCGCAATAAACACATAGTTTTTTGAAGTGACCATATCCTTTGCCGCAGCGGTTTTTGTTGAATCCTGCGCATAAGAAATTTGAGAAAACGCCAGAAAAATAACTGCAAAAAATGGCGCAAACTTCAAAATGCTTTTCATGTTTGATGATTTAAAAAACAATTGCAAATACTATGCAGAAATAATAAAAAAAGTAAGCAATAAATTGCAAAAAATTTTTAAGTTTAATAAATCATTTTAAATAAAAGCTATCCCCGCTTGTATAAATACTAAAATGCATATTGCTAAATTTAATGAAACCGTTTGAATTAATTTGCAATTTTTCCGGCTGCGAAAAAACAACAACCTGGCTTTCGCCGGTTACCATAATTTTTTTATGATGAACAATAATAGCAGTGCCTTCATCAATGCCAATGCCTGTGAAATTTGTGAATTTTGCTATTGCAGAAATTAAGCGGTTGTAGCGGCTGCGTACAATAAAATGCATGTCAACAATTACAGAATCCAGCAATCCTAAACCTTCATTCAGTTCAATGTTATTAGCTATTAATTTATTAAATGTTTCGTGATAACTTGTATCGCCAAGCAATTGATTTCCTGTTATCATTTGTTTGCTCATAACAGCCGCGCCGGCGCTGCTTCCTGCAATAGTTGCGCCTTTGTTGTAAGCAATGTGAATGGCATCATAAACAGGCGTATGCAAAACAATTTTCATAAACCGGCTTTGATCGCCGCCGGTAATAAAAATTAATTTTGCATTTTTTAAAGAATCAACCCATTTTTTATTTGTTGTTTTATCAGCAGTAAAATTCAAATTTGCAATTGTATTTGTGCATGCTTTTTCAAGTTCAATTTTAATATAATAATACCCGGTATCCGGTTCTTCGGTGCTCATTGGTAGCACTACGATATAATCCTTTTTGCCAAGATTTGCTGTTTGAATTAATTTTTGAATAAGCGCAGGAGAACGGTTTCCACCGCCGATTATAAATAAATTTCCCTGCGGTTGTTTGTAATTTTTTTGACTGAATGATGAAACACAATTTGCAGAAAGAAAACAAATAATAAAGAAAAATTTAAAATTCATAGCAGTTAATTTAAAAAGAATTATAGGCGTTTTTACTCACTTTGTTTTTTTTTTGCATTTTAAAAAATATTCATCTTTAAATAATCTTTTCAATTTTATTGCAGATAATTAAGACAGATAATTCAATTATCTTCAAAAAATTAAATCGTTTCAAAATAATGGTTTAGAGTGTAAAAATAGCTCTTCGCTTTTTAGCTTGGGTGCTTTCTTCATTAAAATTATTTAAATCAGCTTTACAAATATTGTTGTAGTAATTGTTTCCATTCATTGTATAAGTGCTTATACATTTCCGGATTGTTGGGTTCAAATAAACCAAGAGAATTTATATTGCTAAAAGCATTTTTAATTGTAAAAATCCCGGCGCCAATACCCGCGCCAATACCTGCGCCAAGGCTTCCGTCAGCATCATACAATTCAACCGGAATATTGGTTGTATTTACCAAAGTTTCAACAAAAACATTACTTAAAAACATATTTGCTTTTCCGGCGCGAATAACAGAAGGTTTTATTCCATTTTCACCCATAATATCCAATCCATATTTAAACGCAAATGCAATACCTTCTTGACCTGCACGATAAATATGTGCAGCAGTATGTTTATTCAAATCAATATTTAAGATTTGAGAGCCGACGATTTTGTTATTTAGCATTCTTTCTGCACCGTTTCCGAAAGGAAGTATAAACAAACCATCGCTGCCTGCATTTATATTTGCAGCTTCATCATTTAATTCAGCATACGTTTTATTAACTGATAAATTTTTTATCCAGCGATTTAAAATTCCGGCTCCGTTTATACACAATAAAACACCAATTTTTTTTTGTTGAGAAGTATAATTTACATGCGCAAAGCTGTTTATTCTTGAATGAATATCATAAGATAATTGATGGCTCACTGCATAAATAACGCCCGATGTGCCTGCATTTGCTGTAACTTCGCCTGGTTTTAAAACATTTAATGATAAAGCATTATTTAATTGATCGCCGGCTTTATAACTAACGGGAATATTTTCTTTCAATGATAAAATTTCTGCAACTTTTTTTGATAACATTCCGTGCGTTGAAAATACCGGATGAATATCCGGAATAAAGTTTTTATCAAATCCGAAATAATTAAAAACATCTTCGCTTAAATTATCATTTTTAAAATCCCAAAAAATTCCTTCGGATAATGCTGAAATAGTTGTGGTAATTTCATCAGTAAATTTCATTGCAATAAAATCGCCCGGCAGCATTATTTTATCAATTTGCGCATAAATTTCAGGCTCATATTTTCTTAACCATGCTAATTTTGATGCAGTAAAATTTCCGGGAGAATTTAATAAATGTGATAAACATTTTTCTTCACCAATCGCTTGAAACGCTTTTGCACCAAGGCTTACAGCGCGGCTATCGCACCATATAATTGCTTTACGCAATACGTTTTTATTTTTATCAACACAAACCAATCCATGCATTTGATAAGAAATCCCGATTGCAGCAATATCTTTTGGGTCGTAAGCTTTTAATGCATTTGCTTTTAAAATTGCATGTTGTACATGTTGCCACCAAAACTCAGGCGATTGTTCGGCCCAATCGGACTGCAGTGAAATAATTGCAACTTCTTTTTCGGGATATTGTGTTGATGCAATACATTTTTTTGTTTGCGCATTAACAACCGAAACTTTAATAAATGAAGTGCCAACATCAATTCCTAAAAGCAACATGTTTTATAATTATGAATGATGAATTACGAATTATTAAAGCTACAAATCCAATTTAATAAATTAAACATGATTTTATTTTGAAGATAATCGTTGGCAAATATTTTGTATTAATTTTAAATATTACTAACTCATTAAATTTTTTATCATGGCAAAGTATTCAAAAAAAAGTCAGGAAGATGTAAAAGACGCTATGCATGAAATGAAACATGGCAAGCTAAAAAGCGGCAGAAGCGGCAAAAAAGTAACCAACCCAAAGCAAGCAATTGCAATAGGCTTATCTGAAGCCAGAAAAGAAGGCGCAAAAGTTCCAAAAAAATCGTCTTCAAAAAAATCTGCATCCAAAAAATCATCTTCAAAAAAGTCATCTTCTTCTAAAAAGAAAACAGCAAAAAAATCAAAGAAATAATGAAGAAGATGGTTAGTAGTTCCTACTGCATGTTTTTAAACTTAGATATGCAGTAAGAATTTTTTTGTCTTTAAAAAACATTATTTCATTGTATAATTAATTAGTGAAATTTTAATTATTAGTAAACCATAAAATGAAAACCACTACAAAGCTTGCTGCAAAATTTAAAAAAGTTTTTTCAGTTCTCGGGTCAGGCTTAGTAACGGGCGCAAGCGATGACGATTGCTGCTGCGGTTGCATTAATTTATTTTCAATTCAAATAAACTATCATTTTTTAATGCTTACTTGTGATTTTAAAGAAATTATTTTTCTAACACACAATCAACTAAAGTAACATCCATTAAAAAGCCAGCGCATTCTCCTTTTATTGTAACAAAATCACCTTGCTTTGGCAGTGGTATTTTTTTATTGTCATTAAAGGATAAATTACAGTTAACGCCACCTGTTGCTGCGCCGGCATTTAATAAAACAGAAAAGCTGCTATCAGTTTTTTGCGCATCGCTAACCTTGCCTTTTACTTCAATCACTTTATCTAAAAATTCTTGATTTGCTGCATTTTCATTTGCTGCATATTGCTTGTATAAATCAGTGGCAGCAATGGTTTCAGACGCTTTTATATTTTGAACGCTGGTATGCGGTTTATTAAATAAATATAAACCCCAGCCTGCAAAACACAGCAATAAAATACCTGCAATAACAAAATATTTTTTTCGTGCCATTAAAAATTAGTGTGATTTATTTGTGATGCTTCGCGTAATGCCAATATATAATCCTGTACTTAAAACCGGTAATTTGCCTATGCCAATTCCGCTTAATGGAATTTTTGCGTAAGGCTCAATTCTTAAATTACCAATGCCGTTTAATTTATGTTCGTAACCAACGCTTACATGCATTACAGAAAAAAAATTATTTGTAGAATTATTATATGTTTTATTTGAATAATACTGCTGACCATACACTTCGCCTAAATAATCATAATTTTCTTTTTTCATTATGTAGGAAGATAAACCTGCTGCAACAAAAAATTTTCCTTTTTTATTTTCAGCAAAATTGTACTTTACATTTAAAGGTATCTCAAACATATTGCAACTGCCATCCATATTTATAAGATCAACATTTGCAGGTATACTGGTTCTTTGTTTATTGAAATATTTGCCTTCAGTATAATACTTTTTTTTGTCCCATAAAACGCCGGTTTCAACAGATAAATATTTATTGAATTGATAACCTGCTAATAAACCTAAACTGTATCCCGAACTTTTTATAGATTGAAATTTTATAGTGCTAACATCAGGTCCTACAAATAAACCCATATAAAAACCTGACTGATTATTTTTAATTTTTTGTTTCGCTTTTATCTGCTGATAGTTTGCAGCACTGTCATTATTAACTAAATTTATTGTGTTATTTTTTTCGTTTAAAGATGAATTAATTGAAGAAGTTGCTTGTGGCGCAGCAGCGTTTTGTTGATTATTATTATTGCCGTTTATTTTGTTAATAGCAGGCTGCAACTGAGTTTTAGATATATTTGGACTTAATTTTGAATTATTATTATTTAACTGATTACCTGCAATAAACTTATCTTTTTTTGCAATTTCGTTTGAAGTCATCTGCGCTGCAGAAGATTTATTTTGCTGAATAAATTTTTGCTTCAAAGGCGAATTATCTGCAACAATTTTATTTTCATTATTTTTTTTCAACGATGGTTCGTTCTTTATTGTTAAGGTTTTTTTATCTGCCTGCTGTTGCTTTTTTTTATCAATTAAAGAAGAAGATGGTTTCTTTAAATTTTCAGTTTTACTATAATTTTTTGATGATGGTTTTTTTATTGAATTATTTGTTTCATTCATATATTTATAACCGAAATAACCAACCAGTAAAAGCGGAAATAATATCAGCAATAACCAAAATTTGCGCATGCTTTTTTGTTTGGTTAATTGTACTTCAGTTGGTGTTATTGCATCAGATTCATTCAGCCTTTTTGCAACATTATTCCAATCGAAAGTATCAGTTTTTAGCGGATACTTGTCGGCAGCCTTGCGAAATAATTCATCCATATTATCATTTATATGCTCCATGCTTCAGCCTCCTCTTGTTCTTTAATAAATTTTTGAAGAAACGCCCTTGCTTTTGAAAGATTTGATTTGGAAGTTCCCACTGATATTCCCAATGCATCTGCGATTTCGTGATGCGAACAGCCATCAATTACAAACATGTTAAAAACAATGCGATAAACGGGCGGCAATTTTTTTATTATTGATACAATATCTTTGTAAAGTATTAACTGGTCTGCATTTCGGCTTCGGTTGCCTTCTTCCCAAACATACTCGGGAATGCCGCCAATTTCGGGAGAAAGATTATTTTTTCTTAATTCATCAATTGCGGTATTAATCATAATTCTGCGAATCCATCCCATTAAAATCATTTCAATATTTTCTGGTTCTTCACATTTAAATTTATACATATTGCGAAACAGTTTTACAAAACCGTCATTCACAACATCTACTGCTTTTTCGTAACGATAAATATAACGGAATACTGTTTTTAAAGCGTAACCATAATAATTTTCGTACAATATCTTTTGATATTTAGAATCGCCTTTTTCGCAGCCTGCAATAATTTGATGAATATTCTCCAAATTCTCAATATGTTTTAGCTGTTTATTAATACGATGCTTTTTTCTAAAAGGTTGCCTTTCATTATGTACGATAATATTAACTTACTTAATAAACAAATTTCATTTTAATTAAAACAAACTTATTATCATATAAAAAAACCGGAAAATTCTCCGGCTTGTGCATAAAATTGAAAAATATTTTACCTTAATTTTTTATTATGTCTCTTTAATCTTACTTAAAAATTATGTATAGGCCGCACACTAAAAGCATTATTTTTATTACCCGGGTCAAAATTTCCGTTTTTGAAACTTTGACTGGAAGCAAAAGTTCTGCTAACCTCAGTTGAACTCCAATAGTGATTTGTAGTGAAATTACCAACCACATTTTTTTGTTTGTATAATTCGTTAAGCTCATCTTTGGAAGGCAAAAACCAATTAGTGTAACCACCGCTACTATATTTTTTACATTTGTGTGCGGCATAATCTACAGGCTTACCTTGCGCATTCACTATTTTGTTTGTATTAGAATTGCCTGTGCCAATAGCCGAATCTGTTGCGCCTGTTACAACATAAGCTCTGTTTTCAACCCATTGAATTAAACCAATATCTTCCGTTGCAGCAATTAAACCGTGCTGGCCTGTGTTATCAATATAAAAAATAATACCACCCTGATAATGTTGACCAATAGAAAAACTAAGTATTTTTTCCATCAATTGGTTTTTTACAAAAGAGGATTGATCTTTTACAGAAGCCGGAGGAGTCATTCCATTTTTTGAACAGGAAATTGAAATTGTGAAAATAAAAGCAATTAATGTTTTGATTGTTGTTTTCATGTAAAAAGTTTTGGTTGTTAATGTTTGCGGGAAAAATAAAATTAATAAATAAATTATTGCAATGCAAATTAGTTTTCCCGTTGCAATAAGAATACTTATAAAAAAAGTGCCCGGAACTGGATTCGAACCAGCACATTCTTGCGAACGCTGCGACCTGAACACAGTGCGTCTACCAATTTCGCCATCCGGGCAAATTAATTAGCTGATTTGCTGATTATCAAATTTTTTTGGAAGAACAAATATAAATTCATTTGATGATTTGGTAATTTTTGTAAAAATTTTTAAAGTTTAGTTTATTTAAACGATCAATAAGCTACAGCCACGAATATCGGTATTATCGAGTCTTCCTAAAATTTCAAAACTGCTGTTTTTATGAACTATTCCAACATCATCTGTTGCAATAAAAGAACAACTATAAATGTTTGCCAAATCAATTATGTTTAAAATTCCTTTTCCTGATGGGCTTATTGCAAAAGGGTCTTGTTCATTTCTAATTAAAACTTTCATCCAGGGCGAACAATAAAATTTTCCATCGTTTTTCGAAAATGCCTGGCTTAAAAGTTCCGTCATTCCATATTCGGAATGAATATTTTTTACGCCAAATTTGTCCTGCAAAATATTGTGCAATTCTATGCGTGTTAATTCCTTTCTGCGCCCCTTCATTCCGCCCGTTTCCATAATTGTTGTATGGTTTAATTGCATTGGAAATACTTCCGCAAAATTAAGCAGCGCAAAGGTTACACCAATTAACAAAGTTTTTTGCTGATCATTCTCAAGCTGCTTCAAAATTTTCTGGAGTCTATCAAATTCATACAAATAAAATCCGCTTTTTGAATGATGAGAAAGTTTTATTAATTCATCAACCATCATTACGAGCGAAGAATTTTTTCTTTCAAGATAAGATGGCAGCAAACCAATAATGCAATAATTTTTTACGTTACCATAAAATAATTCAAAGGCTTTTAAAAAACTTTTTTTGTAAATAAAAATATGTTTTACAAAATGTTTACTACTGATGGTTTGCGTTGTGCCGCTGCTTTCAAAAACAATTTCCGGCTTAAACTCACTACTTATTACTTTATGCGTTTTAAAAAAAGAAATGGGTAAAAAAGGAATTTTTTCAATACAATTAATTTTATCAATTTCTATTTCAAAAGCATCGCACCATTGCTTATAAACTTTATTATTTTTATATTGAAAACGAAAAATTTCCAACGCTTTATTTTCAAATAATCTTTCATCATCCAAAATATTGTTAACAAAAATATCGTTCACACTAAACGGTTGATTTGTTTTGTTTAAATTTGACACGAAACATTTTTAAGAATGAAAGCAAAAATATTAATACTTACTTTAATACTCACAGCGCTGGCAGCTTGTAAAAAAGACTTGTACACTACCGCGCCGCAATTAAAATTTTTAAGTGTAAATGCTGATGTGTTTCCACAAAATTCTATTTTACAATTTAAAATACAGGTAACCGATAAAGAAGGCGATATTCAGGATACTTTTTGGGTGCAGCAAATTTCTATAAATGCATGTGCTGATACGCTTACACAACCTTACCAGGTTCCTGATTTTGCAGCAACGAAAGATTTAAAAGGTGAATTTGATATAACTTATGCTTATGGCGATGTACAAGGTTATCCTTTTATTACAGGCTGCTCATTAAAAAATGATTCTTGTTATTTTAGATTTTGGTTAAAAGATAAAGCCAACCACATAAGCGATACAATAAGTTCTTCACCTATTGTACTTTTAAATCAATAAAACCAGCAGCTTGTTAAAGAAGCTCGCCGAAACACTGTTTTACGGAAATTATTTTTACGGTTTCTGCACTGTCGCCTTATCCGCTGAAGCCAGCGTGCAGCAAGGCTTTCCGCTAAATTCAATTGAATATTATATTTTTCTTTTTGCGATAACAGTATTATATTATATTCAGGCTTATGCAACGCCAATCGGCTTTTCAAATACAATTAATCAAAGAACTTTATGGTATAAAACGCATAAAAAATCAATACGTGTTACGCAAATTGTTTTACTATTTACGGCAGTTATTTCAGCAGCAATTTTAATTATTAAAAACCGGAAAGAAATTCACAATGTTTTTTTTTATCAATGGATATTAATATTTATTTTTCCCATAATTGCAGTGTTGTATTATGGTATTGTTTTATCGCCGCAAATAAAATTTAATTTACGCAGCAACGGCTGGATAAAACCTTTTGTTATTGGTTTTGTGTGGACAGGCGCTGTTACAATTTATCCAATAATTTTTTATCAGATAGAAAGCGGAAAAATTGTTGCTTTAACATTTTTATCAGGCTGGTATTTTTTAAAGAACTGGATGTTCATCACACTGCTCTGCATTATGTTTGATATAAAAGATTACGCTGCCGATCATAACCGGCAACTCAAAACATTTGTGGTGCAAATTGGTTTGCGAAAAACAATTTTTTATATTATTATTCCATTAAGTTTAATTGGTTTAAGCTCTTTTATTGCATTTACGTGGGCAAATCATTTTCCGTTATTACGCATTATAATTAACACCATACCTTTTTTATTATTAATTATAGTTGCGTATTCATTACATCGCCGTAAATCAATACTCTATTATCTTGTTGTAATAGACGGATTAATGCTGATAAAAGCTGTTTGCGGAATTTTAGGGGTTGTGCTTACTCAATAAAATAATACTTTTTTGAAAATAAAAATTCCAATTAATCCTGCACTTCTTTGTATTTACCCAATTTATCCAATTCTAAAATTGTTGTTTTGCCGTCTTCACTTTCATGATACATCTGTACAAATTTTACATTAAATTTTATTTCTTCAAAAGTGTATGAAGTTCTTTTCAGCACTGTGTTTGAATAAACATCATCAAAGCCTCTTACTAAAACATATACTTCAAGGTCTGCCGCTTTCATGTCTTCAAAATTAAAATCAAGCAACGGACTATTTTCGTCAATCGGATGCACAACTGTCCAGTTCATTGTTAAACTATCTACACGGCTTCGTTCTAAAGGCAATTCATAAAATTTAAAAACACTATTGCCGTTTTCCTGAACCATTAAAGCAGTGCTTACTTTTATTTCAGCATTGGTTATTGTATGATTATCTTTATAAGAAGCAACTCTAAACATTAAAGCCATTTTATCATGATAAGGTGTAATAAGCGCATGCTCGCTGAAAGCCAGATAAGCCTTAGGTTTGGAAAATCTTCCATAAATTAAACCGGTTGCAATGGCAAAAGATAAAAAGCCACTCATCGCTTCGAAAGAAGAAATAATATTTGCGCCATCACCAACAGGATTAATGCGGCCGTAACCAACTGTAGTAAATGTTTCGGTGCTAAAAAAAAACAATTCTTTTATTTTCCCCCATTCAGTGGTTGTAATAAAACCCTGCAATTGATCAATACCTGTTATTAAATATATTAGTGTGTAGAAGATATTAATAAGAATAAAAAAAATAATGATGGTACCAATAAATTTCCAGCGCGGCATATTTAACATACTATGATAAATGCTGAACCGTTGCAAAAGCGGTAGTCCTTCTTTTTGTAAATTAAAACTGCCGTCTTTATTAACAAATCGGCCGCCATAATTATTGGCATTAATTCCGAAACCCGTGTCGTTATTGCTTTTAGAGAATGGATTAACATGTTTACCTATTGCCATAAAATAAAATTTTTGCAAATCTACAGGTCTCAATTATCAAAATATAAAAGGTACTATAGTAAAGTCTGCATTATTTTTTAAAATAATTTTAAATATCCTGGCATAAAAATAGTTTTACTTATTTCATTATTCATCTTTTAAAAATTTAAAATTATGGACAGATTAGAATTAAAAGGCAGATGGAATGAAATAAAAGGAAAAGTAAAACAACAATACGGTAACCTTACAGATGATGATTTAAAATATGAAGAAGGCAAAGACGACGAATTTTTAGGTAGATTACAAAACAAAACAGGTAAAACCAGGGATGATTTAGTAAAATGGATAAAATCTTTATAATCTGCTACCTTAAGGGTTAAACCGCTGAAAACCTATAAATAACACTTAATTCTCCGATGACGTTATTAGTTGAATAACCATCGGAGAATTTTTATGAATTTTGTGTATCTTTTTCCCCGAAATAATAATTATGGAATTTGGTAAAATTTCTCCAAAAGAATTAGAGCAGATTGATTTTACATTACCGCCGGATCCTGCGGAAAATAAAATTGTTCTTCAAAAAAATAAAACTCAAAATTCTAAAACATTTGTAGGCTGCGCCAAATGGGGAAGAAAAGATTGGATTGGGAAATTTTATCCCGAAGGAACGAAAGAAAAAGATTTTCTTTCTTACTATGCAAAGCTGTTTGATTGTATTGAATTAAATGCAACTTTTTATAAAATACCAACCGATGAACAAATAAAAAAATGGAAGGAAAACGTTGGAAAAGACTTTAAGTTTTGTCCAAAGTTTCCGCAAGTTGTTACACATCTTAGAAGATTAAAAAATTGCGAAAGAGAAATTGATGAATTTTTAGGAGCGATGATAAAATTTGAAAATAATCTAGGTTCAATATTTTTAATGCCGCACCCGCAAATGGGTTTAAAACATTTAGATACGATTCAAAAATTTATAACAAGCTTGCCAAAAGATATTGATCTTTTTTTAGAATTACGCAATCCGGAATGGTTTGTAAACGGACTAAATAAAGACATTTTACAAATTGCAGAAGAAAATAAAACAGGTTTAATTATTTCTGATGCAGCGGGAAGAAGAGATTGTGTGCACATGCATTTATCGAAGCCCGAAACCTTTATTCGCTTTGTTGGTAACGGTTTACATGAAACAGATTTTACAAGAATCGATGATTGGGTAAATCGCGTGAAGCTTTGGCTGGATGCGGGTTTGCGAAAATTATATTTTTTTATGCACCAGCACGAAGAAATACATTCGCCTGAGTTAGCAAATTATCTTGTTCGCAAATTAAATGAAGTATGTAATTTAAAAATTCCCGTTCCTGCGTTGTTGAATGAAGAAAAAAATAAAACATTGTTTAATTGAATATTTAATTCATAGCTAATAGTTGATCGTTTATAATTTACATCAATTCACTTAATTCAAGCCAGCGCATTTCTTTGCGAGATAGTTCCGTTGCAATTTGAACGATTCTTTTACTTAATAAATTCAGTTGCTCAAAAGCCATTTCAGGATTGCAAAGTTTTTGTTCAATATCTTCTTTTTCTGCTTCCAGTTCAGCGATTTCTTTTTCCAACATTTCAAATTCTCTCTTTTCTTTAAAACCAATTTTTCTTGTGTTTATTGCTGGTGATTGATGGTTGATTGAAAAAACAGTTTCTTTTTTTCTTTCAGTCTGTAAATCTTCATTGTTTTTTTCTTTCAACCATAAACGGTACTGCGTATAATTTCCCGGAAAATCTTTCACATCGCCATCTCCTTCAAAAATAAATAAATGATCGACTAATCTATCCATAAAATATCTGTCGTGCGATACAATTAAAACGCAACCTTTAAAATCACTCAAAAAATTTTCCAGTACCGCAAGCGTTGGCAAATCAAGATCATTTGTTGGCTCATCTAATATTAAAAAATTTGGATTGCGAAATAAAATAGTTAATAATTGCAAACGTTTTTTTTCGCCGCCGCTCAGCGCATTCAAATATGTATATTGTTTTTCAGGAGAAAATAAAAATAACTCTAAAAACTGCGCTGCGCTTAAGCTTCCGCCTTTTGCTAACGGAAAATTTTCTGCAAAATTTTTTACATATTCAATTACACGAACATTATCTTTTATCTCCAAACCCTGTTGAGAAAAATTACCGAAAATTACAGTGTCGCCGATATTTATTTTGCCGCTGTCTGCAATTTCTTTGCCTTGCAAAATATTTAAGAAAGTTGATTTACCTACACCATTTTTTCCAATAACACCAATTCTTTCGCCTTTGCTGAATGTGTAAGAAAAGCCTTTCAAAATTATTTTTTCATCATAACTTTTATATACTTTTTTCATCTCTACCACCTTTCCGCCAAGCCTGCTCATTTTTACCTGCAACTGCATTTGTGCATCTTCAATTTTTTGTTTGGCTTTGGCTTCAATCTCATAAAAATTATCTTGCCGGCTTTTACTTTTTGTAGTTCTTGCTTTTGGTTGTTTGCGCATCCACTCTAATTCTTTTCGATACTCATTTTTTGCTTTATCAATACTTGCTAATTCACTTTCAATTCTTGCAGCTTTTTTTTCAACATAATTTTCATAATCGCCGCGATAAACATAAATGCTGCTTTGTTCCAGTTCCCAAATCTCCTCAGTAACTGCGTCTAAAAAATATCTGTCGTGCGTTACTAAAAGCAGTGTAATATTTTCATTGCTTAAATAATGCTCGAGCCATTCTATCATTTCCACATCCAAATGATTTGTTGGTTCATCCATTAACAATAAAGTATGCTGGTGCTCAAAGCCAATGTCAATAAGGGTTTTAGCGAGCGCTACGCGTTTGCGTTCGCCGCCGCTTAAATTATTTATTGTTTCTTTTAAGTGTTGAATATTTAGCTTGCTTAAAACTTCTTTTACTTTTGCTTCAAAAATCCATGCATTTAATTCATCCATTATATTCATCGCTTCTATCATTGCCTCGCTGTCATTTGCTTCTTCTGCGGCTTCATATTTTTTAATAGCGTTTATTACCGGATGATGAATATGAAAAATATTTTCGAGCACAGTTTTGTTTTCTTTAAATTGCGGATCTTGTTCAAACAAAGCGACTGTTATATTTTTATTGATCCATAATTTGCCGTCATCAATTGTTTCTTTACCGGATAAAATGCGCAGCAGCGTTGATTTTCCTACACCATTTCGTGCAATCAATGCAATTTTATCACCTTCGTTTATATGAAAGGAAATATTATTAAACAAAGGCGTAATGCCAAAACTTTTTGTTATTTCTTCAGCAGAAATATAATGCATTGCACAAAGATAATTCGGATTTGCAGTTTGAGTTAGTGTGAGGTTTTGATAGTTTATCAGCTTTTATTTTTATCTGCTGCTTCAGAAGTTTGCGTGGTATTTTCAGGTAGCTCCTCATAACCGCCGCGAATAGCCATAGAGGTGTTACGCTTTATCCTAAAATTTTTATGTGTCATTTGCCAGCATTCGCCGGTATCTTTAATTATGATCGTGTATAAAGTGTCCGAGTTTGGCCCGTAGTCTATCATGTACCAAATATATCCATCGCCTTTTGGCGTGCTTACTTCAACGTATTCTTTAAACTCAAGCGCTATCATAAAAATAAATTTATGTATTCCAACGCTAATTACGAATAATTTATCTTTTTGGGATTATAAAAATACTTTTACTGTTTAAACTATTTATTCTTTACGGTATATTTTCATGCAATTCAATACCTTAATTTTATTGCTTAATTCATGGTTATGAAAAATATTTTTTGTGTATTGATTTCTGTATCATTTTTTTATTTAGCAAAAGCGCAAACATTACAACAATTAGAATTGAAACGAGTGCATCTTCCAAATGGCTGGAGCTTAACTCCTATCGGTAAAAGTTTGCCTTTAGGAGATTTGCCTTTGAACATTGCAGTTTCATCATCAAAAAAATATATAGGGGTTACAAATAACGGTCAAAGCGTACAATCTCTTCAATTAATTGATATAAAAAATGAAAAAGTTTTGAATAGTGTTGAAATCCCCAAATCGTGGCTGGGATTGAGATTCAGCGCTGATGAAAAATTTTTGTACGCAAGCGGCGGCAATGATAACTGGATTTTAAAATATACAATTATCAACAATAAAATCATTTTAAAAGACAGCATAAAACTTGGTGATAAATGGCCAGTAAAAATTTCACCAACTGGAATTGATATTGATGATGCAAAGCATTTACTTTATGTAACCACAAAAGAAAATAATTCGCTTTATGTAGTTGATTTGAACACAAAAAAAATTCTTCATCAAATTACGTTGGGCGGCGAAGCCTATACTTGTTTACTTTCTCCTGATAAAAAAGAGTTGTATATCACTTGCTGGGGCTGCGATAAATTAATTGTGTTTAATACAACAGAAAATAAAATTACTGATTCGATAAATGTTGGCGATAATCCAAACGATGAATGTCTTTCAAAGAACGGGCAATTTTTATTTGTTGCAAATGCAAACGATAATTCTGTTTCGGTGATCGATATTAAAAAAAGAAAAGTTTTAGAAACATTGAATGCGGCGTTGTATCCAAATTCGCCGAGCGGCTCAACCAGTAATGGCGTGGCTTTGAGCGAAGATGAAAAAACTTTATACGTCGCTAATGCAGACAATAATTGTCTTGCTGTTTTTGATGCGAGCAAACCGGGCAGCAGCAAATCAAAAGGTTTTATTCCCGTTGGCTGGTATCCTACTTGCGTAAAAATTATCGGCAAAAAAATTTTTGTTGCAAACGGAAAAGGTTTTAGCTCGATGGCAAATCCATACGGGCCAAATCCTATAAAAGGAAGCGTTAAATTTCAAAAAGGTGATACTGCAAAACATGAAGAACAATATATCGGCGGATTATTTAAAGGAACTTTAAGTATTATTGATGAACCTTCATCACAAAAATTATCTGTTTATTCACAAGCAGTCTATCATAACACACCATACAATAAATCGAATGAAAATATTTCAAAAGGTGAAAAAGAAAATCCAATTCCGCAGAAAATCGGCGATACATCTCCCATAAAATATGTGTTTTATATCATTAAAGAAAACAGAACTTACGACCAGGTTTTGGGCGATGTAAAAGAAGCAAACGGTGATACAAGTTTGGTTTTATTTGGAGAAAAGATAACGCCGAATCTTCATGCAATTGCAAAAGAATTTGTGCTGCTGGATAATTTTTATTGCGATGGTGAAGTGAGCGCAGATGGGCATAACTGGAGCATGGGCGCTTATGCAACCGATTATTTAGAAAAAACCTGGCCCACAAGTTACGGCGATCGCGGCGGCGATTACGATGCAGAAGGTAACCGTGCAATTGCAAATAATAAAAATGGATTTATTTGGGATGCATGCAAACGTGCAGGTGTGAGTTATAGAACTTACGGAGAATTTGCTGATGATTACAAACCGAATATTCCGGTTTTAAAAAATCATTTTTGCCCTTATTATACAAGCTGGGATTTGAGTGTGAGAGATACAACAAGAGTTGGTCAATGGAAAAGAGATTTTGATTCGCTTGTTGCTGTAAATGCATTGCCGCAAATGAATACTTTAAGAATTATCTGCGACCATACGGAAGGCTTGGCAAAAGGAAGGCCAACACCATTTGCGCATGTTGCCGATAACGATCTTGCATGCGGAATGTTTCTGGATTATTTAAGCAAAAGTTCTGTATGGAAACAAAGTGTAGTTTTTATTGTTGAAGATGATGCGCAAAACGGACCAGACCATGTTGATGCGCACAGAACCACAGCTTACGTTGCAGGAGGTTTTGTAAAAAGGCATTATGTTGATCACACAATGTATTCAACATCTTCAATGCTAAGAACGATGGAATTAATTTTAGGAATTAAACCGATGACGCAATATGATGCAGCCGCAAACCCAATGTGGCGCTGCTTTTCAGCCACGTCTGATTTAACTGCATTTAATGCAAAACCTTTGCAGGTTGACATTAATGAAAAAAATAAAGTTGAAAATACATGGCAGAAAAAAAGCGAAACATTCGATTTTAGCAAAGAAGACAGAGTGCCTGATCTCGAATTTACTGAAGTTATTTGGAAAGCTGTAAAAGGCGAAAATGCAATTGTTCCTCCGCCAAAACGTGCTGCGTTCGTGAAAGTAAGTAATAGGAAAGATGATCATTAAATTTGATTCGATGTTTCAGCCTTATTCATAATCAAACTTTGCAGCTCCGCTTCTTCCAGCACAATTCTGTTCGAATTATCTTTTTCATCGTATTCCCATTTTATCAATCTTATTTTTCCATCTATTATTTCAATTCCTGAAATGTCGCCATCATTAAAACAGCAACAGCCGCTGTTAAAATAAGTTGGTTTAATTGCAGAATAATCAGGCAAAATATCACCCTTTCTTCTACGCACTGTAATGCGCGATTCGATTTCTTTAGCAGCAGTTTCATCTTTTTGTTTTGTTGCAATATTTAATTTATTGTATAAAATTTCAAGTTCTGTTAATGATTCAAATACGGGTTGATGTGTATGACCTGTAATTAATAATATATTTTTTTGATTGCTGCTCCATTCGTACATCAATGTATTATGCAATGTTTTTAATTGAGTGTTGTATGCAGGTGTATTTGGATTGATATGTAAGTAAGTTTGTAACGGCTCCCAAACATTTGCAACAAACCATTTGCTGAACCAGTTTCCGTCGCTTTGTAAATCGCCTTGGTGACCGTGTGTTACAAAAATTTGTAACTGATGATTATTAAAATCAGTTTGCAAAATTGCACCTTCATAAATTTTTATTTTTTGATTATAGATGCTTTGTAATTGCAAAGACGCAAATGGATCGTTATCCCAATACAAATCATGATTACCGAATATTTTGCAAAATCTGTTATCGGTTGCAAATAATTTTTCTTTTTCAAATGAAGCGATGTTATTTTTTTTAACTGCTGATAAAGTGTTTTCCCAAAGCTCTTCGCAATCGCCAAGATTAATGTAATAAAAATTGTTTTGATAATAATAATTCAAAGCTGTGAGATAATTTTTTTCGGCTAAAGCGAACATATCTGAATCAGTTTTTGCGCCTTTATGCTGATCGGATAAAATAATATAGCGCTGATGATTGTTATCTATATTCAGCATTAATCCTTTTTTACCCGGATTAGTTTGTATCTCCAAATGCAGTGCAGATAAGGCTTTGAAGATTCTTGTCTTATCAGGATTTGAAGATAATTTATTGGCTAGCCAGATGACAGGACGAGTTAAAATTTTTTGCAGAAACTTGCGCATGAAAATAAATGATGAATAAAGATAGGCAGCCGAAAGAATGAAATTGAAAATAAAATTTATAAAACCTGCTTATCAATTAGCTGAATAAAAAACAGAACGTACAAGTGTGCGACGCAACGGAAGCTTAATATTTATGCCGCAGCCGGGTTCATAATTATTTTTATTTTATTTCGGGTAATTCATCCCATCGTGTTGTGAAGCGCGGGCTGCGCAATTCCTGGCGCATCTTCCAGTTTTTTAAGGTGCCGCTTGCAGCAAATTTCAACGTATCATCGCGCATACTGAAATTAATATTATCAATCATATCCATCAATAAACGGCTATTATTTTTTGACGGAGGCGAAAATAAATTGCCCTGAATTGTATCGTCCGGCACTATGCCGCTAAGCATTACGCCTGCTTTTTTATATTGCTTATCGTTTTCAAAAATTTGCTCAGCCATCCGCATTGCGGGTTTTATTAATTCATGCGTAATAGAAGTTGGATAAGGCAAAATTGTATAAGCGCTTATAGTTGGCCCATGGCGAAAATGCTCAGAAATTTTTCTTTCTTCTTTGGGAACAACGAACACAGTTATTGCACTTGCAGCGCTGAATTGTCTGCGCAATTTTTCTGCTGCTCTTGAAGTGTAAGTTGCAATGGCTTCTTTAATATCATTTAATTTATTAACCGGGCTGCCGAACATTCGCGTAGTAGCAATCATTTTTTTCTCGGTTAAATCTTCTTCTATTAAAAGAGCTTCTTCACCGCGCAATTCTTTAATAAGTCGCACACCTGTTACGCCGCCCAAATTTTTTCTTGCCCATTCTTCGCTCATTTTACTTAGTTGATAAGCATCGTCAATGCCAAGCCTGTGCAGCTTTTCAGCGTATTGCCTGCCAACGCCCCAGAGATCATCAATCCATGTATTGCATAAAGCCTCATTAATTTTTTCTTCATTATTTAATACCATTACACAATCTGTTTGCAGTTTATTTTTCTTTGATAAACGGTTGGCAACTTTACTCAAAACTTTTGTGGGCGCAACGCCAACGGAAACTTTAATGCCTGTCCATTGCTCTACTGTATTTTTTATGTGCATTGCAGTATCCATCAAATTTTCCGGAGCTATATGTGTTAAATCGAGAAAGGCTTCGTCAACAGAATAGACCTCTACACAGCCGGGCGGCAACAGAGTGCGCAAAGTTTCCATCACGCGCCAACTCATATCGCCATACAAATTATAATTGGAAGAAAAAACTTCTACATTATGTTCTTCAATAATTGGTTTTGCTTTAAAATAAGGACCCGTCATTGCAACGCCCAAAGCTTTTGCTTCGTCGCTGCGGGAAATAATACAGCCATCGTTATTGCTTAATACAACAACAGGCTGATGCCAAATATCCGGGCGAAAAACTCTTTCGCACGAGCAATAAAAACTGTTGCAATCTACAATGGCTTTCATTGATTTTTTTTGATTGAATTAGGCTGATAAAAATTTGTGGTCTCGTCCAGAATCGAACCGGAATCCAGGGCTTCGGAGACCCTTATACTATCCATTGTACTACGAGACCAAAAATGATTTTTTACAAAAGTAATTGCAAACTTATTGTTGAACAAAACTGTGTTTGTTTGAATGTGCTGAATTGAAAATTGGTTGTTTAATTTATACATTTGGAATAGTTGGTGTCAGACACTCTGCGAGTGTGCGGACACCAGTGCTGAATAGAATTCATTGCAGTACAAGAGTGCGACGCAACGATGTTTAATGCATGTACGAAAGCTAAGTACAAAAAAATATTGGTTTATTGAACGCTGTAATATTATGGATTTGCCTGCACTTTTAATTTTACAGTTACATTATCGGCAAGCACCATGCTGCTGCCGCCTACATCAAAATCTCTTCGGTTAATTGTAAAGCTGCCTTCGAATAAATAACCGTTGCCCTGCTTAGTTACAGTGAAAGGAAAAGTAACAGATTTTGTAATTCCTTTAATGGTAAGATTGCCTGTAACGCTTGCTGCGCTTATGTTTGCGCTTACAAAATTAATAGTGGGATATTTGGCAACATCAAAATATTTTTCTTTACGCAGGTCGTTATCACGCGCATCAATTGAAGTGTTAATGGTGTTTGCATCAACGCTTACATTGAATGAACTATTGGAAGGATTTTCTGCGTTCCATTTAATGCTGCCTTTTAAACCGGTGAACGAACCGGGTGTATTAATGCCAAAATTTTTTATGACGAACGTTACTGCATCTTTATCATCAACAGGTTTCAGATCAACCTGTGCAAAAGCACAAAATGCAATAATAAAAACAGCAAGAAAAATTAAACGCTTCATTACAAATTTGTTTTCATTTCAAAAATGAAGTAATTCTTTTAAAGAAGTACGTAAAAATACTTTCATGGAAATAGTTTGCATAATTTTTAACTTATAATAATAATGAAAGGCAAAGATGAATTGCCTTGCAAGCCGCCGGTATGAATAAATAAAACACGACTATTTGAAGGAATTATTTTATTAATAATTATTTGTTTTGCTGCATAAAAAGCTTTTGCCGTATAAACAAAATCGGTTGGTAATTGGTGTTGCTGCTGAAGTTCGTGCATAAAATCAATCAATTTATTGGTGCATTTTCCATAACCGCCAAAATGAAAATTGTGTAAAACCGTAAAACTTTTTTTGCGATCCTTTTTATTTAATAGTTGTTGAATTTTTTGTTGTAATTCATAATTATTTTTCATTACACTAACACCAATAACTTTTTGATTTGATGAAGAAGTTTGAATTAATCCGGCAAGTGTTGTACCTGTTCCTACTGCGCAAATAATATGTGTGTATTGAGGAAAATCTTTTACACATTTTATAATTTCCGAAGCGCCTTGTGCACCAAGCGTACCATAACCTCCTTCTTCAATCCAGTAAATATTTTTAAAATTTTGTTTAATATTATTTTTATTTAGATAATCAATTCTGCTTACAAAATGTAATTGCATTCCTGATTCTTTTGCATTTAAAAGAGTACTTGATAATTGCTTTGGCTTTTCGCCGCGAATTATTCCAACGCTCTTAAAACCTGCGTTTCTACAAGCAAAAGCTAAAGCAACAATATGATTTGAATACGCGCCGCCAAAACTTGCAATAGCACTGAAACCCTTATCCTGCGCATCTTTCAAATAATATTTCAGTTTAAAAAATTTAGTACCGCTAATTATAGGATGTATTTCATCAAGGCGCAAAACATTTAATTCAACATTATTTTCAATCAGCCAATCTGCTTTAATTTGTTGAAGGAATATTTTTTGAAAGTTTACATTATCAGGTACGTTCATTGCTTTATTTTTGTTGAACCCATAACTGAAAATCTTTAATTTGGCAAAGTTTAAAATAAAAATATGCAACCTACACTTGTAATTTTAGCGGCCGGAATGGCGAGCCGTTATGGAAGTATGAAACAAACAGAATCATTCGGTCCTTCAGGCGAAACGATTATGGATTATTCTATTTATGATGCAATAAAAGTGGGGTTTAAAAAAGTGGTATTTATTATTCGCGAAGATTTTGCTGATAATTTTAAAGCGATTTTTGAACCAAAATTAAAAGGCAGAATTGAAACGGCTTATGTATATCAAAAATTAACCTCTTTTGTTGGCGATAGAAAAATCCCTGCAGAGCGTGCAAAACCCTGGGGCACTGCACACGCCGTTCTTTGTTGCAAAGGCACTGTAAACGAGCCTTTCGCTGTTATTAACGCCGATGATTTTTATGGAAAAGATGCCTACATAAAAGCGTATGATTTTTTATTAAATAAATGTAATAATAAACGATTAGGTGTTTTGGGATATGAGTTAGAAAACACTTTAAGTGAACACGGAAGTGTAAGCCGCGGCGTTATTTCATACGACGAAAGTAATGAAGTAACGGGCATCCATGAACGTTTAAAAATTTATAAAAAAGATGGAAAAATGGTGTATGAAGAAAATGGTGAGCTTATTGAATTGCCTGAAAACACAAAGGTGAGTATGAATTTTTTTTGCTTCGCGCCAAGTTTTATTGAACTTTGTGAACGCCAGTTTTCTAATTTTTTGGATGAAAACATTGAAAATTTAAAAGCTGAATTTCTCATACCGGATATGGCTGATTATTTTATAAAATCAGGAACAGGTGTAATTGAAATGATACCAACCAGCGCCAAATGGTTCGGCGTAACTTATAAAGAAGACGCACCGCTTGTAAGGAAAGATATTAATGCATTAGTGCAAGCTGGCGAATATCCTGCAAAACTTTGGAATTAATTTGGAAATTTGGAGATTTGCAAATGCGATGATGTAATAAACTTGCACATTAGCTTCGCAGCTTTTTCTTCTCAAAATTCTTGTATTATTTTGTTGATTAATTTGCATGAATGAATGAGTATGATATTTTAATTATTGGCGCAGGACCAATTGGTTTAGCGTGTGGCATTGCGGCAAAAAAAGGAGGGTTAAATTATATTATTATCGAGCGTGGTTGTTTGGTAAATAGCTTATATAATTATCCTGTAAACATGACTTTTTTTTCTACGGCAGAACGGCTGGAAATTGGCGGCGTTCCTTTTATGAGTTTGAATCCGAAGCCACACAGGCCCGAAGCGCTTGAATATTACAGAAGGGTTGCATTGAAATATAAATTAAATATTCATTTGTTTGAAGAAGTAAAAAATGTAGAGAAAATAAATGATGAATTTTTTCAAATTATCACATCAAAAAAGAATTATACTGCGCAAAATATAATCGTTGCTACCGGCTTTTATGATATTCCAAAATATCTGAATATTCCCGGTGAAAATTTGCCTAAAGTAAAGCATTATTATAAAGACCCTCACTATTATGCATTTCAAAAAGTAGTTGTGGTTGGTGCCAGCAATTCCGCTGTGGACGCGGCTTTGGAAACTTTTCGAAAAGGTGCAGAGGTTACTATGGTTGTGCGAAATGAAGCTATTGGAAAAACTGTAAAATATTGGGTAAAACCTGATATTGAAAACCGGATTAAAGAAGGAAGTATTAAAGCATATTTTAATTCGCATTTAAAAGCAATTCATGAAAATGAAGTGGATATTGAAACGCCTGAAGGTTTAATTACAATTGAAAACGATTTTGTTTTGGCGATGACGGGCTATGAACCTGATTTTAATTTTTTAAAAAAACTTGGGATTATTTTATCAGATGATGCAAACCAGTGCCCGCTCTATAATTCTGAAACAATGGAAACAAATGTGCCCGGAATTTTTCTTGCCGGTGTTGTGTGCGGTGGTTTTAATACGCATAAATTATTTATTGAGAATTCCCGCGAGCATGCTGAGAAAATTGTACAGTTTATTGTGGCAACAAAAAATATTTTATCGCATTCATAAACTATTTTTTTTCTTTTTCATCCTCTTCTCTGCCAAAGATTTTTCTTAATTCATCTTTCGATTTTTCTAAAACTTCTTTTTGCTTTTCCGGCAAATTCTTTCCTGCACGATTAATATAAAAGTTTAGCATTGACATAGCAGACTGATAAGCTGTTCCTTTTTTACGTTTACTTTTTTCTGCTGACTTTTTTAGTGATTCTGCAATGTGTTTTGGATCCTGCGATTCAAAAATGTTTTGCTCTAAGTCAAGCGCATTGCTGCTTTTAGTAACTTTACCAGACCACTTCTTTTTTGGCTTTGAAGATGTTTTTGTGAATGATTTTTTTACTGCCGGTTTTTTTGCAGAAGATTTTCTCGCCGATGATTTTTTTAAAGGCTTCTTTTTTTGAATTGTTAGATTTTGTTGCCATAAATAATTAGTTAGTCAACATAAGTTTCTTTCAGTACAGTTTTTACACTATATAATTCTTTGTCAGTTAAAACATCTAAAACTTTTATTATTCTTTGGCGGTCAACTGTTCTAATTTGATCCAGTACAATCCAGCCTTTTGTTTTATTATGTTTTACCTGCACACGAGTTGGATAAGGTTTTGAACTACTTGTCATTGGAGCGATAACAATTGTCTGCAAATATTTATTCATTTCATCAGGTGAAATAATTACACAAGGCCTGGTTTTTTTCATTTCGCTACCAATTGTAGGGTCAAGGTTAACCAGTACAATTTGATATTGTTTTAACTCCATTCATCAAGATTTTCATCTTCAAACACATCAGACATCATTAATTTGTCATCACCATTTTCATGCATCTTTTTAAATGATTTTTCCCAACCTTTTCGTGCGTTTGGCTTCGGCTTTATAACAATACAATCTTGTTCAAGAACAAGCTCAACAATATCTTTTATGTTATATTTTTCAATTAAAGCTTTATTGAAGCGGATTCCTTTAGAGTTTCCAATTTGAATTACAGAAATATCCATAATAAATGTTTGTAATTACAAAGTTATTACTTTTTGAAGAAAGTTTTAAATTCATTGTATTAATCACTTCAGCACTTCTTCAATTACTTTTCCAACGCAACCGCTTGGCATTTGAATATGTAATAATGCAGAAATAGTTGGGGCAATATCCGTCATATAAACTTCGTGATTAGAACTTCCGTGCTTAATTCCCCAACCATAAAAAAGCAACGGAATATGCGAATCATAAGGGTTCCATAAACCATGCGAAGTGCCGCTGCCATTGCCTTCTACGTAACCGGGTTTTAGAATAATTTGCACACTGCCGCTTCTTCCTAAATAATATCCGTTCATCATCATTTCTCTTTGCTTTGCATTCATGGGTCGCATGTTTAAAAGGCGAATATCGAATGCAGCGCTCACCGCATCTTGCTTCATTAAATAATCAACAACCCAGGGCGTAAGTTTATCTTCACCTATATTTTTTTCGTTCATTAATTTACGATCATAAACAACCTGATAATTATAAATGCCAACAATCAAACTATCAATTCCTGATTTTTGTTTTATTAAATTATTCATGTTTTTTACAAGCGCCGCATCATCAAAGCTTCCGCCGGGTAAATTATGTTCTTTATCAAACAAAGGAATATGTGCTACTCCGTGATCAGCAGTTAAAAAAAAGGTGTAATTTCCTTTGCCAATATTCGCGTCTAAAAAGGAAAAAAATTTTCCAAGCTCGTCATCGAGCTTTACATAATCATCCATCATTTCCCATGAATTTGGACCGAACGCATGACCAATATAATCGGGCGAAGAAAAACTTACCGCAAGAAAATCTGTTGCATTATTCTTCCCTAAATTTTCGTTTGTAATTGCGGTTTCTGCAAGAGCAACAAGCAATGAATTTCCATAAGGTGTTGATGCAATCATACTATAATCTTTCGCAATAAACTTTGATAAATTATATGGAAAAGAAGTTTGATCTTTTCCGAAAGGTTTTTTTTCGTACGGCTCTTCATCCGCTGTAGAATAATCTGTATAAATATTTTTTGGGAAAGAAAGATTCCAATTTAATTGATAAAAAGAATCAACCATTTTTCTGTTATTAAAATTTTTTATCCAAGCAGGCAATTCGTTCATGTAATAAGAACTGGTTATAAAATTTCCGGTTTTGTAATTGTACCAAAAAGCAGCATTTGCTGAATGACCGGCAGGTAAAATTGCAGCACGATCTTTTAAAGAAATACCAATCACTTTGCTTTTAAAATTTGTTGCTAAACGCAGTTCGTCACCAACGGTTGTAGTAAGCATATTTCGCGGGCTCATTTTTCCTGCATTATCATTACTTCCTACACTTATAATCGTGCTATCATCTGTGCAATAAACGGTTTTATTTTTTTCATAATCCCACCAATCATTTCCAACTATGCCGTGAATTGCAGGCACAGAGCCGGTGTAAACACAAGTGTGGCCGGCTGCTGTAACCGTTGGTGTGTAAGGAATAAACGTGTTTTCGCAAGTGAAACCTTCGTTCAATAATTTTTTAAATCCGCCGTTTATTTTAAATAAACTGTAGTAGCGATAAAGATAATCCCAGCGCATTTGATCAACAACAATTCCCACAACTAATTTTGGTCTGGCAATTTGATTCGACGAATTATTTTTTGTGGTTGATGTTTGCGAATAACCTGCAGTTGAAAAAAAGATAAATAAAAAAAAGACTGCGATTTTTTTCATTGAATTATTTTTAACAAAGATAATTGCACATTGAATGAATATGTTTTATTAATAAATTGTTCAGAATAAAATAATATAGTTTAATTGAAAGAAGCAGTTAAAGCAGTTAATGCTTTTGTTTTATTTTTGTAGCGATTTAAAAAAAGGTCAGTTAATTGTTGCAGTACAAGAGTGCGACGCAACGAAGTTTAATGCTTGTTCTGTAGTTTAGTTCATAAAAAAAATTTTAATAAATTGTAATCTTAAAAATTTAAAATCGTAAATAAACATGGCAGATATTTTTGAAAAGCTCGTAAAAAATTCCGGTCCTTTAGGTCAGCATCGCGAAAGAGCGCATGGATATTTTTCATTTCCAAAATTAGAAGGTGAAATTGGCAGTCGCATGAAGTTTCGCGGTAAAGATGTTGTTGTGTGGAGTTTGAATAATTATTTAGGATTAGCGAATCATCCTGAAGTGCGAAAGGTAGATGCAGAAGCCGCTGCAGCATTTGGTTTGGCAACGCCAATGGGTGCAAGAATGATGAGCGGGAATTCAAATTATCATGAACAATTGGAAAAAGAATTGGCTGAATTTGAACGTAAAGAAGATGCCATTTTATTGAATTACGGTTACCAGGGAATTATGAGTACAATTGACGCTTTGTGCGGCAGGCATGATGTAATTGTATACGATGCAGAAAGCCATGCGTGCATAATTGATGGCTTGCGCTTGCATCCCGGGCACAGATATGTTTTTAAACACAACGATGTTGAAGACTTTGAAAAGCAGTTGGAGCGCGCTTCTTCGTTAGTTGGTAAACAAGGTAGCGGTGGGATTTTAGTAATAACAGAAGGTGTTTTTGGCATGGCTGGCGACCAGGGAAAATTGAAAGAAATTTGTGCGCTGAAAGAAAAATATAATTTCAGATTATTGGTTGATGATGCGCATGGTTTTGGTACATTAGGAAAAACCGGCGCAGGCGCAGGTGAAGAGCAAGATTGTCAGGATGAAATTGATCTCTATTTTTCAACGTTTGCAAAATCAATGGCATCCATCGGTGCTTTTTTAGCCGGCGATAAAAATATTATTGATTATATACGCTACAACATCCGCTCGCAAATATTTGCGAAGAGTTTACCAATGCCGGTGGTAATTGGAAATTTAAAGCGTTTGGAATTATTACAAACAATACCGGAATTAAAACAAAAATTATGGAGCAACGCATTAAAATTGCAAGCCGGTTTAAAAATAAGAGGGTTCGATATTGGTAAAACTAATTCGCCTGTTACGCCGGTTTATATGCGCGGCGGCATTGAAGAAGCTACCGCTATGCTGATGGATATGCGCGAAAATTATGGGGTGTTTTGTTCGATAGTAGTATATCCGGTAATTCCAAAAAATCATATTATTTATCGGTTAATTCCGACTGCTGCACACACGGATGAAGATATTGCAATCACTTTAAGAGCTTTTGAAGAAACGAAGGCTAAATTAGATGAAGGCGCTTATAAAGCCGAAGCAATTCCTGATATGGCGGAAGTGAAATGAGATGTAGAATGCGGATGCAAAATATGAGATTCCGATGCTGGATTGGAGATAATTAATTATTAAAAATTACTCATTAATTATTATTCATTCATTCAGATTTATCAAACCAAACCTTAGTTTTATCATTCGGTTTTGCGTTGTAATTAACGAATAATTCTTCGCCTTTTTTAATTTTTTTTACTGTTCTTATTGTCATAATGTTTTTATCAAAATCCATTTCATACTCGCAGTTGGAAGTATAATCGTGATTGTATAATGAAACATAACCTAAAGCCATGCAACCCATTTTTTTTGATAATCCCCATTCAAAAATATAGTTCATTAATTTAGTTGTTTCAACAATTTTTCTTTCTTTACTGGTTAAAACAATTACCGGCGAAATTTCAATTACGGTGCCTGCTTTAATATCTTCATTTGTAAAAATTCCTCTGCCACTTTTTTTGCTGGGTGCAACAAATAAATAAGGTTTAATCATACATACATTCATTTACAAAAAGGTAAATTAATTCAAATGTATATGCATTCAACAAATTCAAATAATTAATTTGCAGCCATGAGTTATGAAACAGAACAAATAACACTTTCCGATCAGTTTGAAGAATTGATCGCGCAAGATAATATGCCGCAACTGCGCAATTTTTTAAACGAACAAAATATTAGTGATGTTGCCGATCTCCTTAATGAACATCCTGAATATGAAGCGCAAATTATTTCGAATATGGCTGTACACCGCGCTGTGAGTGTGTTTAAGATACTGGATATTTCAACGCAAAAAAGGATTATAAAAGAACTGCCATCATTTAAAACCGCAGAATTATTAAATGAATTACCCGCCGATGATCGTACTGATTTTTTAGAAGGATTGCCAAAAGAAGTTATTCGTGATTTGATAAGATTACTCAACCCTGATGAAAGAAAAATTACTTTATCTCTGCTCGGTTATCCTGAAGATAGTGTGGGCAGATTGATGACGCCCGACTATGTTTATATATACGCCCACAACACTGTGGCGGAGGCTTTTAGTATTATTCGCAAAGTTGCAAAGAACAGCGAAACTATTGATGTAATTTATGTGATAAATGAAAAAGGTGAGTTAATTGATGACTTAAGAATAAAAGATTTAATACTTGCTTCGCCTGAAAAAAAAATAGAAGAATTACTGGATGAACGCGTGATTACTTTAAACGTAAACGATGATCAGGAACATGCAAACCAGATTTTTAAAATGAATAATCGCGTTGCGTTGCCGGTTGTTGATGACAATAATATTTTATTGGGGATTGTTACAATTGATGATATGCTTTGGGTTGCCAATGAAGAATATAGTGAAGATATTCAAAAGATTGGCGGCACGGAAGCATTGGATGAACCTTATCTTGATACACCTTTTTTAAAACTTATAAAAAAAAGAGCCGGATGGCTGATTGTTTTATTTTTAAGCGAACTGTTAACTGCCAGTGCAATGGCATATTTTAATAATGAAATTACCAAAGCGACTGTACTCGCAATGTTTATACCATTAATTATGAGCAGTGGCGGCAACAGTGGCTCGCAGGCTTCTACCCTAATCATTCAGGCAATGGCAGTTGGCGATGTTTTTTTAAGCGATTGGTGGCGCGTAATTCGCAGAGAAATTTTTAGCGGACTTACACTTGGCGGCATTTTAGGTGTGATAGGATTTATCAGAATTTGCATTTGGCATGTGTTGATGCAACATGGTGTTATTGAAAATTTATATGGCGAACATTGGCTGCTTATCGCTTTTGTTGTTGGCGTTTCGCTTATTGGAATTGTTTTGTGGGGCACATTAGCCGGTTCAATGTTGCCAATTATCTTAAAAAAATTAGGCGCCGACCCTGCCGCATCATCCGCGCCTTTTGTAGCAACACTGGTTGATGTAACCGGCATCGTAATTTATTTTAGTGTAGCTTATTTATTTTTACACGGAGTACTTTTATAAGTAATTACAATAAACCCTATAAAAATTTTCCTGTATAACTTTCTTTCACTTTTTTTAAATCAGCAGGTTTGCCTTCAAATACAAGATAACCGCCAGCATCACCCGCTTCGGGTCCTAAATCAATTACCCAATCTGCACATTTTATTACATCGGTGTTATGTTCAATTACAATAATTGAATGCCCTTGTTCAATCAACGCATTAAATGAAGCAAGCAATTTCTTTATATCATGAAAATGCAAACCTGTTGTAGGTTCATCAAAAATAAAAAGTATGTGACCACTCCCCTTTCCTTTGCCAAGAAACGATGCAAGCTTTACACGCTGTGCTTCCCCGCCGCTTAATGTATCGGAAGATTGACCGAGTTTAATGTATCCCAAACCCACGTCCTGTAAAGGTTGCAATGCTTTAGCTAAATTTTTTTCATCTTTAAAAAATAAAATTGCTTCATCTACACTCATTTCTAAAACATCAAATATGCTTTTATTTTTATACTGAACTTCCAACACTTCTTCTTTAAAACGCTTGCCTCCGCAAACTTCGCAGATTAAGTGTACATCAGCTAAAAATTGCATTTCCACAACCTGTTCACCTTCTCCTTTGCACGCATCGCATCTTCCGCCGTCAACATTGAAAGAAAAATGTTTTGGTTGAAAACCGCGCATTTTTGCAAGCGGCTGTTTAGAATAAAGATCTCTTATTTCATCATAAGCTTTTATATAAGTTACAGGATTGCTGCGCGATGATTTACCGATCGGATTTTGATCAACTAATTCTATTTGAGAAATAAAATCTACATCGCCTGAAATGGTTTTATGAAAACCTACTTTTTCTGCAAATTCACCTTTCAATTTTTTTAATGCAGGGTACAATATTTGTTTTACTAAAGTTGTTTTACCACTTCCGCTTACGCCACTGATAACACATAAAATATTCAATGGAATTTGCACATTAATACTCTTTAAATTATTTTGTCGGGCACCTTCAATCATAATACTTCTGTTCCATTTTCTGATAGATGTAGGTACATTTATTTTTAATTCGTCTTTTAAGTATTTGCCCGTAAGACTTTCGGAATTGGAGATAATTTCATCATAGTCGCCTTGCGCAATTACTTCGCCACCAAGATGCGAAGCGAGTGGTCCCATATCAATAATATGATCTGCTTCACGCATCATCATTTCATCGTGCTCCACAACCACAACTGTATTTCCTAAATCGCGAAGTTGTTTCAGCACAGTAATTAATCGCTGTGTATCTCTTGAATGCAAACCAATGGAAGGCTCATCTAAAATATATAAAGAGTTTGTAAGATTGCTGCCCAAACTGCGCGTTAATTGTATGCGCTGGCTTTCACCACCGCTTAAACTATTTGCCAAACGATTTAAAGTAAGATAGCCCAAACCCACGCTTATCAAGGTTTGCAGCCGTTGATGCAGTTCAAGCAAAATTCTTTTTGCAATTTGTTTATTTGTTTCTGATAATTCAATATTATTAAACCATTGTTTTAAATCCTTCACCTGCATTTCGCATAATTCACCGATATGCTTGCTGTTTATTTTCACATATAAAGCTTCCGGTCTTAAACGATAACCTTTGCAATCAGAGCAAATAGTTCTGCCACGATAACGACTCAATAAAACACGATACTGAACTTTATATAAATTTTGTTCTACTTCTTTAAAAAAATCGTTTATGCCATTTACAGCTTCATTTCCTTCCCATAGAAAATTATATTGTTCTTTTGTGAGATCAGCAATAGATGTATGTACAGGGAATTTATATTTTGATGCAGTTTTTATAAAACGCTCTTTCCATAAACCAAGTTTTTCTCCTTTCCATGGTGCAACAGCACCTTCATAAACACTTAATCTTTTATCAGGAATTACAAGGTCAGGATCAATTCCTAAAACCTGGCTGAAACCTTCGCAGGTTAGGCATGCGCCAAATGGATTATTAAATGAAAAAAGATTTGGAACAGGTTCTTCAAACTGAATTCCATCCAACTCAAATTTATTGCTGAAATGCACTAATTGTTCATCATTTATTTCAAGATACATTTCGCCTTCACCTTCATAAAAAGCAGTGCCGATAGAATCCGAAAGGCGATGCAGATCATCTTCATCAAAATGTTTTGTAATAATGCGATCAATAAGAACGTAAGAAACAGTTGACAACTGATGGTTGACGGTTGACGGTTGACCAATAATGTTATTCAATTCTTTATCGTTCATCTCAAGCAAATCTTCAATTCTAAATATCGCTGATGATTGCTGATTGGTTATTGAATTTCTGACTTCTGATTTCCGATTTCTGATTTCTGACTTTCTCACATACATTCTTGAAAATCCTTTCTGCAATAAAATATTTAGTTCTTCTCTTATTTGCCGGTTAGCATGTTGTTTAAAAGAAACAACTATTATAACTTTTGCATCAGCGGGCAAAGATTGAATACATTTAAGAACATCAATTACATCATCTTTTTTTACTTCCCTTCCGCTAACGGGCGAAATTGTTTTACCAATACGTGCATATAGTAAACGCAGATAATCATAAATTTCCGTCATACTTCCAACGGTGCTGCGCGGCGTGCGTATAATAACTTTTTGTTCTATTGCAATTGCAGGGCACAAGCCTTTGATATAATCTACATCAGGCTTCGTCATTCGCGCCATAAACTGGCGTGCATAAGCGTTTAAGCTTTCTGCATAACGGCGCTGACCTTCGGCATACAAAGTATCAATGGTGAGTGAAGATTTTCCGCTGCCTGAAACACCGGTTACTACAATCAATTTATTTCGCGGAAAACGAACGTTTACATTTTTAAGATTATGAACGCGTGCGCCTTTTACAATAATGTCATTTTTATTTGGCATTTCAGTTTTTAAAATGTTATTTTTGTTTTTGAATAAAATGATGTTTTTTTTATTGATATAAAATCTGATAAAATTACGGCAGAAGCATCATTTAAATTATTCACATTTCTTTTGCAAATATGTTTTCCTATGTATCGTATGTTCTTACTAAATTCACATTGTCTTCACAAATTATATAGCCTATAAGCTTGTATCTCTACGCAAAGTTTTAATGTTAAAATTTTACATCGCTTGTATTTAGATTACTAACATTTAACATGAAGTATTTATGAGAGGTTTCATGCATTTTACCGATACCCAACTTATTTTAAATTTTCAGGAAGGTGACACTTATTCGTTGGAAGCATTGATAAATCGTTATAAAGACAAATTATATTCTTCTATTTTTTTTCTTGTAAAAGATAAGTACCTCGCGGAGGATCTTTTTCAGGAAACATTTATTAGAATAATTGATACGATAAAAAGTAAACGCTACAACGAAGAAGGAAAATTTTTGCCCTGGGCAACACGTATTGCGCACAATTTATGTGTTGATCATTTTAGAAAAATAAAGCGCACACCAACAATTGTTACCGGCGATGACAGAGATATTTTTGATGTAATTAATATTGTAGATGAATCGCCCGAACAGCGCATGATGCGCAACCAAAGCCACGATCGTATGCATCAAATGCTAAACCAATTACCCGAAGAACAACGCGAAGTTATTGTACTGCGGCATTTTGGTGATATGAGTTTTAAAGAAATTGCAACCGTTACAAATTGCAGTATTAACACAGCTTTGGGACGAATGCGTTACGGATTAATTAACCTTCGCAAAATGATGATTGAAAAACAAATTGCTTTATAAATTAATTAAAGTTCTTGTCATTCTGTTGCCGACCTGTGAATTTCTAATGAGTTTCCAACTTGCCATCACACGATAGCTGCAGGATGACAACCAAATTAAAAAAATCCTCTCAAAAAATTGAGAGGATTTTTGTTTGTGCTGAAAAAGTTTGAAACATTTTAAAAAAAATTATTTCCTTTTATTGAATTCAGCTTTTACAGTTTCTAAATGATTGATAAATTTTTGCACGTCAGCATCGTAACCATATTTTATTTCACTAAGCGGATTGCCCTGCAAATCTAAAAACATATATAATGGTTGAGAATTGAAACCAAATTTTGTTATTTCATAATCTAAATTTTTTTCGCCCACCGTTGTAATTTTTTCTCCATTCGGCTTTGTGTATTGTTGTGCCTCAGGTAATTCAGCAGATTCATCAACATATAAGCTTATCACTACAAAATCATTTTTTATTCTTTTTAAAACCTCCGGATCGCTCCAAACTTCACCTTCCATTTTTCGGCAATTGGCGCAGGAATGCCCGGTAAAATCAAGCATTACAGGTTTGTTTAAAGTTTTGGCAGCAACCATTCCTTCATTTAAATCGAAATAAGCTGTTAAGCCCAACGGCGCTTGCAATTTATCAGTATATAATTTTGGATGTAATGAATTATTGGTTGAATTATCTGCACTGAAATTTGTATAAGCACTGTTATATTTTAAATCGTTCAAATTAAAATCTTGTGTTGAAGAAGGCGGAACCCAGCCACTCAGAGATTTTAATGGTGCGCCCCACATGCCGGGAATTAAATACACAACAAAACTAAAACAGGCAATCGCAAAAAATAATCGTGGAATACTCACATAGCGAACTTCGCTATCATGCGAAAACCTGATCTTTCCTAATAAATAAAATCCTAATAAAATAAAAATTACGATCCAAAGCGCAAGAAATACTTCTCTATCGAGCAAATGCCAGTGATAAATTAAATCAACATTGCTTAAAAATTTTAATGCCATTGCAAGCTCGATAAATGCAAAACTTACTTTTAATGTATTCAACCATCCGCCGCTTTTTGGTAACGATTTTAATAATGATGGGAACATTGCAAGAATGGTAAATGGCAGCGCCAAACCAGTTCCAAAACCAAACATGCCTACGATTGGACCAATTGCCAAACCTTCGCTGGATAAGTATCCGAGCAATTGTCCGGCAACAATTCCGGTGCAACTAAATGAAACAATTACAAGCGTTAATGCCATAAAAAATATTCCAATAAAACCGCGTTTGCCCGAAGCCGCGTCGGTTTTATTTGCCCATGAAGAAGGCAACGTTATTTCGAACAAACCAAAAAATGATAAAGCAAAAATTATAAAAATGGCGAAAAACAATAAATTGGTTATTGGATTAATTGAAATTTTGTAAAGCGTGCCATTGCCAAAAGCCAGCGTGAGCGCGGTTGTTGGAATACCATAAATTAAAATGATGGATAAAGAATAAATTAATGCATCGCGAATTCCCTGTGAATGCGATTTATGTTTGTTGATAAAATAAGTTATTGTTACCGGCATCAATGGATAAATGCATGGAAAAAAAACTGTTGCTAAACCGGCAAGTAAACCAATCCAAAAATAATTCCACCAATTTATGGGTCTTGATGCGTCTGTTGAAGAAACAGAATTTGTAATGACTTTTTTCTCAGGATTTATTTTTACTGAAAATTTTTCTTCTCCGCTGGGAAATTCATTATCTTTTTTTGCAAGCCAAATAAAACTGCCTTTAATTGTGGCGCTGTCGCTCGAGAAAATATGTAAAGGAAAGCGAAATTCAACGCTGTCTTCAAACATTCTTGATAAAGAATTGTCATTACTTGTTTTTATTAATTGCAGATTTCCTTTTTCTGTTGCGGTATCTGTATCGCGGATAAATTTTTTTGAAGAAGAATCTAAATTTATTGAAGAAATAAAAGGATTATTTCCATCACTTTTTTTTACCGAAAATAATTGAATATTTTTTTCAAGCTTTGCTTTTGCAACAAGAAAAATTATGCTATCATTTAACCTATCTGCATAAAATGAAAGCTGCACAGGCTTTGAGTTCTGTGCAGTTAATAAATTTATTGAGCAGCTAAAAATAATAACAAATGCAGCTATAAATTTTTTCATGCGTTTATTGCATTATTGCAACTTTATATCGAATGTTTTTTTGGTTGGTGGCAAACATTGTTTATCGTTACAAACCATGTATTCAATATTACCTGTAATATTTGTTTTTACGTTTGCTTTTAATTTTACAGTTTGTACAAAATCAACTTTATCACCATAATATTTTACATCAACTCCAAAGTTGGGATCGTGATCCACTTTTAAATTTCCTGCTTCTTTTGTGCTGCCATCTAAACTAAATAATGGATTTGTATTGAATGAAATTTTTGTTGGAACCGGACCTCCTTTTGGCGTTGACTGAGAATAAATATGCCAGGGTTTTGGCAGCGTTGCAGTGAGAATAACTTCATATAAATTATCTGCTTTCTTTTTTGCGCTGTAATTCCATTGCACAGGATTTTGTATTTGCGAAAAAGCAGCAAGTACAAAAAAACATAAGAAAATTGTGAAGATTATTTTTTTCATTTTATTTTTTATAGATAAAAACAAATTATCTGAAGTTATTTTTATTGTGTTAATTCAGTCCTAAAATATCGAATACTTTTTTGCCATCTGTATTTCCAAGCTCCGCAGAAGTTGCTCTTTCAGGATGCGGCATCATACCAAAAATATTTCCTTGTTTATTTTTTATTCCGGCAATATTTCTGATGGCGCCGTTTGGATTATGATCTTCATAAATATTTCCGTTTGAATCGCAATAACGAAAAATGATTTGATCATTTTCTTCTAATTCATTCAAAACTTTTTCATCTGCATAAAATCTTCCGTCGCCATGTGCTACGGGAATTTTTAAAACTTCTTTATCATTATTTTTTATAAATACATTTTTTGAAACAAATTGTTGATGACCGTTACTTAACAAAACACCGGGAAGCAATTCTGCTTCGCACAAAATTTGAAAGCCGTTACAAACACCAAAAATTTGTCCGCCTTTATTTGCAAATTCAATAACACTTTTCATCATCGGGCTGAAACGCGCTATGGCGCCGCATCGCATGTAATCGCCAAAAGAAAATCCGCCGGGCAATACAATGCAATCATCCGTAGAAAACATACTTACATCTTTGTCTTTATGCCAAAGCATAATTACTTCTTTATTCAAATCGTTTTGCAAAGCCGATTGCATATCACGATCGCAATTTGAGCCTGGAAAAACAACTATTCCGAATTTCATTTGTTTAATTATTATGCAAAATTAAATTGTTAAATGTTAACAGAGTTTAATTTTTAAATGAGTTATTACGCAGCTAAAATCAAAAATCAATTTTTGCAAAACAAATATAATTTCTGTACTGACAAGGAATGATAAGCTCGCGGGCACCAACCTGCTTTGCATATCGCGGCATAAACTGATGCGAATTATCCAAATCTTTAAAAGTGGGTTTACGGTTTACCTGCCCGTCCGGTGTTATGCTTTGATCGGTTAATAACAAAAGTCTTCTCTCCAATTGATTAAAAATAAAATGAATTTCGCTTCCTGTATTTAGTGTTGTATATCCTAACAGATCGTCGCTGTTATCATCAAATTGTGATTTATGTATCACATTTGCCCATTCCATTTTACTGGTTGAATCGAAAGAAAGAACTGTAATATTATCAGCAAAAAAACGGGTGGATTGATTTATAAAAGAATTGTTCCACCACGGATAATAATAACCATAAGGACTATAAAAATAATAGTCTGACGGCGTCCAAAACGGCGAGCCATACATATAATCCCACCGGCTTAAAGTATTTCCGCGTAAAGAGGAGTAAGCCGATTCTGCGGCAATAAGATAGCCGCCATCTTTACGCATAATTATATTTTCGAGAAAATAATCGTTGAAGGCCGACTTGATCCCTGCGTCTGCGCTCTTGGCTTCATTGCGTAAATCTTCGCTAAAGGTTGTATAGTTTGCATTAACCAGTGCGGCGCCGTCTTTATTCCATAAACTGCAATACAAACCTTCAATATTGCCCCTGCGATTTTTACTATAAAAAGAAGTAATTAAATAATGCCGGTTTTCGTTATCGGCTTTTATTCTTATGTTATCGAGATAAACTTTAGAAATATTCAGATCATAAAAATTAACCTGGCTTTCTGCAGATTTTTTTGTGATAAGATCAAGCTTATTAATACTATTATTTTGCGAAGTTCCGGAAGCTCTTGCAAACGCAAGATCGCCATCGTCATCTACTACAAATTCAGTTAAAAAATCATTGCGATCGGGCATGGATATGCTGGTTATTGTTTTAGCAAGTAAGTTTAAATTATCATCAAATAAACTATTGGTTAAAATATAATTATCTTCATTTTTACTATTTATCTTAAAAACATCAATCTTTTTTTTATTCTCGCTGTAAATAAGTGTATAAATTTTATTGCTTGCAAAAAAACTTATAGCAGTTGTATCGAGTACTTTGGGTTCGCCAACAATTTTTGCATTGGCATCCATTTTTGCTGCCACACAATACACAATATTTCTTCGTTGATATTGATAAAACATATAAAAAAAATCTTTGTATGCAAAAAAATCAGCATTAATAATTTTCTGCGGCAAAAAAGAAAGATTATTTTTATCGGTCATTTTCATATCATTATCATACAAACAAATTCTGCGTATATCTCTAAAACTTTTATAGATGATAAAATGATCGTTCATTTTTCCAATGATCTCTGAATTCATTGACTTTGAGTCATCTCTTTCCGGCTCGGAATAAACAATTCTTTGTGCATTACAAATACTACAAAATAAACTTAAGATACATACAAAAAAATACTGAAGCTTCTTACTCATTTACAAAAATATTATAAACAAATGTAACATTTAAGCGCCATCAAAAGAGTACTTAATTACTATAGATTTTATCTGCAAATTAAAATTTCAATTTACATTTGATATTATTTTGAGACTTAATTAACATACGTGACTAAGCAAGTAAACAAAGTTACATTAGCAGGGTTGGTGGTGGCGTTAGGAATTATTTATGGCGATATTGGCACTTCGCCATTATATGTTTTTGATGAAATAGTTAAGAACAAACAAATAACTGAAGATTTAATTATCGGCAGTTTATCGTGCATTATTTGGACGCTTACTTTACAAACTACCATTAAATATGTTATACTTACTTTGCAAGCAGATAACAGAGGTGAAGGTGGAATTTTTTCTTTATATGCTTTGGTGCGCCGGCGCAGAAAATGGTTAGTTTATCCAGCAATGATTGGTGGCGCTGCTTTATTAGCTGATGGAATGATTACGCCACCAATTTCTGTAACCTCAGCTATTGAAGGTTTGCGGCAAATTAATTTAATTCCCGGTTTTCATAATATTGAAGAGAGCACAATTGTTTTTATTGTGTTGATAATATTAGCTGTGTTATTTTTTATGCAGCAATTTGGCACGGCATCAATAGGCAAATTTTTCGGCCCTGTTATGTTTATATGGTTTGCAATGCTCGCTGTGTTAGGCTCTTTTCATTTGATGGATGATTTATCTATTTTCAGAGCTTTAAATCCGCATTATGCTATTGAACTGCTTACAAAATATCCAAAGGGTTTTTGGATTTTGGGTTCTGTATTTCTTTGTACCACAGGCGCCGAAGCTTTGTATTCCGATTTAGGTCATTGCGGAAAAGGAAATATACGTGTGTCCTGGATTTTTGTAAAAACATGCCTCATCTTAAATTATATGGGGCAAGGCGCTTTTCTTTTAGGTCATTTTCAAAATCATTATTTTGATACCGACACATTAAAAGTGCTTTTTAGTCTTATGCCGGATTGGTTTAGATTTATAGGAATTATAATTGCAACTACAGCCGCAATTATTGCAAGCCAGGCATTAATAAGCGGGTCATTTACACTTATCAGTGAAAGCATGCGGCTAAACCTCTGGCCTAAAATGAAAATAAATTATCCTTCCGAAGCAAAAGGTCAGCTATATATTGGCGGCATAAATCTTTTATTATTTATAGGCTGTTGCGCAATTGTACTTTTTTTTAGAAATTCAACCAACATGGCTGCTGCGTACGGGCTTGCCATTACTTTATGCATGTTAGCCACTTCTATTTTGTTTGCCAATTTTCTTGTTGGCAAGCGCACATCTCCTTACTGGATTTATTTTTATTTGCTTGTTTATTTAACTATTGAAATTTCTTTTCTAATTGCAAATCTTCAAAAATTTCCGCATGGCGGTTATGTTACTTTATTGGTTGGTGGCGGTTTGTTTATGGTAATGTATGTTTGGTATCGCAGCCGCAAAATCAGAAATCGTTACATAGAATTTGTTCGCCTCGAACATTATATTCCTATGATTCAGGAATTAAGCACCGACAGATCTGTTCCTAAATATGCCACGCATCTGGTTTACATGACAAGCGCCAATAATCCGCGGGAAATAGAGCATAAAATAATTTATTCCATCTTAAATAAAAAACCAAAACGGGCAGATATTTATTGGTTTGTACATGTTGATGTGCTCGACGATCCTTACACCAGCGAGTATGTTGTTGACCACATAATTCCAAACGACATTATACGCATCGAATTCCGGTTTGGTTTTCGTGTTGAACAACGAATTAATTTAATGCTGCGCCGTGTGGTGGAAGAATTAGTTAATAATAAAGAAGTGAATATTAACAGCCGTTATGAAAGCCTCGAGCGCAATAATATAGTGGGAGATTTTCAAATTATTGTGATGGAAAAATATTTATCCAACGATAATGAACTACCTTTTTTTGAACAGTTAATTATGAGATTATATTTCTGGCTTAAAGAAATAAGTTTGAGTGAAGAAAGAGGTTTTGGCTTAGATTCGAGTTTTGTAACCGTAGAAAAGTTTCCGTTAATTGTATCTCCGCGCGCTGATATTTCATTGAAGCGAGTTTTTACTGAATAGAGATGAAAAGTGATGAATAAATAAATGATTATTTTTTAAAATTATTCATTTAAAATTCGTCTTCCGCTCCATCAAAAAAATAATCAAACGATTGCATACATCTAATTGCTTTCTATTTTTTATGTTTGAAAAGCTATATTAAATTCATTATTATGAATAAGAATTATAACCGCAGAAAATTTATAAAAGATGCTGCTATTTCGGGCGTGAGTTTATCTTTAATAAATTCACCTTTAAAATTATTTGCTTCAGAAAAAAAACCAATTGTTCGGCTGGGCATGATTGCTGTTGGTTTGCGCGGGCAATCACATCTCGAAGAAATGATGAAAAGAAAAGATGTGGAAATTATTGCAATGGCCGATCCTGATAAAAACATGATGGCATCAGCACAAAAAATTATTGCGCAATACAATAAAAAAGCACCTATTGAATTTACTAATGGAAATTACGATTATCGCAATTTATTAAAGCGCGATGATATTGATGCAGTGCTAATCGCATCGCCGTGGGAATGGCATTTACCGCAAAGTGTTGATGCAATGAACGCAGGAAAAATGGTTGGCGTAGAAGTTTGCGGCGCAATAAAATTGCAGGATTGCTGGGACTTTGTAAACACTTACGAAAAAACAAAAGTTCCCATAATGATAATGGAAAATGTTTGTTACCGCCGCGATATTATGGCGGTTCATAACATGGTTAAAAAAGGAATGTTCGGAGAAATTCTGCATTTACGCGGCGGCTACCAGCACGATCTGCGTGGCGTGTTGTTTACCGACGGAGTAGAATTTGGAGAAAAAGGTTTTAGCGAAGCAAAATGGCGCACCCAACATTATATAGATTACAACTGCGAAAATTATCCCACGCATGGGCTCGGACCAATGAGTATGATGATTGATATCAATCGCGGAAACCGGCTTACAAAACTTTCATCTATCGCAACAAAAGCAAAAGGTTTGCATCGTTACATTGTAAATAATCCCCAAGGCGGGGCAGATCATCCAAATGCAAAAATAAAATTTAAGCAAGGCGATATTGTAACAACACAAATTCAAACTGCAAACGGCGAAACCATTCTATTAACGCTCGACACTTGCAATCCGCGTCCCTACAATTTAGGTTTTCGTGTGCAGAGCACCAATGGTTTATGGGAAGAGTATGCATCAGGCGCAGCCGATACCGGTTTTATTTATTTTGAAGGAAAAAGCAAATACGATAAATGGGAAAACACAAAAACATATATGGATGAATACGATCATCCGTTGTGGAAAAATTATGCCCAAGATGCAAAACAATCCGGTCACGGCGGCATGGATTTTTTTGTTGATAATGCTTTTATCGAATGCATTAAACGAAATGTAGAATTTCCATTGGATGTGTATGATTTAGCCACCTGGTATTCCATCCATCCGCTCAGCGAAAAGTCAATTAACGAAGAAGGAACGCTGCAAAATATCCCTGATTTTACTAAAGGTAAATGGCAAACACGTAAACCAACATTTGGTATTAGAAGTGCAGAATTTTAATTTTTTTCTAACTTTTTTAAAAATCTTAAAAATCAAGTAAATCGCCAAACGATATTTTTAAGGCTTCGGTTATTTTTTTTAAAGTACAAATGCTTACGTTAAGTTCACCTCTTTCAATTCTTCCTATTTGCTCTGCATAGTTATCCATTCTCATCGCTAAATCTAATTGTGATAAACCTTTTTCCTTTCGGATAGTTTTTATCTTTTCGCC
>JBPCKN010000008.1:0-110903 GCA_051004255.1 Chitinophagaceae bacterium | reverse complement strand
GTCCCATAAAAAATCGAACTCCGTCAAGTAATCTTATAAGTTAAGTATCTAATTCTTGAGGTGCTTGCTTTATCGGTGGATGCAGGTTTTTTAGTGCAATCATATAAAGCAAACTCTTCAAAATCTGAGGAGCAACCTGTCAGGGATAACCTGACACCTTGGAAAATAATAAAGTGGTTGAAAAATCATCAACCACTTCTATTCAAAATTATTTTTTAAGCATTGCCTAAAAAAAACTTCTCTTTTAACTCCAGTGTCAGATTAAATGCCAACTATTACATATCATTAATTATTAATATTTTGCTTGAACCACTTTATTGCTTCCTTAACTTTCTCATCATTTGGAATATCATTGAAACTGTCTTTGCTAACAAATGGAATGTCAGGTTTCATAGCTTTTTTGTAAACTTTTCCGTTCCTGTCTACACCATACGAAGTTGAAAGCATTATGAAAGCCGCATCGTTAATTGGAAATCCTTCAACTCCTGTAGTAAAACCAGCTGTTTGAGAACCTAACAAAATGTTTTAGGTCTTCCTTTGAACGCAATAATGAAAAATTCTGCTGAACTGCCTGTAGGTGGACTTATCAGCATAATTACAGGAATGTTTTGGGCATTAATATTACATTTTGGTATAATACTAGCAAGTATAGAAGTATCAATAAGAAATTATTATTACTTAAGTACCATTTTTCATTCTTCTTTGACTGAAAAGAACCAATTTGTCCATGATTTAATAATTGTTGTACGCCAAGTATCATTGGGTACATTGCCCCACCACCGTTTAATCTTAAATCAATAATCAATCCCTTTATATTTTTTTCTAACAAAAAGCAAAGGCTATCATTAAGATTTTGGGCTTTTGAATCGCAATCTTGCTTACCAGAGAACTGCATTCCCGGTATTCTTAAATATCCAATGTTATTTTCTAAAATAAATGTTTTAATACCTGCCCCTTTTTTCCATTCATTCATAATTGAATGAGAAACAATTGGCTCATTGTGATTCCATCGAAATGTGCTGTCTTTATAATAAAAGCTTCCATGATAATCATTAATTGCTTTGTATAGGTTTCTTATAGTTGGCCCTAACTGATAAGCATCAGTAATTGCTGCAGCGTCTTTAAAAGTTTTTTGCTTCAATTTGACCCAATCAACAGCATTCGAATTTACTGAATGTTGTTGCATGATTTCCATAGTTGTATCAATTAAAAATTGTACTTCTTTAGATTGTCCACAAACAATATTAGCTATTAAAATAAAAACTATTGAAATTGTCAATTTTGATTTCATATATACAAAATTTGCAAATGCTTGCATACAACTTCGCAATTACTAAACCATTTTCATATTCTCCGCATCCCAATTAATTACTTTATTTTGAAAATAACTTTCATTACAAGCCAAGCATGGCGCGGCTGCGCGAAAACCAAAAACCGGATTTTCAACAACAGGTTTTCCTGTGCGCATTGATTCAAAAAAGTTTACAAAATGATCGTAAGACGCATCATAGCCTTCAGGCGCTGAGTAAGAAATATCAGCAAGTTTGGGCCGTTCCTGATCTTCTTTGCTCCATTTTTTATTGTATTCTTCTACAATTTTTTTTTGCATTGCTACCGGATAAGTATCGAAAGAATCCCATCCGCCATAACCCGGCGCTTTGCTCATTTTATGACGATGCAAAGTAAAACTTTCACCTTCGCCGCTTATATCAAACACACCTTCACTTCCAACAATTTTTGTTACACTTTTTTCGCCCTGACCGCTTACAAAATTTACATGAAGAGAAACCTGGAATGCAGGATGCTCTTTGCTATCAGGATATTCAATTACAGCAGTCATTATATCGGGCACATTTCTTCCGTCTTTCCAATAAGTTAATCCGCCGATTGCATAAATTTTTGATGGGCCTTTTGAATCTGTAATAAAATGCAGTCCAGACAATAAATGCACAAATAAATCTCCGGCAACGCCCGTTCCATATTCGCGATAATTACGAAACCAAAAAAAACGTTTCGGATCCCAATCATATTTTTTTGGTGCTATTTGCTGGTATCTTTCCCAATCAACTGTTTGCGGCGATGCATCTAAAGGAATTGTATATTCCCAGGCACCAAGCGCATCTTGTCTGTCAAAAAAAGCTTCAACAGAATTTATCTGTCCAATATCACCGGCTTTATATAATTCTTTTGCTTTTGCATACGCAACGCTGCTTACGCGCTGGCTGCCAATTTGCATAACTTTTTTTGTTTCCTTTTGCGCATTAATTACATCCCAGCCTTGCTCAATGTGATGCACCATAGGCTTTTGGCAATACACTGCTTTTCCTTTGCGCATTGCATCAATTGAAATGCGGCTGTGCCACAAATCGGTGGTTGCAATTAAAATTGCATCAATATCTTTTCTGTCTAATAATTCTTCGTAATGTCTCGTAGTAAAAATATCGTTGCCATATAATTCTTTTGCGCGCTGCAACCTTCCATCGTATAAATCGCAGCATGCAACCCATTCCGTGCCGGGAACACTATGTGCAGTTTTTGTATCATTAAAACCCATGATACCCATGCCAATAGTTGCGATTCGTATTTTATCGTTTGGAGAATATTTTTTTTCTGATAATAAAATTCTTTTTTCGATTGATTCTTTTGCATCAACGTTTGTAAATGAACCGGCAGTTAATGCAAGTGCGGAGCCGCCTAATTGTTTTATAAATTTTCTACGGTTTGCAGACATGGAATTATTTTTGATTGATGAAAAAAAATTATGATTGAATTATTGAAAGAAAAATCATGATTGAATTATAGCATATTTATTTGCTGATGAAAATATTGAACATCAGCTTTTACATCGTTTAAATTTGCTTCGGAGGGAAACTCATGTTCCAAAGAAATAAACCCATTAAAATTTTGATTCTTTAATTCTTTTAAAACCGCAGGAATATCGCAAGCGCCATGCCCAAGCACAACATCAGGCGCATCTGTAACGCCGGCTTCTTTTACATCTTTTAAATGAACAGAAAAAACGCGCCCTTTTAAATTTTTTTGCAAAGCATCAACAATATTTACACCGTTGCGAACCCAATTACCAACGTCAACACAAGCGCCAAGATTTTTTCTGCCATTAATTGCACGCTCAACAGAATCAGGATGGTCGTAAGTATTTTTTCCCGGCTCATCGTGAATTGCAGCTTTAATGTGATATTCGCCTGCAAGTTTATTTATATAATCTAACTGAGCAAAACTTGGCATTACTGTAATTTCTTCAACGCCCATATCTTTTGCAAAGTCGAAATATTGTTTCCATTTTTCATTTGTGTTTGCATTGTCTGAACCAACAACGCCAAATGCAATCATCGTTATTCCTTTTTCTTGCAATAATTGTTTTAATTTATTGCGCTCATCTTCATTCATTGCAATTCCAATTTCTCCTTTAAAATTTCCGCCAAGCGTTTGGCCGGGATACGCTTCAATATATTTAAATCCGCAAGTTTCGGCTTTATCCAATCCCTCAATAAAAGTAGATTTATTGAACGTCCACATTTGAACAGCAAACTTCCAGTTAGTTGGAGAACTTGTATTTTGAGAAAATAAAATTGTGGATTGAAGAAAGGAAAATAAAATAAATAAATAAATCTTTTTCATGGCAGAAAGTTAGAATAATGAGGTTGAAGATAAGATATTCTTCAATAAAAATTAAGACAAATATTTTATGCCTGCGCAGTTGGTCCGCCAAAATTTAAAGGAATTTCTACCTGTTCCAAATCCTGAATTTTTCCATTTGCTGTTTCGTAGCGCTGAATATTTTCCTGCATTGCTTTCATAAAACGTTTGGCGTGCATTGGCGTAAAAATTATTCGTGATTTTACCTTGCTTTTTGGTGTGCCGGGCATTACGTTTACAAAATCAATTACAAACTCTGCATGGCTGTGTGTAATGATAGCAAGATTTGCATAACTACCTTCGGCTACTTCTTCGCTTATTTCAATGTTTAATTGTGTATTTGGTGGCTGTTGTTCGGGCATGAAAATAATTTATACAAAGAAAGAAAATTATTGGGTTACCAAAAATTAGTTTTTATTTTTAATTATTTCTTTAATAAACTGCAATTTAATATCAACACCATTTTTAATTGCAGCCGAAGAAGGTTGTATTTCAATATCAGGAAAAATACCTCTTCCTGTTTTTGAATTTGCGTTATTAAAAACAACGCGATACAACGGCAGTACAACACGCAGGCCGCTATTAGGCAAAATAATTTCAGGCAAATGCACCGAAGAATTTCCATAACTGCCACCACCCGTTTCTTCTCCAACAACAGTTACATTTTGCTGATCTTTTAAATTTGATACAAACATTACAGCTGCAGAAAAAGTATAACCACCCTGCACAATATAAATTTGTTTAGTAAAATGATGACGCATTTTTGGCTTAAAAAAATGTTGTTCATAATGATGCAAATGATAGCGCCCGTCAGGTTGTTTGCGGCTCATAAAATGCATGGCAATCCAATATTCAAACCATGGATGAATATATTGATGATATTTAAAACTGCGGCTGATGGCTGCAATGGTATCAGCATTATGAAATGGATGATTAATAAGATATTTTGTTAGCAATGTGCTCGCAAACATGCTGCCACCGCCGTTTTCACGAAGATCAATCACTAGGTTTTTTGTATTATTTTTTTGAAGTTTTTTAAAAGATGTTCTGAAAAATCTGCGTAAACCTGCGTTCGAAAAAGTGGTTAAGCGCATAAAACCTGTGTTAATTGCAGTATCAAAAACAAGATTGCGTTCACTTAATAATTTTATTTTTTTTGAAGACTTTGATAAAAATTGTTTTGTTTTATTGAGCGAGTCTGCGGAAGGATTATAATTATAAATGTTTATTGTTTGAAGATTGCCCAAAGAATCGATATAATTTATTTTGTATTCATTATTTAATCCAAAAGCATTTTTATAATAAGCAGGGAAATTAAAACTGATTGACTGGCTTTTAAAATTATCAGCATATCCGTCAGCGCTGATGAATTGAAACATTGAATCAAGTAATTGTTTATTGCCGATTCCGTTAATAGAAGTAATAATTGTTCCGCGCTTAAAAACAGCATCATTTTTTAATGCACTGCCAAGCACAATCAAACTATCGCTCCATGTTTTTATTGCTAACGGAAATTGTGGTTGCAGCTTTTTTTCAATCGCTTTATAATATGCTTTTGAATGGCGAACAGCCGTATGTCCGCACCTGATTTTACTAACAACATAAGCAACTTTATTTTTAAATTGAAATTCTGTAAGTGAATCAGTGATGTTATTGATTGCATTGCTGAAATATGTGTCCACACTGTCTTTGGGCGTGTACCAATACAAACTTGGATGATTGGCTTCAAGAATTTTTTTGAGCAGAATAAAATCTGATTTTAATTTTTCGGGAGGAATTTTTTGCTGAAGAATTTGTGTGTTATTTGTTGAGGCGCAACTAAAAAAAGTGAAAATAAAAAAGTAAAAAATAAAAAACTTAATGATAAATTTTAATAATGTCAACATACAATAAATCAAAGATATTCTTCAATTAAACCATACTTTTTATTATTTTTTTAATCCTAAAAATTCCGGTTTAAACTATTCCATCCCTGCGCAATAATATCAAATGTATTTCCGCCCTTTGATAAAAATTTTATGCCTTCGTTTGCATCCGTTACGTGCCCGATTACACTTATGTCTTCATTCAAAATTATCTTATCGTAATCTTCCTGTTTCAAAGTAAAAATAAGTTCATAATCTTCGCCGCCGTTTAATGCACAGGTTGTTGGGTCTAACCCAAACTTATAAGCGGCTTCGCGGGTTCTGTTATCAATCGGTAATTTTTCTTCGTATAATTTACATCCCACATTGCTTTGTTTACAGATGTGTAAAATTTCGCTGCTAATTCCATCGCTTACATCCATCATAGCGGTTGGAATAATTTTATTTTCCTGAAAAAATTTTATGATATCTTTTCTTGCTTCGGGCTTTAAAAATCTTCCAACAATATAATCTTCATTTTCTAAATCAGGCTGCACCTGCGGGTTTTCGAGAAATATTTTTTTCTCTCTTTCGAGTAAAGTCAAACCTAAAAATGCTGCGCCGAGATCACCGCTCACACAAATTAAATCACCTTTATTTGCCGTGCTTCTTTTTACAAATTTATCAGGCGCTACTTCGCCAACAGCAGTTACAGAAATAATAAATCCTTTTTGCGATGCGGAAGTATCGCCGCCAACCAAATCAACATTATATTTTTCGCAGGCTGCATATATTCCATCATAAAATTCATCCATCGCTTCAACGCTGAAACGGTTGCTGATGCCGATGCTCACTGTAATTTGAGTTGGCATAGCATTCATCGCATACACATCGCTTAAGTTAACGATCACAGATTTATAGCCGAGATGTTTCAGTGGCGTGTACATCAGATCGAAGTGAACGCCTTCAATTAAAAGATCGGTTGTAATTACAGTTTGTTTTCCAAAATGATCAATCACAGCCGCATCGTCGCCAACGCTTACAATGGTAGATGCATTTTGTATTTCAAAATTTTTGGTGAGATGATCTATGAGACCAAATTCGCCAAGAGTTGATATTTCGGTGCGGGAATTCATAGTATAATTTACGAATTATGATTTTAGATTTACGATTTATTTATAATTTCGTCGAAGCGTATTTAAGCTTGCAACAATTATCGAAAGGAGTTCATTTCCTTCTTTATAAATGGTTTGTATTTCTTCAGAAAAGGTCGAATTTATATATTCAATCATTTCTTCAAAGAATAAAGATTCATCCAATTCTTCTTCAACTATTTTTAATTTATTGATGAAATCAGCATTTGATTTTGCTCTACACGCAGCTCTGTAATTGGCAGCGGCTGAAGATGCAGCACGATTACATTGATCTGAATAATTTTTATTTACAGTATTATAAGGCAATTTTAAAACCAATCTTGCAACACTTAAAGCATATTGTTTTAAACGTTTTTTCAATTCTTCTTTAGTCATAAAAATTTTTTTGAAATCGTAAATCCGAAATCGTAAATCTGAAATAATTAAGCCGCATTATCATTTATCATAGCCAACAATTCCTCATGAATTTTTCCGTTCGTTGCTACAAGTCCCGGCTGGTAAGGATTGTAATAATTTCCTTTAAGATCTGTTACTTTTCCGCCGGCTTCTTCAACAATTAAAAATCCGGCAGCACTGTCCCATGCATGAAGCTGGTGTTCATAAAAACCATCGAATCTTCCGCAGGCAACCCAGCTTAAATCGAGCGCTGCGCTGCCAAGACGGCGAACCGGAATTCCTTTGCGAATTAATCTTTCAAAAACCTGCAGCGGACCGTTTGGTGTATCAATATAAGTGTAAGGAAATCCTGTAACCAAACAGCTTTTTTCAAAATCGGTTCTATGGCTTACATTAATTTGTTTATCGTTCAAAGTAGCGCCGGCACTACGTTCTGCGAAAAAAAATTCATTCATGAAAGGATTGTACACGGCGCCTAAAATCATTTTATTATCTTTTTCAATTCCGATTGAAACGGCGCAGATAGGAATATTATTGGCAAAATTAATTGTGCCATCCAAAGGGTCAATAATCCATTTATAATTTGAATCGTGAATTATTTCTCCGGCTTCTTCGCTTAAAATAAAATGATCCGGAAAATTTTGTTGAATAATTTCAAAAATGGATTTTTCTGCTGCCTTATCTGCTTCCGTTACGGGATTATTTATTCCTTCTTTATTAAATATTTTATAATCGGTATTAAAGAAGCGCAGTAATTCTGCAGCGCCTGCTTTTGTTGCCTGAATAAGCGTTTGTTTTAACATGGCGCAAAGATAAGCGTAGCGCAATTATGGTTTTGAGCTATGATTAACATACGTATTTTTGTTTTGTTTTTTGTTGCAAATTGTTCAGAAAGTACAAGAGTGCGACGCAACGATGTTTAATTGAAATACTAAAGCTGAGTTCAAAAAAAAAATAAATTAATTGAAGTACAAACAAGACGAAAAACTGAAGGAAATAAACACCACGCCGAAGGCAACCAACAAACAAAAACAAAATGCATATTTTGCATTAACTGCTACAAGCCTTATCTGGGGCACAACATGGGTTGTTGCTAAAATAGCAGTTCAAAAAACACCTGCGCTCGAAGTCTCGTATTTACGGCAATTTTTTGCAGGTTTTTTAGTGCTTATATTTTTTTTAATAAAGGGTGAAAAGTTGCCTACCTGGCTGCAATTCAGGTGGCTGCTTGTTGTTTCGTTTTTTATGTTTATAATAAATAACGGCTTCAGCACATGGAGCGTGAAATATATACCCAGCGGGCTTGCGGCGTTAATCGGTTCTTTGTATCCATTATTTGTAGTGCTTATTGAAATGATTTTTTTCAGAAATAAAAATTACACGCTGCTTACTTTTATCGGTTTGTTTTTAGGCATTATAGGTATCATTATTGTGTTTTATGAAAACGCTTTTCATAAACATTCCGACGGTTATAATTTTGGAATTATCATTTGTTTTATTGCTATGCTTAGCTGGAGCATTGGCACCATATTTATTGCGCGCAACAAATACAAAATGAATTCTTATTATGCAATGGGCTGGCAAATGTTTATCGCTTCTTTTTTTATTTATTTAATGGCAGATGGCACGCATAACACAACTCCGTTTCAAAATATACCGGCGCAAACCTGGGGCGCAATTGCATATCTTGTTGTGTTTGGCTCTCTGCTTGCGTTTGCCGCTTTTATTTACACTATAAAATATTTGCCGCCCGCAATTGCATCGTTATATGCCTATATAAATCCTATTGTTGCAATCGTTGTTGGCTCCGTTGTTTTTGCTGATGAAACACTTTCGTTAAATGTTTTATTTGGCTCGCTTGTTACTTTAAGCGGCGTTTATCTTGTAAACATAAGTTTAAAAAAAAAATAATTATGTACTTAGCTGCATTGCTACTATTAAACTTCGTTGCGTCGCACTCTTGTACGCCTTGTTCAATGTTCAGCAATTATCGCACAAAAAATTTTCATACAATTTTCTCCATTCAATCCATTGCGGTTGTTCGGTAATAAAATGATTATGAAAAATAGTAATTAATTCGCCGCTCACATTTTTTACAATTTCATAATACTGCTGTAATTCAGTTGCAGCCTGCGTTGCAGAATAGTGCTGCTCAAAAAAAGAATTGGCTTCCATAAAACAAAATGGATGAATAAGCAAAGAAGTTTGCTGTTCTTTTTCCAAATCATACCAATAAAATGAGGATGCAACCGAAGCTCTGAAGCCATTAATGCTTCCATAACCCATAGAAAAATCTTTCGAAATTTTTTCGTCAATTAATAAGCGATATGTTTCAGGAAATTTCATTCTTATATAATGCTGTCTCGATGCCGTAATTGGTTTGCCGATAATATTTTTCAACAATTGAATTTCTTTTTTCAAAATATTTTTATCATCGCCACTTTGCCAGGAAGGATGAATACCCACTTTATATTTCTGTGAAATTTCATTAATTAATTGATGCAAATTTTTGTCGTGCGACGAAATATTTTTATCAAATCTTTTTTTATCTTCAGCTAATAAAAAAAAATAAACAGGGTTTAATTGATGCTTTGCATGCAAATCTTCAAGCCAATTAAAAACATCAAACGGATCTTTTTTTGTTTTGTTCAAAACCTGTATTCGCTCTTTAGCCATCGTCCATTCGCCTTTCATCATCGCCCAAAATAAAGCAGCAACATTTCTCACAATTCCTTTGCCTTTATAAGCGTACGCAATGTCAATATCGTAAGTAGGAATGAAATTAAAATTTGAAAATTTGAAAATTTGGAGATTTTGAAATTTTATTTGCAGGATTTTTATCAATTCTTTCATCCATAAATTAATCAATGGCAAATGCAAAAATTTTTCTTTGAATGCCAAACTATTTTTGTGAGCATATCTTCCATATTCATCTAATTTATGCGGTAAATATTCTTCATAACGCGTAATTAAATAAAATGACGCGGCGAAAACATCAAACGGAATATCACCATTAGTTTTAAAAAAATATTTTAGTTCATTCCATTCAAAGCATTCAATTTGATGTTGCTGAATATTTTTTTCAAACAATAAATTTTGCGGCTGGATCCACAATTCATTATCTGAAAATTTTTGATGAGAATAATTAATTTTTACAGAAGAATATTGCTGGAACTCAGTCACATCGCTTGTTACACGATATGAAACAGATATAATTTGATTAAACAGTGCGGCAAGAATATATTGCAATCTTGCAGAAGTTTGATCGCAATAAATTAGCAGCATTTAAGAATTATAAATTTCTTTTAAAGCGAAAGAAATATTGAGTTTTGGCAAATTTATTATTGATTTATCTTTTGTAAAGGTTTCTGCCAACCATTCACCTTCGTTATTTTTAAAATAAAAAACAACAGCTTTTTGTTCCGGCTCAACACACAAATAATATTCCAGCGTTTTAATTTCACGGTACTGAATAAATTTATCAGTTAAATCAAACTTTCTTGTTTTTTCTGATAACACTTCAACAATTAAAACAGGCTGATCAGTAAAATATTTTTTTGCATCAGGCAAACAAACACAAACATCCGGATAAAAATAATTTCCATTTGGCGTTTTTATTTTAAAGCCTTCGTAATAAATTTCCCATTCTTTGTTTTTTAATAAAGATGTGAGCAGTATTAAAATTATTCTGCTAATTGTATTGTGATATTTTGATACACCGCTCATTTCATATAAATTTCCATTAATTAATTCATGCTTTAATTCGCTTGCTTCTTCAAAAGCAAAATATTCTTCATCGCTCGCAAACTTTTTATTTATTTCTACCGCTTTCATACAATCATTTTTTCAAATTTACAAAATCATTTTTTAATTTTCTCTTGCCACATTTCGTTAAAAGTTTTAGTGCTGAAATGCAAGTCAGCTCTGTGTTTTGTCCAGCCTTTAAATAATTTGTTCACAACAAAATTTTTCGATTTCGAATTTCCGGTGTTCATTAATTTTCTATGTAAACTTGCCTGTTTCCAAATTTTCCATGCAATTTTTTCACTAAAGTTACTATCACCTTCTATAACAGATTCATGCCGATTTTCTAACAATAATTCATGCAGATTAATTTTAACCGGACAAACCTCCGTACAATTTCCGCAAAGGGAAGATGCATAACTTAAATGCTTATATTCTTTCAAATTTTTTAAATGCGGCGTTATCACGCTTCCAATCGGGCCGCTGTAAGTTGCTTCATAACTATGCCCGCCAATATTTTTATAAACCGGACAGGCATTTAAACAAGCGCCACAACGTATGCAATACAACGCTTCGCGCGTTTTTGGATTGACTAATAAATTTGTTCTGCCATTATCTAATAATATAATATACATTTCTTCGGGACCATCATTTTCGTTTGCTTGTTTCGGCCCTGAAATTATTGTATTATACACGGTTATTTTTTGTCCCGTTCCATAAGTTGCAAGCAAAGGCCAGAATAAAGCAAGATCATTTAAAGAAGGAATTATTTTTTCAATTCCAACAACCACAATATGGGTTTTAGGAAATGCACAGCTCAATCGTGCATTACCTTCATTTTCTGTAACAGCAACGGCGCCAATATCTGCAATAATAAAATTTGCTCCTGTTATTCCAACTTCCGCTTCAATATATTTTTCACGAAGTTTTTGGCGCGCAATTAATGTTAATTGTTCGGGCGATAAACCCGGCGATGTTCCTAATTTTTCTTCAAATAATTTTGCAACATCTTCTTTGCTTTTGTGCATCGCGGGAGTAACGATATGATAAGGCGGCTCGCCATCTAACTGCTGAATATATTCGCCTAAATCGGTTTCCACACTTTCAATTTTCTGTTTTGCTAAATAATTATTCAAGTGAATTTCTTCCGTAACCATGCTTTTGCTTTTCACCAATGTTCTGCAATTTTTTTCTTTGCAAATTTTTCCGATTTGTTCCAGCGCCTGCTCACCTGTTTCTGCCCATAAAATTTTTGCGCCGCGTTTGGTAATTTGCGTTTCAAATTCTTCCAAATATTTATCAAGATTTTCAATTGCTTTCCATTTTATATTTTTTGCTTTTTCACGTGCAAAATTTATATCAGCAAATTGTTGCTGGGCAAAAGGCACAACTGCATTGTATTGCGCAATGTTGAAATTTATTTTTCTGCGATGCTCAAGATTCGCAGATTTTATAGTGCTTTTTGCAATGAATGATGCAGCTTTATCAGTCATAAAAAAAGTCATTAAGTCAATTAGTTAAAGAATTGTAATCATAAAAGTTTTACGGATATTTTTTTGTAACCAGCTTCAAATCTTTTAGCATCGCCTGTTGTGTCACTCACTTCAGGGTTCAGAAAAATATTCAGCATTTTGTTGCTCCAAATGTTTTGCAGTAGCAACTAAAGTATCATAAAATTCTTCTCCATATTTTCTGACAATAGCATCTTTCAAAAAAGCATAAACCGGAACTTTCAATTTTTTTCCAAGCGTACAGGCAGCTTTGCACAAATCTTTTCTTGGTTCATAGTTTATATATTCCAAATCAGGCTCCTGTTCACTTTTTCTTATTCTGATTGGAAATAAATGACAGCTAATTGGTTTTCTGAATTTTATTTTTCCTTCTAAAAATGCTTTTTCAATTCCGCATTTAATAATTCCATTTTCATCTCTAAAACCGTAGGCGCACATTTCACCTTTAATTGTGGGTGTAACCCAACCAAATTCTATGTCATACAAATATTTCCCCTGCTGCTCAATTTCTTTAATTCCCTGCTCAGTTAAATATGGTTTTATTGCTTCGTAATTATCAATCAATTCGCTAAGTTCTTCAATTTGCAAAGGGGCGCCGGCATCGCCATCTTCACAACAACCGCCTTTGCATTTATTTAAATCGCAAACAAATTGTGCTTCTATAATTTTATCGCTTATAAGTTTATTTTTAATCGATATCATAAAAATATATAAACGTAAAATTAAATTAATTCTTCCAGCGAAAACTATTGATAAGATGTTTCATATCTTCCACCAAAAAATCATTTACCGGCTTCAACGAATCTTCATTTGGCGTTGCATTAAAATATAAAGCGCCGCGCAGAAAATTTTTTGTTGAATCAGTTAAAAAAAATTGATTTGCTGTTGCAACTTCACCCGAAACTTTAAAATACATTCCATGTATATTGTTGGGTGTAACTATTAACGAATCATCAATTGCAGTTGCCATTATTGTGTGCTTATTCGTCATATTAAAAGCATCATCAATTAATTTTTGCAATTTATATTTTCCAATGCTTTTATAACTCACATAAATATTGCCATTAAATTGAGGAAACTCAATATTTATCCACCAGGGGTTTTCAGGCGTTTCTCCAAAAAAAGAACTGTCTTTTGTAACTTTTGCATAAACCGGATATTCAAATGCATAAGGGTAACCGGGCTCATCAAATAACTGATATTTTTTTTGGGGAAAATTTATTTTGAAATAACCTGTAGGCTTTGGCGAGTACGCACTGTTGCATGAAAAAAAAATGACGACGAATAACAGATAACCAGTGACGGATTTAAAAGTTAATGATTGATTACGCAAAGAAAATATTTTTTATTTTATTCTTAACTTCTAATTTGGTGGATTAATTTTTCAACCTTCAACGTTGTTGTTGCAAAGCAGGTTCAATTGTAACCTTAATTTTTTGTAAACGATTTCTTTCAACTTCGAGAACTGTAAACTTAAAATCGCCGCTAACAATTATTTCATTTGTTTGCGGTATTTCGCCGGCAATTTCTAAAACAAGTCCGGCAAGAGAATCGCTTTCGCCTTTTATTTTATCAAAAGTATCTAAAGGAATATTCATCAGTTTGCAAATATCATTGATCATTATTTTGCCATCGAAAATATAATTGTTCTCGTCTAATTTTTTGTAACCGCTGTCTTCTTCATCAAACTCATCTTTAATATCGCCAATTATTTCTTCTAAAATATCTTCAAGTGTTACAATGCCGCTGGTGCCGCCAAATTCATCTACAACCACTGCAAAATGTATGCGCTTCGATTGAAATTCTTTCAGCAAATCTTCAATCATTTTTTGTTCGTGTACAAAATATGGCGGACGCATTAAACTATGCCAGTCAAAATTTAAAGGTTGATCAATATAGGGCAATAAATCTTTGGTGTGTATCATGCCGGTTACATCGTCAAGATCATCTTTATAAACAGGCAAACGGCTGTAATGCAATTCCTCCACTTTTTTTATAAGTTCACTGAACAAAGTATCGTAATCAATGCCGCTAACATCTACTCTTGTTTTCATTATTTGTTTAACCGTAATGTCTCCAAATTTGGCAATACTTTTTAAAATATTTTTTTCATTTTCACTTTCGTCAGAAGCAGTGGTAATATCAATTGCCTGGTATAACTCTTCAAGGTTATACTGACCCGCATTTTTGTTTGATAATTTTTTTTCAATAATATCAGTGTATTTTACCAGCCAGTTTCCTACACGATTAAATAAATAAAAAACAGCTTCGGCAATTATTCCAAAGTCTTTTGCAAAGCGAATGTTGTTTTGCCCGGCATAAATTTTTGGCAAAACTTCTGCAAACAAAACAAGCAACGAGGTTACGATAATTACTTTAATAAAAAATTCCAGACCAGGAGAATTAACTTGTTGAAACTGAAAAAAATTATCTAATAATAAGTTTGAAATAATAATAATAGCAATATTGGCAAAGCTGTTTGCAATTAATAAAGAAGCAAGTAAAGCTTTCGGGTTTTCGAGCAGATCTACAATGCGTTTGTACGAAAGTTGCTGCTTTGTTTTAAGCAGATTTATATCTTTATAATTAAGAGAAAAAAATGCAACTTCAGCACCCGAAACTGCAAAAGATAATGCAAGTAAAATAATAAGTAATATTATTAATACGGTTGTTGCCTGCGAATCTATTACAGATACAAAACAAAGTTTAAAACAATTTAATAAGGCGGGGAGAGATTCCAAAATTATTGGTTTGGTTAACAATACTGCATAATAAATAAGTATCTGACCACAATTAATTTTGCATAATTAATAAAAGCTACTCATTAAAATTATAATGTTTTTAAAAAGGTAAACCTTCGGTTGGGCCGCCGGTAACTGGTGGTATATCGGTTCCCAAATTTTCACCCGGTTCAGCGCCCGGGGCGGGTGGATGATAACCGCTGTTATGTGCATCGCCCCGCTTATCCAGCATTATTAAATTATCGCCTACAATTTCGGTCGCAAATTTTTTTGCGCCTTCTTTATCTTCCCAGTTGCGGGTTTTTAAACGCCCTTCCACATATATTAAGCTGCCTTTGTGTAAATATTTTTGGGCCAGTTCGGCAAGCCCTCGCCACAACACAACGGTATGCCATTCGGTTTGCGAAATTAGCTTGCCCGTTCTGTCTTTATAAGTTTCAGTTGTTGCCAAAGGAAATTTTGCAACAGCAATATTCCCTTCCAAATATTGCATATCAGGGTCTTTGCCCAAATTGCCAATAAGAATTACTCTGTTTATGCCTCTCATATAATGAATTTTAAATTCGTCTTAAAATTTTGATATTTTTTTTAATGAATTCTTACTGAAAATTAAATAAAAAAAACAATACTTGATGAAGTAGTTAAATTTTAAAAAACTCTTAGCTAAATATTTTTGTTTGAATATATTGATTGATAATTTTTGGAAAAGCCAGCCGGCTAATATTTTTTTCATTTATCCATTGAAAATTTTGAAGTGAAATTGGTGTTGAAAATAATTTCACTAAAACAAATTGCGCTTTTATATTTTGATGCGTTAATTGCTGCGAAAGGATGGGAGAAATATTTTTTACTTCCATTTTTTTTATGTTATGCTGATGCAATAGCCAGGTTTTTATTTTGGTAAAATTCCAATCTGTTTTTTCTTTCGTTTCAAACAAATAAAACTCATATAAATTTTGCCAAATGTCTTTATCGATGCGCTTATTAACTAATATTTTATTATTTACTTGAAAAATAAAATAAGTAAACCAGCGATTTTTTCTTAGTAAAACTTTTTCTTTCAATGGCAATTTATCTACCAAACCTTTTTTATATGCAACACAAAAATTTTGCAAATGACATTCGAAACACAATGGCAGTAAGGGTTTGCAAATAGTAGCGCCAAAATCCATTATAGCCTGGTTGTAGGAGGCAGAATTTTTTTTATCCAATAACGTTGCGGCTAAACCGGTAAATTTTATTTTTCCTTCTAAACTATCTATTGGCAAACCAATTCCAAAAAATCTTGATAAAACTCTAAAAACATTTCCATCTAAAACCGCAAAAGGTAAATTAAATGCAAACGAACTTATCGCCGCTGCTGTATAATTTCCAATGCCTTTTAGCGCTAAAATATCTTCATAATTTTCAGGAAATTTTCCATCTTTTTTTTCTGCAATAAACCTTGCAGTAAACAATAGATTTTTACAGCGATTATAATATCCTAAACCTTCCCAAAGTTTAAATACCTCTTCATTTTCTGCATTTGCAAGATGTAGAATTGTGGGATATTTTTTAATTAATTTTTCATAATAACTTTTGCCCTGCTCAACTCTTGTTTGTTGAAGAATAACTTCGCTTAACCATATTTTATAAGGATCTTTTTCCTCTTTCCACGGCATTTGCCTTTTGTTTTTTGTAAAATGCCATTGCATTAATTTTTTTGTAAAAATGTGAGGATGCATCGTTCAAAAATATTATTCTTAAAAAGAATTTTATTAAAAGATTTAAATTAAAATAAAAAAACCATGTTTTTTTTTGATCGAATAATTATGGCAGGAAAAATATCCTTCAAAAACTAAGAGATTTTCTTTTAGCTCTCATATTTTTGTTTTATTTTAGAAGCCATTAAAATATTTTTTCAGTACAAATAACTGCCATGCGTAAATCCGATCTTATCAATAACATTTCAGAAAAAACAGGCATTCCAAAAGTGGATGTTTTAGTTACTTTCGAAACTATGCTGAAAGAAATAAAAGAAAATATTTCTAAAGGTGAAAATATTTACATACGTGGCTTTGGAAGTTTTATAACAAAAAAACGCGCAGCGAAAATTGGCAGAAATATTAAAAAAAATACTGCTGTAGAAATACCTGAACATTACATTCCTGCTTTTAAACCTTCAAAAGAATTTGTAAATGAAGTAAAGCAAATGCGAAAGACCGAGTGATTTTAATTTAGAGATTTTGAGATTGAGTGATTTGGAGATTTATTTCGTGTTAATCCGCGCAATCGCTGTAATTGTGATTATTTTAATTCGTTAGTTTTGCGTCCGGTTAATCCGAATAATCATTCTAATCGTGGTAAAAAAACAACAGTTTATTCTGGTAATCTCTGCGCTTTTATTTTTTGCGTTGTTATTTTTTTTTGGTAAAACAGTACCTGATAAAAAAATAAATGCCGTTCCTGTTTCTGCAAAAACTAACGATTCATCTGCAATAATTACAACAAATAATTTACTATCGAAAGCAAAGGAAAAGCTTTCTGCGCCTCAGTTATTGCGTATTACACAATTAGAAAACAGTGTTGTTCGCGGCGACGTAAAAAATCAGCAAATACATGTGTATCACCAGTTAGCAAAATTTTGGGGAGATAGTATGAACAACCAAATTTTAGGTGCTTTTTATATTGGCGAAGCAGCTAAATTGGAAAATTCTGAAAAAAACCTCAACTTTGCCGCCCAATTGCTGTTGGGCGATTTGCTTGCGGAAGATAATGCCGGCATGCAAAACTGGCTCGCAACAAATGCAAAATCGCTTTTTGAAAGATCGTTACAAATCAATCCAAAAAATGATTCAGCAAAAATAGGAATTGGCGCTTGTTATATGTTTGGAAATATTTCTGATAATCCGATGGAAGGCATTTTAACTATCAGAAATATTGCAGAAAAAAATCCTGATAATTTGTATGCGCAAATGATGCTGGGTTTGGGTGGAATAAAAAGCGGTCAATACGATAAGGCAATTGAGCGTTTTTTAATTGTAGTAAAAAAGCAACCAAATAATCTGGAAGCAATTTTTCATCTTGCTGAAACGTACGACAGGATGAACGATAAAATAAATGCAATTAAATGGTATAAAATTGCTGACTCATTGATTGAAATACCTGAAGCAAAAAAAGAAATTGAAGAACGCATTAAAGCTTTACAATAAAATTTTGATTATAAACTAAATTTATTTAAATATGCCTTGTGGTAAAAAACGAAAACGACATAAAATAGCTACGCATAAACGAAAAAAACGGTTAAGAAAAAACCGTCATAAAAAGAAAAATAAATAGCTTTAATTTCGCAAAAAATATACCTTTTTAAGATGTTGTTTCGGCACAGTGCTTTCGCAACATCTCTTATTTCTATCTCGCAACTTTACCTTTTCCTTATCAAAACCAAAGTAGCAGATTTTAGAATAATTAAGTAAGCTATTTGGTAACATCTGTTCGGCAACTTGCTGAAACAGAAATTTATAAACTTATAAAAGTTGCTTTTGTGTGAATAAAGAACTTATAATTAATTCAGCTTCTGCCGGCGTTGAAATTGCAATGCTGGAAGATAAAAAATTGGTAGAACTGCATAACGAAAAAACCGATGCAAATTTTGCAGTTGGTGATCTTTATCTTGGTAAAGTAAAAAAATTAATTCCCGGTTTAAATGCAGCATTTATAGATGTTGGGTTTGAGAAAGATGCTTTTTTGCATTATACCGATTTAAGTCCGTATGCTCGTTCTCTTTTAAAATTTACTCAGTTATCCATTAATGATAAAACAGAAAACGGATTTGATTTTTCTAAATTTCATGTTGAACCTGAAATTGTAAAAACCGGAAAAATAAATGAGGTTTTAAGCGGCAAGCCAAATATTCTCGTTCAAATTTTAAAAGAACCGATTGCTGCAAAAGGTCCGCGCTTAAGCTGCGAACTTTCTTTACCCGGAAGATTTGTTGTAGTTACTCCGTTCAACGAAATTGTTGCTGTTTCAAAAAAAATTCATTCTTCGGAAGAGCGCAAAAGACTGCAGAAAATTGTAGAAGCTATCAAGCCAAAAAATTTTGGTGTAATTGTGCGCACTGCTGCCGAAGGAAAAAACACTGCCGAATTGCACGAAGATCTTCTCTCATTAATTGAAACATGGAAAACGATTCAAAAAAATTTAAAAGGTGCTGAAGCGCCTGCAAAAATTTTGAGCGAACAAAATAAAACAACCAGCATTTTACGCGATCTTTTGAATGAAGATTTTAACCGCATTGTTACCAACGATAAAAATATTTATAACGAAGCGCGAAATTATATTCAGAAAATAGCGCCTGCGAAAACTGATATTGTTACTTATGCACAAAATGGCACACCCATTTTTGATTTGTATGGAATTAATAAACAGGTAAAATCTTCTTTTGGTAAAACAGTAAACCTGCCCAGCGGCGCTTATTTAATTGTTGAACATACAGAAGCTTTGCATGTAATTGATGTAAACAGTGGTTACAAAAGTGTAGGAAATAACCAGGAGCAAAATGCGCTGGAAACCAACCTGGAAGCGGCTGAGGAAATTGCAAGACAATTGCGTTTACGAGATATCGGAGGAATTATTGTGGTTGATTTTATTGATATGAAATCGCCCGAAAACAGAAGAAAACTGCAGGAAGCAATGGATAAATTTATGCAACCCGACAGATCGAAACATGCAGTGTTGCCCATTTCAAGATTTGGATTAATGCAACTAACCAGGCAGCGTATGCGCCCGGAAATAAATATTAATACTTCAGAACTTTGCCCTTGCTGCAATGGCTCTGGCAAAATAACTTCCACTTATTTGCTGGAAGATGAACTTGAAAAAAGGTTGAATTATTTGGTAACACATCAGCATAAAAATTTAACACTGATGGTTCATCCAATTTTATATTCTCATCTTACAAAAGGATGGTTTAATTCAATCAAAAAGAAATGGGCGAAAAAATATAAAATTCCAATCATTATTAAATCAAATTCCGATTATTATTTTACCGAATTTCATTTTTTTGATGCAAATGAGGAAGAGATAAAATTGTAAATAAAAAAACCTCAATTAATTGAGGTTTTTTTAATATTCAATTCAAAATTTAATATCCTTCATTTTGTGTAAGATTCGGATTTGCATAAATTTCTCTTTGCGGAATTGGATAAATTAATTTGGGAGAATTCCATGGTAAATTTCCTACGTTTAACTCCAATCTTTTTTCATCGTGCAAAGTAAATCCTTCAAAAGCAAGTTCCAGCGCACGCTCTAATAAAATATCATCCAATGTTAAATTAGTTGCAGTATAAGGCTTTAAACCTACTCTTGCTCTTATTGTATTAATATCATCCACAGGTTTTGCGCCAACAGAAGTTCCTAATCTGAAATTACATTCTGCTCTTGTAAGATATAATTCTGCCAAACGAATGAGGCGTACACTTCCATAATAATTTTCAAACTTAAGAGTATATTCACCATCGAATAAATTTAATCTGTCGTCGTTTGGTTCATACAGTGAAAGAAAAGCATCAGTTATTTGAATATCGCCTCTTTGATTTGCAGAATAAAATTCATTAAATTCATTAATACCTGAAGAAGCATTTACCTGTATTGTAAATATATCTTCAGTTGTATTTCCTATATATGCCGGCGGATCGGCTGAAGGAAAAGCTGCTGCGTAAGTTGAGGTTAGGTGATAACCATTATCAAGCGCTAAAGTAAGCGCAGTATTTTCTGCTTGCAAGGCATTTGCATAATCTTGTTGCTGCAGGTAAACTCTTGCAAGCATGGCATACGCTGCAATGTTTGTGGCAAAAATATAAGTATTATCTGCAGTTATACATTTTGCGGCAGCATCGGTTAAATCACTTAAAACCTGTGCATAAACTTGTGCAACTGTATTTCTTGATACTTTATTCGAGTCTGTTATTAAATTGGTGGGTTGCAAAACCAAAGGTACACCGGGATTAGTGTTCGGGTCGCCATCATTCCATGCTTTTGCATACATTCTTACCAAATCAAAATAAGCACAGCCTCTGATAAATTTTGCTTCGCCTTCGGCACGCTCTTTTTCTACATCCAATACAAGATCAATGTGTGCTAAAACATTATTTACATCGTTAATTACTTTGTAACCTGCCAGCCAAGTATCGGCAACAAACGTATTAGAAACGGGAATAGTTTTATTATGGATTTGAGTGAATTGTTCATAAGTTCCACTCCAGTTTAACCGGTCTGAATCTCCTAATAAATCTGCACCCACAAAAATTCGGCCGCCATAAAAACTGCCTGCGCCCAAATCGGAATAGCTGCCCACCAAAGCACCCAAAACATCGTCGCTTTTTTTAAATACATCGTTTATATCAACGCTTGAAGTTGGCTTTGTGTCGAGGCTTTTATTGCAACCAAAAATTGCGATTAATGCAAGATTTATAAATACAAATAAGATTTTATTTTTCATTTTAATTATTTTAATCTAAAAAAGAATTTTTTAAAGACCGATGTTAAAACCCACAACAATTGTTTTGAATTGAGGAGCAGAATAAAAATCATATCCTTTATTGATATTATCGTTATAAAAATCGGCTGTTACTTCAGGATCCCATCCTTTGTATTTTGTAAAAGTGAATAAATTTTGGGCTCTTACATAAACACGGAAATGATCTATTTTAAAACGATTCAATAAATTTTTTGGAAGATTATAGCCAAGTGTTACTGCTTTTACCCGCAAATAAGAACCATCAGAAATATATCTGCTTGAATTATCAATTCCATTAGGATAAAACAACCTTGCTTCAGGAACCATTGTAATATCACCAGGCTTTTTCCAGGCATTTAATTGATCCGGAGTTTGATTATCAAAGCCATTGCTTCCGCTTGAGGACATAAATTCTCCACCTCCATTAAAAATTTGATTGCCATGTACGCCTTGCAGCAAAACATCAAAATCAAAATCTTTGTAGGTAATTGCATTATCCAATCCATAAATAAAATCAGGGTTGGGATTGCCAATTACAACATCAGCGGCTGCATTGTAATCGTTTGTTGTGGAATGGTCTAAACTTCCATCGGCTTTTGGCATATTCTTATAATAAAGTGCATCGCCATTTGCGGGGTCGGCGCCTGCAAATTCTCTTGCATAAAATACACCCAATGGTTGCCCTTCAATCGCTTTATTTACATCGGTTCCTAAAACCTGACCGCCCAAATTTGTTACTTTATTTTTATTGGCGCTAAAATTAAAACTGCTTGTCCATCTAAAATTTTTTGTAATTATATTGGTTGAATTTATTTCAATTTCAAATCCTTTATTATTCAAATTCCCGATGTTTTGAAGTTGTGATTGAAAACCTGATGTACCGGGCACCTGAACATCCAACAATAAATCTTTTGTTTTTCTTTCGTAATAATCTACTTCAAAGTCTATACGATTATTTATGATGCCTGCTTCAATTCCAAAATCAGTTCCCAAAGTTGTTTCCCATTTAAGACTCGGATTAGGAAGCTGTGATGGAATTTGTCCTGCCTGACCGCCGTAAGCTGCATAAGTATATAAGCCTCGTGAAGCGAAATCAGGAATTTCGTTATTGCCGGTTAAACCGTAGCTGGCTTTTAATTTAAGAAAGCTGAGAAATTTGTTGCCTTGAAGAAATTTTTCTTCGCTTACAACCCAGCCAACCGAAGCAGCAGGAAAAGAACCATATTTATTGTTTGCTCCAAAACGCGAAGAACCATCAATTCTATCGCTTAACGCAATGAGATATTTATCATTGAATTTATAATTTAAACGAGCAAAATAAGAAACTAAAACATCGCTTGTTGAAGTTGATGTAGCGTTTGTTTTTACAGCGCCTGCGCTTAGTTTTTTATAAGCATCACTGGGAAATTCTTGCGCGTCTGCTTCGCTGTAATCAAAACTTTCATCTTCATAGCTCATTCCGGCTACTATATCAAAATCATGAACGTCAGCAAAAGTTTTTTTATAATTAAAGTAATTGTTAGTAGTATAGTGTAAAGATTGCGTAGTTGCATAAGAACCTGTACCGTGGGGTACGCTAACATCACGCGCTGTTAATCTTCCAAAATAACTATCTTCAGTCTGGTTTAGCTGATCTATTCCAAACTCTGAACGGAAAATAAGTCCCGGTAAAATATTTGCATTTAAATACACATCACCAAAAGTTCTGTTTACTAATGTATTATAGAAAGCATTGTTACCATAAGCAAGTAATGGATTAAAATACAAAGGATAATTGGTGTTGGGGTTACCGGTTAAGGTATCTAATGCACCACTGATAAGCCCGGTTCGCGGATCAATAATAGGTGTTATTGGAGATAATGCAACAATTTGCAAAGGCGAAGAAAACTGGTCATCATCAGAAAGACGATAATTTTTTGTTCTTGCAAAATTCATATTCATACCAACGGATAGCCAGTTTCTAATCTGCTGTTCAACGTTGAGCCTTGCGCTATAACGCTTAAGACGATTACCTATAATTATACCTGTTTGATCTAAATACTGTCCAGAAAGAAAAACCTTTGTTTTTTCCGTGCCGCCTGAAATATTTAAATCATATTGAGAAATCGGCGCATATTGAAAAGCCTGATCTTGCCAATTAGTATTTATTTTTCCGTTTTTCCAATCATCGGTTCCGGCAGAGTAACGAGTGAAACGACTTCTAACATAACTCAATTCTTGCCTTGTTGCTACATCAATATTAGGATAATAACCTGTAATTACATCTTGTTTTGCGGCGCCTAAAGCGGCCTGTGTGAAAAAATCAACGTATTGTTTTGAGTTTAAAAATTCGCGTTTGCCAGTTGGCTCTTGTGTACCTGTATAATAACCAACTTCAATTTTTGAAGTTCCTGCTTTCCCTTTTTTTGTAGTGATTAAAACTACGCCATTCGAAGCTCTGGAGCCGTAAATTGCTGCTGCGGATGCATCTTTCAAAATTTCGATTGATGCAATATCATTCATATTTATATCGCTCAATGAATTGGTTGAAGAACCGTTATTAGAAAGATCTTTTGCTGTAACCGGAATGCCATCCACTACATATAAAGGTTGATTTCCGGCAGTCACTGAAGAACCTCCGCGAATGGTTACATTAATTGCCTGACCTAATTTTCCATTCTGTTGTTCTACAAAAACGCCCGCAGCACGGCCTTGAATCGCAGTTTCAAAGCTGGTAGCCGGAGTATTTGTAATTTGTTTTGCATTTACCTGCGATACAGAACCAGTAATATCTTTTCGAATACTTGTGCCATAACCAACCACAACTACCTCATTAAGTGATTGCGAAGTTTGTATCAGTGAAACAGCAAGTGTAGAACCTGTAATGTCTGTAACTTTAGTTGCATAACCAATGAACGATATTTCCAATTGTTTTACATCCTCAGGCACATTAATGGCAAAAGAACCATCTGTTTTAGAAATAACGGCAACTTTGCCATTTGCAACTTTTATTGTTGCACCCGAAATAGGAGAACCGTCTTTTGCATCGGTTATTCTTCCTGTAACTTGCTTAGTTTGACCAAATAGCAAATTGCAACATGCAAACGCAAATAATAATAATAAAAATAATTTTTTCATTTTGCAGCTTTTTTGGAAAATAAAGAATAATGTTAAATTTAAGACAAGTTAATATAATAAATATGATGCATGGATACATTTTTTATTTTTTATGCCAAAAAGGCATTAAAAGTGCTTGTTTCTTTTTTATAAGCTTTTCTAAAACCTCAAAAATTTATTAACAACCATCAAAAATTATTTTGAAATGTGCCTCATTATTGTAATTTAGTGCCTGAATTTAATGGGTTAGTAAGTAAAAAGGTTGGCAGCAATGCCAACCTTTTATTTTTTGCGTACACTGTAAATAAGTTCTGAGCATTTTAAAAAATCTTAAAATGATGAAAAAATTAAGCTTGATATTTAATGTTGAATATTGGCTTGAAAGTACAAGAGTGCGACGCAACGAAGCATCATACATTTACAAAAGCCGGGAACAAAAATTTTATTTTTAAATTAGTAATAAAATTATTTTTACTTTTCAATTTTTATTTTTCACTTATTGAATGAGCAAAATTAAAACAGCTTTTTTTTGCAGCAACTGCGGCTACGAAAGTGTGAAGTGGCTTGGTAAATGTCCGTCGTGCAATCAATGGAATACTTTTGTGGAAGAAGTGATTACAAAAGACTTTGATAAAAATGAAACAAGCTGGAAAAATTATAATGGAATATCTGGAAACAAAAAAATAATTTCTATAAATGAAATTAATAATGCTGATGAAAAAAGATTGATAACGCAGGATGCAGAATTAAACAGAGTTTTAGGTGGCGGCATTGTTGCGGGAAGTATTGTGCTGGTTGCCGGTGAGCCGGGCATTGGTAAAAGCACTTTGCTTTTGCAGGATGCCCTGCAATTAAACAACATTATTTCTTTATACATCAGCGGTGAAGAAAGTGAACAGCAAATTAAAATGCGCGCAAACAGATTAAAGATTGTAAACGATAATTTTTATTTACTTACCGAAACATTCACTCAAATTATTTTTCAGGAGATAAAAAAATTAAAACCACAATTAGTAATTGTAGATTCTATTCAAACATTAGAATCAAATTTTATTGAGTCATTGCCGGGCAGTGTTTCTCAAATTCGAGAATGTGCTGCAGAATTTCAGCGCTTTGCAAAAGAAACCAACACACCGGTTTTTTTAATTGGTCATATTACAAAAGACGGAAGCATAGCCGGACCAAAAATTTTAGAACACATGGTTGATACGGTTTTGCAGTTTGAAGGTGATCATCATTATTCGTATCGTATTTTGCGAACTTTAAAAAATCGTTTCGGCGGAACTGCGGAGTTAGGAATTTATGAAATGACGAGTGAAGGAATGCGCGCAGTTTCTAATCCATCCGAAATTCTTATCACGCAAAAAGAAACGCAACTTAGCGGAAGTGCAATTGCAGCAAGCATGGAAGGTTTGCGGCCATTGTTGATTGAAGTTCAGGCGTTGGTTACGCAAAGTGTTTATGGAACGCCGCAAAGAACCGTAACCGGCTTCGATTTGCGAAGACTGCAATTACTACTTGCTGTGCTCGAAAAGCGCGGCGGTTTTCATTTTGGTGTAAAAGATGTATTCGTAAATATTGCGGGCGGATTAAAAGTAGAAGATCCTTCCATTGATCTTTCTGTTATTTCTGCGTTGCTTTCTTCTTATGAAGATGTGCCTTTATCGCACCATATTTGTTTTGCGGGAGAAGTTGGTTTGAACGGAGAAATTAGAGCTGTGAACAGAATTGAACAACGAATTGCCGAAGCAGAAAAATTAGGATTTGAAAAAATCATCGTTTCAAAATACAATAAAAAAGGATTTGATAAAACACAATTTAAAATTGAAATTGTGGCGCTGAGTGAAGTGCAGGAATTGTATAGGTTTCTTTTTTAATTTTTATTATGATAATTGCAAAAACTTCTGTCCTTTGCTTCTCTGCAAAAAATATTTTTAGTAAATGCTAAAAACAGTTCAATCATATTTCAACGATTTTGCTCATTTATTTTTTCCGCACAATTGTTTAGGTTGCGGGTTTGATGCATTAGATCAGGATCAATTTCTATGCATTAAATGTTTTTCTCAATTACCTGAAACAAATTTTTTTCTTCATCCGCAAAACATCATCGAAAAAATATTTTATGGAAGAATAAATGTTGAACATGCAGGCAGTGCTTTTTATTTCACAAAAAATTCTTTATTGCAAAATCTTTTAATTGAACTGAAATATAAAAACAATAAGGAAATTGGTTTTTATCTGGGAAAAATAGTTGGCTCTCAAATAAAAGAATCGAACAGGTTTAATGAAATTGATATAATTATTCCTTTGCCATTGAACGGAAAAAAGCAAAGAAAAAGAAGTTACAATCAGTCAGAAATTATTGCAAACGGAATTGCATCTGTTTTGGAAAAACCAATTGTAAATAATGCAATTATCCGAACCATTTTTACTGAAACACAAACACATAAAACGCGAATCAGCCGCTGGCAAACGATGGAAGGTGTTTTTAAAGTGATGAAGCCTGAATTATTAAAAGAAAAAAATATTTTATTGGTGGATGATATAATTACAACCGGCGCAACTTTGGAAGCTTGTGGAACTGCCATACTACAAATTTCATCAACTAAATTAAGTATTGCAACAGTGGCTTATACTATCTAAATACATTCACAATTTATTTATGGTAAACTGGTAAATTAATTTAAACTTTGCTTACAAATTCTCGTACTTACTAAAAAAATTTTTATGAAATACTTTTTTTATGCAGCAATTATTTTTATTGCCTGCACTTCTGCTATTAACAAAACAAATATTATAAACATGAAGGATGTGAATAATGTTGCTGCCAAAAATATTTACGATTTCAAAATAAAATCGTTAGACGGCGGAACGATTGATTTCTCTCAATTTAAAGGCAAAAAAATTCTTATTGTAAATACAGCTTCTATGTGTGGATTTACACCGCAATACAAAGGTCTCGAACAATTATACGAATCGCATAAAGATAAATTGGTGATTGTTGGTTTTCCATCAGATAATTTTGGCGGACAGGAATATCATAGCAACGACAGTATCAAAACTTTCTGCGAAAAAAACTTTGGTGTAACTTTTCCTTTAACCACACGTGTTGATGTAAAGGGCGATAATGCAACGCCGGTTTTTAAATATCTCTGCGATAAAAATGAAAACGGCGTTTTAGATGCAACAATAAGCTGGAATTTTAATAAATTTTTGATTGATGAAAATGGTAATTTAATTGCACATTTCGATAGCAAGGTAACGCCCGAAAGTCCGGAATTATTAAAATATCTTAATTAATTTGTCTGAACGAAAATTTGGGTGGTCTGAAAGGTTTTTTTGTAGATCAATAAAATTTTTAAAGGCTGATAAATTATCAGCTTTTTTATTTTTATTTTATTGTTGGAAATTATTTTTATCAGTCAAATTATTCAAATCATAATTTAATGCAGTTTAAAGATGTAATTGGTCAATCACAAATAAAACATCAATTAATTGAACTTGTATTACAAAATCGTTTAAGTCATGCTTTATTATTTTTAGGAAAAGAAGGAACAGGCGCTTTGCCACTGGCTTTGGCATTTGCTCAATTTTTGGTTTGTGAACGGTCAACTGTCAATCGTCAAACATCAAACGAAATTTTTCCCTCATCTGTCAACGAACATCCTACATCTAACACCCAATATCTAACGTCAACCGATTCCTGCGGCGAATGCCCTTCCTGTATTAAAGCTTCGCAACTTATTCATCCCGATATTCATTTTTCCTATCCGGTAATTCCAAAAAAACCAGGTGATAAAACAATCAGCGCAGATTATATTTCTGAATGGCGAGAATTCATCAAAAATTATTCTTACGGAAATGTGTTCGACTGGCTGCAATTTATTAATGCTGAAAATAAACAAGGAAATATTACTGCCGAAGAATGCAATGAAATTCTCCGCCAGCTAAATTTAAAAAGTTTTGAAAGCGGCTACAAAATTCTCATCATGTGGATGCCCGAATATCTTGGCAAAGAAGGTAATAAATTATTAAAGATTATTGAAGAGCCGCCGCCAAATACCTTATTTATTTTGGTTGCCGAAAAGGAAGAGCAAATTTTGCCAACCATTGTAAGCCGCTGCCAGGTAATAAAAATTCCTGCATTAGAATCTTCGGCGATTTCCCATGCATTAATTGAACGGGCAAACATATCGCCGGAAACTGCACATCAAACAGCAAGTATTTCCGAAGGTAATTACCGCGAAGCATTGCAAATTTTGCAACATGCCGGCGAAGATTGGCAATCTTTATTGCGCGAATGGCTAAACGCTGCTTTAAAAGGCGGACCGATTGCGCAGGTAAAATGGATAGAAGAAACAAGTAAGCTCGGACGCGAAAAACAAAAACAATTTTTAAGATACTTTAATCATTTGCTTGAACAGAGCATCCGCCTACGAATTACGGGCGCTCAAAACGTTTTGCTGCCGGAAAATGAAAAAGATTTTGCCCAACGATTAAACAAAATTGCAAGCATAAACCAGCAACAGGCAATTATAGAAGAACTCGATAAAGCGGCTTATTATATTGAGCGCAATGCAAATGCAAAAATGCTTTTTCATGCGCTAACCATTAAACTTTATCATATTATTCACGATAAAGCATTAATTTTGACTGAATAGCCAATCGCTTGTCGGTCTTTAGTTAACAATCGTCATTCGTCAGTTGGCAGTGAAGAGATTTTTTTGAGGTGGGCTTTAGTGCAGATGCATCATTTGTTGCGTCGCACTCTTGTACTTTAGCGCTTTGTGCAGCAAAGTACGTTTATTGCTATTATCGCTTATTAAATATACTTTTTTTAAAAGCAAATAGGTTGAAGTTGTGCAAAAATAAAATATTACATATAATTGTTTCAGCAGCGAGCCAGCCGCTGAAGTGAGTGACACAACGAAGTTTAATAGCAATTCTATAGCTCGTTCCCAAAAAATTCCTCTTCAAAAATCGTACTTTGTATTTTCGTATCTTATACCTGATGCATCGTACATCTAACATTGTACATCGTAAATAGATTTGATATGAGCTGTGGAAGCTGCGGAACAGCAAAACCAAATGGATGTAAAAGCAATGGCGGTTGCAGCACCGGCAGTTGTAACCGTTTAAACGTGCACGATTGGCTGATGAATTTACCTTTCAGCGATCCGGAAAGTAATTGCAAAATAATTGAAGTAAGTTTTAAACAAGGCAGCCGCAAGGAATTCTATCGCAACGCAACCCTGCAATATTTTGAAAAAGGTGAATATGTTACGCTCGAAGGTACCAGCGGTTTTGATGTTGGCGAAGTGAGTTTGACCGGCGAACTGGTTCGCTTGCAATTAAAGAAAAAAGGTGTTGATGAATTGAATCCTGAAATTAAAAAGGTTTTACGTCGCAGCACCGAAAGAGACCTTGAACTTTTTAAAAAAAATAAAGATCGCGAGCCAGAAGCGTTGATGCGCAGCCGCGCCATTGCCCGCCAGCTAAATTTACAAATGAAATTAAGCGAAATTGAATTTCAGGCAGATGGCAAAAAAGGCACATTTTTTTATACCGCAGAAGACCGCGTAGATTTTCGGGAATTGATAAGAATTTATGCATCGGAATTTAAAGTGAAAGTGGAAATGCGGCAAATCGGCATCCGGCAGGAAGCCGGAAAAGTCGGCGGCATCGGTAGTTGTGGAAGAGAATTATGTTGCGCAACCTGGCTAACTGATTTTAAAAGTGTTACTACAACTGCTGCACGTTATCAAAATTTATCAATTAATCAAACAAAACTCAGCGGGCAATGCGGACGGTTAAAATGTTGTTTGAATTATGAATTAGATACTTATTTAGATGCGTTGCAACATTTTCCCGAAAATGCAGAAACCATTGAAATTTCAATAGGCACTGCAACATTGATTAAGAAAGATATCTTCAAAAATTTAATGTGGTATATTTTGCCGGATAGTGCCAAACATTATCCTTTAACTATTCAGCGTGTAAAAGAAATTCAACAGTTAAATGAGCGCGGCGAAAAACCAGACGACCTGCAGCCGGTTGAAATAAGTGACAATAAACTTAAGGAAGTAGAAACAGGTTTTGTTGATGTGGTTGGGCATATAAGTTTAGCCAGCCTGGAACGGAACAGTAAAAAAAGAAAAGGAAAAGAACGTGGAAATGCAGATGCTAAGCCGGCAAATTTTCGCGAACAAAATTCTAATAATCTGCATCAAAGAGCAAAACAGGAGCGACCTGTACAAAAAGCACAAAAAAGATCGCCGCAACAGCGCCCTTTTGAAAAAAGAAAACCCGATAAAAAATAACGTTTGAGGTTGAAAATCACAAACTGGCAAACTCCACTTTAATTAAATTTAAGTAAAAATGATTAGGTTTTTGTTATATATAATGCAACATTATCGCTTTGACAGGTTTTATTCAATTCCTTAATTTCTCTTTTAAACTCTTCTATTTGTGTAGATGAAAAAATAGAATTGCTTTGATTAACAAAGTAACTACGATCATCATTAAGAATGCTTACGTCTCTTACATACTGCTCACTTGCAAGTAGCGCAAAAACATCCGAATCGAATACTGTTTTTTTTACAGTTAAATCAGCTTCTGTTAGCGCTAAATTAATACTATTTAAAGTATGAATATAAAGATGGCGTGGGGCGTCGAGTGATACAACGTTTAGTTTATATTTATGCATTAAAGCCTTACTAACTATTGGAATTCTAATTAAAATTTTACCATTGTTGTTTAGCAAAGAGCACAATTTTTTTAAAATTTCAATTTGGTTTTGCATGTGTTCGAGGCTGTGATGTAACATAATTACATCATAATTGCCTTCAATTTCAAAAACAGTTTTTTTTAAGACCCTGAGAGTTTTATTATAAAAAAAATCACTTGCAATAAACGGGTCTATGCCCGTTAAATCATTAAATCCCAATCTATACATTTTTGCTAAAAGTTCGCCATTTCCGCAGCCTACATCTAATATTTTTGAATTGAAATTAATTAAGTTTAAATTTTTTAGCCATTCATAATAAGAAGGAGGTTTGTATTTGTATACGGCTATTTTTCCAAATAAATTTTTGTTTGCTCCGGCAATATATTTGTATTGAAGTTTCCGAAAAAAACTACGCTTTATAGGGAATTGAATTTTTTTAAATGAATAATAAGTTTGAGGATAATATTTATGTAAATTATTCGGTACTTCCGCAATTTGTATGCATCCGCAATTACTGCATTTAAAATAAGTAAATTGGTCTCTAAAACCAAACATCATTTCTTTCAAAAATATCGTTTCGTTATTAGTTTTATTGCAACAAATCGCACATTTCATTATATTAATTCCTTTCTATTATTAGTTTTAAATTTTTTTTTCTTGTTATTTTTTCTCTTCAATAACTGTTTTTGGCTGTTCCGGCTGAGCTTGTAAAGATTGCTTGCTTTCCTTTTCTATTTGCTGAATAAAAACTGCATAATCATTAGGATAAATATGCCTGCCGGTAAATTGCGCATAGGCTTTTGTAAAAGCTGCTCCAAAATATAAAATTATAGAAGAATAATAAACCCAAAGCAAAATAATTATTGTTGAACCCGCTGCGCCATAAGTGCTCGCTACTTTTGTTTTGCTAAGATAAAAACTGATAGCAAATTTACCTGCCATAAAAAGAATCGCGGTTGTAAAAGCGCCCATCCAGACATCTTTCCATTGTATTTTTGCGTCGGGCAATACTTTAAAAATAATGGCAAATAAAAAAGTGATTGCCGCAAAAGTGAGTGCTAAATTTATTCCATAAATTACATATACAGTTATTTTTGGAAAGAAATGAACAAGCCGTTCGGATAAACCATCTAAAAGTGCATTTAACACAAGAGAAACTAAAGAAATAAAACCAAGGGTGATAATCATAGAAAAACTTGCCAGCCGGTTAACAACTATTTTCATAAACCCTTTTTTTGGTTTGGCTTTTAAATTCCAGATAAGATTAATGGACGATTGTATTTCTGCAAATACTCCCGTAGCAGCAAACACTAATGCAATTATTCCAATAGTTGTTGCCCACACATTGTCGCCGGAAATAGCAGCATTACGAATAATTGTTTGAATTTGTATTGCAGCATCCTGGCCAACAAAAGATTTTATTTCACCATAAATTCTTCCTTCCACGGCTGTTCTTCCAAAAAAAATATCACATAAATTAATGATGATAATAAGCATTGGCGCAATAGAAAATATAGTATAATAAGCCAGTGCAGCACTTAAGCTGGTAATTTTATAATCGCCAAATTCATTGAATGATTGCTTAAAGATTTTACCGGTATTTTTAAAAAAGTTTTTCATTGTTTTTATTTAAACAGGCATTATTTCAGTTTTTTATTTTGTTGATGGCGTGTTGCATCGCGAATGTTTTTCTTTTCAAAATTTTTCTTCAGCGCTTCTGTAAGATTTATTCCTGTTTGATTTGCAAGGCAAAGCAAAACCCACAAAACATCTGCCATTTCATCTTCTAAAAATTTTTCTTTATCTGATTGTTTAAAAGATTGTTCGCCGTATTTTCTTACCATTAATTGTGATAGTTCGCCAACTTCTTCCATCAAAATTCCTAAATTGGTTAACTCGCTGAAATAGCGAACACCAGTGGTTTTTATCCATTCATCAACTTTTTTTTGGGCTTGTTCGAGAGTCATAATTATTTTTTTATAATGCCGCCGTAAACCAATTTTATTTTCATAACTGTTGCAATTGAGCGTGCTCTTTGCTTTGCACGTTCTGCCATTTCACCTTCAAACATTTCATTAACTGTTGAAGTAAACAGCATAATCCATCTTTCAAAATGTTCTTTTTTAAATTGTGAAAGATGATTGATTTTTTGATGAATCTTCATCGGATCACCATTGTATTTATTCATGTCAAATAAAATTGATTCCCAAAAATCACCAATAATCGGAAGATGATTTATAATATCCATTTTGGTAACATCCGTAAAAAAATATCCAATCACTTCATCAGGAATTGCTTTTGCATAAAATTTTTTCATTAATTCATCAATATCATTTCTGTTCTCAATATCTTTCATTCTTTATTTTTTGAATCAATAAAAATAGTAACCGGGCCATTATTTAATAAGCTCACTTTCATATCTGCGCCAAAAATTCCTCTTTCAATTTCTTTGCCAAGATCTTTTTGCAATTGTTCAATCATTTTTTCATACAACGGAATTGCGACTTCCGGTTTTGATGCACGAATGTACGAAGGACGATTTCCCCTTTTTGTGCTTGCATGCAAAGTGAATTGGCTTATCAATAAAATTTCTCCATCAATATCTTTTACATTAATATTCATTACACCGTTTTCATCATCAAAAATTCTAAGATTCACAATTTTATTGCTAAGCCATTCAATATCTTCATTCAAATCTGCATCTTCAATTCCTATAAAAACCAATAATCCGTTTTGAATATTTCCAACAATTTTATCTTTAACTTCAACCAAAGCTTGAGAAACTCTTTGTATCACTGCACGCATTTATTTATATTTTTGACTGAATGAAGATAGATATTACAAATGAGATTTTATTTCAAACTGCACGCAGCGGCGGCAAAGGCGGTCAAAATGTGAACAAAGTTGAAACGATGGTTGAAGGCCGCTGGAATGTAGATGCATCACAGCTTTTAAATAATGAGAAAAAAAATATCATCAAACAAAAACTACAAAATAAAATTACTGCGGATGAATTTTTATTAGTGAAATCACAAACTGAAAGAACGCAGCTTGGCAACAAATTTTCAGTTATAAAAAAAATGAATGAATTGGTAAATGCTGCGCTGATAAAAAAGAAAATGCGCATTGCAACCAAACCTTCCAAACTTGCAAAAGAAAAAAGAATTGAAAGTAAAAAGCAAAAGGCTTTCATAAAAGAAAATCGTAAAAAAGTCAGAAGCGCAGAATTTTAAAATGTTTTAAAGATTAAAATCTCATCTGAATTCGGTAAAAAACGATTTCTATCATTGTTTAAGTTTTACCATCTTTTAAATTAATTCAATAATTTTTTAATGAATATAAAAGCAACGCCTCAAAATTTAATGGAATGGATTGCATTAAATGCTAATTTAATTCCGGTCACTTTAATACATACACAAATTTACCCTTTGCTTTCAAAAGCAATTTTAGATGCGCATTCCCTTGATGTTTTTGAGGCTTTTAAAGATGGTTCTAAAACGCTTGATCAAGCTGCAGGAATTACGCATCTCAATAAACATGCTCTCAAAAGTTTGCTGAATGTTTTAACGGTTGCAGGTTATCTTTCTTTTAAAAATAATCAGTATCAGTTAACACGTATTTCAAAAAAATGGTGCTTGAAAAATTCGCCGGATGGATTGTATTACATGCAGGCTTATAATCAAATAACCTGGCATTGGTTAAATTATTTGCAAACGTTTTTGAAAACAGGAAAGGGAATTCAATATCACGATAATTTTAATTCAGGTGATTGGGAGCTTTATCAAAACGGAATGGAAAATATTGCTACAATTGCAGCAAAACCTTTAACTAAAATCGGTCCTAAACTTAAAGAGCCAAAAAGAATGCTCGACATTGGAGGATCACATGGTTTGTTTAGTTTAGAATACGTAAAAAAATATCCAACATTGCATGCAACTATTTTAGATCTGCCGCCCGCAGTTGAAAAAGCCGAACTTCTTTTAAAACGGCATTACAAAGGCGATAAAATTGATTACAGAAAGGGAAATGCATTAACAGATGATTTTGGAGAAAATGAATATGATGTTATTTTAATTGCAAGTTTGATGCATCACTTTACTGCCCAACAAAATTTTGAAGTATCGAAAAAAGCAAGCAAAGCTTTAAAGCAAAACGGATACTTTATTATTCATGAATTTTTAAGACCAAAAGAATCAGGCAAAATGGAAATAATTTCAACAGTTATGGATTTATATTTCAATTTAAGCAGCACCAGTGGAAATTGGTCAGCAAAAGAGTTTATTGAGTTTCAGGAAAGCGCAGGACTTAAACATATTGCTATCAAAAAATTTATGACAATTCCGGGATTAGTACAAATTATAGCGCAAAAAATTTGATTGATTAATTGGATGATTAAATAAATAAATGATTTCTAAGAATAAAAATAAACATTCTCATTTATGAAGACAGTGATATTATTAAAAGCAAAAATCAGCTATTATTATAAGGCCTAAAAGTTTGCAAGAGAAAACTAAAAAATCCTTATTTTGTTTAAAATAATATTCATAAAAATAAATCACTTTAACATTCAAATTAATATTATCACTGCTTACATAACATTATTTTTGTTGAAACCTATTTAGTTTGAGCAGCATAAAACAATTAGCAGGGCAAACAGTTTGGTACGGCGCAAGCAGCATTGCTGCAAGATTCATAAATTATTTACTTACACCTTATTTAACTTTTAAATTTACTACTTCGCAATATGGAGAAATGTCAGTGATCTACGCTGCTATTCCTTTTATGAATGTGCTTTTCACTTATGGAATGGAAACTTCTTTTTTTCGGTTTGCGAATCAAAAAAATTTAGAGAAAGAAGTTTACAGCACAAGCAATATTTCATTAATAACAACAACTATTTTTTTATCAGCGTTGTTAATTTTATTTCGTTATCAGGTTGCTGGGCTATTAGAAATAAATCAACATGTTGAATACATTACGCTCGCTGCTTTTATTATTGGTATTGATGCTTTGTGCGCTCTGCCGTTTGCAAAGCTGCGGCTCGATGGAAGACCCGTAAAATTTGCATCTGCACGCATTGCGGGTATTTTGATCAACATAGTTTTCTTATATTTTTTTCTTAGTATTTGTCCGCAACTTGCTAAAACAGGAAAATATAATTTCATCAATCAATATTTCAATCCAAACTGGGCTGTTGGTTATGTATTGGTTGCAAACCTTATCCAGTCAGCATTTACGTTTATTATTTTAAGCAAAGAATTTACCAATTTTAAGGTTGAATTTAATAAGAATTTATTCAGAGAAATGATGATCTATTCTCTGCCATTAATCATTGCCGGTTTTGGGGGAATGATAAATGAAACTTTCGACCGGATTATGCTGCAATGGTGGGCGCCGGTTTCAACACCGGAAGCCGCAAAAGCACAGGTAGGAATTTATTCGGCATGTTATAAATTATCTTTATTAATTTCTCTTTCTGTTCAGGCATTTCGCATGGGCGCAGAACCATTTTTTTTTAAAGAATCAACAAATGAAAATGCTCCAAAAACTTATGCACGAGTAATGAAGATTTTTGTTATCACCGTTTGCATTATGTTTTTATTAGTTGCTTTGTATTTAGATGTTTGGAAATATTTTATTCGAAACAAAGAAATGTATGTTGGCTTAAAAGTAGTGCCCGTTTTATTGCTTGCAAATATGTGTTTGGGAATTTATTATAATTTAAGTATTTGGTACAAGCTCGCAAACAGAACAATGGCGGGCGCTTACATTACAATTATCGGCGCAATTATTACATTATTAATAAACTATTTATTTATTCCTTATTTCAGTTACATGGCAAGTGCATGGGCAACTTTTTTATGTTATTTCAGCATGATGGTTATTAGTTTTTTTTGGGGACAAAAAATTTATTTTGTACCTTATGCATGGAAGAAATTAGTAACCTACATTTTAATTGTAGTAATATTATTTTTTTTACATAAATTTTTAACCGGTTTTTTTAACAGCACAATTTTTAATTTATTACTTGCAACTTTATTTACTTTGTCTTTTATATTTTTTATATTGAAAATTGAAAGAAAAGAATTTCAACGTTTACCAATTATCGGCAAATTTATCAGCAGCGATTGATTTTGCGCTTTACAATTAATCACCTTATTTTTGCGCCCGTTTAAACAATGATGAATTAGAAATGATGATTGATGAATAATATTTTTTAATTCATAATTTATAATTCATCATTCCTAATTATTTTTTGCGGATGTGGCGAAACTGGCAGACGCACCAGACTTAGGATCTGGCGCCGCAAGGCATGTGGGTTCGACCCCCTCCATCCGCACTTCTAACGTTAATTTGTTAATCGGTTAATTCGTAAAATTCAGCATACCGATTAAGTAATAAACTAATAAACCTAATAAACGAATTAATGGCAACAATTACAAGAGAAAATATCGGATTATTAAATGATAAGCTCGTAGTAAATATTTCTACAAATGATTATCTTCCTTCCTTCGAGAAAAGTTTAAAAACTTATGCCAAATCTGCTAATATCGCGGGTTTCAGAAAGGGAATGGTTCCAACATCTGTAGTAAAAAAGATGTATGGACAATCAGTATTTACTGATGAAATTTTGCGCACCGTAGAAAAAGAATTGAATGAATATATGAAGAGCGAACAACTTGATATTTTCGCCCAGCCATTGCCTTTGGAAAATGATGCGCGTAATTTAGATGCAAATAATCCGCATGATTATCAATTTAGTTTTGAAGTTGGTTTAAAACCAGAAGTGAATATTGATGCAAGCAACATCAACGTTACAAAATATAAAGTTGAAGTAACCGATAAAATGATTGATGATGAAATAAACCGCATGCAAATTCGCAACGGAAAAATGACGGAGCCTGAAACTATAGAAAGCGATGACAATATCTTAAATCTTCAATTTGAAGAAACAGAAGAAAAAGGTAATTTAATTGAAGGCGGAATAAATAAAGCGATTTCTGTTCCGTTAAAAAATTTCACAGAAGATGTGCGCAAAGAACTGATGAAAAAAAAGCAAAACGATAATTTAATTATTCAAATAAGTAAAGCAATTGACGATAAACAAAAAGAAAAGATATTAAATGATTTAGGATTAGATAAAATTAATATTGCTGATGCAGATAAATTTTTTAAAATAACAATTTCAAAAATTGGTTTGGTCGAAAAATCGGAATTAAATGAAGAACTTTTTGAAGCAATGTATCCGGGAAAAGAAATAAAAACCACAGAAGAATTTCGGAATGCCATAAAAATTGAAATTGAGGCTTATTACGATGCGCAAAGCCGCAACCAAATGGATGATCAGATTTATCATCAGTTAGTTGATAATACACATTTCGATTTTCCGGAAAACTTTTTAAAACGCTGGTTGCAAACCAGCGGCGAAAAACCAAAAACTGCTGAAGAAGCGGAGAAAGATTATCCTGCTTTTGTTAATCAATTAAAATGGTCTTTAATCAGCACTAAATTAATAGATGAAAATAATATTAAAGTTGAGCCTGATGAAATAAAACAACAAGCTTATCAGCAAATAATGAGTTATATGGGAAATCAAAATTTGGGTGATACTTCGTGGTTAGATGAATATGCAAACCGCATGTTGAAAGATAAAAAATTTGTTGAAGAAACTTATTTTCAGTTGCAAACTCAAAAATTATTTGGTTTATTGCAAACACGCGTAAAAACAATTGAAGAACCAATTAGTGCAGAAAATTTTGCAGAAAAATTACATCACCACCATCATTAAAAAATATTTTTCAGCAAGCGCTTCATCAATTTAATTTTCTGTTTTTATTCACCAAAATTTTCAAACATTAAAACTTAAATGCTTTATTAATTCATCCGGCAACTTTGGTAATTTTTTTCTTTCAATTAAATAAGTTGAAAGTCCGGCCAAATCCCGAAAAATATAGTGTTTATTGAGTGCACCTTCTAAATAACCGGAGCCGGAAGTATTGCCTGTTCCCACTCTCATGCCAATCATCCTTCTCACCATCATTAAATGTTTGTGACGCCAGTTTGCAAAAAAATGATCAATCTCAATTAATGCATCTAAAATTTGATACGAAGTTTGAAACACCGGAAAATCTCTGTACAACATTATAAACAATGCTGAACGCAAAGCTGCAGGTGAAAAACTGCTTCTTAATAATTGCAATTGTTCGGCATTATAATCTGTATTAATTTTTTCAAAAAAAACATAATCAAAATCGTTGATCTTCGTTTTTTCTCTTTCTGTTAATGAAGACTGATACAAAAAATGATAATCATTCCAGAACGGATGCTCCAATATCTTTTCGGGCGCAATTTCATGATAATTTTTCCAGAAAGATGTTTCAAAAAAAGGCATTCTTTCCAGCCACTTGTTAATGAGTTCGGCTAAATTATTGCCTGCTTCTGTATCGGTGATATTCTCAAAATCATCTTTGCTAAAACCACCTTCATTCATGCGTTTATAATAATCGAACTGATGCCGGTTATCCATTTTCAAGCCCAGCTTCGCTTCAATTATTCTAAACTGCTTACTCTGAAAACCGGATGATGGCGTAAGTAAATTTCTGAACTCTAAAAAATCGAGCGGCGTCATCGTATCTAAAATACTTACTTGCTGATTTAATAATTCTAAAATTTTTATCACTCTGTTCAAACGATGACGTACCAAATTCAGCTCTTCGGAATTATCGTTTATTTTTTCTTTCGCAAAAACATTTATTACATAATCGAGCTCAAACAAAATTTCTTTAAACCATAATTCATACGATTGATGGATGATAATGAAAAGCATTTCATCATGCGCAGCATCATTTCCTTCATTAAAACTTACGGGATGCTGACTGCTTAAAACTTTATCTAATTGCAAATATGTTCCGTAATACAATGGCTGATTATTCATACAACAAAGTTAGAAACAAAGAACTATTTTATTTTTCTAAAATAAAAATGATATGTTTGAATGAGTAATATTTTTTCTGTTTTTCATTATCTCGTTAAATATTTATGAAATGAATGATCAGGATTTTTTTGCAGCAAATAAAGATGGATGGAACAAACGAACTGCTGTTCATAAAAATTCTACTATGTATAATTTGCCTGGTTTTAAAGCAGGAAAATCTTCACTCAATAAAATAGAATTGGCAGAATTAGGAGGCGTGAAAAATAAAATGCTTTTGCATTTGCAATGTCATTTCGGGCTCGATACTTTAAGCTGGGCAAGAGAAGGCGCTGTTGTTACTGGAATTGATTTATCTGATGAAGCTATAAAAATTGCCATCGAATTAAGCAATGAATTAAAAATTCCTGCCGAATTTATCTGTTGTAATTTGTATGATGTAAAAAAATATGTTCACCGGAAATTTGATATTGTTTTTACTTCGTACGGTGTAATTGGCTGGTTGCCTGATCTTGATAAATGGGCTGAAATAATTGCCGGTTGTTTAAAACCAAATGGAATTTTTTATATGGTAGAATTTCATCCCGTTGTTTGGATGATGGATGAAAATTTTGAAACAATAAAATATTATTATCATAACGAAGTTGTAATTGAAGAAAAAAAAAACGGAACTTATACCGATAGAAATGCATCAATAAAATATAAAGAATTTTCATGGAATCATAGTTTAAGCGAAGTATTAAATGCATTGATTAAACACGGATTAATTATTCAGCATTTTAATGAATATAATTTTAGCTGTTATAATTGTTTCAATAATGTTGTGCAGGGCGAAGACGGATATTGGCGAGTAAAAAATTTGGAAAATAAAATTCCCATGATGTATTCTGTAAAAGCCATCAAACAAAATTGAAAGTTGGCGCTTGATAAAAAATTAAGGTTATTTGCATTCAATAAATCCTAAATCAAAAAATCATAAATCAGCAATTGCAATCATGCTTCCAAAGTATAAACGAATTTTATTAAAGCTTTCCGGCGAAGCTTTAATGGGACCTCAACTAAATTTTTTCGATCCTTTTAATCCTGATATTATTGAGCAATATGCGAGAGATATAAAAGCAGTAACCGATGTTGGCGTACAAGTTGCAATTGTAATTGGCGGCGGAAACATTTATCGCGGCATGAATGAGGCTGAGAGCGGTATTGAGCGTGCGCACGGCGATTATATGGGCATGCTTGCAACCATGATAAATGGTATGGCAATGCAGGCAATGCTGGAAAGAATTGGTGTGTTTACGCGGCTGCAAAGCGCTATAAAAATGGAACAGGTTGCAGAACCATACATTCGCAGAAAAGCAATTCGCCATTTGGAAAAGGGACGTGTTGTAATTTTTGGCGGAGGCACTGGCAACCCATATTTTACAACAGACACAGCAGGCTCATTGCGGGCAATCGAAATGCAGGCAGAAGTAATTTTAAAGGGAACCAGAGTAGATGGAATTTATACTTCTGATCCTGAAAAAGATATTACTGCTTTGCGTTATGAAAGCATCAGCTACGCTGAATGCATTGCAAAAAATTTGAGAGTAATGGACATGACTGCCTTTACGCTTTGCATGGAAAATAAATTGCCGATAATTGTATTTGATATGAATAAACCCGGTAATTTATTGGATGTTGTTGAAGGAAAATCTGTTGGTACTTTGGTAAATTAAATTATGCTAACTAAGGAGCTAATTAATCGCTTAATTTTATAATTTATAAATAAAAAAACCGCCTCAATATTATGGGCGGTTTTGCATGTATGAAAACAATTAAATTATTGCTTAATCAACTTTATTGTTTTTAATTTTGAGCTTGTATAATTCAAAAAAGTTTAGTATTCAAACTTTTTTTGAAAATTATTTTGATGTATTAGTGGTAACAATTTATCCAAACCAGAATGATGATTAAAAAAGTACTTAGGGTATTATTAGCTGTACATGCGATAGGGGTGGGGCTTTACCCTTCCATCTATTTTTTTATGAACCGGAAGTTTGGAATATTACAATCAAAAAGTGATGCTGTATTAAGCAATGTTTTTTGGAATATCGAATTTTATACGCACATAACATTAGGAGGAATTGCTTTGCTAATAGGCTGGACGCAGTTTAGTTTAAAGCAGAGAACAAACAAATTAAAATTGCACAGGCAGATTGGTACTGTGTATGTGATTGCTGCTTTATTTAGTGCAGAGGCAGCCGTTTATGTTGCATTCTATGCTCAAGGCGGAATGATTGCTTCTTTAGGGTTTATTTGTTTAGGAATTATCTGGTTTTATACAACTTTATGTGCATACATTGAAATAAAAAATAAACGGATTCTTGAACATCAAAAAATGATGATATATAGTTACGCGGCTTGTTTTTCGGCAGTAACTTTAAGAATATATCTTCCGGCTTTAACTATCTTATTGCACAACTTTATTAAAGCTTATTTAATTGTAGCATGGCTTTGCTGGATACCTAATATAATAGTTGCCTATTTTTTAGTTCAACGGCTTGGAAAGCAGAAAGACAAAATTTTTACCAACGAAAATATTGCTGCAATTGGAGTTGATGTTAAAGCAATCGGCTGAATGACCTTAGCTCTTAGCAAATATTATTTTCAAAGATTTTATAATTCCGATTTTTTTATTCCTGCATTTGTTCAATAATTTTCATCGTTTCAACACTTACTGTGCAAACACGTTTTAATAAATCAATTACTTGTTGTTTATAATCTGCGAATTTGTAAGTGTTGAATTTTTCTGCAATTGTCGGGTCTTTGGGTTTGCTTTCTTTGTACTGGTCTAATATCCATTCTAAAGCGCTGCGATTGCCTAATTTATAAGTCCAGGCTTCTTTTGGAATGCCAGTTAATACTGTGTTTTCATCTAAAGCAATTGTGCCGTTTTCTTTATCTGCTTTTAATTTTGCTTTCGGTTTTTCTTTTGTATCAATCGTAATTTCTTTTAATGCAAACGGCTCTTTTTTCTCATAATTAATATGCCAATTCATTAAAGCTTCGCCCCACTTAACCCACTGAAAAAAGTTTTCGTAAAAAGGTATTCGTGGAAATTCACGTTTTAAATTCAGCTCATATTTTTTACGATAAGCAGGATTATGCAGCACTGCATATACATAATGAAAAATATCCAGTTTTTTTATTTGTGGTAATTCACTTATTGTGCCGCCTTCGCTGTAATTACCGAAATGAGCAATCTCATAATCTTTAATATATTTCTTAGCTTTTTCATAATCGGTTTTTCCTTTATCGTTGTTTAAATAATGATTTATAAATTGCTGCAAACCCCAGTCTGTAATGTTTTCAATTCGGTTGCCGTTTGCATCATAACAATAAAGTGAAACGGTCTGATTTGGGTCTAAAGAATAAAATGCATAGTTTGAATTTTTATCAGTTGCAAGAACTGCAAAATTTAATCTTACTCCATGAACGAGATTAATTATTATATTTTCTTTATTCCCTTTTCTTCCCCATTGTTCGAAATGTTTTTCAGTTAATCTATCACTTAAAAAAGGGCTATAACAATATTTAAGTTTTGTAAATGGTCTATAATATTGTTGGCTTATAACGAAATCATCAACAGATATTTTCAGTCTTCTTTTTAATTTACTTTTTATTGTTTCGCTCCATTTAATTGCTAAGTCAAAATTCAAATTCTTATTTTCTTCGTTATAATTCAAAACACATTTATTATATGCGTTTATAAAATATGTACATTTTGCAACTAAGTTAGCTTCGTCAAAGTCGCATACCCACTCATCACGTCCAGTATTTATTCCAGGAGAAACCAGTTTAAATATTTTACCCCACTCAAGTAATTTATCAAAATCATTGTCAGAAAGATTTATCCAATTATTATTTTTATCAGGCACAACTCTTTCAAAAGCAATTTCTTTAAAACTGTTTTCAGTAAGCCATTGCAGCTTTTGTTCTTTCTTCCAAAAATCATTTAAGCTTATGTATTCTACGTTGCATTCGTTGTTATCCGGGTTTAATTTTTTTACTAAAAACATAATGGCAACGCCGGTTTGTATGCCAAATACATTGTGCGTTGTGCCTGCAATTTTCGGGTTTGCACGCACATCACTTTTTGTGTCAATAATATAAGCATAATCAAATTCAGTTTGTATAGTTTTTCTAAAGCCGTCAAAAGTGCGGCTGTCAATAAAACTGCGGTTGCTTATAAAAGCAATAATTCCGTTGTTATCCAATCTGTCAAAAGCCCAGCGGTAAAACCTTGCATACATATCATAAACTTTGGTTTTCTGCGCTGTGCTTTGTTTTATAAATGTTTCCTTTATTCGTTTATCAATTTCAGGATATTCACGGTTTTTATTATTTTCATTTTCGTTTAACTGGTTTGCATTGTACGGCGGGTTGCCAATTATAACAGCAATTTTTCTTTCGTTTTGTTTTTTAATTCGCTTCGTATTTTCTTCGCTGAAAGGCAAAAACATATTTGTTTGTTTGCCTTTGTAAGCAAAACCCATGTTATCTAAAGTATCAACAAAACAAAGGTTTTCAAACTCTGCATACTCTTTCATTTTTTGCGTGTAAGTAAATTCAATATTCAGGTTGCTGATGTAGTAAGGCAATATTGCTACTTCGTTTGCATGTAATTCATTTTGATATTTGTACGCTAACTTTTCTTTGCGGATATAATCAATCATATCACAAATAAAAGTTCCGGTTCCGGTTGCAGGGTCGAGTATTTCAACATTTTTATCTTCCAAAAATTTGTTGAAATGTTTATGCAGCAAATAGTCTGTGCTTTTAATCATAAACTGCACAATTTCATTTGGCGTATAAATTACGCCCAAACGGTCTGCTGCTTTCGGGTTGTAACTTTTATAAAATGTTTCGTAAATAACCTTTAAGAATTTTTGTTTTTCGTGATGGTCTGCAATACCGGCGGCGGCGGCATTGATGGTTTGATAATAATGCTGAATAGAAGATAAAGCAGTTTTGCGAATTGCGCCTGTGAAGAAAGTGCTGATAACAGTTTCTAATTCACGAGCAATATTATTTTCGCGGTGAAATTGCGTTTCATCAAAAATGGTATTAAACACATCTTCGGTAAGAATGTGCTGAATAATCATTTCCCTTACATCTTCATTTGTAATGTTTGGATTGATGCTATCGTGGCAAAGCTTTAAAAATATTTCACTTGCCTGAATAAATTTGAGGTTTGATTTTTCCTGTTGAATGATTATTCCGCGAATAGTTTCAGTAACCTTTGGAATATCCTGTTTAAATAACTCAATTGCTTTGCGAAAATGCTTTACTTCAGGGCGTTCAAAATTTATAAACTTTGTAATGATTCGGTGCAGTGCATCTGCATCTTTTACAGGCACACGTAAAACTTCAAAACCGTTTTGAAACAAAACAGCCGCTTGACTATCTTCAAATAAAATGTTTTCTTTCGGATAACCTTTGTCAAATTTCTTTTTTATTTCATCGTCAATTTTATCGCTTTCATCTTTGCTTTCCCAATAGCCCCAGTCTTGCCGCAACACATCTTTTAAAGTTCCGTCCGGCGTAATATTTCTGCCATTAATTGCTTTGATTGTTACTTCGGTAACTATCATTAAACCTTTCTGTTTTGCGTATTCATTTAATAAATTATAGAAAGCATTCCGAATAGCAGTTTCTTTTTTTGTGCCGCCGAAATGAATAATATTTTCAACTTCGTTTTGGTATTGATGTATTGAGTGAATACTCATTAGCAATAAATGTAAAAATTTTTATTGTTTAATTGGCTTTTCTAAACCCTATTCTTTCCCTGTTTTCCCAATTTCTTTGTGCGGCTTTTTCATCTAATAAATTTTCGATAGCATCATAAATTTGAGAAAGCTGTAAATCGTGTTCACCAATGTGTTCTTTAATTTCTTTTAATTGTTCTTTAATATCGCTTTGCTTCAGTTTTATTCGCCTTATATCAACAAAAGCCCGCATAATAGAAATGTTCATATTGATAGCTTTATCAGAATTTAAAATGCCACTTAACATGGCAACGCCCTATTCTGTAAAAGCGTAGGGCGTTACATTGGTATTGCGCCTGCTTTGAAATGCGGTAATATTTTGTGACCCTAAAGAAATGGTTTGCGATGCGGTAACAAATTGTGACCGGATAGATTCCCATTCGGTAACCGTAAGCCGAAACATGAAATCTTCGGGAAAACGTTTGATATTGCGTTTTACAGCTTGATTTAAAGCCTTTGTTGGCACTTCATAAAGCTCCGCAAGGTCAAAGTCCAACATCACTCTTTCACCTCTTATTTCGTAAATTCTGTTTTGGATGCTTTGTATTATATTCATTGTTTTTATAATTCAAGTGTTATTTTTTTAGCGGACTCACGCTTTGTATTATCAATAATCTTTAGGTTTTTAGTTCAGGATGTTTCAACATTTTTTGTGCAGTTATTTTCCGATACAAAATTTGCTGAAAATATAATCGAGCTGTTCTTCATTTGTAATTTCTCCGGTAATTTCTCCAAGATAATATAAACATCGTTTTATATCCAAACTTAAAAGATCGCCCGGCAACTGATCTTTTAAACCGGCAATAACATCGTTAAGTGATTGCAATATTTTTTCAAGTGCCATAACGTGCCTTGCATTTGTAATAATTGTTTGATCGCTTATACTTTCATTTTTAACTGCTGCATTAAATAAAACCTGTTTCAATAAATCAATGTTTTTTTTCTCTTTTGCTGAAATATAAATAACAGCTTCATTTAAATAACTTTGGTTTGGTAAATCATCAGCTTTATTCCCTACCAATAAATAATTGATATTTTCTTTGTTTAATTGCAAAATAATTTCTTCGAGATTTTTTTCGGTTGTAGCATTTACATCAAACAAGTATAAAATAATATTTGCGTTGCGCATTTTTTGCAAGCTTCTTTCTACTCCCATATTTTCTATTACGTCAGTTGTGTGTTCGCGAATGCCGGCAGTATCTATCAGTTTAAATAAAATGCCATTTATATTCATTGTTTCTTCAATTGTATCTCTTGTTGTTCCGGCAATTTCACTTACAATAGCTCTCTCTTCATTCAATAATGTATTTAGTAAAGTTGATTTGCCTGAATTTGGCTTGCCAATAATTGCAACCTGCACACCATTTTTTATTACATTACCTAAACGAAAAGATTGTAACAGCGTATCTATTTTTTCTTTTGCATCAAACAATAATTTATGCAGTTGGGTTTTGTTTACGAATTCAACATCCTCCTGAGAAAAATCGAGTTCGAGTTCAATTAATGCAGAGAATTTCAGCAATTGTTCTCTTATATTTTTTAAATCGTCAGAAAAACCACCGCGCATTTGTTGTAATGCTGTTTTTTTTGCAGATTCTGAATTGCTTGCAATTAAATCTGCAACTGCTTCTGCCTGCGCAAGGTCTAATTTTCCATTCAAAAAAGCGCGCTGTGTAAACTCGCCCTGCGTAGCCGTTCGTGCACCACATTGTATTAGTGTTTGTAAAATTTGTTGTTGAATGAAAGGAGACCCATGACAGGAAATTTCTATTAAATCTTCACCTGTATATGATTTTGGATTTTTAAATAATGAAACAACAACTTCATCCAAAAAAACGTCATTATATTTTAGAAAGCCAACATGTAAACTATGTGAAGATTGTTGTAATAAATTTTTTGAAGGAAATATTTGATCAACAATTTCAAAAGCTTTGTTGCCGCTTATTCTAATTACGCTAATAGCGCTAATACCCGGCGGTGTTGATAACGCTGCTATGGTATCATCCCAACTTAAAATTTTATTCATCAATTTAAAATAAAAGCCAAAAAGAAATGCATAAAAATAATAAAGTCTCTGTTTTTTGCAGAGACTTTATTATTCAAAATAATTAATTATTTTATTGTTCAGTTACCTGGAAAGTAATAGGTTGTTTTTGGCGATAAATTACATTTCTTCCGTTTTGAACAGCAGGTATCCATTTAGGCCCTTTTTTAATTACACGCTCTGCTTCGGCGCCTATTCCATAACCAGGATCATTTAAAGCCTGTACTTCAGAAATATTCCCTTCTTTATCAACTAAAAAAGAAACTACAACTGTATAATTGCCGGCAGGAGCTCCGTTTTGAACCGGCACATCAGCGTTCAAATTTCGCTGTAGATAACTTGTCCAATTACCCGGGAATTTAGCTTCTATCTGTACTGTTTTAAATTCTTTGTTATAATCTTCTTCCACTTTGGGAGGCGCTACTACGCCTGTACCTTTTTCTTCCACCGGGGGCGCTACAACATCTGTTTTTATACCTTCCTGATTTATCGTACCAATTTTTGTATCTACCAACTTTTCTTGTTCAGGTGGTGGTTCCTTCACTTCCACATCTTTTACAATTTTAGGTGGAGTGAATTTTGTGATTTCCACTTTGGGTGGTGGTGGTTTTGGTGGAGGAGGGGGTGGCGGAACATCAGGCTTTTTTTCTTCCTTCACATTTTCTAACTGCACATCCTGAACTGTCATCGGAGCTTTGCTGCTGCTGCCTACATGGTTTGCAACAATGGTGATAAGGTATATTGCTACACACAATACTACCATACCAATTAATGCACTTATTATTCGTTTATTATAAGTTTTACGAAGTTCATAAGCGCCGTAATCTTTATTTCTTCCTTCGAAAATAATATCAAGAATATCGGCATTCAAAATTTTATTTGCTTCCATAATTCATTGATGTTTTAAATAAGATTCAATAACCTGCAAATTCCATAAATTATTTTGCCGGAGCAGCAGGAGTTGTTGCTATCGGAGTTACCGGTTCGCCTTCAGTTCTTTGCACAAGCTGTAATTCAATTGGAGCCACTTCATTAACCAACGCGTAGCGTTTTACAACATTAATCGTCATCTCATCAAGAATATTTACTACATCTTTATAAGTAGATTCATCAGTTGGCTTAATGGTTACAAAGAAATCTTTATCATTCGAATTTCTTTTTTTGCTGATAATCTCATTTCTAATATCCTTAAAATTAGAAGATTTAAAATTAGAAGCGTCTGGAGAAAGTTCACCTTCATAATAAAATACATTGTGATCTTTTCCCAGCAGAATAGTTAAAGCGCCGGATTGTTTAATATTTGTATTCGTTTTTTGATCTCTGTCGTCCGGCATAGTCAATCGCATAGCCGTGGGCTGGCTCATAGTGGTGGTAAAAATGAAAAATGTAATAAGGAGAAATCCTAAATCACACATTGGTGTTAAATCAACTCTTGTTGAAAGTTTTTTACCTTTTTTAACGCCGGGACCTTTTTTATGACCGCCGCCCGAAGTATCTACCTCTGCCATAATATGTAAATTTTTAAGTTATAAAATTACTTATTCACTTACTGGTTTTAACCCAGCTAAATTTGCTTTGTATAAATCAGTTCCTGCAGGTACGGTTACCGGGTTTGTAACCATCTGAAATTTAAATTGATCATTTTTTTTGAATGCTGCAAGTATGTTTTTAAACTCCGGATACTTAGCCGAATTATCTCCCTTTAATAAAAGATTCATCGTTCCGTTTTGATAAGCCGCTACTACAGCACGTATCCAATCTACCATTTGATTATTTGTTGTGTCGTGGCAAGGAACGCCTGGTAATACATTTCCATTCATTTGTTCAGGAGGAAGATTGGCTTGTTGCTTTAACTGAGAAAAAGGAACTCCTAAAAACGGAGCTTTTACTAAGCGTGCTATTTCCTGTGCTGAAAGTCCTAAACTTTTTGAAGTATTTAAATCATTCAGTATATCTGCTTTTTTTGCTTTACCATCTGCATCGTCACTAAAAGATAAAAAAGCTTTGCCATCTTTAGTGAGTGTAATTAACACAACATTTTTTTCGGGTGCAATTTTAGTTGCCACAGAATTTGGTGTGGTAACTGTAACAGCTTCTGACGGTTTAAACTTTGTTGTTAAGATAAAAAAAGCTAATAAAAGAAAAGCAACATCGCACATTGCTGTCATATCTACGGTTGTGCTTTTTCTTGGTATTTTCGGTCTTGCCATTTTTTTATTTTTGAATCTTCACTAATAAATGAGATGCATCTTTATTTAATTTCCACAAAATTTTATGCTATTTATTTATAATTCGCGGCGAAACTTTGTGTTAAGGTAAAACCAGATTCATCAATACCATAAGTAATGGCATCTATTCTTGTAGTAAAAACATTATACATAATAATAGCTATGGCTGAAGTGCCGATACCTAATGCTGTATTATATAAAGCTTCGGAAATACCTTGTGATAATTTCTGTGCTGCTTCACCACCACCGCTTTCGCCTAATGCTGCAAATGAGCGGATCATTCCCATTACCGTTCCTAACAGCCCCAATAACGTTGCAATAGAAGCAATGGTTGAAAGAAAAACAAGATTTTTTTCGAGCATAGGTAATTCAAGTGCAGTTGCTTCCTCCACTTCTTTTTGAATGTTTAGCACTTTTTGGTCTGTATCCAAATCCGTAGTGCCAATCATTTCTTTATATTTTCTTAAGCCGGCTTTCATTACGTTGCCAACAGAACCCTTTTGGCGGTCGCAAAGAACAATTGCTTTATCAATATCTCTGTTTGCGAGGCTGAATTGTACATTGCGAATAAAATCTGCAATGTTACCTGTGCCGCTGGCTTTGGAAATAGTAAGTAATCTTTCGATTACAAAAGTAAGTACAGTTAAAAGGCAACCAATTAAAATGGGCACAATAATACCACCAAGATACATTCTTGAAAAGTTACCTATAGCGCCCTGATGATCTGGCCAAAACCAATGGCTTTTATCCGGATCAGGTCTGGTAAAATTATCCGGGCTACCAATAACAAAACGCCAGATAACATAACCGAGAATAATACAGGTTAACGGAGCAAGCCATGATATAGCGTTGCTCTTTTTTTTAGGTTGCACGGATGTTGTGCTTCGAGTTGTACTTGCAACTGTTGCGGTAGGTTTAGATTCAGCCATGGTGCTATTAATTTTTAGGTTTTAAAAAACTAAGTTAAAATTTGATTTAGCAATTCTAACGAAAATCTTTTTCAAATAACAAGTATTTTTATAAATTTTTTTTTAAAACGATCTTATAAAAATATTTGGGACGCACAATTTATAAAAATTTTATAGCAACCACAAATAAGATTTTCTGTTTTTTAATTTTTTTTTGAAGAAAATAAATATTAGGTTTATCAAAGATTTTTTTGTATAAAACTTTTTGCAAAAATTAATTGTCTTATAAACAGAATTTCAAAAAAGAATTCATAAAAATTAATGATAAATAAATTGATGTAAAAATTTTTGAAGATGCAATTAAATGATATTTTATTCATACCGCAAAGCTACAATAGGATTAAGCTTTGAAGCTTTTATAGCCGGCCATAAACCAGCGAGTAAACCAACTGCTGTACAAATAACAATGCCGATAATTACCCACATCCACGGCACAACAAAACCGGTACCTAAAAACACGGCAAAAAGATTGCCTACTAAAACACCTAAAATAATTCCAAACAAAGCGCCCAATAAACTAATAATGGTTGACTCAAATAAAAATTGCTGGCGAATATTTTTTCTTTTTCCGCCGATGGCTTTTATCAAACCAATTTCGCGTGTGCGTTCGTTTACAGCAACTAACATAATATTCATTAATCCAATAGCTGCACCGATCAATGTAATTAAACCAATGGCACCTGCGGTGCCCTGAATGCTTCCTAATAAACCAATAAAAGTTTCAGCGAGCTTATCACTTTTTTCGACTGCAAAATTATCTTCTTCGGTTGGATGCAATTTGCGAATTGCGCGCAATGTAGCTGTGGCCTCACTTACAGCGCCGTTAAGTTGCTGAACATCATTCGTTAGCACGCCAATTGTAAAAGAATTAGATGCATCCTGCAATCTTCTTACATTATTATATGTAGTAATAATTACGTTATCTGCACGCAACATTGCGCTGGAGCCTTTGCTTTTTAAAATGCCGATTACACGATAAGGAATGCCGCCAACACTTACTATTCTATCAACATCTTTATCGGTAACAGTTCCAAATAATTTTGTAGCAACATCGCTGCCAAGCAAACACACATTGCGACCGGTTTGCACATCTAACTGATTAAAATTTCTACCGAAATTCATGCTGAAACCATTTACCTGCAAATAATTTTCATCGCCGCTTTGAATGCGAACATTCGGGTTTGTTTTTTTGTTTTTATAATGAATTTCATTTCCGCCTGGTCCGTCTAAGGCAATACTTACTGTAGATGGATAATTAAAATTTGTTTTAAATAGCTCTGCTTGTTGCAGCGTAATTACTTTATCAAGATTTGATTTTTTTTGTTTTTGCCCGGTTTTTTCTTTAGTACTTTCATTGTCTCTTCCAAAGCGAAAACTTTCTTTATAAGTAATGGTAAAACCATTTGCACCCATGGTTGAAAAACTTTGGCGCAAACTGCCGTTCATTGCGTCAATTGCGGTGATAATTCCAATTAACGCCATGATGCCAAAGGCAATGATAGCAACGGTTATTCCGGTTCGCAATTTGTTGCTGCGAACGGTGCGAAATGCAAGTGAAAGTGAATCTAAAAGAACCATGTTTTATTTAAGATTGAATATTTTATTATTAAATATCGATTGAACGCTTAATGAAAATTTAGCTTTTCACCCGTCATTCCCGCGAAGGCGGAAATTTTTATAATTTGATGCATTTTTTATTTCTTGAGATGCCTGCCTATGCATGCAGCCGCTGAAATAACTTTTTAATTCATAAAAAATTATTCTAAAATACATTAGTTTATTGTAATACAAATTTAAAAATAGAAGGATGGAAAATGGCTGGTTTAAGTGGTTAAAAATAAAACCAGTTTAAAACAAGCTGCGGAAATATTCCGAATAAAATAATAAGACAGGCAAGCGCTGCAAGAGAAATTTTAAATGCTGAAGTTGGGGCTTCTGTTGTGTTTCCATCGCCATCCTTAAAATACATTGACTGGATTACACGAAAATAATAGTAAGCGCTGATGGCTGCAAAAATAACGGCGAGAATTACAAGCCAGGTATAACCTCCGGTTTTTACCATTGCAGCAAGCATAAAATATTTTGCAAAAAAACCCGCCGTTAACGGAATGCCTGTAAGCGATAAAAGAAAAATTGTATTCGCAAATGCAAGCACAGGCTGCGTTTTAGCAAGTCCGTTGTAACCTTCAAAACTGTAATCTTTCATCTTTACAAGAATAGAAAATATGCCAATCGTTGCTAAACTGTAAGCAACCGAATATAAAAGCAAACCTTCTTTTGCAACATCATTCACACAAAAAATAGCGAACATCATAAAGCCGGCTTGCGCAATGCTCGAGTAAGCCAGCATTCGTTTTACGCTTTGCTGAAAAATTGCAGTAATATTTCCAACTAATAATGTTGAAATAATAATAATTGCGATTAACATGCGCCAGTTTACCCAATTTATTGCAGTGTTAGGCTGCATCATTTGCGCATCAAATAATTTTATGAAAGCAATAAATGCCGCGGCTTTTACAATGGTTGCCATGAAAGATGTGATAACACTTGGCGCACCATCGTAAACATCTGGTGCCCAAAAATGAAATGGTGCAGCCGAAACTTTGAATGACATAGAGACCAATAAAAATAATAATCCCATAATTGCTAAAAAAGATGCGCCTTCCTGTGAGCCAAAAACAAAATGAATGGCACTTAAACTAAACGAACCTGTTGCGCCATAAATTAATGCAATGCCCATCAGCATTAATCCTGTTGAGAATGCGCCCATCAAAAAATATTTCAGCGAAGCTTCGTTGCTTTTTAAATTTAATTTATCGCTGCCTGTTAAAATATATAATGGAATTGACATGATTTCAATTCCTAAAAAAAGCATTAATAAATTGCTGTACGTTGAAAGCACGGTTATTCCGCAAAGCGCAAAAAATAATAATGCAAAATATTCTGCTGAATGATTGCCGATGTTCTCAATCTCTTTCCCACTCAGCATTACAAAGACAAACGTTGCAAAAATTGCAATCGTATTAAAGAACAAACCGAACTTATCGAAGTGCAGCATTTCTTTTGTATCAATGGAAAAAAAACCAAAGCCGTAAGTGTCTAAAACATTTGATACAAGCAAAATGAATAATCCAATTATTGCAATATTTTTGTTAGCATATTTATCTTTTACAAATATGCTGCAAAACATCATCAACACACCAAAAACTGCCGAAAGTATAATTGCGTTCATTGCCTTTTATTTAAGTAATGCCAAAACTGCTTGTGCTGAATTATGTGTTAACTGTAACAGTGGTTGCGGATAAATTCCCAATACCAAAATCAATATCATCAAAACCGCGAGCATCATTTCATCATTTATTTCATTGGGTGCATTTGCAACAAGATTCACATCTTTTCCGTAAGCAATTTTTTGAAACATATTCAAACTATACACTGCCACAAGAATTACGCTAATGATTGCAAATGCAGCAATCCAAAAATTATATCGGAATAATCCGTTGAACATTAAAAATTCTCCCACAAAAGAATTTGTGAGCGGCAGCGCAACATTTGCTAAAATCATCATCATAAATAAAATTGCAAAGCCGGGAGCATTTTTTGCAAGTCCACCAAGTTCACTGAATTTTCTTGTGCCGAATTGTTGCTCAATTGCATCGGCAACAATCCACAATCCGATTACATTTATTCCGTGATTAAAAAGTTGTATCATCACGCCCTGCATTGCCATTGATTGATTGGTGAAAATTGCAGCGCACATCAACCCAATATGTGCAATAGATGAATAAGCAATCAATCTTTTTATATCATTTTGTTTGATGGCAATCAGCGATGCATACAGCATTCCAATCACGCAAAGAATAATTATTAAATGACTGAATTTTGAAACTGCATCAGGAAAAATCGGAAGCACCCAACGAATGGTTGCATACAATCCCATCTTCACCATCACACCGCTCAAAATCATTGTTACAGCGGTTTCTGATTGTTCGTAAGTATCGGGCTGCCATGTGTGAAAAGGGAAAATCGGCATCTTAATCGCGAACGCAATAAAGAATAGCCAAAAGCCAAGATACTGCTCGCTTGCAGATAATTTAAGATGATAAAAAGATTGCAACGCGAAAGAATGGTCGGGCGTTTTGAAATAGAGATATAAAATTCCGACGAGCATGATGAGCGAACCGACAAATGTGTAAACAAAAAATTTGAAAGTAACCGCGATTCTTCTTTCGCCGCCCCATTGTGAGCAAAGAAAATATGCAGGAATTAATGCAAGCTCCCAGAAAAAATAAAACAGCAAACAATCTGATGCTAAAAAAACACCCATTAATCCGGCTTGCATCAGTAGCATAAATCCATAAAAACTGTTTGGTTTTTTGAAATGATTGTTTAGCGTTGAACCAAAAACAATTGGATAAGCAACAGCAGTTAACAAGCAAAGAATTTTGCTCATGCCATCCATGCTTAAAGAAAATGAACTTCCTAAAGTGGGCAGCCACTCTGCGTTGTAGGTTAATTTGAAATGATTTCCTAAACTAAATAAACTTATAATTAATGTAACAAGCGAAGAAAATATTGCCCAATATTTTGCAGCTTTTTCTGTCTTCAAAAAGAAAGATGCAAGTCCGCTAACGATTGGAATTAATATTAATAAAACTGGTATCATTAAAATATTTTCTGTAAAAATTGAACGATAATTGTTTGATTCCAGAACACTAAAAACAATACTACAATTGAAAGAACCATAAACAAAATATAACTTCCAACCTGCCCGCTTTGCAGAAGCCGCACCTGCCGCGATGAATATTGAATAAATCTTCCAACACCGTTTACGATGCCGTCAATTCCTGATTTTTCAATTACATTTTTCAAAAATGCTGCAAGTTTATCCAAAGGATTTACAACAACTGCATCATACAATTCATCAACATACCATTTGTGTTCTAAAACTTTATTCAAGCCTGTTTCTTCCTCAGTTATTGTTTGATATTTTTTGAATTTATTCCATGCAAAAATTATGGTGATAATTACAAGTACAGCAACAATCAACATCATCATTAATTCTATATTATTATTTGAAGGATGCATTTGCTGAATGGCTGTTGATTGCGCAAAAACAGGCGCTAAAAATTTCTCTAAATTATTTGCATTTGGAATGATGGATTCAGGAATATTTATAAATCCTCCAATCACAGAAAGAATTGCAAGAATAATTAATGGAATTGTAATCGCTGACGGACTTTCATGCAGATGATGTTTTTGCTCTTCTGTTCCGCGAAAATTTCCTAAGAAAGTCATTGCATATAATCGAAACATATAAAACGCAGTAAGCAGAGAAGTGAACACGCCGATGTAATAAAGAATCGGATTTTGCTGATAAGCCGCAGCTAAAATTTCATCCTTCGAAAAAAATCCTGAAAACGGCGGCACGCCTGCGATTGCCAAACATGCAAGCAAAAAAGTAATGTGCGTAATAGGCATATATTTTTTTATTCCGCCTAAATTTCTAATATCCTGTTCGCCGCCCGCAGCATGAATTACAGAACCTGCACCAAGAAATAATAACGCTTTAAAAAAGGCATGAGTCATAACATGAAAAACACCGCTTGCATATGCGCCAACACCCAAAGCCAAAAACATAAATCCTAACTGACTAACTGTTGAATAAGCCAAAACTTTTTTTATATCATTTTGTTTGAGTGCAATTGTTGCAGCGAGCAAAGCAGTTGCAAGTCCAATTATCGCAACAATATTTTCTGTGATTGGAGCAAGCGTGTATAAAATGTTGCTGCGTGCAATCATGTAAATGCCGGCGGTAACCATTGTTGCAGCATGGATGAGCGCCGAAACCGGGGTGGGACCAGCCATTGCATCGGGAAGCCATGTGTATAACGGAATTTGCGCACTTTTTCCTGTTGCGCCGATAAATAATAAAATTGTAATCCATGTAACATCAACAGAAGAAAGCTGATGAGCATGAGAAAAAACATCAGCATAATTTGCAGTTCCCAATCTTGTCAAAATCCAAAAAATGGCAAACAAAAAAGCAACATCGCCAATGCGATTCATGATGAAAGCTTTTCGCGCAGCATAATTATATTCATTATTCTTAAACCAAAATCCAATCAATAAATAAGAGCACAAACCAACGCCTTCCCACCCGATAAACATAATTACATAATTAGCGCCGAGCACCAATAAAAGCATGGAAAAAACAAAGAGATTTAAGTAAGAAAAATATCTTCCGAAACTTTCGGTTGTTTCTTCATGCATGTAAGAAGTTGAATAAATATGAATGAGAAAACCAACGCCGGTAATAATCAGTAAAAATATTGCAGATAATTGGTCCACCTGAAAAGCAAAGGGAATTTTGAATGCATCAACATTAATAAAATTGAAATAAGAAACAACCGCGCCGCCGTGAGCTTTTACATCAAAAAATAAAACAACACTTATAATAAATGAAATCAAAACAACGCCGCAACCCATAATTCCAATCATTGATTTACTCAGCGTTCTTCTGAAAAGCCCGTTGAGCAAAAAACCGATGAAAGGAAGAAGTAGTACTAAATAAGCTAAATTCATTCTATAGTTAATTGTTAGTCGTAAAAATCTATGTGCCTATGTGTCTATGTGGTAAAAAGAAATTTAGCACATAGGTACAATAGAAACATAGAAAGAACTTTAATTCTTCAACCTGTTCAAAAAATTCACATCTACTGAATGCACGTTGCGATACATCATCACAATAATTGCAAGTCCAACACTCACTTCTGCGGCCGCAACAACCATAATAAAAAATACAAAAACTTGTCCGTCAATTCCCGTTGTAATTGCAGCGCCTTTTGAAGATGCCTCAGCCATGCCATAATGCATTTTTGAAAAAGCAACCAGCAATAAATTTGTAGCATTCAGCATTAATTCAATACACATAAAAATAATGATTGCATTGCGGCGTGTAAGCACACCAATCACACCAATGCAAAACAGCGCCGATGCTAAAGCTATATAATATTGTATAGGCATAAAATCAATTTGATAATTTGGAGATGGGCTAATTTGGAAATGAAATACATTATCACATTTCCAAGTCTCCACATTCGCACATCACGCTTTCTTTCCAATCACAACCGCACCAACCATTGCACTCAAAAATAAAACACTGCTTATTTCAAACGGGACTGCATAATCTGTAAACAACACTTTTCCTAAATTATTTATTAGTCCGATATCGCCTTCATTCATCAGCGCATTTCTTCCTGTTAATTCACTTGCAGAGCGAATTACAGAAATCATAATCAGCAATAAACTTCCACCCGAAATTGCGCCGGCTAATTTATACCAGATGCTTTTGCGCGGCTCACTTTCGATGTTTAAATTCATCAGCATTATCACAAACAAAAACAAAACCATAATTGCGCCTGCATATACGATGATATTTACTATCGCCAGAAATTGCGCGTTCAATAAAATATAGTGACCGGAAATACAAAAGAAAACAACAATAAGCCACAACACACTGTGGACGGGGTTTTTACTCAACACAACCATTAGCGCAGCAAGCAAAGCAAGCGCACTTAAAAACCAGAAAAGTATTTCAGTTGTGCTCATTCAATTAGTTAATTTGAAGATTTGAAGATTTGGAGATTTTGATTTCATTTCCAAATTTCCAAATTGAATCATTTCCAAATTAAATTTTCTCTCCTCTTGCCTTTGCATATCCTTCCGGGTCGGTAATCGGGTTTGGAATCAGCAAATCTTCCTTTCCATAAATAAAACCTTTGCGCGTAAAATCGCTTGGCGCAAAAGTTTCGGTTAAATAAACTGCATCTTTCGGACAAGCGTCTTCACACAATCCGCAAAAAATGCAGCGCAGCATATTGATTTCATAAACTGCTGCATATTTCTCTTCGCGATATAAATTTTCTTCGCCTTCCTTGCGCTCCGCGGCTTCCATTGTTATTGCTTCTGCCGGGCAGGCAACAGCACACAACCCGCATGCAGTGCAGCGTTCACGGCCTTCTTCATCTCTGTTCAAAATATGCAATCCGCGGAAAACTTTGCTAAACTCGCGTTTTTGTTCAGGATACTGAATGGTTACTTTCTTTTTAAAAAAATGGCGAAGCGTAATCATCATTCCTTTAAAAATATTCCACAAATAAATGCTTTCTAAAAAAGTCATTGGTTTGCGGTCAACCGGTTTTGATTTATGTGTTAATGTTTCCATTTTGAAAGTCAAAAGTAAAAAGTAAAAATTCAAAAAAGTTGTTGATTAATTTTTTGTTACCAACTTTTGTCATTTGTTCTATTTCTGTATAATAAATGTTTTTCGAACTGATGTGGCACCAGTAGAAATGTCCATCATATAAACACCGGGATATAAATCTGAAACATTAATTCTTGCCTGTTTTGTGTTAGCAGGATAATTAATTAATTTTTTAAGAATGCCTTGATTGTTATAAATCTTGATTCGTTGAATACCAATATTTCCAGTAGCTCGATCGCAAGCCGGCGGAATATTAGGAATTACGGAAACACTATTGGTGGCTGGATTTGGCGAAATTGCAAAATTAATTGGACAACCTCCGCAATCAACAGAAATCCAACCGAAGTTAGAACTTGAAGTACCGCATCCGTTAGAAGCACTAACATTAAATACTGCAGATTGATTAACAGCAAAAAAATAAAAACTAATGTTATTTCCGGTTTGTGTATAATAAACGGAGCCAGCAGTTCTTGTCCAAGTAAGTGAACTTGCACCTGTAACCTGCATGTTTGTATAAACATGAAATAAATTACAAGCATTGTTATAAGTATTACCTCCTGTATAATACATGAGCGGATATTGCTGACCTTTATTAGTGTATGTACCACTAATTAAAGGACCGCCGACCGTAATAATTTTTGAAACAGTTTGAGTACCGGAAAAACAGGGAGCCGAAATAGTAGCTGTTAAAGTTATTTGTCCATTATTAACCTTTGTGACTAAGCCTTGATTATTAACTGTTGCGATATTAGTGTTTGAAGAAGACCACGTAACACTTGAACTATTAGGTAAGTTGTCAATAGTAAAAGTGGCTGAACTGCAAACAATGTTAGGAGAAGCATCTGAAAATTTTAATTGACCTACAGCTATATTATAATATCCAATTACATTCGGTGTTACGTTATCACACTGAATGTAATAAGTTGTTCTCGCCACAAAATTGTAAGTAATTTTTGAAAAATGATTTGAAGTAGAGATATTATCGTTTTGCGCAAGTTGCGTAAGAGTAGAATTAAAAAGAGTTAGCCTTGTATCAGCATAAGGCTGATCAGAAAAGGCGGATGTTTCAATTGAATATGTACCCGAGCAAGTTGGTATATATATCAACCAATCAACATCACAACCAGTATAGTTACTATTTTGATCAGGTGTTAAATGAAACGAATGCTGTTGTACTGTATTAAATAAAATCGGAGTTGCATTTTGAAAATTGTTATCATTTTCGTAATTGTCTACATTAGGATTATTATAAAACGATGGGTAGTTATAAACATAACTATATTGATACGCATCCCATCTGTTTAAAGTAACAAAATATTCCACCCCCCTTTGCATTTGCGTCATTTGCAAACGACAGTTTGGAGTGCTATATGACATAATGTTAATAATCGCATTATTGTTTCCTGTTGGCAACCAGTTTGCTCCCCACCGGTCTTGTTTATAGGGACTATTAGCAATATCATATGCGCTACAATTCGGTAAAACATAAACCTGATGTGTAGTTGGATCCTGCAATAAAGGGTCGCCATCCGTATCGCAAAGTACGTCACCGTTTACTTCGCATTTCTTTTTTCCAATGGTACTTATACAGCCTGCACCTTGTGTTCTTGTTCTGCTTACAGATTCCTGATAACATGCACCGCACTGCCAATTATAATCTTTTCTGCCGCGACCGCCATCATGCGTGTGCAATAATCCTAATGCATGACCAGTTTCATGAGTTAAAACATTAGCTAAGGCAGGAACTAAAGTATTCCCCACAAAAGGATCTGACCAAAAAGTTGGGATATAACATGCATAAGGATTTTGTATCCATGGAAATCGTCCTCTTGCAACACCATCGGAACCATTTGTGAAGTGAATATTTAAAGTTCTTGGTGTGTAATAGGTGTTAAACATATTATCATAATTGCTTCCATTTACACCATTATAATAAGTTGGATTTATTATATGATGAATGCCGCATCGTAAATATAAACGTATGTTAACCCCACTGTTTATGTAAAAGGTATTTATAGCATTAATATATTGTTCTACTACAAAATCAGCTATATTGTCTGCATTATTTACATTATGATAAACCCACGCGGTTACAGGTATTCTCAAGGGCGATGGAGGATATATCGAAGTTCCGCCACCTTCTACGCTATCTACAAGGCTTAGTAAAAATTGATTATTTCCAAACCATGGTAAATTAAAAAAGGTAGCTGAATCTACCATTGGTGTTTGACAACGAATGCTATCAAAAGCTCGCAATTGCTGGGAATGTAAAAAATTAGTATTACTACATACAACAATAATTGAAACAAGCAGGGTAATTTTTTTCATACAGTTTATTTTTTAAAGGTTAAAATAGGAATACTTTTATCTAAGGCAGGTATAGAATCCCAAAAAACATTATTATAGTAGAATCGTATATTTTGATTAAAATTCTTTTTTACTTCAATTGTATCTGTATCGTTATCGTTTAAATAAACATAAATGGGTAAATCAATATAAAAGTTATTAATGTCTTCTTCTTTTGAAGCCATCTGCAATAAGTACACAATTCCACAATAATATTGATTAACACTATCCAATATAACTTTCCCCTTTGTATTGTCTGGCATATAAATCTGAATCGAATCAGGATTGTATAATTGTCCATTTTTTCCAATTAAATTATTATCACTGCTATCTTTAATATAAAAAGAAATATCTCGTTTGATAATATAATCTTCTGCAATAGGTTTGTTAGCGTTTTTTGAACAACTAATTATTGAAAATATAGAAATTAGAATTGCAATAATCTTGATTATCTTCATAAACTATTTTTTTAGTGTTAAAACGGTAATATTTTTATTTAATGCAGCTACTGAATCCCAATAAATATTATTGTAGTAGAACCGGATATTCTGATTAAAATTCTTTTTTACTTCAATTGTATCGGTATCATCTTTGTTTAGATAAACGTACAATGGCAGGTTAATATATATATTATTAATATCTTCTTCTGTTGTTGCTGGTTGCGCTAAATATAAAACTCTACAATAATATTTTCCTGTTAAGCTATCTATTCCAAGTGTACCACCAATTTTTGAGGGATCGTTATTTATACCAACATAAATTTTAATACTGTCGGAATTAAATTTTTGTCCATTTAATCCAATAAGATTATTTCCTAAACTATCTAAAAGATAAAAATAAAGCCCTCGAATTATAATATAATCTTCTGCAATAGGTGGAGTTACATTCTTTGAACAACCAATAATTAATATAGGAATCAAAATTGCCGCAATTATAATTTTTTTCATGTAATTATTTTTTAATGGTTAAGAGAGGAATATTTTTATCTAATGCGGGTATTGAATCCAAAAAAATATTATTGTAATAAAATTGTATATCCTTATTAAAATCTTTTTTGACTGTTATTGTATCTGTGTCATATATGTTTAAATGCAGATAAAAAGGCAAATCAATGAAGATGTTATTAATATCCTCTTCTTTGGTAGCTTGTTGCAACAAATAAATTAAACGGCACATATATTCACTAGTTGTTGTATCTATACCGGCGACACCTCTCATTAATCTTGATGGATCATTGTTTATACCTTCATAAATTACAATGCTGTCTGGATTATACGGCTGTCCATTTCTGCCAATAAGATTTTGTCCAGTGCATCTTTTAAAAAAAACCCAATTTCTCGTTTAATATAATAATCTTCTGCGACTGGTTGCTGGGGGTTTTAGAACAACTAATTATTGGAAATATAGAAATTAGAATTGCTATAATCTTAATTATCTTCATAAACTATTTTTTAACGGTTAAAGCTGGAATATTTTTATCTAATGCACTTACAGAATCCCAATAAACATTATTATAGTAAAACCTAATATTTTCATTAAAATTCTTTTTTACTTCAATTGTGTCAGTATCGTTTTTGTTCAAAATAAACATACAATGGCAGGTCAATAGACGTATCAATGAGAATGTGCAATTGTTGCTTTAATTCTGTAAGCTCCATAAAAATGATTTATTTCATTATAATAATCTTTTTCTGACCTTTTTGACTTTTGCCCTTTTTACATCCTCCACAAAATCACCACTGCAGTAATCAGCATATTCAAAATCGCAAGCGGTAATAATTTTTTCCATCCGAGATTCATTAATTGGTCGTAACGAAATCTTGGAATCGTCCATCGAACCCACATAAATAAAAAGATAAAAAATATAACTTTTATCATTAAAGAAATAATGCCGATAATTGCAGCAACATTTGGCGAGAGCGTGCTTTCGTTTAAAAACGGAACATCATATCCGCCAAAAAATAATGTAGCAATTATTGCGCTGCTGATAAACATATTTACATATTCGGCAAAAAGATAAAAGCCCAATTTCATAGAAGAATACTCCTGGTGATAACCCATGTTTAATTCGTTTTCTGCTTCGCTTAAATCGAAAGGTGTGCGGTTGCATTCAGCAAAAGCACAAACTAAAAATATTATAAATGCCAATGGCTGATACCAAATATTCCATCCTAATAATCCGCCCCATTTTCCTGCCATTTGTTGTTCAACAATTGTTTTCAAACTGAGCGAGCCTGTCATCATTAATAATGCAATTAAAGAAATTCCCATTGCCAATTCATAGCTGATTGCCTGCGATGCGCCGCGCAATGCAGAGAGCAAAGAAAATTTATTGTTCGATGCCCAGCCACCAATCATAATTCCATAAACGCCCAAACTTACAATTGCAAAAATGTAGAGAACACCAACGTTTACATCTGCAATTTGAAGGTTAATTGTTCTTCCAAAAAGTTCTAATTTATTCCCCCAGGGAATTACGGCACTGGTGAGCAAAGCCGCTGTCATTGCGAGAATCGGACCGAGCACAAATAAAATTTTGCTCGAAGGATTTGGAATAATTTCTTCTTTGAAAATAAGTTTCAAGCCATCGGCAAAAGGTTGCAAAATTCCAAAAGGTCCTGCACGATTTGGGCCGATTCTGTCTTGCATAAAAGCGGCGATTTTTCTTTCAGCATAAGTACTGTACAATGCAACGCCCAGGCTTGCAAAAACGATGATTGCAATTAAAATAAGCTTTTCTAAAAATAATCCCCAGTCAATTTGGAGTAATGTCATCATCAAAATTATTTAAAACGTTTCAACACTTTACTTATTCATCATTCAAAACTCTATTTTCTATGGTTTCAACTTTCGCTTCTTTTTTATAATCATCCGAATGCGGCGGACCTTCAATTAAACTAATGTCAACATCCGGTCGGTTCACGTCACTCACATTATGAATGTCCATCAATAATCTAATGGGTTTTTCATCCATTATTTCCGGCAAAAATTCCGGTGGTTTTTTTAATTTTAAATAATGATTTTGCGTGATAACTGAATGACGATTTATCTTTCTCGGACCTTCAATTATCCAATCGCTGGTTTTCTTTTTTTCGAAACGGCATTCATTGCAAATCCAGGCCGTATCTCCGTTTGGCAAAGTTTCCACTTCATCCCATTCATCCTTTCTTGATGTAACGCGAAACACTTCATCTCCGCGAAACCACACCACAACTTTGCCGCAACATTTCGAGCAATCTCTGTGTGCATTCATTGGATTCAAAAACCAAACACGATTTTTAAAACGAAAAGTTCTGTCGGTTAAAGCACCTACCGGACAAACATCAATCACATTTCCAATAAAATCATGATCCAAACTTTGCTCGATGTAAGTTTCAATTTGCGAATGATCACCGCGATCTAAAACACCATGCTCTCTTTTATTTGTTAATTGGTCAGCCGCATAAACGCAGCGATAACAAAGAATGCAGCGCGTCATGTGCAGTTGAATGTAGGGACCAAGAGAATGTTTTTCAAATGTGCGGCGTTTAAATTCATAACGCGTATCTGCTTTGCCGTGCTCGTAACTCAAATCCTGCAAATCGCATTCGCCCGCCTGGTCGCAAACAGGACAATCCAAAGGATGATTAATTAATAATAATTCAACAACACCTGCCCGCGCTTCCAACACTTTTGCGCTGGTAATATTTTTTACTTCCATTCCATCCATCACAGTTGTTCGGCAGCTTGCAACAAGCTTTGGCATTGGTCGCGGATCTTTTTCAGAGCCTTTGCTTACTTCCACTAAACACGTACGACACTTGCCACCACTATCTTTCAGCTTTGTGTAATAACACATTGCTGGCGGAGCAACATCTCCGCCAATCTTTCGGGCAGCATTTAAAATAGTTGTGCCCGGCGGAACTTCCACCGTGATGTTATCTATTGTTATTTTAAATAATTGAGGTGTTTCTTTTTTTATTTCTTCGGCCATAATTTTTTGCGTTCTTTGCGTTGCCTTAGTGTTCTTTGCGATACTTACAAATTATTTACTATTCTTTTTATGCCATCCTTAAGAAGGATAACATTAAAATTTATAAGAATACCCAGTTTCAAGTTTGTAAGTCGCAAATAAGTTAAAGTTTGCGCTTTATGAATATCAGCTAAAATATCAACACATTTTACTTCAATAATAACTTTATTTTCTACAATTAAATCGGCTCTGTAACCACATTCCATTTTTATTTCTTCGAATACTAAAGGAATAGGTCTTTCTTTAATTACAAACAATTCTTTCTTTATTAATCTGAAATAAAGACATTCTTTATAAACAGATTCCAATAATCCTGGACCAAGTGCTCTATGAATATAGATTGCTTCACCTATAATTATAGATGAAAGTTCATTTTCTGTTAGCATAAAAAAAGTATCGCAAAGGCCACAAAGAAATTCGCAAAGAACGCAAAGAAATTAAATAATAGTTTGCAATTCATCCGCATAATGCGCCAACCCATAATTTCTTTTCAAACATTCATCCGGATTTAAAACGTGCCACTCAAACTCATCCCTGAAATGCCTTATTGCCGCTGCAACAGGCCACGCTGCTGCATCGCCGAGCGGGCAAATTGTGTTTCCTTCAATTTTGCTTTGAATATCCCACAATAAATCAATGTCTTTTAATTTGCCTTTTCCGTTTTCAATATTCAGTAAAATTTTTTCCATCCATCCGGTTCCTTCGCGGCAGGGTGAGCATTGTCCGCAACTTTCATGACGATAAAATCTTGCTAAAGTATAGGTGTTACGAACAATGCATTGATCTTCGTCATATACAATAAATCCACCGCTTCCCATCATGCTGCCGGTTGCAAAACCTCCATCGCTCAGGCTTTCATAATTCATTAAACGCGTTTCGCCTTTTGCAGTTTTCAATAAAAGATTTGCAGGAAGAATGGGAACCGATGAGCCACCGGGAATGCAGGCTTTCAAACGTTTTCCATTAGGGATTCCGCCGCAATATTCATCGCTGTAAATAAATTCTTCCACAGAAATGGTCATATCAATTTCATACACGCCGGGCTTATTAATATTTCCGCAAGCGGAAATTAATTTTGTTCCTGTTGAACGCCCCACGCCGATTTTTGCATACTCATCGCCGCCCATGTTTATAATTGGAACAACCGCCGCTAATGTTTCAACATTATTCACAACAGTTGGTCTGTCCCAAACACCTTTCACCGCAGGAAACGGAGGTTTCAAACGAGGATTGCCGCGCTTGCCTTCGAGGCTTTCGAGCAACGCAGTTTCTTCACCGCAGATGTAAGCGCCGGCGCCGCGATGCGTATAAATTTCGCAATCAAAACCACTGCTTAAAATATTTTTTCCAAGCCACCCATTTTGTTTTGCTTCGGCAATTGCCTGATCTAAAATATCCGTTATCCAATCGTATTCGCCGCGAATATAAATGTAAGTAACATTGCTGCCGAGTGCATAAGAGCTCACAATTAAACCTTCAATTAAAAGATGCGGAAGAAACTCCATCAAATATCTGTCTTTAAAAGTACCAGGCTCACTTTCATCTGCATTGCAAACTAAATAGCGCGGAACGCCTTCGGGCTTTGCCAGAAAACTCCATTTCATTCCCGTTGGGAAACCTGCGCCGCCTCTTCCTCGAAGCCCGCTTTTCTTCACTTCTTCAGTAATGTCGGCAGGCGACATTTTTATTGCTTTTTCAAGGCTTTGATAACCGCCGTTTTTGCGATAAGCATCGTAAAAGCGGATGCCTTCAATGTGGTCGTTTGCTAATAAAAGTTTTTTCATGGATCTCTAAAGAAATTTTTATATTTTTTTGTTATCGGCTTTTATTCTTTACTCATCGTTCCTTGCACCGCACTCTTGTATTTTTTGTTCTTTGTGCAGCATTATTTCTTCTCACAATTAAACATCCAACCAACGCCAAATTTATCTTTCAGCATACCAAATTTTGCTTCCCAAAAAGTATCCTGTAAAGGCATCGTTATTTGTCCGCCTTCTGCCATTGCATTAAATATTTTTTCTAAATTATCTATATCATTTATATCAACAGATAACTGAACATTTCCATTTGTTGAAACCGGCTGACCTTTAAAAGCATCCGAAATCATTAAAATGTTATCTCCATCAAATATCAATCTTGCATGAATGATTTTATTTTTATAATCTTCATCAACGGGCATTGGCGTTTCGCCATAGCGCTGAATTTTTACTTCTTCAACTCCTAATGCTTTTTTATAAAAATTGATAGCATCTTCGGCATTGCCGCCAAAATGGATGTAAGGAATGAGTTTCATATTTTAAATTTATTGTTTAATTATTTGCCTCTGCAGTTTTTCTGCATTCATCAATTATCATATCAATTTTTTGCAGTGTTAAATGTTCGCGATAATTTTTTCCAAGCTGCATTAAAGGCGCATATCCGCAGCCGCCTAAGCATTCAACTGTTTTTAAAGTGAATAAACCATCGGCTGTTGTTTCGTCAATATTTATTCCTAATTTTTGTTTAATGTATTCAATAATTTTATCGCTTCCATTTATCATGCATGGACCGGTTTGGCAAACTTCAAATGAGTATTTACCAAAAGGCTTTAAATTATACATGCTGTAAAATGTAGCCACTTCATAAACCTCAATTGGTTTTAAGTTTAATAATTCAGCAACCTGATCCATCACCGGCACACTTAACCATCCTCCAAAAGTTTTTTGTGCAACATGCAACACAGGCAACAACGCACTTTTTTGTTTTCCTTCAGGATAGCGTGCAACTATTTCATTTATCTGCAAAAGTTTTTCAGGGGGAAATTGTATATCCATCTTTGTAAATTTTTTTAAGCATCTAATTCTCCCGCAATTAAATTTAAGCTACTCATGGTGATTATAGCATCGCTCAGCATTCCGCCTTTTGTAAGTTCGGAATATGCTTGATAATAAATAAAACAAGGTCTGCGGAAATGCAGTCTGTACGGCTGTCTTCCCCCATCGCTGATTAAATAAAAACCTAATTCACCATTGCCACCTTCCACACAATGATACACTTCGCCAACAGGCATTTCCACTTCTCCCATAATAATTTTGAAATGCCAAATGAGCGCTTCCATTTTTGTATAAACATCTTCTTTTTCAGGCAAATAATATTCAGGAACATCTGCATGAAAAACTTCGGCTTCTTCACCTTTAAACTCCTGCACTTTTTGATAAGCCTGGTTAATTATATTTAGTGATTGCCACATCTCTTCATTCCGCACCAAAAATCTGTCGTAAGCATCGCCCGTTTTACCAACAGGAATAGTAAAATCAAAATCTTCGTAACTGCTATAAGGCGTATGAATTCTTACATCATAATCAACTCCTGCTGCACGAAGATTCGGCCCGGTGAACCCATAATTTAAAGCTCTTTCAGCACTTATCGGACCAGCGCCTTTTGTGCGATCCATAAAAATTCGGTTGCGTTGTAAAAGATTTTCAAACTCACGCAAAACATTTGGATATTCCTTCAAAAATTTTTCCAGTTTCGTCCAGGCAGTGTTATTAAAATTTCTTTCAAAGCCGCCAATTCTTCCAATATTAGTTGTTAATCTTGAGCCGCAAATTTCTTCATAAATTTCATAGATTAATTCGCGGTATTGCATCACATATAAAAACGGAGTAAATGCGCCGGCATCAACGCCAATTACTGAATTGCAAATTAAATGATCCGAAATTCTTGCAAGCTCCATAATTATTATGCGCATATAATCAACACGCTTTGGCGTTTGTACTTTCAATAATTTTTCGCAGGTCATGTGCCAGCCCATGTTGTTGATGGGCGCGCTGCAATAATTCATGCGGTCTGTTAACGGCGTAATTTGATACAGCGGTTTATGTTCGCCTAATTTTTCGTAAGCCCGATGAATATATCCGATTGTTTGCGTTGCAGAAACAACCCGTTCGCCATCAAGCTCAATTATATTTTGCAAAATGTTGTGCGTTGCAGGATGAATAGGACCTAAATTAATTGTAGTCGTTTGCTTTTCAATCGAGCCTTCGGGAAGTTTTATATGAAGTTGAGCGTCTTCCATAAATCAATTTGACAATTTGCAAATCCTGCAATTTGACAATGTTTTTTTATTTTTACTTTATCAAATTATAATATAATTTTTTGTTACCAGCTTCAAATCTTCGGTCATCTTCGTTGCGTCGCACTCTTGTGCTTTCTGTTCTTTATTCATCACTTATAATTCATAACTCATCATTATTTTTCTCCGCTTCAGTAATCGTTTCCAATTCAGATTTTTCGTCGCCAAATCCAAATCTGCCGCCTCTTCCAAACATTTCATCATCTTTATCAATTCGCGTTTGATCTTCTAACGGATATTCTTTTCGCATAGGAAAATAATCCATTTCATCTACATTCAAAATCCGTTTTAAATTAGGATGACCAACAAAATTCACTCCATAAAAATCATAGGTTTCTCTTTCCATCCAATTTGCAGCTTCATATAATTTTGTTGCAGTAAAAACGTCGGGTTTATTTATATCAATAAAAATTTTAAATCGAATGCGAACATTATCAACCAAATTATGGAAGTGATAAACAATTGCAAGTTCTCTACCTTTTTGTTCGGGATAGTGCACTGCACAAAGCGTAGTTAAAAAGCGAAAACGCAGTTCATCGTCATCATACAAAAATTGCAGAACCTTTAAATTATTTTGATTGGGCACTTCAAAAGTTAACATGCCATAAGGCTCTTCGAAATTAAAAATTTCATCGCCAAATTTTTCTTTTAATCGTTGTTGTATATAAGCGTTGGTTAAATCCATTTTTCAATTCGATAATTTAATAATTCGGCAATTCGACAATGAAAAAAACTTACTCCATTCAGCAATAAAAATAATTGGCACATTTTTTAATTAGCTAATTGCCAAATTGGTTTATTGTATTCCATAACTATTTAATAATTTTTTATAATGCTCACTATTTCTTCTGCGCAGCGTTTCATCATTCACCAATTCCTGAATGCGTAAAACGCCATCAATAACGGCTTCAGGTCTTGGCGGGCAGCCAGGCACATAAACATCTACCGGCATAATTTGATCAATACCCTGAAGCACAGAATAAGTATCAAAAATTCCGCCCGAACTTGCGCAAGCACCCATCGCTAAAACCCAGCGTGGCTCTGCCATTTGAATATATGTTTGCTGTAAAACAGGTGCCATTTTTTTTGCAATCGTTCCCATAACCATTAACAAATCGCACTGGCGCGGAGTGAAAGCCAAACGCTCTGAACCAAACCTTGCAAAGTCGTAAGTGGAAGACATTAGGCTCATAAATTCAATTCCGCAACAGGAAGTTGCAAAGGGTAAAGGCCAGATAGAATTTTTACGCGCAATGGTTACAATTTTTTCTAAATTAGTTGCAAAAAACCCTTCGCCCATTGAGCCTTCCGGCATTTCGGCAATGGCAATATTATTGTAAATATCAGGTGTTTTCGGATGTATGTTAAATCGAACCGGGCGACTCATAAGTTATCTGTTATTTATAAAAATCAACACAATATAAATTACTTCACTTTACAAAAATAGCACACAACATTCAATAAAAACATAAAGAATTTATACAGAAAAAAAATTTAAAAATAGATAACATACGAAGAAAAATCAATCTTCCCAGGTTAATGCGCCTTTTTTTATGATATAGAAAAAACCTATTAAAAAAAATGCAACAAATAGTAATATTTCGCCAAAACCACTCCAGCCCAATTCTTTAAAATTTACTGCATAAGGATAAAAGAAAATAACTTCAACGTCAAATAAAACAAATAAAATTGCTACTAAAAAATATTTGATAGCCATTGGCTGGCGTGCATTTCCGTGACTTTCAATGCCGCTTGAAAAATTTTCTAATTTATCGGTTGTTTTTCTTTTTGGTCCAAGCAGACTTGACAGTACAATCATGGTAAGAACAAAACCCGAAGCAAAAATTATTTGCAAACCAATTGGAAAATAATCGGCTGAAGTGCCGGAGGCAACTTGTAAAAAAACATATAATAATTGCATGAAAAAATTTTTTATATAAAAAAATTTTTTATCAAAAATAATAACATCAACGTAAACAAAAAACTCCTCATAAATAAGAGGAGTTTTTTGTTTCAATTTTTTATTTCGATTTCCCGCTGCCTGGCTTTTTCTTTTCTGATGCCGACTTTGATGGTGGACTTGATTTCTTTTTCGATTGGTCTAATGCTTTTTGTAACTGAGCTTTTGTATTATTTGCAAAATTATATTCATCACTGCCGGGTGTATATAACGCCATCATTTTATCGGTTATGGCGATGGCTTGGGGAATATCTTTATTTGCTGCATATTGTGCATAATAAGCAAGCAAATAATAATAATTATTAAATAAAAGTTTCTTGTTTATTGAAGTATCTTTTACAGCGGTATCTTTCATTAAAAAATCATTGTATTTATTGATGGCATCAATAGCTAAACCTTTTGTAGTATCCGCATCCAACGCTTTTAATGCTGTTGCGCGAAAACCGTAACCCTGTGGTTTATCAGGATAAGCAGTAATATATTGTTGGGCAATTGAATCGGCTGCAGTGTAATTTTTTGCATCAATGGCTGCTTTATCTAAATTATAATAATCGCTTTCGGCCAACTTGCCGCCTTTTAATGCAACTAACTGGTTCATCCAATATTGTTGCAGTGAAAAATTATTTGTTTTTGCCATTAAATTAGAAGCTGTAGTTACATAATCTAATTTATGCGCTTTAACTGTATCTAACTGAATTGCTTTTTGAAAATAAGAAGATGCTGTATCGGCCATTCCTGTTTTTGCATAAACATTGCCTGCTAAAATATAATCACGTGATAATTCTTCCGGTTCAATCTTAATTGTAGAAATATTTGAGAAAAATTTATCGAGATAATTTTTTGCCTGCATAGAGTCGCCTAATCTATCATAATTATACGCAAATAAAATATTTATGCGCGGAAAATTTCTGCATTCGCCTGCTGCCATTGCTTTTGCACTATCTAACGATTCTTGGTATTTACCTGCTCTAAATAAATAATCGGCTGTAAAATACCTGGTTTCACAATCCTGATCAGAATTCTTAGTCCATAAATCAAGATATTGCTTTGCTTTATTTACATCGCGTTCTTCATAGTAAATAAAATAAGCAAGATAAACAGGTCCGTAAGTTGGGTCGGCAGCAATTGCTTTATCATACCATTCCGTCATCGAAGGCTTGTTATCCTGACTTTTATAAACCGTTCCAATTAGAGTATATGCGGCTGCATATTTTGGATCTATTGTAATAGCATCGGTGAAGGCTTGCACTGCATCGCCGCCTCTGTCACTTCCCATTTTCAGATAGCAAGTACCAAGATTAATATCAATGTCAGGATTTTTTGGGTTTATTTGCTTTGCTCTTTTTAAAACATCAACGCCGTAAACAGGATCGCCTTGTTTGCTGTTGCCATCAGCATTTGCACGGCCAATTGCATTTAATATGTCGGGATTATCGCCTTTTTTTCCTTTTGCTGAAGTAATAGCTTGTTCAAATTTTTGTTTGGCAGAATTAATATCGCCACTGTCTCTTAATTGAACATGCCCCATTCCAATCCATATCCAGGGCTCGTTTACGCCACTGTTCAATGCATTTTGATAAAGTGTTTTTGCGCCCTGAATATCATCCTGCGCTAACATTGCCTGACCTAACCAATAAATAGAATATGCATCTTTTGGTTTTGAAGCAACCACTTTTTGCAATACGTCCATTGCGCTTTTATTTCTTCCATAATAAAGAAATTTTATGCCATCATCTACTGATTGTGCATAAACAAATGCCGTTGATAAAACCAGTGCAATAACTAAACATATTTGCTTTTTCATAAGCTTCTTTTTTCAATTGATTTAATTGTTATAAATATATATCTAAATAACCTTTCTAATTTCAAAATACATTTTTGCCGGAACTAAATACGATCTTTTAAAAATTAATTGCCCACGCTCTAAAGTCATAAAATTGGTAAACCCCGTACCAAGACCCGTATAATTTTCTTTCAGGATATAATACAAAGGACGTACCAAAGGATATTGACCGTATGTTATAGTTGCCTGCGATGGCTTTGCGAATATATTATTTTCGCACGAGGTACATTCAAGCAAAGCAAGATGAATTTTAGTATCATATTTTTTTTGATCAGGATCTTCATCATTGCCAACCCAACTCGAACCTACAAAACCAACTGCATTAATATTGTCCGAAACATAGTCCAGCACTGCTTTACTGCCTTGTGCAGCTTTTACATTTTTTCCGAAAGACTCACCTTTTAAAACCGAATCGAGCAAAAATCTTACTGTACTTGTTGCATTAGTTCCATCCACAACAACCTCATGTTTATTTGTTGAATCAGTCAATAATTTTTTTATTCCTTTCATTGTAAATACACTGTCCGGCGATGCGGCATTTACAATTACACTTACTGCATCGTAAGCAATCACATCATAATTAACCCTGTAATTTAATTTTGACTGATAATATTTCTCTTCTTCATCGGTTAAACCTTTTGCAACAATAATCAATCTTGTACTATCTTTTTGCAAATCTCTAAAACAATCCGCTTCGGATTTATACGAAGCAATAATTTTTGCATCAGGATAAGTGGATTCGTACACTTTTATTTCTTCATTAATAACAGGTTTAAAACTTTCATCCACACTTATATAAATTGTTCCCTGAAGCGGCGAATCATACTTTACCTGCTCATTTTTATTATTGCACGAAAACATCGTTAGCAATAAAATAAAAATAAGAAAACTAATATTATTTCCTTTCATTTTTTATCGTATCAATAATCGTGTTTAATGCCTCTGTATAATCTGAAGGCGCCGTATAATATGCACAATCCGCCAAATAAATAACGAATAGTTACATCCAAACTTCCAATAAATTCCTTCATCGGTTCATTACCAAATTTATCACCAAACAACATTACTGCGCCCATTAATAAAATAAGTAATGCCATGGTAAAATCGTACACCATGCGCATCATCACGTAATTTTTTCGTTGTTTATCTCTAAAATCGTTTTCCATAAAAATGTGCAAAGGCAAATTAATTAATTTTATTATTCTGATTCACTGAAATTAATTGGCAATATAAAATATTCAGCAACATTATTCTATTATTAAATTGCGCCAGGTTATAAAGATGCACAATAGAATAATTTCCATATATAATTTTAGATAAACAATAATAAAAAATCAATAAGTTAAAAAGATATAATAAGTTTTAAATTTTTGAATTTTTACTTTTAACTTTTTTATGAAACCAACTTTACCGCAAGGCACCCGCGATTTTAGTGCAGATATAGTTCGCAAGCGAAATTATATTTTCGATACAATCCGCACTGTGTTTGAATTGTACGGCTTTCAACCTTTGGAAACACCTGCAATGGAAAACCTGGAAACATTGATGGGAAAATATGGTGAAGAGGGTGATAAACTGATCTTTAAAATTTTGAATAATGGCTTAGATAATCCAATAAAGTATCAACAAATAAAAAATGATTTCGAAAAAATATTGGAAGGAAAAAATATAAAAGAAATTACAGAACGCGCACTTCGTTACGATCTCACCATTCCTTTCGCGCGTTATGTTGCCATGAATTTTGGCAAATTAAATTTTCCTTTTAAACGCTATCAAATTCAACCCGTTTGGCGTGCAGACAGGCCGCAGCGCGGGCGCTACCGCGAGTTTTACCAATGCGATGCAGATGTGGTTGGAAGTAATTCTTTATTAAATGAAGTTGATTTAATAAATATTTATGCAACTGTTTTTTCGAAATTAAAAATGGATGTAGTAATAAAAATTAACAACAGAAAAATTTTAACAGCTCTCGCAGAACTTTGCGGCGGCGCTGATAAAATGATGGATCTAACTATCGCCATTGATAAGTTCGATAAAATAGGAATTGAAAAAGTAAAGAAAGAATTAGCACAAAAAAATTTGAATGAAGAACAAATTAAGATTATCGAAAAATATTTTTCTATTTCAGGAAGCAACGAAGAAAAATTACAGAAATTATATGGGTTAATTGGCAATATAGAAATTGGCAAAAAGGGAATTGAAGAAATCAATTACATTATAAATTTTTTTCCATCAACTTTCAATCAGCAACTATCAACCGATTTTACTTTGGCTCGTGGACTCAATTACTATACAGGAATTATTTTTGAAGTAACTGCAAAAAATATTCAAATAGGCAGCATTGGCGGCGGCGGAAGATACGATGACTTAACAGGTTTATTCGGCGTTCAAAATTTATCCGGCGTAGGAATAAGTTTTGGTGTTGACAGAATTTATGATGTGATGGAAGAACTAAAACTTTTTCCTGAAGAAGTGCAAACAGGAACGCAAATTTTGTTCTTTAATTTAGGCGAAGCCGAAGTTAAACAATCGTTTAAATTAATGCAACAATTAAGAAATAGAAATATCGGTTGCGAAATTTATCCTGAACAAACAAAATTTGATAAGCAATTTAAATATGCTGAAAGAAAAAAAATTTTATATGCAATAATTATAGGCAGCAAAGAATTGCTCGAAAAAAACTGCACCATAAAAAATTTAAAAACCGGTGAACAACAAACAATCTTGCAAGAAAAATTAATTGATTTTTCTTTTTGAAATTTAAACAAACTGGCATGAAATTAGAAACACAAAAGCAATCATGAAGTTTTTTGCGCCGATAATTGTAATATCATTTTTTTTGATTTCGTGCAGCAGGCACAGAGTTCCCGCTAAAACAACCGCAGCAGTTGTAACAAATAATTCAAAAAAAACCTATTCGGCCAATTCTTCTAATTCAACAAACAAAATGGTTGCTCCAAATTCGGCACCTGCGGCTTCTGCGCCGGTTTTTGTAAATACAAAACCAATAATAGTTGTTGACGGACGTGGAAATATTTTAATTACAGAAAAAGATTTACCTCCGGATGCTTCTGCAGATGTTCTCAACATAAAAAATGCACGTGGCTTTACACCTGAGCAAGTAAATAACCTGGCTTACCGGTTTAAAACTATTCCTCCAAAAATTTTATATGTTCCTTCTGCGCTTGCAAAAGCAAGCAGTCGCGGAACTTATTATGTGTATAACAAAAAATTTTATTTCTGGAAAAAGCCAGACGGTTATTTTTATTTAGATGAAACTTATTATAATTAAAATTTCTTCAGCAAAATAAATTTTTGTAATCATTCAAAAATAAAAAACAACATTGCTAACTTCATAGCAATTTTATAAAATGAAATTGCTTTTAAGAATTTTTTTCGGTGCTTGGTTTTTTTCATCTTTTCAATTATCTGCACAAAAAAATATTCAATTAATTTCCCCGAACGGCAACATTGTTTTTTCGTTTAAAATGTTGAATAAATCTGCCATGTATAGCGTGGCTTTTAAAGGAAAAATTATTGTTGATTATTCATCTTTAAGTTTACAATTTAATGATGATAATTTTAAAAACAATCTTAAATTAAACAAGCCTTTTTTTAGTGATTCAACAGAAGATTATAATTTAATTGTTGGCAAAACAAGTCATGTTCATGAAAGTTATAAGCAATTAATTCTTCCGCTCGAAGAAACAATATCTCCTTTCAAAAAAATAAATATTGTTGTGAGAATTTTTAATGATGGCGTTGCATTTCGGTATGAATTTTTTCAACAAAATAATCAATCATCTTTCACATTGCTCGATGAAAATACAACATTCAAATTACCCGGAAATCCAACTGTTCATACATTATTTTTTCCGAATTATACTTCATCGCACGAAGGTATTTATCAAACTTTACCATTGAGTGAAGTACATGAAGATACATTGATGGATATGCCTGCTGTGTTTGAGTTTCAGCCAAATATTTTTCTTGCAATTACTGAAGCAGAACTGGTTGATTACGCAGGAATGTACTTGTCAAAACACAACGGAATTTTAGTAAGTAAATTATCTCCATTGCCAAATCAAACTGCAATAAAAGTTAAAGCAAATTTGCCGCATCAAACTCCATGGCGCGTGTTAATGATTAGCGATAGAATTGGTGCTTTAATTGAAAGTAATATTCTTACAAATCTAAATGAACCTTGCAAAATAAAAGATGTAAGCTGGTTGAAACCGGGCAAAACAACTTTTCCCTGGTGGAACGGAAATGTGGTGCCTGATACATTAAATGCGCCGGGAAATAATTTTGTAACCGCTCAATATTACATTGATTTTTGTGCAAGAAATAATATCGAATATCATTCAGTTGTTGAGTACGGTTTGCATCAATGGTATGTAGATGACGGCGTTGGATTTCAACCTGGTCCACATGCAGATGTAACAACACCTGTGCCCGGACTTGATATGCAACAAATTTGTGATTATGCAAAATCAAAAAATGTTGGCATAAGGGTTTGGGTTCATTTTTATGCATTGTACCCTAAGCTGGATACGGCTTTTGCTCTGTATGAAAAATGGGGAATAAAAGGAATGATGGTTGATTTTATGGATCGCGATGATCAGCAAATGGTAAATATGCAAACAGAAATTTTGCAAAAAGCAGCGGAGCATCATTTGCATATTCAATTTCACGGCGCATATAAACCAACAGGATTAAGCAGAACTTATCCGAATGAGTTCACCCGCGAAGGCACAAGAAATTATGAAGTAGATAAATGGAGTGATTCGGGCATTTCTCCCGATCATGATATTAACATGCCTTTTACCAGAATGCTTGCCGGTTCTACGGATTATCATTTGGGCGGTTTTCGTGCAGTGCCACAGGATTCTTTCAGAGCGCAATACACAAGACCATTGGTGCTCGGCACGCGCTGCCACATGCTTGCCATGTATGTTGTACTCGAAAATTATTTGCAAATGGTTTGCGATTATCCTGCTGCATACGAAGGCCAGCAAGGGTTTGAGTTTATTAAAGAAATCCCTACCACATGGGATGAAACAAAAGTGCTGGATGCAAAAGCGTTTGAATACATCATTATTGCAAGAAGAAAAAATAATGATTGGTTTATTGGAACAATCACAAATCACGAAGCAAGGCAACTTACAATTCCATTAAATTTTTTGAGTGATGGAAAATATGTAGCAGAAATTTATACTGATGCAGATGATGTTTCTGCAAATCCAAATCATCTTATCAAACAAAAAAAAGAAGTAACAAATAAGGATGCAATTAATTTAAAAGTTGCAAGTGGCGGAGGAGAAGTGATGTGGTTAAGAAAAGAATAAATAAATTTAATTTCTATACAATTTTAAATCTTCAATTATCAGTATGAAAAAAAAATCTTGTTTTATTGCATCAGGCATTTTAGCAATAATTATTTTTTTCTCTTTTACAGAAAATAAAAATAAACCTGTAATCATTGCATACGTTGGCGGCTACCACGGATTGATAAATACCGATTCGTTAGATGTTCAGCGTCTTTCGCATATAAACTATGCATTTATTGATATAAAAGCAAACCGCGCATGGCTGCATAACGAACGCACCGATACAATTAATTTACGAAAGCTTAGTGAATTAAAAATAAAAAAGCCTGACCTGAAAATATTGATCTCAATCGGTGGCTGGGGCTGGAGTAAAAATTTTTCTGATGCAGTTTTAAGCGATACATCAGCAGAAAATTTTGCAGCAAGCGCAGTAGCAATAGTTGCAAAATATAATTTAGATGGAATTGATATTGATTGGGAATATCCGGGCATGCAGGGAGATAATAATGTATATCGCCCGGAAGATAAAGAACACTATACTTTATTGTTTAAAGATTTGAGGAAAAACTTTGATAGCTTGAAAAAAATAACACATAAAAAATATTTTGTAACCACTGCTGTAGGTGGCTCGCAGCAATATATAGCACATACCGAAATGGATAAAGTGCAGCAATACACTGATTATATTAATGTAATGAGCTATGATTATGTAAGCAACACGGATAGTATTTCAGGTCATCATACAAACCTGTACGTTTCTTCGAAAAATACTTTACAATATTCTGCCGACAGATCTGTGCGTGCTTTCATAGCTGCAGGTGTTCCTGCAAATAAAATTGTGTTGGGCGTTGCATTTTATGGCAAAGGCTGGCAAATGGAATCTAATACAAACAATGGCTTATTTCAAAAAGCACTGAAACCCGCAACTGGCGGAGGTTTCACTTATCTTAAAGACAGTATCATTAATAAAAATGAATTTATAAGATATTGGGATTCGGCTGCAAAAGCGCCTTATCTTTTTAATCCGGGAAAAAATATATTTATTTCTTATGATGATGAAGAATCGGTAAAAAATAAATGTGAATATGTAAAAAAATATCATCTTGCCGGCGTAATGTTTTGGGAATATAATGAAGATAAAAAAGAGTATTTGCTAAAAGTTATTGCCGATGAATTTGGATACACAAAAAAAGATTGATTTATTATAAATTACTTTTAATAAAAAAAAACTTCATCAAACTGATGAAGTTTATGTTAAAGCAATCGAGAGGTCGTAAATCGGGAATTTCTAAAAATAAAACATTTATAAATATAAACTTTTTTAATCTGCCAAAGGTGCTGACATTAAAATTTCTTTTGTTACAGCGCTCGCATATTTTTCAAAATTCTTTTTGAACATTTTTGCAAGCTCCTTTGTTTGTAAATCATAAGCTTGTTTATCTTTCCATGTGTTGCGCGGATTCAAAATTTCTGCAGGAACATTCGGGCAACTTGTTGGCATCATCATTCCAAAAACACAATGCTTTTCATACTCAACATTGTTTAATTCATCATTTAAAACAGCAGTTACCATCGCTCTGGTATAACAGAGTTTCATACGCTTGCCAACGCCATAAGATCCTCCGCTCCATCCTGTATTAATCATCCAAACGTTTACTTTATTTTGACGAATTTTTTTGCCTAACATCTCTGCATAAGATCCTGGATGCAATGGAAGAAAAGGCGCCCCGAAACATGCACTGAATGCGGGTTTTGGTTCTGTAACACCCGTTTCGGTTCCTGCAACTTTTGCAGTGTACCCGCTGATAAATTGATACATCGCCTGTCCCGGCGTTAATTTACTTATCGGAGGTAAAACGCCGTAAGCATCGCAGGTTAAAAAGAAAATATTTTTTGGCATGGCGCCAATGCTTGGCTCAAGCGCGTTACTGATAAAATATAAAGGATAACTTACTCTTGTGTTTTCAGTAATTGCTTTGCTGCTGAAATCAATTTTATTGGTGCCTTTAAAAAAAGTTACATTTTCAACCAAAGCGCCCGGACGAATCGCATTATAAATTTCAGGCTCTTTTTCTTCATTTAAATCAATACACTTTGCATAACATCCGCCTTCAAAATTAAATACTGAATTTGCTGTCCATCCGTGTTCATCATCGCCAATTAATTTTCTTGCAGAGTCAGCGCTCAGCGTGGTTTTTCCGGTTCCGCTCAATCCAAAAAAAATAGCAACATCATTTTTATTTCCCACGTTTGCGCTGCAATGCATGCTTAGCACATTTTTATTATGCGGCAACAAATAATTTAAAACAGAAAAAATTCCTTTTTTCATTTCACCGGTATAACCGCTGCCGCCGATAAGAATAGTTTTGTGTTTGAAGGAAATAATTGCAAAATTTCCTTTTCTTACCCCGTCAATTTTTGGATCGGCTTTAAAACCCGGCGCCTGAATAATATGCCAGCTTGGTTTAAAATTTTCTAACTCATCTTCTGCTGGGCGAAGAAACATGTTATGAATAAATAAATTGCTCCACGGATTTTCGTTTATTACGCGAATATTCAAGCGATAATTTTCATCGGCGCAAACATAACCATCACGCACCCAAACTTCGTTTTGCTCATTCAAATAATCAAGTAATTTTTTCCTCAACTGATGAAAATATTTTTCTTCAATTGCGATATTAAAATTATTCCAGTAAACAGAATTTTCAGTGATGCTGTCGCGTACAAAAAATCTATCCTGCGGACTGCGGCCTGTAAATTCTCCTGTATTAATGCACAAAGCGCCGGTATCGTTCAATACACCTTCATTGCGTTGCAATGTTTGTTCTGTTAATTCGTCGGGCATTAATTGATAATGAATGTTATGAAATTCTGATAAACCCAATTCTAATAATTGTTCTGATGGGATAGTTGAAATTTGTAACGACATGCATTAATGATTTTGGAGGACAAAATTAATTCATCTGCGCTTACAAACGTTAGTTTTATTGAAATTGTTATTTGAGAATATTTTTTTCAGGAAGATTTTATTAGATAAGTTTTAAGAAATGATGTAAAATAGTAGATGATATTAGATTTTCTTCAAACAATGTTGAAAAAGAAAAATATTTTCAGCAACAAATTATGGCAAGAAAAATTCTTGAAAGAAGATAAAAGCAAATCAACTTTAATTACTCTTTCCTTTATCTTGCAACTTCTGAAAATTTTTTATGAAACATTTGCCGCTTAATCCGCAATTATTTATTGAAAATCGTAATCGGTTTATTAAAGAGATGCAACCAAACAGCATTGCCATTTTTAACAGCAACGATGAAATGCCGATGAACGGCGACGCATTGTATCGCTTTACTCAAAACAGCGATCTGTACTGGCTTTGCGGCATTGAACAGGAAGATACAATGGTGATTTTTTTTCCTGAAAATCCGGATGAAAAATATCGTGAAGTTTTGATTTTACTAAAACCAAATGAATTAAAAGAAAAGTGGAATGGAAAACAATTACGCGCAGAAGAAGCAACGGAAATTTCGGGAATAAAAACTATTGTTTGGCTGGACAATTTGGATGCTTTGCTGCAAACATGGATTCATCTTGCCGATACAATTTATCTCAACACAAATGAAAACGACAGAAAAAATAATTTACTTGAAACCCGCGACTATCGCTATGTTCAGCAATTAAAGCAACGTTTTCCTTTGCACAAATATGAGCGTTCTGCAAAAATTCTAAAACGCTTACGTTCCATCAAAACAAAATATGAAATTGAAGTAACACAAACTGCAATTGATATTACCGAAAAAGCATTTCGACGCGTACTTCAATTCATAAAACCGGGCGTTTCTGAATATGAAATTGAAGCAGAAATTTTGCATGAATTTTTACGCAACCGTGCAAAAGGCGAAGCTTACGGAAGCATTATTGCCAGCGGCGACAGAGCCAGAACTTTGCATTATATTTTCAACAATGAAGAATGTAAAAACGGTGAATTAATTTTAATGGATTTCGGCGCAAATTATGCAAATTATGCTGCAGATTTAACAAGAACAATTCCTGTAAATGGTAAATTTTCTGCGCGACAAAAAGAGGTTTATAACGCTTGCCTGAACTTACACAATTATGCAAAGAGTTTATTAAAACCCGGAATAACTATTGTTGATTACACTGAAAAAGTGGGCGACGAAGCAACCAATATTTTTTTAAAAATCGGACTTCTTAAAAAAACGGATATAAAAAATGAAGACAAAGAAAATCGCGCTTACAAAAAGTATTTGTATCATGGCATTTCGCATCATTTAGGAATTGATGTTCACGATTTGGGAACGAAGACTGAACCGATTCAAGCCGGAATGTTATTTACAGTCGAGCCCGGAATTTATATTGAAGAAGAGCAAATGGGTGTGCGCATTGAAAATAATGTTTGGATAACAAAAAACGGAAATATTGATCTGATGAAAAATATTCCGATAACTGTTGATGAAATAGAAAGTTTAATGAAAAAATAATTAGCCAATTCAGCAATTTGAAAATTCGACAATTCGTTTACGTTTCATTTTCAAATTACCAAATTTTCGAATTGCCAAATTAAAATGAAGCAACTCCCCAATTTTTTTACGCTGCTCAATTTAGTATTCGGTTGTCTTGCGATTGTTTGCATTTTACAAACCGGATTAACATTAACTGTTGATGAAAATACCGGAGAAAATCTTGTAATTATCCCGGAAAAAATTTATTTAGCTTCGGTATTTATTGGCTGCGCAGCAGTGATAGATTTTCTTGACGGGTTCATTGCTCGATGGCTGAAAGCCACGTCTGATATAGGAAAGCAGTTAGATTCTTTAGCTGATGTAGTAAGTTTCGGTATTGCCCCCGGAATGATTGTGTACGAATTTTTGCGTATGAGTTTTGCTCAGCAACCTGACGGACTTGATGTAAATGTTGCATGGTTAGTACCTGCATTTTTAATTCCTTGTTGCGGAGCTTATCGCCTTGCAAGATTCAATGTTGATACAGAGCAAAGCTTGGGTTTTAAAGGCGTACCTATTCCTGCTGCGGGTTTGTTCATTGCATCTTTTCCGCTCATTTATTGGTATTCAAATTCAACATTAATTATAAATATTTTAATTAATCAATGGTTTTGGTATGCAATCATTTTTATTGTTTGTTATTTAATGATTTCAACGCTGCCAATGATGGCAATGAAATTTACAAATCCATCCACAAAAAAATTATTTCCTTTTATTATATTGGCAATCATCGCAATAATCAGTGCATTTATTTTTCAATGGATTTCAGTTCCAATTACATTTGCAGCTTATGTAATTTTATCTTTGTTCATCAAACAAAAAACACATGATATTTAGTGTTCAAATAAAAGTGATGCCATTAAAAGAATTATTAGATCCGCAGGGGAAAGCTGTGCTTGGTGCATTACAAAATTTAGATTTAAATGGCGTGCTAAATGTTCGTATTGGCAAACACATAGCCATGCAAATTGAAGCTGCATCAGAAAAAGAAGCTAAACAAATTGCAGAAGATGCAAGCAAAAAATTACTCGCAAATCCGATCATTGAGTTTTATGAAATTGCAATGGTGAACTAATTTGGAAATTTGAAGATAAGCTGATTTGCAAATGAATTTATCTAATCTCATTTTCAAATTTCCAAATTTCCAAATTCTCAAATTATGATTTACATCGTTCCAACTCCGCTCGGCAATTTAAAAGATATTACACTCCGTTCGCTGGAAGTATTGCAGAGCGTGGATTTCATTCTTTGTGAAGATACCAGAACTTCATCCAAACTTTTAAATCATTATAATATTCATAAACCGCTTTCGCCTTATCATCAGCATAATGAACATAAAGTTTTACAGCATTTAATTGATCAATTATCGGCAGAAAAAAATATTGCATTAATTACCGATGCAGGCACACCAGGCATTTCCGACCCTGCATTTTTATTGATTCGCGAATGCATAAAAAATAATATTATAATTGAATGCTTGCCTGGCGCAACTGCATTTGTTCCTGCATTAATAAACAGCGGATTGCCGATAAATCGTTTTGTATTTGAAGGCTTCCTTCCTTTAAAAAAAGGTCGCCAATCTTTATTAAAAAAATTGATTAACGAAGAACGAACAATGATTTTTTATGAAAGCCCGATGCGACTTACAAAAACGCTCCAGGAATTTATAACATATTTTGGCGCAGAAAGAAAATGTTCTGTTAGCAGGGAGTTAACAAAAATGTTTGAAGAAAATAAACGCGGAAATTTGCACGATGTTTGCGAATACTTCAAACAAAAAACGGTGAAAGGTGAAATTGTAATTATAGTGGAAGGAATCAATTAATTAATTAATCAAAATTAAATTCAATGAAAAAGAAATTTTTATTTTTTATTTTTTCAACATTTATTCTTACTGCATCTCAGGCACAAATAAGAAAAATTCCGTTTGAAGTAACCGATGCATTAAAAGCAAAATATCCTACTGCAGAAAAAGTGGAATGGAAAGATAAGCTCAGCTACTTTGAAGCCCAATTTAATTTGGACGGAATAAAAACTTATGCTGATTTTTCAAGCAAAGGCGAATGGCAGGAAACAGATAAAGAATTAAATTTTGATGCATTACCAGCCGCAGTAAAAGATGGTTATAATAAAAGCAAATACACAACCGACTGGAAAACCGGCTCTGTTGTTGAAATAAAAAAACCAGACGGCAGCACTCAATACCGCATTTACATTGAAAAAAATGATGTGCAAAAAAAGTACCTTTATTTTAGTGAAGATGGAAAATTAATTCGTGAAGCATTAACGCTTTAGTGATTCGCTGATAATTTATCTCTTCTTTGTTTCAATTCTCTCCACGTAGTTAAAATAATATGTTCATTTTGTAATGCATTTTTAAATGCAGGATCAAGCATTGCAAGCAAATCAGCTTTGCGCAACGGACCACTGTCTGAAATATATTTAAACACTTCAGTTGTTGCAGTGCAATGCATAATCATCATCGTTACACCTGGTTTTAATAAATGCAGTGCATCAATATATTTTGCAGTTCGGTAAGTTTGTAATTTTTTATCATCATTTTTTACAGAGTCAGGAATTTTCCAGTCGTAACTAAAATTGTGAAGGTCATCTAAAACCGGCAAACCTGCATCCCATAAGGTTTTGCCAAGTACATGCATTTGTTGAATAAACGCATCTGGCGTATGCATTTGTTGCTGAATTAAAACGTCTGCACCACCCGGCAGCATTACCGGAATATGATTTTCAATTCCCAATTTTATATATCTTTTTAAAAATTCCGGCGATGCAAACAGCGTTCCCATGTGACTGTCTAAATGTGTTGGTTCAAAGCCCATCGTTCTTGCTCGGTCTAATTGTGCATGAATTTCTTTATCCACTTCATCGGCTGTTGCGTGCATCATTACTTCTTGAACTGTTGGCCACAAATCACCTTCTTTATCAGTTAATCCGGGCACATTTGTTTTTCCTGCAAGCGGCGCCCATCTGTATTCACTCCATTCGGAAGTAAGCGTTAAATGCAAGCCTGCATCAATGTTCGGATGTTGGTTTAAAAAATGTACAAAACCGGGAACCCAAGCGCAAGGCATCATTACACTGCACGAAGTTGCTGCACCTTTTGTAAGCGCTTCAATTGCACCTTCATTCGAGTCGTAACTCATTCCCGCATCATCAACATGAATTATCAAAACTCTCGCGCCTTTTGCATATCCTAAACGCTCAGCGTAAGTGCTGTCAAGCGTTTGCGCGTGGCAAATGTTGGTAATTATTAATGCAATAATCGCAATAAAATTTTTTTGGTTAATCATAAAATTGTTTTAAGAATAAATGATATTTTTTAGGAACCCGGCAACATTGCTGTTATAAAACTTCCGTTGCGTCGCACTCTTGTACTGCAACAATTCTATGCAGCATTTTTCTAAAATCATTTCATTTGCAAACTACTTAAACTTTCAAATTCATCTTTCAGATTTACATATAATGATTTAAAGATTGCAAATAATTTTTTATAATAAACATGCATTTTTTTATCAGGATAAAAAGTCTTTTCTCTTTTCAAAAATTTTTTCGCTTCAAATAAATCGTCAATTATTTTTAGCGCATACATTCCCATAAAAGCCGCGCCCATTGCGGATGCATCGTTATTACTGCAAACAATTATTTTTTTTCCGAAAATATTTGCCATTAATTGTAACCAAGATTTTGACGCAATAAATCCGCCGGTTGCATAAACGGTTTCAATTTTATTCGTTTCTTCTAACGATTTTATAATATCATAAACGCTAAAACAAATGCCTTCAATAACAGCTCTTGCTAAATATTTTTTAGTATGAAGATTCGTTAATCCAAAAAAAACACCTTCTGCATTTGCATTCCAAATTGGCGCTCTTTCTCCAAATAAATACGGAAGAAAAATTAATCCGTTTACATCATAATCAGCTTGTGCAGCGAGTTTCAGCGTTTCTTCAACTGTAGAATTTTTGTTCAAGAAATTTTCAGTAAACCATTCTAAAACGTTTCCGCCATTATTTGTTGGTCCGCCGCTGATAAAAATTTTATCCGTCAATAAATAATTAAACAATCTTTTTTGCGGATCAGATTTTCTTGTTTTATTCATCATTCTCACTGCGCCGCTGGTGCCAATTGTTATTGCGGCTTCACCTTTATTAATTGCGCCGCAACCAAGATTTGCAAGACATCCATCGTTTGCGCCAACAATAAACGGAATATTTTTTTTGTGTTGAAAGATTGATTGAAATTCAGGCAGCAACTGCATTTCAGCATGTATAACAGAAACCGGTGTTGATAAATTGTTTTCCGAAATTCCTGCAATTTTTAAAGCAGGTTCAAACCATTTTAAATTGTAAATATCAAACAAACCTGTTGCAGATGCGATGGAATAATCAACAATAAATCTTCCAAATAACCTATAAAAAATATATTCTTTTATTGAGATGAATTTGTAGGTGTTTTTAAAAATTTCAGGTAATTCATTTTTCATCCAAATTATTTTGCAAAGCGGCGACATTGGATGAATCGGCGTTCCGGTTTGCTGAAAAATTTTATTCGCTTTTTTATTTTTTAATAATTTTTCTGCATACAATTTACTTCTTGTATCTGCCCAAATTATTGCGTTTGTAAGCGGCGTGCAATTTTCATCAATCGCAATAATGCTGTGCATTGCAGCGCTAAAACAAACTGCCGAAATATTTTTATTCGCTGAAAAAGATTGTTGAATTAGCGAAAGAACAACCTGAAAAATTTCGTGCGGATCTTGTTCACTTTGTTCGGACTGATCTTGAATTATCGAAACATTTTTTTTAACCGAATAAATTGCATTTCCTTTTTCATTTACAATAATTGCTTTGCAATGTGTGGTGCCAATATCTATTGCAAGAATATTTTGCATTTTTTGTGCGAAAAATATTTCTTGCTAAAGTAGGAAGGATTATTAATTTTTGCCGAATAATGATTTGCAGACGAGTATAAAAAAATGCTGAATTTTTTTGAGTGCTTGTTCATTAACGAAAAAGCGTACAAGCGAGCGTGGCAACGAAGATGCTATGGAAAACAAAAACTGACATTAAAAAAATATTTTTCTTGCAAAATAAAAAAGGCAACTTTATTCATCGAAAATCTTACATTTAACCAACGATTTAAAATAGTTTTATGGGCGACCTCCAGATAAAAAAACAACCAAAAAAATATGATGCAGTTATTGTTGGCTCCGGCGCGGGCGGCGGAATGGCCGCTTACGTTTTGAGCAAAGCAGGACTAAAAGTTTGTTTGCTTGAAGCCGGCCCTATGTACGACCCTGCAAAAAATTCTTTGCAATTAAAAAATCCATGGGATTCGCCGCGAAGAGGCGCCAGCACTAAGTTTCGGCCTTTTGGCGATTTTGACGGATGTTATTGGGGATGGGAAATTGACGGCGAACCTTTTACACATGCGCCGGGCGATAAATGGGAATGGTGGCGTGCAAGAATGCTGGGCGGAAGAACAAATCATTGGGGAAGAATTTCTTTGCGTTTTGGGCCGAGAGATTTTAAACGCAGAAGTATTGATGGTTTGGGTGATGACTGGCCTATTGGTTATGAAGATGTAAAGCCTTATTACGATAAAATTGATCAGTTACTTGGCGTGTTTGGAAGCAATGAAGGTTTACCAAACGATCCGGATGGAATTTTTCTTCCGCCACCAAAACCACGCCTGCATGAATTGATGATAAAAAAAGCGGGAACATCGCTTAGCATTCCGGTAATTCCTTCGAGGTTATCTATCCTCACAAAAAAAATAAATGATGAACGAGGCGAATGTTTCTTTTGTGCGCAGTGCGGAAGAAGTTGTAAAATTTATGCTGATTTTTCTTCTTCATCAGCGCTGGTAATTCCTGCAATGAAAACAGGAAATGTAGATTTAATTACCAATGCAATGGCACGCGAAGTTTTAACTGATAACAACGGATTAGCAACCGGTGTTTCCTACGTAAATAAAGATGACATGCAGGAATACCAGGTTAGCGGAAGAATAGTTATTGTTGCAGCAAGCACCTGCGAAAGTGCAAGACTTTTGTTGAATTCAAAATCGCAAAGACACCCAAATGGATTAGCAAATTCAAGCAATGTTGTAGGAAAATATTTGCATGATTCTACTGGCGCTGCGGTTGGCGGTGTGTTGCCGGAGCTCTTTGGCAGAAAGCGTTACAACGAAGATGGCGTTGGCGGAATGCACGTATATACGCCGTGGTGGCTCGATAATAAAAAGCTTGATTTTCCGCGCGGTTATCATATAGAATATTGGGGTGGAATGGAACAGCCGGCTTATGGTTTTGGCGGCGGCATTCAAGGATTGAACGGCACTTATAAAGTGAACGGAAAAACAAAAGAAGCCGGTGGTTACGGAAAATCTTTAAAAGAAGATTACCGGTATTTTTATGGAGCAAACGTTGGCATGGCTGGTCGTGGCGAAGCAATTGCGCTCGCTAGTAATTATTGCGAAATTGACCCAACAGTTGTTGATAAATATGGAATTCCTGTATTGCGTTTCAACACAAAATATTCTGACTATGAAATTAACCAGGCAAAGCACATGAAAGAAACTTTTAAAGAAATTATGCATACAATGGGCGCAGTGGTTACCTGGGGAGATGATGGACCTGAAAATAATTATGGTCTTGCAAATCCCGGCAATATTATTCATGAAGCGGGAACGGTGCGTATGGGTAGTGATCCAAAAACATCAGCATTAAATAACTGGAATCAGGCACACGATTGTAAAAACTTATTTTGTGTAGATGGAGGTCCGTTCGTTTCACAAGCTGATAAAAATATTACGTGGACTATACTTGCACTTTCCATGCGTGCATCAGAAAATATTATTGATCAAATGAAGAAACAAAATTTGTAAGCCCACCTAAATCCGCCCAAAGCAAGGACTTAATTGAGGCCAAAATTTACAAAAATGATTTCCGAATAACTATGAACCATTAACTATTAATTTTTTTAAAATGGACAGAAGAAAATCTATCAAAGCGCTTTTTGTAGGCACAGTTTCAACCGGCGTTTTAATTGATGCCTGCAAAAATGAAACAGAAAAAAAACCTGCAGAAAATGCGGCGCCCAAAGATGAGTCATTAAACAATGATGAGCGCCAACCCGAAGAACAAGAAATTTATAAACAGGAAATTTCAAAAACATTTTTCACGCCTCATGAAATGGCAACGATTACTATTTTGGGTGATATTATTATTCCGAAAGATGAAATTAGCGGCAGTGCAAGTGATGCCAAAGTGCCCGATTTTATTGAGTTTATTGTAAAAGATATGCCTGAACATCAAACGCCGATGCGCGGTGGTTTGCGCTGGCTTGATATGCAGTGTTTAACGCGTTATAATAATTCTTTCAGAGATTGTGCGCAACAACAACAAATAGAATTAGTTGATGAAATTGCTTTTCCAAAAAAAGCAAAACCCGAAATGGCGCAGGGTGTTGCATTTTTTAATTTGATGAGAGATTTAACTGCTACTGGTTTTTATACTTCCGAAATTGGTGTAAAAGATGTTGGATATGTGGGCAATACACCAAACAAATGGAATGGCGTGCCGGATGATGTTTTGAAACAATATAATGTTTTTTACAGCGATAAAGAAATAAAGGAATGTGCGAGTTATAAAACATAAAAATTAATAATAGTTTATTGTTAATAAATAAACGTTGAAATGCTTGTTAATTTTTAAATTAACCCTAATTTTTCTTCAAAGTTATTCAAACTGCTTACTTAATTATACTCCATCATCAATTTTAGAGATTATAAAATTGATTGTTATATTATCCCTTAAGTTTATTTAACTGGGGAAAATATGCGCTTGCAAAATCAAATGCAAAATAAAAACAATCTTTAGCTTATTTGGCATACTAATTGGGTTTACCTAAACATCATTTAATCATTTATAAAAATAAACTTATGAAAAAAATAATTTTGGGTGGTTCTTTACTTTTATCCCTTGCGTTCGTTGTAAATGCAAATTCAAATCATAGTCAATATAATCTGATTGCTCATAATAGTGTGGATACTATGCCACCTTCTTCGCAAAGTTCCGCAACCGGTGGGGCAATTTACACTGGAAAGAGAGACTATCTGCCCAGGCAGTATCAGGATAATGCACAAAGTAAACCTGCATCAGCAACACCTGATAATATGAATAATATGAATTCAAACAGTGGAAACATGAAAGATACCACTCCCAATAATATGAATAATCAGAACAACAATATGAACGATAGCACAATGAACAATATGAATAATCAAAACAAAAATATGAATGACAGTACAATGAATAATCAAAATAATAGCACTGATACTACAAAAGCGCCGCCGCAAAAATATTAACCCACGAAACGTTGAATGAAAAAACTTTTGTCTTTTAAAGGCAAAAGTTTTTTTATTTTAACGAGGTAAAATTAATTCACCAAACTTCCTTCATCAATTTTTTCTTCTGCATTTATAAAATAAAGTTTTCCATTTTTATCTTCAGCCATTAAAATCATTCCGTTACTTTCAATGCCGCGCATTTTTCGCGGAGCAAGATTTACAACAACAGTTACTTGTTTGCCAATAATTTCTTCCGGCTTAAAATGTTGCGCAATGCCGGAAACAATTGTTCTGGTTTCAAAACCAAGATTAATTTGCAGCTTCAAAAGTTTATCTGCTTTTTGTATTTTTTCTGCGGAGATAATTGTGCCAATGCGGAAATCAAGCCTTGCGAAATCGTCAAAAGTGATTTTGGATTTTGGATTTCGGATTTCGGATTCTTCTTTTTCTATTTTTTTGTTATTTGTTTTTTGTAATTTGTTTATTTGTGCTTTCATCTCCTCATCTTCAATTTTTCTAAACAATAATTCAGGCGCCCGCAAACTATAACCAACACTCAATAATTTCAATCTTCCTGCATTTTTCCATTCCAGCATTTTATCAACCACTTTCATCATGTGCAATAATTTTTTTGCAGTGAATGGAAGAAATGGATTGATGAGAATTGCAAGATTTGCGCAGAGTTGTAAACAAATGTGAATGCAATTATCTATTAGTTTTTGATTTTCTTCTGATGGCTGATGGCTGACTTCTGATTGCTTACTTACTTTTTTCCACGGCTCTTTTTCCTGCATATATTTATTGCCTTTTCTTGCCAAATCAATCACTTCAAATAATGCTTCGCGAAATTTAAATTGCTCAATTAAACTTTCAACTACAAATTTTGCATTCTCAATTTCAACAATAATTTTTTTATCAATATCATCTAAAACCGCTGCATGCAAAGGAGGTACTTTTCCTTTGCACAATTTATGCATCAGCACAAAAGTTCTGTTTACAAAATTGCCGAAAACGCTTACCAGCTCGCTGTTGCAAGCATCCTGAAAACCTTTCCATGTAAATTCACTATCTTTTGTTTCGGGGGAAATTGTTGTAAGATAATAGCGCAGCACATCGGCCATTTGAGCGCCGCCATTTTCTTTTTTAATAAAATCATCAATATAATACTGCATATCAATTTTCCAGTTGCGGCTGGTGCTCATTTTATCGCCTTCCAAATTCATGAATTCATTTGCAGGCACATTTGCAGGCAAAATATTTTCATGCAACTTCAGCATCACCGGAAAAATAATGCAATGAAAAACGATATTATCTTTTCCCACAAAATGTACCAGCTTGGTACTTTTATCGTACCAATAAGGTTTCCAGTCTTTATTATTATTTATTGCCCATTGTTTGGTTGCGCTTATGTAACCAATCGGCGCATCAAACCAAACATACAACACTTTTCCTTCGGCATTTGGCAGCGGAACTTTTACGCCCCAATCCAAATCACGAGTTACTGCACGAGGCTGTAAACCGCCGTCAATCCAGCTTTTACACTGACCGAGCACATTTGTTTTCCAATCATTTTTATGTTCAGTTAATATCCATTCACGCAAAAAATCTTCATATTTATTTAATGGCAAGTACCAATGTTTCGTAGATTTTTTTATTGGTTTTTTTCCGCTCAAAGTACTTACCGGATTTATCAGCATATCCGGCGATAACGATGTGCCGCACCTTTCACACTGATCGCCAAATGCATTTTCATATCCGCAGTTGGGGCAAGTTCCTTTTATATATCTGTCGGCTAAAAACGTTTTTGTTTCTTCGTCAAAATATTGTTCGCTTTCTATAATTTCAAGATGGCCGCGATCATTTAAATAAGTGAAAAATTCCTGCGCAGTTTCGTGATGAATTGGTGAAGAAGTTCTGTGATAAATATCAAATGAAATTCCGAGGTCCTCAAAATTTTGCTTGATAATTGGATGATATTTATCAATGATTGCCTGCGGCGTTGTACCTTCTTTCATTGCCTGAATTGGGATTGCTGTGCCATGTTCATCACTGCCGCAAACAAAGACCACATCACGCTTTCGGGCTCGCAAATAACGTACATAAATATCCGCCGGCAAATAAGCGCCCGCCAAATGACCGATATGTTTTAATCCATTTGCATAAGGCAATGCAGATGTAATTAAATATCTTTTTATTTCATTCATTTTTTTGCTCCTAACTTTTTATCTTAACTCATCTTCGTTGCGTCGCACTCTTGTACTGCAGTGCAAGTAGCAACAATATTTAAACAAGTTTGTTCAATTTCCAAAACCATAAATTTCCATCTTCTTTATCAAAAATTTCATCAACAAATTGCAATCCGCATTTGCGTAAAACTTTTACTGATGCATTTTCTTCAGCCAAAGTATGCGCCGATGCAATTTTTACATTTTCATTTTTAAAAGCATTTTCAATCAATGCCTTTGCAGCTTCTGTTGCCAAACCTTTATTTCTGTATGCTACTTTTATTTCATAACCAAGTTCTATCATGCCGTTTTCATCCGGCTTGCCTTTGTATCCGCAGCTTCCAATTAAAGTATTATTTTTTTTATGCAGAATTAAATAAGTCCACCAAATTGCATCTTCAGGAAAATCCTTTAGTTTATTGTCGGTATAACGAAACGGCTGTTCACCAAAAGTTGCCCAATTATCAGAAACACTTATCTGTAGTGCATTTGCGAGTGCTTGGTTTCCTTCAAAAATTACATTTAATATTTGAAGATTGCAATTAATCAGCTTAAGTCTTTGCGTTTCAATATGGTTTATAACAATTTCCATCAGGCTTGCAAAAATAGGTAAACTCAATTATCATGTTGAATGATTATAATGAATAAAATGATTTTAAATTTGTTTAATTAATTTGCTATCGAATTAACTTTCTCTCAAAAAAAAATTTATGATACAACGTATACAAACATTGTGGTTACTTTTAGCTTCGGCTTGCGCTTTTGCAACTTTACAATTTTCTTTTTTCAGCGGAAACAAAATTGTAAACAACATAAAACAATTTACTTCACTAACCGCAAAAGAAAATATTCCATTAATTGTTTTAACTGTAGCGGTTGCAATTGCATCGTTGGTTACTGTTTTTTTATACAAAGACCGAAAAACTCAGCTGAAAATAACCATTGCAGTTTTAATATTATCAATTGCAAATATTGTTTTATATTTTTCCGCAATGAAAAATTATGTTGAAGGAACGATTGATCTTACTTCTGTTTTTGCATTTATAATTCCGATATTTCTTTTATTAGCTGCAAGAGGAATTTATAAAGATGAAAGATTAATAAAAAGTGTTGACAGGCTTAGGTAATGATGAATGAGTCATGCCTGCGCAGGCAGGTGATCTTTCAAAATTAAACCTATAATAACTTTAACAGATTCCCGCCTTCGCAGGAATGACGTCGCATAATATTTAACCTTATTCATCTTTTCATCATGCTCTGCATTCTGCCCATTGGCATTTTGTTCATCATCTTCATCATCTGGCGCATTTGCTCAAACTGTTTCATAAAAGCGTTTACATCAGAAATGTCTTTACCACAACCTTTGGCAATGCGTAATTTTCTTTTTTGATCAATTAAATCAGGGTTCGATCTTTCTTGCGGCGTCATCGAATGAATAATTGCTTCAATTCCTTTAAACGAATCATCGCTCACATCAATATCTTTAACCGCTTTGCCAACGCCTGGAATCATGCCCATCAAGTCTTTCAGGTTTCCCATCTTTTTTATTTGCTGCAATTGATCAAGGAAATCCTGAAAATCGAATTGATTTTTTCTAATCTTTTTTTCAAGTTTTCTTGCCTGTTCTTCATCGTATTGTTCTTCTGCTTTTTCAACCAGAGAAACAATGTCGCCCATTCCTAAAATTCGTTGCGCCATCCGCTCAGGATAAAATACATCCAGCGTATCCATCTTCTCGCCGCTGCTTGTAAATTTTATAGGTTTATTTACCGTGTATTTTATGGAGAGTGCAGCGCCGCCACGTGTATCGCCATCTAATTTTGTAAGAACAACACCACTAAAGTTTAAACGGTCATTAAATGCTTTTGCTGTGTTCACTGCATCTTGCCCAGTCATCGAATCAACAACAAATAAAATTTCCGTAGGATTGAGTGCTGACTTTATGTTCGCTACTTCCGTCATCATCGTTTCATCAATCGCCAATCGACCTGCAGTGTCAATTATCACAACATTTTTATTCTTGCTTTTTGCTTCTTTAATTGCATTTTGTGCAATTGCAACTGCATCTTTATTTTCACGTTCGCTGTAAACATCAACGCCAATTTGTTCAGCCAAAACCATTAATTGGTCAATCGCCGCCGGACGATAAATATCAGCCGCAACAAGCAACGGCGATTTTCCTTTTTTTGTTTTCAAAAAATTCGCCAGCTTGCCGCTGAAAGTTGTTTTACCGCTACCCTGCAAACCTGCAATTAAAATCACCGCAGGATTTCCTGAAAAATTAAATTCAGCTTCACTGCCACCCATTAAATCGGTGAGTTCATCCTTCACAATTTTCACCATTAATTGACCGGGGGAAATTGCGTTTAAAACTTTTTCACCCAGCGCTTTTTCTTTCACTCGATCAGTAAATTCTTTGGCAATTTTATAGTTCACATCGGCATCAACCAATGCGCGGCGAATATCTTTTAAAGTAGTTGCAATGTTGAGGTCGCTAATTCTTGCTTCGCCTTTTAAATTTTTGAAAGCACTTTCTAAATGTTCGGTAAGATTATTAAACATAATTTTTTTAATATTTTTTTTGAGCCAAACTTTATTGCTGCTATGATGCATCGTTGCGTCGCACTCTTGTACGCTTTGTTCACTACGCAACGATTAGCAACAATTTTGGAACTGCAAAAATAAGAATTTGAAGATTAGTTAATATTGTTAAATGATTGCAATTCCTCCATACTTAAAAAAAGATGATTTAATTGGCATTGTTTGCCCTTCCGGTTTTATGCCACTCGAAAAGGCTGAAACCTGTATAAACACTATAAAAAAATGGGGTTATAAAATAAAAGTCGGTAAAACTTTAGGCAATCAATTTCATTATTTTTCAGGAACAGACAAAGAGCGTTTGAACGATTTACAGCAAATGCTCGACGATGAAAATATAAAAGCAATTTTATGCGCACGTGGTGGCTACGGTTTAAGCAGAATTATTGATGAAATTGATTTTACACAATTTGTAAAAAATCCAAAATGGATAATTGGATTTAGCGATGTTACCGTTTTGCAATTACATATATTTTCAAAATATAAAATTGCTTCAATGCATTCTCCGATGGCTGCTGCTTTTAATGACGATGGTTTTAAAAACGAATATGTTCAATCTCTAAAAAATACATTAAGCGGAAAAACATCCGATTATTTGTGCGAACCAAATTCGCAGAATAAAACCGGAATTGCCGAAGGAAAATTAATCGGAGGAAATCTTTCAATAATAGCACATTTAATTGGCACCTCATCAAACATCAACACAAAAAATAAAATCCTTTTTTTAGAAGACGTTGGCGAATACATTTATAATATCGACAGAATGATGATGCAACTAAAAAGAAGCGGAATGCTGAAACACTTGTCAGCACTGATTATTGGCGGCTTTACTGAAATGAAAGACACAAATATTCCTTTCGGACAAGATGTATATGAATTAATTTTTGATAAAGTAAAAGAATACAATTATCCGGTTTGTTTTGATTTTCCTGTAAGCCATACAGAAAAAAATTATGCATTAAAAATTGGAGTGAAACATCAACTCGCTGTTGAAAAAAATAAAGTGAATTTGAAGGAAATTATTTAGCTCCATGTTTTTCGCAAAAAACGTATCCAATTGCCATACATAATATTTTCAACATCCGTTTTTGCATAGCCGTGTTTTGCAAGCAATGTTGGAATTTTTTGAAGATCAGCAATTGTTTCCAAATCGTGAGGAGATTGTTCTTTTCCATAAGCTCCATCAAGATCAGAACCAATTCCAATATGCAAAGCATTACCCGCAATCTGGCAAATATGATCCATATTATCTATTATTTTTTCTAAAGAGCAACTCATTTTTTTGGGTGTTGATTTTCCGCGAATCCAGTCTGGCACAAGCATCCAGCAATCAAATGCAGAACCAATTATAGCGCCGCGTTCAATCAAAACTTTTATCTGTTCATCGCTGAACTGGCGATTATGATTTACAAATTTTCTGCAATTATTATGGCTCGCCCAAACATGACCATTAAAAATTTTCATAGCATTCCAAAACGCATCATCGCATAAATGTGTTACATCCAAAATTATATTTAAGCGTTCCATTTCTTTTAATAATTCTTTTCCTTGTTTATTTAGTTTACCGGATGAATCCGTTCCGTTTGCATATCTTCCAGGTCCGTAATGCGCTGGTCCAACAGCACGCAAACCATATTCATACGCTCGCTCTAAATAATTAACTGTTATTAAAGAATCAGCGCCTTCCAAGCTTAATATGTAACCAATCGGTTTCTTATTCTTTACATTTCTATTCCAATTATCAATATGTTTTTCAAGTGATGATAAATTATTTATTTGCACTAATTCATTTTCTTCTTCCATTGCTTTGTACCATGCAAGTTGTGCTTGTGTTTGCGCCCAGGCTTGTTCTGCTGAAAACCAGCCAGGCAAAGGGTTTGAAGAAGAAGTTACTCTTGCAATTTGCGTTGCCACAACTAATCCAACATTGCCTTTTCGTAATTCAGGAAATGCAACCGTTCCTTTTCCTCTATCCGGTTTATCGGTCAATTTTTTTTCTTTTTCGCGAATTTCAGAAACAGATTTACGCAAGTCGCGGTTCCATTCCATTGCATTCATTGCAAGATCAAGATGTGCATCAATTGTAAACATATTATGCTTAAATTTTGTAGGTAGACGGAGAACCATCAGACCGGTGGTTAAACATTTATTTTTCTGTTTCTTGCAATAACTTTCCATTCATCAATTACCTTACTATTTTCTATAACAAAAGCTTTTTCATACAAAGCAACTGTTGGACAAATATGAAACGGAACTCCATAAAATACATCACCAATTTTATAAACAGAACTGTCTGAAACCTGTACTACTAAATGCTCTTCGCTTTGTGAAATTACTTTTGCGTTTGGCGCATTTAAAAAATGTACGCGATTTGGTAAAGCATTTTCTGCTGCAATAGATTTATGTCCTAAGTCCAAACAAATTGTTGTTTCATCAACGATTGAAATTATTCTTGCAATTATTAGCGCAGCGAATTCAAAAGGTTCATCCGGTAAATTTGTTTTATAATTCCAGTCCCAAAAAACAAACGTGCCCGGGCTGCATTCCACATTTTCTCTTGTTGCATGAGTTGGAAAAGTTGGCGAACCGCCAATAACAATTTTCAATTGCTTATTTTCAATTGAATAAATGTGTTGTAATAATTCTGCTACCCGCCCGAAAGCCTTATCGGCACTAAGTTTTCGCTCTTCTAACTTTGAATCGCGAATATGACCATCATAAACATGCAAGCCAATTATCTTAATGTTTTTTATTGATTGAACAGCATTAAATAATTCTAAAGCGTTCTCCGGTTTTATGCCCGTTCTGTTTTGACCAACATTTAAATCAATAAAAACATTTATTAATGTATTTTTTTCTGAAAATACTTTTGATATATTTTTTGCCGCTTCAATATTATCAATTAAACAAGAAAAATTTGTGGAAGTATATTCTTGCGTTAATGCCAGTAAGCGCAATACCTTTGGGCCAACGGGCTGATAAGCAAACAACACATCCGGCGCTTCAATTTGCGCTAACATTTCCGCTTCGGCAATGGTTGCACATTTGAATTTTTTTATGCCTTCATCCAATATTATTTTACACACTTCGGAAATTTTATTTGTCTTCACATGCGGACGAAGTGCATCAACATTTTTCACCATGCTTTTTAGTAAATTAATATTTTCAATCATTCTTTTTTTATAGATCACTAAAGCCGGAGAATCAATGCTGTTAATATTTTCAATGATGTACCAATTATTTTTATTTGTATTCATATTGCTGAATAATGAATAAGACCTTGAAGTGAGTGACACAACGAAGATGAGAAAAGCGTTGCAGCCTGTAACAAAAAAATTACTCTAATTCAAATAATACTTCTATTTCCACTGCAATATTATCGGGCAGCGAAACCATACCCACAGCGCTTCTTACGCCAACACCATTTTCTGTTCCCCAAATTTGCGCAAACAATTCACTGCAACCGTTGATAATGTAAGGATGCTTTTCAAAATCCGGCGTGCAATTAACCATGCCGAGCAATTTAATAACCTTTTTTATTTTATTGAATGAACCAAGATTTGATTTAAGCGTTGCCAAAATCGCAAGCCCGGACTGCATTGCAGCAAGTTTGCCTTTTTCCGCATCCATATTTTTACCGATGCAGCCTTTAACTAAAGTTCCATCGCTGTTGCGCGAACCATGCCCCGAAACATAACAATATTTTCCATCAATTAATAAAGGTTTATACAAGCCTGCAGGCGTTGGCACGGGTGGTAACTGCAAATTTAATTTTTTGAATTGTTCATCAGCTGTCATAATTTTTTTATAAAGTTTATAAAAAACTGTTGATAATAAACACACCAATTAATCCAACAACAGAAACAATTGTTTCCATGATGCTCCAGGTTTTGATGGTTTGTTTAAAAGATAAATTAAAATATTCTTTAAACATCCAGAAACCGGGATCATTTACATGCGAAAACATTAAGCTGCCTGCGCCTGTGGCAAGCACCATCAAATTCGGGTTAACGCCTGTTGTAATAATTAACGGCGCAACAATGCCTGCAGTGGTTAAACCCGCTACAGTAGCGGATCCTAAGCAAATGCGCAGTGCTGCGCTGATACTCCATGCAAGCAATAAAGGGTTAATATGTAAGCCGTTTAAATGTTGCACAATTTCGTTGCTCATTCCGCTATCGGTTAAAATTTGTTTTAATGCACCTGCTCCGCCGATGATGAGTAAAATCATTGCAACATCTTTTACTGCTTCGCTTAAAGAAAACATCAAACTTTTTAATTTTTTTCCTTTTTTAATTCCCAATATGTAAACTGCGATTAATAAACTGAGCAACATGGCGAGAATAGGATCGCCCAATGTTTCAATTGTATTTGTAAAAATATTTTTTTGCTGAAAATATAATCTTACAATTGAACCAAGTGCAATCAGTAACACAGGCAAAAATGCTGCAGCAAGACTGCTGAACATGGCGGGCAATTCCTCTTCAGGTAAATCTTTTGATGTAAAAGTTTCTAAAGGTTTTGCAGTATATTTTTTTAGGGTGATTGAAAAAACCGGTCCGGCTAAAATGATTGCGGGAATTGCAATGATTAATCCGTATAAAAGTGTAACACCAATATCTGCATGAAATTGCTGGACTAAAGCGGTTGGTGAAGGATGCGGCGGCAAATAACCATGCGTAACCGATAAAGCTGCAAGTGTTGGCAATCCTAAATAAACAGCAGAAATTTTATAACGGCTTGCAATAGTTATCACCAGCGGAACGAGCAACACAAAACCAACGCCATAAAATAAAGGAATGCCAACAATAAATGCAGTAAGAACTAATGCCCATTGCAAATATTTTATTCCGAAAATTTTTATTAAACCGCTTGCAATGCGTTGTGCAGCGCCGGTTTCAGCAATTAGTTTTCCAAGCATTGCGCCTAAGCCGATAATTACAACAAGCGAACCGAGAATATCGCCGATGCCTTTTTGAAGTGAAGTTGTAACAGCAGAAATATTCATCCCCGCAAATAAACCTATAAAAATTGATACAATTAAAAAAGCAATAAACGCATTAAATTTTGCCCATGTAATTAACAAGATGAGAATTAAAATTCCGGAAAATAAAATGATGAATGTCATTAAAAAAATATAGATTATTTGGTAAGATACAAATCGAAAATTATTTTGAACACGAAAAAAACAATAATTAATTGCATTTTCTTTGCTGCATGAAATTATTCTTAATTCGTTATACAAAACTTTGGTTTATTCGTCTGCAACTTCATCGCTTATTTGGAATTTTTGAATCGTTGTTTTTAAATTTATTTTATCTCACAAAATTTTCTTTTTGGGCATATCAAAACAAAAAAATTGTTTACAATGATTTCCCCTGCAAGTGGGATTATGAAAAAAGATATGCGATGTACAAATATGTAATTGAAAAAGAACAATTGCGCGAAACTATTAACTACATTGAGTTTGGCGTTGCAGGCGGCCATTCATTCAAATGGTTTTTGGAAAAAAATAAAAATGCCGGAAGTTGCTTTTATGGTTTTGATACATTTGATGGTTTACCCGAAGATTGGGGCCCGTTTAAAAAAGGTTCATTCAGTAATAACGATCAAATTCCGCAAATTAATGATGCAAGAGGAAAATTTTATAAAGGATTATTTCAGCAAACGGTTCCTTCATTTATAAAAGAATGTGATTTTGCAAAAAGAAATGTTTTGATGATGGATGCTGATATTTATTCTGCCACTTTATATGCGTTAACATCGCTTGCGCCTTATTTTAAAAAAGGTGATATAATTTTCTTTGATGAATTTGTTGTACCCACACATGAATTTAAAGCGTTTTTAGATTTTACAAAATCGTACTACATAAATCTTGAATTAATTGCTGCTGCAAATAATTATTATTTTGCCGCTTTTAAAGTTGTGTAGGAATTTATTGCATGAATTATAGTGTTTAATTGTTGTTGCCAGCAGTTTGGTGTCAGACACTCTGCGAGTGTGCAGACACCAGTACTGCAGTACAAGAGTGCGACGCAACGATGTTTAATTGAAATGCAAATGCCTGGTTCAAAAAAAATTAAAACGATAATCTGAAACTTCCAAAAATTCCAAAGTCGCGAACCTCTTGCTCCGGCTGCGTTTGAGGAGCAGCAACACGCCACACAAAATCAATACGGAAAAATTTAAAGATATTATCAACACCGGTTCCCACTTCCATATACCATTTTCCATCGAGCGAACGGAATGGATAATTGCCTACAAAATTTAGTTGTTTATTTGCATCACTCAAATTTCCAATCACGCCTTTAACGGTGTAAAACTGACGAAATTTTAATTTGCGTGTGAGCGGAATAAAACGAAATAATCCGTTGCCAATATTATGCTCAACATTAAAGCCCGCAAATTTATCACTGATATATTCAAAACGGTTCATTAAATTAAATGCATATTTATTGTAATAAAACATTTCGTTGCCGGGATGAATTTCGAGCAACTGATAAGGCAAAGTACCAAACACTTTTCCCGCAAACACGTTGTAGTAAAGGCTTCCATACGGCGCAAGCTTTACATAATCTGAAATTGTAAAATCAATTTTATGATAATCGTAACTGCTGTTTAAAACTTCGGGCCAGCCTTTGGTGTAGGTTAATTCAACAATCGGATAATCGCTGCCTAAACTGTAACGGTCAAAATTTTCCATGAAAGTTCTTTCGGAATATGCAAAGCGAATGCGAAGTGCAGTTTCAAATGTTTTCAGCGCTGTGCCTGTTGCATTACCATAAAATTGTTTGCCGGGCAAGTTTTGCAAAGGATCGAATTGCTTACTGGATGCCTTAAAGCCAAAGCCAAAACCGTTATTTGTTTCTTTATAATATTCAAGATTTGTTTGCTCAATCTTTTGAAATTTATATGGAATATTAGGTCTTCTAAACGCAACAGCAAAAACATTATCGGTGCCGATTTGATCATAATATTGCTGACCATTATCCAAATCATTTTTATACCAAAGTGTTACATAACTCCATGGTTCTTTTTTAAATTGATATTTTATTTCAGCATTGCCTTTGAATTGTTTATCTAAAAAACCATAGGCTAAATAACCATGCAGATACCAGTGTTTACTGAAATCGGTATTAGTTGATAAATCGAATCTTGTTCTTGTTCCTTCCCACGAGTTACCGCTGAGCCAATAATACCATGGACCGATGCGAATGTTGCCAATATCTTTAACTCCGGTTGTTAGAAAATTTAGTGTGTTTCTATAATGAACATAAGTAGAATTTTTTTCTAAAGTATCTAAAACTTCATACACTGTTTTTTCATTTTTGTTCAAAGGCTCATGGCGATTGGTTGCCCAAAAACTATCCGGCTTATTCTCGGCATTGCGCAGCAGCACTATATCTTCGGGCTTTTTGCTTTTTGCAAGTTCAGCGAGCACTGAAGCATTATTTACAACAACGTGTTCGTACGTTGTAGTTTTTCTTCCTTTGAAAGAAAGATTGGATTTACCAATCGGCGAAATATCGGCAACAAATTTATCTTTATACAAAAACCATGTAGTGTCGTTTATCAATCTAAATTCCTGAATTAATGATAAACCTGTAATAAAATTAATATTTGCATCGCCGGATGGGCGCAAAGTAATTTTTTGAACTGCAAACGTTGTATCATTCACCCAGCAATCGCCATTAAAAGTATTTTCGCCTTTGTGCTTTGGCGTAAAACTTAAATGCACTAATCTTCTTTTATTTAAATATTGTGTATCGAGTAATTTGAAGTTGTAATAGTTATCTCCATTCTCGTTAAACGGACTTACAAATTGTTTATCGAACACAGGAATAAAATTTGCATAGATATTTACATTTTGATAAGTGCCGCCTAATTGTTTAATCATGCTTTCATTATCAAGCCCGTTTGTTTTGGTGGCTTTAATTACTTCTCTTGTGCGATAAGGATTGTGCTGCAAATAATAATCAGATAAAGTTTCGGTGAGATAAACAGGAAGAAAAGGTTTTGATTCGCTTGAAGAATCAATATAATTAAACACAAAATTTAAAGGCTTTACAAAAGTATTCTTGCCTAATTTTCCGGTATTAATATTATCAATATCCAGTTCGAGCTTATTATAAATTTCATAAGAAAAATTATTCCAGTAAGTTTTATCATGCTTATATTTATTTTGCATGATGCGATGCCAGAACCACAAAGCGCGATTATATTTCGATTTTACAACAACGCCCATTTGCTGCTGCACTTCAATTTTTATAGTTAAAAAAGTTGAATCGCGAAAAACGGAAACAGGAACATCAACAATTTTATAACCGATGCTGTTAATTTCTAATGTATCGTTGGTTGAATATTGCGCAGCATCAAAAAAAAATTTTCCTGAAGAATCAGTCAGCATACCTTTTTTGCCTGCCTTAAAAAAAACCGATGCAAAAGGAATTGGTTCATCGCTCTGCCTGTCAACCACAATTCCCTGAACAGTTTTTTGTGCAGATGTTGTTATAATCGGCAACAAAAAAATAATTATCAGCCAAAAAATTTTTTTGTTTCCGTTCATAAAAAATTCAAAAGTAATTTGTTAATACGTTAATCGTTACAAAGCAGAGTTGTAAACAATATATTTAACAATTATTCACAAATATTTTAATATGCAACATACGTTTTGCATCAATGCCTAAGAACGCTACATTTGCGCAATTCTTCAATAAATGAACAATAAAATTTCTTTCAACGAATCAATTCCATCAAACAAAAAAAAGATCATTGTTTTAGGCAGCGGACCAAACAGAATAGGGCAGGGCATTGAGTTTGACTATTGTTGTGTGCATGGATTACTTGCAATAAAAGAATGCGGATATGAATCAATTATGATCAATTGCAATCCTGAAACTGTTTCTACAGATTTTGATATGGCTGATAAATTATATTTTGAACCTGTTTATTGGGAACATCTTTGGGAAATAATTGAACTTGAAAAACCCGAAGGCGTAATTGTGCAATTAGGCGGACAAACTGCTTTGAAACTTGCAAGGCGTTTGCATGAAAAAGGCATAAAAATCATCGGCACTTCTTTTGAAAATATGGACGTTGCAGAAGACCGCGGAAAATTTAGTGATTTATTAAAGGAGCTTGAAATTCCTTATCCCGAATATGGAACTGCTTACAATGCTGATGAAGCAATTGAAGTTGCAAAAAAAGTTGGATTTCCGGTTCTTGTTCGCCCAAGTTATGTGCTCGGCGGTCAACGAATGAGAATTGTAATTAATGATGATGAATTAGAAAAAGCTGTGGTTAGTTTGCTGAAACATATTCCTAACAATAAAATTTTGATTGATCATTTTCTTGATCGTTGCCAGGAAGCAGAAATTGATGCAATATTTGATGGCGAAGATTTTCATGTGATGGGAGTGATGGAACATATTGAGCCGGCGGGCATTCACAGCGGCGACAGTAATGCAGTATTGCCTGCATTTAATTTAACGCCGCTTGTAATAACTACGATGGAATATTATGCTGAAAAAATTGCAAGAGAATTGAATATTCTTGGATTGATAAATATTCAATTTGCAATTAAAGACGGAAAAGTTTATGTGATTGAAGCAAACCCAAGAGCCAGTCGCACTACACCTTTCATTGCGAAAGCGTATAAAATTCCTTATCTGAATATTGCAGCAAAAATTATGCTTGGCGCAGCAAAACTGAAAGATTTTACATTCGAAAAAAAATTACAGGGCTTTGCAATTAAAGAACCTGTTTTCAGCTTCGATAAATTTCCTAATGTAAGCAAAGAGCTTGGTCCTGAAATGAAAAGCACCGGCGAAGCAATTCGTTTTATCAAAGATTTACGCGATCCATATTTCAGACAATTGTACAGAGAAAAAAGCATGTATTTGAGTAAATAAAATAAATTTAATTTACTGCACAGTATTAATGTTAATCTTTCTTTTTAACGGACGAGAATTAATGCGATAATTTAATCCAACCTGAAAACTTGCAACAGTTGGTCCCATATTTTGCTGGAAAAACCCGGTGTAATTTTTAAGGGTAAGCTGATATTCGAAAGACATATATTTATATCCTTCGGGCGGATAGTTATTAACAATGCTATAATCAATAGGGTCTATATGGCTATAATCTTTTCCAAGCAAAATGTTGTATTGATCTTTAAACCCCAAACTACCATTTCTGATTTTAAAAGTAAATTCAGTTCCAAACCCTATCGTTGCTAAAAAGCTATGCGGCACATTTCCATTAACTTTTATTGAATTATTCTGAAGCGTTTTTCTAAACTGAAGATAAGAACCAAACTCGTTCTGCAATGAAGTAGTGAATTCTAGAACTCGCCATTCGCCTCCACGCCTAAAAGGCAGAACAATGGCTCCGCCAAAATCCAAATTAAGAGTTCCAAAAAATTTATTTCCAGCTAAACTATCAATTGCATTTACATCAAAATCAGGGTAATTTAAATCGTCTACCCGGCTTACTTTATAGTTGCCTAAAGTAAAACCACCGCCATACCATCCTTTAAAATAATGTGTTTGAGAAACATTATAAATGTTAGCTTGTATAGCGAAAATTTTATCGTGCATACTTTCATTCGTATTGCAAGAAGAAACAGTTCCGCTTGCATACAAACTGCTTTTTACGCTGTCTTTTTCTAAAGGCATTGTGCGATAGCTTGTGGCGTTGCCATACATTGGGCTTACATAATAAACATGCGATGCACAACCCGAAAAAAAAGCGGAAACTAAAAATAATAATATAAGTTGAGTGCAGTTTTTCAATATTTTAGTTGATATTTTATAAGATTAAAAAATGTACTCATCTGCTGCATATAAATGAAAGATAAAGGTTTTTTCTCGATTTTGTATAAAGAAAAATGCAATTAAATAGCTCTTTATTTTTCAAAATAAATTATACTTCCGCCAACCCATTCTCTATCCCGGTTATAGCGAACGCCGATCATTTTGCCTTTACTTAAACGGCCTAAATTACTTGTTGCAATTGGGCGTGCTTCACCATCTTTCCAAAAATAAAAAATGCGAATCTCTGCTTTGGCAGGCTCATCGGGTGTTTCAATTACATCGGCATATTTTACTTTGCGTTGTAAAATCCAGTTATGCGGGTCTTTTATTTTTTCAATATCAGATTTTTCAATGTCAATTACCACGCCTTGTCCGGCAAAAGAAAACAAAGGTTTCAGCACATAATTTTCCAAATCGTTTGGAATCGTTTTTATGTCGCTCAAAAATTTTGTTTCAGGCACATTTGCATGATTTATAAAAGGCAATGTAAATTTACTGATTCTGTAAAACCAGTTGGGATGCGGCGCCCATTCAACATCTAAATCTTCAAATAGTATTTTTCCTTTCTCCTGCACTTCAGGTGACTGCTGTTGCAAGTCATCAAAAATTACGCGATTGTAAATGCGTTTTACTTCAATTTTTTTTCCATCTTTTTCATAAAACAATTTTCTGCCTTCATTAAAAACATCCATTAAATTAACGACAGGAATTTGCAGATAATCCTGCGTGCAATAAAAATCAATTCTTGTTTTTTGTTTTTCAGGAAATATTTCAAGCAGTATTACATTTTCAGGATCATGATCTGCAACAATAATTTCCTTTAATAATTTTAGATAAGAATCTTTTTCAAAACCATTTAAATACGATGAATAATTTTCAGGAATATTAAAATATTTTTTGGTTACTTCATCATCAAAAACCTGGTAAGCGAACAATGTGGGAAAGCCCTGCATTTCTATTAATTGCGGCTCTAATTCGCCTTGTGCATTTTCACAAATGCCAAAATCGAAAGCAATAAAATGTGAGTGATCATTTTCATTCGGTACTTTAATGTCTGCGGGAATTGCTTGCGCAGTGAGAGTTTTAAAGTTTGGTTGAACAATAACATCAACAATATTTTCACATGCTGAAATCATTTTTTGCGTAAATTCTTTATCAACAAAAATGGGAGTTTCTGCAATTCTAAATTCGTGATGACCCGGATGCAGCGCATTCAATTCCTCTACATATTTTTCATAAGTTTTTTGATCAAAATTTTTGTTGAACCATTTACGCATTTCTGGTTTCATAAAATTAATTTGTGATAATGAAAATAAAAAATCTCTGCTAATTAATAGCAGAGATTTAAAACTTATTATTCAATAATTAATTCTCCACTAATTCTCCCACGGCAATATTTAAAAAATTCGGGAGTATGTGGTCGTGCGTATGTATAATTTTATCAGGGTCCTGTAATTGCTCCAGCATATTTTTCCATTTTTCTTCGCCATGATTTTCAATCACCGTTTGCTTTTTATCTTCTCTTTGCAAATACATGCTCATGCTTACTGCATCTGCTTCCGGATGAAATTGCGTGCCAATAAAATAATCATTAAAACGCGCAGCCATAATTGCTCTTTCGTAAGGCACATGTGGCCTTGCTTTTTCAATCGCCAAAACTTTTCCACCCATTTTTTCAAGCTGATTATAATTTGCTTCAATTACCTGGTAATCCCGGCTGTCAACTGCATAAAATGGATCAGGCAAGCCTGAAAAAACAGGTTCGTCTTTCGCATCGGGCAAAATATGAATCGGAAAAACACCAAACGCAGTTGATATACGCTTACAAACTTTTGCAACATCAAAATACCGGCAGGCTAATTGAAAACTATGACAAATAAAAAAGATTGGTTTTTTAGGATAATTCGCCAAATCATTATTCCATTTTTCAATGCTTTCGATCCAATTAAAATATTTATTTTCCCATTCATTACCTTCGCTTTCCAAAGGCGAACCCGGACCTCCGCTCGAAATATATACATCGTAAGAAATATCAGGAACTTCACATTTTTGTCTTACATCAAATTCATCACACACAATGTTATAATTATTTGTTTCACCCCACTGCTTTACAATTTCACGGATGCATCGCATTCCCTGATTAACATAACCATCATTTAAATCTAAAATTGCAATTCGTACTTTCATAAATTAAAATTCATCAATTTGCAAAATTACAAATTTTATAAATGATGCTAAAATTGGTTGTTAACAGCATGTGAATGATATTGCATTATAAATTATTTATGAAAGACATATATAATGATGGAACCTATTTAAAAAATAATCCAACGTGGGATGCAGAGGATGCTTTATTAAAAGCAGAAAAAATTTTAGAACTGTTAGAAAAAATTCCAATTTCTTTTAAAACAATTTGCGAAGTAGGATGCGGCAGCGCAGAAATATTATATCAGCTAAGTAAAAAGCTACGGGGAAATGTGGCATTTTTTGGGTTTGATGTTTCAAAAAATGCAATAACAATCGCAAAGAAAAAAGAAACAGCCAAAATAAAAATTGAACAAAAAGATATTGCAAGCAGCCCTGATGAAAATTATTTTTTTGATGTGATTTTAGTTATTGATGTTATCGAGCATGTGGATAATTATTTTAAGTTTTTAGATGGAATTATAAATAAAAGTAAATACACAATTTTTCACATACCGCTTGATATGTGTGTTTGGTCGCTTTTCAGAGAAAAAATGTTGCTGGAATCAAAAGAAAGAGTTGGGCATATTCATAATTTTACTGAAGATTTTATTAAAAGTATTTTAATTGATCATGGTTTTAAAATATTACAGCAAATTTACACTGCACCTACCTTTCAGGTTAAATCGCTTAAGCAAACATTTATAAATAACATCAGGAAATTTTTATTCAGAATAAATAAAAAATTTTGTTCAAAAACTTTAGGTGGATATTCTATTCTTTTACTTACAGAAAATGTTAACAATAAACTTTAATTAATTATTTTTAGTTTTAAGATGAATTTTTTGCAGCACAAACTCACCAACGTTTTTTCCCTGCGCCTGCCCGTTTTCAATTGCAGTTCTGTAATGAATTCCTCCATACAATCTTGAAATTGCCGCTTCATTTGCTGCATCCATAAATGAAGAAAAAT
>JBPCKN010000007.1:0-53127 GCA_051004255.1 Chitinophagaceae bacterium | reverse complement strand
CTAATTTTGTTTTGATTAACTTAGATTCGACTTTCATGATCTGACATTTTTGGGATTAATTAATAGTTGTTGTTACTTTAAAGTTAATCCCAACTGTCAGATTAAATCTTGACTATTTCATATAAATATTGCTGAATAATATTTGATTTTTTACCACACCAAATACCTGTTTTAAAAGTTTATTACACACAGCTATTAATGCCAGTTTTTTGTTTTTTTCCTTTGCTCACTAATCGTTCATATAGCTGTTTACATGCATGGTTTGTTTTAATGGCATGGAGAGAGCACATGTATAAAATATTACGTAATGTTTTACCGCCTTGCTTGCATATTCTGGCTCGTGCTCTTATACTGCTGCCACTGCTAAATTCTTTTGGACTTAAACCTGCATAACTAATAAGTTGCTTATAATTCTGCATGCCTTTAAGGCTTTGTGTATATATAATTAATTCTGCTGTGGCCCGCTTACCAATAGCCATTACACTGTTCACTTGTTTTACCAATTCCGGTTGCCATTCAACTAACTTTTGTTGCAACTCTTTTTCTAATACAATAAGCTGTTGCTTACATTCTTTTATAAGTTTTTTATAGCATTTTATTACTGCAGTGTTTGCAACGGAAGCTTTTCAAAGCTGTGTATCTGGTTAGTGAAGGAAGTGATTTCTGCTGTTATTTTTTTACTCGCATTGTTTAATGTTTAGCACTCAAAGTAAAGCCTTTCGGGCATTTGAGAGGCTCCGGGTTTTCTTTCTATACCATATTCACAAACGTGATACACACCGGTTGCTTCCATTACAAAATGATAGTGATTGCCGGTTTGTTTAAAGAGCTGCTGATATCCTTTTACATTGTTGGACACCTTACATGTTGATGAATGCAGAAAATAAAAAACCTCAATTCAATTATTGAATAATCTTTTAAAAAGAGAGAAAATAAATTTTTATTAGCGCAGCATAAAACTAATTATTCCAATTACTGACCCAACAATAGCAAGAAATTGAATAACCAACTGTATAAATTGTTTTATGCAAATTAGATACTTCTTTATGCAAATCTTCTTTTGTTACCAATTGCTTTGTTACATGGTCAACATTTTCTTCCACTTTTGTTTCAATATACTCAATAAAAAGTTTTGCTTCTTTTTCGCCTAACTTTTGCTTTAGCATATCGTAAGCTGTAATTGCAATGTTGACATTAATTTTTTTTGTAAAGATAAAAAATTAAAACAAAAAAAGGTCCCAATTTCGAGGCCGTTTTAAAAATTATTCAATCCTTTCAATCTACCCAAATCCCGGTCTTATTTATACTGCGGCATAATTCCTTTCGCTAATTCAACCATTTGCTTCACTCCTTCTTCAGGCAAATTTCCTTTCTTAAATTCTGCCAAAACATTCGGCAGCCTGTTTTCCATCTCGGTTAAAAAATGCGCTTCAAAAGCTTTTACATTTTTCACCGCAACTTCGCGCATTAAACCTTGTGTTCCCAAATAAATTATAGCAACTTGTTTTTCAACCGGCACAGGACTGTATTGCAATTGCTTTAATATTTCTACATTGCGTGCGCCTTTATCCAACACCTGTTTTGTAGCAGCATCAAGATCGCCGCCAAACTTGGAGAATGCTTCCATTTCACGATATAAAGCCTGATCTAATTTCAAAGTTCCTGCAACTTTTTTCATTGATTTTATTTGCGCATTTCCGCCCACACGGCTTACAGAAATACCTACGTTAATTGCAGGACGAATTCCTGAATTAAACAAATTCGTTTCCAAAAATATTTGTCCGTCGGTAATAGAAATTACATTCGTTGGAATGTACGCAGATACGTCCCCGGCCTGCGTTTCAATGATTGGTAATGCAGTTAAACTTCCGCCACCTTTTGCAAGATGCCGAATATTTTCCGGCAAATCATTCATTTGTTTTGCCACTTCATTATTGGTAATAATCTTTGCCGCGCGTTCCAATAAACGGCTGTGTAAATAAAATACATCGCCGGGATAAGCTTCACGGCCCGGAGGTCTTCTCAATAACAAACTTACTTCACGATAAGCAACCGCCTGCTTACTTAAATCATCATAAATAATTAAAGCCGGGCGACCGGTATCTCTAAAAAATTCGCCAATCGCTGCGCCTGCAAAAGGAGCATAAAATTGTTGCGGCGCAGGATCACTTGCCGATGCAGCAACGATAGTTGTATAAGGCATTGCGCCGTAATCGGTAAGCGTTTTCATTACGCCTGCAATGGTGGAGGCTTTTTGACCAATGGCAACATAAATACAATAGACCGGTTTTCCTGCTTCGTAAAATTCTTTCTGATTAATTATAGTGTCAATGCAAATTGCAGACTTCCCAGTTTGTCTGTCGCCAATTACTAACTCACGCTGCCCGCGACCGATAGGAATCATTGCATCAATTGCTTTAATTCCGGTTTGCAAAGGCTCTTTCACAGGCTCGCGATAAATTACGCCGGGCGCTTTTCTCTCCAAAGGCATTTCAAAAAGTTCGCCTGCAATCGGACCTTTTCCATCAATTGGTTCGCCTAAAGTATTTATCACGCGCCCAACTAAACCTTCGCCTACTTTTATAGATGCAATTTGTCCTGTGCGTTTTACTTTATCGCCCTCTTTTATATCGCCTTGTTCACCCATCAAAACCACGCCCACATTGTCTTCTTCGAGGTTTAGGGCAATCGCTTTTACGCCGCTTTCAAACTCAATTAATTCACCGGCGCGCACATTATTTAAGCCATAAATTCGCGCAATGCCATCGCCAACCTGAAGCACGGTTCCTACTTCTTCAAGGTCTGCCGCAGAATTAAAGTTGCTTAATTGTTCTCTTAAAATCGCCGAAATTTCATCTGGTTTTATTGCTACCATTTTAAAAAGTTATTTGTTATTCGTTAATTGTGATAATATTTTTAATGAACCCAGCTTTTGTATTTCAATTGAACATCGTTGCGTCGCACTCTTGTACGCTTTGTTCGTTTTTGAGCAATTTCCAAATTCAAAATTAAAAAATCAGTTTTATCACTTTACTTTCGTTACTGCCTGGTCAGGATGCGCCGGATTTGGAATTAATTTTTGATTCGCACAGTCCACATGTAAATCCAATTTTTCTAAAATTGTTTGTCCTATTAAAACTTCGTCTCCTAAAACTAAAGCTTCATCATTAGTTATACGATGTCTAATTTCAATAAGAATCGCTTCTGTAGTAGGAACAACTTCTTTTCGTCCGTCGGCATATTCCACTCCTCTTTGCCATGGTGTTTCTAATCCTAACATTCTAACAACATCAGCAGGAATTACTGTTTGCACAGCACCTGCATCAACCAATGCTTCGGTTTTGTAAACGCGCACTTCATCAGCTCTTATTTTTCCACGACGAGCTAGTGCTTCATCCGTAGCATTCGTTAATTTCACTTTTGTTCGAACTTCTCCCATTACTAAAGATTTTAATTCTACCTTTCATTTTCAAATTGTCAAATTACCTTATCTGATGAATATAAACATTTTTATTAAACTGCTTTTTTATATCTTTCAAATCGCGCAAAACAGATGCATCAACTAATTTATTATTAAATTCCAGAACAAAACCGCCGATTAAATTTTCATCAACTTTTGTTTCTAATTCCACACTGTTTAAATCAGCTTCCGATTTTGCTTTTGAAATAATATTATTTTTCAATTCATCACTCACCGGAGCAGCCGTCGTTAAACTAATTTTGTGAATGCCTTTCATTTCGTTGTACTGCGTAATAAAAGCATTTACAATTTCGGGCATATCGCTTTCGCGGCTTTTATCTACAAGCAGTTTAATAAATAATGCAGTTAATTTACTCACGTTATTTTTTATAACTGCATCAATTATATGATGTTTTTTATCAGCTTTAATTATCGGGCTGCGCAACAGATTTACAAATTCTCTGCTTTGCTTGCAAACAGCTTGTAAATATTGCATATCGTTATACACAATTTCCAACTGATTTTTTTCTGTTGAAAGATCAATCAAACTTTTTGCGTATCTGGTTGCTAAACGTGGATTGGGCATGTTCTTAATTTGGAAATTAATTAATTTGAAAATTTGAAAATGAAAAACATTGGCACATTTTCAAATCTCCAAATCACATTAATTTAATTTCACTTCTTCCGCTAATTGTTTAATATAATTTTCCTGTTCGTTTTTATTGTTTAATTCTCTTCTTAAAACTTTTTCTGCAACTTCAATCACCAAATTTCCTACTTGATTTTTTACATCAGTTAATGCAGCATTTTTTTGTTGTGTAATTGCCTGCTGTGCTTCGGCAACAATTTTTTCATATTCTGTTTTAGCTTTTTCTTTTGCGTCAGAAATCATTTTATCGCCGGTTTCTTTTGCTTCTTTTATCATTATTGCTCTTTCTTCTCTTGCTTTTGCAAGCAGTGCTTCATTTTCACTTTTTAATTGCGACATTTCAGCTTTTACTTTGTCGGCAGTTGCAATTGATTCAGCAATACTTTGCTCTCTTTCTTTTAAAGATTGAAGAATTGGTTTCCATGCATATTTTTTCAGGATAAAAAATACGATGAGAAACGCAATCAGCGTCCAGATAAGTAAACCAAAATTCGGATTCAATAAATCCATAAAAACAATTTGATAATTTGAAAATTAGTTAATTTGAAATGTTTTAAACAAGTTGAAGATTATTTTCAAATCTTCAAATTAATTCATTTTCAAATTTAATTACTGCGCCCTTGCCCTGTGCTCAGGCGCAATAATTTTGTAATTTTTGTTAAGTGAACATTGCGATAATTGCTGCAATTACGGCAAACAATGCAACACCTTCTACAAGCGCTGCAGTAAGAATCATGTTTGCGCGAATATCGTTCAGCGCTTCGGGCTGGCGGGCAATACTTTCTACTGCGCCTTTACCAATTTGCCCGATGCCAATACCTGCACCAACAGCAGCCAAACCCGCTCCCACAGCGGCTCCGGCATTTGCAACTCCATCTAACAATACAGTCAATATCGACATATTATTGGTTTTTTATGATGAAAAAAATCCTTCAAAAAATATTATAAATGTGCGCCTTCATCGTGATGGCTTTCAAAAGCCTGACTAATGAAAACAGCAGTTAAGTTTGTAAAAATATAAGCCTGTAAAAATGCAACTAATAATTCGATAAAATAAATAAACACGCAAAAAGCAAGTGAAATGGGCGAAAATCCATAACCTGCTGCAGTGTTTAAAATACCAAATATAAAAATCAGTAAAACTAAGCAGGTAATAATCATGTGTCCTGCAATCATGTTTGCAAAAAGACGGATAATTAATGCAAAAGGCTTTGTAAAAATGCCAAGAATTTCAACCGGAATTAAAATAATTTTTACCCAGCCGGGCACGCCGGGCGGATTAAAAATATGCATCCAATATTGTTTTTTGCTGCTCGCCATAATTACAATAAAAGAAATTACGCCAAGCACTCCGGTAAACGCAATATTGCCCGTAACATTTGCAGTGCCCGGAATTAAACCAACAAGCGTATTTATTAAAATGAAGAAAAAAACCGTTAGCAAATAAGGCATATATTTTTCATACTTTTTGCCGAGAATTGATTTGCCAATATCGTCGCGCAAAAAAGTAATTACCGGTTCCATTGCATTTTGAAAACCTGTGGGCGCAGCCTTTGCTCCGTTTTCTTTATATTTTTTTCCGATAGAAGTTAACAACCAAACGAGCAGAATTACTGCAATAATCATTTGCGCCACATTGCGTGTAATGGATAAATCATAGATTTTTATGGAAGAATCGGGATTATCATTTGCATCAACAGCAATCAATTTTCCGGCGCTTAAATTTTGCTTTTTTGTATCAACACCCTGCGCTTGTAATTTTTTAAAATAAGCTTCATCAATTATTCGGTAACCTTCATAAGCATTATGACCATGATTAAATTTGGATGACATAAACGCTGTAAATCCGCGTTGCGGCGAATAAATAATTACAGGAAGCGGAATTGAAACATCATACTCACCGATTGTGATGAAATGAAATTCGTGCGCATCCATCACGTGCTCCATCAAAATTTCGCCGGGTTTTAATATTTCTCCAATGCTTTTTTTCTGAGCAAATAAATTTGTTGAAAAAAAGAATGTAAAAATGCTAAAACTCAATGCCAGCAATAATTTGGAACATTTTAAAACCATAATCCCTTCTTAAATTTGCGGCAAAGATAAGGGTTGGATAATAAAAAATAGAATTTGAAATGAAGTTATTTCCGTTGTTCTTTAAGGCAATTTTCTTCCGGATAATTGTTGATTTTTGTTCACTACTAACGAATAACTTGTTATTTTTTTATGCCATTTAAATAAAGAGTATTCGCAATAAATTTTTAATAATGTCTGGATGAAAAAAATATAAATTGTTGTATTGTTTGCTGCGCAAATATTCTGCAGTACAAGAGTGCGACGCAACGGAAGCTAAATATTTGTACATAATCCCGGCTCCAAAAAAAAAATTTAAATTTAACTTTAGATAAAACTTGCAATATGAACAGAAGAAAATTTATTAAAAACACTTCGCTTGCCGGGGCAGGAGTAACTATTTTAAAATTTCCTGTCTTTTCAAAACCACCGAGCAATAAAGTTGTATTAGCTGTGATGGGTGTTAACAGCCGCGGCGCTTATCTTGCAAAATCTTTTTCGCAATTGCAAAATGTTGAAGTGGCTTACATCTGCGATGTGGAAAATCATGCAATTCAAAATGGATTGGATGCTTTGAAAGATGCGCCAAAAAAACCAACCGTTGTACACGATATTCGTGAACTTGTAAAGCAAAAAGATTTTGATGCATTGGTAATTGCAACGCCCGATCACTGGCATACGCCGGCTGCAATTTTAGGGGTGCAAAATGGAAAGCATGTTTATGTTGAAAAACCTTGCGGACAAAACCCTTACGAAGGCGAATTAATTTCGCAGGCTTATTTAAAATATGGCAAGTTAATTCAGATGGGCAATCAGCGCCGCTCGATGCCAACATTAATCGAAGCTGCGCAATTAATAAAACAAGGTATAATTGGCAAAGCATATTTTGCAAAAGCGTGGTATGCAAATAACAGAACTTCAATTGGCATTGGAAAAAAAGTTCCTGTTCCTTCAACGCTCGATTTTGAGTTATGGCAAGGACCAGCGCCGCGCCGCGGTTATCAGGATAATCTCGTGCACTACAACTGGCACTGGTTCTGGCATTGGGGCACAGGCGAAGCTTGCAACAATGGCACACACGAAATTGATTGCAGTCGCTGGTTTTTAGGAGTTGATTATCCAACAAAAGTTACATCCGGCGGCGGTCGTTTTGCTTTTAAAGATGATTGGCAAACGCCCGATACGCAGGTTGCTGCATTTGAATTTGGAGATGAAAAAGCAATTGCATGGGAAGGAAGAAGCTGCAATAATTATCCGGTTGAAGGACAAAGCCGTGGTTTCATAATTTACGGCGATGGAGGAACATTAGTAAATGATGGTGGCGGCGCATATAAAATTTTTGATACAAAAAATAAACTCGTAAAAGAAGCCGGCACCGATGTAAAAGCAGAGGCAAATAATTTGGTGAGTTCAACGGGAAATTTGGATTTGTATCATTTTCAAAATTTTGTGGATGCAGTGCGGGGAAATGCAAAAATAAATTCTCCGGTTAATGAAGCAAGTAAAAGCGTGTTGCTTTGTCATCTTGCGAATATTGCGCAACGAACAGGGAATACTTTGCATTGCGACCCAATAAACGGACATATTTTAAATGATGAAAAAGCAATGCAACTTTGGAAGCGCACGTATGAAAAAGGCTGGGAGCCTGTGGTGTGATCTTATGAAATAATTGTATATTTTAGTATATAATTATCACAAAATTTATGTCTGAAGAATTAATAAACAGAATAACTATTGACCCTAAAATTTGTCATGGTAAGCCTACTATTCGGAGACTTCGTTATCCTGTTGAAAATATGCTTGAATTGCTTGCTTCAGGAATGACAATTGAAGAATTATTAAATGATTATCCTGACCTTGAAAAAGAAGATTTTCTTGCATGTATTAAGTATGCAGCTAAATTAACGCAGATTAAAAGCATTTATCGCATTGCATCATGAAATGTATTGTTGATGCGCAATTATCAAAATCTGTTTCTGATTTTTATTGATGAAACCATAGCAAAAATTGCAGACCATTTTGTAGAACATTCACTTATTGAATTATCAAAAACTGAAATAATTGTTCATGTTTAAATATCAAAGATCTTATCTCAACTCTTTAATCTTTATACTTCTAAAACTAACTTCATTGCCATGATCTTGTAATAAAATATGTCCTTCTTTTGCTTCACCGAATTGTTGCCAGATTTTATATTTACTTATTGCAACAAGGTCTTCAAATTCTTTTGAGCCGCGTTCATATTCCAACACTTTTATTCCGTTCAACCAATGCTCAACATGATTGTTTGGGTACACCACAATTCTTCCCCAATTCCATTTGCCGGGCGGATTAAAATATCGTTCATTTTTTTGCGCAGGAATTAAATCGTACAACGATGCAAGCGTTCTGTCGCCGTTTCTCCCAAGTTTCGCATCAGGATGTAATTTATCATCCAATAATTGGTATTCCAAACCAATTGCAGAGCTGTCACTTTTTTCTTTTAGTGTTACAAAATATTTCACGCCGCTGTTTGCGCCGGGCGTTAGTTTAAATTGAAATGTTAAATCAAATGCGCTGTATTCTTTTGTTGTAACAACATCACCACCATTTTTTCCTTGTTCGCCATTTGCTTGTAAAACTGTAATCATGCCGCTGTCAATTTTCCATCCATGCTCAGGAAAACCTGTTTTAAAAGCGCCTCTCCAGCCATTAGAAGTTTTACCATCAAATAATAATTGCCAGCCATTTTGTTTTTCAACCGGCGACAAATAATTTGGAATCATGTTTACAACAAAAATATTTTTTGGAAAAGGAGTTGATGAAAGATTGGTTGTTTTTATTCGGATATTTTTAAAATAAATTTTTTTACCTGCTCCGTTTGCATTTGAAATTTGATGAACCTGCAAACCAATAAAACCGTTGTGCGAAACAGAATCTATAAGATAAGAAACAGGTTGATTATTTATCCATGTTTTTATTTCGTTGCCGATTGCTTCCAAACGAATGTGATTAAATTCGCCAACTTTAAATGCATTTTGTGCAGGCGGATTAAGCGTTACGGGACAAAGCCAGCCTCTTGCGGCTTCTTCATAAATGCCGCCGCTCCATTTGCGCGATGCAGGATCAAGCTCAAATTGATAACCATAAATCTGGCCTTTGCCTTCATTGCCTGCTGCATTAAAATGACTTCTGAATTGAATGCCTGAGTTGCTGAATGTATCATCAATTTTTACATCCATTTCTAAAATAAAATCGCCATATTCTTTTTCTGTTATTAAAAAACTATTTGGAGATTTTGCAACTGTTTCCCCAATTATCGTATTATTTTCTACAGAATATTTTGCAGAACCAACGGCTTGTTTCCAGCCGTTTAAAGTTTTTCCATCGAATAAATTAATCCATTCTTTTTGTGCGCTGGCGAAGTAAAAAGAGAAAATTAAAAAGTAAAGAATTAAAGATGATTTTTTCATGAAAGCAATTTAAGAAAATAAATTATTGATGAAAAAAATTCAAAAAAAGTAAATGCAGAATAGAATTGTTACAGTACAAGAGTGCGACGCAACAGAAGCATCCTATTTATCCCGGAGCCGGGCTCATAAAAATTTTCTACAATACTTTTTTATCAGTTATTTGTGTTTGCGTTGTTGTAAAAACTGTTTGGGTTTCAGTTCTTTTTCTGCCTGCATTTTTTAAAATATTATAAATAGCTGCTAAAATAAAAATTGCGCCAAGAACAGCAACGATAGATGAGCCAGCAGGAAAATCGTAATGAAACGAAACATTTAATCCAAAAAAACTTGCCAAAATACTGATAATAAAAGATAGGATAATTACAACAACATTATTTTTTGATAATAAAATTGCAGACACTGCAGGAATGATAAGAAATGAAAAAACCGGAATCACGCCATTTATTTTTACTGCAAAAACAATTGCTAAACCGATTGAAATATAAAACAAAAAATTCCAGATATTAAATATGCCAACCAAATGTGTTAAACCGTTTTCGAACGATTTGGTTAAATCAAAAAATTTGCGGAAGAAAATTAAATGCATAATTGCAATTACGCCAAAAACAATTGCCATGGTTGTAATTTGTTCCCAGCTTACCGATAAAATATTGCCAAATAAAACTTCCTGAATATCGCTGTCGCCATGCGGTGTTTTTGAAATTAATAAAACGGTGAGCGCTGATGCAAATGCATATAAAATACCGATAATTGCTTCCTGCTTTAAACGTTTATCACGAATATTGATGAACGACATTAACAGCGCTCCAACCAAAGTAAAAATTAATGGAATAGAAGTAAGTCCGGCGCCAATAAAAGCTGCGAAAGCCACGCCCAGCGAGGATATTTGCCCAAGTGCAAGATCAACAAAAACAATTCCTCTGCCTACAACATGCACGCCTAAATAAGACAATAAAATGCCTGTAATTACAGCCGCTGCAAAGGCTTGAACCATAAATGGCAACTGAAACATTTCGAACATTGCTAAAATTTTAGACTTCTAATGTAGTTAAAAAATATAAGTTTATTTAAGCGCTGCCGTTAGCTGTGCAATATCGTAATCAAATAAATCGAAGTAATTTTTTATTTGATCGAAAGCGCCAACAGAAGTTGCGAGCGTTAATTCTTTTGCGCCAGTTTGCTTTGCCACAACGTTTGATGATGAAGTGGTGAAATAAGGAGATGAAATAATTACTTTTATATTGTTTGCTTTTATTTCATTAATTACTTTTACCAATTGCGATGGTGTTGGCGGAATGCCGGGTTTCGGTTCCATAAAATCTACAATGTGTAAACCAAAGCGTGTTTCAAAATAAACCCATTCGTTGTGATATGCAATTAATTTTGTTCCGCGAAACGGAGCCATTTTCGCTTGCCATTCTTTCATTTTCGCATCAATTTTATCATCAAATGTTTTCAGGTTTGTTTCATAAAAATTTCTGTTGGATGGATCAATGCGCTCTAATCCGTTTGCGATATTTCTTGCAATAATTTTACCGTTCATCGGATCGAGCCAGTAGTGCGGATTTCCATAAATATGAATATCACCTTCGCCACGGTTAAGCGAGCTCGGCACTTGAAATAAGTTTATTCCTTCTGATGCATCAACATAACCAGGCGAACCTTTTTGAATTCTTGTATTTCTTGAACTGGTAAGCAATTGCGGCGACCAGCCGGTTTCAAGATCGAGCCCAACTGTAACAAACATTGCAGCTTGCGATAAACCAATAATATAACTTGGTTTCGGATCAACAAAATGCGGGTTTTGATAACCTGTTGCAATAGATGTTACTGAAACTTTATTGCCGCCAATAAATTCTGTAATACTTCTTAAATCGGTTGTTGTTGTAACAACTTTTATTGCAGCATTTGTTTGCTGAAAAAAAGTTGAAATAATTGCAAGAATAAATATTCGTTTCATTTTATTTTTTTATCAATTAATTGATGTTTTTTTAAAATTATTAAAATCATCACATCACCAAATCTCCAAATCAATACTGATGCGCACCATGTGCACCAATTACAAAAATCCAGCGCAGCCATGCCTGGTAAAATCTTGCATTAATATTATCGTCTGTTGTTTTTGCTTCAATTTCCATTTTTGAAAACTCTGTTGCATACCAGCCGGCAGTGAGCGAATAAGCCTGTTCGACAATCGTTCTGTTGTAAGGTTTTTGCGCATAATCATATCTTCCTGTTAAAAACCATCGCTTCGCTATTTGATCTTCAACAAAAGAATAAAGCCCGATAGAATTATGAGATTGATCATTTGCATAAGCCGCATTACTATAAAAAAATTCTGTTTGCCAGGTAACTGATTTGTAAGTATTCATTTGCACCGGCTTCCATTTATAAGTAAGATCTGCCGCCGCAATATTTGTAATTTTTGAGGAATCGTTTGGTCCTGAAATGTCCGTTAATCCTAATTCGAGCGTTGCATTATCGCTCAGCGTAAAAAAGTTTTTTAAATGTCCGAGATAAATAAAATGATTTCCTTCGCTTCTTGTAAAAGCAGGCACATCGGCAAATCCTGCGGTTGTTTGAAAAACCAATTCTTGATAAAATTTTGTTGTAGGAAGTAACCAGCTTAACGATACACCTTCATCATTCAATCCATCATTTCCAAATAAATTTACATAAGCATTTGGCAGGTCAACAAAAGGCAATGCGTGCGGATGCGTTGGATTTATTCTGCCAACCGCTTCACGAAATTTTCCTGCCTTTAATTGCAATTTTGCCGGCAAAGTAAGTGTGGTGAGATAACCTTCTTCCACTTCAATTCCATATTTATTTGTTTCAGGATCTCTGGACAAAGAAAGAAAAAAATCGGCGCGAATATAAGGATCAACAACCGATTGCAGCGAGACTTCGGTTTCATTTAAATACATATCAAAATTCTTTTTTCCGCTGCTAATGTAAGAGCCTTGAAAATCGCCAATAACACCAATATCAGGATTAGCAGTAAGCCCTGAACGCGGTGCTGCAGGCGGATTTGCAGTTTGATCATTGTTTTGCATTTCACGTTCAACCTGCTTTAATAATGTTGAATCAGCTTCGGTACTGTCTTTAGTTATTTGCGATATTGATTTAATACTTAATAAAAACATCAGGGCAAAACAGCAAATTTTTTGCATTAGTTTTAAACTTTATTTAAAAGCAAAAATCTTTTTTAAATTTAAGTTGCAAACTTAAACGATGTTGCAACATATTCGCCTTAAAAAAGATTTCAGAATCGTTAATATTTAATTAACCGTACAAAGATTTATTTTTGAGGAAATTTTTTATTCCATTTTCACTTAAATTGATTTTCCGGAATAATAAATGGCACACAATCATTCTCATCAGCACGATCATTCTACAGAATTGCGCAACATAAATACAGTTTTTATTGTTGGCATTTCATTAAATTTTTTATTTGTAATTGTTGAAGTAATTGCAGGTCTTTTTGTTCATTCGCTTTCACTGCTTTCTGATGCAGGTCATAATTTTGCCGATGTAATTTCCCTGGCTCTTTCGTTGCTAGCCTTTAAATTAATGAAAGTAAAACCCACTGAAAATTATACTTATGGTTATCGCAAAACTTCCATCATTGTTGCGTTGTTTAATGCAATGGTTTTATTAGTTTCTATCGGTGCTATTTTAATTGAAGCGGCTCAACGCTTGGTGCGGCCGCATCCTGTACCGGGCACAACCATCGCGTGGGTTGCGGGTATTGGCATTGTAATAAACGCAATATCTGCGCTAATGTTTTTGCGGGAGAAAAAGAAAGACATCAATATAAAAAGTGCTTACCTGCATTTGATGAGTGATGCTGTTGTTTCGTTAGGAATTGTTATTGGCGGCATAATTATTTTTTATACAAATTTATTTTGGATTGATAGCGCAATAAGTATTTTAATCGCTATAATTATTTTGATAACTACATGGCGTTTGTTGAAAGATAGTTTGCGTTTATCGCTCGATGGCGTGCCCGAAAATATTAATATGGAAGACGTAAAAAATTCTGCAATAAAAATTATCGGAGTCAAAGATTTACATCATATTCACATCTGGGCGCTGAGCACAACGGAAAATGCTTTAACGGCACATTTGGTGTTAGAACAAAAAATAACAGTTGAGGAGGAGCAAAATATAAAACATAAATTGAAACATGAACTGGAACATAAAAATATCCATCACATTACCTTAGAAACAGAAAGAGAAAACGAAAATTGCAAAGCAGAAGTTTGCTGAAATAATATTATTTTTTATTCGTTTATTCATTATCGTATATTTGCGATATACGATAGTTTATGATTCACAAAAAGGAAGAATTTAATAAGTCAGAAAACGAGCTTGCTTCTTTTGCTAATGCAATAAGTCATCCGGCACGAATTGCAATTCTGAAAGAAATTGCAAAACGAGAAACCTGCATTTGCGGAGAGATCGTGGAAGTTATGCCGCTTGCGCAATCAACCGTTTCCCAACATTTGAAAGAATTATTAAAGGCAAATTTAATTACGGGGGCGGTTGATGGCTTAAAATCCTGCTATTGCATAAACTGGAAAACTTTTGAAAAGTTTGAAAAAACTTTCAATGCGTTTTTCACAAAAACAAATTCTAATAATCCCAAATGTTGTTAGATTAAATTTAAACAAAATGCAAACAGGCAAACAAATCAAAGAAATGGTGAAAGAAAAATATTCATCCATTGCGTTACAAAACAAAGAAATTAATGCTGCGTCTTGCTGTGGCTCAGGCTGCTGCTCAACTGAAGTGTATAATATTATGAGTGATAATTACACAAGTTTAGAAGGCTACAATGCAGATGCAGACTTAGGCTTGGGCTGCGGGCTTCCCACACAATTTGCTAAAATAAAAAAAGGTGATATTGTAATTGATCTTGGCTCCGGCGCCGGGAATGATTGTTTTATTGCAAGAGCAAAAACTGGCGAAAACGGTAAAATAATTGGCATTGATTTTACCGAAGCAATGATTATAAAAGCGAGAGAAAATGCCGAAAAATTAAATTATAATAATGTAGAATTTCGTTTAGGTGATATTGAAAAAATACCAGTTAATTCAAACACGGCTGATGTGATAGTAAGCAATTGTGTATTGAATTTAGTGCCTGATAAACATGCAGCTTTTAAAGAAATTTTTCGTGTATTAAAACCCGGCGCACATTTTAGTATTTCAGATATTGTATTAGTTGGTAATCTTCCTGATAAAATTAAAAATACTGCTGAAATGTATGCGGGTTGTGTATCCGGCGCTATTCAAAAAAATGTTTACCTTGAAATTATTACAGCAAATGGATTTGAAAATATCATCATTCAAAAAGAAAAACCTATCATTATTCCTGATGATATTTTAAAAAATTATTTATCAAGAAAAGAAATTAATCAATTCAAACAAACCGGCGCAGGTATTTTCAGCATCACAGTTTATGCTGAAAAACTAAAAGAAAAATTATATTGCGAACCTGATTGTTGTAATTAAGAAATCAAAAATTTGCTACGAAAATGTGATATTTTCCGGAAGGCAATTTTAAGCCGGCGCCAATCCAAATTTGTTGCTGAGTCAGATGATTATTTTTAAACACATTATGTGTATCGAACAATTTATAATTCATCAAAAAACTAATATCGCCAATTCCGTTTTGACGTGTAATGCCATCATCAGATTTTTGCGTGTTGAAATGATAAGGAATAAACGTAAGTAACTGCATGTTTTTTCCTAAGCTCCAACCGCTCCAAAGTTCGATCGTTTTATAATAGTCGCTGCCAAACTGTGTTGCATCGCCGGCAATTTGCGTATGATAACTCATACACTGGTAACGCACACCAATAAATCTACTTTTAAAATTGGGCAATAAACCCATATAAAAGTTGCCAACGCCACAGCCGCAAATCGGGCAGGCATCTGCCTGCAACAAAATAAATGCACAAATAATAAGCAGTATAATTTTTTTCATAATAAATGAATACGAATAATTTGATGAAGCGTTTGCCTAAACAAAAATAATTGAAATAAGATAGATTAATTTAAAACGATAAAAATTGATGGTGAAAATGAAAGATACAAACGCTATTATTTTCTTTGGATTGAAGTTACTGCAATATAAGCTTCAAAACATTTTGATTCTAAAAGAAAATACTAAAACTTAATTTCGCTGCAAACGGCGTTCCCGGCTAAAGCAAATTTCATCAACAGGCGCAGCTTCATTTTTTAGACAGGGTTTCGGTATCGAATTGCGTTTGCGCCCTTGCCGATTCATAATGCTTTATTAAGCCGAGTGCAAACAAATTTAGAAGAACACAGCCAATTTAGCTCTTACAAAAAATGGTATGCCGGGTGTAAAATCCAATTCTGTTATGGATGTTGGTTCGCCTAATAATCTTGATTCAGTAGCAAATTGTGCTTCGTTCCATTTCGTATTAAAAATATTTTCGAAAGCTAACCCAACTTCATATTTTGGTCTTGTATAATTAATAGAACCATCTGTTATAAAATAGCCTTTAGCTATAATCGAATTGTCTTCATTGGCTGATCTGTCTGCAATATACCTGTAAGAGATGCTGCCATTTATTCCATACTTTTTTTTATAAAATATCCCGCCTGTACTCGTAGTGGTAGGCGCTAAGCCAATAAAATTATGCCCCTTTGCTACATTAAGCGCCCTTGGCTTGGTAAAATTTATATTTGCATTTGCAAACAGGGTGTTTGAAAATTGATACCGTGCAATAATATCAATACCATCTCTTACAGTTGCTCCGCTTGGTTCAACATTAGCATCATCTCCATTATAAACAAATTCCTGTTGAAGGTATAAATACCAGGCAGCAACATTTAATAAAAATTTATCTGTGGGTTTTAGCGTAATGCCCAAATCTGCACCATAAGCAGCAGGCAAAATTTGGTAGCCGTTATTTGCAACTACAACACGGGTATCATTTGAATGAAAGCCTTTGCCTGCTTTAACGTATAATTGCACTTGCGGATTAAATGTGTATTGAATATTTAGCTTAGGACACACAATGCTTTTTCCTTGTGCAGGTTGTTGTGCTCCTAATTCATAAAAATAATTAAAGTGAAGATAATCGAAACGTACACCTGCATTAATAGACCATTTGCCACTGTTGATCTGCTCATCTATATAACCATACGCATTTAATTCTTTGATTTTTCCAAGATTAATGTAATTTAAAAATTGACGTTTTTCTACATGTGCAAGTATTGTGCTGTCAGTTGCATCATAACGAAATCCCACACCATAAGTAGAGTTTAACGACCAATTATTAAAAAAGTATTTATGATTTAATTTGGAGGAATAACCAATCATGTTACGGCTTTCAGCCTGATTAATTTCATCGCCATGAACAGAATCTATTAAAAAGAAAGTGAAGTCAGAATAAAGGCTGAAAATATTTTTTGTATAAAATATTTGGTTTTCCCATGTTGTTCCATTCATGAATTTATGAGCAAGAATAATATTCGCATTATATCTTTGAGTATGGCCGCCTTCTGATGGATCTATTGAACCAAACCTATCAATCAAACCTTCCTCAACAGCTCTTGTGGGAATTTGCCCTGACGCATCCCATTTGCTTTTGAAACCCGATAAAGATGCTGTTAATTGAGTATTTCGCGAAATGGCAAGGTTGTATTTTCCAAACAAATTAAACCTATTAAAATTTTGCGGATTATCGCTTGGTCCATTTGTGTAATAAAACTCACCAGCAATGTATGCGCTTTGTTTATCCTTATTTTTTTTCAGCAGATCAACCATCGCTAAAGTACGATAGGTGTTAAATAAACCAGCTTCAACTTGTACACGGCTTTGCGGAATGTTGGTGTAAGTACTAAAATTTATATACCCGGCTGTACATAAATTACCATGTTGCGTATAATAGGGGCCAGCGCCATAATCAATGTTATTAACTGTTTCGGGAATGATAAAATGCGAATCAGCATAACCTTGCCCGTGTGCATGGGAAACCATATTAACAGGTAATCCATCAACACTTACCGCTATATCTGTACCATGGTCGCAATCAAAGCCGCGTAAAAAAATTTGTTCCGCTTTACCTCCACCGGCATGTTGCGCTACAAATAATCCGGGTACGAGCCGCATTAGTTCCTGCGTATTTCGTACAGGTTTCAAATCAAGATCAACCTTTGCTAATGCAGCAAATTTCAGTGTTCCGGTGCTTTGCGTAATAAAAACATCTTTTAAATTAACTGCATCCGGCTTAAGCTCAATCTTTATTTCTTTTTGACCTGCAATGTTTATCGTTTTTGGTTTATAGCCAATAAACGATGCGGTTAAAGTTGCATTTTTTGAATTTATTTTAATAGAAAAATTGCCGTAATGATCTGTAAGAGTTTTAACAGCGCCGTTACCTTCCTGCTGCACATAAGCAGCTTCCAAAGGTTGTCGGCTTAGTGAATCAACAATTTCGCCATTGATTACTGTTTGTGATTTGGAGTTTAATGCAAATAATACGAGTAATAAAAATAGTATTTGCTTTCGCATAAGATTTTTTTTAATAGTAAATAATGAAGACAAAAAATGTAAATGAATACAATTAAGCAATCAATTTCTATTACATTTTTGCCTTGAATAAAATAAATGTTTTCTATTAAAAATTAAACCTTAGGCGGAGGCGTATGCTTTAAAATAAAAATAAAGGGAAGATGGTGAAGCAATAAAGAAAAATACTGTTTATTTATTGTAATTAAAGAAAAATCATAAGTAAATTGAGCCACTGAAATATGCACCGGCGCTGCGTCTTCAGATTTTACGGTGTTTTGATCTTTATTATTTTCGCCTGAATTTGTATCAGCTAATTCTTTTTCCAAATGATCATTTCCGTATTTAAGATGCACTTCATTTATGTGTTCAGCTTCTGCAAATGTGTGGCTCCATGCATCAATCGCAATTGGTATTAATGGTTTAAACATTACACTCACGTAAAGTAACATAACGTAATATGCAGCAGCAAACTTCATTTAGTTGTTAGTTTGTAAACAGGATTTTACAATGGCTAATAAATTATATATATTTTTTTTTGAACCCGGCTTTTGTACTGCTGTAAATCTTCGTTGCGTCGCACTCTTGTACTTTCATAGTTCTATTCAGCATTTCGAAACAACTATTAAATACGCATTAATTAAATATTAGGTTTTATGCTAAAAAAGTTCTGGTTTATTCGCTCTTTTAAAAAAATAATTATATCAAATCTCTTCAAATAAATTTGAATAACTCTTCATGTCAATTAAAATAAAAACTATTTCTATTTTATAAAATTAAAAGTGATGAGCATCATTATGATAAATAAAAGACTAAGTCCGGCTAAAAAAGTAACTTCAGCAATTTTAATATAAATTATTCCTACGCGCTTTGAAGTTCTGATAGATAAAAAAGAAAGAATACTGCTTGTTATAAAGAAAATTGTTGTAACCGCCGTAAACTCATCAATTAAGGTATACCCGGAAAGTTTTAAAACTTTTAAGGAAGTAAGCACTATAAAACAAAGCCCTAAAAGGTTTGAAGAAGTGTTTAAAACATGCGGCGCACTTTGGTTATTTTCATTTAGCATATAATAAATTTCAATTCAAAAAATAAGCACTAAATTTTTTGATTTTATAATTAATAAATTATCTAATTAATTAAAAGGCAGAGCAAAATTTAAGCAGCCAATTCTCTATAAAAAATTTTAATTCTTTCATAAATTTCTTAAATACTAAACGCAGTATCAATAATATCTTTCTGTTCCTGCGCATGCGCTTTTGCATATCCGCTGGCGGTGCTTGCGCTTGCATGGCGGCTGATTACACCGTAATTGATACTTTTTAAATTCATTTGCAAAAACGTTGCTGCGCCTGCATTTAAAGGCTCTTCCTGCACCCAAAACCAAATGGCTTTGCTGTATTTTTTATAAAGCGAATCCAACTGTTTTAATGGCAAAGGATAAATTTGTTCGAGGCGAATTATCGCAACATCTTTTCTATTTTCTTTCTGTTGTTTTTCAGCAAGTTCGAAATATAATTTTCCTGAACAGAATAAAACTTTCTTTATTTGGGATGCATCTCTTACAAAATTATCATCCATTACTTCTTTAAAACCACCGGAAGTAAATTCCGAAATATGACTATAACTGCCGGGATAACGCAGGTAAGCTTTTGGTGCAAAATTGATGAGTGGTTTGCGGAAAGGCCATGCAAGCTGGCGGCGCATTGCATGAAAGAAATTTGCCGAAGTTGTGATGTTGGTGATAACTAAATTTAACTCAGCGCAGAGTTGTAAAAAGCGTTCCATTCTTGCGCTGCTATGCTCAGGACCCTGACCTTCGTAACCATGCGGAAGTAAAAGTGTAACGCCGTTCATGCGGTTCCATTTTTCTTCGCCCGATGCAATAAATTGATCAATAATTGTTTGAGCGCCGTTTGCAAAATCGCCAAACTGCGCTTCCCAAATGGTGAGTGCATTTGGATTTGCCATTGCGTAACCATATTCAAAACCGAGCACACCAAATTCACTAAGTAAAGAATTATAAACGAGAAATTTTTTTTGATTTTCCTGAAAATGATTTAAGCGATTGTATGCTTTATCAGTTTCTTCATCGCGAATAATTGAATGACGATGGCTGAAAGTTCCGCGCTGCACATCTTGTCCGCTCATGCGAACGATTTTATTTTCAACTAACAAACTTGCATAAGCTAAAAGTTCGCCAGTTGCCCAATCAACTTTATTTTCTGTGTCAAACAATTTTATTTTATCCTGCAATAATTTTTCTACTTTTTTTAATGGATGAAAATCCGCCGGCCATGTCATCAAACCTTTAAACAAGCGTTTAAATTCTTCTTCTTTTATTGCAGTAACCGGTGATTGATCGAAATCTTCGGGTGTTGCTTTGCGCAAACTTCTCCACCATTCTTCCGGCGCCTGGTATTTGTAGGGCAACGGATGTTGTTTCACTTCATCGAGACGAGCCTGCAAATCGCTCCAGAATTTTTTCTCCATTTCTTTCGCAAGTTCCTGCGCATCGGGCTCACCGTTTTCCATCAAATATTTTGTATAAACTTCACGCGGATTCGGATGCTTATCAATTAATGCATATAAATGTGGTTGTGTGTATTTTGGATCGTCGCCTTCATTATGACCATGCTTGCGATAGCAAACCATATCAATAAAAATATCTGAATTAAATTCCTGGCGATAACGTGTTGCAATCTCTGCGCATTTTACAACAGCTTCAGGATCGTCGCCATTCGCGTGCAACACCGGCGCCTGAATTGCAGCAGCAAGTGAAGTGCAATAATCAGAACTTCTTGCATCATCAAAATCGGTTGTAAAACCAATTTGATTATTGATAACAAAATGAATGGTGCCGCCGGTATAATAACCTTTCAAATTACTCATCTGAATCACTTCATACACAATTCCCTGACCAGCAACAGATGAATCGCCATGAATTAAAATAGGAAGAATTTTATCATAATTACTTTCATACAACACATCGGCCTTTGCTCTTGAAAAGCCCACTACCACAGGATCTACAGCTTCTAAGTGCGAAGGATTTGGCATTAATTTTAAATGAACAGTTTTTTTATCGGGCGTTGTAATTTCACTTCCATAACCCATGTGATATTTTACATCTCCGCTGCCCATAGTTTGATCGAGCTTTGCGGTGCCTTCAAACTCGCTGAAAATTTGCTGATAAGTTTTACCCATAATATTTGCAAGAATATTCAGCCTTCCGCGATGCGCCATGCCGATAACAACTTCCTGCACATTATCGTTTGCGGCAACATTTATAATTGTATCGAGCGCAGCAATTGTAGTTTCGCCGCCTTCGAGCGAAAACCTTTTTTGACCAACATATTTTGTGTGAAGAAATTTTTCAAACATCACACCTTCATTCAGCTTTTCTAAAATGCGTTTTCTTTTTTCGATAGATAAAGGCGCAATAAATTTCTTCTCCATTTCATTAGTAAGCCAGTCAATTTTTTTCTGGTCGCTGATATATTTAAATTCGATGCCAACATTTGATGCATAAGTTTTTTGCAAATGATCTAAAATATTTCTTAGCGTAGTTGCGCCAAGACCAATGATATTTCCTGCCTGAAAAGTTTTATCCAAATCTTCATCACTTAATTTAAAAAAAGCAAGGTCGAGATTTGCGCCGCGATTTTTTCTTTCGCGAATAGGATTTGTTTTTGCAATTAAATGACCTTTATTTCTGTAGCCGAGAATTAATCTGTAAATGCGAATTTCTTTCATCCAATCTTCATCAGAAATAGCAGGTTTTGTTTCCTTCAATTCGGCAATTGCAGTTCCGTTAGTTGGTGCAGCAACAACAGCAGCAATAGAGCCGTTTGCTTTTCCATTTGAAACAGCGAAATCAAATCCTTCAAAAAATTTTTTTATTTCAGGGTCAACGCTGTTCGGGTCTTTCACAAAATCCTGATAAAGATTTTCAATGTAGGCAGGATGCGAATTTGTGATGTATGAAAAATCTTTCATAAAAAATCTATTAAAAATTGCTTACAAATATCGTTTAAAAAGTTCTTGTGTTTTATGGTTTCAAATTTTTAATTTTTAATTTTTAATTTTTAATTTACTTTTGCGCACTTTAAAGAAATGTATGGCAAATCATAAAGCTACAAAAAAGGACACACGCCAGGCGGCAAAGCGCAGAGACAGAAACCGTTATTACGGAAAAACCACCCGTAATGCAATTCGCGATTTAAAGACATTAAATGATGAAAAAGCCTACGGCGAAAAATTACCTGAAACAATTTCCATGATTGATAAACTGGCAAAGCGTGGTATTATTCATAAAAATAAGGCAGCAAATTTAAAGAGTAAGTTGAGCAAGAAAGTGGTTGCAGAAAAGGCATAGAATTAAATCAATATTTTATTTGCCAGCCAATGTTTTTGGCTGGCTTTTTTATTGATTATTATTGCTTAATAGCCTGTATCTCCTTAAAAATATCCACGTAATTTTTATTCTTATCAAAGAAATAATATGCTGTATCCAGAGTATTCACAGAATCACCATTTTTAAAACGAGTCAATTTCTCATAAACTTTCAATCTGAAAAAAGTATCAGATATTTTTTTTGACAAAATTCTTTTTCTTATTGAACTATCTAACATTAAATATTGATTTAGTGTATCATTGTAAAGAGCCGCTCTTGCGCCTATTGCTTTTCCCTTCGTTTTGGCACTGTTTAAAAGAGTTTCGCTTCCCAATTCATCATAGAGTTTTGCTTGAGAAAGATTTAATTCAATTTCACTTACAAAATCATTCATAATATTAGTATAAATCTTTTCGAATCGATTAAGATAAAGCAATTTCATTGTATCAATTTTCCCTTCCATAACTGTATCAACTTTAATTGGATCGAAATAATAAATTGTTAACTTAGAGTTATTTGTAAATGCCAAATCTTGTTCTTGCTTTAAAGCTTTTTGTTTTAATTCTTCAGTGAGTTCTTTAGTTGCATCATGTTTACATGAGACAAGAATAAAACCTACAAAGCAGAATAACAAGATAAATCGCATAGCATTTTAAAATTTTTTTGATTGTTATAAATTTAAAATTAATTATAATTGCTTAGAATGAATTACTGTTTTTATGAGATCAAACCTTCCATTTTTATCTTTCTTATTTTATTTTCCATCCAATTATCTGCACAAAAATTTTTAACACCTTTTGAAAAAAGCAACGGAACACAAACCACAACTTATTTTGATTGCATTAATTATTATAAGCAATTAGCTACATCTTTTTTAACAATTCAAATAAAAAATTTTGATACAACAGATGCAGGTTACCCTTTGCAGTTAATTCTATTTTGTAGCGATAAAAATTTTAATCCGGTTAATTGGCGCAATCAAAATAAAATTGTTGTTTTAATTAACAATGGAATTCATCCCGGCGAGCCGGATGGAATTGATGCAAGCATGATGTTTTTGAGAGATGTTGCAAGCGGAAAAATAAAAGCGCCGCAAAATGTTGTACTTGCAATTATTCCCATTTATAATATTGGCGGAAGTTTGAACAGAAATAGTTTTTCGCGTGCAAATCAAAACGGGCCGGAGAGTTATGGCTTTAGAGGAAACTCGCAAAACCTCGATTTAAACAGAGATTTTATAAAATGCGATTCAAGAAATGCAAAAGCATTTGAGCATATTTTTCATTGGTTAAATCCTGATGTTTTTTTAGATACGCACGTTAGCGATGGCGCCGATTATCAGCATACAATTACTTTGCTTACAACACAACACGATAAGTTGGGCGGAGAAATCGGAAATTTTTTACATGATGTTTTTGAGCCTGCTTTATATAAAGGCATGAAAGAAAAAAATTGGGAAATGTGCCCGTATGTAAACTTTGAAGAATCAAGTCCGGATAAAGGTTGGGATGCATTTTATGATTCGCCGCGTTACAGCAGCGGCTACACTTCGTTGTTTGAAACAATTGGATTTATGACGGAAACGCACATGCTGAAACCCTTTGCAGATCGAGTTCGCAGCACTTATGCATTTTTGAAAACGCTGATGGAACAATCATCAAAATATGCAAATGAAATTATTGAAAAAAGAAATGCTACAATTAATGCAAATAAAAATAAGCAGCAATTTGTGTTAAGCTGGACGGTTGATACAACAAAATTCGATTTGATAAATTTCAAAGGTTACGAAGCCGAAACAAAAACCAGTGAAGTAACCGGAATGCCAAGATTATTTTATAATCATTCCAAACCGTATGAAAAACAAGTAAAATTTTTCAACACATTTATTCCAACAAAAATTGTTGCAAAACCAAAAGCATATATTATTCCGCAAGGCTGGAGTGAAGTAATTACTCTATTAAAATTAAATGGTGTTCAACTTCAACAAATAAAAAATGATACAACAATTGAAGTGGAAGCTTATCACATTGACGATTATAAAAGTTTACAACAACCTTATGAAAAACATCATCGCAATTATAATATTGTTTTAAACAGCAACAAACAAACTATTCATTTTTTAAAAGGCGATTATCTTGTTTACACAAATCAATCAACCAACAGATATATTGTTGAAACTTTAGAACCATTGGCTGATGACAGTTTTTTTAGCTGGAATTTTTTTGATGCAATTCTGCAGGAAAAAGAAGGTTACAGCGATTATCGCTGGGAAGATTTGGCAGCACAATTTTTAAAGCAACATCCTGAAATAAAACAGCAACTGGAAGAGAAGAAAAAAACGGATACAAGTTTTGCAAAATCTTCATCTGCACAATTAAATTTTGTTTATAAACATTCGCCTTATTATGAGCCGGAACACTTGCGGTATCCGGTTTTTAGAGTGATTGAGTAAATTAATTTTTTTAAAAACTTACAAGCTTTTATTTATTTTTAGAATCATTAATAATTTAAAAAATTATTCTTTTATTGAAATAAATGTTTGCACTTCCGCATGTTCAGCGTTTTGCAATGTTTCGTTGTAAACATCAAAATCGGCAAGATAGCTTCTGTTAATGGTTGAATTCCAAATTTCTTTCCAGGTTTGAATTACACAATCAGGAAGTTTTCCAACAGATGTATATACCTGATAACTTGAAGCCGGAATTTTTTTGCAAACAAATTCTCCATTATTTTTTTGAAGTGAACTCACTTTGCAACCAAGTATGCAAGTATATGCTCCTGTAAAATCAGATTCATAATCTGTATAAACACAATAAATATTTTTGGATTCTTTATCGTTGATTTTATTTGAAATCTTTTCAGAAAAAAATCTTTGCCATAATTCACCAATATTTTTTTGCGATTGATTGTTTGCATTGGTTGTTCTCACCCAAATTCCGGCTATAAAAAATTCATTTAAAAATTTTGTTTCCAACTGCATGATTATTTTTTTTACTGAATGAAAATTGTTACAAAAATTTCCGGCGTTTTAAAGCTTTTCATACAATTCCCTTAACTTTTTTCTGGTAATGATTTTTTCCCAGTTTTCTCCCAAAGCATTCTCCCACAAAGGTTTCATGCCAAGTGAAACATTTATCATTACATCAAATTGTTCATCGCTCAAGCCTTTGCAAATGCCTTGTGGAATTTCAACATTATTTTTTTCAACCATCATTTTAAATTCACGAACACTTTCAGGATAAAATTCTTCCAACTGATTCATCACAATGCAATTTCCAATTCCGTGGCGCGTGCCCAGCAAATAACTCAAGCCATAACTCACTGCATGTGCAACGCCAACTTGGCTATATGCAATGCTCATGCCACCGGCATAAGAAGCCATCATTAATTTATTATCGCTGTCATCATCCCAACTATTTTTTTTAAGAAATATTTCTTTACAAAGCTGCAATGCTTTTTCGCCATAACTTTTGCTGAACTCATTTAAATAAGTTCCGTTCAAACTTTCAATGCAATGAATATAACAATCCATGCCGGTAAAAAAACGTTGGTTTATTGGAACGTTTGCAGTTAATTCAGGATCGAGCACAATTTGATCGAAAGGAGTAAAATCGGAATTCATTCCTAATTTTTTTGTTGGCCCGGTAAGCACGCAGGTGCGGCTAACTTCGGCGCCAGTGCCGCTTAATGTGGGAATGCCAACTTTATAAACGCCGGCATTTTTTACCAAATCCCAGCCCTGATAATCCGCAGAAGAACCAGAATTATTCATCATTAAAGAAACGGCTTTCGCTAAATCCATTGTGCTGCCGCCGCCAATGCCAATAATGCCGCTGATATTTTGAAATTCATCTTTTAATTGTTGTGCCAATTCATCAACATATTTCGTTTTTGGTTCGTGTGTAACATCAGCAAAAACAATTTTGTCTTTTTCGCGCAAAGGAATTCTGTTAAGTAGATTTTTTCCTTCAAAAAAATGATCGACCAAAAAAATCATTGGTAAATTGGCTTTTCTGTGCGGCTGTAAAATTTCATCGAGCTGGTTAAAACCTCCTCTTCCATAAACAACATAACTCACCATTTTAAAATTGCGAAATTGTGCCATTGCAAAATTTTAGCGAAGTTAATATTTGAACTGATTGATTAAAGTTTTGCGTTTTCTCTTATTGATTTTATTGCTTGTTGTGCAAGCTGCGGCTCATAACCTTTTTGCATTAAATAATGCATCGTTTTTGTTTGACGATTGATGTATTGCTCATGCTTAAAATTTTCCCATTTATGTTTTGCTAATTTTTGTAAAGTAAGAAAATACTCTTTTTCATCAATTTGTTTTAATGCATTGCGAATATTGTAAATACTTACTTTTTTTTGTTTCAATTCGTATTCAATTTTTATTTTTCCCCATTTTTTTATGTTGAATTTTCCGCTTGCAAATGCAGCGGCAAAGCGCTCTTCATTCAAATAATTTTCTTCAATTAACTGGGATAATAATTGTTCTGTTTCTGTTTTATGCAAACCCAAACTGTACAATTTTTCTTTTACCTGCTGGTGGCTTCTTTGCTGATAAGCACAATAATACTTTATTTTTTGCCAGGCTTTTTCTTTTGTAAACCGCTGATGATTATATAACATTTTTCACAAAAAAATTTAATATTTTAAATCAATTAATTTGAGTTAAATTTAATCAATGTAATAACATGGCTGATTGCCTTTTAAATATTTGTATAATTGATGATGACCGGATTTATCAGTTTGCGGCTAAAAAAACGATAGAAGCTACAAGACTTGCAAAAAAAATTACTGTTTTTTCTAACGGCGAAGAAGCGATAGAATATTTAAAATCAATTGCCAACGATTTGAATCAAATTCCTGATATAATTTTTTTAGATATTAATATGCCGGTAATGAATGGGTGGGAATTTTTGGAAGCATATAAAACAATGCAATTTTTACAAAAGAAATTAATAAATATTTATGTTGTAAGCTCATCAGTTAGCGATTATGATATTGTTCGCTCAAAAGAATTTTCTGCGGTTTCAGGTTATGTTATTAAACCGGTTTGTAAAGATAAATTTCTGGAATTATTATTACCACTTTGTATTTAATGCAACTTTTTTTTCCGGTTAATTCAGATTATTAACGATTAAATCACAACTCAAAAACTGTTGCGAGAGATATAATATTTTTACTTAGGTTTGTTGCCTTACAAAATTTAATGCGAACATGAAATTTATAGTATCATCCAATTCTTTATTAAAACATTTACAGCAGATAAGCGGCGTAATTAACGCAAATACAGTGTTACCAATTCTCGAAGATTTTTTATTTGACATTACTGATAAAAAACTAAATATTGTTGCAACAGATCTTGAAACCGTAATGCGTGTGCAGATGGATGTAGAAAGTAAAGCGGATGGCAAAGTATGTATTCCTGCAAAAATTTTAATAGATTCATTAAAAAATATTGCCGATCAGCCGTTGACGTTTAATATTGAAAAAAATTTCGCTGTGGAAATTACAAGCGATAATGGTAAATATAAAGTGATGGGCGAAAACCCTGATAATTTTCCGAAAGAACCCGTTGCCGATAATACCAATAATTTTACAATTAACAGCAGCGCTTTGGTTACAGCTGTAAATAAAACATTGTTCGCTGTAAGTAATGATGATCTTCGTCCGGCAATGACGGGCGTTTTTTTTGAGTTGAGTGAAGATGCCGCACAATTTGTTGCAACAGATGCACACCGGCTGGTGCGCTATAAAAGAACGGATATGAGTAGCCAAATAACAGGAAGTTTTATCGTTCCAAAAAAACCATTAAATCTTTTAAAAAATGTTTTGCCGGATAATGAAGATGAATTAACCATAAGTTTTAACAGCAATCATTTATTTGTAAAACATAATTCCACACAATTAATTTGCCGTTTAATTGATGCACGTTTCCCCGATTATAAAGTGGTAATTCCAACAGATAATCCATATAAATTAATAGTAAATAAAACCGATTTTCAAAACGCATTGCGCCGGTTAAGTGTGTTTAGTAATAAAAGCACAAACCAGGTTGCGCTAAATATTAGTGGCAGCGAATTGCAATTATCTGCCCAGGATGTTGATTTTAGTTTTGAAGGAAATGAACGCATGAATTGCCAGTACGATGGCGAAGACCTTCAAATTGCATTTAATGCCAAATTTTTAATTGAAATGTTGAGTGCGGCAGACAGCGATGAAATAAAAATTGAATTATCTACACCAACAAAAGCCGGTATTATTAAACCCACAGAACAGGCAGAAGGAGAAGAGTTGCTTATGCTTGTTATGCCGTTAATGCTGAATAGTTAAAAAGTTCACGAGTTTCGAGTTCCAAAGTTCACGAGTTGAACATTTGAACCAGTGAACTTTTAAACTTTTTTTATTGCTCGTTGGTTTTTACAATACCAAGTTTAGCTTCCAAACTTAAAGTTGCATGAGGCACAGCACGTAAGCGTGCTTTATCAATTAATCTTCCGGTTACGCGGCAAATACCATAGGTTTTATTTTCAATACGTATAAGCGCTTTTTCAAGATGATCAATATAAGTTATTTGTCGGCTGGCCATTTGGCTAAGTTGCTCGCGTTCCATACTCATACTTCCATCTTCCATAGTCATGTAACGGCTTTCGGCTTCATCGCCACCCATTTCATCTTTGCGGGTAATTAAACCTTGTAAATAAGCTAATTCTTTTTTAGCCCTTTCCATTTTGCCATGAATAAGGTCTCTAAACTCGGTAAGGTCGGCATCATTATATCTTACCAATGGCTCATTATTTTTAGTGTTTCCTTTTCTTTGCTCTAATGGTTTATATTCGGGATGATATGGAACGCTTGTTTTTATAGTTGTCTTAGGAATTTTTATTTCTTTAACAGGTTCGGGCTTTTTTGCGCTTGGCTTTAAAGCAGAAGTTGCTGCGTGTTTTGTTGATTTAGAAACCGGGGTATGATTTGGCTTAGGTTCCTTTTTTTTATTGTTTATTTGTTTACCAACCGGTTTAACAGATTTTATACCAGGCTTAATATTTGATTTTTTTGCCGAAGCTTCTTTTGCTGTCTTTTTTACAGGTACAGATTTTTTTGCTACAGGTTTATAGGTTGATTTACTTGCCTTTTGCAATTTTGATTTACTGCCTGCTGCTGATTTTTTAACAGGTTTATCAGTTTGTTTAGTATTTTTTTTCCCTTTTTGAGGAACAGATTTTTTTGTAGCCATACAGTTTATCCTTTTTTATTTACACTTACTTTAAGCAAAGTATCATTCACTTCAATTTCAATGCCGTGCGGCAATTCAGGCATAAAGTGTATGTTATCTGCCAAAATTTCGGCGCAAATATAGTTTTTATATTCAATTAAAGATTGTTTAATTGAAGTATTATCGTTAACATTTACTAATATTCTATCAGTTAATTCAAAACCGCTTTCTTTTCTTATATTTTGAATGCGATTTACAAATTCGCGGGCTTCGCCTTCTTTTTTTAGCGCATCTGTAAGTGCAATATCTAAGGCTACAGTTAAACCGTTTTTATTTGCAACGCTCCAGCCGGGAATATCTTCGGCTGAAATATCTACATCTTCCAATAACAATGGAATTAAGTCACCATTAAAATGTAAATCAAATTTTCCGTTTTTTTCTATAGTCGAAATATCATTTTGACTGAATTGACTGATGGCTGCACTGGCTAATTTCATTTTAGCGCCCAATTTATTGCCTAAAATTTTAAAGTTAGGTTTGATCTTTTTTTTGATGATGCCTTCGGTATCTGCAATATATTCAATTTGTTTTATATTTACTTCTGCCTTTATAAGGTCTTCGATTTTTTCAAATTGAAGTTTCATTTCATCATTTAAAACCGGTATTAATATTTTTTGCAGTGGTTGACGAACTTTAATATTCGCCTTTTTTCTAAGTGCTAATACTAAAGACGAAATAGTTTGTGCTAATTGCATTCTTTCTTCAAGTTCAGTATTAATAACTGAATTATTAACTGCAGGAAAATTTGTGTGATGAATTGATTCTGCCTTAAATCTGTTGGTTATTCTATTTAAGTTAAGAAAAATTGCATCGCTGAAAAACGGAGAAATGGGCGCCATTAACTGCAGAACCGTTTCGAGGCATTCGTATAAAGTTTGATAGGCAGCAATTTTATCTTCGCCATATTCGCCTTTCCAAAATCTTCTTCTGCAAAGCCGAACATACCAGTTGCTTAAATGTTCATCTAAAAATTCTTCAATTAATCTTCCGGCAATAGTTGGTTCATATTCATCCATTGCTTCAGTTACTTTTTTTATTAAGGAATTTAAGGATGATAAGATCCATCGGTCAATTTCAGGTTTTTTTTCTAATGGAATATAATCTTCTTTAAAAGCAAAACCATCCACATTTGCATACAAAACAAAAAACTGATAAGTATTGTATAAAGTACCGAAAAATTTGCGCTGCACTTCTTTTATGCCTTCTAAATCGAATTTTAAATTGTCCCAGGGCAAAGCATTGGTGATAAGATACCAGCGAGTTGCATCAGCGCCGAAAGTTTCGATAGTTTTAAAAGGGTCAACCACATTTCCCAGACGCTTGCTCATTTTAACGCCATTTTTATCAAGCACCAAACCATTGCTTACACACGTTTTGTAAGCAACGCTATCGAACAATAAAACAGCAATCGCGTGTAAAGTATAAAACCAGCCCCGGGTTTGATCTACACCTTCGGCGATGAAGTCTGCAGGAAACGCCTTGCGTTTATTGATTAAATTTTTATTTTCGAAAGGATAATGCCATTGAGCATAGGGCATTGCGCCGCTATCAAACCAAACATCAATTAAATCAGGAACGCGTTTCATTGACTTGCCTGATTTACTTACTAATATTATTTCATCAACAAAAGGTTTATGAAGATCGATTTCTGATTGCTGATTTCTGATTGCTGATTTATTTAAATCACCTGCTTTTTCAATTTCTTGTTTCAATTCATCAATACTTCCAATGCAAATTTCTTCATTTCCATCTTCAGTTTTCCAAATAGGTAAAGGCGTTCCCCAAAAACGGCTGCGGCTTAAATTCCAGTCAACCATATTTTCAAGCCAATTACCAAAGCGACCTTCCCCTGTTGATTTTGGCTTCCAATTTATTGTGTTGTTTAATTCAATCATCCGTTCCTTACAGGCAGTGGTTTTAATAAACCATGCATCGAGCGGATAATATAAAATGGGTTTATCGGTGCGCCAGCAATGCGGATAACTGTGTTCGTATTTTTCAACCTTAAAAGCGCGATTTTCTTTTTTTAATTTTATGCAGATGTCAACATTCACATCTTCATAATCGGGATCGGATGTATAATTTTTTACATAACGATTACTTAACTCGCCCAATCCTTCCACAAATTTTCCCTGTTTATCAACCATCGTTAAAATGCCAATGTCATATTTTTTTCCAATCTTAAAATCGTCTGCACCAAAGGCTGGCGCAGTGTGAACTATTCCGGTTCCTTCTTCGGTTGTAACAAAATCGCCCATTAAAACTTTAAATGCATTTGGGTTATCAGCTTTGTTTGCTTCGAATGGAAGTAATTGTTCGTAAGAAATGCCTTCTAATTCGTTGCCGATAAATTCTGCGAGAATTTTCCATGGAAGTACCTCACCTTTTCCCTCTCCGCGAGTGGGGAGGGAGTTGTAATTTTCAAAATCTCCGTTTTCTCCTTCCGGTTTAAAATATATATGCAATAAACCCTTTGCAAGAATTACATTTATTGGAAGATGTGTGTAAGGATTGAAAGTTTTTATTAAAATATAATCAATATTTGGCCCAACAGCCAAGCCGAGATTGGATGGAAGTGTCCATGGAGTGGTTGTCCAGGCAAGAAAAAAGATTTCTGATTTCTCAATTACATCAAACAAAAATTTACTCTTTTCATTTTTTATTGCCTTAAACATTGCAACAACGCTCGTATCTTTTACATCTTTATAAGTGCCGGGCTGATTTAATTCATGCGAACTTAAACCTGTTCCTGCAGCAGGCGAATAAGGCTGAATGCTTACACTTTCATAAAGCAAATCTTTTTCATATAATTGTTTTAGCAGCCACCAAAGCGTTTCTATGTATTTATTATCGAATGTTATATAAGGATTTTTTAAATCAACCCAATAACCCATTTTTTGTGTTAGCTCATCCCATTTATGTTTGTAACGTAATACAGCTTCACGGCATTTTTGGTTGTATTCTTCAACAGAAATTTTTTTGCCGATATCTTCTTTTGTAATTCCTAATTCTTTTTCTACGCCAAGCTCAACAGGCAATCCATGCGTGTCCCATCCGCCTTTGCGTTTTACCTGAAAACCTTTCATCGTTTTGTAACGGCAAACCAAATCTTTTAAAGTTCTTGAAATAACATGATGAATTCCCGGCATGCCGTTAGCGCTGGGCGGACCTTCATAAAAAACAAAGTTTTGCGCCCCATCACGCAATTCAACGCTTTTTTCAAATGCATTTGTTTCTTTCCATTTTTCTAAAACTTGCTGCTCGATTGCAGGCAAATTCAATCCTGAAAATTCTTTATACTTCACATGCATAAACAAATGCCTTATATCTTAATTAAAAGTGTGCAAAGGTAAGAAATATAGGAAATGAGTAGACATCGCAACAAGTGAATTAAACACTATTTTTTCGATCTCATTATTTTATAAATTTTTATTGCACTCATCAATAAAATAATGAATAATATTAATCCGGTCAATCCCCAAATAAAACTGATGCTTTGTTTTACAACTGCTAAAAATACAATTGCAATTAAAAAAATAGTTGCTACTTCGTTCCAAATGCGAAGCTGTTGCGACGAATATTTAAAAATGCCATTTAACTGCTGTTTGAAAATTTTATGCAGCGAAAAATGATAAAAATATAAAAGCAAAACAAAAATTAATTTAATTAATAACCATCTTCCTTCGGGCTGAAATAAAACTTTATTCCATCCGCCAAAAAACATTACCAGCGGTCCTAAAATAATTGTTATAATTGCGGAAGGCCAGGTTATCCCAAACCATAATCTTTTCATCATAATTGCAAATTGTTGTCGTAAAATTTGTTTAGCTTCTTGGGTTGCATTTCCTGCTTCAGTGTTATAAATAAAAAGGCGTGGCATATAAAATAATCCAGCAAACCAGGTAACAATAAAAATGATATGTAACGCTTTTAGGTATTGGTACATGCAGCTAAATTACAACGCGCCTTTACGATTTAATGCATTTTATTTTTTATTCAATTAAATAAATCTATTTAAACTTACATTGCTATATTCAGTCAATTTAACAAAGTTTTTTCTTGAACAATCTTCAAACAAAAAATCAGCATTTATTGTGGCGTTCAGGCTTTGGAGTATCTGTAAAAGATATGTCTATAATTACTGATGAGCAACCTCAAAAAATATATGAGATAATTGAAAAAAATTCTTTAAGAAAACCTGCTGCAATTAATGTAGCGGAAAACGAAATAAAAAAAACATTGGCTGGCGCAGATGGTATAAATATGTCGCAAGCATTTAAAAATTTATCTTTTCAAAAAAGAAGGGAAATACGCCGCGCGCAGGAAGAAGATTTAAAAAATCTCAATATTGCATGGATGAATGAAATGGTAAACAGCGATGCACAGCTTTTAGAAAAAATGTCCTTTTTTTGGCACGGGCATTTTGCTTGCAGAAATTTACATTCCTATTATCAGCAATTATTATTAGATGAAGTGAGAAATAACGCTCTTGGAAATTTTGGCGATTTATTGAAGGCAGTAAGTAAAAGCGCCTCCATGCTTGCTTTTTTAAATAATCAGCAAAATCAAAAACAACATCCCAACGAAAATTTTGCAAGAGAAGTAATGGAATTATTTACAATGGGTCGTGGCAATTATACCGAAACAGATGTGAAAGAAGCTGCAAGAGCCTTTACAGGCTGGGGTTTCAATCTCGACGGCGAATTTGTTTTTCGTAAATTATTGCATGACGACGGAGAAAAAACATTTCTTGGTAAATCAGGAAATTTTGACGGAGATGATGTACTAAATATTTTGCTTGAACAAAAAGCAACGGCAAAATTCATCACAAAAAAAATATACCGATATTTTGTAAATGAAAATGTTGATGAAGAAAAAGTTAATTGGCTTGCTGATAAATTTTATAAAAGCAATTATGATATAAAAAATTTAATGCAAGAAATTTTTATCAGCGACTGGTTTTATGATGAAAAAAATATTGCAACACACATAAAATCCCCTGTTGAATTATTGGTGGGAATAAGAAGAGCGTTGCCAATGCAATTGGAAAATGCAGACATTCAGTTATTGTTTGAAAAAGCGCTGGGGCAAATTTTATTTTATCCTCCAAATGTTGCCGGCTGGCCTGGCGGAAAAACATGGATTGATAGTTCCACACTTATGTTGCGTTTACGCCTTCCGCAATTAATAAAAAATGATGAAGAATTTTATCTTACAACAAAACCTGATGACGACGTGCAAATGGGAATGAAGGGAGACAATGCCTTTAGCTTTAATCAAAAAAATAACAACGCAATTAGCAAAGGCGGTTTTCAGGTTTTGGCAAATATAAATTGGAATGTGTATTTAAATCAATTTACTAATGCACCTAAAAACCAGTTGTATCAGGCATTGCAAAGTTTCATTCTGCAAACGCTAACAGGTTCAGTTAAAGAAGATGTTGCAATGGAAATAAGCTCATCAAAAACCCGCGAAGATTATATTAAAACGATAACAATTGCATTAATGAGCACACCGGAATATCAATTGTGCTGAACTTTTTGAAAGTTTAAAAAATTCCAAAAGTTATTTTATTCTTTTTGACTCATAATTTATTTATATGTTACTAAAACGCAGACAATTTTTACAGGCAGGTTCTTTAGCCACTGCATCTTTTTTAGTGCCGAAATTTTTAAAGGCATTTGAAAAAAATCATTTTGTAATGGTGCCGCCGGGTAATAAAGTTGTTGTTGTTTTACAACTTAGTGGGGGTAACGATGGTTTGAATACTGTGATCCCGGTTAGCAATGACATTTATTATAAAAATCGTCCGAAGCTCGGCATTGAAAAAGAAAAATCTTTGTTGCTAACAGATGAAGCTGCACTGCATCCTGAATTAATCGGATTCAAAAGTTTATTTGATGATGGAAGCCTCGGCATTTTAAATAATGTTGGTTATCCAAATCCTGACAGAAGTCATTTCAGAAGTATGGACATTTGGCAAACAGCGAGCGACAGCAATCAATTTTTACAAACCGGATGGATTGGCCGTTATCTCGATGCGCAATGCAGCGGCTGCGATAAACCAACACAAGCTCTGGAAATTGACGACCTACTCAGTCTTGCTTTAAAAGGTGAAAATCAAAAAGGGCTTGCATTAAAAGATCCGCGCCGGCTCTACAATACAAGCAATGAACAATATTTTAAAGACCTTGCAAAAAATCATGCAGTTCAAAATTCAGATCATGAACAACCGGTAGATTATCTCTATAAAACAATGGCAGAAACCTTAAGCAGCGCCGATTATATTTTCGGGCAAAGCATATTGCATCCGTCAAGCGGCGATTATCCAAAAACAGAGCTCGGCAGCAATTTAAAAACCATTGCTTCATTAATTTTTTCAGACATCAACACAAAAATTTATTACATCAGCTTAGGCAGTTTTGATACGCATGTAAACCAGCAAACCGTACAATCGCGTTTGTTTAAGCAAATGAACGATGCTGTTGTCGCTTTTATAAAAGATTTAAAAGATAACAATCGCTTTAACGATGTACTGCTTTTCACTTTCAGCGAATTTGGCAGAAGGGTTTCGCAAAATGCAAGTGGCGGCACCGATCATGGCACAGCAAATAATATGTTTTTAATAAGCGGCGGTTTAAAGCAAAAAGGAATTATAAATGCGATGCCGAATTTGAATGATTTGCAGGATGGTGATTTAAAATATCAAATAGATTTTAAAAATGTTTATGCCACCGTTTTGCATAACTGGCTGCAGGCTGATGATATAAAAATAATGGGCAAACAATTCAATTATCTTTCATTTATTTAGTAATTTTTTTGTATTCAGCGCGGTACAACTTTTTTCAGGATGGGTCAAACAATAGGTTTGGCAATAGGTTGGCAGAACGTTGCCCTGCCCGAGCAGCAAATCATTTATCTGCTTCAGCTTATAGCGCGACGGAACTCTGATCAGCAGTTTTTTGTTACCTTCAACTGCAGTAATTTATTTGAGCTTCGGTTCTCGGGCTGGGCGTTAAAATTTCCGGCCCATCGCCAAGCCCTGAACGTTGTGCGTCATCCCCCCCTTTAAGCATTGGTGGCTCACAACCCCGTGCGTCATTTTGGTTGAAATGTACAACTCCATTTAAACTGGAGAGTTTATGAATTCAGTGGTGGTGCGCATTTATTGGCAACCCCGTTCAGAATAATTTATAAGTTGATAGGTGCATTTTCTTAGAGCCAATTTTTTATCATCATCAAAAAAATTAGTATGGCAAAAATAGAAATGAACATTATCAATTCACACTGTGCAGGCATTGACATTGGCAGCGGGTCTCACTTTGTAGCCGTAGGGCAGGGCGACAAAGATGTGCAGGAGTTCGGCGTATATGCAGATGATTTAGTAAATATTTGTAATCATTTAAAACAGCATGGCATTACACACGTAGCCATGGAAAGCACAGGCAGCTACTGGCAAAACCTGTATGTAGAACTTACAAGGCAGGGATTTGATGTTACGCTTTGCAACAGCAAATTCACCAAAAACATTCGTGGCAAAAAGACAGATGTAAAAGATGACAGGTGGATACAAAAGTTACACAGCATTGGGCTTTTGAGCGGAAGCTTTCTGCCTGATGAAACAACAGAAACACTCACAACTTATTCGAGGCAAAGAAGCAACTGGATTCAGCAGAGCGTGGAAGCCACTCACAAGATGCAAAAATATTTAAAGCTGCTCAACTTCAGGTTAAATGTAGTAGTAAAAGATGTGTGCAATCTTATCGTACTTGCCATTATAGAAGGTATCTGCAGAGGCAATCTCAACCCTGCAGAACTTGCAAAGCACAGGCATTTTAATTGCCGTAAAAGTGAAGAAGAGATTGCAAAAGCCCTCAAAGGCAATAACAGAAAAGATTATATCTTTTGTTTAAAGCAGGAGTTTGAAAGCTATCAGTTCTTTCAAAAAAAATTACAGAATGCGATAAACAAATCAACAGCTTTTTGCAACAGCAAATCAATACTAAATTTGAAATCACCAGCGAAGATTTAGGATTGCAGGCATTGATTTTTTTAAACCCGAAATCTTACAGTTAGTCAGAATGCTACGGCTACAGTGCTAACATCATACAGACTGCAAAGCATTAACTTGACAAATAAAAATGGAGGACTAAAAACTGAAAAGAGTATATTGCCCGTTTTGACATATAGCATGATATTTTTTTATAATTTATTGACAAGTCACTCATTACAAAGGGCAAAAAATATGGCTTTACGCAGCTTGTCTTTAAATGAGATTTTAAATCAAATCACCAATTAAAACATTATTATGATACGGCTTATAATATGCCTCCTCTTAATCTACGTGGCTGCCAGTAGTGATGCACAAAGCACAGAGAAAGAAAAAGTAGTCAAGGCCTACTATTCAGGTTTTGAAAGAAAGGATTGGAACGCCGTGGCAGCCCAGTTTGCTGATGGCTTCACTTTCACCAGTCCCAACAACGATGACCATATCTCCGTAGACAAATTCAAAGAGAAATGTTGGGGAACAGCCAAATTTATTAAAAAGGTTAACTATATTAAAATGGTTGAAAACGGTGATGATCTGATGCTGCTGGTTCAGATAATTACTGTAGATGACAAAGTTGTTCGCAACGTTGATGTTTTTAGTTTTAGCAGTACAGGGAAGATCAAATCCATTGAAGTATTTTTTGGGGCTGGCTCAAAATATCCAGGCAACAAGGAATAAAAATACAGTCTTATCATTTGTCTATTAACAGTAACACGACCGCACAACATGCGGTTTGCTGCAATGCTTGGACGACCTACTAATCCAAACATTTTCTACAAGAAACAAACTGACAAAAAATAAATAACAAATAAGAAAATTAGTTTTAAAAATGTCTATTTCTGCTAACGGTTTTATAAGTGGTCCAAACGGTGAGATGACTGGCTTCTTCGGACAATGGACAAATCAGCACTTGACTGGATTGAAAAAACACTTTGGCAAGCCGGTGTTCACATTATAGGCAGTCGGGCTTTTCACGACATGGCTTCTTACTGGACAACTTCTTCAGACCAACTTGCAGCACCAATGAATGAGATACCGAAGTTGTCTTCTCTAAGAAAGGTTTTGTTGAACAAAAAAATATGGAATTGACAACGCAAGCTCCTAAAGACGCTCCACGACTGGACGCAAAAAAAGGAATAACTACAACTGCAATTTCTGAAAAAAGTCATGTTACAAAACGTAACACCCCTATGGCGAAAGCTTTGAATGATGCCGGCTGCGGCGGATTTTTTGTAAAGATGACAAGTGGCGACAGCAAAGATTATTCAATGACGATGCAACTAACAAAAGCTGAAAAAGAATCGTTCCCGGCATTAATGTTTAAAATTCCAAGCGGTTATACTGAATCAAAAAGCAATTTAATGTTTGGTAATATGATGGGTGCAGCACAAAAACAATAATGTATAAACTTTTAAATTTTATTTTATGCAACACTTAAAATTTTTCTTCTCAATTCTTTTGCAGCATGTTTATTAATTGCATGTGCAGGAATAATACCGCAAATGTAGGCAAAGGCAGCACTTCAGCTAATTCTACGGAGTCTAGTGCTTCGGCTTCTTCAAACACAACGGCTTCTATAGGTGATGCGCAGCTCCTCTATCAGCTATTGTATTCCTTCAAGTTTTCATAATGCACAATTAATGGTAAGTGATGTTTCAGGTCATACTTTAAAAACTTATACTATTTCTTCATCGGGCTTTGGCAAACAAATTATTTATGGAAGTGAATTAACAAACGGAATGTATCAATATTTGTTGATTGATGGAAAATTGATTGATACAAAGAAGATGATTTTAGCAAGATAAAGTTTTTAAATTTTTATTTAAAAAGCGTTCCCTCTATAAAGATGGACGCTTTTATTACTCAACTAATTTTCATTATATGGCTTGCATTTTTAAAATTTTAGTTTTGAAATTTGGAAGGTATTGTCATTATTCAAAAGTTTCTTCATCAAACAATTTCTTCAAAAAAAATTTATCGTGAAAATAAAACTCAACATGAAAATTGCAGTTATGATTTTTGCATTATTTTTTTCACAAACTGCAAAGGCACAAAACACTTTTCAATAAACAGGGTAGCAGGAACAACAACCCCTGATACTTCTTCATTGCTGAAATAAAATCAACTTCAAAAGGAGCATTAATTTGGCGTTTGACAAAAACTTAACGCCATGCTATTTCATCTCCAGCAGAAGGTTTGATGAGATATCAAAAAAACAGCAAAAAATTTGTGCAACCAAATAACTGCATTATATTTGCAGTCAAATAACTGCATAAATGAAAACAAGGCGAGACATTTTTCAGGCAATCGCAGACCCAACAAGAAGAGCTATTTTGTCTTTGATTGCTTTACAGGCTATGACACCGGGAGCTATAGCCGACAGCTTTGGTTCATCGAGACAAACTATTTCAAAGCATATTCAAATCCTTACTGAATGCCGGCTTCTAGAGCAAGAGCAATCAGGCAGGGAAATTTATTATCACTTCAATCCTAACAAAATGAAAGAAATAGCTGAATGGTTAGTGCCTTTTGCAAAAATGTGGGATGACAGGTTTAATAAATTAGAAACCATAATGAAAAAATATAAACCAAAAAAATAGAATAATATGGAACAAAAAACAAAAATCAATGCCGAAGAAGGCAAACAAGAATTAGTGATAACAAGGGAATTTGATTTGCCTTTGGAATTACTTTTTAAAGCATATGCAGAGCCCGGCATTGTTGAGCAATGGATGGAAACGAAAGTATTAAAACTTGAAAGCAAAAAGCATGGCAGTTATCAATTTGAAACAACCGATGCTAAAGGAAACAAAGTTTTTGGTGCCAATGGTGTAATTCATGAATTTAGCCCAAACCGGAAAATCATTCGCACATTTGAAATGGTAAATACGACTTTTGGTGTTCAGCTTGAGATTTATGAATTTGAACAACTTACTGACGACATCAGCAAACTTGTTATGCACACAATTTATGAATCGGTTGCACAAAGAGACCAGGTGTTGAAGTTACCTTTTGCCCAAGGTATAAACTGGGCACATAACCGGTTGCAAGACATTGTAAGCAAATTAAAATAACACGTTATGACGAAGAGAAATAAAATTATCTATTGGATTGCTACTATCTGGCTTGCATTAGGAATGGTAGCAACTGCAACGGGACAGTTAATCAAAATGAAAGCGGGACAAGGCGGAGTAGATATGATAATACATTTAGGCTATCCTGTTTATCTTTTAACATTGCTGGGTGTTTGGAAAATTTTGGGTGTTATAGCAGTGCTTGTTCCAAAATTTCCTTTACTAAAAGAATGGGCGTATGCAGGCTTTTTCTTTATCATGTCAGGAGCGATATTTTCACATATTGCCGTGGGTGATGAAAATTGCAGTATGATTTTATTCACAAACTGCAAAAGCACAAAACACTTTTCAATAACAGTTAGCATGCATCAATAATTTAAAATCCATTATTTCTTTAATTTTCCATTTGTTTATTACTTTTCAAAATAATGCGCAAACACTAATATCAACAACACAAAAGACAAATTTATTCAAACATGCACGCTCAATCTTACTTAACAACAGCTCGGCTATGGATAAAACCTTTGACGATAACCGATGACAACTTCATCCTTGAATTAGTCAATACCGAAGGCTGGGTTAAGTTTATTGGAAATAGAAACATCACATCAAAAGTTGAGGCTATTGCTTACATTCAAAAAATTTTAGAAGATAAAAATATATTTTATTGGGTAGTGAAACTTAAGGAAAATCAAGACAAAATTGGAATAGTAACTTACATTAAACGAGATTATTTGGAACATCACGACATTGGTTTTGCCTTCCTGCCAAACTTTTGTAAAAAAGGATACGCTTATGAAGCTACAAAGGTTGTTTTAAATCAATTAATTCGCGAACACAACTTCGCACACATTTTTGCTACAACTGTTCCTGAAAATATAAGTTCCATTAAGTTACTCAAAAGAATTGGATTAATTTTTGAAAAGGAAATTGAAGTTGATAAAGAAAAGCTACATGTGTATGGAGCTTCAACCGATAATTTAATAACTTAAAGTTCGAACGCATAAATCAGCATTATTCCATCAGCTATTGCAAATCCTTTTGCAGATAGAGGTAACAAAGTGTCCAGTGCATTTGATGCTTTGGCTTTTAGCGGAACTGCGTTCCTGATTGCATTTGGCAATGGCAATGAAAAAGATAAATTAAGCTGAACAAATAATTGTTATTTTTCTTGTATGAAAAGAATTTATAGTATTGATTGCACACGAGGTTTTGTAATGATTATAATGGCATTAGATCATGTGCGGGATATGATGCATGTAAATTCAATCACACAAAGCCCAACGAATTTATCAACTACTACTCCTGTATTATTTTTTACACGCTGGATAACTTATTTATGTGCGCCTATCTTCGTTTTTCTTGCCGGCACATCTGCATACATTTCTCTTAAAAAAAATAATACCATTTTATTGAGCAGAAATTTTTTACTGAAACGCGGATTGTATTTGATACTGCTTGAATTTATGGTTGTAAATTTTGCCTTGTTTTTCGATTTCGGTTTTCATACTTTTATTTTTGAAGTAATTGCAACCATTGGTTTTGGTTTTATTATTCTTGGTTTATTGCTGAAACTGCCGTTAAAAATAATTGGCTTTATTGGGCTGCTCATAATATTTTGCCATAACCTTTTTGCATTTATTCCGTTTGAAAAAAATTCCATTTTACAAACCATTTTATCACCGTTTTTTTTACCGGGTGCATCCCCCATTTCGCATTCTGTTTTCATCATGGGTTATCCACCCATTCCGTGGCTTGGCATTATGCTGATTGGTTTTGCATCCGGCAAGTTTTTTGAATTGCCTGATGAAAAAAGAAAAAGTTTATTTCTGAAAATTGGATTAAGCGCTTTGGTTTTATTTATTATAATTCGATTTATAAATATTTACGGCGATTCAGTGAATTGGTCTTTTCAAAAAGATGCTGTTTTTACATTTCTCTCTTTTATGAATGTTACAAAATATCCGCCTTCTTTATTGTTTTGTTTAATCACTTTAGGAACAATGTTTTTAATTCTTGCGTTTACAGAAAAATCAAAAAATAAATTCATTAAAATTTTATCTGTGTATGGCAAAGTACCCTTATTTTATTTTCTTGTTCACTTTTTTTTTATACATTTCATTATGCTTGCCGTTATACTTTTGCAAGGCTTCCATTGGTCGCAATTAGATTTTGCATCAGGAACTTTTGGAAGACCGAAAGGTATAGAAAGTGGTTTGCCGCTGTGGGCAATTTACTTAGTATGGATAGTAGTTGTTTTAATTTTATATAAACCTTGTGTTTGGTTTGGAAAATATAAAACAGAACATAAAGAGCTATGGCTGAAATATCTTTAGATTAATTAACAAATGATGTCATCATATTTGTTTAAACATTTTACGTGTTTTACTTGTATTCAATTCTGCGGCGGCGTTTTTATTAAACTGTCTTTTGAATTATTGGCCGGTTGATTTTTATCCGGAACGGAAGCCTTTTTATTATCTTCTATTGGCACACCTTGTATTGCCGCTTGCCCGTTGTTCAGCGCTTCTTGGCCATTATTAATAACGCGCATTCCGTTTGCAGGCGGTTGTGTCATTTGCGACTCTTTAGCCGGTGCAAGGTTGTTTGTATCTGCCTTGTTATTTGTAGCCGGAGTAGTAGTTTGAGCCGGATTAGTGCTCTGAGAAAAACTATATGTATGAATTAATAAATTCACAAATAAAATTTCTATAATCTGAAAAAGTTTCCCTTGTTTGTTTTTCATTTTTGTAAGATTTAATTATAAAAACCAAAGGAAAATTCGTGCCATAATTATTTGCATGCACTATAATTATCTGTTCAAAAATTAAAAATTAGATTCATCAGCGCTCGGCCCATAACTACCCGGAATTGGAATATTTAACAAACGCAGAAATACGCCTAATTGTGCACGATGATGTACAATTTGGCACATTGCTATACGTAAAACTTCCGCTTTAGACTGAGTTGAATAAATTGTACCTCCCTTGCGCAAAGTCCACTTTTCTGGTATAATTGAAAAAGCAATTGAAATACGGTTAGCTACTCAATCAAATTTTGATAATTTGTTTTCCGGTGGTCATCGCATAGCAATTATTTCTATAACACCGCCCGAGAAAGGCCTTTTTATAATGAATCAAAATAACAATTCCGCTCATACACAATTTTTTAAAAAATTAGCTACTTCAAAAAAATTACCTTTTACAGGCACTATCACAAATGAAGTGCTTAATATGCTTACCGGTTTTAGTATTGAAGATTTAATTTTTTGCAAATTTGATACAACCGATTATTATAACGATCTTTTAAAACCTGAATATGAATTTCTAAAAAAATCCAATGGTAAAAAAGGCGAGGGTGGTTATACTCTGTGCATTGTAAATAATTATGCACAAATTGAAGCTGCATTAAAAAATGAGCCCAACACATTATGCATCATTATAAGTATTGAAGGAATGCATAGTTTATATAATGCTCCGCATCTCGAAGAATTTTTTAATAAACAAACAAGCACACATAAAAAAGATGCAGATAATTTAATGTCGCTTTCCGGTTATATGGCAAATATTCAAGACATGAAAAACTGGGAACATCCTCCGTTATTCATCACTTTTTGTCATCATGCATGGAATGGGCTTGGCGGGCACGCACGCAGTTTAAACAGAATGATGAATGTATTTTTTGATCAGGAAGAAGGCATTAATCTTGGCATAAATAAATTGGGAATTGAAGTAATTAAAAATCTGCTTTCAACAAAAAACGGAAAAAGAATTTTGATTGATATTAAGCACATGAGCCCGCGCAGCAGAAAAGATTTTTATAATTTACTGCGTAGTAATACTGATTTTAAAAATGAAAAAATACCTGTTATTTGCAGCCTTCGCATACAGAAGATTTTTTTCGTCTTCATTTTTATTTTCTTTATTCTGAATAATTTTAATAATCTCTTTTCCGGCAATTCTTTTTTTATCTAACTTAATGCCGATAAGTCCGGTTGAATTAAAGATATTCCAAACATCTTCGGCACATAAATTTATACTGCACTCGTGTAAAAAATTTTTTAGCGATTCATCTTTCAGGTCATCAAGTTCCTGCCAGTCTTTTTTATCAGCAAGTTCAATCATTTCATCGAGTGAGTTTCTTTTGCTTACAACACCGGAGTGGAGCTCATACTTGCAAACATGCAACAACGGCGGAGGATTTTTGTTGCTCATTTCTTTTGCCTTGATGCAAAAGAAACGAACCAAAGAAAAAATCAAGAACAAATGATGTACAGCCCATTTGTTCATTTGCCCTGATTGAGCTTTTCTACTACTGTGGCTTTGGCTTTTGAACTTTAATTATGATGCCTGCGAAGACAGGCATCTCTTGTGAATAAATTATTAGTTTAAAATTTTTAAGATCGCTGTCTATTAAGTAAAATATGTACAGTGGTTTATGAATTTAATATTTTTGTTCGATGAATAAGGTTTGTATATGGTGTAAAGAAAAAGAACCAAAGGTTAGTTTTACACGAATTGCTCATATTTTTCCAAAATCGTTGGGTGGTCAGCGAACCTGCGAAAATGTTTGTGACTATTGTAATTTATATTTTGGTTCGAAACAACCAAATTTACCATCAGTAGAGTTAGCTCTTAAAGAGCCATTGAACATATCAAGGATGTTTCTTTTAAGTCAAATAAATAAAGCGCGAAAATTTCCTAGATTCAAATCAGAATATTTTGATTACGATTTAATAAAACAAAGTATTAAACCAAAATATAAATATAGATTACTTAGCGATTTTCAATATTTGTTTACAAAACAATTTAAAAGAGGAGTTTACAAAGTTTTTTTGGAAGAAAGAAGTCAAAGTGTTGGAGATGCTTTGAACTCTCAATTTGATTTTATACGCGAATTTGCAAGATATGGCATAGGAGATTATCCTGTATTTTATTGCCGCCCAAAGGTTACGGCAATATTTATGTCAGAAGAAGATACTAAAAATCCAGTAATAAGGTTCACAGAACATTCAGAGAGGATAATGCAACAATATGGATTTTATAGTTATTTTTTTATTACTCATATATTGGCATTTCCAGTAATAAGAAATTATGAAATAACCATAGAGAATTATATAAATTTTCTCTTGAAAGAAGAAAAATCAGTGTTTAATAAATTGGTGGCATTAAAGTATATAACTGATTTAGACTTTACATTTTCATTTGCTCTTAAAGACGAATCTATTAATGCCATCTTATAATTCATTGCCGACCAAACTCCCAACAGCACAAGTGTGCGACGCAACAACCGATACCATGAAAAACCACAGCTCGCAACATAAAAAATTTATTTCTTCTTTCGCTTATACTTTACTATTTCACGATTGGCTTTTGCGCCTTCTAAAAGCCACTCATAATCCAACTGGCGTTTATCTAAGTTAGCGGCTACAACCCGCACCAGCACTTTATCTCCAATGCGAAAGCTGCGCCCGCTGCGGCGACCAACCAACGCATAATCGGTTTCAATTAAACGAAAATCATCATAATCGCTCAGCGTATTTACGCTCACCAAACCTTCGCATTTATGCGCCACCGTTTCTGCCCAAAAACCAAAACCGGCAACACCGCTCACCACCGCTTCAAACACATCGCCCAAAAAATCTTTCATGTATTCAACCTGCTTGTATTTATTGGCAGCACGCTCGCAATCCATTGCCGCACGTTCGCGTTCGCTGCAATGCTTGCATTTCTCTTCCATCTTTTTATCGAACTCAGGTTTGCCGTTTAAAACAGATTGTAAAATGCGATGCGCCAGCACATCAGGATAGCGGCGGATGGGCGAAGTGAAATGACAATAATTTTCAAAACCCAAACCGTAATGTCCAATATTTTTTGATGTGTAAATTGCTTTTGCCATCGTACGAATGCCAAGCTGCTCGAGTACATGCTGCTCGGGTTTGCCCTGAACATCGGCAAGCATTGTGTTGAAACTTTCTGCAATTTTTTCGGGAGAACTTGTGTCGAATGTATGGCCAAATTTTTTTGCAAATGCAATAAACGGCAACAGCTTTTGTTCATCCGGCTGATCGTGCACACGATATGGAAAAGGCAATTCTTTTTTATTTACTTTTATTTTGGAAACAGTTTCGCCTACGGTTCTGTTTGCAAGCAACATAAGCTCTTCAATTAACTGATGCGCTTCTTTGCTTTCTTTTATTATGATACCAATTGGTTTCCCTTTTTCATCTAATTGAAACTTTACTTCCTGCGATGAAAAATTTATTGCGCCTTTTGCAAAACGTTTCTTCCTTAATTTTTGAGCGATGTTATTGAGCAATAAAACTTCTTCTGCATGAATTCCTTCTTTTGTTTCGATGATTTGCTGCACTTCTTCATAATTAAAACGATGATTGCTATGGATGATGGTTTTGCCCAGCCATGAATTTTTTACTTCTGCTTTTGTGTTGATTTGAAACACTGCAGCGAATGTATATTTATCTTCATTTGGTCTTAAAGAACAAAGCACATTGGAAATTTGTTCAGGCAACATCGGGTTCACTCTATCAGGAAGATATACTGATGTTGCACGTTTGTACGCTTCTTCATCAAGCGAAGTTTCCGGCTCAACAAAATGACTCACATCTGCAATGTGAACACCAATTTCATACAAACCATGTTTTATTGAACGAATAGAAATTGCATCATCAAAATCTTTCGCATCAATTGGGTCAATCGTGAAGGTGAGAACCTCACGAAAGTCTTTTCGCTTTTTTATTTCGGATTGTGAAGCCGTGGTTGGCAAACGGTTTGCGTCTTCCAAAGCATCTTCGGGAAAGCTAAGCGGGAAGCCATTTTCAGCAATCAATTCTTTCATTGCAAAATCATTTTCATCTTCGGCTTTTAAAACGCTTATCACTTCGCCTTCTGGTTTTTTATCACCTTTTTCCCATTTCACCAAACGCACTGCAACACGCTCTTTATCTTTTGCGCCGTTAATTTTTTCCAGCGGAATAAAAATGTCGGGCATTGGTTTATCGCTGTCGCAAATAAAAAATGCAAAGTTGGTTGAGAGTTGCAGCGTGCCGATAAACTCAGTTTGTTTGCGCTCAATTACATCAACAATTTTTCCTTCCTTGCGCCCGCTGATTGCATTTTGTTTTGTGATTTTTACACGCACCGTATCACCGTGGAGTGCGGTGTTAAAATCGTTTGGGCGAACGAGAACATCGCCGCTTTCGTCTTCAACAACAACATAGCCGATACCTGAACGGGTGATTTCAAGTGTGCCTTTTGCGGCATGTTGAGAAATATTTTTTGACCTATGTTTTTCTTTTTCCTTTTTTTTAGTCATTTTAATATTTATTTTTTTGTAATGGCAAAAATCTTTCTGCATCTGCATCGTTGTATTCTTGTACATTTTATTACTAATACTAATACAATATGCAAGACTATTTGCTTACATCATTTTAAATTTTTGTTTGTTTTTTATCGAAACTACTGCATCCATAATTTTTTACGAAATATAAACTTATTCAATTCTTTTATCGTAAAGCAATAACTTACTTAACAGTAAATTTTATCAGCTTTAAATTTTAAATTAGAAATTGAATGCTGTTAATGCTGGATTTAATTAAAGTGGAAAAAAATATAGCTAAATTGGCGAGGATATTTTATTAAGTTGAAGCGGTAAATAATCAGTTTTAATGCATTCGATGGCACTGTTTTTAAGTGCGTTGCAAAAATATATTGGTTTATTGAAGTATTTAATTATCTGTTTATTTAAAATTTGTTAAGCCCAGGTAATATCTTTTGGGTCGAGAGATGCAATAAACTGATTAGTGGCGTTTTGCCCTTTTGCAAGCATTTGTTTCATTTCTGCCGGATCAAAAATAAGTCCGCCGGGGCCGCCGCCTAAAAATTGCTCGGGACGAATTTTAAATATTTTTAATGGCAATTTATTTTCAAACGGATTTGAAATTTGATCTGTATCAAAAAAATCATTCACCTGGCTCTCAGTTAATCCTGCGGAGATCATTTTTTGTTTAACTGCATTTATATATTCTAATGCAGCATTATATTGATCAGGGATTAACAGATCATTTTTACCAACATCGGTGGTGAATATATCAATGGTTTGTTGTAATAAAGAAAATAATGTTGTAAATTCTGTATTCACCGGCGCAGTGTTTTCCGGCGACAAAAGTATTACGAAAATTTCTGTGGCGCCCGCATCAATTGCCATTTGCACACCTGCATATTTGGTTACACCACCATCTACAAATTGAAAATTTGGATTCGGATTTCCCGGCACATGGAGGTTTACTTTTATCGGTGGCATAAACACCGGCTCGCAGGCGGACGCTAAAAGTGCTTTGCGATAATGATCTGCATTAATAATTTGTGTAACAGTATAATTGGTTGGCTTAATAGATTGCGCATCGTTTGTAAATACGGTTAACTGCATATTTTGCAAACAAGTTGTGGTAAGAAAAACTTTTTTTTCTGATTGCTGCAACTGCGTATATTTTTGATCAGGATAATATGTGTTGATTAAATTCCATGCAGGTGTAACATTATAAACAGAATCTTCATTTAACCGGTCAACAATATTGAAAGTTGCAAGAATATCCTGCGTTTTGATAGTGGTGTAAATTTGCGCTAACAGATCGTATTGATGAAGTGAAGCAAGTGTAACAACAAGAGAGCCTGCACTTGTACCTACATAAATATCAAAATCAAGATCAGGATATAAGGTAGTTAATTCTTTTAAAACTCCTACTGCAAAAGCGCCTTTGGAGCCGCCGCCGCTTATAACTAACGCTCTGCTCATAACAATAATTTATTGGTTAAATGGTTCAGCAACTTTTTTCTTTTGGCTAATTCGTATTCCTAATTCATTTTGAAACCACCAAGCATTTAAATTATAATCGCGATGCGCGGTAATACCAAACGTTATTAAGTTTCCCACATCTGCCACAATTCCGCCGCCTAAAAGCCGATGATGATTTGTTGCCCATAAATCATTTATTTGAAAATTTATATTAGCAATGCTTCCAAAAAATCCTGCATTAAAAGTTTTTATTTTTACGGAAATTGTTGGACCCGCAGCAGCTTGTAATTTTTTATCAGTATAAAATCCATCCGCAATTGCACCAACCCTCAGCAAATGTTCAACAACTGTAAACTGAGGTATTAATTGCACGCCACCAATATACAGATCTGAAGAAGAAGTAAAATTCGTAACCATGCCATTGTGCAATTTTAAATACATAATAAAACCTCTGGGAAATTCAGGATCGCTTTGCGCAAAACAATAAGTATTAAAAAATATAATCAAAAAAAATGTGAGTACATGTGGTTTCATATAAATAAATATTCGAATTCATGATTTAAATAAATTGCTAATTAATTTTATTCTGCTCTAAAAAATTTTTAATAAAATGCAAACATATATACCCGATGGTTTTCTGTCAACGTCAGAAATACGCAATTTAATAAGTGTTTTTACATAAAAAATGTAAACAATAAATGCATTGAAATTTAGCTGAATTTAATTACCAATAAACCTAATAAATTTTTATTTAATTATATTTAAAACTAACAATCGTGAGTTACGAAATGTTAAAGAAGTTGGGCAATTTTCTTTCTTATTTTTAGAAGATTTACTTTTGCACACACAATAAAAAATTGCTTTTAGCATTATTAATTAGCTAATCAATTTCTTACCATCCAATATTGCGTAAAAAAAGTTATTAATGAAAAGATTTCTGTTGCTATTTTCTATTGGTTTATTTTCCTTTAATCCGTCATCAAACAGCAAACCAGATCCAAATGATAAAAATTTTCCTGAATTATTATCAAACAGTTCTGAATTGCCAATAATTAACAGGTTGGTAGATTCTATTTATCATAAAATAAATTTAGACTCTTTAGGCTTAAATCGTAATGCCTTTTTTTATGCTTATAAAGGTTATCAGTTTCTTTTAAGTAAGGGCATGTTATCTAAAACAAATATTTTAACTGTGTGCGATTATAGCCAAAGCAGCCATAATAAAAGATTGTATGTAATTGATCTTGCTGAAGGAAAAATTTTATTTAATACCTATGTGTCGCATGGTAAAAATTCGGGCGGAGAATATGCCACAAGTTTTTCTAACCTCATGAACTCTAATAAGAGCTCTTTAGGTTTTCTTGTAACTGCCGAAACATATACAGGTAAAGCCGGTTATAGTATGCATTTTGACGGTGTTGAACCCGGGATTAATGATAAAGTTCGCCCGAGAGAAATAGTAATGCACGGAAGTTGGTATGTAAATGCACAACGTGCCGATGAAGGAACTATGATGGGCAGAAGTTTTGGGTGTCCTGCATTGGCGCATTGCGAATACAAACAAATTATTGATGCAATAAAAGGCGGAAGTTGTTTTTTTGTTTTTTATCCCGATAGCCGGTATATGCATACTTCAAAAGTTTTAAACGCAAATTTTGTGTGGCCTAATTTATCTTCTGCGCCTACTTTGCCTATAATGGCGAATGCAGAAAATGCTACATTATCTTCCGGCTCGATGCAATAAAATTTTTAGAATTAAAGGAAGTTCAATAGAATTTGTTGAAAGCACAACGCAGCAAAATCGTTATAAAATATTATTGCGTTGCGAATACTTCACTCTCAATATGCACGTGCGATTTTTTCTGAATGCCATTTAAAGCAAAAAGACAAATCATTAAAATAGTTAAAGGAAATAAAGAAAAATAGAACGCTTTTTCTCCTCCGATATTTTTAAATAGATAACCAACTAATCTTGAACCCAGCGTACCGCCAATTGCTGAAAAAAAGGTAAGCAAAGAAGCCATCGGACTGTGAAAAATTTTCTCTGTTGCACTTAAAACAATAGAATTAATTAATGGATAAATTGGCGCCAAAAAAAATCCGATCAAAGGAAAAACATAAGCAATTACGGGCACATCAGCCAAACTATTTACCGGCGTTACTGCAAGATTTGCTGTGTGCGGCAAAACAAAAACAACCATGCATGCAGCGCCAATTAAACAAGTAATTAAAATGGCAAGCCAGCTAATTTTTTTCACTAAAACAGAAGCAAAATATCTGCCCAGCGCAATTGATAAAACTAAAATTACAGCCATTGTTACACTGGTTTTTTCAGGCAGATGCAATACCTTTTGATTGAAGGTTGGAAGCCAGCTCATAATGCCCTGCTCCGTCATCACATACATAAAAGCGGCAATCGCAAAAACCAATACCAGCTTGCGTTTGAGCAATCTTATCATTTGCAGAAAATCACTTTTTATGTCGGTGCCGGGAATTTGATATTGAATATTAAAATCAGCAAAAAATAATACTGCAAAAGAAATGGCAATTAAAACAGCCAATACCAAATAAATGCGCAGCCATGCATCGGGATTTGTATCGCTATAAAATAAAGGAAAAGTAATGTAAGCGGCTGCAATGCCTATCATAAAAAAACTTTCGATAGAACTTAAAAAACTTTTGTGCTCTTTATCGCTCTTTACTAAAATACCTACGAGTGAATACACCGAAATTTTTATAACTGCAAAAGAAATTCCTACACAAGCAAACAAAACTTTTACTGCAGTAAAAGAGTTTCCGAAATACATAATTAAACAACCAATAAAAACAAGCGCCAAAGAAAGAAGCATGCCTTTTTTATATCCTAATCTTGGTAAAAAAGAACCTACAAAAAAAGATACAAATGCAATGGATAAATCTTTAAATGCTTCTAAAATACTTGCCGATAAAGTATCTACATGATAATTGTTGATTGATTTCTGAATTAATATCCCAACACTATTTAATAAAATGGCAAACACAAAATAATTGAGATAAAGAGAGAGTTTTATTTTCCAGGTATGCATAGCAGCGTTTGATTTTTTTTTGATGAATGAATGTACAATTTAAATATTACTAACCGTTGTGCGATTGTTTAGTATTTCATGCGAATGAAATAAATAACACAATCACTCATAGCTACATATTCAGTGTCTAATCAATAAGCGACATCAGTTTAAGCGTTGTTAACGGCTTAGAAATAAATCCTTGAACTACTTTATACGATTTTGATTTTTCAATATCGATTGGATTAATAGAGGAAGTGAGTATAAAAATTTTGCATTTTTTTTGTA
>JBPCKN010000006.1:0-150775 GCA_051004255.1 Chitinophagaceae bacterium | reverse complement strand
TTGCTGTAAGTATCAATAAAAGTTTGCTGATAAATGCGGCCCACTCCTTTGATGTTGCCAACATAATAAGTGTCCTGAGCTCCTAAATATCCGGGATGTTCGGTTTCAATTTCTGCGGTAGATTCTCTTTTTTCTTTTTTGCGCTCCATAGCTGCCATCTGCGCTTCTGTGAGGATCAACCCTTCCTGGGCAACTTTTGATTCTAATGCTTTTAGCCTTTTAGCAAAAGTTTCTAAATCGTGTCGCTGCCATACACAGCGAACACCGCAGGTGAAATAAAAAATCCCTGCTTTTTAAGCTCATTAGATACACGAGCTGACCCAGTGATGGATTGTGACTTGCCATCTGAACAACTGCTTGTTCAATTTCCGGTTCAATCCTGTTTTTGTAATTCGGTTTACGGCGGCTTACTTGTTTAAGTGCAAGGCTGCCACCGGTTTCATAAAGCTCTTTAATGCGGTAAAAGCTATCTCTTGAATAACCATATACCCAACAGGCTTCTGATACATTACCTAATTTTTCTGCTAACTTCAGCAGTCCTAATTTGTTTTTGATTAACTTAGTTTCTACATTCATTTCTGACAGTTTTAAAGTGGTTAAATTGTTTGATTTACTCTCTCTCAATTTAACCCAACTGTCAGATTAAGTCAAAACTATTTCAATTGATGGCTGATTACAACAATCATTCATTTGATTGATTTTACATATTTAATATCTTGACTATTTACATCGCATCATATCCGCATCTCAAAGAATCCCTTCATCTGCAAAACTAAAATATCCTTCTTCACTTACAATTATGTGGTCCATAATTCGGATGTCGAAAAATTTTGCAGCTTCTTTTATTTTTTGTGTAAGCGCTTCATCGGCGCGACTTGGTTTTATACTTCCGCTTGGGTGATTATGGCAAAGCACAATGCTTATTGCATCATGCTCTAAAGCTTTTCTTACAATAATTCTTGGGTCGGCAACTGTGCCGCTAATTCCGCCTTCACTTACAATTTCATAATGATTTACTTTGTTGGCGCGATTCAAAAAAAGCACAACAAATACTTCATGTTTTTTATATTGAAGTTTTGCCTGCAAAAAGTTGGCAATATCTTTACTGTTTAAAATGATGTCTTTCTTTTTATCAGCTGCATCTCTTCTTATTCCAAGTTCCAAAGCGGCTGAAATGCTGATTGCCTTTGCGTTTCCGATGCCTTTTATTTTTAATTTTAATAATTCTTTTACTGATAATTTTCCTAATCGCTGCAAATCATTTCCAACTGCATTCAACAAATCTTTCGCAACATCAACGGCGCTTTTATCCCGCGTCCCATTATTAATTAATATGGCTAAGAGTTCTGCATTGCTTAGAGCATTTGTTCCTTTCAGCAACATTTTTTCACGTGGTCTGTCATCTTCCGCCCAATTTTTTATGGATGTATTTGCCATGATAAAAAAATTATTTTTCAAAATACAATTTAGTTTGCTAATCTCTATCTTCGCCGCAATATTTTAAACTGCTATGACTCCATCAGTAAAAATTTTTTCAGGCACAGGCTCACAAGAGCTTGCCGAAAAAATTGCGCATCGTTTTGGCGCGCCTTTGGGAAAAATAAATATTCAAAAATTTAGTGATGGCGAATTTCAACCAGTTTTTTTAGAAAGCATTCGCGGCGATTATGTTTTTTTAATTCAAAGCACTTTTGCGCCCACCGATAATTTGATGGAATTATTGTTGATGATTGATGCTGCAAAACGCGCAAGCGCTTACAAAATAATTGCAGTAATTCCGTATTACGGTTATGCAAGGCAGGATAGAAAAGATAAACCGCGTGTTGCAATCGGCTCCAAATTATTGGCAACTTTATTGGAAGCCGCCGGCGCGAATCGTGTAATTACGATGGATTTACATGCGCCGCAAATACAGGGGTTTTTTGATATTCCGGTGGATCATTTGGATAGCTCAGCGATTTTTATTCCTTACATAGAAAAATTAAAGTTAGAAAATCTTACCTTTGCCGCCCCCGATGTGGGAAGCACGAATCGTGTGAGAGAAATTGCAAGTTATTTTAGCAGCGAAATGGTGATTTGCGATAAGCATCGCAAACGTGCAAATGAAATTGCGAGCATGGTTGTGATTGGTGATGTAACGGATAGAAACATTATTTTGATTGATGACATTTGCGATACGGGAAGTACACTAAAAAAAGCATCGGAATTGTTGATGGAAAAAGGCGCAACAAGTGTGAGAGCTTTATGTACGCATCCGGTTTTAAGCAATAATGCCTATGAAAATATTGAAAACAGTGAGCTGGATGAATTGGTAGTTTGCGACACAATTCCTTTGAAAGAAAAAAGCAAAAAAATAAAAGTAATTTCTGTTGCTGATCTTTTTGCAATTGCAATAAGAAACGCGTACGAAAATAAAAGTATCACAAGTTTGTTTATTCATTCGCAGCTTAGAGAGAAAAGATAATGTGTAATGAGTAACGATTAATGATTAATTAATAAAGATTTTTGAATTTTTTACTTTTGAATTTTTATTGTGATAATTGAATGTGAAACCGAAGTTGAATGAAGAATAAAGCGTACAAGAGTGCGACGCAACGGATGTTTCAACAGAATTACTAAAGTTCGGTTCATAAAAAATAAACATAAATTTTAAACAAAACAAAATGAAATCAATTACAATCGAAGGTCACTTGAGGAGCGAAACCGGCAAAAAAGCCACCCGGCAAATTCGTTCTCAGGAAAATGTGCCTGGTGTAATTTACGGCGGTGCTGAGGAAGTAAATTTTTACGCTTCTGCAAAGGCTTTTAAACCTTTGGTGTACACAAGTGAATTTCAACTGGCAGAAGTAAATGTTGACGGCAAAAATTACAAATGCATTTTGAAAGATTTGCAGTTCGATAAAGTATCGGATAATTTAAATCATGTTGATTTACTGGAGTTGGTTGGCGATAAAAAAGTGATTGCCAATTTACCTATAAAATTTACCGGCGCTGCTGCGGGCGTAAAAGCTGGTGGCAAATTAATCACTAAAATAAAATCTTTAAAAGTGAAGGCATTGCCCGAACATTTAAAAGAAAACATTGAAGTTGATGTTACTAATCTTGAATTAAACGGCAATATTCGTGTGCAGGATGTAAAGGAAGAGAATATGGAAATTCTAAATTCGCCGCGTATTCCAATTGCATCGGTTGTATTAACGCGCGTATTGAAACAAGAAGAAGCAACTGCTGCTCCCGCCACATCAACGGCTGCACCAGGCGGCGCTGCTGCTGCATCTGCGGCACCGGCAAAAGGCACAACACCGGTGCCTGCTGAAAAAGCTGCTCCGGCAAAACAGGAAAAGAAAAAATAAAATATCAGCTTATTTATTAAAGCCTTTGCAATTGCAAGGGCTTTTTTATTGTTTAATTAATCATTCAAAATTTATTAGTAAGATTGTAATTGATGAATAAATTTTTAATTGTTGGATTGGGAAATGTTGGCGTAGAGTACGCGCACACGCGCCACAACATTGGCTTTGATGTTGTGTCTGCATTCGTACAAAAACATGAAGGGTTTTTTAAGGATGATAGATTAGCGGAAGTATCAGAAGTGAAATGGAAAGGAAAAAATTTCATTTGTATTAAGCCAACAACGTATGTAAATCTTAGCGGAAAGGCTTTTAAATATTGGATGGATAAAGAAAAAATTTTATTAGAAAATACATTAACTGTTGTGGATGAACTTGCGTTGCCTTTGAATAAAATCCGGTTGCGACCGAGCGGCAGCGATGCCGGTCATAATGGTTTGCGCGATATTCAACTAACATTGGGAACAGATAAATATCCAAAACTTCGTTTTGGTATTGGCAACAATTTTCCAAAGGGAATGCAGGTTGAATATGTTTTAGGAAAATGGTTTTCCGCAGATGTTGAACTTGTAAATAAAAAAATAAAAATTTGTGTTGAAGTTATTGAAAGCTTTGCCACCACTGGCATTGAGCGCACAATGAATTTATATAATAAGATGGTAATTGAATAATGCATTATCTTTCTTAAATTAGCGTATCCATTCCTTTCAAAAACTATATATCCATGAAGATCTTCTGTATTGGCAGAAACTATGTTGAACATGCAAAAGAACTGCGCAATGAAGTACCAACTGAGCCGGTTATTTTTATGAAGCCTAAAAGTGCGCATCTTTCTTATACAATGCCATTTCATTATCCTGAATTTACCAACGAATTACATTACGAAGCAGAGCTCGTTTTGCGCGTTTCAAAAAATGGAAAATATATTAAAGAATATTTTGCGTCGCAATATTATAATGCAATAACTGTTGGAATTGATTTTACTGCACGTGATATACAAAACGAATTAAAGAAAAAAAGTTTGCCTTGGGAAAAAGCAAAAGCATGGGATAATTCCGCAGTTACAGGAGATTGGATTGATGTTAACGCTGAAATATTAAAGAAGCCAATTCATTTTTCGTTGAAAAAAAATGATGAAGTTGTTCAAAACGGCGATAGCTCTTTAATGATATTTTCTTTCAATAAAATTATTGAAGATATTTCGCAATATTTTTCTTTGAATATTGGTGATTTAATTTTTACAGGAACTCCTGCCGGTGTTGGTGAATGCGTTGTTGGCGATGTGTTAGCAGGATTTTTAGAAGATAAAAAATTGTTTGAGTTTGAAGTGAAGTGAGATTTTTTCATATTAAAATTCTAAATTTTAATAAACAACATCAGGAATTTTTTGATAATTTCTTCACCGATATTTGCCAAATGATTTCTTCTGATATTCTTGCCAAAGCATACAGCTTAATGTCTACAGCCCGCGCTATGGCTGAATTGTACGATACCAACCGGCAAATTTGTAAATACGTTCATTCAACTTCTAAAGGTCACGAAGCTATTCAAATAGCAACAGGCTTGCAGTTGCTGAATTGCGATTTTGTTAGTCCTTATTATCGTGATGATAGCTTGCTTTTATCTATTGGTTATTCGCCTTACGAATTAATGTTACAACTTCTTGCAAAAGCCGATGATTTTTTTTCCGGCGGGCGTTCTTATTATTGTCATCCAAGCAATAAAAATAATGATAAACCAGGCATCATTCATCAAAGCAGCGCAACAGGAATGCAAGCAATTCCTACAACCGGTCTTGCGCAAGGCATTCAATATCTTGAAAAAATAAATTCTACACTTTTAAAAAAAGGTGCAAACAATGAGTTTCCAATCGTAGTATGTTCTTTCGGCGATAACAGCATTACTGAAGGCGAAGTAAGTGAAGCATTTCAATTTGCGGCACTGAAACAATTACCGATAATTTATTTAGTGCAGGATAACGGCTGGGGAATCAGTGTTTCGGCTGATGAAGCGCGGAGTATGAATGCATTTGAATTTGCAGATGGTTTTAAAGGCTTACATAAAATGCAGGTTGATGGAAGTGATTTTATTGCCAGTTATGAAACTATGAAAAATGCAATTGAATTTGTGCGCAGAGAAAGAAAACCGATGTTGGTACATGCAATTGTTCCTTTGCTTGGTCATCATACAAGTGGAGTGAGAAAAGAATTTTATAGGAGTAAAGAAGATATAGAAAATCATTCAAAAAATGATCCTTTTCCAAAACTGAAAAATGTTTTATTGCAAAATAATTTTTGTGAAGAACAAATAAATAAAATTGAAACTGAATCAAAACAACTTGCACAACAATCTTTTGAAAAAGCAATTGCAGCAAAAGATCCAGATCCGTCAACAGTTTTACAGCATGTTTTTGCGCCAACAACAATTACGAAAGAAAGCGGTGAGCGTTTACCAAAAAACGGTGAAAAAATAATTATGGTTGATGCTGCGCTTCATGCAATTGAAGAAATAATGCAAGATAATTCAGAATGCATTTTTTATGGACAAGATGTAGGACGCAGACTGGGCGGCGTTTTTCGCGAAGCGGCAACACTTGCAGAAAAATTTGGCGATCATCGTGTTTTTAATACGGCAATTCAGGAAGCATATATTGTTGGCTCAACCATCGGCTTATCTGCAGTTGGTATAAAACCGATTGTTGAAGTGCAGTTTGCAGATTATATTTATCCGGCGTTTAATCAGCTTGTAACAGAAATTTCAAAATCATGTTATTTATCAAACGGAAAATTTCCGGTGCAAATGATTTTGCGTGTGCCGATTGGCGCTTATGGCGGCGGCGGACCTTATCACAGCGGAAGCATTGAATCAACCCTGCTTACAATTAAAGGCATAAAAATTTGTTATCCATCCAATGCGGCTGATATTAAAGGTTTGATGAAAGCTGCGTTTTACGATCCGAATCCTGTTGTAATGCTTGAGCATAAAGGTTTGTATTGGAGCAAAGTTCCCGGCACCGAAGAAGCAAAAACAATTGAGCCATCAAAAGATTATATTCTTCCTTTGGGCAAAGCAAATGTTGTTTTAAAAGCTGATGAATCAAAAATAAAAAATGGTGAAAGTGTTTGCATCATCACTTATGGAATGGGCGTTTACTGGGCAAAAGAAGCGGCAAAAAAATTTATTGGTCAAATTGAAATTGTTGATTTGCGAACCTTATTTCCTTTGGATGAAGAGCTTGTTTTTGAAACCGTAAAAAAGCATGGAAAGTGTTTGGTGCTTAGTGAAGAGCAGCAAAATAATTCTTTTGCAGAATCGCTTGCCTGCCGCATTATGCAAAATTGTTTTCAGTTTTTGGATACGAAAGTTGAAGTGCTGGGCGCTTTAAATTTACCTGCTGTGCCAATAAATATTGAATTAGAAAAAGCGATGTTGCCAAATGCAAAAAAAGTTGCTGAAAGATTGAAAAAAATGCTGACGGAATAAAAATCATTTGCATAATTTTATTTTACAAGTCTGAATTTTAGTTGAGATTTATCCGAAGTTCTTTCAATAATTTTTATTGATTCAAGATGAAGTTTCACATATTCCATATACCATTCAACAGAGCCTTCAAATTTTATTTTGTTCTTTTTAAAATCTTCGGTTATCGCTTTAAAAATTTCCTTATGCGTTAATTCAGCTTTTCTCTTCAAGCTGTTTATAATAGCATGTTCCAAAATATCGTATTTATTCTTTTTTATCTTTATAGAATGTTTTTCCGCAGGATGTGAAAGCTGTATTTTCTGTTCCATTTTTTTAATTAATTACTATTTAAATGATCTTATTAAACTATTATAAAGATTTACAAAATAATTTGCATTATTAATTTTTATATTCATAATTTTTAAATTTATTCTATTAATTCATTATTTTAAAATCAATGCCAGAAGGTCCATCAATCATTATTTTAAAAGAAGCTGTTCAGCAATTTAAAGGCAAAAAAATTATCGAAGTTAGCGGTAACAGTACACTAAATATTGAACGATTACAAAATCAAAAAATTATTGATTTTAAAAGCTGGGGCAAACATTTTTTAATTTGTTTTCAAAACTTTACTGTTCGAATTCATTTCATGTTATTTGGTTCGTACCGCATTAATGAAACAAAAGAAACTAAACCGCGCTTGAGTTTAAAATTTAATAACGGCGAACTTAATTTTTATGCCTGCTCGATACAATTTATTGAAGAAGATTTAAACAAGTTATACGATTGGCAGAGCGATGTAATGAATGAAAACTGGAATGCAAAAAAAGCAAGAGAAAAATTAAAAAATCAACCCGAGCTTTTAGTTTGCGATGCGCTTTTAGATCAGCATATTTTTGCAGGCGTTGGTAATATTATTAAAAACGAAGTTTTGTTTCGCATTAAAATGCATCCTTTAAGTAAAGTTGGCAAACTGCCGCCAAAGCAATTAAAATTGCTGATTGATGAAGCCTTAAACTACAGCTTCGATTTTTTAAAATGGAAAAAAGAATTTGTTTTAAAAAAACATTGGCTTGCACATACAAAAAAGATTTGTCCGCGCTGTAATATTCCTTTCATAAAAAAACATTTAGGCAAAACAAACCGAAGAAGTTTTTATTGCGAAAATTGCCAAATATTATATCACTAAATAACAATTAATAATAGTATTTTTATTGCATTAATTGGTAACGATTTGCAATTTCATTTTTAAAACAAATTGTTCATAATAAATAAAACTTAAACAAAATGGAAAAAAGAATTTTTGGAATTATCCTCACAATTTTGGGCATTGTCGGTTTAATTATGGCTGCTTACAATTTTGTACAAGGCAATAACGGCAGCACTTACGATGTAAAAACTATTTCAGTGTATGGCATTTTAGGCATCATTTTTTTCTTTGCCGGCATCGGTCTTATCAGAAGTACTCGAGATAAAGCATCGTAAAAAATAATTTTGTTACCGGCTTTTACAGCTGCTATTTAGCTTCGTTGTGTCACTCACTTATACGCCTTGTTTTCTATTCAGCAGGGCTTTTTCGTTTTTAAATTTATACTTCCGTTATAATCAGATGGTGTGATTTTTGAACCATTTTTAGTGTAAAAATTTCTCATCACAATTCTAAAATTAACTTTTTATGGCAACAACAATTTATGGCAAACGAGTAGCCATTTTAACCGAAAACGGTTTTGAAGAGGTTGAATTAACCAGCCCAAAACAAGCACTGGAACAAGCAGGCGCAATAGTGGATATTGTTTCACCGCAAAACGAAAAAGTAAAAGCATGGGATCACGATCATTGGTCAATTGAAATATCTGTTGATAAAAATATAACCGATGCCGATGCTGATAATTATGATGCTTTAATGATTCCCGGCGGCGTAATAAACCCCGATAAAATGCGCACTAATAAAGATTGTGTGGAATTTGCTAAACAATTTTTAGTGGAAGGCAAACCCGTTGGCGCTATTTGCCACGGTCCGCAATTATTAATTGAAACCGGAATGCTAAAAGGCAAAGAAATAACTTCTTATCCTTCTTTAAAAACAGATTTAATAAATGCCGGTGCCGATTGGCAAGATAAAGAAGTTGTAGTAGATAATGGACTTGTAACCAGCCGCAGCCCGAAAGATCTGGAAGCATTCAACAAAAAATTAATTGAAGAAATTAAAGAGGGAAAACACAGCCCAACAACTGTAGCGAGCGAAAATTATATTCCGGTTCCCGGAGTTGTTTAGCTTAATGCAAGCACTTAAATGTAAATACGCCATATTAAATTTATGGCGTATTTATTTATGTCTTCAATTCAACAATTAAATAATATCTTTTTCATCATCTTCCTCAGCAAGCTTTTCATCATAATTTCCTTCGCTGTTACGGGCTGTTAAATTGTCTTTTTTGGTAGTTCCAAGGGCGCTTTTAAAAACTTCATTTGCACTGTTTTCTTCCTCATCATTTTCCGCTTTATTATTTTCTGTTTTGCTATCTTTTTCTTCTGCATCATCATCAACTTTAAAAAAACCATTCTCGATTTCAAGTTCTGATTGTGTGTTGTTTTCATCATTATCAGTTTCAGAAATATCGTCGTTATTTGAACTGGTATTTTCTGAAGCAGGATCAACGTCACCCTGTTCAATCGCAAGAAAATTAATATGTTTATCACGGTTTGCTTCACCCGGCGATTGTAAATGTCTGTCTTGTTTTTCGGTCATAAAATAATTATTTAAAGATTTGAATAAAACTATATTTATTTCCAGCGAAGATTATGCCACGCATAAATTTTTTATTGTTGGTTTCTTTTTTGCAGTAGTCAATCGAAAACGCAACAATGAAAAAGTTTTCTTTAAAAAATATTTGGGAAATTTTAAAAAATTCTTTCGCCGGTTTCGCTAACGATAAAGTTCCGAAACTTAGTGCTTCACTTGCATATTACACACTTTTTTCTATGGGTCCTTTGCTGGTTTTAATCATTTCTTTATGCGGATTATTTTGGGGTCGCGAAGCAATTGAAGGTAAAGTGTATGCTCAATTACAAAGTTTTGTTGGGCACGATACTGCCATGCAGCTGCAACAAATTATAAAAAATGCTTCACTTGCCGGCAAAAGCAAAACGGCTGCAATTATTGGCGGTATTGCATTACTCATCGGCGCCACGAGCGTGTTTGCTGAAATTCAGGATTCGATAAATATGATCTGGGGGTTAAAACCAAAGCCAAAAAAAGGATGGCTTAAATTTTTACAGAACAGGTTTTTATCTTTTTCTGTTATTATAAGTTTAGGGTTTTTATTGCTGGTTTCATTAGCTGTAACTGCTGTTATAGAAGGGTTCAGCAACAAATTACAAAATGCATATCCAAGCGTTACAGTTGTTGTGTTTTACATTATAAATTTAATTATCACTTTAATTGTTACTACATTAATATTTGCAGTAATATTTAAAGTTTTGCCTGATGCACAAATTAAATGGAACGATGTTTTAGCCGGCGCAATAACAACTTCTTTATTATTTATGCTGGGTAAATTCGGAATATCTTTTTATATCAGCAAAGGTAATGTTGGCAGTACTTTTGGTGCTGCCGGCTCTCTTGTTATTTTAATTTTATGGGTTTATTATTCTGCTTTTATTCTCTATTTCGGAGCTGAATTTACAAAAGCGTATGCTATCAAATTCGGGTCAGAAATTCATCCTACAGAATATGCGGTTACAACCAAACAGGTAGAAGTGGAAACGAACAGCGAATCTGTGCAGGAGAATGAAAAAAAAACAACGCAGGTGGAAAAACAAAATAAATAATTACTGTTATTTCAGTACAATTTTTTGGTTACCGACTTTAAGTTTTTCATGGCAACATTGTTGCGTCGCACTCTTGTACTTTCAGTTTTTTCATGGCAACAATTTCAATTTAACCATCATTAATATTCAAATAATTTTTTAAATAAACAGCATTATTTATAGCAGCCATTGTTGCAGTGTTATTAAAATAGATATATGCTTCCTGAACATTATTTTTTAAAATTGCATCAGCAACTTTTTGCAAAATTATGTCATCGTATTGCGAGTAATATAATTTTGGTGCGCCGTGAAAACGGTAATAAACAAACGGTGTATTAATCACAACTTCATCAGCTAAATCCGGGTGACTGATGCTGCAAAAAACTATATTATTTTTAGCAAGCTCATTATACACTTTTTTATTCCACCAACTTGCATTACGAAATTCAACTACGTTCAAAAAACTTTTGTTCATACTTTCAATAATACGCTGCAAAAACTCTTCACTATAAATATTTTTTGCCGGAAGTTGAAACAATACAGCACCTAATTTTTCTCGTAACCCTTCGCGGATTGTTCCGTAAAAATCATCAAGTAATTGTTGTGTTTCCTTAAACTGTTTGTAATGTGTAATTAATCTTGGCGCTTTTACAGAAAAAGAAAATGTTTCCGGACTTTTCTCATGCCAGTTCTCCAAAAATTTTAATTGTGGAAAACGATAAAAAGTTACATTTAATTCAAGTGTATTAAATTGTTTTCCGTAATAATCGAACCATTTATTTTGTGCAAGTTTTTCAGGATAAAATAAACCTTTCCAATCTTTATAATAAAAACCCGAGCAGCCGATATGCCATTTCATTTTTTATTTTTATCTATAAAAGTTCTAAATAAATTAATTTATTTTTCTTCAATTTAAAACTAAAAACCTTTCCAATTAAAGAAAGGTTTTTTCAATCAGCTAATTTTCAAATCTCTAAATCAAATCATTCTTTCATCGTGTTGCGGTTGGCTTCCATGTCTTCAGATTTTTTTTGTTTTTCTGAAAGTTTGCCGCTGGTTTGTTTTCCATGATTTGATTTGCCTTCATGAGAGCTTCTGCCCTCATTACTTTGATTGCTGCTTCCTTGTCCGGAAGTGCCGTGTTTATTGTTGTCTCCGCGTCCTGACATAAGATATTTTTTTGATGATGAATTAATTATAAACTTAATACAGCAATTATGCCATAAAAATTTAAAAAAATAGTGAACAGAACGTACAAGTGAGTTATACAACAAAAGCTTTTTCCATTCTTTAAATTAATTTTTACTTTAGTTATATTCTATTCTTCCATTAATAAGTTAATGTTTTCTTCATTGATTTTATAATGTTTCATAGATATATTCTTGCATCATTTTTGAAGTTCTCAAACATTTTAGTCATTTTATCATCGTAAGAATTTTTATTTCTAGTACTCAATTCTTCGTTTAAATCATCAAATCTTTTATGCAATTTTGTTGAAATTTTAAAATCATTTATAATGTTTAATTATATAAATAAATTAATAAATAAAAAAAAATCGTCTACTCATCATCCGGCAAAATATTTTTTTGACGTTCAATTGCGGCTAATCTTAATTCTTCTAACTTCTTTTTTCCATAAGCAAATCTTGTAATCGTTACAAACAAAACCGGCACAATAAAAATACCAAATAAAGTTGCAGCAAGCATTCCGCCAAACACTGTAAACCCAATTGTGCTGCGGGCTATAGCGCCTGCACCGTGCGCAAATACTAAAGGCAAAACACCCAAGATAAATGCAAGCGAAGTCATAAGAATTGGTCGTAAACGAAGTTTAACTGCAGCCAAAGTTGCTTCAACAACCGGTACGCCGCTATCCACTCTTTCTTTTGCAAACTCCACAATTAAAATAGCATTTTTTGCAGCTAATCCAATCAAAGTTATTAAACCAATTTGCGCATAAACGCTGTTGCTTAAACTCGGAATAAACGTGAGCGTTAATATTGCGCCGAACGCACCAATCGGCACTGCTAACAAAACAGAAAATGGCACCGACCAACTTTCATACAATGCAGTAAGAAACAAAAACACAAATAAAATAGACAAACCAAAAATCAATGTTGAGCTTGAACCTGCATTAATTTCCTGCCGGCTTAAACCGGAAAATTCATACCCATAACCCGTAGGTAAAATTTTATCAGCAACTTGTTTTAATGCATCCAAAGCCTGACCGCTGCTATAACCTGCGCCTGCATTTCCATTTATTTCTGCGGTACGAAATAAATTAAAATGCGAAATTAATGGCGCGCTTTCTGTTACTTTATAAGTTACCAAAACGCTAAGCGGAACCATTGTGCCGGCCTGGTTGCGCACATAATATTGCTGTAAATTTTGAATGTCTTCTCTGTACAAAGTATCGGCTTGCGCAACTACGTGAAAATTTCTGCCGTAAATTGTAAAATCATTTATGTAACGGCTTCCTAAAAAAGTTTGCATTGTGTTGTAAACGTCTGCAACAGATACACCAAATTTTTTGCACTTGTCTCTGTCAACATCAACTGTATAACCGGGCGTATGTGCAGAGAAAAAGGAAAATGCACGGTTTATTTCGGGTCGCTTATTTATTTCACCCACGAAATTATTTACCACTTTTTCAAATTGCTGAATACTGTCGGTGCTTTCACGTTGCTCCAGTTCAAAAGTAAAACCGCCTGTTGCGCCCAAACCGGGAATTGCAGGCGGAGAAATAACCACAACATTCGCTTCTTTAATGGATGAGAATTTTTTTTGTAACTGAGCGATGATTGAATTTAATTGTAATGATTTATCCGTTCTTTCGCTCCAAGGTTTCAGCTGAACAAACACAGTTCCGCTGTTTGATTTTGTTGCGAAGGTTACCACATTCAATCCGCCCAAAGCTGCAAAGTGAGCAACGCCGGGCGTTTGCTTTAAACTATCCATCATTATGCGCAGCACCTCCAAACTTCTTGTGGTAGAAGAAGCTTCGGGTAATTCAAAAGTTACATATACACGACCTTCATCTTCTGTTGGAACAAATCCGGTTGGTTTCGATTTGAATAAAAATATCGTTCCAATAAAAATACATGCAAGAATAACTAAAACATAAGGCGCTTTTTTAATAGCTGTTTGTACACCAGATGAATATTTTTGTGTGACGTTTGCAAACCAATTATTAAATCTGTAAAAAACTTTATTTAGTCCTCTTGATTTTTTATCTAACTGCATTGGCTTTAATAATAACGAACATAACGCAGGTGTTAATGATAATGCGACAAATGCAGAAATTAATACTGAAATTGCAATGGTGATAGCAAATTGCTGATACAATCTTCCAACAATTCCCGGTATAAATCCAACGGGAACAAATACTGCCGCAAGTACCAAAGCAATTGCGATTACCGGCGCAGAAATATCTTTCATTGCTTTTGCGGTTGCTTCTTTTGCGGAAATATGTTCGGTATCAATATAATGTTGTACTGCTTCAACCACAACAATTGCATCATCAACCACAATTCCAATAGCAAGTACAAAACCAAACATAGTTAAAGTGTTTATGGTAAAACCGAGCGGAAGAAATAATGCAAAAGTTCCCACAATTGAAACCGGAATGGCAAGCACAGGAATTAGCGTTGCACGCCAGCTTTGAAGAAAAATAAATACAACTAATGTTACAAGACCCAAAGCTTCGAGCAAGGTTTTTATTACTTCGCTGATAGAAACCTGCACAACAGAAACTGATTCGAAAGGAACAACATAATCAACATCTGCAGGAAAGGATTTTTTAAGTTGATCCATAGCAGCGTACACACCTTTTGCAGTTTCTAATGCATTACTTCCCGGCGCCTGGTAAATCAATAAATAAGATGCTCTTTTTCCATCAACATAAGAATTACTTGCAAAAGAAAACTTGCCAAGAATTATTCTTGCTACATCTTTTAAATAAACAATAGAACCCGTTTGCGGATTGGAGCGAACAACAATATTTCGAAACTGTTCTTCTGAACTCAATCTGCTATTTGTGAAAACAGTATATTCAAAAGCTTGTGAATTATATTGCGGAGAAGCGCCAACGGAACCGGCAGCGATCTGCAAATTTTGTTCCTGCAAAGAACTTACAACATCATTCGCTGTTAAACCAAGTTGCGCCATTTTAGCTGGCTGCAGCCAAATGCGCATACTAAAATCATCAGCCCTTGTAAAAATATCGCCAATGCCGGGCACACGGAGCAATGCATCCCTTACAAAAATGTTTGTATAATTATCTATAAAGGTTACGCCGTGTGTACCGTTAGGCGAGAACATTGCAACCAACATTAAAATGCTCGGGTTACGTTTACGGGTTGTTATGCCCAATTGTTTTACGTCGGCGGGTAATTGCGGCGTTGCAATGCCCACTCGGTTTTGAATGTCGAGCGCAGCAATATCAGGATTTGTGCCCACATTCAATGTTACATTAATTGTAGAGCGCCCGTCGCTGGTGCTGTTGCCTTGCATATAAGCCATGCCCGGCGTGCCATTCACCTGTATTTCGATTGGCGTGGTTACCGTTTGCTCCACCGTTTGTGCATCGGCGCCGGTATAACTTGATGATATCTGAACCGTTGGCGGTGTAATTTCAGGATATTGGCTTACGGGTAAATTTAAAATTGCCAATACACCAAGTAACACAATTACTACAGATATTACAATTGCTGTAACCGGTCTTCTTATAAAAGTATCTGCGACCATTATATTTTCTCTTAAATTTTAATTCCAATTAACTAATGTTTTTTTAGAGTCGTCTAAAAATTTTATTCAACTTCCTTAAATTTTAAAAATCTCTATTTATTGTTTAAAAAGCCCAAGAATATTTTCTGCGGGATCACTGAATCTTGCAGTTTTCGATTAAATTAATAGTTTTTTCTATATCATCAATCATAATATAAATTAACAAACCAATTTCTGTAGATGGTTTTCTATCTGTTCTCCAAGTGCCGCTTACTTCGTTCACTGCATCGTCAAATGCAACGCTGCCGTTGTTACGATGTCTTATTTGCCAGCCAAAAACTTCCTTGTAAAAAGATGCAGAAATAGAAACGTCAACAGCCGGAATTTCAAGATAACAAATTTTTCCGTTTGCGAAAGTTGGATGATTATTGTTTGACATAAGTAATATTTTATTTGTGTTTTTATCAACAGTTTTTATGCGTTCTTTTAATATAAAAGTTATAATTTTTTATAAAATATTTTTTCAAATTAAGCAAACAATTTTTAATAAACTTCAACATTGATAACAAATAATACAATGGTTTTACTTGCTGATTGTGTAGTTGCAGCTTATATTTGATAAAAAAATAAAAGGTATGAACAAATTTTATTTTCTATCAATTGCTGTTTTGCTTTTTGCATTTAACCCGCAAATTGCAAATAAAAAAGCAAATGCAAATTATTTTGCTGCTGATAAAAACGCTTCAAAAAAAATAGTTGTTTATACTACTGCCGATAGTACAAATTTAAGAATAACAGCTACAGATACTTTAAGTTTTTCTGATTTCGGTCAGCCGTTGGAAACGCAGCCTTGCGTATTTATTGATCCATCAAAAACATTTCAAACATTTGTTGGCATTGGTGGCGCATTAACCGACGCTTCTGCGGAAACTTTTGCAAAATTGCCCAAAGAAAAACAGCAGCAAATTCTGCAAAATTATTTTGATGCGCAAAAAGGCATCGGTTATACATTGGCAAGAACAAATATTCAAAGCTGCGATTTTTCGAGCGACAGTTATACTTATGTAAAGGACAACGACAGCTCTTTAAAAACTTTTAGTGTTGCTCATGATGAGCAATATCGAATTCCGTTTATCAAACAGGCAATTGCTGCTGCCGGCGGAAAGCTTACTTTATTCGCTTCTCCATGGAGCCCGCCTGCATGGATGAAAGATAATAACAGCATGCTGCACGGCGGAAAATTAAAACCGGAATTTTATAAAAGCTGGGCTGAATATTATGTGAAATTTATTAATGCATATAAAAAAGAAGGAATACCGGTTTGGGGCATCACAGTTCAAAATGAACCGATGGCAAAACAAACCTGGGAATCGTGCAATTACACGGCGGAAGAAGAAAGAGATTTCATAAAAAATTATCTTGGCCCAACACTGCAAAAGGCCGGATTAAATGATAAAAAAATTATAGCGTGGGATCATAACCGCGATTTAATATATCAGCGCGCAAGCACAATATTAGAAGATCCTGCTGCCGCAAAATATGTTTGGGGAATTGGTTTTCACTGGTATGAAGATTGGACCGGCGGCGGAAAAATTTTCGATAATGTAAAACGTGTTGAAGAAACTTTTCCTAACACACATTTAATTTTTACAGAAGGTTGCGCTGAGCGTTTTAATTTATCGCAAATTAATGATTGGAAATGGGGCGAAGCTTACGGCCGCAATATGATAAACGATTTTAATAATGGCACAGTTGGCTGGTGTGATTGGAATATTTTATTAGATGAACAAGGCGGCCCAAATCATGTTGGTAATTTTTGTTTTGCACCGGTTCATGCGAACACGAAAACAGGCGAGTTAACTTATTTAAGTTCGTTTTATTATATTGGTCATTTTTCAAAATTTATTCGTCCCGGTGCAAAAAGAATTATCAGTTCTTCAAGCCGCGGCCAATTGCTTACAACTGCATTTTTAAATACTGATGGAAAAATTGCTGTAATTGTAATGAACCAAAGCAATGAAAAAATTCCCTATCATTTATGGATGCACGGCAAAGCCGCAGCAGTTACCAGCTTGCCTCATTCAATTCAAACTTTAGTGGTGGAATAAACCAAGAGAATTTATCTTTTTTTAGGCTTTACTTGATAATTAACTTCAAAAGGAAATTTAGTATTTGTGCTAAAAAACACGTATCTCTATGTTGTTTTTGTTATAAAACAATTAGATTTTTTATTGTAGTATTTTAATATTAAAAATAGCCGCAATAAAAAACAGGTAAGAAACATGAAAAGAAACATCGATAGTAAAAAAATACCTACGTGGATTAGATATTTATTAATTGCTATAGCAATTTTTCTTTTGTTATTTAGAATGTTTAGAATTCATTAAGCAACTCTATGCGCCGGGAATTTATTTATAACAATTATGGATGAAAAAAAGCAAAAGCAAAATTTGAAGTTGAAAAAAAATTTCAATAATTGATTAAATAAAACTTGCATCGTTGTTTTAATGTTTACATTTGTTTTACTCTGCTGCTTGGCTTAATTCATTTTCTCACCTTAAAACCTTCATTTAACGCACCACATCATGATATTCAAATTTATCTCATAATCAATTAAGCGGTAACATCCCTCCATTTTCAGATAGGTATCTTTCTACTATAAATTTATCCTATAACCACCTTAGCGGTAAAATTCCATCGGAATTCGGTAATCTTTTTGGCGTACAAAGTTTAGATTTAAGTAATAATGAATTAACTGGCAGTATTCCGCCAGAATTAGGTAATCTTAAGTACAATCTGCGCATTTTAGATTTAAGTAAAAATAAATTAAGTCACACCATTCCTTCATCTTTAGGTAATCTTACACAATATCTGCACGCTTTGAAGTTAGACAGCAATCAGTTAACCGGAAGCATACCTTCTTTATTGAGTAATGCTTTGAATTTATTCATAGTTGATTTAAGTTATAATAATTTAACCGACAGTATTCCTTCAAGTTTTGGAAATCTTATCGGTCTGAAGGAATTAATATTATCTCATAATAATTTAAGTGGAAGTATTCCCTCCACATTCAGCAAACTTAACAAGTTGCGAACTTTACATGTGGGCTATAACAGATTAAGCGGAACAGTGCCATCTTTTTTTGCAAATCTTCCTAAATTAAAATGGTTGAGTTTACTTGTAAACCATTTTACTTTCGATGGTTTGGAAGAACTTGCACAGCACAATTTTGATACGCTAAATATGCAGTGCAGAAAAAAATTGATCTTCACCTAAACAACAACATTCTTTCTGTTTATGCCGGTGGCACGCTCAGCAACAACACTTATAAATGGTTTAAAGATGATCATTTTTTCAAAACTGTTGTTGAAGACTCAACTTTAACTGTTACACAAAGCGGCGCTTATACTGTGCATGTACTTAATTCAGTTGCAACTAAACTTGTTTTGCATAGTGATACAATTTATTATGCACCAACTACTAATTTAATTGCTTCAAAAAACAATAGTTTAATTGATGACAATTCTTTTTCTTCCAAAATTTCAGTTTATCCAAATCCTGCAAAAACGAATACAACAGTTGTGTTTAATACAACAGGAAAATATACAATAACTGTTACTGATTTATCAGGGGAAATTTTGCAAACAAAAACAGGAGTTTCCTCAATTAAACAACAAAATTTTATTCAACTTAATGTGAGCAATTATAGCTCCGGTATTTATTTTATTACAATCACCGATGAAAAAAACAAAAAGCAAACTTTAAAATTGAATAAAGAATGAATTAAAAATTGAAGTATAAATACTATGGTTTTATACTTCAATTTATAAGTTTAAATGCAATAACTTTAAGATTTAGATCAAAACTTATTAAAGCAGCAAACTATTTATTTTACAGTGTTTTATTTTAGAAAAGTAATCCTTTTTCATCATTACATTGTACAATAAACAAAATGTAATTTGTAAAAATATTACCTGATAATACTGCGCCGAAACTAACTTTTATCTTAATTAATTAAGCCATAATATTGTTTATTTAATTGGCTAACAAATTCAATAAACGATTATATTTTTAACCACTGAACATTTGTATGCACATAAAAAAAATTTGCATTTATATTTTAACTCTGTTAGCCGGCAATGCTAATTGCCAAACAAACAATATTTTTTACCATGAACAATATCGTCCGCAAATCCATTTTTCGCCAAAAGAAAAATGGATAAACGACCCCAATGGGATGGTTTATTATAAAGGAATTTATCATTTGTTTTTTCAATATTATCCTGACAGCACCATTTGGGGCCCGATGCATTGGGGTCATACTACCAGTACGGATCTAATTCACTGGCAGCAGCAACCTATTGCACTTTATCCTGATAGTTTGGGTTACATTTTTTCAGGCAGTGCAGTGGTTGATAAAAAAAATACTTCAGGCTTTGGTAAAAACGGCAATGCGCCACTCGTTGCAATTTTTACACATCATGATCCTGTTGGTGAAAAAGCCGGAAGAAACGATTTTCAAAATGAAAGTTTAGCATATAGTTTGAATAACGGAAAAACATGGATAAAATATGCACGAAATCCGGTGCTTAAAAATCCGGGAATCACTGATTTTCGCGATCCAAAAGTAATGTGGTATGAACCGCAGAAAAAATGGGTGATGACGCTTGCCACCAAAGACAGGATAACTTTTTATTCTTCACCCAATTTAAAAAACTGGAAAAGGGAAAGTGAATTTGGAAAAGAAATCGGCGCGCACGGCGGCGTATGGGAATGCCCTGATTTATTTTCATTAAATAATAATGGTAAAAAAATTTGGGTGCTAATTGTAAATATAAATCCCGGCGGACCCAATAAAGGCTCGGCTACACAATATTTCGTTGGTGATTTTGATGGTAAAAATTTTACAAATTTCAATACTGATATTAAATGGATAGATTATGGCCCTGATGAATATGCCGGAATTACATGGTCAAATACCGGAGACAGAAAAATATTTTTAGGATGGATGAGCAACTGGCTTTATGCAAACGTAGTTCCTACAATTAAATGGAGAAATGCGATGACAATACCACGAGAACTAAAATTAAAGCAAGTTGGCAAAGATATATTTGTAACCTCCGAACCGGTTGACGAATTAAATAAAATTCAGCCAAATTCTGTTACATTAAAAGATATATCGGTAAATAAAAGTTTTGAGCTATCCCAAAAAACAGGAAAAATAATTCTGCCATGTCGCCTTGATTTTAGTTTAGAAAAGATTGCAGATTTTTCCATTATAATTTCAAATAATTTCGGTGAACAAATTATGATAGGATATAATAAAAATAAAAACCAATATTTTATTGATCGCACAAAATCCGGTAAAGTTGATTTCTATAAAGCGTTTGCTGAAAAGCATATTGCGCCACGTTTAGCAGAAACAAATACAATAAATCTTTCACTTATTTTGGATGTTAGCTCAGTTGAATTATTTGCTGATGATGGATTAACAGTTATGACAGAAACATTTTTTCCATCGAAACCATACGATCGGGTTAGTATTCAATCATCACAAAACGGCATGTCTTTTAAAAAAATAAAGTATGCGCATTTGAATAGTATTTGGCATTAATAATAAATTATTAGTTTCTTCTTATCATTTGCTGCAAATTAAACTTGGCAATTACATTCACCTTACTCCTTTTCAATCACTTCAATTATCATTAATTTTTTTAAAGGCTAATTAATTTAAAATGCCTTTTTGTTTTTTAGAGAAAATTTTAAACTGGTTTATAACTATCTTCATTAAAGAATAATTATAAAAATGAATAGAAGAAATTTTTTAAAAAAAGGATCGCTTGCCGGGTTCAGTTTCCCCACTCTGTTAACTGCAACAACACAAATTGCTTCTGCAAAAACGAACAAGGCTAACGCAAATAAACCAATGAATTTTATTGATGTTGATCTTAATGAAATTACCATTGATGAATTGCAGCAAAAAATGCAAAACGGAGAATTAACATCGAAATTAATTACAGAATGGTATTTGAAAAGAATTGAACAAATTGATAAAACAGGCGCTGCATTGAACAGTATAATTGAAATAAATCCCGATGCAATAATTATTGCCGATGCAATGGATGCAGAAAGAAAATCAGGAAAAATTCGCAGTTCATTGCACGGAATACCTGTTTTAATAAAAGATAATATTAATACCGGCGATAAAATGATGACCACTGCCGGTTCACTTGCACTTGTTGGTAATTATGCAAAAAAAGATGCATTTATTGTAAACAAATTGCGCGAAGCCGGTGCCGTGCTTTTAGGTAAAACTAATTTGAGTGAGTTTGCAAATTTTCGCTCAACACATTCAACCAGTGCATGGAGCAGCCGCGGCGGGCAAACAAAATGCCCATACATTTTAAACCGTAATCCTTCCGGCTCCAGCGCTGGCTCAGGCTCTGCAGTAGCTGCAAATTTTTGTACCGTTGCAATTGGTACTGAAACTGATGGCTCAATCGTAAGTCCTGCTTCGGTCAATGGTTTGGTTGGTATTAAACCAACTGTTGGTTTATGGAGCCGTTCCGGTATTATTCCCATTTCTAAAACGCAGGATACGGCAGGACCAATGGCACGAACTGTAAAAGATGCAGCAATACTTTTAACGGCGCTGTGCGGCATTGATACCGAAGATGCCGTTACAAAAAAAAGTAAAGAAAAAGCAGAAAAAGATTACACAAAATTTTTAGATGAAAACGGTTTGGCAGGAAAGCGATTAGGTGTTGAAAAATCTTTCTTTAAAGGCAATCCTGATGTTGTTGCTTTGCTGAATAAAACAATTAATTTATTAAAAGAAAAAGGTGCGATAATTGTTGAAGTAGAATTATTAAAACTTATTGCTCCCTTAGGAGATGCTGAATTTACTATTCTTCAGTATGAATTTAAAGATGGATTAAATAAATATTTATCAAACGCAAATGCGCCGGTAAAATCGCTGAAAGAAGTTATTAATTTTAATAAGAAAAACGAAGCATCTGCGATGCCATTTTTTAAGCAGGAAACATTAATAAGCTCTGATAAAAAAGGTGATTTAGATAGTAAAGCATACACGGATGCATTAGCAAAATCAACATCAGCCCGCAAGTTGATTAATTCAGTTATGCAAGAACATAAATTGGATGCTATTTGCGGAACTACCAGCGGTCTTGCCTGTTGCATTGATTTAATAAATGGCGATTATGATACCGGCTTTTCATTTTCTCAGCCTGCAGCAATGGCGGGTTATCCGCACATTACTGTGCCGATGGGCTTTATACATGAATTGCCAATTGGATTTTCATTTTTTTCAACTGCTAATAAAGAACCGGAAATAATTAAATTAGCATACGCGTTTGAACAAGCAACAAAAAGCAGAACGGCTCCTAAATTTTTACAAAATATATAATTGAGATTTTAAAGCAGAAAAACTCCCCTAAAAAATAAATTAAATCATTTCTGTTCTTTACTCAGTGAATCGTTTTTTGTTGAATCTTTTATTTTATAAGCCGCAGTATCTGCACTTATTACAGCGCCTTCATTAACGCCGTTTGGGTGAATAGTTGTATCTGCATTTAACTTAGCAGAATCGTTACCATTATTACTGTTATTGGCGTTGTTGCAACTGCATAATTCAATAAACAATAAACCTATCAATATCTTTTTCATATTTAAACTATTTAATGTTTCACGCTATATGAAAATTAAAAAAAATTTAGGAACTAAGTTTTTTTTCTTCCAATTTTATTTCCTTTTTTTCTTTTTTAAGATCTGTTCTTATCAATCCAAATAAACTCATATAAATATTTGCAATCCAAACCAAAGAAAATCCGGCTATCAAGTAACCACGCCAATCATCTGATAAAAGCTTGTATTGCATAATAATTAAAAAAAGAATTGTGACGTAATGGCTGAAACAATATTCGCATGTAAAAAGATAAAAGAATTTACGCCGCAAAAGCGTTTTGCTTTTTTCACAATTTCTTTCACAATATTCTTTTGCTTCGCGAAATACTTCTTCATGCGTAACTGTCCATGAAATGCATGCAATTGGCAAAGCCAAAATAAAAAGCCAGATAATTTGTAAGTTTAAACTCATAATTAAAACTTTAAAATTAAATATAAAGATCAATCCAAAATTAAAGGATGAAATTTAATAAAGCTGCCTTATCTCCGGCTTTTAATCTGAAACCTCTTTTCTAAAATATTTTTTTAAAATTAATAAGGAAAAAATATTGTAAAATTGAAATAACAATTTTAGATTTGTTTAAAAAATAATTTAGTGTACTCTAACTTTTCAATAACCGAAGAAAATTACATTAAAACAATATTTCTTTTGCAAAAGAATGGTATTGTTACTACCAATGCTCTTGCTTCTGAGCTGGAAACAACGGCAGCTTCTGTAACAGATATGCTAAAAAAATTACAGGCAAAAAAAATATTATTGTACCAGCGTTATCAGGGTTTTCGCTTAAATGCAGAAGGTAAGAAAGTAGCATTAAACATTGTTCGCCGGCATAGACTTTGGGAATTTTTTCTTGTTCAAAAGTTAGAGTTTGGATGGAATGAAGTTCATGCCGTTGCAGAAGAATTAGAGCATGTGAGCAGCAAAAAATTAATTGAAAAACTCGATGAGTTTTTAAATTATCCAAGGTTTGATCCGCACGGAGATCCTATCCCGGATAATAATGGCAAAATAATTCAACAATCACAAATCAATTTAAATAATATGCCATTAAATACACTTGCTGAAGTAACTTCTGTAAGCAATCAATCAAACGGTCTGTTAGAATTATTAAGTCATAGAAATGTTACCATCGGCACAAGGCTCGAAGTAAAAAAGAAATTTGCTTTTGATCATTCAATTGAAATAAAAATAAAAAATTATTCACCGGTTACAATCAGCGAGCAATTAGCAGATTCCATTTTTGTAAAGCTTTTATAACATGCTTCAACGTTATCATAGTGATGCCTCATTAAGCGAAGTGCACGAAAGTGTTGATACCACAAGGCCGCGCAAGGGTTTTAGAAATTTTTTCGCTTATGTTGGTCCGGCATATCTTGTAAGTGTAGGTTATATGGATCCGGGTAATTGGGCAACAGACCTGCAGGGTGGCGCAAAATTTGGCTATCAATTAATTTGGGTTTTATTGATGAGCAATCTTATAGCACTTTTATTACAAAGCTTAAGTGCAAGATTGGGCATTGTGCGCAGAAGAGATTTAGCACAAGCAAACCGTGAAGTGTACCCACCGGCTGTAAATTTTTGTTTATACTTACTTGCAGAATTAGCTATTGCTGCCTGCGATTTGGCGGAAGTATTAGGCATGGCAATCGGCATTCAATTATTAACTGGCTTGCCAATAATTTGGGGCGTACTTATTACTTTATTAGATACTTTTTTATTGTTTTATTTACAGCGATTAGGCATAAGAAAAATGGAAGCATTTATTATTGTATTAGTCGCACTTATCGGTTTATCTTTTTTAATTGAAATTATTATTGCGCAACCACATTTTGGGGATGTGGCAAAAGGTTTTATTCCTACACCTTTAAGTAAAGAAGCATTATACATTGCGGTTGGAATTATTGGTGCTACAGTAATGCCGCACAATTTATATCTGCATTCTGCATTAGTGCAAACGCGAAAAATAAAGCCTGATAAAGCCGGCATAAAAAAAGCATTAAAATTTAATTTTATAGACAGCTTCATTGCATTGAACGCAGCTTTTTTTGTGAATGCAAGTATTTTAATTTTAGCATCTGCTGTTTTTTTTACAACTGGCAATACATCAGTAGCTAAAATTGAAGATGCACATCGTTTACTTCAACCAATGTTAGGCACTGTTGTTGCGCCATTGTTGTTTGCAATTGCATTAATTGCCGCCGGACAAAGTTCAACTGTAACGGGCACTTTAGCGGGACAAATTGTGATGGAAGGATATTTACGATTGCGAATTAATCCTTTGTTACGAAGGGTGATTACAAGATCAATCGCTATTATTCCGGCAGCAGTGGTTATCTTAATTTATGGAGATGAAAAATTAGATTACTTGCTGATATTAAGCCAGGTAATATTGAGTTTACAATTGGGTTTTGCAGTGATTCCGTTAATTCATTTTGTGAGCGATAAAACAACGATGGGAGAATTTACTATCAAATTTTGGGTAAAAATTTTATCATGGATGGTAACAGGCATTTTAATTTTTCTAAATGTGAAAATGGTAGCGGAACAATCGTTTACTGTTTTTCAAGAACCCGGTAACATCTTTTTTAAAATCATTATTATAATTACAGCGGTTATTTTTGCCTGGCTATTTTTAGTAATGACTTTTTTGCCGTTGATTCAAAAACAAAAAGCAAAAGCCAGCATTCGCATGCATAGCGAAGAAAAATTATTAGCTAATTTATCCATTCCAGAAACACAAATTATTGCGGTGGCTTTGGATTTTAGAGATAGTGATGAACGCTTAATTGCCTATGCGCTTAACCAGGGAAAACATCACGCTTCTTATGTTTTAATGCATGTCGTTGAAACGGTTTCAGCGAAATATTTTGGTGAGGCCGCAGATGATTATGAAACCAGAAAAGATTTGCAGCGTTTAGAATTATATGCATCGCAATTAAGAAATTTAAGTTATAATGTTACAATAGCGATGGGTTATAAAAACCGTATCAAAGAAATTGTGCGCATTGTAAAACAAGCTAAGGCTGATATGCTTGTAATGGGCGCACACCGGCATAGTGGCTTAAAAGATTTTCTATATGGAGAAACTGTTGATCAGGTTCGGCATAAATTAGCTATTCCTGTTTTAATTGTAAATTGATAGACATTATTAGAGATTTAAAAAAATTTTCTTTTTTATCGTATAAATACTTATTAAATACCGTATTTATACGCGTATAATTTTATTTTACTGAATTTAGCTTTGTGGCATGATAATTTTTAAAATCAACTCCATGCCCAGTAAAATTAAATTAATCAGTACTTACCCTCAAAATCTTCAAAAGCCTGCAGTGCATACCTCCAATTTAAAAAATATAAGTTATTTCGATCTAAAACTTATCCCTAAAAATAAAGAAAGCAACGAAAATTTCAATGCCTTTCTTTTAATGAATATTGTAGGTGCACTACCTTTATCCTGATTTTTTTAGATTCGTCTTTTATCTTTAGATTTAATCTAAAAATATTTTTTTGTTAACAGAAAAATAAAGTAGAAAAATATTTTTTAATTAAATGACAATTGACGTAATTTTGTTGACAAATGGCGATATATGATTAAAAAAACAAAGCCGAAAAAATACACTAATGAAGAAAAAACTTCTTTTGAAGTTAATGAACCAGTGGTAGAATATCAACGAATTAAAAGGCTGCCTATTGTTGCGGATTTTACTTATACCAGATTCGAGAAAATCATAAATAAAATTCCATTTACCTTAAAAGAATGGGCTAATATTTTACATCTTTCTGAAAGAACATTGCAACGTTATGCCAAGGAGAATAAAAGTTTTGAGGGTATTTATGTTGATAGAATTTTGCAAATAGAGCAGCTTGTTGAAACAGGTCTCGAAACTTTTGTAAATGCGGATGTTCTTTATCGTTGGCTAAAGCGCGATAAAAAGGTTTTGGGGCAAGTACTTAATTTTGAATCGTTATATTCTTTACAAGGGATACAAGATTTAACGGATGAACTTGGCAGAATTCAATACGGCGTTTATATATGACCGTATATAGATTTGCTAAAGCTGAATTTGCTGATAGCCTTTCAGGAGAAGGCTCGAAGCGTTTTGGCGGCAGATGGAATAGCAAAGGGAATGCAGTTGTGTATACCAGTCTCACTATTTCTTTGTCTCTTCTTGAGCTTTTAATTCATAGTGTTAGTTATGATGAAATTTTGAAAAATGAATTGACAGAACTTGAACTGCCGCTAAACAGTTTTGCTGAAATATTTACAACACAACTTAAAGCAAACTGGCAAAAGGATGAAAATTATTCAAGATATATTGGCGATGAGTTTTTGATTTCGCAAACAAGATTATTACTAAAAGTTCCGTCTGTAATTATTCCCGAAGAGCATAATATTCTTATTAATCCGAAACATAAGGATTTTAAAAAAATCAAAATTAAATTAAAACGTATTTTCGAATTTGATGTACGATTGTTTAAAACAGATGCATAGAATTTTTGCTGTATAAGTGTGCGACGCAACGAAAGACGCACGTAGAACATAAGCCGACCTCAAAATAAAACTAACGAATATCAACATTAAAAGGTAACCTTGCCTGAGGTGTTCCCAACATTTGTTGCACCGATTTTAATTGGTTAAAAAGATTATATTGTTGTTCGCCTATTTCTTTTTTTATGCTATTTTCTTTTATTGATTTATTGCTGGCAGTATTTAATATTTGCTCTAATAAACTTTTTGGTTCAGGATATTCTGTGGTTCGATAATTATTTGTTTTTGCCATTCGAGCAGCACATGCAACTGCATCTTGCAAACTTCCAATTCTATCAATTAATCCGTTCCCAAGCGCACGCTGACCAGTCCAAACACGACCTTGTGCAATGCTATCAATAAACACAATGTTTTTCTTTCTTCCATTTGCAACACGGCTTTTAAAAGTGTAATAAATTGAATCAACACTAGCTTGCAGAAATCGTTTTTCGGTTTCGGTTAGCGGCCGACTTGCAGTGCCCAAATCGGCATAAGGAGCCGTTTTTACTGCATCGAAAGTAATGCCTAATTTATTCTGAAAAAATGATTGCATATTTGGAATAATACTAAACACACCGATGGAACCGGTTATAGTTTGTGCATCTGCAAAAATGGAATCGGCATTGCAGGAAATAAAATATCCACCGGAAGCTGCAACATTGCCCATGCTTACTACCACTGGTTTTGATTGCTTTGCCAAACTAATTTCGCGCCAAATAACATCGCTTGCAAGCGAACTTCCGCCGGGAGAATTTACGCGAAAAACAATTGCTTTAATATTATCATCGAGCCTTGCTTTGCGAATAATATTTTTAAAATTATCGCTGCCAATTTCGCCGTCTTCACCTTTGCCGCCAACAATATCGCCCTGCGCATAAATAATGGCAATTTTATCTTTTCCATTACTATTTTTAAAATCAACTGCTTTAGCATATTTTCCAAAAGAAACAAAATTGATTTCATCTTTTTGCTTTAAGCTGAGCCGGTTCAAAATTTCAGATTTTATTTCATCATCATATTTTAATCCGTCAACTAAATTATTTTTTAATGCATCATTTGCAGTTTGAATAGAACCATTTATTGCCAATTGATGCAAAGTTGCCGTATCAATATTTCTTGCCTTAGAAACTTGCAGTAAAAAATTATTATATAAATCGCCAAGCCAAACGGTGGTTTGCAGGCGGTTTGCATCTGTCATTTTTGTTACGCGCAAAGGTTCGGTTGCGCTTTTAAATTTTCCGGCATAAAATATTTGTGGTTGAATTTGAAGTTTATCCAACAAATTTTTTATAAAAAAAAGATCGGAAGAAAAACCATTCCATTCAATTCCACCGGTAGGATGGCAATAAATTTTATCCGCAACATTGGCAACATAATAGGCTTTTTGTGTTATTACTTCGCCATAAGCAATTACGAATTTTTTGCTTTGCTTGAAATCAATTAACGCTTGCCTCAATTCCTCGCTATTTCCAAAACCGTTTGCATTATCATCAGCTTTTATGTAAATTCCTTTTATCGAAGAATCGCTTTTAGCATAATGAATCATTCGCACAATATCATACAAACCAGGTTGGTCGCTTGAAGGGTCGCCGCTGATAGAACTTAATGGATTACTCTGCGCCTGTTCTTTAAAATCAGTACTCAAATCCAATACCAGTACGGCTTTGCTGCCAATATCAGGTTTGGAGGGTTGAATTGCACTTCCAACAATTAATGCCAAAATAAAAAATGCAATCACGCTAAAAATTACAAGTGCAAGAAATGAAGCAAAAAATATTTTTATAAAACTTCTCATGTTTTGTTTTTGAGGCTTGCAAAATTAAAGATATTTGAAGTTGATTATTTCATCAAATTATGAATGTTGCATATTTACTTACCGGCGGTAATTTAGGGAATAGAAATGAATATTTAAACCAGGCAAATATTTTAATTCAACAATTTTGTGGAAAAATTATTGAGCTTTCTTCTGTTTATGAAACTGCAGCGTGGGGAATGGAGGAGCAACCATCTTTTTATAATCAGTCAGTTAAATTACACACAAAATTGCAGCCTGAAATTTTAATGAAAACATTGCTAAACATTGAAGAAAAAATGGGTAGAAAACGTTTGCAAAAATTGGGGCCTCGAATTATTGATATAGATATTTTATTAATGAACGATGATGTAATAAACACACCATTTTTAAAAATTCCGCATCCGCAATTAGCTGAAAGAAAATTTGCTTTAACGCCGCTTGCAGAAATTGCTGGGGAAAAAATTCATCCGGTTTTAAAAAAAACCATTAATCAATTATTAAAAGAGTGTACTGATAAATTAAATGTGTACAAAATTTACAACCTTAACTAACAGCAATCAATTTTGAAATTTCCAGCAAATGAAATATAATTTTATAGCAATTGAAGGAAACATCGGCGCGGGAAAAACTACGCTTGCACACTTGCTTGCAAAGAAATTAAACGCTCGTTTAATTTTAGAAGAATTCGCTGAAAACCCTTTTCTGCCTAAGTTTTACGCAAACCCGCGACAATACGCGTTTCCTCTTGAATTATTTTTTATGGCAGAGCGTTTTAAGCAATTAAACGACAGATTACATAACACGGATATTTTTCAAAATATTACAATTACCGATTATCTTTTTGCAAAATGTTTATTGTTTGCACGCATAAATTTAAGTGATGATGAGTTTAAACTTTATCAAAAATTATTCGATATTCTACAGCAACAAATACTCTTACCTGACATAGTAATTTATTTACACTCTTCCATTTCAAATTTACAGCGCAACATAAAAAAAAGAAACCGCGAATACGAGCAAAAAATTGCTGATGAATATTTGTTTAGCATTCAGGAAACTTATACAAATTATATTAAGCAGCACAACATAAAAGCAATTTTTATTGATTGCAATAAAGCAGACTTTTTAAGCAATGAACAACATTTGCAAAGTGTAATAAATGCTTTAGAAAAAGATTTCGATTATGGACAAGTTTATGTTTCTCTTCCTTAAAAATGATCTGAATGATTGAATGAATTAAATGATAAAATTACTAATGACTTGCAACTTGTTGACTTATTGACCTTATGATAAATGAACTTCAAATAACCGATGCTTTTGCGGCAGTAAAAATCAAAGAATATCGCAATTTAATGGCAGGCAGGTTTTTATTTATTATGAGTTTGCGAATGATGAGTACTTTGGTTGGCTGGTGGGTTTACAGTTTAACTAACGATCCGTTTGCAATTGGTTTAATTGGTTTATCAGAAGTAATTCCGGCAATTTCTATGGCATTGTATGCAGGCCATGTAATTGATCAAAGCGAAAAAAGAAAATTATTATTAACCGGATTGATCTTATATTTTGCAGCAATAATTATCTTACTTTTTTTATCAACACCTGCAACTTCAAAACATTTAAATAATCACTGGATTGCTGGTTGCATTTATTCGGTAATTTTTTGCACCGGCATTGTTCGCTCATTTGCAGGACCAACATTTAGTGTGCTGGTTGCTTATATCGTTCCAAAAAATACTTTACAAAATGCAACTACATGGAATCAGGGAACATGGCTCTCAGCTTCAGTTACAGGTCACGCAGCCGGTGGATTTTTAATCGCAGGAATCGGAATCACCGGAACATTATCAATCATTGCTTCGCTCATGATTGTTTCATTTTTTTTCTTATTCAAACTAAAACAAAAACCACCTTTAAACGAACGCGGCGAAAAAAAAACATGGGACAGTGTAAAGGAAGGATTGAATTTTGTTTTTAAAACCAAAGAATTATTAGGCGCAATTTCGCTGGATTTATTTGCCGTTTTTTTTGGCGGCGCAGTTGCAATGGTTCCGGTTTACGCAAGAGACATTTTGAAAGTAGGTCCGCAAGGTTTTGGTTTTTTAAACGGCGCATCAGACATGGGTTCTATTTTAATGGTTATAATTTTAACGCTGTTTCCTTTGCGCAAAAAACAAGGCACAAAACTTATGTTTGCGGTTGCAGGTTTTGGAACATGCATTATTATTTTCGGGCTTTCAAAAATATTCTGGCTTTCATTTACAGCTTTGCTAATTAGTGGAATGCTCGATGGAATAAGCGTTGTAATTCGCGGAACAATTATGCAATTAAAAACGCCTGATAATATGCGCGGCAGGGTGATGAGTGTAAACTCTATGTTCATTAATTCGAGCAATGAACTAGGTCAGTTTGAAAGTGGCGTTGCGGCAAAATTATTAGGCGTTGTGCCATCGGTTATTTTTGGAGGATGTATGACTTGGCTGGTTGTAATTACAACATGGTTTAAAGCGCCGGGATTAAGAAAGATGGAATATTGAACAATTAGCGAATTTGAAAATATGAAAATGGATCAATGAAATTTATTACTTCATCAATTCTTTCAAAACATCATCAACAATCGGGCAAAATGTTGAATTTTTTATTGTAAGATTTATTCGTTTCAGCAATACATCTTCATTGGTATAAGGAAAGCGAACACAATCTGAGGGGCGAACTTCATAAATGGAACAACGATTATCATCATTCAAAAAAACGCAGGGAGTTTGCTTTACAACGTAATCTCCTTCTTCATCTAATTTTAAATATTTATCAATAAAATCTCCTTCTTTCATTTTTAAATATTTGCTGATGCGTTTTATATCAGGCGTTTTAAATCGCGGCGAATAGTTTTTGCAGCAAACAGCGCAGTTCAAACAATTAATTTTTTCGAAAGCCCTTTCATGTAGCGCTGGCAACGCTTTCAGCGTTTTATTCTTATCAGCCTTTTGTAAAAACTGCTTGTATTGTTTTTGGTTTTGCAAGAATTTATTTCTAAAAATGATAATTATGATTTATTCAGTTGTTTATACACAAAATAAAATAAGTATACCAAACCTTGTGAAATTGATTGTGAAATCAATAAAATTAATATAGCTTTTAATAAATTACCGAATGATTTGTTTTGAAGAAATTGCATTAAGGCGATAATAAACCAAAGAGAAATTAAAATTCCTGCTACAATTCCAATTATTAAAATCGCTGAAGGAAACAAAATGAAAAGGATAGCTGCTATGCAATAAAAAAACATTTCCTGCCCGCTTAAATAAGCTGCTAAAACAAAATATTCAGCATAATTTATTTTACTCTTTTTAAAAAAAATCCACAAAAGAAAAGCATTTATTGGGCATCTTATAAACACCAAAAGATTAAAGTATTTAAAAGATAAATGCAAAATTTCCTTGTTGCTAGCATTTACGTTTTCGTATTTAATTCCCAATGTTTCAAATTGCGTAAGAAAAAATAAAGCAACAGCAACCATCAGCACTAAAAAACTAAACGGATTAAAATATTTTTTTCTTTTGCCTTCAATATACTCTCGCGCTATTTTGCCTGGCTTGTATGTTAATTTTTTTAGCAGAAGAAAAATGCCTTTATCTGTGTGAATAAATGCATGAAAAAAATCATGAAAAATTTCAGAAAAGTTAAGTCTTTCAACAACTGCAGTTTGCCCGCAATAAGGACAATATTTATAATTTTTATGAAATGAGCGCCCGCAATTTTTACAAACAATATTCATTTTACTTAATTATTTCAACACATGTAATTACTTTTTTACCAAGATTTTTACACATCATTTGCAGCACTTGCTGTTAATTTGCATAAATTCAAAAATAATAAAACTTGTGAATGCGTTAAGAGAACAATGGCTTTTACTTATTTCAACGCCAATTTATTTTATAATTATTGGCATTGAAATTTTGCTTACGCATTTGCAGCATCGCAAAGCATACACAGTTAAAGATACATTTGCAAATGTTTATTTAATGCTCTTAAATTCAGGAATTGATTTGCTGTTTCGTGTAATTTATCTTGCTGTTTTGCAATACTTTTTTTTACATGCAGTTTATCAATGGCAAAATGTTTTTTTGTATTGGATTGTGTTACTGCTCGCAGAAGATTTTTTGTATTACTGGCTTCATCGTTTCGACCATGAAATAAGGTTATTTTGGGCAGTTCATGTTACACACCACAGTTCACAACAAATGAATTTTACAGTTGGTTTTCGCTCCTCTGCTTTTCAGCCTTTGTATCGGTTTATTTATTTTATACCCCTTGCCTGGTGCGGATTTCAGCCGATTGATATCGTGTTCATTTATGCTGTAACGCAAATATGGGGAATTTTTGTTCATACAGAATTAATAAAAAAGATGGGCTGGCTTGAATATATTTTTGTAACACCATCGCATCATCGCGTGCATCATGCATCCAATGCGAAATATTTGGATAAAAACATGGGCATGTTTTTGATTATTTGGGATAAAATTTTTGGAACATTTCAGCCTGAATTATCGGATGATAAATATCAGCCATTAAAATATGGATTAACAAAAAATATTGAAAAACCAACTGCTGCCAATCTTGTTTTTCATGAATGGAAAGAAATTTGGAAAGACGTTACTCGCAAAGATTTGAGCCTAAAACAAAGATGGAACTATTTATTTGGAAAGCCGGGCTGGAGCCACGATAAGAGCCGTTTAACCAGTGAAGAAATGCGGGCAAAAGAAGAAGGAAATAGTTCAATTTCTCCCGATAATTATAAGGAAGTTAATTCGTATACTTCAATTACTGTAAAATCAATAAACGCTTAAATTTTTAAAATTGATTAATGGAAATTATTTTTAGTTCTTAATAAAAAGTTGATTTATATTTTGAACATTTCCGTTTGTTTTAAGCTGAATAAAATAACTTCCCTTTGCAAGTTTGCTTACATCGATATTTAAAATATTATTATTTGCATTTATTGTTTTTTCTTCACTATCTATCAGTTTTCCCTGAGCATCAGTAATAAATATTTTAATAGTTCCTTCTAATGAAGTCGGTGTTTTAATATAAAGATTTGTGTGTGCAGGATTTGGATAAACTGAAAAAGCTGAATTATTATTTTCAATTTTAATGATGTTACTGTATGTAAATTTTCCATCTTTATTCGTTTGTTTTAAACGATAATAATTTTCATCAGATGTTTTATAGTCAGTAAAATTATAAGAAAGTGGAAGTGAGCTGTTTCAATTCACAGCCTTGCTTTCAACAAAACCAATCTGCGAAAAATTTGTTGCATTTATTGAGCGTTGTACAAAAAAACCTTTATTATTTATTTCGTTGGTTGTTTGCCAGGAAAGATTTACGCTGCTTCCATTCTTGCTTCCTGTAAAATTTATTAAAGTTACCGGTAATGAGCCCAAATGCCCGTCGCATGTAACATCTTGTGCGTAAGGTTATCACCGTTTCCTTTATCTTCCTGCCAAACAGCAATTCCTCCGCTCGGAGATTCAAGATTAAAAAAATTAGTAAAGCCAAATCTCGATTTTGGGTTAGTGGTAGCACAAAGTGTAGTGTATTGATTTTGCCACATAAAATTTCCATTTTCATCTACTCCGCTTGCATAAAGTTTATTATTGGCGTCAGTAAAAGTAAAAATTGCACTTGCACCGCCTCCAAAACATAGTTTTAGTCCGCTGCCGGTTAAATTTATCATTTGATTAGTGATTGGAAACAATTCTTTTGCTTGCGTGCCTAATAATCTTTCACCTGTAATTTTACTAAATGTTTGCATATAAATTCCTGATTCAGTTTGCAGTGAATTTGTAAATGTGCAAACTGCGGAAAAATTATTCGACTCATTTAATGAAAAAACAATATTTATTGTTTTTTCGTACGGGTCATTCGCACCAAAATAATCTGCAAACGATGCACCATTAACACCAAAAGGCAAGCTGCTGTCCGCATTCACTTTTTGAACATAAGCATTAAAACGATTTGTTCCCTGAGGATTTCCATAATAGGCTACATAAATATTATCGTTATCAGCATGTACATCATAATATCGCGCTGCGGAAGTAGTTAATGTAGAAATTTTTTGCGCATTATCCCACTTGGCATTGCCATTATTATTAAAACGCAGCATAAATAAGTGTGTGTAAATTGGCGCGGCAAACAAATCCTGATAAACAATTCCAAACGTTCCCTTAGTATGCGCAACTACTTGTGCTCTTGTTACTGAATGCCCGGTTGAGGAATGAATTTCTTTTGGCGAACTCCACGCTTTTGTGCCATCCGGTGATAACTTTTGATAATTAATTACACCATTATTATTCCATGCAACTGCAATATCGCCGGTGCTTAATACTGCAGGATAAGGAGCTAATCCCGCACCTAAATCAATTCCCTTTTTACCCCATGGAAATGTTCCGCCTGCCGAAATTTTTTGAATTGTAGATTCATAAGCCCCGTTTTTCAAATACTGAAAACCCACAAATAAATCATCATATTCGCCCGTACAGGCATTAAAAACAAAAATAGCTGTGCCGGATTTTTTATTACTAATTACTATGCCGCTATCACCAAAAAATTTATAGCCATCACTACTTATCAATTGCGCACGTAGATCATATTTGAAGTCGCTTGGTTATAACTATAAAATGCAATCCACGTTAGATAATTTCCATCGATATTAGTTGTTACAATATCACTGCTGTTTACATTTGCAAGCTGCAAATTATTAATTGTATCGGTTGTCCATTGTGCTACAGAATATAATGATATAAAACAAAAAATAAATAAAAAATAAAGTTGTTTCATATTATTTTTTTTGAGATAATGAAAATACAATTTTATTAAGAACATGTTATTTAATCAGCTTAAAATATTTTATTTTTTACAACGTAACTTTGCAAACTTCTATTAATAAATAACAATTAACGATTAATTTTTATATGGATTTATTTGAACAGCAAGCTACCGAATTTCAACGCAGACATATTGGCCCGAACGAAGAAGAAACGAAGGAAATGCTTAAGATAATTGGCGTAAATTCTATTGAAGAATTGATTGATAAAACTATTCCGCAGGATATTCGTCTTCACAAAAAATTAAATTTACCAAATGGAATCAGTGAGCAGGAATATTTGCAACAAATAAAACAAATCGCATCAAAAAATAAACTCTTCAAAACATATATCGGGCAAGGTTATTATAACACAATTACGCCAAGTGTAATCTTAAGAAATCTTTTTGAAAACCCGGGTTGGTACACACAATACACACCTTACCAGGCAGAAATTTCTCAAGGCAGATTGGAAAGTTTATTGAATTTTCAAACAGTTGTTACTGAACTCACAGGACTGGAATTAGCCAATGCATCTTTGCTGGATGAAGGAACTGCAGCCGCGGAAGGAATGAGCATGATTTTTCATCATGTAAATAGATCGGAAGTAATTGCCAAGCCAAAATTTTTTATTGATGAAAATATCTTTGCGCAAACAAAAAATGTTTTAATTACCCGTGCAAAGCCAATTGAAATTGAATTGATTTTTGGAAATTATAAGGATGCACAATTAGATGAAGAATATTTTGGTGCAATCATTCAATATCCAAACAGTAATGGTTCAATTGAAGATTATCGTTCGTTTATTGAAAGTGTTCATGCAATAAAGGGTTATGTAATTATGGCAACTGATTTACTGGCGCTAACTTTGTTAACGCCCCCCGGCGAATTAGGCGCTGATGTTGCTATTGGTACTTCTCAGCGTTTTGGTGTGCCGCTTGGTTATGGCGGTCCTCATGCGGCTTTCTTTGCAACGAAAGATGAATTCAAAAGAAATATTCCGGGAAGGATTATTGGCGTTAGTATTGATTCGCAAGGTAATCGTGCATTGCGAATGGCGCTGCAAACTCGTGAACAACATATCAAGCGGGAAAAGGCAACCTCAAACATTTGTACTGCGCAGGCTTTATTAGCAAACATGGCTGCGATGTATGCAGTTTATCATGGCCCGGAAGGATTAAAACAAATTGCCGAACGAGTTGCTTTGCTAACGCAAACTTTGGTTGAAGCACTGAACGAATTAGGCTATGAAAATAAAAATGAATTCTATTTTGATACAATAAAAATTAAAGCGGATATAAATAAAATAAAATCAATTGCTGAAAAACATCAAGTGAATTTTTTTTATTTTGAAAATGAGCACATTGGTATTTCACTGGATGAAACCACAACACAAAGAAATGTTTTAGATATCATTTCTATTTTTTCCGAGGCAAAAGATTTAACCGAAGCAAATGTGAGTTTTGAAACGGATGATTATAACTTGAATTTTATTCCTGAATTTGCAAAACGAAAATCAGAATTTTTAAAGCAACAGGTTTTCAATACGCATCACAGTGAAACAGAAATGATGCGTTATTTAAAATTATTAGAGAATGAAGATCTTTCTTTAAACACAAGCATGATTAGCTTAGGAAGCTGCACAATGAAATTAAATGCTGCCTCAGAAATGATTCCGGTTAGCTGGCCTGAATTTAGTCAGCTTCATCCTTTTGTTCCAAACAATCAGGCTGAAGGTTATTTGCAAATTATTCATGAACTTGAAAAATATCTCTGTGTTATTACTGGTTTTGATTCATGCAGCTTGCAGCCTAACAGTGGCGCCCAGGGCGAGTTTGCGGGTTTATTAACTATTATGGCTTATCATCAATCAAAAAATAATGCGCATAGAAATGTGGTATTAATTCCAATTTCTGCGCATGGAACAAATCCTGCAAGCGCAGTGATGGCGGGCATGAAAGTGGTGGTTGTAAAAAGCGATGAAGATGGACATGTTGATGTGAATGATTTAAAAGCAAAAGCGGAACAATATAAAGATTCGCTCGGCGCGTTGATGGTAACATACCCATCCACACATGGAGTGTTTGAAGAAAGCATCAAAGAAATTTGTGCAATAATTCATTCGTATGGCGGGCAAGTTTATATGGATGGCGCAAACATGAATGCGCAGGTTGGTTTCACTTCGCCTGCAATTATTGGCGCTGATGTTTGCCATCTCAATTTGCATAAAACATTTGCAATTCCTCACGGCGGCGGCGGCCCTGGCATGGGACCGATTTGTGTAAAAAAAAATCTAAAAGAATTTTTACCGGCGAGCTTTCAGCTATCAGAAATTCAAAATTCAAAATTCAAAATTCAAAATCTGGAAGAACAACAAACGAGAAACGAGAAACAAGAAACGCTAAACATCGTTTCCTCCGCTCCATTCAGCTCTGCTTCCATTCTTCTCATTAGCTATGCTTACATAAAAATGCTGGGAAATGATGGCGTGAAAAAATGTACAGAATATGCAATCCTGAATGCGAATTACATGAAAGCAAGATTGGAAAAACATTTTAAAATTTTATTCAGCGGCAGCAACGGAAGTTGCGCACATGAATTTATTGTTGACCTACGACCTTTTAAAACCAGCGCCGGCGTTGATGTTGAGGATGTTGCCAAACGTTTAATTGATTATGGTTTTCATGCGCCAACAATGAGCTTTCCTGTGCCCGGAACAATTATGATTGAACCAACTGAAAGTGAAGATAAAGCTGAACTTGATCGTTTTTGTGATGCAATGATTTCTATTCATGAAGAAATAAAAGCTATTGAAAGCGGACTTGCAGATAAAACAGATAATGCTTTAAAAAACTCTCCGCATACACAAACTATTGTTTGCGCAGACGAATGGAATCATAAATATACTCGTCAGGAAGCCGCATTTCCACTGTATTATATCACACAAAATAAATTCTGGCCTGCCGTTTCGCGTATCAATAATACTTATGGCGATAGAAATTTGATTTGTACCTGCGAGCCGACGGAAGCTTATGCAGAAAAAGAATAATTAATTTTTTGTACTTAAATTATCTGTATAAAAAAATTCAATTAATTTTTGTTAAACAACCAATCTTCACACAGCCGCACGCAATTTCAAATAGATCGCATTGCATTTTTTAGCGATGCAGTAATTGCTATTGCAATAACCTTATTGGTTCTTGAAATAAAAATCCCTGAATTCAACGATAACATAAGCTGGGCGCAAATAAAACAGCAGTACGGTCATAAACTTTTAATACAACTAATTGCGCTGTTTGTTTGCCTTATAACAATTGGCAATTTATGAATGCGGCATCACGAGCTATACGAGCATGTAATTAATTATAATCAGCGCATGGTAAAAATAAATTTGTATTTTTTATTTGCGATTATTTTACTGCCGCTCAGCACATCTATCACTTTTGGAAATGCTCCCGAACAAGCAAAATTGTTTATCTTTTTTGCAAATCTTTTTCTATGTAATTTTCTTTACTACATTCTTCTGTTAATAATTTTTCATAAAAAAAATAATTTTTCTTCGCTTCAGTCAAAAGAAAAAATTGATAACATGAAAGGCACTGGTTTGCGTATTATAATGGTATTTTTTCTTGTTTGTGTAATTATATCTGTAGACATAAAATACTTTTATTTTCCTTTTTTTATTTTGCCGCTGTACAGATTTTATAACTGGATGAAGAGAAAGTACTTTGTGAAGAAAGCTTCTGTTTAAATTTTATAATAAATAAAAAACGCTTTAAGAAAGTAATGCCTTTGTATGTAAAAATTTATCATTATTTTTTAGTGCCTGATATGCAGCCAACGTGCTGGCAAATACAGTCCACATTACTAATGGAATGTAATTAAATGATGTTTTTTTATCAGCCTTGTACGCCAACCTAAAACTAACCGTAGCAAGCGCAGCATCAGTAACCGTCCACGCCGCAGCAAGCACCGGACTTTTTTTATAGAAATAAATGTAATTGAAAGAGAAATAAATTAACCAAATAATTGTTTGAAGCAATAACAATTTCTTTTTTTCAGAAATGTTTTTATCTAATTCGATGATGCGTTTTAATGCAAGTAATAAAAAAAAGTTATTGAAAGTCCATGCCGGTGCAAATATCCATGCGGGTGGCGCCCACGGAGCTTGCTTTAATTTTCTTGTATAAATTTTTGTTTGTTTTTTTAAAGGATTGCCACCCGATAAACTTCCCAATGAAGAAATAACAACAGAAATTAAACCAATTTGCCACCAAGTTAATGAACTGATTTTATTTGCATTTATTATCATAAAATATTGCTTAATAAACTTAATTTACAATAAATAAATATCATTTTATTGCTGCTCTCGCTTGTTTTACTTCAACAACAGAAATAGCGCTTGCCTTATTTTCAAAATTATTTCTAATGTAAGTTAATATGTCTGCAATCTGTTGATTTTTCAAATAATTTTGCGGAGGCATGTTGTTTGAATAATATTTATCATCAATCGGTATTTTTTCTTTCGAGCCTTTTAAAACCCACTGAATTAATTTTGTTTTATCACCCGTAACATAAGATGTTTGAATGAGCGGCGGATTCATATTTGGCACGCCGCTACCATCAATTTGATGACAGGTTAAACAATATTGTGCATACAATTTCTTTCCGCGTGCTACGGATGATTTTAAGTCGCCTGATGTTGTTTGAGAAAACGCAGCAAAATAAAAAGCAAACAAAAAAATAAAGCTCATAATTATCGGCAATTTTTTCATATTTAATTATTTGCTGCCTGTATAAATTATTCTATAAATTGTTCCTTTATTATCATCGCTAACGTACAAAGAACCATCCGGACCTTGCGCCAAACCGCATGGTCTGTGCTTTGCCTGGCTTGGAGAATTTATAGTTTGAACACCCGCAAAATTATCGGCAAAAATTTCCCACTTGCCACTGGGCTTACCATCTTTAAAAGGAACGAATGCAATAAAATATCCTTTCTGCGGCTCGGGTGCACGATTCCATGAACCATGAAACGCAATAAATGCACCATTTTTATATTTTTCAGGAAACATGTTGCCGGTATAAAATAATAATCCGTTTGGCGCCATGTGACCGGGAAAAGCTACTATAGGATCTTGTGCATCTTTACAGCCTTCTTTTTTTCCATCGCCACCATATTCGGGCGAAAGAATTTTTTTGTTTTGAATTTGATCATAATAACAATAAGGCCAGCCGCAGTTGGAGCCTTCATGCAATTGATACATACATTCTGCAGGCAGTTCTGCACTTTGTTTAACTGTAAAATATTGAGGATATAAATCGTTCAACTGGTCTCTTCCGTGCATCATCACAAAAAGCGCGTTAACACTGGTGTTCCAATCCAATCCAACAACATTGCGCAAGCCTGTTGCATAACGCATTCCATCACCATAAGTTTGATTTTGTTTATCAACTTTAAATCTCCAGATGCCGGCAGCAGAATCTAAAATAGGGCAAGGATTTATTCCAGGCGAGCCTTTTGTTCTGTCATCAACCTGGCAAGAGTTTGAGTAAGCGCCAATGTTCACATAAATATTTCCGTTGTTATCCAAAGCAATTGCTTTTGCTTCATGTTCGTGCCTTGACAATAAACCGGTAATTATTTTTTCGGGTTGATTTGGATTTACAACTTCATCCTTATCATTCAGTTTAAAACGAAAAACTTCTTCATCAGAAGATGCATATAAATAACCATTTTTTATTGCCATTCCCGTTCCGTTAAAATTTCCAAAACCGGTTTGCTCATCAGCTTTGCCATCTCCATTTTTATCGCGCAGCCGAACAATTCCATTGCCATTTTTTAAACCTGCAAGTTTTACATAAATATCACCCTCTTTTGTTACAGCTAAATGCCTTGCGCTTCCTAAATTATCGGCAACTTTTAGCGCACCAAAACCTGCGGGCAATTTTAAACCTGCATTATCGTTATCGGGTTTTACAATTAAATTAGGTTTTTTTGTTTGAGAAGAATCATTATTACAAGCGAGCAAATTGGTTGTACTGCTTAAAATAGTTAATACAAATAAAAATTGAACTACGGTTTTTTTCATATAATTATTTTAAAAGAAATAAAATTACGAATAATAGCAAGCAAAATTTATTGCTATATGTTTAACCAATTTATATGCAGTTTTCATGCCTTTTTTTATGAAGAAGAATTTATTTACGTGAAAAAAGATATTAAATTTTTGTTTAGTTATTTGGCGGATAAATTTAAATTGGATATGTATTTTCATCAATTAGATTTTTTAAGATTATTTCCTTAAATGTTTTTGCTTAATAATAACAACTTATTTATTTTGAAAACATTAATTTCAAAAAAATTTCTGTTCTGTACTCGAAGTTATTATCAATAAAAAAAAATAAATGCGCGGTTATTATTTTTTGCCTTGCGCTGCTTTGTTTTAAAAGTTTTGCGCAGACAATTGACACTACTAAAACGAAACTTGTAAAAAAAAGAGCGAATATTTTTCAGTGGGCAATGAATGCCGTTACCCGAACTCCTGATACAACTTCGCAAACGCCTTTCATAAATACTAAAAGTGAAGATGTTTTTTTACCGTACGAAGGCAAAGGCATCAGGCATATTTTTATTAATCAATATGGATTTGAAAAAACTTTTACAGATACTGCATTTGGAAGCAATTACTTCGGCACAAAAATTTTAAATTATCTGCATCGTAATTCGCGTGAGTGGGTTATTCGCGATAATCTTTTCATCAAAGAAAAAACAAAGCTGAATGCTTATGTTGTTGCAGATAATGAACGGTTTTTACGCTCGCTTGATTTTATACAGGATGCACGAATATTAGTAAAAACAATTGCCAATGAACCGGATTCAATTGATCTTTTAGTTATTACAAAAGATCTTTTTAGCATCACATTTGAAGTAAGCGATTTTGAAACAAGTAAACAAAAAATTAAAGTTGGCGATGCCAACGTTTTAGGCATGGGCCAGCAATTACAATTTACTGCTTTGCATGATAACAACCGCAACCCTGCTTTTGGTTATGAAATATTATATAAAAAAACAAGCATCGGAAATACTTTTGTAAATGCAACACTCGATTATTCAAAGATCAGAAATAATTTGAGCGATGGAAGCCTTACAGAACATGATATTTATTTATCGCTCGATAGACCGCTGGTTTCCCAATATTCGCATTCTGCCGGCGGATTAACCATAGGAAATTTTAGATCGGAAAATGATTACTCAATTCCTGACACTTCTTTTTACAATTACAGTTATAATTTATATGATGCATGGGTTGGCTACAATCTTGGCGTAAAAAAATATCTTGCAGACAATAAAAAAAACGATAGAAAATTTGTAAGCATCCGCTACTTTAACTACGCGTTTAACAACGTTCCTTTTCAAATAAAAGATCAATTTATTCCACGGTTTAACAACAGGCAGGGTGTGCTGGCGCAATTCACTTTTTTTAAACAGAATTTTTATAAAACAAATTACATTTATGGTTTTGGCACTACTGAAGATGTGCCGTATGGTTATAATGTGGCGCTAACAACAGGCTGGTATAAACAACTTTATTTATCAAGGCCATATATAGGCGTTGATGCCAATGAATATATTGTTACAAATAATGGTGCTTTTTTTCAGTACTTTTTGCGTTCGGGAATGTTTTTGCAAAACCACCAGGCGCAGGATGTAAGCTTGCTGCTGGGCACAAGCGCTTTTAGCAAATTGTATATTTTTAACCGCCTAAAATTAAGGCAATATTTTATGGTGAGTTACACCAGGCAATTCAACAACATAGCACTCGATCCGCTGAAAATAAATAACACTTTTGGCTTAAGAAATTTTAGCTCCGATGTTGTTTCGGGCGATAGAAGAATTAGCATGCACAGCGAGACATTCTTTTTTTTAAACGGAAAAATATTTGGCTTTCAGTTTGCGCCATTTGCTTTTGGCGATGCAACTGCACTCACTCCGCAAAACGAAAGTTTTTCAAAATCAAACTTTTTTTACGGACTTGGTGGCGGCATTCGAACCCGAAATGAAAATTTAGTTTTTGGAACTATGGAACTTCGCTTTATTTATTTTCCGCATAAATTGCAAAATGTAAATTCAGTAAAAGTAGAGTTCACTGCCGATCTCAAGTTCAGGTACAACACTTCATACGTAAGGGAACCTGATATTATACAATTAAACAGTGATTATACTAACAGTATTTACTAAGAGTTTTTTTTTGATACCGGCTTTTAGTTTTACATAGCATCTTCGTTGCGTCGCAATCCTTTCATCTTTTAGTTATATGGCATCTTTTTTTTGCGGTAAAATGCAACAATAAACTTATATTTTTTATTGCCATTCATTATAAAACATATTTACAGCTCAGCAATTAATCCCGTAACAAATAATAATTGCAGATAACTTTCATGATAAGATTTCAGTGCATCAAAATAAAATTGTTTTGTATCAAACCAGTTTTTTTGCGCATCTAAAAAATCTAAAATGGTTGTGTTACCTTTTAAGTATTTCATTTCAATATCATCAAAAATTTGTTTCGATTGTTTTAAAATTCCTTCATATTTCTGCAAATTTTTCTTTTCAATTTCATAGGTGCTATATGCCGTTGAAACATCAGTTGCAGCCTGTAATTGCGTTGCAGCAAGTTCTTCTTCAGCCTGTTGTTTTAAAAAATTTGACTTTTTTATTTCTCCCTGATTTCTGTTAAAAATTGGAATTTCAATAGTTCCAAAAAATCCAAAATACGGAATCGTGTTTTGCGGATTATAAATAAAACCGAGCTCCGGCTGCGGCCATACCAACGATTTTTGCAGCTTAACATTTGTGGCAGTAGCATTAATAGTAGTTCTCGCCAATTCAACGTCAGAGCGGCTTTCGCTTGCTTTTTTCAAAAGCGTATTTAAATTTCCTGGCGGAATAATTGTTTCAATATTATCATCAGTATTAATTGCAATACTGTCTGCATTCCCTGTTAATAATTTCAAGTTAGCAAGTTCATTATTGTATTGCTGAAAGCTAACTGAATATTGCAAATTATATTCATCAGACAAAATTTTTATTCTTGCAGTATCTGTTGCATTAATTTTATTGTTGAATTTATTTGATTGCAAAAAGCTGTCAATCTTTGTTTTTGTGCTGCTCAATAAATTAAGTTTATTTTTTAAATACCAGCAATTAATAAAGCTGGTGCCAATTGTAAAACATAAATTTCTCACTGCATCATTATATCTGTTATTTGCTGCAGTTAATGTTTCATCAGCAAACTGTATTTTAAATTTTCGTTGTGCGGGCCATTGAATGTGCTTGGTAAGCTGCCACCAAATTTGTTCGTTTTTTGCGCTGTACCAATTTGTTTTTTCTGCAAATAAATTTTGATTTGTAAGTTGTAAAGTTTGATTATTTAAAACAGGGTTCGGCCTTATTCTCGAAGTAATTACATCTGCCTGCGAAATTCCAACATTCAAATATTCTGCTTTTAAAGAAGCATTATTTGCTTTGCCAGAATCTATGGCAGTTGAAAGCGTAAAAATTGTTTGCGCGGATGCAAAACTTATTGAAACAATAAACCAAAGAATAAAATAAAATATGAATAGTTTGAATCTCGCAAATTTTATTGAAAACATAAACTGCATTCTTTATTTGTAAATATAGTTGAGAGAAGCGGGGCTGAAATGCAAAGCTAAAACTGAATTATTTTTGCTGTTTGCTTTGGCTTATTTTCTGTAATTAATTTCCACACAGCAAGCAAAATATCTTCGGGTGAAGGAAATGAAATCTTTTTATAAGATAATTTTTGCGTTACATAATTTACCACTTCATTTTTACTTTGTAATTCTTCTTTTACATGAAAAGGTAAAATTTGCGAGCGTACTTTCCAGGGCGTATGCTGAGGATTTGTTAGCGCATATAAAACAACAACCGGCGTGTTTGTCGCGGCTGCAATATGCACTGTTGCTGTGTTTACAGAAATAGCAACAGAAGTTTCAGAAATTATAGCAATGAATTCTTCAATGTTCAACAAACCTGCAATTGAAAAAGTATTAATACCAATTTCTTTTTTTATTTCATCTGCAAGATGTTTTTCACCGGCAGAACCTGTAAGTAAAATTTGTATGTTTAAATATTGATTGATGAGCTTGCCGGCTTCACCAAATAAATGTGCAGGATATTCTCTTTTTTTTTCGCTAACGCCAGCATGTATAACAATCCATTCTTTAGAAATATCAACACCGGCATCAGCTAATTTTTGTAGTGCGGAAGTTTTTGCTTTATCACTGAAATGCAGCGATAAGCGATCATCGTTTGTTTTTGCATCAATTTCAGCAACAAGATCGAGATCTCTTTTTACCTGGTGATTGATTGCAGAATACGGCTCTTTTTCCGGCACCCAATCTGTAAGTAAATGATATGGATTTTCCCTGCAATATGCAAGTCTTTTTGGAATGCCTGCCATAAACGCCAGCATTGCGGCTGGTAGAGGGTTTTGACTATATACAGTAAAAATAATACAGCCATCGAACTGATGGGATCTGATACAATTTATAATGTTCGAAAAATCGTTTGCAGCAACCGGTTTATCCGTTTTTATCCATGGAAGATCGTACACCAATACTTCATCAATCTCAGAAATACAGGGAGCAATAAGATTACCCATTACAGAAGTAAGCACAGTGATTTTTGAATTAAACGTTTGCTTTATTGCGCGCAATGCAGGAGCCGTCATAATTAAATCGCCCATGTTATCTGCTCTGATGCATAATATATTTTTACAATTCTTCCATTCGCACATTTTCAACAAAATTTTTCTTATTATTTAATTGCTCTGAAATTATAATTTCAGCGGCTTGTTTAAAATGTTGGGAAATAAAAAATGGCTTTCTTTTTTCATTCAGTAACCATTCGGTTTCATTTCCGTTATTAATAAGTATAGTTTTGCAACCCGCACTGTTCCCGGCTTCAATATCATTCAAAATATCACCTATCATCCAGGAACTTGTAAGGTTAATATTAAAATCGTTGGCAGCCTTCAAAATCAAGCCTGGTGCTGGTTTGCGACAATCGCAATTAACGGCATATTTTTTTATCTTCCCTTCGGGGTGATGCGGGCAATAATAAAAAGCATCTATAAATACATTATGCGCTTTCAATAATTCGCTTATTTTTTTATTTACTTTTTCTAAATCTTTTTGCTTGAAAAATCCACGCACAACTCCTGATTGATTTGAAATTACAATAAATAAAAAATTTTGATCTTTCAATAGTTTTAAACCCTCAATTACATTGTTTGAAATCGTTATTAATTGCGGGTTTACATTATAAGGGACATCATTTATCAGCGTTCCATCTTTATCAATAAATATTGCTTTATTTAAATTATCGCTGAACATTCAATTTTGGAAATAATGGTTCTCTCAAAAAATTTTCCATTTCCATTAGCTTAAAACTATTTATGCTGATAACTCTTTTTTGTTTTACTGCATCCATTACTTGTTTATAAATAATATCTTCATACAACACATTAAGCAAATCAGCAACCTTTGCCCAGGTGAAAAATTTATTTACTCTTTTTAATGCATTTAATTGCATAAATGCAAGAAGCTTTTCATCGGCAATTAATACATTAATTTTTTGCGCCAATGCCGATGGATCATGTGGCGGAATTAAATAACCGGTTTTACCATCGGTAACACTATATTTAATACCACCAACATTCGAGCCGATTACAGGCGTGCCGCATGCCATCGCTTCCAAAGGCGTAATTCCAAAGGGTTCGTACCATGGCGTTGTGATAAAAATATCCGCTGCTGCATAATAATATTTTAATACATTTCTTTTTTTTCTTCCCGTAAAAGTTATGCTTGATAAAACATTTTCTTCCTGCGCAATTTTTTGCAAGCGTGCAATTTCAGGGCACAATAAAGGATCGGGCGAATCGGTTTCGCCGCCTACAATTAACAGTCGAATTTTCTGATTGGTGTTTTTTAATTTTCCAAGCGCTCTTATAACATTATCAACACCTTTGCGCGGAACCATTCTGCCTAACTGAAGAATAATTTTTTCATCCTGATCAAGATTTAAAGTTTTTCTTGCAACAGATTTTTTGATCGGATAAAATTCTTTCGAATTAAAGCCGCAGGGAATAACCGTGATTTTATTTTCATCTGCCGAATAATGATTAATAAGATCGTCCTCATCCTGCGGACATTCTGCAATAATGCAATCCGCATCGCTTACAATATTCTTTTCAATATTTAATCTTTCTTTCGGAAATTTATCTGCATCTTTTTGATGCAGTTGCCTTACCAAACCCAATGCATGAAACGTTACAACATAAGGAATATGCAATATTTTTTTTATGTTTGATGCGACCAATGCACTCATAAAAAAGTTTGCATGAATTAATGCATAATTTATTTTGTACTTGCCAATAAATGATAAGATATTTTTGGTGAATTCATCCATGTGATAAAGCAATTCTTCTTTTGCAATAACTGTTGCAGGCCCGGCTTTAATGTGAATTACGCGAATGTGCGGAAGCCATTCAACAATTTCATCTGCTTCACTATTTTCTTTACGCGTAAAAATATCAACTTCATAACCAAATTTCACCAATTGCTTTGGTAATTCGGCTACATAAACATTTTGACCGCCGCTGTCAACGCCGCCTAAAGTTGCCAGTGGTGAAGCATGTTCGCTAATAAAAGCTATTTTCTTTTTCATAGATTGTTTTATAGGTTACAGCAAATTGAAATAGTTCTTCCCAGTCTTTTACAAAGCGCTGTATGTTGAATCTTTTTTCAGCCGTTTTTTTGCCATGCATTCCTATTTCTTTTGCCAAATTTTTATTCTGCAAAAGCAGCTTCATTTTCTCTGTTAAATAATCAATATCAGTATGAATAAATCCCGAAAAGTCGTCTTTTAAAACAGTTACATATTCAGTTGTAGCAAGCGCCACTACTGGTATTCCAATCATCATCGCTTCAATAACTGCAAGACCTAAACTGGTATAGCGGATGGGATTAAAAAAGAAACGATATTGGTTGATAAACTGAGGCAAATTTGGGTGTAAAACTTCTCCCAATCCACCATATTCTTTTGTGCCCATGCCAATTAAATCAAGCGGAACTTTTTTACTTACTTCATTAAAAATATCAGCGCCCAATTTTCTTCCGCGCTGATGTAAATGATTTACTACAACAATTCCTTTTTCAATTTTACCATCATAATTTATTGATGGTTGAATAACGCCATGATCAATCACTTTTACAACCGGCACATCGTTTTGCCACATTAGTCTATTGAAATGTGTAACATGCACCATTATCACATCAGGGTCGTTCATGACATGTCTTGTATCTGTTGGATTTTTTGTTGGAGGATCATGCTCTAAATAAATACGCGGAAGTTTTCTCTGCTCTTCAGATAAGATTTCATACTGATCAACAAGAAAATTTTTATTTGTTTGAAAAAGGATACAATCGAAATGTAAATTTTTTACTTCCTCTGCTGCAACTTCAATTACATTTTCACCAAAAGAAAATGTTTCACCTCTTCCATAATAACCTTCATTTTTTTCTTGGTTTACAGGAATATAAATATCATAATTGCCTTGCGATAAATAACATAAATAACTGCCATGAATATGCCATGTAAAAATTCTCAGCTTTTTTTTCAGAGGGTAAAAAGATAGCATAAAACAGCGTTTAAAATAAGTTAACGATTATAAGCATTTAAAATAGTGCCAGAAGCGCTTCTTTGTTTGAAGACAAATTTTAAAGAACCAACTTGTTGCTTTCGTAGAAACTATTCTACATACTCAGATATAAAAATTTTAAGTTGAACATAAAAAAAAATAAAATATTTTTTTGCCATGAAAAACAGATAAAACAGATGCCAATTAACCAATAAAAAATTGGTTTGTTATTTGAATTTGAACACTTGCTTATTATGTAATTACATCAAAACAAATTCAATGTATACTTTAGGAGTTAATGCAGTTTTTCACGATTCAGCGGCGTGCATAATTAAAGACGGAGAATTACTTGCAGCAGCCGAAGAAGAAAGATTCACGCACATAAAACATGGCAAAAGACCTATTCCGTTTTCAACCTACGAATTGCCTTTTCATGCAATAGATTATTGTTTAAGCATTGCAAATATTCATCTGAATAATGTTGATGAAATTGCTTATTCTTTCAATCCAAAAATTTTATTGGGCGATTATATAAATCAAAAAGAAATTAGTTTGCCTTTGCAGCCGCATCTCACAAATAAATCGGAAGAATGGGCTTCAGAATGGGATCCGCTTTTTCTTTCTTTTATTGTAAATGCGCCGTGGCAATTGGTTGATGGTTATCCGCATCATTTGCAAAAAAGATTTTTTAATGCAAAAGCTTCGCCCGAAAAATGGCATTATGTTGATCATCATATTGCACATGCTGCGAGCGCTTTTTTGCCGTCGCCATTTTCTAATGCAGCCGTTTTAACCATTGATGGCAGAGGCGAAAAAACAACTACAAGTTATTATTTGGGCGAAGCAAATAAACTAATAAAAATCGGTGAAGTGTGCATGCCGCATTCGCTGGGTTTGTTGTATGAAAGTGTAACAAGTTATTTAGGTTTTTTGCATTCTTCTGACGAATATAAAGTGATGGCTTTGGCAAGTTATGGTAAGCCAATTTATTTGAATGATTTTCGTTCGATGATTCATATAAAAGGCGGAAATTATACGATTGATGAATTGAAATTAGATGAACGTTTTGGAAAAGCGCGCAAGCGCGATGAGCCTTTTGAAGAAAAACATTTCAATATTGCACATTCACTACAAAAAGTTTTAGAAGAAACTGTTTTAAAATTAGTTGACTGGTTATATGAAGAAACTAAGCAAGAAAATTTATGCATGGCAGGTGGCGTTGCGTTGAATTGCGTAGCAAATGCAGTTATTCGCGATAAAGGAAAATTTAAAAACATTTGGGTGCAGCCGGCCTCGGGAGATGCAGGCACAGCGCTGGGTGCAGCATTATGGGTTGATGCACAGCAATGCAATAATGATAAGAAAAATTTTATCATGCATCATGCATATTGGGGCCCTGAATACAGCGATGAAGAAGTTGAAAACTTTTTAAAATGGACAAAAGTGCCATATCGAAAACTTAAAAATATTGCAAAAGAAACTGCAGAAATTTTAGCGCAAAATAAAGTGATTGGCTGGTTTCAGGGAAGAATGGAATTTGGCCCGCGCGCTTTGGGTAGTCGCTCCATTTTAGCTTCGCCAATTCATCCGGAAATGCAGGCGAAACTCAATGAAATCAAGGATCGCGAAGATTTTCGCCCTGTTGCTCCGGTGGTTTTGGAAGAAGATGCAGGTGAATGGTTTGAAGGCGCAGAATATTCTCCTTTCATGTTATTTGTGTACAATGTAAAACCTGATAAAGCAGATAAAATTCCTGCGGTGCGTCATGTGGATGGCACTGCAAGAATTCAAACAATCAATCGAAATCAGCATCCGCTTTATTATGATTTATTGAAAGAATTTAAAAAAATCACCGGCGTTCCTGTGTTAGTAAATACTTCGTTTAATACACGCAGCGAACCGATAGTTTGCTCGCCACGCGATGCAATTGAGTGTTTCTGGACTTCGCCTTTTGATGCATTAATTATTAACTCATTTTTATTGGAGAAATAAAATGAAAAAAGTTTCTGTAATTATTCCAACTTATAAACGTCCTGAATTATTAAGCAAGTGTTTAACTGCATTAATCAATCAAACATTTAATAAAAATGATTATGAAATTATTGTAGTAACGGATGGACCGGATGAGGAAACGGTGAAGGGAATTAAAAATTTAAAATTAAAAATTAAAAGCATAGAACATCAAATATCAAACATCAAACTTATTTCTTTACGCGAAAAACGTGGACCTGCTGCAGCACGAAATGCAGGCTGGCAAAGCGCTTCAAGCGAATTGATTTTATTTACTGATGATGATTGTGTACCATCAAAAAATTGGATTGAAAGTTATTGGAATGTTTACATTGATCAACAACAAAAAGAAGTTGCATTCACAGGAAAAATAAAAGTTCCGCTTTCGAAAAAGCCAACTGATTACGAACGCAACACTGCAAATCTTGAAACTGCTGATTTTGTTACAGCAAATTGCGCCTGCACAAAAACCGCTCTGCAAAAAGTAAACGGCTTTGATGAAAATTACAAAATGGCATGGAGAGAAGACAGTGATCTTGAATTTAAATTATTAAAAAATAATATTCCAATAAAAAAAAATTATGAAGCATTTGTAATTCATCCTGTGCGCAAAGCTGCTTGGGGTGTGAGTTTGAAAGAACAGAAAAAATCTATGTTTAATGCTTTATTGTATAAAAAATTTCCTGATTTATATAGAAAAAAAATTTATGAAAATCCTTTATGGAATTACTATGCAATGATTGTTTTAATAACTATTGCATGTATTTCATTTTTCAAAAATGCTGAATTAATTGCAATAATTTCTCTCAGCATTTGGCTTGTATTATTATTTCAATTCACTTATAAAAGATTAAAAGGCGCATCAAAAAAAATTTCGCATGTAATTGAAATGGTCTTGACTTCAATCTTCATTCCTTTTTATTCTGTTTATTGGACCTTATATGGAGCAGTAAAATTTAAAGTACTTTTTTTATGAAATTATCGCCGGATAAAATACAAAAAATTGCTGTTTTCAGGGCTTTACAATTAGGCGATTTATTATGTACTGTTCCGGCTTTTCGTGCTTTGCGCAATGCCTATCCTGATGCAGAAATTACTTTGTTAAGTTTGCCGTGGGCGTCAGAATTTGTAAAAAGATTCTCAAATTATTTTGATCGTTTTGTTCATTTTCCCGGCTATCCTGATTTGCCGGAACAGGAATATAATGCAAAGGCTTTGGCTGATTTCATCCAAAAAATGCGCGATGAACAATTCGATCTTTTATTGCAAATGCAAGGCAACGGAACTATTGTAAATAATTTGTTGCGGCAATTTGGCGCTACCTGTGTTGCAGGATTTTATAATGAAGAAAGTTTTATTAATTCAGAATTTTTTATGCCTTATCCAAATTATGGTTCTGAAATTGAAAGACATCTTTTATTGATGCAGCACTTAGGAATTCCATCGCAAGGCACGCAGCTTGAGTTTCCGTTAACAGAAAAAGATCAAAAAGATTTTGATGATTTATTGCTTCCCATCTTTCCAAAAAAATATGTTTGTATTCATCCCGGTTCAAGAGGCGCTTACAGGCAAATGCCTCCGCAATATTTTGCTGCACTTGCAGATTATTGTATTGAGCAGGAATTTATTGTTGTTATTACCGGTACAAAAAGTGAAACGGATATTTCAAAAGAAGTTATAAAATGCATGAAACATTTTGCAATTGATGTTACCGGAAAAACAAGTTTAGGCGCTGTGGCAATTTTAATTAAAAATGCTTTTGCGCTTATCTCAAATTGTACAGGCGTTTCGCATATTGCGGCTGCAATGCAAACACCGAGTATTGTAATTAGTATGGATGGCGAACCTGAACGCTGGGCGCCTTTAAATAAAGAATTACATAAGGTAATTGACTGGACGAAAAATCCACATTTTGATGCCGCTCTTTTGGAAACCGTTACTCTAATTAACAACAAAAAAATTGCTAGCAAAAATCAAGGTCAACAAAAAGATTTGCTCCTGTTTTAAAATTTTTTCAAGCTCTTTCAGCGTCTCATTAACATACAAAACCTGCGCATCAACACCTTCTTTATTTGCATTTAATTTTTTTGTAAGCAGAATTTTATTATTAAATGCAATCGAAAAAAATGCAAATAATTCATGGATATTTTTTTCAGAAAGCGGCGTGAAACTCAGCCGGAATTAAATTTTGCTATTCCATTATCTGTTGCAGGATTTATTTTAACATTAATTGCGGGCTTTTTGGGATGGGCTTTGGTGCAAAAATATCATGTTGGTGTTGATGCATTTACTGAAGATGAAAAGATTATTTCATCGCGTAAAGCTTAAATTTTTTTAGCAGCATTTTTATGTTTTAATATTTTGCAGAAATAATGCAAGAGAGTTGCTTGTGAAATATCATAGATAATTTTATTGATTAATCAAACTATTTATTTTTTCTAATGTTTTTTCCAAATCAATTCCTTCGCCAAGCACAGCTCTAAAAATATCGCCTTCATTTTTTAATCTGTCGAAAATATTAAACATGGTAAAATTTTTCGGGCTTAATCCCTTTTTTAATTCTTCCCAATGCAAAGGAGTTGATACAGTTGCGCCCGGCTTAGGCCGCAAAGAATAAGGCGCAGCAATGGTTTGAATTTGCCTGTTCTGTAAAAAATCTAAATAAATTTTGACCTTTCTTTTTGCCGGGCTTCTTTCCAAGCTCGTAAATTTTGGAATTTCATTATGCACAATTGTTACAATTAATTCAGCAAGTAAGCGCGATTGATCGTAATCATATTTTGCTTCTAAAGGAATATAAATATGCATGCCGGTTGAGCCGGAAGTTTTTACGCAAACATTTTTTACATCAACCGAATCCAAAACTTTTTTTACAACTTGCGCCGCTTCAATTACTTCATCAAAAGAATTATTATCAGGGTCAAGATCAATCACACACCAGTCAGGGTTATCAGGCGATTGAACACGGCTGTGCCATGGATTCATTTCAATGCAACCCAGCGAAGCAATGTATAAAAGCGATGCTTCATCTGTGCAAACTAAAAAATCTTTATCGCCGCTCGACGCACTTAAATAATGATATGTTGTAAGCCAGCCTGCAACTTTTCCTTTTACATCTTTCTGATAAAAACCAGGTTCATTAATTCCGTTAGGATGACGGTTTAAAGATTGCGGCCTGTCTTTCATATAAGGCAACATGTACGGCATAATTGCGTAATAATAATTCAGCATGTCGCGCTTGGTAATTTTTTCTTTTGGCCAATAAAGTTTATTTAAATTGGTAAGTTTTATTTTATGATTATTGATGGTAACTGTTTGTTCTTTTATGGTTTCATCAGGCAATAAAATATTGTTTAATTGAGATGATTTTTTTGAAGATAAATTTTTTTCTGCAGAAATTTCTTTTGAAGAATCAATTATTTCTTTTGCTTTTTCAGCAGTATCTTTTTTAGTTTTTAATTTTGATTCTTCAGTTTTTACTTTTGAATTTTTCTCCGGCGGTGCAACAACTTTTACATTCTTTTCATCTTGCGCCGTTTTATCTTCTCTTAATCCTAAAAAAATAGGATGTCGTAAAATTTTTTCATTCGTCCATTCGCTGAATTTTATTTCGCAAATTAATTGTGGTTTTATCCAGGTAACAGGCATGTTGGTTTTTGGTTTCATTTTGAACGGACATTCATCTGTAATTAATGGCTGCAAAAGCATAAAAATTTCATTCAACGATTTTTCATTAAAGCCCGAACCTGTGTGTCCGATATAAATTAATTTCTTTTCTTCGTACTTTCCCAAAATCAATGCACCAAAGTGTTTGCGGCTGTTTCTTGGTTTTGTAAAACCGCAAATGATTGCTTCAAGTTCTTGGTTGTTTTTTATTTTAAGCCATTCTTTTGTTCTGATATCAGGCGTGTAGTTGCTGTTGCAATTTTTTGCCATCACACCTTCAACGCCCTGATGAATAGCAAGATCAAAAAATGCTTTTCCCTGTTCATGAATATGATCACTGAATTTTATAATAGCATCCTCTTCAGGCAAAATATTTTTTAAAATTTCTTTTCTTTCAATTAAAGGAAGCTCCATATAATTTTTGCCTTCATACCAAAGCAAATCAAAAACATAATAAATAAGTTTTGCTTTTTTACCTGTTTTTTGATAGTTCTGTAATTGCTGAAAATCCGCATTTCCTTCTTCATTCACAGCAACAATTTCACCATCAATTACTGCATTTATTTTCCATTCACTCAGCGCCTCAACAACCGGTTTAAATTTTTCGTTGAACGAAATATTATTTCGCGAGTAAATATTTATGTTGCCATTTTTTAAAAATGAAACCGCACGGTAACCATCCCATTTTATTTCAAAAATCCAGTTAGAATTATCAAAGGGTTTTTCTGTAAGCGTTGCCAGCATTGGTTTTAACGATTCAGGAAATTCAGCTTTTATTCCTTTGTTTAATAAAGATTGAATGTGTTCATCAATTTCATTAGCTGTATTTATTTCTTGTGAATTTTCTCCGGAGTTATTTTTCGAGTTTTTTTTTACAGTAGTTTTATTTGATGCAGATTTTTTTTGCGATGTTGTTTCTTCATCTGAATTTTTTTGCGAAGATGAGCGATTGCTTTTCCAGATTTTATCACTTGTTTTTTCAACCTGTTCAATTGTTTTATTTGATTGAACTGATTTATCTTTTTTTGTAATGTCTTCTGCAGTTGCATATTCATCTTTATGTTTTATCAGCAGCCAACTGTTATCTTCGTTATTTTTAATTTTTACTAAAGCAAATTCTCCTTTCAATTTTTTTCCATGCATCACAAACTTTAAACTTCCTGCGAACAATTGATGTAATAAAATTTTCTCTTCGTCTTTTTTATTTTTTGAAGAATTTTCTATTGGCTCATAAGTTCCCTCATCCCAAACAATCACAGTTCCTGCACCATAATTTCCTTTAGGAATTATTCCTTCAAAAGTTCTGTAATCATAAGGATGATCTTCCACCATCATTGCTAATCTTTTTACCGACGGATCCATAGACGGGCCTTTTGGAACAGCCCAGCTTTTTAAAACACCTTCCATCTCCAAACGAAAATCGTAATGCAAACGCGATGCATCGTGCTTTTGCACAACGAAGCGCAAAGCCTTATCCACACTGGCTTTTTTGCCTGATGGTTCTGGTGTATCTTTAAAAGAACGTTTTTTGTTATAAACTGTTAAGCTCATTTTAAAAAAATTTTAATGCTAAACTTGTAATGCATAATACATCATCCTACAAAATATCGTTATACTAAAATAGTGAATTTGTACTTTTACTTTATGTTAAGTAGTGGCATAATTTTTATACATTTAATTGATAAAAATTATTTAAACAAAATCATTCAATTAAAGATTAAATAAGAAAAGATGAATACATCAAATTATTTCAGCGTTGCGTCAGGTGTTTGGGGCATGAAAGACATTTTTGTGAACATTTACATGGTACAAAACCTGGAAAATAAAAATTGGGTTTTAGTAGATACAGGTTTAAAATCATCAGCAAAAAAAATAAAAAAAATGGCTGCGGAATTATTTGGTGCAGGCCGTAAACCAAAAGCTATCATCCTTACTCATGGTCATTTTGATCACTCAAGTTCGGTTGCAGAATTAGCGAATTACTGGCATGTGCCTGTGTATGCGCATTATCTTGAATTGCCTTATTTAACAGGCAAATCTGCTTATCCGCCTCCGGATGCAACAGTGGGTGGTGGTTTAATGGCAACAATGGCTTTCTTGTATCCAAATAAACCGGCGCATTTAGAAGATTATGTTGCGGCGCTTCCTGAAGACCACACTGTGCCGGGTTTGAAGGGATGGCAATATATTGAAACGCCGGGTCATGCTCCGGGGCACATTAGTTTATTTAGGGAAGAAGATAAAGTGTTAATTGCTGGCGACGCTTTTGTTACCACAAAACAAGAATCTGCTTTAGCTGTTTTGCTGCAAACAAAAAAAATTTCCGGTCCTCCCTCCTATTTTACGTACGATTGGAATGCAGCCGATGAATCAGTAAAAAAATTATTATTATTAGCGCCTGAATTTGTGGCAACCGGTCATGGCCGCCCCATGTATGGAAAAGAAATGAGAAAAGAACTCCACAATTTACACGATCATTTTAATGAGATGGCCGTGCCTTCAAAAGGCCGTTATGTAAATGAACCGGCTGTTGCTGACGTTAATGGTGTTTTATACATTCCGCCTGCTCCAAAAAATTCTTTTAGGCCTTTTTTATTTGCTGCCAGCGCAATTGCTTTAACAACAGCTTTTATTTTATTAAACGAAAAAAGAAAAAACAAAAGAAGAAGTTTTGGACTCCTTTAAAATATTATAGGTTATTAAAACGAAAAAGGCTCATGTATTACATAAGCCTTTTTTAAAAAATCCAAGGTTTTAAATGCGATGAATTTTTAAGCTTCTTCGCTTTCCTGCTTTGGGTCCCATTCTATATCATCAACCTCTTCTTCCGTTAAATTATTTTCTTCAAGGTCTACCTCATCTAAAACAGGTTCCTGAACATCATCAGTTTCCAACGAATTATCCGGCATATTTTCATCCTCATTATTTTGATTCTGATAATTTTGAGATGACTGAATATCCTTTTTTGAATAATCGTTTTTTTGATTTTCCATAAAAAATTTTTTAATGAATAATACCTTATCAAATTCAATCTTCATGCCATTTGATTTTTGCTTTTAATTGTTTTTTTCATTAAAAATAATGGCAAATTTTTCATTAAATTTTAGCATACATTTTGTAAAAGATTAATAATTAATCATTTTAAAAAAATATTATGAGTGAAAAAGATTCTGTTACTACAACCGACCATAAAAAAATTAAGCAATGGGCTGAAGAAAGAAAAGGCAAGCCCGTAAAAATAAAAACCGGCGCAAAAGAAGGAGAAGGAATTTTACGCATTGATTTTCCAGGATATAGTGGCGACGATAGTTTTGAAGAAATTTCGTGGGATGAATGGTTTGAAATTTTTGATGAAAAACAATTGGCTTTTTTATATCAGGATGAAACAAGTAAAGGCAAAAAAACCGTTTTAATAAATTAATAAAAAGAGAAAAATAATTTGTGTAAACAGATATTGAATAAAATTATTCAAACTTTAATAAAATAAGTATTTTTTTCTCTGTATCGGAATAGCCATTAATAAGTTTGGAATGAAAGTTTATTTTTTTCTTAATTCCTGATTTTGTTTCAAACTCGAAATGTTCATCTTTAATAGCTTTATTTGTTACAATTACATCGCGCAATAATTTTTTTACATCTGCTTTTTGCCAAAAACTGTTGCCAAGTTCAGATAAGCGTGTGCCCTCAATAACAGGCACAGTAATTTCAAATAATTCGATGAATGTTTTATTCACTTTCACAATTCTCATAGTGCTGTCTATTATCATTAAAGCAGTTTCTTTAATAGAATCAAAAATACTTTCAATAAATTCATTCGATTCTAAAAGAAATCTTTCTAATTGTTTTTGCGCATGAATATCATGAAATATTTTAACTATATACGTTTCCTCATTGTTGCTTTTTACTAATATTGATTCTCCGGTAATCCAAATTTGTGTTCCATCTTTATGCACAAGATAATTGTCGTCGCTGGCAGCGCCTTCGCATTTTACAGTTTCTAATTCTCTTTCGGGTTTCCTGGTTTTTTGATCTCTTTCATTAAATAATAATCTAAAATTTTTACCGGCAAGATCTTCTTCAGTGTAATCAAAAGCCATTTCAAATGCCTTATTTATTTTTAAAATAACACCATCATCACTCATAATAATCACAGCATTTTCTTTTGCATTATTATATATAGTATCAAAAAAAGTAAAAGTATTCATTGATTATTTTATGGTTTTAAAAAAAATTGTCTATTAGAGATAAATAACAATTTAGCGTAATATTATTGAAATTAAAAATGTTTATTTTACAAAACCTGCATTTTTAAAAGCTTTGCTGCCTGTAATATTAAGATTCCATGCTGTAGTAAGAAAATAAGGAACAGCAATATTTTTTGCATCTTTATTTGCATAACTGCAAACGATAATTCTACTTTCGTTGGGCGCTAACAATAAATAATTATCATCAAAAATAACAGGTAAAATATCATCACCATTTTTTCCTTTCAGTGCGCGAATATGTATAAAAAAAGCAACTGTTTTTCCAATGTTTGTAATGGCAATTGTATGTAAAGTGCTGTCAGCTTTTTTATTAGTTTTGTAACTGATTTTTAATTTTGTTTCCGGCAAATTTTGAAGCCCGGTAAAATCTGCAAATGCTGATTGCGGCGTAAAATACCATTCTGATTTTTCCCAATTTAATTCATCATTTTTTTTCGATAGCCAATACCAGTTAATACTCTGTATTTTTTGTTTTTTATCTTTTAATTGCAGTCGAAGAAAATAAACATCCGATAAATTTTGAATTTGCGGAATTGCAAAACATTTTTGCACACTGTCTTCATTAACATTTGTTGTTATTGAATCAGTAAATTTCAGCGTTCCATCCAAATCATACACATCGGCTTTTACATGAAGAATAGAAAATTTTTTTAGCAACGAATTGATAATAAAAATTTCATTCGATTTATAAGAATACATAACGTGCAAGGGTTCCATAGATTTTTTCATCCCATAATAAGTACCAGCTGCGTGCAAATAATAATCGTATGTGTGCCAGATTAAACTTGGCCAGGGGTTGCTTAACATCCATTGCACAACGCCGGTTGCTGTGTTATATTTTTTTAATCCGTAAGCTTCCATCATTGCTCTGTTCCCTTCATAATTTTGTGCCTGGGCTTTTTCTAAATATTGATTAATTGATGAAGATGCGTCATAGCGTGCATTTAATGCGCTGTCAAAAATTTTTGTATTGCCAAATTGCATCGTACCGCAATGATAAAGCCAAACGCTGTTATCGTACCACATCGAATCTTTCGGAATAAATTTTATCAAACTTTCATACGGTGGAATGGAAGGACCAGGAGAAATTTCTGTTGCGAAACTCCATGCGCCGCCATATTTGTTTGAATCTGTTTCCCAATAAATGGGGGGAACCCAATCATAAGGTCCTTCCATTTTCACACCACTGTAACCTGAGACCTTTGACTGGCTTGCATCCGCGGTTGATATTGTTGGGTTAGGCCATTTTAAACTTGTTTCAATATTCAAATAATTTCTTTCAACCGAAGTATCGCGCGGTGGCATATCGCTGCCGTTTAGCCACACCAATAAACATGCTTTATTTCTTAACCAATACATCACACTACTGTCTGATGCCATCGCAACATTTCTTTCTGCAGCGTTCCAATTTTCGGGATACTGCCATGCGCCGCAACACATCCATCCGGTCATTACAAGCATCCCGTATTTGTCGCAGAGATCATAAAAATTTTCATCTTCCAATTTTCCTTCGCTGCGAATTATATTCATGTGCATATCGCGAACAAGTTTTATTTGCTGCTCTTCTCTTTGTTTCGAACGGCGTTGAAAAATATCCGGCGACCATGCTGCACCCCGCAGCAGAATTGGTTTTCCGTTGATGACAAAAACTCTTGATTGATTGTTGATGAGCTGTGAAGTTATTTGACGAATGCCAAAATTTTCTGAAATTGAATTGCTGAGTTTGTTATCTTTTATTAAACTCAAACTTATTTTGCTCAACAAAGGTTTACCATATTGCCAGCACCACCAAATGCGCGGATTTTTTATGTTGAGCTGAGGATAATCATCAGAAGAAAAACTGATTTGTTTTTTTTCATTCGGCATTAAATGAATTTTCTGCTGAAAAAAAATATTATCATTTATTTTACCTCTTACAATTGCATTTTCTTCTTTATCAGAATAATTTATTACATCAGCCTCAACCTGTAAATGCGCAACGGCAAGCGAAGGCAAATCAAATTTTGTTGTTACCAGCGGATGCGCAACAGCAACTTTGTTACAGGTTTTTATTTCAACATCATTAATAATTCCACCGTTATAATCAGGTGGATAATGAATCCAGTCAGCATAATCAATTGCCAAATCGCCATTTTCTTTTTGCGGATTAAATGGCCGCGTAATTTCTAATGCTAAGACATTTGTGCCATTATATTTTATTTGATTGGTAACGTTTAATTTAATAATTCGGAATGGACCTTTTATTTGCGTGGAATCAGCCACCAGCACGCCATTCAGCCAAACATTCGCTTTATAATTTATACCATGAAGTTGAAAAATTACCGTTTTATTTTTTTCTGAAACAGGCAAAGTAAATTCTTTTCTAAACCACCATGGCGAATCTAATTTTGGGTCTGTAAGTTTTTCAAAATTCTTTGCATAAAACGGATCGAAATTATATACTTTATTTGCAAGCAAGCCTGCAATAATTGTTGTTGGTACATTTATTTTATACCAATTATCCGATGAAAATTTTTTTTGAGAAATGCGTTTGCCCGATGATGTATCAATTACTGCAGATTGCATTTTCCAGTTATCCTGCAAAAGCATTTGAAAATTTTCTTTGTGTGTTTGGCTAAAAGAATTTTGAAAGAAAAAGCATAGAAAAATAATTAGTAGATTTTTTTTCATATAGTTAATTTGTTTGTTTGCGGAAGAAATAGTTTTTAATTTATTGCGCATCATAATACAACGCTGCGGCGCCAAGTATGCCACTATTTTGTAATTCAGAAATTTTTATTTGCAATCGCTCTGCGCTTTTTTTGTAAACACAAGTTTTAATTTGTTGCCACATTTTTTGTTGAAAAAAATCATAAGCTAATCGCACTGAGCCACCTAAAATAATTAATTGCGAATCGTAAGTGTAAATAATCATTTTTATGGCATTGCCTAAATGCATTCCTAATTCTTCATACAATTTTAAAGATTGCTTATTACCTTGTTTTGCTTTTTGAAAAACTTCTTCACCATTTATATTATAAACGTTTTGAAAAAAAGAACCGCTGCAATAATATTCATAAATTTTATCGAGATAATCCACCGTTCCAAATTCACCAGCGCCGCAATTTGCGCCTGCATATAATTTTTTATTGATAATAATACCTGCGCCAACACCCGTTCCTATCGTTAATCCAATCATCGAATCAACATTTTTTCCTTTACCAAAATAATGTTCGCCAAGTGCAAAACAATTGGCATCGTTATTTACAAACACAGGAATTTTATAACGCTCTTCCATCCATTTTTTTAAATGAACTTCTTTCCATGAAGGAATATATTGAACATCGTAAACAATTCCTTCATCAATATCAACAACGCTTGGAACGCCGATGCCTATTGCGTTTGTATCATCATCAATTAAATCATCAATCAATATAAATACATCTTCTAAAACTTCGTTTTCTGTTCCATTGCTATTAATGCGTTGCGATATTATGTTTGAAATATTATTCTCACTTACAGTTGCACCGCGAATATTTGTTGCACCAAGATCAACACCAATAATTTTTTTATTCATGTTAATTATGTTCTTTCTTTTTTATTGAAAATGGTTTTATTGCTGATAATTGGCTTCGCCCAAAAGCCGATGCTTAAAATATATCCCATCGTTAAATACAAAAAAAACATTCCAAAACGCAAACCTAAATTATCGCCGAGCCAGCCGATAATTAATGGAACAATTGCGCCGCCAATAATGCCTGTAACCAAAATGCCGGAGAAAGAACCATGATGTTCTGCAACAGAATTTAATGCAAGCGAAAAAATAATCGGATACATTACCGATGCAAAAAAACCAATGAGCGGAAAAGCAATCAACGAAATTTTTGCATTTGCGAAAAGCGCAAACGTTAAACAGATAAGTGCAAGAATGGTGAAGATGATTAGCACTTTTCTGCTATCCATAATCTTTAATAATAACAACCCTACAACTCCGCCGGCAGTCATCAAACCCCAAAAATAAGCAACTTCATCAGCGCCCGTTGTTTGCGGGTTGTAGCCATGATAAGTTGATAAAAATTGCGACATCCAATTTGCTGTTCCCTGCTCCGTGCCCACATAACAAATCAATGCAATAAAAAATAAAACAACTACGCGTTTTTTAAAAAGCATTACATGCGTTTCGAGCGGGCCTGCTTTTTCTTCATTGCTTAATTCAACTTTTGGAAATTTTGAAAAGATGATTACTACAATCATCAAAAGAGAAATCAATGCAAACAGCCAGTACAAAGAAATCCATGGAAGATTTGCAGGAACTAATGAGTGAAATATCGAAAGAAAATTTTTGTGCGTACTATCGTTTAAACTTGTAACAATGTATGAATATACCAACGGACTTAAAAAAGATGCGAACCCAAAAATTAATTGCGCCAGCACTGAATTAAATGCATAATGTTCTTCGCCACCGGAAGTTCGCAGCAACGGATTAATTACAACCTGCAGCATTGCCATTCCGCAGCCGATTAAAAAAAGTGATAACACAGCCGTGAGATAATTTGGAAAAAGCGCTAAAAGAAGCGAACCAAAAAATGCAACAATAAATGCCGCTATCATAATCTTTTTTTCGTTGTACTTTTCAATCAACATTCCGGAAGGAATTGACATTACGCCATAAGCAATAAAAAATGCAAAAGGCAAAACAGCAACGAGTGTAAGGCTGAGATTAAAGTCTTTAATTATGTCAGGAATTAACGGGCCGATTACATTTGTAAGAAAAGAAATAACAAAAAAAGTTAGCATAATAAGAAATACTATATAGTAATTGCGTTTCATCAATTTTATTTTATGGTTTAATTGAATAAATTACACAAGATAAAAAACTTGATGAATATTAAATTCAAATTTTCTACAGAATTGAATGTTAGGTTGGTGCTTTAAAATTGGTTTATTTTATAAATTTAATTAAACAAATTCCATTCTTAATTCATCCGGTTAATGAAGAAATTTTTTGTTTCTAATCCGCTGTTATCAATTATTATTATCAGCAGTTTAATAAGATGTATTATTGGCAATTTTGTTGAATTAGGAAATGATGAAGTTTATTACTGGACGTATGCTTTGCGCCTCGATGCAAGTTATTTCGATCACCCGCCATTAATAGCATATTTAATTCGATCAAGCACTTTTAATCTTCAATTTAATCAGGAAATTTTTGTTCGGTTAGTTGCAATTATTGGTTCAGCATTTAATACGTGGTTAATTTATAAAATTACTTTTCTTATCAAAAACAAACGCGCAGGTTTATATGCAGCGCTGCTTTACACTTCATCTTTTTACACAAGTATTATTTGCGGTTTATTTATTTTGCCCGATTCGCCACAGGTTGTTTTTTGGTTATTGAGTATTTATTTAATGATAAAAATTTTTATTCTTAAAACAGAAAAAAAATCTGCGATTATTTTTTTAGGAATAACAATTGGTTTTTGCGCTTTATCAAAAATCAGCGGATTGTATTTATGGTTTGCAGCCGGATTATTTATTTTATTTTTTGACAGAAAACAATTGAGCAATGCGTATTTGTGGCTTTCAATTGCAATTACATTAATTATTATCAGCCCGGTTTTATATTGGAATATTCAAAATCATTTTATTACTTATACTTATCAATCCGGAAGATTATCAACTGTTAATGGAATTAGTTTCTCATCCTTTTTTGCAGAATTATTGGGTGAAATTTTTTATCATAATCCAATCAATTATTTTTTGTATGCATCAGTAATTATTATAACTGCATTTTATTCGCCTTTAATAAAAAATAGAAAACTTCACGCATTGCTTTTGTTATTAAGTCTTCCAATTATTATTTTATTTTGGTTGATTTCTTTTTTTAATAATATTTTACCACATTGGTCTGGTCCGGGTTTTATTGCATTAATAATTTTAACTGCTTATTATTTAGATGAAATTTATTCCATCAAAAAAACCTATGTTTATTTGTCGGTCGCCAATTTGTTTATTTTAATCATTGTAATTGCCGGATTTTTTTGCATCAATTATTTGCCGGTACAATTTGGAAGTAAAAAAATCTCCGATTTAGGCGCTAACGATTTTACTTTAGATATGTATGGATGGAAAAAATTTAGCAGCGAATTTGACAGTTTATACAGCGCCGATTTAAAAAATGGTATTATGAAAAATAATGCTGTTATTATTTCTAACAAATGGTTTCCGGCATCGCATATTTATTATTATGTTGCTTATCCGAATAAAATAAAATTATACGCAGCCGGCGCTTTGTTTGATATTCATAATTATGCATGGCTCAATAAACTAAACGGAAATTTAGAGTTGGGAACAGATGCATATTTTATTTCTCCATCAAATTATAATGTTGATGCAATGAAAGTATATAAAAATAATTTTGATGAAATTTCAGATCAAATAATATTCTCGCAATATCGCGGCGGAAAAATGGTAAGACAATTTAATATTTACCGGATGAAAAATTATAAAGGCGGATTAAATTTATCGGTTCAATAAACATGCATTTTTTTGTATTTAAAAAAACATTGTTTAATTGTGGCTTAAAATTCTATTCGTTTTTTGCATACTTTTCAATCAATTATTAATTCCGCAAAAACATCATTCATCAACTTTAGTAATTTCCCCTTATTTTTGCACACATTTTTTTAAATCAATCCTTGATATAAATGCTTATGGAAAATTTGTTTTACGCCGTTCCGGCGATGGGAATTGTTGGTTTATTATACACGTTTATAAAATTTAACTGGGTTTCAAAACAAGATGCAGGCAATGAGCGCATGAAAGAAATCAGCACTTACATTGCTGAAGGCGCGATGGCTTTTTTAAAAGCTGAATGGAAAATTTTAAGCTATTTTGTTGTGATAGTTGCACTGCTTTTAGGTGTGATGGCAAACAGTAATCCAAATTCAAATTGGTCAATTGCAATTGCATTTATTATTGGTGCGGTTTGCAGTGCCACTGCGGGTTACATAGGAATGAAAGTAGCAACCAAAGCCAATGTTCGCACAGCACATGCAGCACGCACAAGTTTATCAAAAGCATTATCTGTTTCATTTGGCGGCGGCTCTGTTATGGGGCTTGGCGTTGCAGGATTAGCAGTGCTTGGATTGAGCAGCGTATTTTTAATTCTCAAACATATTTTCGCTCCCGGCGCTGATGCAAATTCAGAAGAGATGGTGAAGACGATTGAAATACTTACCGGCTTTTCTTTAGGCGCAGAAAGCATTGCTTTATTTGCAAGAGTTGGCGGCGGCATTTATACAAAAGCTGCCGATGTGGGCGCAGATTTAGTTGGAAAAGTAGAAGCAGGAATTCCGGAAGATGACCCGCGCAATCCCGCAACGATTGCAGATAATGTAGGAGATAACGTAGGCGATGTTGCAGGCATGGGTGCTGATCTTTTTGGTTCTTATGTTGCAACAGTTTTGGCAACAATGGTACTTGGCCAGGAAGCAGTTTCTCAAGATAATTTTGGCGGCTATGCTCCTATTCTTTTACCGATGATGATTGCCGGCGTTGGAATTTTATTTTCAATTATTGGAACTCTTTTTGTAAAAGTGAGCGACAGTGCAGGCATTAATACTGCCAATGTGCAAAAAGCTTTGAACATGGGCAACTGGGGTTCCATCATACTTACAGCAATTGCAAGCGCCTTATTAGTTTATTATATTTTACCTGATACACCTGTTTATTTAAGAAGAGATTTTATTTTAAATAATCCTGCACAAATTGTAACAGGCGCTGTTGCAATAACACGCGGAGGCGCACTGGGAGCTATTTTGGTGGGTTTGGCAGTAGGCACATTGATGAGCATGATTACTGAATATTATACGGCAATGCATAAAAGCCCTGTAAAATCAATCATACGTCAATCAGGCACGGGTCATGCAACTAATATTATCGGAGGATTAGCAGTTGGTATGGAATCAACTTTATTACCTGTTCTTGTTTTAGCTGCCGGAATTTGGGGTTCGTATTCCTGCGCAGGATTATATGGCGTTGCCATCGCTGCTGCGGGAATGATGGCAACAACCGCTATGCAATTAGCCATTGATGCTTTTGGACCGATTGCAGATAACGCTGGCGGTATTGCAGAAATGAGCGAATTGCCAAAAGATGTTCGCGAAAAAACCGACGTGCTTGATGCTGTTGGTAACACAACTGCTGCAACAGGAAAAGGCTTTGCCATTGCATCCGCGGCATTAACTGCGCTTGCATTGTTTGCTGCTTACGTTGGTGTTATAAATCATAATGGATATAATATGGCAGGCATTGATATTTATAAAGCAAAAGTTTTAGCTGCATTATTTGTGGGCGGAGTTATTCCATTTATTTTTTCTTCGCTGGCAATTCGTGCGGTTGGTCAGGCGGCAATGGCGATGGTGGAAGAAGTACGTCGTCAGTTTAAAACTATTCCCGGAATTATGGAAGGAACAGGTAAACCGGAATACGAAAAATGTGTTGCTATTTCAACCGAAGCATCTATTAAAAAAATGATGCTGCCCGGCGCTATCGCAATTTTATCTCCATTAATTATCGGGTTTATTTTAGGACCAGAAGCATTGGGCGGATTTCTTGCAGGAGCCACAGTTAGCGGTGTGCTAATGGGTATATTTCAAAACAATGCAGGCGGCGCCTGGGACAATGCAAAGAAGAGTTTTGAAAAAGGTGTTGAAATAAACGGTGAAATGTTTTACAAAAAATCTGAGCCGCATAAAGCTTCTGTAACCGGCGACACTGTTGGCGATCCGTTTAAAGACACTTCCGGTCCATCCATGAATATTTTGATTAAATTAATGTCAATTGTTTCTTTGGTTATTGCACCAACTTTAGCGCAAGTGTTTCGTACTAAAGATGTGAGTAATACAAGCATTGAAAAGAAAATTGAAATGAAAGCAACGTCTTCAACAATCCAAAAAAATGATAACACATTTTATCTTGAAGCAAGCAATAATAAATTGAAATAGTTTTATTATCTTAAAGAAATTTCTTCAATTAATGGAGGTTTTTTTTATAGAAATATTAATTTCTCCATGAGAATCATTTTGCTGACTCTTTAAAAAACTTTTCTGCAGCTTCTGCACCATTATCAAAAAGTTCTTTCTTTTCTGCTCCGCTTACTTTTCTTGGGCGACCAAAAATATTTCCGTAACTAATGTAAATAGTTCTTCCTATTTCATTTTCAAGTCCGGGTGTTTTTCTGTTTAATGTTTCCATCATCAAATTCATTAAAGCCATCATATAATCTTTCATGGAAGAAATTTCAAATGGTGCAATGCCTGTTTCAGCGCTATCAAATTGATTTATTTGTTCGGGACGTTCTAATTTTAATCCTAATGTTTCGTGATTGTATTTTACACTATCACACATCAGCGGATTATTTCCATTTACACAAGTATCAAACATATTTATTGGATAATTGCAAAGCATGCCACCATCAACATAAAGATTGTAATGTGTATTTTTTTGAATTGAAACTTCTTGCCATAAACTATCTATTGCAACCGGAGTAAAATAAATTGGTATGCAACCGCTAATATGCACAGCAGTTTTTAATTGCATGGAAGGAGTTTGTTGCCACGAAAAAATTTCTAATTGTTGTCGCGAGATATTTGTGCCGGTGCAATACAGATCTTTGTAAGTATTATTGTTTATATGCAGTTGATGCAGCTCGGCAAAAGTTGTATTTGAATTGCCTGTTTTATTTTTTATTAATTTACTTAGCCAGCTTTCAAATTTTTCGCCTTTAAAAATTCCATACTCATTTTTGAAACGATTGATTTTGCCAACAATATTTTTTCCATCATTAAATTGCTGAATTTTTAATTCATCTAAAATAGAATCAATTTCATGACTATTGTAACCGAGTGCAACCATTAAAGCAGCAATGGCGCCGGCAGAGGAACCTGCAACATTTTCGATATTTTTTAATACGCCTTTTTCTTCCAAAACTTTTAGTGCACCTGCATAAGCAAGCCCGCGAATACCGCCGCCTTTAAATACTAAATTTTTATACGGATAATTTTGTTGCGAAAAAACAAAAAAAGGCAAAAATAATAATACGGTCAAAAACTTCATTGAATGAAAATAAAATGATTGGAAGTATTGAAGTGTTAATTTTATAAAATATTTTTATCCGTAAAATTTATCATCAATTAATTGCATAAAAATTAAAATGAATCCAAAACAACTCGCTGCAGAAAAAGCTGTTTCGTTTATTGAAAATGGAATGATTGTTGGACTTGGCACCGGCTCAACGGCTTATTTTGCAATTGAAAAAATTGGCGAGAGAATAAAGTCAGAAAGACTGAAACTCAGCGCCATCGCCACTTCCAAGCGTTCGGAAGAACATGCACGTGCTTTAAATATTCCGATAATTTCTTTTGCTGATATTGATGAAATTGATCTTACAATTGACGGCGCCGATGAAGTGGATGAACAATTAAATTTAATAAAAGGCGGCGGCGGCGCTTTATTGCGCGAAAAAATTGTTGCCTTTAATTCTGATCAATTAATTATTGTGGTGGATGAAAGCAAGCTGGTAAAGCATCTTGGCAAATTTTTATTGCCGGTTGAAATAGCTGCTTTTGGCTGGGAAATGACTTTAAGGAAATTACAAATAGTGAAATGTAAATCCCAATTAAGAATGAAGGATAATGACCCTTACATCACTGATAATAACAATTATATTATTGATTGTGATTTTAAAGAAATTCTTTTCCCCGCAATATTAAATGATGAAATTGATAGTATTCCCGGCGTTGTTGAAAACGGGCTTTTTGTTGGAATGGCAAATAAAGTAATTGCAGGATATGAAAATGGAGAAGTTAAAATTTTTACCAAAAAATGATTATAGTAATTTTTTACTTGGGATGAAAAATTTTTGCAAAAAAGTTTGAATTAATTAAATAGATTTTTATAGAGTTAATGGATATTATCTTCACCTGCATATTTTTTATCACTATGCTTTAAAACTTTCGCTTCAATATAAAAAATAATTTCTTCTGCAATATTTTTTGCCTGATCTCCTACCCTTTCCAATTTTCTTATGATAGATAAGGCATATAAAGATTGATCAACATCTTCAGGATATTCTTTCAAATATTCACAAATACGTGCGTTTGCATTTATATTAATTTCATCTAAAAAATCATCTTTTTCAAAAACACTTCTGGCTAATGTTGTGTTTTCGGTTTCAAAAGCAATAAGGGTTTCATCAAGCATAACAATTGATTCGCGAAACATTTCTATTAATTGGGTTGTTTCAAGTAATTCTTCAGTGAAACTTTTTTCTGCACTCAAAATATATTTTGCAATTCCTTCCGCAATGTCTCCTATACGTTCAAGATTTGAATTGATTTTTAATACTGCTAATAAAAAACGTAAATCAATAGCAACAGGTGTGTACAAAGCAAAAAGATTTTCGCAATCGCGGTCAATTTTTAATTCAGATGCATTTACTCTTTTTTCCATCAGCACAATTTCGCGTGCTAAATCTCTGTCGAAATTTAATAGAGATGATAATGCTTTTAATAATTGCGAACGAACAAGCCCCCACATGTTTCTTGCTTCATCTTTTAACTGCTGAAGTTCTGTTTCTAACTGCGTCATAATTTTAAATTAATTCGTTCTAACTAAATCTTCCTGTAATATAATTTTGTGTGCGCAAATCTTTCGGGTTGGTAAACATTTGTTTTGTGTCATCATACTCCACCAATTCACCCACATAAAAAAATGCTGTTTTATCGCTCACACGTGCAGCCTGCTGCATGTTGTGTGTAACGATAATTAACGTATAATTTTTTTTGAGATCATGCAATAATTCCTCAATGCTTGAAGTAGAGATTGGATCGAGCGCCGAAGTTGGCTCATCCAATAACAATACTTCCGGTTCCATCGCAATGGCTCGCGCAATGCACAAACGCTGTTGCTGACCGCCGGAAAGAAATGTTCCTTTTTGATGTAACAAATCTTTCACTTCATTCCACAATGCAGCCTGTGTAAGGCTTTTCTCGATGATTTCATTTTTTTTTGTTTTGGAAAGATTTAGCCCGTTTAGCTTATAGCCTGCAATCACATTATCCGCAATACTTAAATTTGGAAATGGATTTGGTCGTTGAAAAACCATACCAATTTTAAGTCGTACAAATATCGGATGCATTTCATACACGTCTTCATTATTTAATTCCATTTTTCCGTTTGATGTTGCGCCTTCAATTAATTCGTGCATACGATTTACGCAACGAAGAAAAGTAGTTTTACCACAACCAGAAGGTCCCATTACAGATACAATTTGGTTTTGGGGAACTTCCATGTTCACATTTTTCACCACATGATTCTTTCCAAAATATGCATTAAAATCCTTGCTTTTTATAATTGTACGTTCCATCTTTTTGTTGTCAGCTTTGTAAGAATGTTTAATAATAAAACCCATGCAAGTAAAATGAAAGCTGCGCCCCACGCGAGATTGTGCCAGTCTTCATACGGACTTGTTGCGTAATTAAAAATAAGCAACGGCAAACTTTGCATTGGTTTAAAAATATTTGTTGTTAAATAAGGATTGCCGAATGCGGTAAATAATAACGGCGCTGTTTCGCCTGCAATTCTTGCAACAGAAAGCATAACGCCGGAGAGAATACCGCTAACGCCGCAAGGCACAATAACTCTCAATATTACTTTGTGATAAGGCAAGCCCAGCGCCAGTCCTGCTTCTTTTAAAGAGAATGGAATCAATTTTAATGTTTCTTCGGTTGAACGGATAACAATTGGCAACATCATAATACTTAACGCAACGCTTCCGGAAAATGCAGAAAAAGTTCCGATAGGTTTTACGAGCCAAAAATAAATTACAATGCCGATTACAATAGAAGGCACACCCTGCAACACATCTACACATAAACGACTCCAGTAAGATAATTTTCCTTTTTTATTTTCACTCAAATAAATGCCGCACATGATTCCGATTGGAATTGCAATAACTGCTGCCACTAAAATGATGAGAAAACTTCCAAGAAGCGCATTGGCAATACCGCCGCCAATTTCGCCAACCGGTTTCGGAATATTTGTTAGAAAATTCCAATTGATTTTTGTAATGCCTTCTTTAAAAATATAAAAGATAATTGCAATTAACGGTATCGTTATCGCGAATGCAAAGAACATAATTAATCCCTGAAAAAAATTACTTTTTCCTTTTCTGTATTTTATTCTTGGACTGATATTATTCATTTGTAAAACGTTTAATAATTCTTTTTCCAATCATGTTTATTATAACAGTAACAAGAAATAATACGAGACCTAATTCGATTAATGCAGAAAGATAAACGGTGCGGTCAGCTTCAGTAAATTCATTTGCAATCACACTTGCCATAGTGTTGCCCGGCGCAAAAATGCTGTTAGGAATTATGCTCGTGTTTCCTATCACCATTGTTACTGCCATCGTTTCGCCCAAAGCTCTGCCAAGCGATAATAAAACGCCGGCTAACAATCCAGATTTTGTATAAGGTAATACAACATTTTTTATCACTTCATATCTTGTTGCGCCTAAAGAATAAGCACCTTCTTTTAAAGATGAAGGAACCATGCGAATCATTTCTCTGCCCAAAGATGCGGCGTAAGGAATGATCATAATTGCTAACACAAGCGATGCAGAAAATATTCCGATGCCGTAAGGAACAACGCCGATAGAGGTTTCGAAGCTGCGCACCATCGGCACTAAAACAACCAATGCCCAAAAGCCATAAATTACTGAAGGAACTGCTGCAATTAATTCAACGGTGTTTTTTAAAAAATTTGAGAGCCACCCTTTGGCATTATATTCTCCCAGATAAATTGCCACTGCAAATGAAAAAGGAATAGACATTATTAAGGCAAGAAAAGAAGTTAATAAAGTGCCTAATAAAAATGGAAATGCGCCGTAAATATTCTGAACAGGATCCCATACCCTGCCCCATAAATATTTTATTCCTAATGATTGAATAGATGGAATTGAACCAATAATTAAAGTAAGTAAAATGCCTGCAACCAGCACCACCATTGCAATTCCGACTATTGTGAGTGAGCGTTTAAAAAAACTTTCCATTCGTATTTGCTTATACGAATGTTTTAATTTTTTTCCCTGAATGCCGGCAATTATTTTTTTGTATGAAGGAACCCGCAGTGAAAGGCTGCGGGTATTTGGTTTGTTAGCTGCTAACATTTTTTAAAAAATTTATGGAAGAATTTGCTTGCCATCATAAGTCGCAGACTTTAAAATATTTTCTGCAACAGTTACTGCCGATGGCGATAAAGGTGCATAATTTAATGCTTCGCAATATTGCTGGCCATCATGAATATTCCACCAGAGCAATTTTACAAGTTTGGTTGCCCTGTCTTGTGAGCGATTATTATATTTCTGTTCTTGATAAATTAATGCCCAGGTAAATCCGCTGATAGGATAACCATCCGGCGCATCAGTATTTGTTAGTGAAATTTTTGCATCGGCAGGAAGTTGAATGTTGCTTGCAGCGCTTGTTGAAGCAAGGCTCGGTGTAATAAAATTGCCTGCTTTATTTTGAACTTTTGCAAAAGACATTTTGTTTTGAATTGCATAAGCAAGCTCAATATAACCAATGGCGCCGGGCGTTTGCTTTATCAATCCTGCAACACCTTCATTTCCTTTTCCACCTAAACCCACAGGCCAGTTTACTGCTGAACCTTTGCCAACTTTTGTATTCCAGTCAGGACTAACTTTTGAAAGATAAGTTGTGAAGATGTTTGAAGTGCCGCTGCCATCCGAACGATGCGCAATAACGATGGGCGTGTTTGGTAATTTCACACCCTTATTAACCGCAGCGATTGCAGCATCATTCCATTTAGTAATTTTTCCTAAAAAAATATTTGCGAGAACATCGGGCGTAATCTTCAAAGTATCTTTTAAATCTTGCAAATTATAGCTTATCACCACTGCACCTGAGCACATTGGAATATGTAAAACCGGAACACCGATTTTTGTTGTTTGCTCATCGTTCAACGGCGCATCAGAATCTCCGAAATCAACTGTTTTATTGGTAAGCTGAAGAATGCCGCCTCCAGATCCGATTGACTGATAATTTATCTTCATTCCTGTTTGCTGATTGTAAACAGAAAATGCTTTTGAAAAAAATGGATAAATAAAAGTACTTCCTGCACCCAGCAAAGTATTATCGTTTGATGCTACATTTGCTGTGCTGTCTGCATTTGCTGATGTATTGGTACCGCTGTTACAAGCGCTAAAACTAAATGCTGTAAACAGCAGGCCTGCAGCAAGGAAGTTTTGAAATTTGAAGATTTTATTTCTCATAAATTTTTAATGAAATTTTTTTTAAAAATTATTATTTTAAAATTTGTTTATTATCGTAGGTAGCAGATTTAAGAATTTTTTCTGCAACTGATTGCGCCTGTTTAGAAAGCGGCGCATAATTAAGCGGCGTTGTAAACTGCTGCCCGTCATGAATATTCCACCATAATAATTGTAAAAGATTTTGCGCTCTTGTTGCTGAACGGCTGTTATAATTTTGTTCTTTATAAATGATTACCCAGGTAAAACCGCTGATAGGATAACCATCAGGCGCATCTGTATCAGTGATAAATATTTTTGCATCGGCAGGAAGCTGCACATTTCCTGCTGCACTTACAGATGCGGTTGAAGGTAAAATAAATTTGCCTTTTTTATTTTTAACTATTGCATATCCCATTTTGTTATTCAATGCATAAATTAATTCTACATAACCAATTGCGCCGGGTGTTTGCTTCACAAGACCGGCAACGCCTTCATTGCCTTTTCCACCTAAACCTGCAGGCCAGTTTACGGCGCTGCCTGTTCCAACTTTTGTGCTCCATTCAGGACTAACTTTTGATAAATAATTTGTGAAGATATTTGTGGTGCCGCTACCATCTGAACGATGCGCAATCATAATTGGAAGCGAGGGAATTTTCACACCTTTATTTAAACCGGTAATTCTTGTATCGTTCCAGTTGGTGATTTTTCCAAGAAAAATATCTGCAATTACATCGGGTGTAAGTTTAAGATTTGCAGTAACGCCTGGTAAGTTATAAGTAATAACCACAGCGCCCATCGCTTGCGGAATATGCAGTACCGCAGCGCCCATTTTTGAAGTTTGCTCTGCGTTTAAAGGAGCATCAGATGCGCCAAAATCCACTGTTCTATTGGTAAGCTGAAGAATACCTCCGCCTGAGCCGATGGATTGATAATTTACCTGAATGCTAGTTTTTTTATTGTATTCAGAAAATTGTTTAGAAAACAGCGGATAAATAAATGAACTTCCTGCACCTAACAGCGTTTTATCGTCCTGCGCTACAGCTTTGAATTGAAAGCCTGTTGTTGCTAAAGCAAATAGCGCAACGGCTATATAATGTTTAGCTTTAATAAATTGTTTCATATTTTTTGTTGATTTTTGAAATATTTTTTTAGAAATTATTTTCCAAACACGAAATAAAATGTTGCACGATAAACAAGATCATAACTGTTATATTTTGGAGACGGGCCTTGATTTATATATTTATTATACCAAACATTCGGCATGAAGTGAACATTTTTCGCCGGCATAAAATCAAGTCCTGCGGTGATGAATTGTTCCTTTGTTACCGGATCGTTGTAGCTTGAAGTATTGCCTTTGTAAGCAATGTATGTGTTATTGTCAATTTTATTGTTTGGATTATACGTATCATAACGTGCAAAAAATCTAAGCTTATTGGGTACAATATTACCTTCAATATATGCCGATACACCGCTTGCGTGAACGCTCAAAATATCTGTGGCGCTGTCTTTTCTGAGAGCATAATCATCATTCTTTAAATTATTGATGAACCCTTCAACACCTATGGTAAGAGCAGGCGTTGTGTAAGCGATAAAGCCTTTTATCATTTGACGTGAATGATGCCAGCTTGGAACCCAGTTCAGTCTTTCATAATCAGCATAAAAATCAATCACTAATTTCTTATCAAAAAAGTATCCGTAAACATCGCCGTAAAACCATTTAAAATTATCTGCCTCCGGTTTGGCGCTGCTACCATTTCCTGCCATTAAATTGTATCCAAAGTTTTTGGTTTTCGGATCAAAAACACCCTGCAATGCTGCACCAAAATCGTAAGAAGGTGTGCGACGAATATCTGTAATGGTTCTTTCTACTGAACGATAACTCCATACTTTTTCACTTAACAAAGGAAATGCAGGAGTGGAAACCTGGCCAACAACCAAATCAGTTCCTTTCCAAATATTTTTTGCGCGAATGTTTGCGAGCTTAATATAAAAAGATAATTTATTATTAGCTAATTCATCGCCGCTTGCAGTTGTTGATGAAGGCGGATTACCCGCGGGAAAATTATCTTCTGCTGCTAATAAAAGTTCTGCAGAGAATTTTTTGGAAATATTATAATCGTATCCTAAATAAATTCGGCGAAACTGAAATGCATTTCTTCCTTGCGGAATTCCTGTGTATTGATTATTGCCGCCCCGGCTTAATGTATCAGCATGAGATTTATAATAATAATCGCCAAAAGCATAACCCCAGATTCTGCCTGAATTGGCGCTGCCCGATTTAAAAGCTGAGTCTGAATTCCATGTGTACTGAGCTTTTAGAGAATTAATTACAAAAAATAATAAAGAAAATAGTGTACAAATAAATGCAAGTTTTTTTCTTTGGTTTTTTAGATTCATAAGTTGATTGTTAATTTCGGTGCGAAGCAAACATTCTATTGTTGCTTCAATGTTAACGGAATATTACCTTAATGTTAACTCTTAAAATTGATCAGTTAATTGAAGTGCAAAACATTAAATCAATTCATAATAATAATTACGACATTGAAATTATTTGAGGAAGGATTTTTAGATAACGAAAATGAATTTATGCAGTTGATGTTTTAGTTGTCAGTAATTCTTCTAACATTTTTATTATTGTTGCATCAACATCCATGTCAAATTTTCTTGCAAATAATTTATCAGAACTTTTAAGTGCATCAAAATCTTGCGAAGTAAGTATTTTTGGATGTGCTTTTTTTGCAGACCAATCTACATACATTAAATTATTTTCAATTCTATTTTTAAAGTGTGAGTTATAAAGAATGGTTGCAAAAATAAATTCATCTGCTCCCCAACAATATTTAAAATATCGAATTACGTTCGCATGTTCGTTCAAAAAATCAACAATATATTGCGCGGCATTTTTTGTAATTGTAAACCAATTTGCTCTTCCCACAATTTTATAATCGAGCGGAAATTTTCTGGGTGGTAAAATTTTATTTGCTATATTTTCAAGACGATATTTTCCAGGAATTCGCCAATTAATAAAATGATATTTTTTTACGCGCGGTGCAGATTCGAGCCATTCATCTTCTATTGATTCGCATGTAATAAATTCCTGCTCTTTTTTTTCAGCAATAAACTGATAAATATATTCCGCTGATTTGATAGGAAAATCCTGCGCAGAAATTACATTAATATAATCATAATCCTTTTCTAAAATTTCATCAAAACCATTAAGCGTTGCCTGAATAGTACCATAACCAGCCCAATAAATTTTTGTTCTCTTCTCAATAAAATATATGTTTTTATTGATTAAATATTTGAATGAATTGGCATCTGTTTTTTTATCAACATGAATATAAAAATCGAATGAAGGATGTTGTAACGCTTGAATAAGTCGCTCGAGTTGCCGTGGATTTTTATGAGCTAAAATAAGATGCGCTATTTTCATAAAATGTGCTGAACAAAATTATTTTATAAAGTAGCTTTTTTTGTTTTGAAAATAAAATCAGTTGAATAAATGTAAACAGATTTATAAAACTCTATCATATATTTTATTACTCCCGATAATTGTAAACTGATTTGTTTTTTCATAACAAAATACCATAAAATTACGCCGAATACGGAGGTTATTAAAGTACCGATTGCCGCGCCATAAAATCCAAAATAATATAAACATATATAATTAATAATAAGATTTTCTGCCAGCCCAAAAGTGTTAATATAGAAGCACAGCGCGGGTTTGCCGATTGAATTTAAAAGATTTGCTGCCTGGTTTTGCATCGGTCTTAATAAACCTGTAATCATATATAATTGTAAAATTGGCGCTGCAGCCTGATATTTTGAGCTCGCAATAATTGTTATAACAAGTTTAGGAAATATGATAATAAAAAGTGCTGCCGGCGTTGTAAAAGAAAGCAATATTGCAACCATTCGCTCGTACAAATATCTTACTTTATCTTTACCTTCTTCGGCCAATGCACGCGAACTTTTAGGAAATAAAATTTCGGCAGCGGCGTATGAAGGAATATCAACCAAACCATTAATACGCGATGCAGTATTATAGTACGCAACTGAACTGCTGGAAATAAAACCAGCCGTCATAAGCTGATCTACGTTTGCATAAATGTTAGCCATAATTCCTGAACCAAAAATATAACCGCCGTAACCAAATATTTTTTTTACCCAAAAAACGGAAGGATCAAATTGATGAAGCAAATATTTTCTACTAAAAAAATAAAGTGTTATTGCACCTAATAAAATACAAGCCGACTGATAAAGCGCAAGATAATTAAGTGAGAAAGAAATATGCAAAATTGTATGCATAAGAATGATGACAAAGAAGGCAAACTGACGAACCAGATATCCGGCTAATACACCTTTAAAATCGAGATGAGATTGCTGGATAGCTTCGAAATGAGAAAAGAATATCATAAAAAGCAAACCGGGAATAAAACATTTCAACATACTTGCTAAATCAGTTCCGGTGTGTAGTTTAACGCTTATCCAATCAGAAAAAAACCATAAGAAAATTATAAATAAAAAACTGATGCAAGTATTAATTATTAAAGACGAAGATGCAATAATTGTTCTTTCTTTTTTATCGTTGCTGCTGCTCACATATTTAATGTGTGCGTTTTTTAATAGCCCGCTTTTGGTTGCTTCAAAAATAGAAGTAACAGAAAGAAATAAAGCCCAGGTACCAAGTTGTGCCTGTGTTAACCAGCGAACCAAAATCATAAAATTAATAAGACCAAAAACTGTAAGAGAAAAACGCTGAAGAATTGTATAAAAAGCAGAACGCACCCAATATGAAGAAAAAATCTTTTGCAAATTTTACTGATTTTTACATTGGATAATTGAACACTTCAAACTTACACTAACAATAAATTTTATGCAGTTGTTGATGAACACAAATTTTAGTAATTGTAAACAGATATAATTATTTGCCAAATATAAATACTTAGCTACATAATAATATTGTTTGTTTTAATTAACTTGAAAACATTTGTTTTTTGTTGATGATATTTACTAAAATAAAAAACGCTGATGGCAACAAGAAATATTATAATTGCGCCTTGCGGAAACCGTTCGTATTTATTTAAAGAACAGTGGCTAAACCAAAAACAACAAAAACAATTTGATGTATGTTTATTGTTTTATCACGAGCAAATTAATAAGCCCGAATTATATGCCGAAGTAGAATATTTCTTTCATTTAAAAGATTTTAAATATCACATGATTTATGAGTTGCTAACCAACCTTCATCCGCAATGGTTGCAGCAATATGAATATTTTTATTTTTTAGATGACGACATAGAAATTGATACACTGCAAATAAACCAAATGTTTTTACTTAGCCGCGCGTTTAATAGTTTTATTAGCCAGGCTTCTCTTACAAAAGACTCTTATTGCAGTTGGCCAATGTTTAAGCAGCAGCGAAAAAGTTTTTGCCGTTTCGTTGGTCAAATTGAAGTTATGGCTCCGCTTTTTAATGCAAATGCTTTACAAAAATGTTTGCCATCTTTTATCGGCAATCGTTCGAGTTGGGGAGTTGATTCGGTATGGTCTAAAATTTTAAAATATCCGGAAGATAAATTAATTGTGTTTGATAAAATTACCATGCGCCATACACAACCGGTTGGTGGCGGAGAATTATATCAAAAAATTGGAATTGATCCGCAGCAAGACTGGAAAAATATTGTCAACAAATACGATGCGCGTAAACAAAATTATCGTGAATATGGACGATTGCAATTAATTAATAAAAGAAGCAATCGCGCACAATTTTTTTTATATAAGCTGAAAGAATTTTTTATGAAAAGAAAACAAGCATGGAATGATTATGATGTTAATTCGCGCATTATTAGTCAAAGAAATAAACTTATTAAAAAAATAAAAAAGTAAACATTTGTTTGTCCCTTTTGCAACTTCATTTAAAAGATATCCATAAAAAAAAATTTCTTTTCTGCTCAATGGCATAAAATTTGCAAACTTCTCTCGATTTTTTATTCAGCATTTTTTGGAGTTTTAAATTAACCAATGAAATTATTGACTGCTAAAATCATGTCATTTTTAAAGGTTTTCTTCCCTATCTCTTTATTTATTCCATCATTTTAAAATTCTTAAATCTAATTCTTTATGAGAAGAAGCACCCTTTTAATTGTAATGTTAGCTTGTTTTGCCACACAAATTTATTCACAAACCGATTCGCAGAAAAAAGATGACAAGCAAAAAAAGGTTGGTAATCAACTGGTAATTGATCTTCCTACTACTCAAAAAGGAAACAAAACAAAAGCGTTATTATGGTTGCCGGAAAATTATAGTGCTTCAAAAAAATATCCTTTAATTATATATTTACATGGCGCAGGCGAAGCAGGCCACGACATTAAAAAAATGATAGAAACCGGCTTACCACAACGTATTGCCCAAGGTTTTAAACCTGAAGCTGTTAACCCTATAACAGGTTATAGACGTCAATTTATTGTTGTTTCTCCTCAGGCACCGGATTGGTCTTATCAATATATTCATGTTAAGTACATGCTCCCTGAAATAATTAAACAATATGCAGTTGATACAAACAGAATTTATATTACAGGTATTTCTGCCGGTGGTTATGGAGTGTGGACTTGCATTACAGATGATACATCTTTCTGTAAAAAATTAGCGGCAATTGCACCAATGAGTGCCGCACCGGTTGAATCGTATAGGGTACCATCTATAAAAAATGCAAGAAAATTTGATGTTCCTGTATGGAATATTTGTGGGGAAGATGATAGCTTTTGGGGGGCAGCCAAACAATACACAGATATTATTGATACACCTGATTCAGTAACAATTGCAAAATTAACCGGCCTGCCAAAAGTTGGACATTGGGCATGGGATTATGGATATGACCCGACATGGAAAAAAAATAATCTGAATTTGTATGAATGGCTATTGCAATTTAAACGTCGCCCTTCAAAGGAAACTGATGCTAACCAAGCCTCAGCTGATATGCTAACACCAAATGCTTGTAAAGGAAAAAGAATTTACATAACTAAAGGAAGCGATAATGGTAAATTTATAAATGGCAATTCTTTTAATTATTCGCCCGGAGATACTTTAGTTTTAAAATCAAATCAAAATCCGTACTCTTATTTTTCGCTTTCAAATATGCATGGCACTTCAAGTTGCCCTGTAGTTATTATTAATGAAGGTGGCCAGGTAAAATTATCTAATGGCATGGCTGTATCTGATTGCAGTTATATTAAAATTGATGGAACAGGAAATAAGAATGATAAATATGGTTTTTATATTACAGACCCTGTTAATGGAGGTGTGGCTATTGATATTTTTGGGCATTCGAAAAATGTAGAAGTAAACAATATAAGTATAGATAAAAAAACTTATGGTTTTTGGGTAAAAGAAGAAGCGCAATGCGATCTGAAATATGATTATCCAAACTGGACTATTGATAGCATTTTTATACATGATAATTTAATAGAGAATACTAATCAGGAAGGCATGTATATGGGTTCAACAAGCCCTAATGGCGATAGATTAATTAATTGTAATGGAAAATGGATCTCACCAATACCTATGAGACTTGGCGATATTAATGTATATAACAATATTGTTAACAATACAAAGCGCGCAGGCATACAATTATCCGGAGCGTCGGTGGGTATAAATCGCATTTACAATAATAAAGTAAGTAATACCGGCGGCGATGGCGGCTTAGCGCAGGGCGCTGGTATTCAACTCGGCGGTTGCACACATGCAATTGTAGATAACAATACTATTTCAAATACTTATTTGCCCGGTATTTATTCGTTAGGTTCAGGCATGATTCGCATTAGAAACAATACAATCAGTAACAGCGGGCATTTGCCCAACTTAACCATCCCGGATATGCAGGGCATTGCGGTTGACACTCGTATTACTAAACCTACTCAGGAAAAAACCACTTTTCGTATAAGAAATAATACTATTATTAATTGTACGAGCTCATCTGATATAAGCATTGGTCAAAGTTATGCAACTTATACTGCTACTGATAATGTTATCTGTGGCAATACAACAAAAGGTGGCTCACCCGCAACTATCAAAGTTGCCTTAGGTGTACACTGGAGCGATTGTTCAGGAAAAACAAATAATGCTTTAGAAAATGATACTTCACAAACCAATATTATTGCCAAAGCTGGTAACACTATTGATCTTAAACAAAACACCGCTTCTTTGTTTCCCAACCCTGCTTCCACTGTTTTACATGTGCAATTAAATGCAAATATTTCCGGAAACGCACTAATAAATATTTATGATGATAAAGGCGCACTTGTGCAATCGCAAACTGTTTATAAAACTACTTCTTCATCAATCGAAACAATAAATGTACAAAGTCTGAAACCGGGATTATATATTTTACAGGTGATGAATAAACAGGAAAAAATGGTTATTAAATTTATTAAAACAAATAATTGAAGAATAAGAAATTAATTGTCTGAATTTTTTTTCAGAATTTTTTCAATTTTCGGGGAGCTTTTTAAAAAGCTCCTTTTTTATTTTTAAATCAGTACTTACATGCTAAAAATTAATAATTAATTTATAAAATCATTCTAAAGTTCAATCAACATTTTCTCCACATCATTTCCAAATTTTCAAATTATCAAATCTTCAAATTAACTTGCACCCATGCAGCAATACCAACAATTATTGCAATATATTTTAGATAACGGAATTTCAAAAACCGACAGAACCGGAACAGGAACCATCAGTTGTTTTGGTTATCAAATGCGCTTTGAACTGCAAAAAGGTTTTCCGCTTGTTACTACAAAAAAACTTCATTTAAAAAGTATTATTTATGAATTGCTTTGGTTTTTAAAAGGTGAAACCAACATAAAATATTTGAATGAACATGGCGTAACAATTTGGAATGAATGGGCTGATGAAAACGGCGAACTTGGCCCGGTTTACGGAAAGCAATGGCGAAGCTCGCAAGGTGCAGATGGAAAAACAATTGATCAGATAAGCGATGCAATTAACCAAATAAAAAATAATCCCGATAGCCGCAGAATAATTGTAAACGCATGGAATGTTGCCGATTTACCAAAGATGGCGCTGATGCCTTGCCATGCTTTATTTCAATTCTATGTTGCAGATGGAAAATTGAGTTGCCAGTTATATCAACGCAGCGCGGATGCCTTTCTGGGCGTACCTTTCAATATTGCATCCTATGCTCTATTAACGATGATGATGGCGCAGGTTTGCGATTTACAAGCCGGCGAATTTATTCACACATTTGGCGATGTTCATTTATATAATAATCATATTGAACAAGCGAAATTGCAACTAAGCCGCAACCCTTATCCATTGCCAACAATGAAAATAAATCCATCCATAAAAAATATTTTTGATTTTAAATTTGAAGATTTTAAGTTAGAAAATTACCAGTATCATCCGGCTATTAAAGCGCCAATTGCAGTATAGCCATCCAACCTCCCCAAAGGGAAAGCTTATTTTTAGTTAATTTATTATTCGTTCAATATTTTTGTTTTAAAATTTCCCCTTTCGGCGGAATTAAAGGAGGACTTATGACTTTAAGTTTTGTAGTTGCAGCATCAGAAAATAATGCAATTGGTAAAAAAAATCAACTGCTTTGGAATTTACCAAACGATCAAAAGTTTTTTAAAAATATTACATGGGCAATGCCGGTTTTAATGGGAAGAAAAACATTTGAATCGCTTGACTCAAAGCCGCTAAATGGCAGAATAAATATGATTCTCACTACTAAAAAAAATTTTAAATCGCCCGGTATTATTATAGTGCATAATTTAAAAGATGCCATTTTTTTTGCCGAACAAAATGATTACAAAGAACTAATGATTTTAGGCGGCGGAGAAGTGTATAAAGAAATTATGCCAAAAGCAAATAAAATTTATCTAACCCGTGTTCATGCTGTTTTTGAAGATGCGGATGCATTTTTTCCGGAGATTGATAAAAAAAAATGGAATTTAATTTCTAATAAAGATTTTTTTAAAGATGAAAAACATGCTTATGATTACAGCTTTCAAGTATGGGAAAGGTTTTGATTTAGTATCGAATTTAATTCTCCATTATAAATTATCAATTGTAAAAGTGTATTCCAAACTTCAGCTTACGAAAAAATATATTCATTATTTATTAACTGCATCCAATGGAAAAGGTCATGGAATTCACTCTCCGTTTGTGTTTGAGTTTATTAAAGAAGTTTTGAATGATAAAAAAAATTATGATTGCTATAAAAAAATAGAAGCGCTTCGCGAACAATTAAAACAAAATGAAACAATTTTAACCATTGAAGATTTTGGTGCAGGCTCAAGAGCGGATCTTCAGCAAAAAAGAAAGGTTTCGCAAATTGCAAAATCAGCATTGAAATCAAAAAAATTTTCGCAATTGTTATTTAGAATAGTAAATTTCTATCAGCCAAAAAATATATTGGAATTAGGAACTTCTTTAGGAATTACAACTGCATATTTAGCAAGCGGAAACCTAAATGCACAAGTTATTACAATGGAAGGCTCACACGAAATTGCAAATGTTGCAAGAAAAAATTTTGAACAATTACATTTAAAAAATCTTCAATTAATTGAAGGAAATTTTGATGACAATCTTCCTGCCATCATTCATCAACTATTAACTATCAACTTTGCTTTTATTGATGGCAATCACCGAAAAGAACCAACATTAAATTATTTTAATCAACTGATCAATCACTCAACTCAATCATCTATTTTAATTTTTGATGATATTCACTGGAGTAAAGAAATGGAAGAAGCCTGGCAAGAAATTCAATTGCATAATTCAGTTAGCTTAACAATTGATTTATTTTTCATAGGACTTGTTTTTTTGAGAAAAGAAAATAAAGTGAAGCAACATTTTATAATTCGATATTAATGCAAGTTAAAAAGTTTGAAGCATGCAAAAGGCATTGAACCGAGAAAGGCAAAAATTTATACCATAATTTTTGCTGCAAAAAAACCTTTTATATTTGCAAATAGTTGCATAAACAACCTATATTTTTTATGAAGATATTAGTTTGCATAAGTAAAACGCCCGACACAACTTCGAAAATTGCTTTTAAAGAAAACAACACAAAGTTTGAAGAAGCAGGCGTGCAATGGATTATAAACCCTTACGACGAATGGTATGCGCTGGTGCGCGCTATTGAGCTGAAAGAAAAAGATGCATCCATTTTATTGCATTTAGCAACTGTTGGCGGCGCTGATTGCGACCCGATTATTCGCAAAGCGCTTGCACTTGGCGGCGATGAAGCCATCCGCATAAATGCAACGAGCGACGACAGTTTTTTTATCGCCGCCCAAATTGCTGAAGTTGCAAAAGATTACGATTTAATTTTCACCGGTAAAGAAACTATTGATTATAATGGTTCGGCAATTGGCGGAATGATTGCAGCGATGCTCGATGTGTCTTACATTTCTCTTGCAACAAAATTTGAGCTCAATGGAACCACTGCAATTATCACACGCGAAATTGAAGGCGGCGAAGAAATTGCCGAAGCTCCGTTGCCGGTTTTGGTAAGTTGCGCCAAAGGTGTTGCCGAGCAGCGCATTCCAAATATGCGCGGCATTATGAGCGCACGCACCAAACCGTTAAAGGTTGTACAACCCGCAGCAGCAGAGGCTTTAACGCATATTGTTCGTTACGAATTGCCGCCTGCAAAAGCAGGTGTAAAATTAGTGTCGCCGGATAATGTTGCCGAGTTGGTTCGTTTGTTGCACGAAGAAGCAAAAGTAATTTAAGAATGATTAGCTAAATAGTTTTGTACCCAACTTTAAAATAAAAATTAAACATCGTTGCGTCGCACACTTGTACGTTCTAAACTTTATCCAGCAAAAAGATATTATCAAATCATCAAATTAAAATAAAATGTCTGTTCTCATTTTTGTTGATCATACAGAGGGTCAGATAAAAAAAGCCTCCTACGAAGCGCTTACTTATGGCGCAGAAGTTGCCAGATTACTCAGCACAACTGCTGATGCATTAGTTCTCGGAAATATAAACGATGATCTTTCTGCGCTTGGAAGATATGGTGTAAAAAAAGTATATAAAATTGCAAATGATGCATTAAATCATCTTGACTCGCGTGTTTATTCAAAAGCAATTGCAGAAGCCGTTAAGCAAACAGGCGCTGATGTTATAATTTTTTCGCATAATCAATCAGGCAAAGCAATAGCGCCGGGTGTTGCTGCTATTTTAAAAGCAGGTTTGGTTACAGGTGCAATGGCATTGCCGGATACAACAAATGGTTTTGTGGTTCGTAAAACAGTTTTTTCAGGAAAAGCTTTTGCGAATGTGAATATAACTTCAGCAATAAAAATTATTTCATTAAATCCAAACAGTTTTCATGTTTCAGTGGGTGAAGGCATTGCAGAAATTGTTCCTTTAAATATTAATGTTGAAACATCTAAAATAAAAATTACTGCTGTAAATAAATTAAGCGGCGAAGTTCCTTTAACCGAAGCAGAAATTGTTGTAAGCGGCGGACGTGGTTTAAAAGGCCCTGAAAACTGGAGTATTCTTGAAAATCTTGCACATGCATTACATGCTGCAACAGCGTGCAGCCGCCCTGTTGCTGATGCAGGCTGGAGGCCGCATCACGAGCATGTTGGCCAAACAGGCGAACAAATTTCTCCCAATTTATATATTGCCGTTGGTATTAGCGGCGCTATTCAACATCTTGCCGGTGTAAACAGAAGTAAAATAATTGTAGTAATTAATAAAGACCCTGAAGCGCCATTTTTTAAAGCCGCCAATTATGGAATTATTGGCGATGTTTTTGATGTTGTTCCAAAATTTACTGAAGAGGTTAAGAAGATGAAAGAAAAATGAAACTAAAAATTTTTCTATTGAAGCTTGTATATTTACAAGCATATTTTAATAATAATTTCCTTCATAAATATTAATACATTTTGTCGCAATACTTAAGATAAATTAACCAGTTTAATTTATCTTAAACTTTATCTTTAACTATGAAAAAAATTTACAAATTCACAATTGCTTTTTTGTTCTTACCAATTTTAATGCGGGCGCAAAATAATAAAAATAAAAATTTACCGAAGCTCGGAAAAAATTCTGTAAAAGAAGTTATCAATGCAATGACGCTGGAAGAAAAAGCGAAACTCGTTGTAGGTATGGGTTTTAAGATGCCGGGTATGCCGCCACCTTCAAAAAATAAAAAAGATACAGGCACAGATATTGGCGGTTTTAAACTTCCTCCATCCAATCCTGATGCATATAATATCCCTGAAAAAGTTGCCGGCGCAGCAGGAAGAACTCATCCAATACAAAGATTAGGGATTCCTTCCGTCACTGTTTCCGACGGTCCCGCAGGTGTTCGGATTGAGCCAATAAGAAATGGCGATAGCGCTAAAACCTTTTATGCCACTGCGTTTCCGGTTGCCACTTTGCTTGCTTCAAGCTGGGATACTGCGCTTGTAAAAAAAGTTGGTGTTGCTTTTGGCAACGAGGTGCACGAATATGGAATTGATATTTTACTTGCGCCTGCACTTAACATACATCGCAATCCTTTGGGCGGAAGAAATTTTGAATATTATTCTGAAGATCCGGTTGTTGCCGGTAATATAACAGCAGCAATTGTAAACGGAATTCAATCAAACAATGTAGGTACATCTATCAAACATTTTGTTGCCAATAATCAGGAAACAAACCGAAATACAATTACTGAAATTATCAGCGACAGAGCGCTGAGAGAAATTTATTTAAAAGGATTTGAAATTGCTATAAAAAAATCCGATCCATGGACTGTGATGTCATCTTACAATAAAATAAACGGAACTTATACTTCTGAAAGCCGTGATTTATTAACAACAATTTTAAGAGATGAATGGCACTTTAAAGGATTGGTAATGACAGATTGGTTTGGCGGGAAAGATGCAGTTGCCCAAATGAATGCAGGCAACGATTTACTGATGCCCGGCACTGTTAATCAAACAAAAGAAATTATTGATGCTGTTAATAACGGCAAGCTCGATGTAAAACAATTGAATGAAAATGTAGAACGAATTTTAAATATCATTCTTAAATCACCTTCATTTAAAAATTATAAATATTCCGATAAACCCGATTTGAAAAAAGATGCAGAAATTTCGCGGATGGCTGCAAGTGAAGGAATGATATTATTAAAAAATGATGGTAATGCTCTTCCATTATCTAAAGGAAAAAAACTTGCTGTTTTTGGCAATACATCATACGATATAATTGCAGGCGGCACGGGCAGCGGCGATGTAAATAAACCATATAAAATTTCGTTGATGCAGGGATTAAAAAATGCAGGATATATTGTTGATAATGCTCTCGTAAATTCTTACACACAATACATTGCTGATGAAAAAGCAAATCAGCCAAAGCAGCGAAATTTTTTTATGCAACCGCCGCCTATTCCGCAAATGGATGTAAATTCTGAATTGTTACAGCAAGCCTCAAATGCAGATGCAGCCATCATTACAATCGGCAGAAATGCCGGTGAAGGCGCAGATAGAAAATTAGAAGATGATTTTTATTTATCTGAACAGGAAAAAAATCTAATAAAAAATATTACTGATGCTTTTCATTCAAAAAATAAAAAAGTTGTTATTGTTTTAAATATTGGTGGTGTAATTGAAGTTGCAAGCTGGCGCAATAATGCAGATGCAATTTTGCTTGCATGGCAGCCGGGTTTGGAAGCAGGCAATGCAATCGCAGATGTATTAAGCGGAAAAATAAACCCATCAGGAAAGTTAGCAACAACTTTTCCGATGGATTACAATGATGTGCCTTCTGCAAAAAATTTCCCGGGCAAAGAATTACCAAATAATCTGCCCAACAATCCTTTTATGGGCAAACCTTCTGAAGTTAGTTATGAAGAAGGTATTTATGTTGGTTATCGTTATTACAACAGTTTCAATATAAAACCTGCGTACGAATTTGGTTATGGTTTATCGTATACAAATTTTAAATATGATAATTTAAAATTAAGTTCTTCATCATTCAATAATAAAATAACTGCATCAATAATAATTACAAACAGTGGTAAAATTGCAGGTAAAGAAGTTGTGCAATTATACATCAGCGCGCCGGCAAAAAATTTAAAAAAACCTGCAGAAGAATTAAAAGCGTTTGCAAAAACGAAATTGCTGCAACCGGGTGAATGGCAAACACTCACATTTAATATTAATGCACCAGATCTTGCTTCGTTTGATACACCAAGCGAATCGTGGATTGCAGAAGCCGGAACTTACACAATAAAAATCGGCGCTTCTTCAATCAATATAAAACAAACAGCAACTTTTGATTTGGCAAAAGAAATCGTTGTTGAAAAAGATCATAAAGTATTAACGCCGCAGGTAGAAATAAATGAATTGAAAAAATAATTTTTAAACCTTGAAGGTTTTTATTTATTCTTCATTTTCAATTTGAGGTTAGTGTTTAAAATGACGCATGCCGGTGAAAACCATTGCCAGCTTATGTTTCATGCAATATTCAATACTATCCTTATCACGAATAGAACCGCCCGGTTCAATAAATGCTTCAATTCCTTCTTCGTACGCCATTTGCACGCAATCATCAAATGGAAAAAATGCATCGCTTGCAAGCACAGCGCCATGCAAATCAAATTTAAATTGTTTAGCTTTTTCAATTGCCTGGCGCAAAGCATCTATGCGGCTGGTCTGTCCGCAGCCCTTACCAATTAATTGCATATTTTTTACTAAAGCAATAGCGTTACTTTTTAAATGTTTGCAGATAATATTTGCAAACATTAATTCTTTTTTTTCTGTTTTAGTTGTTTGTCTGCCACCAACTTCTTTCCACTCTGCAAAATTTACTTCGTCAATATCCTGAACTAATGTTCCGTTTAAAACAGATTTAAACATTTGACGATTATTTGTAGATGATTGACGGTTAACAGTTAATGGTTTAAGCTTAAGAAGAATCCTATTCTTTTTATTTTTTAAAATTTGTAAAGCTTCTTCTTCAAATGCAGGGGCAATCAATACCTCAAAGAAAATTTCATTTATGGAATTTGCTGTTATTTTATCTATTTTATTATTGCAAATTAATACTCCTCCGAAAGCGCTTTCAGGATCACCGGCAAAAGCCGCATCCCAACTGTCTTTCACAGTGCTTTTTACAGCAATGCCACAAACATTTGTATGTTTGATAATTGCAAAAACAGCCTCTCCAAAGGAAAGAGGATGTGAAGAAAATTCATTGATTAATTGAATAGCTGCATCAGCATCAACTAAATTATTGTAAGAAAGTTCTTTGCCATTTAGTTGCTCAAACTTCTCTTTCAAATCACCATAAAATATTGCTTTTTGATGCGGGTTTTCTCCATAACGCAGCGTTTGTTTATTGGTTGATTTGATTAGTTGATTATTGATTGCTGGCTCATTTTTGATTTCTGATTTCTGATTTCTGGTTTCTGACTGCTGATTAAAATAATTACTAATAGCAATATCATAATTCATCACTACCTCAAAAGCTTTTGCAGCAAAAATTTTGCGTTGTTCAATTGTTGTTGTGCCATCCTGCTTTTGCAATAAACCAACTAAAAATTCATAATCATCTTTTGATGCAATAACAACTACATCTTCAAAATTTTTTGCAGCAGCCCGAATCATGGAAGGACCGCCGATATCTATTTTTTCAATGATCAATTTTTCGTCGTTTGTGTTATTCAAAGTTTCTTCAAAAGGGTATAAATCAACAATCACCAAATCAATTTCAGGAATTTTATATTGCTTCATTTCTTTTACATCTTGCTCCATATTTCTTCTTCCTAAAATGCCGCCAAACACAGACGGGTGAAGCGTTTTAACCCTTCCGCCTAAAATGGAAGGATAGTCTGTTAAGGTTTCAACGAGTATGCAATTAATGCCTGAATTTTCAATAAATTTTTGTGTGCCGCCAGTGGAATAAATAGTGATATTTAAACGATTTAATTCTTTTACAACAGGCTCCAATCCATCTTTATAAAAAACAGAAATGAGCGCTGATTGAATTTTTTTTTGCATGAAAATAATTTTGCGTTGAAGTTGTAAATTATCCAGACACTTTTTGAGTGTGCAGGCAACTGTTTATAAATCCATTTCAAAAGCGCCTTGTTCGGGCACTGAATAAAAGCGCAAATGTAAACTGTCGCAAGCTTTTTTCCATTGTTCAATTTTCCACAAAGGATTGCTGCTGTCAAAAATAATTTCTTTACAGTTAAATACAGATTGAATCTGACTAATATTTATATGCGGATTTTTAGAAATGATAATTGCATCAAGCGGCATTTTTTGTTGGATATTTTGTGTGTTTAATTTATCATCCACAATAAAAATTTTTTTGTTAACTGAGTTGATTAAATTATTTTTTATATAAACAAATGGAAGATCATTTGCTTGCCTCGTTCGGTTAATTACTCTTGAAGGTGTAAGATTGAAATTTTTTAGAAATCCATTTTCTAACAGAATTGAATCACCTATAAATTTATATTTTAATCCATTTATCAAATCCATAGCAGAATGTTGCGGAATATTGTAAACGATTAATTTTTGCTGACGAATTTTTTGAACGACATCGATATTTCTTATGCTGATAAAAAAAAGCAAACTAATGAGTGAACATAAAAATGCTTTGGAAGATTTTTGTATCAGCCATATTGCAACGCTTACTATAAATGCATATAAAAAAATCGCCTGCACTACATTTATTTTAATATTATCAGTTAATGAAAAAGACAGTTTATTAATGCTTTCGATAAACGCATCCATCCACCAAATAAACGCACTAATTATTTTTCCAACAATGCCTGCAGGCCAGCTCCATTTTGCAATAATGAGCATAAATAATTCAACATATAAAATAAAACACGATAAAGGCACTGCAATAAAATTGGTGATTAAAAAAAGGTTAGGGAATTGATGAAAATGAAATAAGATAAGTGGCAGCGTTAATATTTGCGCAGAAATAGTAACAGCATTTAGGCGCCAAATAAAATTGAGTATTTTATTTTTGATCCAAAACCAATTGTACACATATTTATAAAATGTTACAATGCTTACAACTGCGGCAAAAGAAAGCTGAAAGCCAACATCCCACAAAAAGAACGGATCAAACAACAACATGCAAAACGCAGAAGCAGCGAGTGTGTTATAAACATTTGTTTTTCGGTTAAGTGATTCGCCAATTACAATAAATGAAAACATTACAGCAGAGCGCATGATAGATGGTACGGCGCCTGCAACTAAAGTAAAAATCCATAACACAAGTAAAATTAATAAAGGCTTCGTAAACCTATGCCAGCGCTGAGCTTTAAAAGGCGCAAGCAGCCAAACAAGCAATCCGTATATTAATCCTAAATGCAAACCGCTGATTGCAATTATATGTACAACGCCGGTGTTACTGTAAGCCTGCACCAAAGTTTTATCAAGATCGTCTCTGTAACCAATCAGTAACGCTTCGGCAACGCCTTGCTCTTTTGAGTTTGGTATATTTTTTTGAAGTGTTGCAATAGTTGCATCTCTGATATTAAATAAAAAATTTTTTAGCCAATTGCAATTTTTATTTTGCAAAATAATATACTCATTTGATTGAAGAAACACCTGGTGCTGCACATCCTGAAATAAACAATATCTTTTATAATCGAAAGCGCCGGGATTACCTGAATTGAAAATGGTTTGTAAAGATTTTTTAAAAATAATTTGTGAGCCATAATCGAGCAACGGCCTGGTGCTGTCTTTTCTAAAATAAATTAATATTTTCCCTGCTGTACTTTTCCAAGCTCCGTTTATTTTAATAGCATTTACTGTTGCCAGTGCTTTGAACGATTTTGCTTTATCAACCAAAGGTTCTTCAAGTGTAGCTTTGATTATTGCATCTTCTTTATAAATTTTATCAAACCAAATTGGATAATGACGAATATCTTTTGTGCAGGTAATAATTGCGCCCGCAAAAAGAAATAAAATCAGCACAATAAAACCTTGCATCCATCGAAACAAAAATTGTTTTGCTGATGATAAAAAATAAAATAATGCAAGAAATACTATGCAAATGCAAGCTGCAATTAACAGTACAAAAATCTGGAATTGTAAATACCATTGCAGCAGAATGCCTGCTATTAAAAAAATTAATAATCTAACAAAAGGAAATTTTTTTATTGTCGCAGAAAACGGCGATGCCATTAATAAATTTACAAAGGCTGATTGGTAATATCAAAGTTTGTTTCTGAAAATATTGTAGAGTAAAAGTAAATTTTTACGTACTCAAAAAATGTTGTTTATTTCTGCGCAAAGTTTTGAATTAACTGTTCTTTAGGCACCACTTTTACTTTGGTACTATCTTTCAAATCTTTACTCACTACATCGTAGGGTCCGGTAATTATCATATCTCCGTCATTAATACCTTTTATAATTTGTATATAATTTAAATCCTGAATTCCGGTTTGTACCGGAAACTTTTTTACAATGTTATCCTTTTGCAGTACAAATACAACTTCATCAATCCCTTCATCAGAACTTACTGAAGCTTGTGTTGCATCATTGTTATTATCGTTATTATCGGCTGTTTTATTTTGAGTGGAATTTCCTGTTTTATCGCGTGTAGTTACTGCATTCAACGGAACAGACAAAGCATTGGATACGGTTTTGGTTTGAATATCGGCGCTGGCGCTCATATCCGGACGGAAAGGAAACGGTTGACCTTTGCCAATTAAATCTTTGTAACTTTCCGGTAACAATCGAATATGCACCTGATAATTCGTAACAGTTGTTGATGAAGCATTACCTGTACTACTTTGCGCCGTTATGGGATTAGCAATTTTATACACAACACCCTTAAATTTTCTATTGTTATATGCATCTACTTCAACAATTGCGCTATCGCCAATTTTTACCTTTGGAATATCATTTTCACCAACATCAACCTGTGCTTCAATGCTGTTTAAATCGGCAATACGCATCATTTCTGTACCGGCCATTTGCGCAGTACCCACAACTCTTTCACCTTTTTTTACTGCCAGCAAACTTATAACACCATCCATAGGCGCAACAATTGTAGCGCGGCTTACATCTTTACTTGCCCTTTGTAAACTTGCCATTGAACTTTGCACATTTGCCTGATTTGCATTTATATTTTGTTGAGCTGCACTATAATTAGCTTTGGCTGAAAGATAGGCCTGTTGTGCCTGTTCAAACTCTGCCTGTGAAATAACTTTTTGATCAACCAAAGTTTTTTGTCTTTTATATGCTGCTTCTGTTTGATCGAGTGAAGCTTTTAATGCTTCTAATTGCGCTTTGGAATTTGAAACCTGCGCTTCTGATTGTGATACTAAAGCAGCAGCCTGATCTCTTTGCGAAGCGTAAATATCAGCATAAATATTTGCCAGCACTTGGCCCTTTTTCACAGTGTCTCCTTCTGCTACATTTAGCTGAACAATTTCTCCTGAAATATCCGGACTAACTTTCACTTCAATTTCAGGATATATTTTTCCGCTCGCATTTACAGTTTCAGTAATAGTACGAACAGTAGCTTTTTCTGCGGATACTTTTGTGCCTTCATCTTTTCCAAAAACGCCGGCTTTACTAAGCACTACCAGCAGAACTATCAACACTACTAATATTGCAATTATCCACTTTAATCTTTTGCTCATATAAAAAGTTTCTTATGTTATTTATAATTTTAAACCCTGCCCTTTATAAAATTCAAGCAACTTAATTCTGAAAACATAATCAAGCTGATTGGCAAGTTGCTGCAATTTTGCAGTTAATAATTTATTTTGATTTGTAAGTAAATCAATAGTAGATAATAAGCCAACTGCATAACGCTTTGCTGCAAAATCGTAAGCCTGTTGTGCAGAGTAAACGCTTTTTATCCCTACAAAATACTTCTGCATAGAACTTCTTGCGTTGATGTAAGCTGAATAAATATCTTGCTTTAATTGCAAATCTGCCTGTGTTTTTTGAAGCTGATAATTTGAAAGATCAAGCTTTGATCTTTCATAATTAATTCTGTAAGTGCCGTTATTAAAAATAGGTATGTTTATTTGGAAACCGAAACTCTGTCCAAAGTTTCCATTTAATTGACGAGACCATCCATCCCATAAACCAGCAAAGCTTCTCTTCGATTGCGTAACCTGAATATTTGGTTCCTGTATAAAATATTGTGTGCCGCCAACAGTTACCACGGGATTAAATGGCGACGGATCCTGGTATCCTAAAAATTTATATCCACTAATTGTTTGAAAAGTGTTTGAAAAATTTGTTGCAAGATTATATCCGAAAGAAATATCCGGATACAGATATGCTTTATTCAATTTCATATTGTACCCGGCTGCTTTTATGCGAAGCGCACTTGCCTTTTGTTGAGGGAAAAATTTAATGGCAGATTGAAAAACGACTTCAGGCTCTAACTCCGAAATATTTTCAAGTGGTATTTGATCAATCGGTGGTGTTTCAATTTCAAAAGGCGTAGCTGCATCCAAACTTAAAAGTCCTTTTAACGATAAAAGATTTTGATCATAATTAGATTGTGCTGTAATTAAATTTGTGCTGTCTGTTGCCAGTTGCGCTTCCAATTCGGCAAGGTTTAATTCAGGTAAAGAGCCAGCTTCAACCTGCAATTTTGTATTGTTATATTGCGCTCTTGTTTGCCCGATTTGTACAGTATCTATGCTTATTTGTTCTTTCGATGCAAGCACCTGCAAATAATATGTTGCTACATTTAATGCAATATCATTTGCAGCTTTTTCGGCATCGGCAACCGAAGCCTGCGCACTAAATAAACTCGCAGAAATATTGCTTTTAATTCTTCCCCAATTAAAAATTTCCACACCTCCATTCAATCCAAAATTCTGATATAAAAATTGTGTGGTAGAAAATTGATTCGTTGTAGGATCTATTGAGCGACCTAATCTTAAACCGGTGCCTGACGAAAAATTAATATTAGGATATTGATAGAGCTTCGCCTGTTTTGCAACCAAAGCTGCAATGCGCGCCTGCACATCAGCTTCTTTTACCGAAATATTATTTTTCATGGCATATTCTACGCAGGTGCGTAAATCCCATTTCTCCTGTGCCAATAATTTTAAAGGAATTGTGCAAATAAGCACAATTAAAAAGCGCTTTATCATACAAACAAAAATAGGGGAAAGCAGTTTGTTAAAAACTTAAAATTTAGATGAACGGAAAAAAACTTTCTGCACAAGGCAGAATTTGATTACGGCAAATTTTTTGTTTTTTAAAAGCCTGCGCTAAATCGTTTATTAAATAATCTGCATCTTCCAATCCAACATACATTCTTATTATTTTATGTTCTTTTATTTGTGCATTGAAATTTGAGTAATGACTTATAATGTGAAATTAAAAAAGAAAATAGAATCTAATCATAAATGAATAATTGAAATTTTTATATTTGATTAGAATGTGTAATTTTAAATAAAAAAATTATGACCGATATTCAGGAAATTTTGAAGTTACCAAAAGAAGAACAAATGGCTATTATGGAAGCTATTCAAGAAAACTTTGAAGAAACTGCATTTGATGAAAATGAGTTAAATAACGAACAGATTGATTTTATAAAAAAAAGAGTGGATGAAATTGAAAATGGAAATTATAAAACTTTTACGTGGGCTGAAGTGCAGCAAGCAATAAAAAACCGGTGGAATACAAAATAATTACACCGGAGCCGGTTTTGAGCGATATTCTTTTTATCATCAAATGGTATGATTGCAATATTTTGGGTTAAGCAAAAATTTTGAAAAATATCTTAACGAAGCTATCGAAAAAATAAAACAAAGGCCTCATTCATTTTCATTCATATTATCAATGCCGAAAATTAAAACTCAAAAAATTTCCTTACTTAATTTTTTACAAAATCTTGATAAGAAAGTTAAATTATATGGCATTATTCATACAAAAAGAAGTATGAGTTATATCAAAAGAAAATTAAAAAATATTTAAAAACTATTCTTCCTGATTTTCTAAACTTACTGTCAGGCAAAAATTTAATTACTGCAAATTTTGAATTTTTTCAAAAGCCTGCTCTAAATCTTTTATTAAATAATCTGCATCTTCCAACCCAACATACATTCTTATTATTCTATGTTCTTTTATTTGCGGATTAAAGTATTCTTTTTTTACAAATAAATTCGATGCGCAACCTGGCAGAATGAGCGATTCGTGTCCGCCCCAGCTTACTGCAATTAAAATATGTTTTAATGATTCGCAAAAAGTTTCAATGGTTTCAATTTTATTTGCTTTAATGAAAAAACTAAACAATCCGCAAGCGCCTTTCATTTGTTGTTTTGCTAACTGATATTGCGGAAACGATTCATCGAAAGGAAACAAAATATTTTCCACCCGTGAATTTTGTTTAAGATAATTTACAACCTGTAAAGTTGTTTTTGATATCTGTTCTAATCTCAAAGGCAAAGTTCTTAATCCGCGAATTAAAAGCCATGCATTAAATGGTTGAATGCCGCTGCCGATATTCATATATTCACTATTAAAAATTCTTTCTATCATTTTTTTACTTCCGCTTAAAACACCGGCAACTGTATCGCTGTGCCCGCTGATATATTTTGTGGCAGATTGCAAAGCAAGATCAATTTCAAATTCGATTGGTTTTTGATAAATGGGCGAGCAATAACTGTTATCGCAAATGGTAATTATCTTATGTTTTTTTGCAAGCGCAGCAACGGCTTTTAAATCCTGCAAAACATACGTCCAGCTATTTGGAGATTCGAGATAAAATAAAACTGTGTTTAATTGTATGGCTGATGAAAAGTTTTCAATATTTGTACCGTCAATATAACTAACCGAAACATTAAAACGCGGCAAAATTTCATCAAACATTTTCTTTGCCCATGTGTACGGATTATTTACACTTACAATATGATCGCCGCTTTTTATATTCGCCAAAACACTTGCAAATATTGCCGCAGCGCCGCTGTTAAAAACTAAACAATCTTCGGCATTATCAAGTGCCGCTAATTTTTTTCGCAGAATTTCTACCGTTGGATTTAACCCGCGACTGTAAAGCCATGTTGAGTATTCATCTTCAAAAGATTTTCTTAATTCATCAATTTTTTTAAACGCAAAATTGCTGGTTTGAATAATGGGCGGCGCAATGGCGCGAAAATAATTTTCGCGGTCTTCGGCATATTCGTTTAAAATAAAAGATAATTCATCCATGCAGTAAATTTAAGACAGAATTAAAATGAGAATAAGTAAATTGAAAAAATCTTATGTTTATTAAAGAGAATTATTTTTGATTAAAATATAGTACCGCATTTTTGAACAACAAAATTTAATCATAAAATTATTAAAGCTGTTCTAAAAAATACTGACCGAAGATTTGTTTTAACCGTATTTAAATAAAAAATAATGATCAGGTAAATGTTTTATCATTTTCAAATTCGCTAATTTTCAGACTTTCAAATTAAGTTTATTGCTGCAGCGTTCCACCATACAATTATTGCGTTTTCATTTTTCTTATTTTTTAATGCCGGTATATTGGTTTGCATTAAGTTTTGTGCAGCAAATAAATTGGCAAAGAGCAATTTTAATTTTTGTGTTGCTGCATTTTTTTCTATATCCTTCAAGCAATGGTTACAATAGTTTTATGGATAAAGATGAAGAAAGTATTGGTGGAATTGAAAACCCTTTACAGCCAACAAAACAATTATTTTATGTTACAATTTTTATGGATTTAATTGCAGTTGCACTTTCTTTTTTTATTTCTGTTTGGTTTGCAATAGCATTTATTTTTTATATTATTTGTTCAAGAATGTACAGCTATCGAGGCGTACGTTTAAAACGTTTTGCAATTATTGGTTATTTAATTGTTATCTTAAATCAGGGCGCAATCACTTTTTTTATGGTGTATCATGGGGCCGATAAAAATTTAAGTACACAAATTCCGTGGCAAGGCATTGTTGCGGCGGCTTTTTTAATCGGCGGGTTTTATCCAATCACACAAATTTACCAGCACGAGTCTGATGCAAAAGATGGCGTTAAAACAATTAGCATGTTACTTGGCAAAAGAGGAACATTTATTTTTTGTGCGGCAATGTATGTTATTGCATTTGCGTTATTATTTTTATATTATCAGCAACAAAAGCAAATGCTAAACTTTGTTGTGCTGCAAATCTTTTTTATACCGGTAATCGTATTTTTTTTACGTTGGTTTTTTCTTGTTTATAAAAACAATAAAGCAGCCGATTTTAAACACACCATGCGCATGAACTGGCTTGCCAGCACCTGTACCAGTTTTGCTTTTATTTCATTATTAATTCTTAATCAATTTTTTTGACAAATATTATTTCCATAGCAACCGCAGTTCCAAAATTTTGCCATCAGCAAAAAAATATTTTGCATTTTATGCAACAGGCTTTTGGTTTAGATGAAACAGAAAAACGCAAGCTTTCTTTTTTATATCATCAAAGCGGAATTGAAAAAAGATATTCGGTAATTGAAGATTTTAGTTTGCCGAAAAATGAATGGAGTTTTCTCAGTCACCCATTTCCTGACCTTAATTTGCGGATGAAATTATTTAAGCAAGAAGCTTTGTCATTATCAATTAATGCAATAAAAAAATGTATTGAAGGAATTATAGATCCTTCGCAAATTACGCATCTCATCACAGTAAGCTGCACCGGAATGAGCGCGCCAGGACTGGATTTAGAGGTAATGGAAGAAATGAAATTATCACCAAATATTTTTCGCAGCTCTGTAAATTTTATGGGTTGTTATGCCGCAATTCATGCATTAAAATTGGCACAAATGATTTGCAATACAGATAAAAATGCAAACGTAATTATTGTATCAACCGAGTTATGCACGCTGCATTTTCAACACAATTATACTTTAGATAATGCAGCCAGCAGTTTGTTATTTGCCGATGGAAGCGCGGCAGTTTTGTTATCAAATTCAACTTTTGAAAAACCTGTTTTACAATTAAATCATTTTTATTCTGCAGTTGCATTTAAAGGCAAGCAGGATATGGCTTGGGAAATAAGCAGCAAAGGTTTTTTAATGACACTGAGTGGTTATGTTCCTCAATTAATTGAAGAAGATATTGCCGCTTTAGTTGATGCTGCTTTACAAAAAAGCAAGATGAATAAAAAAGATATTACACATTGGTGTCTCCATCCCGGTGGCAGAAAAATTATTGATACTATTCAAAAACAATTAAGTCTTTGTGATTGCTCAATGAATTATGCAAGAAAAATTTTATCAGAATATGGCAACATGAGTTCGCCAACAATTTTGTTTGTATTAAAAGAAATCATGGATAATTTAAAAGCTGATAAACCTGCAAATATTTTTGGCGTTGCATTTGGTCCGGGTTTAACGATGGAAACTTTTATTGCATCTTCTGCATGAACCTTCAACGCCGTTCATACAAAAAAGAATTATTAGATTCTGCCAATCTTCCTTTCAGCGATATAAAAAAAAACATGGAAGAATTAGAATTTATTAATACTTATTTGGGCGGACATAAAATTTCAATTACAGGATTTAAAAAATTATTGAAAGATAAAAAGCAAATTCATGTTTGCGAAATTGGTTGTGGCGGCGGTGATAATTTGTTTGCAATTTTAAACTGGTGCAATAAACATAATATAAAAATTAATTTTACTGCAATTGATATAAACCAATCCTGCATTGAGTTTGCAATGACAAGAGAAATTTTAAATGATAAAACAAAATGGCTCATTAGCGATTATCGCACAATAAATTTTGAAAATAAACCTGATATAATTTTCTCCAGTTTATTTTGCCATCATTTTACAAATGAAGAACTTGTTGAGCAATCAAAATGGATGAGAGAAAATTCTTCTATCGGATTTTTTATTAATGATTTGCAACGCAATTCGCTTGCTTATTATTCTATAAAATTTCTAACAAAAATTTTTTCAAAATCTTATCTCGTAAAAAATGATGCGCCATTAAGTGTGGCAAGAGGTTTTATAAAAAAAGAATGGAAAAATATTTTAAATGCTGCTGATATTAAATCTTATCAAATTCAATGGCGATGGGCGTTTCGCTATTTGATTATCTATTTTCATGAAAGAAATTAAACCTTACGATATTGCAATAACCGGTGGCGGTTTAGCCGGACTTTCTTTGGCAATATTGAGTGCTGATGCAGGTTATAATGTTGTTTTATTTGAGAAAGAAAATTATCCTTTTCATAAAGTTTGCGGGGAATATATCAGTTTTGAAAGCTGGAATTTTTTAGAACAATTGGGTTTGCCTTTACTTGAATTAAATCTGCCTTCAATTAAACAACTAAATATTTCTGATATCAAAGGAAATATTTACAATTTCAATTTGCCGCTTGGTGGTTTTGGTATTAGTCGCTACACGCTTGATAATACTTTATACAAAATAGCTTTACAAAAAAATGTAACAGTACTTACACAATCTAAAGTAACGGATATAAAATTTATTGAAAATAAATTTATTGTTTCTACTTCTTCCGGAAATTTTAATGCAATAATTGCTGCAGGCAGTTTTGGAAAGCGCAGTAATCTTGATATTAAATGGAATCGTTCTTTTATTCAAAAAAATCCCAATAAACTTAACAATTTTATTGGCATAAAATATCACGTGCAATATCCAATGGAGAATAATACAATTTCATTGCACAATTTTAAAAATGGTTACTGCGGCATTTCGAAAATTGAAGAAAATAAATGTTGCTTGTGTTATTTAACTACGGCAGATAATTTAAAAAATAATAATAATTCCGTTCAGCAAATGGAACAAAATATTTTATTTAAAAATCCGCATTTAAAAAAAATTTTTACTGAAGCAATATCTTTATATGACCAGCCTTTGGCTATTTCGCAAATTAGTTTCAGCAAAAAATCCCAGGTAGAAAATCATGTTTTAATGATTGGCGATGCGGCAGGAATGATTACGCCTTTATGCGGAAACGGAATGAGCATGGCAATGCATGGGAGTAAAATTTCTTTTGAAAATATTGATGATTTTTTACAAGGAAATATTACGCGCGAGCAAATGGAAGAAAACTATACAAACCAATGGCAGCAAGCATTTGAGCGGCGTTTGCAAATCGGCAGAAATGTGCAGCGCTTTTTTGGCGGCAACATTTCAACAACGGTATTTTTTAAAATAATGAACAGTTTTCCCTGGCTCGCAAAAAAAGTTATTGCATCAACACATGGAGATTTTTTTTGATGAATAAAGAATAAAAAGTACAAGAGTGCGACGCAACGAAGTTGAACAGAATTACAAAAGCCGGAAACATTAAAAAAACCATTTAAATAATAAAGAAGCCACACCATACACAACGGTTGCAACAAAAATTCCGATGGCAGTTTTATCTTTACGCTTGTTGAGATATAAAGTAATAAATACAACATTTGCAAACACGGAAAGACTTGCAATGGCACTGATGAGCGACGTTTGCGCGCCAAGCACAGCAAAAAAATCTTTTACAGAATAAGTAGGAAAAAACCGCATAAAATAATAGAGCAGCATACCGAAAATTGGCGCAAAAAAACCAAGAAATAATCCGAAGCGGAGATCATTTTTTTTAAGCATTATTTTGAAGTGTTTTTTCCAATTTATCTTTTAACTTGTAATTTGTAAGATCGAACTGCACAGGAACTACGCTGATAAAATTATTTTCGAGCGCCCAAACATCGGTATCTTTTCCTTTATCAAAATTTACAAATTCGCCGGTGAGCCAGTAATAATTTCTGCCACTCGGATCTTTGCGCTCATCAAAATTTTCATCATATTTTGCATAAGCCTGGCGGCACACTTTTAAACCTTTCAACAGTTCCGCCGGCACTGCGGGAATGTTTACATTTAAACACAAATGTTTATCAATTTTTAAATGCAATAATTGCTGCACCAATAAACGGGCATAATTTTGTGCGCCGGTAAAATCTGCTTCAATACTGTAGTCGAGTAAGCTGAAACCCACGCTGGGTATGCTTTCTATCGATGCTTCCAGAGCAGCGCTCATCGTTCCGGAATAAATAACATTGATAGAATGATTGGCGCCGTGGTTTATTCCGCTTAAACAAATATCGGGTTTGCGATGTAATATTTTATCCACCGCAAGCTTCACACAATCCACCGGGGTGCCGCTGCATTGCCATGCTTCAATATCTTTAAACGAATGAACAGGATGTAACCGCAACGGCTGTCCAACCGTTATTGCATGTCCCATTCCGCTTTGCGGTTTATCGGGCGCAACAACAATAATTTTTCCTAAATTTCTAACACATTCAACCAAAGCTTTTATGCCGGGCGAAGTAATCCCATCATCGTTCGTAACTAAAATTATCGGTTGTTTTTTCTTTGCCGCTTTTGCCTTTGCCATAAGCTTGCAAGATACGGAGAAGGATTTTTATTAGCAGATTGCATGAATGTAAAAAGATTGTATTAAATTTATTTAACTAAACTAACATGTTATGAGAAATCTAATATTTTTTTTGTTTTAATTTTTTTATTTTTAGCGTGCAGGGTTAACTCACAAAACCTTCAATTTATTGAGAATAAAGGTTAGTGGGATAACAAAGTAAAATTCAGCGGAAGTATTAACTCAGGCAATATTTTCCTGAGCAATCGGGTTATAAAGTGTTATTAAATTAAATTCCGGCACAGTGCAAACACAAATAAATGTTCAATCATTTTCTAAAGGCTGGTATTACCTACGAATTGTAAACGATAAAAAAGAAATTTCAATCTTCAAATTTTTAAAAGAATAATTTTTTAATAAAAAATAATTTTAAGCAAATCATTTACAGCTTTAACAAACCGGTCATTTTGCTTTTTCGTTTATTTGTATTATAATTTAATTATATTTTTATGAAAAAAATTTTTGGTATTTTATTTATTTTAATAATTTCTGTAAGCTTTGTAAATGCCCAACAACAGAAATTTGCCGTAACAAAAACAGATGCTGAATGGAAAGAAATTTTAACGCCCTTTGAATATACCGTACTTAGAGAAAAAGGTACCGAAAATCCTTACACAGGGAAATATTGGAATAATCATGAAAAGGGAATTTATGTTTGCGCAGCTTGCGGACAAAAATTATTTAGCAGCGATACAAAATTTGAAAGCCACACCGGCTGGCCAAGTTTTTATAAGCCGCTTGATAAAAATGCAGTGATTGAACAGCAAGATGACAGCTACAACACAGTTCGTACCGAAATTTTATGCAGCCGTTGCGGCGGGCATTTAGGCCATGTTTTTAATGATGGCCCAAAACCAACAGGCTTGCGTTATTGCATGAATTCGGCTGCACTGAAATTTATTAAGCAATAATTTTTTATTGGTTTATTTAATATGATTCGAAAGTGCTAACTTTTCAATCGTGAAAAAAATAATAAAAAAACATCCGCTTGCTATAAGGTGGTTTCACTGGATAAATTTTCCGATTCTTGCCATTATGATTTGGAGCGGTTTGTTGATTTATTGGGCGAATGATGTTTACAAAATCCAAATTGCGCAAAAAGAATTTTTTCATTTTTTTCCTAAGGGTTTTTATAAGGCGCTCGATATTCCATTTCATCTTGCAAAAGGAATGAGCTTTCATTTTGCATTTATGTGGTTATTTTTTTTGAATGGATTATTGTATGTTTTATACACTGCATTTTCGGGCGAATGGCGTTATCTTCTTCCCAATAAAAAATCGTTCAAAGAATCGTTTCAGGTGCTTTTATACGATTTGCATTTAAGCAAATATCATCCGCCCCAAACCAAGTACAATGCGGCTCAGCGTATTGCTTATACCTCAATTATTATTATGGGTATTGGTTCTTTAATTACAGGATTGGCGATTTATAAACCAGTTCAATTTAGTTGGCTTTGCTGGTTTTGCGGCGGTTATTCTGCTGCCCGAATTGAACATTTTGTTTTAACCATCGGCTATGTTTTGTTTTTTTTAATTCATATTTTTCAGGTGATAAAAACAGGCTGGAATAATTTTCAGGCAATAATTACCGGCATTGAAGTTATTAAACCTTTACAACTTCCTCCACCAAAACCATCAATTCCTAAACTTACGCCGCATGAAGAAGCATAATTTTTTTAAACGCACCGAAACAATAAGCAATTTATCATTCAGAAAAAAAATGGTTGGTTCTTTTATCATTTTTATTGTGTTTATTGCAGCAGGAATTTTTGCATGGAAATGGTTGCTTCATCAACCCGAAGATCAGGGCGCATTAAAACCTTTGCGAACAACATTAAATGCTAATGAAAAAATCTTCAGCAATACATTCAGTCAAAAAAAAGAAACTAAAACTTATTCAGTAAAAGATGCTGTAAAAAATGTAAGAGTAAATGGCGACATCGGTCATTCTGATACTGTGGATTTAAATGTGTGGAGATTAAATGTTGTGCGCTCGAAAGGTGATACCTTAAAATTAACTTTGGATGATATAAAAAAATTGCCAAAAAAAGATATTGTTTTTGATTTTAAATGTATTGAAGGTTGGGACCAGGTTACGCACTGGGCAGGCGTTTCGTTAAAAACATTTATGGATCATTATCATTTACAGCTGCAGGAAAATATGAGTTATGCAGGGTTAATGACGCCGGATAAAAAATATTATGTTGGAATTGATATGAAAAGTTTTTTGCAACAACAAACTATTTTATGTTATGAAATGAATGATAAACCTTTGCCAATGAATCAGGGTTATCCTTTGCGTTTAATTATTCCGGTGAAATATGGAATTAAGCATATAAAATGGATTGGAACTTTATATTTCAGCAATCAAAAACCACCAGATTATTGGGCAGAAAGAGGTTACGATTATTATGCCGGATTATAAATTTTATTTGAATAAAGGAATAATAAAAAATTTTATCAGCATCACAATTAAAGCAACTAAAAACATCAGCAAAGAAATCCGGTTCATGCCGTGCATATATTTTATCCATTTATTATGCGGCGCATTCGGATCGCGCTTTTTTATAAAAAGATATTCCTGAAATTGCCTCCAAACTCCCATCGAAAAATTATTTACGTAAAGTTAATTAAGAGTTTCAAAAAAAGATAAGAAGATATATTTTGAATTAATCCGATAATTATTTGATCAACTTTTTTTCTTAGTTAATTGCTGATAATCTAAATAATAAATAAATTTTACTGTTATTTCATTGCTGTGTGAAACATTAAATAATGCGCCTACATTATTAAAATATTTTTCGTGCAGCGAGCCGTCAATATTTATATCCGGCCCTAAAGCGTTTTTCCATGCAACAATTAAGCGGCTTCCCAAACGAAAATCCCAGGTAAAAAACATATCTAAATTAAAGGCATTAAAATTTTCATCTTCGCCATTTATAAAATTTCTATCGTTCCAATAGCCATCAGATTTTACATTGTAAAATTGAAGATACTGCACCTTGCTCCAATAATGGCGCACACGCAAACTTAAATTCATTCTTGCTTTAAAATTATAATCGCCAATTAAAGTGCTGGTAAATTGCGTAACATGTCTGATGCCTATAACAGAAGAATCATTTATAATAACCGGATTACCATTTATGTCAAGAACTGCTCCGAAATTACCGTTATCATCCTGCCTCTCGCCGTCTAATTCCAAACTAAATTTATCGTTGAAGCGATACCTTGCGCCGAGCCCCGATAAATAAAACGGATCATTTGGAACAGGTGTTAAATTTCCATAACCAGCGCTATATTTTACAAATAATTTTTTTCGACTGTCGGTGCTTCCTTCAAATCCAAAATAAGTAAACGGAGTTCGTTTTAAAAAGCGACCAGGAACCCGTAATTCAAAATAATCATTTTCCCAAATCGGATGGCTTTCTACATGAAAAGTAATATCCCAAAAATTTTTAAACACGTGCAAAAAATCGCCATTAATATTTAATTGTTCGAAAGAAAAAGGAGCTAATAAATTGCTTTCCTCAATATTGATATTATATTTTCTGAGATTGAAAATTTTATTTGGCTCAAACTGATTGAATGAAATATCTCCGCCTGAAATAAATTGATTTGGCTCGCGCAAAATGCCTAAATCGTTTACATCGTAATATTGCGATTTAATATCGTTGTATAAATCCCACTGCCATTTGCCACTTACTTTTTGAAAATCAACATTTGATCTAAAACCGTTATGTGGCGAAAATCCTCCAACAAAACTTGCATTTTCTTTTGCAAGAAAGTTATAAATATTTTTTTTATCGAATAAAGATAAATCGAATGCAACCACATCTGCATTGCGGCTTGTATCGCTTCTAATTACATTTGTGTTTGTGAATGTAATGTAAGAACGGTTTTTTAAAGCCTGATCTAACACAACAATATTATAATTGGTTAATGGCTCTGTTTGATATTTAAAGGTTGAACCATCAGGTCTTTTTAATTCTGCATACATCGGCGCAGTAATTGCATTAAATAAACCGATGCCTAAATTATATTTTGTTCGTCCTGAAAATTTTGTTGCATTATATAATTGAGTGAGAGAAGGATTTTTAATGATAGCATAATTACTGTCTGCCGCAAGTTGTAGCGCATTGTAATAACCAACAGGTGTTTCGCCAATGCGGCGTGAATAAAAAATTCCTGCCTTATTAAAAAGCTCTGTTCCTTCTGTAAAAAAAGGTCTGTTCTCTGCATACTGCTGTTCGAATGGTGAAAGATTAAGAATAACATTATCACTTTGCACCTGACCAAAATCGGGTATCAGAGTCATGTCTAAAGTAAAGCTTTCATTCACACCATATTTTACATCCATGCCGCCATGATGAAGAAATTGATTTATGGTTCCTGAATTTGTTGGCACTGTGCTGTAGCCTGCCGAAATATAAGGAAGAAAGGATAAACGCAAAGGTGGGGTAAGATTTTGCAATCCATCTAAATCGCCAAACTGATTTACAAATCCATCAATTTTTGGATCAACCGGATTCCAATAAGATTGCTCGTTTAATCGGCGGATATATCTTGAAAAATTCACGCCCCAATCCTGCACATCTTTTTTAGAAAATCGCAATGCAGAAAAAGGTATTTTTATTTCAGCGATCCATCCATCTTTTACAATAGAAGTTTTGCTATCCCAAACTGCATCCCAATTATAATCGAAGCCGCCATTATCGCCGTTATCATTATCTGATTGTAATAAAGTAGAAGAAATGCGCACGTCGCTTTGCACGTTTGCTGCGGTAACTATAAATTCAAAAGCATTTTGTTTATCTTTATAAGTATCGAATGCAATGCCAAAATTATCAACATCCTGACGTTGCTCATTATCTCTTGTAGTGAATTGTTTTTTTATTAAAGATGGATCATCATACAAATGAGCGCCTACATAAATGGCATTATCATCATATAAAATTTTTACTTCGCTTTTTTGAGAAGATGGCTTGCCGAAATCCGGAAAATTAATAATAAAATTTGTTGCTGAAGGAGCTTGTTTCCATGCAGAATCGTTAAGTGTACCATCCATTTTTGGTGCATGATTAACTTTTACTGCATGCAAAGATTTGGTTTGTGCAAAAACAGAAATAACTGTAAGTAATATATAAATGCATAAACCAATTTTCTTAAGCACAGAATAGTTTTGCGCAAAAGTAAATTGCTATGCTAAAAAGAATGAATAAATTTTAATAAATGGCTGAAAGAAAGCAGATAAATTATAAAGCTCTTAACAGATTTAAAACGTGTTTAAACCTTTAAAACTGCCTGCGTACCTTTAAACTTCACGCTTTGCATTTTTCAATAAATTAATTCATTTTCTTTTTGAGATTTGTTACCTGTTCCTGTAAAGTTGTTACCATGCCGGCGAGTTGGCTTACATCCCAACGCTGTTGTGTGTTTGCTTTGGTGATGATCATTTGTGCTTTCCACAATTCAAGAATGTCTTCGCCATTTAATTGGTAAGGTTCAAACTGTGGGTTATCGCTTATTAAAATAAACTTATTTTTTGAGCGGTTATTGCGGTTGATTCTTTTATAAACAATACCGCCATTTTTTGATACAACAATATAAGTACTGTTATTTTTTACTTCTTCAATGTCTTCAACTTTTTCGCCAACAATTACGCTGCCGCTGGGCGTTGGTAACATACTGTCACCAACAATTTCAAAAGCACGGTATTCGCCCGGCGCCAGCATTGGTAAAGTAAATGTGTTGAGTTCATCCAAAAATTCAGGATCGGCATAACCTGCTAAATAACCTGCTGCTGCTTTTGTAGGCACAAAAGTAATTTCTTTTGTTTCCTCAGTTAACTTCAGTGCACGGCGTTTATCAATATAACTTCCACCATCTTTTGAAACAATTAAATCCTTTAATAATAATTCATCGAGGCTTAATTTAAAAATAGTGCAAATATGTTTCAGCACTTCCAAACGCGGTTCTGCACGTTCTTCTTCATAGGCGCCGATTAATGAGCGTTTTATTTTAAGTTTATTGGCAAATTCTTCCTGCGTCCATCCACGAAGTTTGCGCAAATAACGTAAGTTTTTTCCGGCATGACTCATGGCTAATTTATTTAGTACGCAAGATACTAATTATTTTAGTCATCAAAAAATTAGCATCATAAATTTAATACTATTCCGGAATTTTATGAAGGTTACAATGAATTTACTATTTTCACATTTCCATTAAATGTGTAAATTGAACACAATTGACTTTTTTGATTGATGGAAAAATGTACTTAGATGAAAGCAATTATTCCTGTGGCTGGCGCCGGTGCAAAGCTGCGGCCACACACTTATACGCAGCCTAAAGCGTTGATACCGATTGCAGGCAAAACTATTTTAAGCTTTATTGTAGATCAACTGCATGAAGCGGGTATTAACGAATTTATTTTTATTGTGGGTTATTTGGGAGAAAAAATTCAGGAATATGTTAAGCAAACTTACCCCCAATTAACCTGCCATTTTGTTTATCAAAACGAGCGGCAAGGCACAGGTCATGCAATTGAGCTTACAAAAAATCTTGTTGGCTCTGATGAAGTTTTTGTTGTGCTTGGCGATACAATTTGTGAATACGATGTACGCGAAGTAATTGACAGCCCGTTTAGTATGTTAGGCGTAAAAAAAGTAGATGATCCGCGAAATTTTGGTGTGGCAGAAATTGATGGTGGTAATATTATTGAACATGTAATTGAAAAGCCGGCAATACCAAAAAGCAATATGGCGCTTGTTGGTTTATATAAAATAAAGGAAACAAATTTTATGTTCGATTGTATTTATCATTTGTTTAATCATGAAATAAAATCGTTTGGAGAATATAATTTAACTGATGCAATTGAATGTATGATTAAGCGCGGCGCAGAGTTTAAAGCATTTAAAGTAAAGAACTGGTACGATTGCGGAAAAAAAGAAACTTTGCTCGAAAGCAATGCAACTTTATTAAAAAAATTTGGCGGCAAAGTTGATGAAACAGTTCAATCGCAAAACTCTATTATTATTGAGCCGGTTAGCATTGGCGCGGGCTGCATTTTAAGAAATTCAATTATTGGTCCGCATGTGGCAATTGGCGCCAATACAACAATTCAGTATTCCACGGTGCGCGACAGTATTATTGGCTCGTACACAAATTTGTTTGAAGTAGTAATTGATAATTCGCTCATCGGCAGCGATGCATCTGTAAAGGGTTTGAGCCGTAGTTTAAATATTGGTGATAATACGGAAATTGATTTTGGTTAAAACTTATTTTAATCGTTGTTTAATTTGTTTAGGATTTTGTGATTGATGAAAAACTGCTTTTAATTGTATAAAATTATTCGTTTCATCAAATATTATAAATTAACATGTAAGGAAAATATTGGGGATTGATTCTTCTGTATTTTTCATTTATATTGTAATAATTATAAGGGCTTTTTTCAAGTTTATTAAAAGCGACAAGTAAATCTTGTTGAAATCGTAAGCATAACTCAATAGAAATTGATTGATAATAATTCATTGCGTCTAAAATATCCGCTATAGCAAAATCATTTTCTATTAGCTTGTAAGCCATTTCTTCTTTCTTTTAAAATCTGCTCAAGTTCACTTCTTGAAATCCATTTTACATTTCCTTTTTCAATTTCAATTTCCCTTTTTTTTAACTCTTCCCATTGTTCGGGCGTTAATTCATCTTCACGTAAAACATTATTATCTTCCAATCCAAGTTCTTTCTGCAAAGCGCAGTAAACTTTTATTTTTTCTTCTTCAGGCAGTTTTAAAACCTCCTCAATAATATTATTCATAAACTATTTTATTTTAAAATTACAATAATTCTTAAACACTAATTTTACTACTATGGCTTTTAGCAATTCAATCACTAAATTATTCAATATAAATTATCCTATTGTTCAGGCTGGTATGGTTTGGACGAGCGGATGGCGTTTAGCAAGTGCAGTAAGTAATGCAGGCGCGTTAGGATTAATTGGAAGTGGAAGCATGAGTGCTGATGTTTTAAAAGAACATATAAAAAAATGTAAAGCTGCAACCGATAAATCTTTCGGAATTAATGTGCCTTTATTGTATGCACATATTTATAAACATATTGAAATTATTATTGAAGAAAATATAAAAATTGTTTTTACGAGTGCCGGCAATCCGCAAACATTCACAGGTATTTTGAAAGAAAAAGGAATAACAGTTGTGCATGTTATAAGTAGCAGCAAATTTGCAAAAAAAGCAGAAGAAGCAGGCTGCGACGCAGTTGTAGCCGAAGGCTTTGAAGCCGGCGGTCATAACGGAAGAGAAGAAACCACAACTATGGTTTTAGTTCCGGCGGTGCGGGAAGCTGTAAAAATTCCTTTGATTGCTGCGGGCGGAATTGCTACCGGAAAACAAATGCTGGCTGCAATGGTTTTGGGCGCAGATGGTGTGCAAATGGGAACTCGTTTTGTTTGCAGTAACGAAGCATCTTCGCACGCTTTATTTAAAGAACAAGTTATAAAAGCAAATGAAGGCGATACCTTATTAAGCATAAAAAAATTAATGCCGGTAAGATTATTAAAAAATAATTTTTTTGAAGAGATAAAAGCTGCTGAAATGCGCGGAGCTACTGAAGAAGAACTGAAACAATTATTAGGTAAAGGCAGAGCAAGAAAAGGAATGTTTGAAGGAAACCTTGAAGAAGGTGAATTGGAAATTGGGCAAGTGAGCGCATTAATAAAGAATATAAAACCTGCCGCAGAAATTGTACATGAAATCTGGAATGATTTTAATAAAGCAGTGGACGAAATTAAAAATTAAAAATTAAAAAGTATACCAATTATCCTTTTTGAATTTGACCTTTGAATTTGCTGAACAATGAACAAGGCGTACAAGAGTGCGACGCAATGAAGACGCTATGAAAAACAAATATTTGATACAAAAAAAAATTTTTACAGATCATCTATTTCAAACTTTCGCTTGCAGGCGAAATAATAAATAACTAAATAAATTGCAGATGCAATAAGTAAATATAGCGCGTCGGGCGGTTTAAAAAATTGGTTAACCACATTACGAAGAAACGGAAAAGGAATAAGCGTAACACTGGAACTTAACGGCAAAAAATTACCCGCGTTATCAGTATAATGATTAAGAATGGCACCCAGCATGTGTTCCAGCACAACAACATACAGAAAAAAAACGCCAATCGCAATTCCTGAACGCTTAAATAATAAGCCGAATAATAAGCCGAGCGAAGTGTAACTTAAAGTTTGCACAAAAAAATATGCGATATATTGAATGTTCGCAAAGCTAATGGCAGCGCTGCCTTCAGCTATGCCAAAGAAAAATGCTGTGATAAATACTGCAAGTGTTGAAAGAAGCGCAATGATTACAACAAGCAACATTTTTACTACAATAAATTGCGTGCGGCTTAAACCATCAATAATATTTTGCCGGTGCGTTTTATAAGAAAATTCGTTGGTGATAGAAATGATGATCAATAAACCGGGAATAAATAAAAGAAATCCGCTCATATAAGCTACCGTTTGCCAAACGGCGGGAAACTGAAATGGCGATGCGCCCAAAATTGCTGAGGCAGCTACATTGCCTTTCGGTACCTGGTTTTGAACCTGACCCTGCACATAATAACTGATATAATTTATACCGAAAATACTGATTAAAAAAAGCACAGACAATATCCAAAAAGTGCGGTAATATTTTATTTTAAGCCATTCTATTTTTAAAAGATGAAACATAAATTAATTGTTGGTTAATTCTAAAAATTTTGTTTCCAAACTTTTTTTCTTTAATTGCAAATGGTTTAAAATAATACCATTTTCAAAACAATGTTTATTTATTTTTTCTAAATCTGCTTTTCCGTTCGGATATAAAATTTGAATCGTATTGTTTGAAGTTTTAATGTTAGTGTAACCATTAAGTGATCTTAAAATTTCCTTTAGTTTATTGGTATCGGCGGCATTTACTTCAACAATATCTTCATTTATTAAAACGGTATCAACAGAGCCGGCGGTTAATAAATTTCCTTTTTTTAAAATGGCTACATGTGTGCAAACTTTTTCAACTTCATCCAGTAAATGACTTGCCATAATAATCGTTTTTCCTTCGGATGCAACGCGTAAAATAACTTCACGAATTTCTGCAATGCCAACCGGATCGAGACCATTTGTAGGTTCATCAAACACCAATACATCAGGATTGCCTAAAAGCGCAGAAGCTATGGCCAGTCGCTGCTTCATGCCCAAAGAATAAGTGCTGAACTTACTTGTTTTACGCTGATAAAGATTTACTTTTTCAAGAACTGAATCAATTCCATCAAACCCTTTTTGTTTTATTTCGGCGGCAATCCGCAAATTTCTTTCGCCTGATAAATAGTGATAAAAATTTGGCGTTTCAAGCAAAGTGCCGATATGTTTTCTTGTTTCGGCAGTGGCTGTTGAATTAAAAAATTGAAAGCTGCCTGATGATGGACGAAGAATATCCATCACAATTCCGAGCATGGTTGTTTTGCCGCTTCCGTTCGGGCCCAAAATACCAAACACACTGCCTTCGGGCACTTCGAAAGAAACATTATTCAATGCCTGAATGCGGCCATAAAATTTGGTAATATTATTAAGCGTTAAAACACTCACTGCAGTAATTTTTTTTGAAGGTATTTATTTTGTTGAATAAATAAATATGAGTTTATGAAAGACTGTGTTAATAAAAAAAATATTGCATTTTACCGATGCAATATTGTTTTAACTAATAAAAATAATATATTCGATTTTAAAGAATTATAGTCATAAGTGTAAAAAATTGTTAGCGAATTATACCAATGTTTCTTGCTCTCGTTCCAGCGTAATTACGGTTACCGACCCATCGGTTGCAACATCTGGTATCAAAGCCTCTTCGTGTTTTCTTAAAAAATATTTCATAAACGGACCTGAAATAAGAATAGTTACAATCGTCATTACTACAAGCCCCACAAAAATGCGTTCATCAATAATTTTTGCCTGCAGTGCCAATAAACCAAGCACTAATTCCTGCGAGCCGCGTGCATTCATTCCAAAAGCAACAGCCATTGATTCGTTAGAACTCATTCCGCTTATTTTGCCGCCCAAACCGGCGCCCACTATCTTGCCAATACAAGCAATCAATAAAATAATTCCAACAATTTGAAAGTTGAAGTTAGCAACAAAATTTATTCTTAAACCAATAGATGCAAAAAATAAAGGAGCGATAATATTCAGTACAAACTGTTGCATTACATGTTGAGAAAGCTCGGTAAAATGTTTAGAATCGCCAACGGCAATACCCATAATAAATGCACCAAAAATACCTCTTACGCCAAGCCATTCGGTAAGTACTGCGCTTAAAAAACACAGGCAAATTCCAACTGTAATTACGCCGCCCGGCGGTGTTAAATATTTTGAAGTAAGCAGTAAAAGTTTGTCAACAATCCATCGGCCTGCAGTTAGCATGAATAAAACAAAAATCAATACAAGCCCGATAGAACCAAATGTATTTGTTCCGTCACTTTTATTCATCATACTTATTATAATCGAAAAGAGAACCCATCCTAAAAAATCATTGATCATTGCGGCGGTAAGAATAAGGTTGCCAATTTTCGTCTTCAACAAATTTGTATCAATTAAAACTTTTACAATTACTGATAAAGCTGTTATAGAAAGTGCCGTTCCTAAAAACATTGCAGGTATAGTGATATTTTTTGTAGGCGTTGAAAATATTGAATCATAAAAAAACCAGGCCGTTACAAAACCTACAGCAAAAGGAAAAATAGAACTTAATAAACTTATAGATGCCGCCTGTTTGCCTTGCTTGCGTATTTGTTTTAAATCTACTTCAATGCCTGCAACAAACATCAGTAAAATTATTCCGATGCTGGCTAAACCATCAAAAGCGCCGTAAGAACGCGGCTGACTTACAAATATTTCATGAAAAATATTAGGAAACATTGAACCTAATAAAGATGGGCCAAGTATAATACCGGCAAGTATTTCACCGATTACAACTGGTTGTTTTAACTTGCGAAAAACCTCGCCCAATAATCGGGCAGAAATAAGAATAATACTTACAATGATGAGGAAATTTAGCACTTCCACTGCGCTGAGTTTGGAGACCATAAGGAACAGTTTTTGTTGGATTTTATAATTTGAGTGAAACAAATATAGTGGAAAAACATTAAGTCTATCAATTTAGTGGGAATAATTTTTGCAGCATGGTATCTTGATTATTTTGAAACAATTTTCTAAACTGCATCTTTGCAGCAAAATTTAATGATGAAAAAAGTTGCTGTTATTCCTGCCCGATACCAGGCTACAAGATTTCCCGGCAAGCTAATGCAAATGCTCGGCAGCAAATCCGTCATTCGTCATACTTACGAAAATACGGTTGCAACAAATTTATTTGATGAAGTAATTGTTGCCACCGACAGTGATATTATTTTTAATGAAATAATTCAATGCGGCGGTTATGCAATTAAAAGTAAAAAGCAACATGAAAGCGGCAGCGACCGCATTGCAGAAGCCATTGCCGATATGCAGGTTGATGTTGTTGTAAACGTGCAGGGCGATGAGCCTTTTATAAAAAAAGAACCGCTGCAAAAATTATTGCATTTATTTGATGACGATGATGAAAAAAAAATACAGGTTGCCAGTTTAATGCAGGTATTAAATGATGAGCAGTTTATTAAAGATTCAAATTTTGTAAAAGTTGCTGTTGATAAAAATTCTAATGCTTTATATTTCAGCCGTTCGCCCATTCCCTATTTACGCAACAAAGAAATTATACCTGTTTATTACGAACACATCGGCGTTTATGCTTTTAGAAAAAAAGTACTTTTAGATTTTACAAATTGGCCGATTACGCCGCTCGAAGCCGCAGAAAAAATTGAATGTCTCCGTTATTTGGAAAACGGAATATCAATAAAAATGGTTATTGTAGATTATATGGGAATTGAAATTGACACGCCTGAAGATTTGCAAAGAGCAGTAAAATATTTATGAATTTTTTTTTTGAAACATAGGCCAGTACTGCTATTTAGCTTTCGTTGCCACGCTCGGTTCAAAGTTCGTCTTTCAATTGAACTAAGTTGATTATTGCTGATGAATTTCATTGTTTTATTTTTGCCTTTGTAATTAAAGTTTCAGCAAGCAAAGAATAAATAAAATTTATGGAATCATCTTTAGCAGAAGAATCAGTAAGCATAAAAAAAATAACAGAAGCAACTGTTTTTCCCATTTTATTAACCATCAGTTTCTCGCATTTATTGAATGATACAATTCAATCTTTAATTCCTTCTATTTATCCTATTGTAAAAAATTCTTTCAACTTAAATTTTGCGCAGATAGGTTTTATAACGCTAAGTTTTCAATTATGCGCATCAATTTTTCAGCCGCTAATTGGATATTATACTGATAAAAAACCACAACCATTTTCACTTGCTGTAAGCATGTGTATTTCGCTTGCAGGGCTAGTGTTATTCGCCTTCTCGTACAATTATCCTATGCTTTTATTTTCGGTTGGGTTAATTGGTGTCGGCTCCTCCATTTTTCATCCGGAGGCTTCAAAAGTCGCTTACATGGCGGCGGGCGAAAAACGTGGTTTAGCGCAATCTATTTTTCAGGTCGGCGGAAATACAGGAAGTTCTTTAGGTCCGCTTTTAGCTGCGTTAATTGTAGTGCGTTTCGGACAAATAAGTATTTTATGGTTTTCGCTTGTTCCTTTACTTGCAATCGCTGTCTTGTTTTCTGTAGGTAAATGGTACAAAAAAAATATGCAGAAAATTAAAGGCAGAAGAAAAATTGTAACACTGCAAAATCAACCAGCTTTATCAAAACAAAAAGTAGCTATTGCGATTATTATTTTACTCGTGCTTATTTTTTCAAAATATTTTTATCTCGCAAGTATGAGCAGTTACTTTACTTTTTATTTGATTGATAAATTTCATGTTTCTGTGCAAAGCGCGCAATTGCATCTTTTTATTTTCTTGCTTTCTGCTGCAGCCGGAACAATAATCGGCGGACCAATTGGCGATAAATTCGGAAGAAAATATGTTATCTGGTTTTCTATTCTCGGCGTTGCTCCGTTTACGCTTTTATTGCCTTATGCAAATTTATTTTTCACAACAGTTTTAAGCATATTTATTGGAGTGATAATTGCTTCTGCATTTTCTGCAATATTGGTTTATGCACAGGAATTATTGCCCGGAAAAATAGGAATGATCTCCGGATTATTTTTTGGTTTTGCTTTTGGAATGGGCGGCTTGGGTTCTGCTGTGTTAGGCGCTTATGCAGATCGCACAAGTATTGAACATGTTTATTTTGTTTGTTCTTATTTGCCGTTGATTGGTTTGTTAACAGGTTTACTTCCCAACATTGGCGGAAAGAAAAACATAATTAAATTGAATAAAAATTAATTGCTGAATAAAGAACAGGAAGTACAAGAGTGCGACGCAACAGAAGTTAAATATTTGTACAAAAGTTTGGCTCAAAAAAATAACAATGTCTTTATTAACGGTAACAATTATTCAAACGAATTTATCTTGGGAAGATAAGCAGGCAAACCTGCAAATGCTGGAAGAAAAAATCAACAGCATTAAAGAAAAAACCGAACTGATAATTTTGCCTGAAATGTTCAGCACAGGTTTTAGTATGAGACCGGAACAACTTGCTGAAACGATGGATGGCGCTGCATTTGCGTGGATGAAAAGAATTGCTTCAACAAAAAAAATTATCGTTACAGGAAGTTTAATAATTGAAGAAAACGGAAAATATTTTAACCGTTTAATTTGGATGTTACCCAACGGAGAATATGGCTGTTACAATAAACGGCATTTATTTGCTTACGGCAATGAGAACGAGCATTACGCAAAAGGAAATAAGCGATTAATTGCTTCAATAAAAGGATGGAAAATAAATTTGCAGGTTTGTTACGATTTGCGATTTCCGGTGTGGTCGCGGCAAACAAACGGCGAAGAATTTGATGTTCTTATTTACGTTGCTAATTGGCCTGAACGCCGCATTACTGCATGGAAAACTTTGTTGCAGGCAAGAGCAATCGAAAATCAATGTTATGTAATTGGTGTAAACAGAGTGGGCAATGATGGAAATAATATTTATTACAGCGGCGAGAGTATGGTTATAAATGCAATGGGCGAAATTTTATATTGCAAGGCAAATGAAGAAGATATTTTTACTATCAGTTTACAAAAAAAGCATTTAATTGAAGTTAGAAATAAATTTCCTTTTTGGAAAGATGCAGATAATTTTACAATTATAAATTAATCCGTCATTTCGAACGGAGTGAGAAATCTCTTGAATAAGATGTTTTAGGTAATTCATCAACGCGTTATGCGGGAGATTTCTCCTATCGTCGAAATGACGGGTTGATTAAAATTTAATAATGAAAAGAGGTGGCTGTATTTACGTAATGACCAATAAACTAAAAACTACTTTATATATTGGAGTAACTTCAGATTTACAAATAAGAATTCAACAGCATAAAGAACATACATTTCAAGGCAGCTTTTCAGATAAATATAATTTGGAATATTGTGTTTATTATGAAAATTTTTTTAGTATTGAAGAAGCGATTGATAGAGAAAAGCAAATTAAAAAATGGCGGCGGGAAAAAAAGGAAACATTAATTAATTCCATAAATCCTTATTGGAAAGATTTATGGGAAGAAATTAAAAATTGGTAGCTCGTCATTTCGAGCGGAACGAGAAATCTCTTGAACAAAATGTTTTAGGTAATTCATCAACGCGTTATGCGAGAGATTTCTCCTATCGTCGAAATGACGGAATAAATTATATTGTTAATTAAGAACTTCATCCCAAATGAAAACTGCATACATTGCCAGCACAGTTTTTACAGGCAACGATACACTGCATAATCATGCTGTAATAATAAACAATGGAATTATCGAAGATATTCTTCCTGCGGTTTCTATTAGCGGTGATATAAATGTGATTAATTTGGGCGATGTAATTGTTGCGCCGCCATTTATTGATCTGCAATTATACGGCGCACACGGAAGATTGCTGGCTGTGCATCCTGATGAATTTACTGTTGCCGAAATTTATCGTTATTGTTTAAGCGGCGGCGCTGCTTATTGTATGCCAACTGTTGCAACACATCCTTACGAAATAATTTTTAAATGTGTTGATGCAATAAAAAATTATTGGCAGCAAGGCGGTAAAGGCGTGCTGGGCTTGCATGTGGAAGGTCCGTGGATAAGTAAAGCGAAACGAGGTGCTCATAAAGAAGATTGGATTTTTTCACCCTCGGTGGATGAAGCAAAAGAGTTGCTGGAATATGGAAAAGATGTAATAAAAATAATCACGCTTGCACCCGAAGAATGTTCTAAAGAAATAATTCATTTAATTCAATCATATAACATTATTATTTCTGCCGGGCACAGCAATGCAACTTATGAACAGGCAACAAAAAGTTTTAATGAAGGCATAAAAATGGTAACACATTTATATAATGCAATGAGTCCGTTGCTGCATCGGGCACCAGGTTTGGTTGGCGCTGTTTTAGATAACGAAATGATAAGAGCAAGTATTATTCCTGATGGTTATCATGTTGATTATGCAGCTATTCGTATTGCAAAAAAAATGCTGGGTGAAAGATTATTTGCAATAACCGATTCTGTTACCGAAACTAATGAAGGTTTTTACCAGCATCATTTGGAAGGTGATAAATATACCGCCAACGGCATTTTAAGCGGCTCTGCATTAACGATGAATAAAGCTGTACAAAATCTTATAAAACATGTTGGTGTTTCGTGGCAGGAAGCGCTGCGTATGTGCAGTTTTTATCCTGCAAGAGTTGCAAATAAAAGCGATGAAATTGCTTTGCTTAAAAAAGGTTATCCGGCAGAAATGGCTGTGTTGGATAAAGAGTTGAATGTGCTGGAAATGATTGTATAGATTTTGAACCTAAAAGCATTTCAAGAAACTTCATAGTTCAAATGCCAGGTGAAAACTAATCAATAATTGTTTAGAAACTCATCTTTGAGAAAATGTATTAAAGGATTATTTTAAAAAAAATTTAGTCCGCAAACATATATCTTCACACACTTAATCAAAACTTCTCTTATGAAAAACTTTTTACTTATTGCGTTCATTTTATTGATTAAATTTTCTGTTTCTGCTCAAAATAATTGCGATAGTTTAATGCGCACTTATGGCTCTACTCATGTATCGTCAAAATTATTTATTACAAATGATGGAGCTAATTTATTTGCAGGAAGATATCAAGCAAACAACATTGATTCAGCAACTTATTTTGAAAAAATTGATAGCTGCGGAAATAAAAAATGGAATAAATTTTTTGCAGTAAATCCGGGTTATCAATATTACTATGCAAAGGCTTTTGATCAATCATCCACAGGAAATTTGTTTGCATTAATTGATGCAGATTCAGCCGTAAATAATAGCAATAATCAAATGCGGTTATTAAAAATAAATGCTAACGGAAATTTGCAATGGATGATAAATTATGCTGAAACCGGTTTTGATATTGTACCGTATGGAATTTGTGCAACTGCTGATGGCGGCGCTTTGGCTGGTGGCTGGAAAGGTTTTTGGTTTGCACAAACTAACGCTGCGCTGCTTGTTAAATTTAGTAATAATGGTTCTGTTGAATGGACAAAAACTTATGGAAATGGTTTGATCAGCAGCATTAAACAAACACCCGACGGCGGTTATGTTTTTATTCGTTTTTACCCAACAAAATCTCAATTACATTCTTATTTATATAAAATAAATTCAAAAGGAAAATTGCAATGGAGTGTTGAAACACCACCTAATTATAAATATAAATATTCTGATCAATATTCAGACTGGGCTGTACAGGTTTTGCCTCAAACAGATAACGGCTACACAGTAGTTCGCACACAAGGTGCGGGCTTTTATCCTGATACAATTTTTCTCACAAAATATAATGGCAGTGGAATGGAACTTTGGACGAAATTTTATTCCTACTTATCTTATCAGGACATTCATTCGATTCAAAATACAAAAGATGGAGGATATTTATTATGTGGTAATTACAGCCATCCTGTAAATGATACTTTTGGTGTTTATTTAATGCGCCTCAATGAAAACGGCGATACTGTTTTTACGAAAGAAGTAACACGTTCGCATATTGATTATAACACTTATCCGCATATTTATACCAGCGGCACAGATGCGTATGAACTAACAAATAATAACTATGTAATTGGCGGATTGCAACAAACAAATACACAACAAAAAATTCATTATGCTTCTTTATTAATTAAATTAAATGTTGAGGAGAATATTCAATTTACTGATGTCAAAAAAATTAAAACACAGCAAAGCAATAATCAATTAATAAACATATTTCCTAATCCGGCAGGTTCATCGTGCACAATAGAAATCAAAAATATTAAAACGCGAAACGCACAACTTAAAATTATTGATGTGTATGGAAAAACTGTACAGATAATTAATTGTAATTCTTCGCAACAATTTATTAAGCTTAATACAAGTTTATTTACTCGTGGCTTCTATCTCGTAAATATAACAAGTGATAATAAATGCATTTCAACTTCAAAATTAATTATACAATAAATTATTAATGAACATGAAGCTGCTTTCTTTGAGTGCGAAGAAAGTTTGCATGATGGCGAAAGCTGGTATGTATATATTGTTGAAGTTTCAGAAAAGGTATAATACTTACCGTTACAGCCCCGGATACAATAATTGCAACAATTAATGGAATTAATAACATGCAGGCAAATAATAAACGCAGTGGTAAAGTAAGCCACCACATTTTACTTTTTTTAGGAATTAGCAGAGATGCTGATAATGTTTTTAATGCGTTACGTAGCATAATTAATATTCTTTAATGCTTTACTACCACAAAATTATTTCATTTTTTATGACATAGCTGTTAATAGAATCTTTTATAAAGATTAAAATTATGTTATACATGTTTTTTGTATTCTGCTAAAAAATAAACCCAAGAAATCTTATTATATTCAAGAACTCAATAAGTTGTTATTAATTAACAAAGTAAGTTTCACAATTGTTATTTTTGCAATTGAAATTATTTAAATAATGCAATTATATTGCAATTCTCTTACCAGTTACAGTCGCTTAAAAACACGTGAAGTAAAAATCGGTGATTTATTGTTGGGTAATTATCATCCCATTCTTTTACAAACAATGACTACCACCGATACAATGGATACAATTGCAACAGTAGAACAATCTATTCGTTGCATTGAAGCTGGAGCTGAACTGGTGCGCATTACAGCGCCATCAAAAAAAGAAGCAGAGAATTTACTCAATATAAAAAATGAATTGCGCAAAAGAGGTTACAGAACACCGCTTGTTGCCGATATTCATTTCACTCCCAATGCAGCAGAAATTGCCGCGCGTATTGTGGAAAAAGTTAGAGTAAATCCCGGCAACTATGTTGATAAAAAAAAGTTTGAGCAAATTGATTATACTGATGCGGAATATGCAGAAGAAATAGAAAGAATTCGCGAACGGTTTACACCATTAGTAAAAATTTGTAAAGAGTACGGCACAGCAATGCGCATAGGCACAAATCATGGAAGTTTAAGCGATAGAATTATGAGCCGTTACGGCGACACTGCAATAGGGATGGTAGAAAGTGCAATGGAATTTTTGCGTATTGCGCGCAGTGAAAGTTATCATCAAATTGTATTAAGTATGAAGAGCAGTAATCCACAAGTAATGGTGCATGCTTATCGTTTATTGATACAACAAATGTTTAATGAATTTGGCGAATGTTATCCTTTGCATTTGGGTGTTACGGAAGCCGGTGATGGTGAAGATGGAAGAGTAAAAAGTGCAGCAGGCATCGGTACTTTGTTAGAAGATGGAATTGGCGATACAGTGCGCGTTTCATTAACCGAAGATCCGGAAATTGAAATTCCTGTTTGCAGAGATTTGGTAAAAAGATATGAGAAGGGAATGAAAAAGGGAGAATGGAAAATGGAAAATATAAACACGCACGATTCATCATTCCCAATTCCCTATTCACCTTTTGAATATAAGCGCAGAGAAACTTTTGCAATTAATAATATTGGCGGAAAACAAGTGCCTGTTGTAATTGCTGATTTACGTAAGATAGAAAATATTTCGCCCGAACATTTGCAGAGTGTGGGTTACAAGTATGATGAAGCAACCGATAAATGGAATATTAACGATGCTGCCGCTGATTATGTTTTTATTGCAAATAAACCGATAGATTTTGCTTTGCCCGGAACTTTAAAAGTAATTTGTTATTATGATGCATGGATGAAAGCGATTGATAAAACTAAATATTTTCCCATTTTTGATGGTAATAAATATTTAGATGATTCATATAAAAAATCTGCGAATTTAAATTTTGTAATCATAGAATGTTTTTCAAAAGATTATCCGCAGCCTTCGCTTGAAAATTTATTTGCAAAATTGAAGGAAGATAATACAGCAGTACTTTGTCTTTTTTCCGCCAATAAAAATGCAGTGCAATCTATTCGCAGAATGTTTGTAGAATTGATGAATAGAAATATCAAGAATCCCGCTATCATTATTTGCGATAGTAATTGGCAAACTGCTGATGAACATTTAATTCATTATGCAACCGAATGCGGTGCATTATTATTGGATGGTTTTGGCGATGGAATTTGTTTGGGAAATTCAGCAAATAGCTATCAGCAAACAGTTATCAGTATTCAGAAATCAGAAATTCAACATCAAGCCTCAAGCATCAATTATCAAACATCAAACAACAATTTAAGTGGCAGAAATTATTTAAGTAATTTAAGCACTGAACAATTCATCAACAATACTGCCTTTTCTATTTTGCAGGCCACACGAACACGCATTTCAAAAACAGAATATATTTCTTGCCCATCTTGCGGAAGAACATTATTTGATTTGCAGGAAACAACTGCAAAAATTCGCAGTGTTACTAATCATTTAAAAGGTATAAAAATTGCTATCATGGGCTGCATTGTAAATGGCCCGGGAGAAATGGCTGATGCCGATTTTGGTTATGTTGGCAGCGGTGTTGGCAAAATTACTTTATATAAAGGTAAAGAAGTGGTAAAAAGAAATGTGGATAGCGCAGTTGCGGTTGATGAACTTATTGCTTTATTAAAAGAAAATGAAGCATGGGTTCAGAAAGTTTAATTTATTATTTAAATTATTAATCTTGCAATTATCATAAGTTTTTTATTATTATTAAAAATCAATCATTACTTTTAAACTTAGTTTCTGTATAATTTGCAAACAGAATATTTACAAATTAAATTTTAAACAATGGACAAATCAAAAATGATTAAAGCATACTGCTTAAAAACAAAAGAAAAAAATGTGCCAATGCACGATGCCGTTATCAGTAAAACTTCAAGAGGCGGATATATTGCAAATGGTAACGATGGCAAAGGCAATAAAATGGCTGCTATTTTAAGCGAAGCCAAAGCCATGCAAGCTATTGAAGACGGTGTTGCTAAAAAAGGATTTTAATAAAGCAACTTTAAAAGCTAAATTAACTGCTAAAAAATAAGGAGGCATTTGCCTCCTTATTTAAGTTTTTAAAATAATGTGATATTATTACTCACATAAAACTTTTCTTGTAATAATATTTCCCGTATTTATATTTGATGCTTTTAAAATACATATGCCTTTAAAATTATTGCTTGTTATATTTTCCGTTTGCGCATCATTGGTAACATTTACTGTTCGGCTAACAATAACTTGACCGGATGAATTAATTACATCAAGCCGGTAATTACCATGCGGCATTCCTTTGAACGAGATATTCATATTACCCTTAACAGGGTTTGGACTAACAACTAATCCTTGCTGAATAGCCCCTATTTCTGCAGAAACGATTTTGCTATAAGAATATCGTCCATCAAAATCAACTTGCTTTAAACGGTAATAATTAATACCGGTTTGCGGTGCATTATCAGTATATTCATAATCCTGCTGTTGCTGGCTGTTTCCATGAGCTTGTATTCTTGTAATTGGCTGATAAATACTTCCATTTATACTGCGTTCAACATCAAAATAATTATTATTTTGTTCTGTTGCAGTACTCCATTTTAATAATACATTATTATCTTTTGAGCCGGCCTGCGCAGTAAAACTTACTAAAGTTACCGGCAATATTCCGCCCAATGGTGATGAAGAAGCGATGCCATAATAAACATTTACAACATTAAATAAACTAACAAGGCCGCTAACATCTAACTCAATTGCATTAAATGGTAATGTTGTATGAATATATACATACCCGCTGTTGTTTATAAAAGCAGTTAATAATGTAACACCTGTAGCACCTTCCTGAAATATGCCATGTAAATAGGTTTTTACAGTAAGAGAACTTACCAGCGTTAATACATCTGTTGCGCTAATATAAAAACCTGCATAAAAGCCTGAGTCTATTGCACCATGAGGAAATGTAACTTGTATTCCCTCAGTGCATATTACACCAACTGGTGAGGTTAAAGTTGCATAATTTGTAACATTGCTATCAACTGCATGATGTTTATTAACAACACTGCCTCCAACACAGCCAAGCGTAGGACCTACAGCTCTTGCTGTGCCACCAACAGAAGTATAAGTAGTTTGAGCACTTATAATATAACTGGTAAAACATAGAAATAATAATAAAATGTAATTTTTCATAAAAATTGTTTTTGAAATGATTGGAGTTTGAAATAAGTAGTGTAAAAAAAATGTATGTTTTTTATAATTTAATTATTAATGAAATTGTTTAAAAATAATTATTAAAATGAGGTGGGCTGTTGCACTGTAAAATTTGAAGCAAATAATAAGAAGAAAATAAAAATAATTTAATGAGAATGCATTTCAGCGCATAGAGAATATTGATCATTGAATATTGGTTTTTGTTTATCCTTTCCTGCTAATTCCACCGAAATTGCGTACAAATTAGAAAAAATTTTGAATAATTTCTTATAAAAAAGAATTTTTTTTTGAATTATTTTAAAAGTATAATTATTTGCACAAAAGAAAGCGGTGATTTTAAAATAAATGCATTAATTAGTTGATTTTATATATCTATCAATATTGGAGAAGGTTTTGTTATTGAGTTATACATCCGTTGCAGAAAAGAGTACATGTTCTTCATAGTTTTTATATCCTCTGCAATTAAAATAAAATTTTTGCCTGCTTGTTTTAAACGTGCTTTATTTGTATCGGTTTGCAAATAACTCAACAAATTTTTAAATAGCTGAGATTCAAAATATAGCGAATCAGGCCGGTTTATAAAATAGCAACGCAATGTATTTTCTTTTAGAGAAATTTTTTCAAAGCCTAAATCAACAGCTAACCAACGGCAACGCACAGTTGTAAAAAGATCTTCGACAGATTTTGGCATCCCGCCAAAACGGTCAATTATTTCATTTTGAAAATCTTTTAATTCTTCTTCTTTTTCGCAATTATCCAATCTTGTATAAAGTGATAAACGCTCGGTAATATTTTCAACATATTCATCAGGAATTAAAATTTCCAAATCTGTATCAATTGTACAATCGCTAACAAAATCATCCTGCTTAGAAATTTCCTGTTGAAATAATTCTTTAAAAGAAGTTCGCTTTAATTCGCGAATAGCCTCTTCTAAAATTTTTTGATACATCTCAAACCCAATCTCAGCAATAAAACCGCTTTGTTCTCCGCCCAATAAATTTCCTGCACCGCGAATATCCAAATCGCGCATGGCAATTTGAAAACCACTGCCCAAATCATTAAATTGTTCTAATGTTTGTAAACGTTTTCTTGCATCTGACGGAAGTGTGCTGATCGGCGGGGCGAGCAAATAACAGAATGCTTTTCTGTTGCTGCGCCCTACTCTGCCGCGCAATTGGTGCAAATCGCTCAATCCAAAATGATGCGCATTATTTACAATAATTGTATTTACATTCGGAATATCAACGCCGCTTTCAACAATGTTTGTACAAATAAGCACATCATATTTTTTATCAATAAATGCAAGTATTTTTTCTTCCAAAATATGACCTTCCATTTGCCCGTGCGCATAAGAAACACTTAGATCAGGACATAAATTTTGAATGAGCGCAGCCATTTCTGCAAGACCTTGCACGCGATTATAAATAACAAAAACCTGGCCGCCTCTTTCTGTTTCATAATAAATTGCATCGCGAATAATATCTTCATTAAATACATGCACTTCTGTTTGAATTGGTTGGCGGTTTGGCGGCGGCGTATTAATAATACTTAAATCTCTTGCGCCCATTAAACTAAATTGCAAAGTGCGCGGAATGGGCGTGGCAGTAAGCGTTAAACAATCAACGTTTGTTCTTAAAGTTTTTAATTTTTCTTTATGTGCAACACCAAATTTTTGTTCTTCATCAACAATCATTAATCCTAAATCTTTAAACTTTACATCTTTGCCGAGCAATGCATGAGTGCCAATAATTATTTCAATTTTACCATCTTTTAATTTTTGAAATGTTTCTTTTTTTTCTTTTGATGATTTAAAGCGATTGATATAATCAACCGTTACAGGAAAATCTTTTAACCGATCAGTAAATGTTTTATAATGTTGAAAAGCCAGAATAGTTGTAGGAACAAGAATAGCAGCTTGTTTGCCATCAACAACAGATTTAAATGCTGCGCGAATGGCGATTTCAGTTTTACCAAAACCGACATCGCCGCAAACCAAACGATCCATCGGCGCAGCATTTTCCATATCTTTTTTTACATCAGCAGTTGCGCGGCTTTGGTCGGGCGTATCTTCATAAATAAAACTTGCTTCTAATTCTGTTTGCATATAATTATCCGGCGAAAACGCAAACCCTTGCTGCGCCTTGCGTTGCGCATATAATTTTATAAGATCGAAAGCAATTTCTTTTACTTTGGTCTTTGTTTTTTCCTTCAGTTTATTCCAAACATCGCTTCCTAATTTATTTATTTTAGGAACAGTTCCTTCCTTACCTGAATATTTTGAAATTTTATGAAGCGAATTAATATTTACATATAAAATATCATTGTCTTTGTAAATAATTCTAACAGCCTCCTGCATTTTTCCGTTCACTTCTATTTTTTGCAAGCCGCTGAAAGTACCAACACCATGATCAATATGTGATACATAATCGCCGGGCTGCAATTCTCTTAAGGTTTTTATTGTGAGCGCTTTGTTTTTATTGTAAGCCTGCTTAACACGATATTTATGATAGCGCTGAAATATTTGATGATCAGTATAACAAATAATTTTTAAATCTTCATCAATAAAACCTTCATGAATACTTGTTGCAATTGGCGTGAAAATAATTTCTGTATTAAGATCAAAGAAAATGCTGTTTAATCTTTCTAATTGTTTTGTCTGTTCTGCAAAAATGTAAATGCTGAAACCTGCATTCTCACGCGCTTTCAAGTCTTCAATCAATAAATTAAAATTGCGATTAAAAGAAGGCTGCGGGCGAGTTAAAAATTTTATAATGGAGAATGGAGAATTAGATATTGTTAATTGTTCATTGTTAATTGTTAATTGGTTATTCTCCATTCTCCATTCTCCATTCTCAATTGCGAAATGTGGTTTGTGTCCAAATTCAATAATATTTTTTTGATTGATTTGTTTTTCAAGTGTTGATGAATTTATAAAATCTTCAAACTTTATATTTTTTAAAATTGTTTCGTCATCATCAATTGACGATTGTTGATTGACGGTTGACTGCTCTAAAAATTCTTCCAAGTCTTCTTGCTGCACATTAATTTTTTCTTTAATCACCTCCCAGTCTTTCGGCCAAACAATCGTATTTTCTGCAAGAAATTCTAACAAAGAAATTTTTTTATCGCTTTCAAATTGCGTTTCAATGTTTGGAATAATATTTACTTGCAAAAGTTTTCTTTCGCTTAATTGTGTTTCAGGATCGAAAATGCGGATACTGTCAACTTCATTTCCAAATAATTCAACGCGATATGGCTTTTCATTTCCAAAAGAATAAATATCTAAAATACCGCCACGAACGGCGAACTGGCCTGGTTCGTACACAAAATCAGTTCTTTCAAATCCATACATTACAAATAATTCAAGTAAACTATCAACATTAATTGTATCGTTTGTTTTGAGTTGAATAATGTTACCGCTAAGCGTTTTGGGCAGCACAACTTTTTCAAATAAAGCTTCGGGATAAGTAACAATAATTTTTTTATTTCCGCCGGCGGAAAGTTTTGTTAATGCTTCTGTTCGCAGCATTACATGCGAACTGTTTAACAGCCTGAAATTTTTTCTGTTTTTAAAAGAAGACGGAAAATAAAAAAGGTCTAAAGCGTTGGTAAGATTTTCTAAAGTATTGTGAAAATAAGCAGCTTCTTCCGCATCGTTTAATACAATTAAATGATTTAATTTTTGACATTCATTATGTGTGAAAAGCGCCGCTACAACAAACTCTGCACTGCTGCCTTGTAAATTTTTTAGATAAATTTTTTGATTTTTGGCAATAGAAATTTTCTCCGCTAATTGAAAAAGGCGGGAATTTTTTTGATATTTTTCCAGCAACAACTGCAAATTCATAAAACGCTGCAAAGATAGACCAGTGATTTGAATGATTAAAATGATTTAACGGATTAACAAATAAATTAGCGAACTCAAAAAAATATAATTAAATTGATTTGTATCTTTCAATAAAACTAACGATATGCTTGAACCGTGGCGAACAGGAAAAGTTATTAAAATTGAACAGGCAACTGCAAATACGCGCAGGTTTTGGATACAAATTCCTGAACTAAATAATTTCGATTTTAAGCCTGGCCAATTTGTAACACTCGATTTACCCATTCATGAAAAAAAGAATAAAAGATGGCGCAGTTATTCTATTGCATCGCACCCTGACGGCACAAATATTATTGAACTTGTGATTGTTTTGCTCGAAGGTGGCGCCGGCACTCATTATTTATTTAATGAAGTACATGAAGGTTCAGAACTTATTTTGCGCGGCCCGCAAGGCGTATTTACATTGAATGAAAATATAGACAGAGATTTATTTTTTATCTGCACAGGCACTGGCATTGCACCTTTTAGAGCAATGGCAAAATTTATTCAGCTTCATAATATTCCACACGAAAATATTTATTTAATTTTTGGTTGCCGTAAATTATGCGATGCTCTTTATGGTGATGAAATGCGCGAATTAGAAAAAACCTTATCAAATTTTTATTACCTACCCACTTATTCAAGAGAAGCTGATGAAAATATTTCTATACGTAAAGGATATGTGCATGGTGTTTATGAAGAGATCATCCAAAACAATAATAAAAAAGAAGCCTATTTTTATTTGTGCGGATGGAAAAATATGATTGATGATGCTAAAGCAAAAATTTTATCATTAGGCTATGATAAAAAAGCAATTCACCTGGAATTATATGGTTAAATTACGAAACTTTTCTTTCGGCATTAAAAGTTTTTTTTTCGCCGTTATTATCAAACCCGCGGGAATTAATTAATTCTTTTTTTTCAGCTTCAAGTTGCGTTATCTTTTTTTCCAGCGAAAGAATTCGGGAATGGTTGGAAAGCATTTCATCTTCCAGCGTTAATATTCTTCCATTTTTTTTGGCTAACAAAACTAATTTAAAAAGATAGCCTAAAACAGCACCAGCCAGCATAGCGCCTGTTAATGCTAATACTATTAAATATTGTGGTATTGCTAAAAGTACAAAGTGATTTATCATAGTCTCCAATTTTAGATTTTAAAAAAATATATAAAATATTACAAAATTTAAATTTAAGTAAGCAGTTTTTTCAAATTGGAGTGTTCAATGCGCGAAGATAAATAAATACTAATGAATTAAGCAAGATTTTTTAACAATATTTTTTATTTCAGTTATTGGTATTCTTTTCTGCTGCATAGTATCTCTATAACGAATAGTAACAGTTTCATCAATTTTTGTTTGCTGATCTATTGTTATGCAAAAAGGTGTACCAATGGCATCCTGCCTGCGATAACGCTTACCAATTGTATCTTTTTCTTCGTAAAAACAATTGAAATGTTGTTTACAATCATCCATTATTTTTCTTGCAATTTCAGGCAAACCATCTTTTTTAACTAAAGGAAGAATAGCAAGTTTTATCGGCGCAATTTGAAATGGAATGCGCATTACAATACGTTTATCACTTGTGCCGTCTTCTTTTTTTATTATTTCTTCTTCGTAACTATTACATAAAATAAGTAAACACATTCTGTCTAAACCAATGGAAGTTTCAATAACATAAGGAATATAATGCTGATTAATTTCAGCATCAAAATAACTTAACTTTTTTCCGCTGAATTCCTGATGGCGGCGCAAATCATAATCAGTTCTTGAATGAATGCCTTCCACTTCTTTAAAACCCATAGGAAAATCGTATTCAATATCTACTGCATTATCTGCATAATGCGCCGGTTTGCTGTGTACATGCCAGCGATATTTTTCTTTCGAAATTCCTAAATTTAAATGCCATTGCATTCTTTCTTCTTTCCAATATTCAAACCATTCTTTTTGTGTGCCGGGTCTGCAAAAAAATTGCATTTCCATTTGTTCAAATTCGCGCATGCGAAAAATAAACTGGCGTGCAACAATTTCATTTCTAAAAGCTTTGCCTATTTGTGCAATGCCAAAAGGAATTTTCATTCTGGCAGTTTTTTGCACGTTTAAAAAGTTTACAAAAATGCCTTGTGCAGTTTCGGGACGTAAATAAATTGTATCAGTTTCTTCTGTAACCGAGCCTAATTGTGTAGAAAACATTAAATTAAATTGACGGATATCTGTCCAGTTTGCAGTGCCGCTTACTTCGCAAACAATATTATTTTCCTCAATTAATTTTTCTAATGAAGAGTAATCTTCTCTGGCTAATAATTCATCCATATTTTTTAGCAAAGCAAATTCTTCTTCTTTTTTTCCTTCCGTTGCAAGCTTATCGGCATGTGTTTCTATTAAATGATCTACGCGATAACGTTTTTTACTGTCTAAATTATCAATCATCGGATCGCTGAAATTATCTATATGTCCGCTCGCCTTCCATGTGGTTGGATGCATAAAAATTGCCGCATCAATTCCTACAATATTTTCATGCAACTGCGTCATAGTTTTCCACCAATAATCGCGAATATTTTTTTTTAGCTCGCTTCCATAAGGTCCATAATCGTAAACAGCACTTAAGCCATCATAAATTTCACTGCCCGGAAAAATAAATCCATATTCTTTTGCATGTGCAATAATTGCCTGTAAATGATTTTCTTGCTGTAAACTCATAACGGCGCAAAGATAATAGTTGAGTTGGATTTGATTTGAATGAAAAAAATGAGTGCAATAATGTTAATATATTTTTTGGTAATAAACGTTTTACGAAAGTGAAAGTCTGAATGCAAAAAATAAATTTTATGAAGAAAATTTTTTTCAGAAGCTTGTTTATGTTGTTGCTTTTAACCGGTTTTTCGCAAATAAGCCATGCGCAAAGAATTTATGTAAAAGTACAGCCGGCTGCACCGGTGGTTACAAGGCCACCTGCGCCCTCGCCAAAACATGTTTGGGTTGAGGGAGAATGGATTGTAGAAAATAATAATTATGTATGGAAACCCGGTTATTGGGCACTTCCGCCACGTGCCGGCGAAATTTGGATTAAAGGCCATTGGGCTCGTGAAAAAGGCGGATCGTATTGGATTCCGGGACATTGGAGAAAAGTGTAAATTAAAAAAGCCAGAAATAAAAAAACTGCCAATTATCGGCAGTTTTTTTATTTTTTAATTTAAGAAATAATATAAGTTTATTCAGCTTCTTCCAATTTATTATAAGCTATCAAAAATACAGCTCCTAAATTTTTGTAAGGCGGAATATAATCTTCAAATAAAGGATTATTTTTAAACTGAACAGAAAAGCTTTTCCACATAGAAGGCCAATTAAAATCTTTCCCTTTTCGCAAAGTTTCCATCATAATAGTTATCATTGGTTGATTAATTGTTCCGCTGCCTGTTTGTTTTGAAGCAATGATCTGCGCTTCCGGACTAATATCCAACACTCGGCTTAAGCTTTGATAACCGCCGCAACTTCCCAATAAAACAACTTTTGCCGAAGGCTCCAAACGGCGAAGCGTTTCATCTAAAAAATAACTATGACCACGATGAATGAACATGGTTGGTTCAAGATCATTATCGGCAAGATAATCTCCTAAATCGTCCTGTGCTTTGCTGTCTAAACTTTTTTCATCATCCAGTGGTTTATTTGCATAAATAATTACTTTAGTTCCGTGCGTTGAAGTAATAGTAACCCATTCTTCAGAATTAGAAATTTTCCAGTTGGCATTATCGAAACTGTTTAAAAAACTACTAAAATCTTCTTTGCCACCTTTATCTCCGTAAAAAAATTGTTGAACAATAATTTTACCTGTAGAATCCTGCATTAATTTATTGGGCATAAAATAAACCGGTTCAATACCCAAAGCCGATGAAACATCAATATGATTACTGTCGTTCATTGAAAGAAATAATGTATCAAGAATACTGTAAATATTTGTGGCTCTTTCGTTATCGTTTTGTTTTGCCTGCTCCAAATTATACTGTACCTGGTTTAGAATTAAATTCTTTACATGTTTATCAGAAATACTTGCATAAGAATCTGCAACATCTACTGCATCTTCAAGGCTTTGAGTTTTATCCAGGTTTTTTACAAACGCCTTCATCAAAATTTCAGCATTATCTTTTTCCATGCTTTTTAAAAAAGCATCGAGCTTATTATAGTTCGCTGCAATTTTTATCCATTTTTTAAAGTGATCAAAATTTACGCTCATCAATAACGAATCGCCGCGCGGCGGTTTCATCTTCGCAAAAATTCTTGGATAAACGCCACGCACATAACTGGAAGTATAAATAATTTCTTCTTCCATGACAGCTAAATAATATAGTTCCTGCGGCGAAAGCGGATCAATTACTTTAAACCTGATTGCATCCGGCGATTCATGTAAACCATTAATTATATTAATAAAAGCTTCGCCCGTTTTTTGTATTTTATTTCGCAAAGCAATTATGCCCATTGGCGTATCGCGCTTACTTATTCTGTTGGCATAATCTATTTCTGTTTTTACAAGTAATTTAAAATATTTTAAGCTGTCATCTTTTACTGCATCAACTTCGTCAAAGGTCATCGTGCCTTTATAAATATTATCAAGAAAAGGAAAATATTGTCTGCCGCTTTTTGTAGAAGCCATGTGCGAAATTGCTTTTACCAAAGGATCGTCAATTTCTCTTATTTTATTTCCCAATGTATTTGTAGAAGCTGCATAATTATATAATTGATCAGGATATTTATAAGCCGCTAAAATGATTAAGCTGTCGGCAAAAGGAACTTCAGGATTTCTGTTCAGAGCGTTCAAAGCCTTATCAGGATGGCGTTTGCAATATTTTAAAAGCAAAATATCGCTGCATGAGTCAGCGCCAACGTTGTATTGAAAAGCGATTGACTTCATTAAAATATTGCCTACATCCAAATCATTTCTTCTTATCAAAGGCTCGAGCGATTGATTATTTAATTCCATGCGCATACCTTCTTCAAAAGCATTTATTAAATCAGGAAATAATGTTACTTTAATTAATCTGTATTTATATTGATTTATAAAACCGGTGAGCACTTCGTTTAAGCCGCGTAAAAATTTTACTTTATTATTATTGTTTATGGAAGTATCTGTTTCAATAGTTGTTTGCAGATTATCAATTTTTTCTACAGCAGCATAAGTTAACTGCATATTTAATTCACTGTCTTTTGAAGGTGTAAATTTATCATCGTTTACTCCATCAGAATTAAGAATGCTTTGTTGAGAAGCATCAATATTATCATGAAAAATTTTTCGTATTACCGGTATCTGTAATTTGGTATTTGAAGGTTGTGCACGCAATGAGAAACTGCAAACAATCACTATTATCAGCAAAAAAAATCTTACCATTATTTAATTTATTACATTTAAAAAATCAAAAATAATCAAAGCCACTTATATTGACCCTTAACAATTATATAATGCTGCAACAACATAGCTAAAATTAATTTTGTGTAAACATATTGTTAATGGAACTAAAGCAAAAAAAAATATTAATTGCAGATGATGAACCTGATATTCTTGAAATAATCAGCTACAATTTAAGGAACGAAAATTACCAGGTTTACACTGCCAAAGATGGCAATGAAGCGCTTGAGAAAGCAAAACAAATAAAACCTGATCTTATTATTCTCGATATAATGATGCCTTATAAAACCGGTGTTGAAGTTTGCAAAATTCTGCGCTCACAACCTGCTTTCGAAAAAACATTGATTATTTTTCTCACTGCATTAAATGATGAAACAACGCACATAAAAGGTTTGGAAACAGGCGCCGATGATTACATTACAAAACCAATTAGCCCAAAAGTTTTAACCAGCCGCGTGAATGCACTGTTTAGAAGATTGCATAAAGAAGAAGATGGCAAAGCAATAGAAATTGGCAATATAACTATCGACCCGGTAAAATATCTTGTTACAATAAATGATAAAGAAATAACGCTCGCTAAAAAAGAATTTGAATTATTGTATATGCTTGCCTCAAGTGCCGGACGTGTGTTTTTACGGAATGAAATTTTAAGCAATGTTTGGGGGAGCGATGTAATTGTTGGCGACAGAACAATTGATGTTCACATAAGAAAAATACGTCAGAAGTTAGGCGTAGATTGCGTTACAACAGTTAAAGGTGTTGGTTATAAATTTGAATTGTAAATTCTAATAACAACTAATTATTAACGATGCACTATTAACGATGAACTTTTTTCTCTATGAATTTAAGTACAAAAAATCTTTCTCCAAATCAATTATCAGCATTCACTTCAATAATTTTATCGCTGCCAATTAGCATAGGTTTTTTTTTGGTAACCAATAATTTTTTGATAGCAATTATTGCATGCATTTTTACTTTTTCATGCAGTTATTTTTTAATTCGTTATGTGTTAGAACGGTTTATTTATCGCAAAATAAAATTGATCTATAAATTTATTTATCAAACAAAAGCAAGCAAAAAAGAAGAAATGTATTACAAATATATTTTGCCGCAAAAAACGATTGATGATGTTAGCAAAGATGTTGAAAGCTGGTCGCAGCAAAGCAAAGCAGAGATAGAAGAGTTAAAAACCAACGAAGCTTACCGCAAAGAATTTCTGCAAAATCTTGCGCACGAATTTAAAACTCCCATTTTCGCTATTCAGGGTTATGTTGATACTTTATTAAACGGCGCTCTTGAAAATCCATCGGTAAATAAAAAGTTTTTAGAAAATGCTGCAAGAAATATTGATCGCATGGTAAACCTCGTAAGCGACCTCGACGAAATATCAAAGCTCGAAAGCGGCGAACAACCCATGAGCAAAAAAAATTTCATTATTCAGGATTTAATAAAAGAAGTTTTTGAAACACTTTCAATAAAAGCAACTTCACGTAATATTAAATACATAATAAAAAAAGGCTGCGAAGCGCCGGTGAATGTTTTTGCCGATAAAGAAAAAATTCGGCAAGTGCTTATTAACCTTGTTGACAATGCAATTAAATATGGAAAACAAAACGGGCACATTGTTGCAAGCATTTACAAAACCGACGAAAAACATGTGTTAATTGAGATAAGCGATGATGGTGCAGGAATTGCTGAAGAGCACTTGCACCGCGTGTTTGAGCGTTTTTACCGCACCGATCGTGGTCGCAGCCGCGATGTTGGCGGCACCGGTTTAGGTCTCGCAATTTGCAAACATATTATAGAAGCGCACGCGCAAACCATTCATGTGCGCAGCAAATTAGATGTTGGCACTACCGTTGGTTTTACGTTAGAAAATAAAAAAGAATAAAATATTTTTGTACTAAGCTTTTGTACTGCTATTAAACTTCGTTGCGTCGCACTCTTATACTGCATAGCAACATTCGCAATAAAAAAACATCCATTAATTGCAGTAACAAAAAAAATTATCCATTAATTGCAGTAATAGCACCAATAAATAAATATCTATTAATTGCAGTAATCTTTTCAACAATAAATCAACAATTTTTTCAACGAATTAATCATTAATTTTCAAAAACAATTAATGAAATATGCCGCAATATATTTTAGCATTCGATCAGGGAACCACCAGTTCCCGCGCAATTGTTTTTGACCATAACGGAAATATAAAAGCAATAGCACAAAAAGAATTTACACAAATATTTCCGCAACCCGGCTGGGTAGAGCATGATGCGAATGAAATATGGAGCACACAATTAGGCGTTGCCGCAGAAGCCGTTACACAAGCGGGTTTGAGCGCAAAAGATATTGCAGCAATCGGCATTACAAATCAAAGAGAAACAACAGTTGTTTGGGATAAAAAAACCGGCATTCCAATTTACAATGCAATTGTTTGGCAGGATAAAAGAACGTCAAATTATTGCGATGAATTAAAGCAGCAAGGTTATCTCAAAACTATTCAACAAAAAACAGGATTAATTATTGACGCCTATTTTTCAGCCACAAAATTAAAATGGATTTTAGAGAATGTTGAAAACGCAAAAACAAAAGCAAAAAATGGTGAATTATGTTTTGGCACAATTGATACATGGCTTTTATTTAAGCTCACCAACGGAAAAGTTTTTGCAACAGATGTAAGCAATGCGTCGCGCACAATGCTCTTCAATATTCATACACTAAATTGGGATGAAGAGTTGCTTGAATTAATGAATATTCCAAAAACTATTTTGCCTGAAGTGCGTAGCAGCAGTGAAGTGTATGGCGAAACGCAAAATATTTTAACATCACAAAATATTCCAATTGCGGGCATCGCGGGCGATCAGCAGGCGGCGCTTTTTGGTCAAATGTGTACACAGCCGGGAATGGTAAAAAATACTTACGGCACCGGTTGTTTTATGTTAATGAACACCGGCGAAAAACCTGTTATATCAACCAATAATTTATTAACTACAATTGCATGGCAAATAAATGGAAAAACAAATTATGCGCTGGAAGGAAGTGTGTTTATTGCAGGCGCAGTGGTGCAATGGCTGCGAGATGGCTTGCAATTAATTCGCTCATCAAACGAAATTGAAGATTTGGCAAAAAGCGTAGAAACCAGCGCTGGCGTGTATTTCGTGCCTGCATTTGCAGGTTTAGGCGCACCTTATTGGAATCAACATGCAAGAGGAACAATTGTTGGAATTACAAGAGGCACAACTGCTGCGCATTTTGCAAGAGCCGCGCTGGAAAGCATCGCATATCAAACAATGGATATTGTAAATGCAATGCAAATTGATGCGGGTTTTTCTGTTAAAGAATTGCGTGTTGACGGCGGTGCAACTGCCAATAATTTTTTAATGCAATTTCAAAGCGATATTTTAAATACAAAAGTTATTCGTCCGCAAATAACAGAAACAACAGCATTAGGTGCTGCATATCTCGCCGGACTTGCAGTTGGTTATTGGAGTAATATGGAAGTAATACAAGATCAATGGCAGATTGATAAAATTTTTGTGCCTTTAATTGATGATGAAGAAAGAAAAAATTTATCATTTAATTGGAAGCGTGCAATTCGCGCAGCGCAAAGCTGGGCGGAAAAATCAAATTAAGATTGTATGAACAGAAGCGAAATGCTGAAGCAATTAAATGAAACAAAAGAATGGGATATTATAATTATCGGTGGCGGCGCAACAGGGCTGGGATCGGCTGTGGATGCGGCTTCGCGCGGTTATAAAACTTTACTAATTGAAGAATTTGATTTTGGAAAAGGCACTTCTGGTCGCTCAACAAAATTGGTGCATGGTGGTGTTCGCTACTTGGAACAAGGAAATATAAAATTGGTTTTGGAAGCTTTGTACGAACGAGCTTATTTATTAAAAAATGCGCCGCAGCTTTGTTCTGCGATGCGTTTTGTAGTGCCGGTTTATAATTGGCCTGATAAACTTTTATATGGCATCGGTTTAAAATTTTATGATTTATTGGCAGGCAAATTAAGTTTAGGTAAAACAAAATGGCTGAATAAAAAACAAACGCTGCAACAGTCGCCCGGACTGAATGATAAAAATTTAAAAGGCGGAATTTCTTACTTTGATGGTCAATTTGATGATGCACGGCTTGCAATTGATTTAGCAATTACAGCATCAAAAAATAATGGTGCAATTTTAAATTACTGCAAAGCAATTTCATTAATAAAAAAGAAAGATAAAATTATTGGCGTTGTTTTAAAAGATAGAATTAACAACACTATTTATGAAGTAAATGCAAGAGTAATAATTAATGCAACCGGCGTTTTTACTGATGCAGTGATGCAAATGGATGAACCGGAAAAAGATTATTTAATTGCACCATCGCAAGGGATTCATTTGGTAATTGATAAAAAATTTCTGCCGGGCGAAAATGCATTGATGATTCCCAAAACAATAGATAAACGTGTTTTGTTTGCCATTCCATGGCATAATAAAATTATTGTTGGTACAACGGATACGCCGGTTATAAATATTTCAATTGAGCCGCAACCCTTAGAAGAAGAAATTGAATTTATTTTGTATCACATCAATAAATATCTCAAACAAAATATTTCGCGTAGCGACGTACAAAGCATGTTTGCAGGTCTGCGCCCTCTGGTAAAACAGAAAGGCGTAAAAAGCACTGCATTACTTAGCAGAGATCACACTATTATCGTATCGAAATCAGGAATGGTAACAATTACCGGCGGCAAGTGGACTACCTACAGGAAAATGGCTGAAGATGCAGTTAATAACGCTGCATTTGTTGCAAAACTTCCGGATAAAAAATGTATAACTAAATCTTTAAAAATCGGTGATGAAGAAAATAGGTTTATAAAAAATGAATACAATAATTTTAATAGTTCATCCTTTCAATATTCAGAAAAAAATATCAAATATTTTATTGAAAATGAAATGGCAATAACGGTTGAAGATATTTTGGCAAGAAGAACACGATTATTATTTTTAAATGCAAAAGCAGCAATTAAAATTGCGCCAACTATTTCAAAAATAATGGCAGAAATTATGCATAAAGATGAAGCATGGATAAATGAACAAATAAATTTATTTTCAGAATTAGCAAAACAATACTGTTTAAATTAATGGAGAATGGAAAATGGAAAATGGACAATGAACAATTTACAATCGAACATCAAACTAATAAACTATAAAATTATGACAGCTTTTATGGGTGAAGTTACAGGAACTGCGCTACTTATAATTTTGGGAGATGGCGTTGTAGCAAATGTTGCACTTACCAAAACAAAAGGTTATAGCGGAGGATTAATTTCTGTTACTTTCGGTTGGTCAATGGCAGTGTTTGTAGGTGTTTATGTATCGGCAGCAGCAAGTGGTGGCCATCTTAATCCGGCGGTTACAATTGCATTGGCGTATGCCGGAAAATTTAATTGGAATGATGTACCTGCGTATATTATCGCGCAATTTATCGGTGCAATAATAGGTGCTTTTTTAGTGTGGCTTGCTTACAAACAGCATTTCGATGAAACCGAAGATGCAAATATAAAACTTGGTGTTTTTTGTACAGCGCCCGCAAAAAGAAACAGGCTGCACAATTTTATTACAGAATTTATTGGAACCTTTGTGTTTATGTTTGCGGTTTTATCAATCACTAAATCTTCTGCAAGTCTGGGTTCGTTGGATGCGTTGCCTGTTGCGTTGGTTGTGCTTGCAATTGGTTTAAGTTTGGGCGGACCAACAGGGTACGCAATTAATCCTGCACGAGATTTAGGCCCGCGCATTGTACATTTTTTTTTGCCGATAAAAAATAAAAGAGACAGCGATTGGAGTTATAGCTGGATTCCGGTGGTGGCGCCAATTACAGGTGGTTTGCTTGCCGCAATAATCTATCAATTAATTGTATAATTTTTATACGATATTTTTTATTGAATAATTCATCTGTTATTTTTCATTCAAAAAAAATGGCTTTCATTTTACATATTGATTCGGCTACCGAAAATGCAAGTGTTTGTATAAGTGAAAATGAAAAATTATTAGCTTTAGAAGAAAGCAAAATTCAAAAAGATCATTCATCTTTTCTTCAACCGGCAATAAAAAAATTATTAATAACTACAAACCATCAACCATCAGAAATAGATGCAATTGCTGTAACTGCCGGGCCCGGTAGTTACACAGGTTTACGCGTAGGTTTATCTTCCGCAAAAGCATTGTGTTATGCATTAAATAAACCATTGATCTTATTAAATACTTTAGAAGTAATGGCACAATCGCAAATTGAAAATGGAGAATGGAAAATGGAAGATATTCTTTTTTGTCCGATGATTGATGCACGCCGTATGGAAGTTTTTACAGCTATTTACAATAAAAATCTTCAACCAGTTCTTTTACCGCTTGCAATGATATTGAATGAAAATTCTTTTGCAAATTTGTTAGATAAAAACACTATTATTTTTTTTGGCAGCGGGCATCAAAAATTAAAAAATATCCTTCATAATTCAAATGCAATTTTTTCTAATTGTAAATATAATGCATGCAATCTTATTCATCTTGCATATAACGCATTTATTCAACATCAGTTTGCTGATTTGGCTTACAGTGAACCATTTTATCTGAAGGAATTTTTTTCTTCTAACTTCAAAAAATAAAGATCCGTTAAACTATTTTTCAAACACTGCTCAAAAAATAAACATTATAATATATTAATATCTTTGCAAGGATCAATAAATTATTTTTAAGTTTTTATGAATACATCTTTGCAGGCAATTATAATTACTGATCAGGATAACAAAAAAGAGATAAAAGTTGATTTTTTTCGTGTGAAAAAAGCTGCTTTAATATTGCGTGCTCTTAACCATAAACTCAGGCAGCAAATAATAAAGCTAATTGATGAACACAATAAAATGACGGTTACAGAAATTTATATAAAGCTCCGGCTCGAGCAATCTGTGGCTTCACAACACCTCGCTATTTTGCGCCGTGCAGGCATAGTATCTACAAAGCGCGATGGTAAATTTATTTATTACACTATTAATTATCCGCGCATAAAAGAAGTGAATGATTTTGCAGAACAATTAGCAGGTTAACTTATTTTTAAAATGTTTGATAAATAAAAAATTACATGTACATACAGCAATTATATACAGGTTGTTTAAGCGAAGCAGCTTATTATATTGAAAGCGAAGGCGAAGCTGCAATTATAGATCCGTTGCGCGATATTGAAGTTTATCTGCAGCTTGCAAAAGAACGTAACGCAATTATCAAATATATTTTTGAAACACATTTTCACGCCGATTTTATCAGTGGGCATTTAGATCTTGCAACTGCAACAAATGCGCCTATTGTGTACGGGCCAAATACCGAAACAAATTTTCCGGTTCACGTTGCGAAAGATGGAGAAATATTTACTATAGGAAAACTTACTATTCAAACTTTGCACACACCCGGTCATACGCTGGAAAGCACTTGTTATTTATTAAAAGATGAAAGCGGAAAAAACCATGCAATTTTTACCGGCGACACTTTATTTGTAGGTGATGTTGGCCGCCCCGATCTTTCGCAAAAAACAAATGGACTTACTATGAATGATCTTGCGGGAATGTTGTATGAAAGTTTACAAAATAAAATTGTTCCTCTTGCAGATGACGTAATTGTTTATCCTGCACACGGCCCCGGAAGCAGTTGCGGCAAAAATCTCGGACCCGATACTTTCAGTACCATTGGCAATGAAAAGCAAACCAATTATGCATTGCTTGCACAAAATAAAAACGATTTTATAAAAGCAGTAACCGAAGGTCTTGCAGCGCCACCGCAATATTTTCCTGTTAACGCAAAAATCAATAAAGAAGGTTATGAAAGTATGGATAAAATTCTTTCAGATGCTCTGAAACCTTTACCTGTTAAGCGTTTCAAAGAGTTAATGAATTATGAAAATATTATTTTATTAGATACAAGACCTGCAGACATTTTTGTAAATGGCTTTATTCCTGGCTCAATCGGCATTGGTCTCGAAGGCCGCTTTGCGGAATGGTCCGGCAATTTATTGCCGTTCGATAAGCAGTTAATTTTAATTACAGAAAACGGAAAAGAAAAAGAATCGGTTGTTCGTCTTGCACGTGTTGGCTTCGAAAATTTTAAGGGTTATTTGGATGGAAGTTTTGAAGCATGGAAAAAAGCCGGTGAAGAAATTGATATGATAATTGATGTTGAAGCAGATGAAGTTGCCATGGATTTGCAGTTTGATAAAAACATGGTGATAATTGATGTAAGAAAAGAAGTGGAATTTGCTGATGGCCACATAAAAGATGCAGTAAATATTCCGCTGCAAAATTTTACTGATCCTGCAAGTATGGCAAACATTAACGATACTGATAATTTATATATTCAATGCGGCGGCGGCTACAGAAGCGTGATTGCTTCTTCATTATTAAAAAAACAAGGCATTCACAATCTTCGCAATATTTATGGCGGTTGGAATGCCATTAAAGAAAATAAAAAAATTGAAAAAGAAAAAAGCACGGCGGTTTTAAATTAATTTTTATCCGATCATTGGCATAAAAAATTAAAAAAAATTTTATGAACCCAACTGCATATTATTAATTAACCCAAGTTGCCAGTCAAATAACTATTTGAAACAAAAATACAGAGCATCGAATAAAGAATAATTTTGAGTTACCATACTTAAAACCTCTTTACCGATGCTCAAAGAAGATAAAATTATTCTAAGAAAAATACATGCCGTTACCTTTAAAGGATTCTTACTAAAAATATTAATGTTTATAGTGGCATTTACCTTTAATAAATTGACATGATAACTAGCAACTTGAATTAATTAATGTACTCGTACGATTTAGCATAAATTAATTATGTTTAATTATTTGCCATTTTCTTGAACCGGCATTGAAAAACTAAAAATTTCTCCTTGCCCAATTTCACTGTCTGCCCATATCTCTTTCCATTTTGTGCTTCAATAAAATCTTTGGATATTGCTAAACCTAATCCCGTGCCTTTCTCCTTTGAGCCAGGAACTTGGAAGTATCTTTCAAATAATCTTGGCAGATATTTTTTATCAATCAACAAAATCTTAGATATTTTTTTCTTGAAACATGAGTTTGTCTTCATTTGTAAAAAGATATTTACCCTTTAATAAATTTCAACATAACAGTTTTTTTAGCCGTAATAATTTTTAAAAAATATGCGCCTGAAGAAAGACTTTGTACGTTGCAACTATAATAAGAGCTTCCATTCGTAATTAGTTGTTTTATTAATTGACCATAAACGTTTATTATACACAATGTTGTGCTTCCTGAGTCATTCAATCCATGTATATTAAGAACGTTTTTTACTGGATTAGGATAAATTTTGATTTCATGTACATCATCGCTTATACTTATTGCACCAGAAATAGAAAGCTGATTATTGAAAAACGGTATTTCTTTTTGATGAGAATTGGAAGAAGATAATTGCCGGTTTTTAATTGCAGATTGGATTGCAGATTTTGAGGTATTCATCATTTGTGTTTGCGATGAAGAATCGTTTCTTGTAGCAATTGTAAGGCCACCTATGACACTGACAGATAAAGATGCAGCAGCAGAATTTCCACAATTATTTACAGACTTGACAGTTACAATTCCCGATTTAAATCCCCATGTAACTTTAATGGAAGAAGTATTTTGACCATATACAATTTTACATCCAAATGGAACCGTCCAGATATATTTTAAGCCAGCCATTGCCACTACACTGTAAAACAATGCTCTTTGTCCTTTGTTTACAGAGATTGGACCTGCAATACTAGTAGGTGCCGTAGGCCTAGCAATTAAAGATTTGGTAGTAGCCAGACTAGCTCCGCAAGCATTCTGGGCAGATACTGAAAGAATACCCGGGGTGAAATTTGTTGGGGCATTAACAATAATAGAACTGCTATCAGAGTTAGCTCCTGATATAGTGCAACCACGAGGCGGGATCCACCGGTAAGAAGTCGCATTTGCTACCTGAGAAATGGAGTAATTAAAGTTGCCACCACCACATAAACCGGTTGCATCTGCTGTGGCTCCAATAATATTTGCTGGTTGTGCGGGCAAAGTGCCTGCTCCATCGGGTACAATAACTAATGCAGTTGCTGCACACCCATTTATATCAGTAACTCGATAGCTATAGGTTCCCGCGCTTGCAGGAAAATTACCAGTTCCCGTAAATGGTGAAGTCCCCCCTGAAGCACTTACTATAATAGTGGTACTTCCTCCTTGACATAAAATAACTCCTGACGAAGCGCTTGCATTCAAAGCTGGGGGTTCATTTATAGTCAAACTTGTAGTAGCTGAGTCGCCATTAGAATCTTTTACGGTATAAATGTATGTGCCAGCACTCACTATGAAACTTCCTGTTCCAATATATGGTGCAGTACCACCAGTGGCACTCACTGTTATAGTTGTGGTTGAATCTTTGCATAATATCAATGGTGCTGTTGCTGAAATATTAAGTCCATGTGGCATCATGATTGAAATAAGAGCGTAATCTCCTTTCTTTAAATTTAAACCACTGAGGGAAAGTGTGGAATCAGGAGATATTGAAACTGTAAGGGTTGAAGTGGAATCGGGTTTACCATTGATCATTATACTTTTTTGAAGTATAGGTTGAGAAATGAAAACTTTGTTAAGCCCATAAACCTTTAAAATAACGTCTTTGATCCCTGCAATGGAATCCGGAAGCCAGATGGAATGACTCGGTGCAGTCTCCCAATTAAACGCCCAAACCATTATATCTATCTTTCCTGGAGCTGTTTCAGAGGCAAAACATCGAAGGTCAGGCGAGGAACCCGCGTCACAAATATGTCGAATTCCTTTTGAAATTCTGCTGAGCTGTTGTAATGCAATCCCTGCATGACTGGCCGTCCAATAATTAGGTGAGTCTATAGTAGGATTATGAGTATAATAAAGTGAAGCACTGCTATCATTATCATTTACAAGTGATAAAAAGAGATCGTTTTTTACATTAGCTTTTTCAAGAGTATAGATAACATCAAGTGCAAATGCGCCTGCCACCGGGTCAAAATTCATTGCTGCATCGGTACCGCTCCCGCCAGAAAAACCCCATTCTGATTGACAGACAAAAGCATTACTTCCCGCATTCGCTATAATTGACTTAAGTGAATTAATCCCATTTAGAACTGTTGTGCCTTGATTACGCGTTTTATGGTAACAATGAAAACTTGCAAAATCTAATGGTATATTCTGAGCAAGCATATTTGAGACAAAGTTTTGGAGCCATGGAAAAGCAGAAGGCAGAAATGTTCCAAAATTACTTGCCGGACCGCCTACTCGTATTGTGATTGCCGGATGCTGATCTCTATAGCTTTTTATTGTATTTGCAATATTTTTATATAAATTAGAATAGGGCTCTAATGAAGCTTGCCACATAATTGTATCAGATGGAGGTGGGAATGTTATATCCGGCATCCACCATGCTGTTGCAGCATGCCCTAAGCCGGTGGGTTCATTTCCTACTTCTACTTCGATTTCTTTGAAGCCCCATTCCTCTATTACATGCTTGAGCATATCATTTGTATATTCATTATAAATATTCCAATTATTGGGCCCATAAAGATGACCTGAAGGCAATCCCTGAAATGTAACGAGAGGATCAGGTGGATTCAATCCCCAAACAATTCTGGGGATCCAATGGTACTGTTTGCACATTGTTAAGCTGTTTTCAAGAACTGCAGGCCAGTGAAGATCCAAAGTACCGTCAAGATTTCTTTTGACGCTGCCGTCAGCATTGCTTTGCATTATATTGTTATCAATATTCAGTAACCGCACCAAATAAGTGCCCAGACTATCTGGGATTTTCGGTATCACTTCAGTATAACTCGCGGAAAGGGTATCAAAGGGATGAGGTGAGTGATTCGTAAAACCACCTCCAAGAAGGTTTTGGATAGTAGAGAAATTTGTATTTTGAGAATAAACTTGAGGGATGGCAAAAAATAGCCACGCAGATAATAATAAAGACTTTTTCATAAATAATTGGATTTTAAAAATGGAAACCAAAGATAGTTCTTGATTTTACCGTATAATGGAGAGAATTAATTAAAATAATAGCCTAAAGAGTCTTCATTGGGCTTATTTGGATATTACGGATTCGTTAATTATATAAAGTATCTCCTATCTAAATGACCAAAAGCATAATTGTACCAAGTAATTGAATCAACTGATTGCAGATATGGTGGATGGGAAAATTGTAAATTGGAATGATTCATAACATAGCGAGCGATTAATTAAGCTTACTTCAGATTCTCCTCAAATCGTGTTTTTAAATTGCAAAACATTTTTTAAACCGGGGACATTTAATTCACGTTTTTTATGTTTGCCTTTAACCACAAGTATCTTTTTACAGAATCAAAGAAATCAAGGTATTCATGAAATATTTTATAAAGTTCCTGACAATCTTTTCATCATTAAAATCTTATTCTCAAAATAATGCCGATGCTATTATTGGTAAATGGATAAATATACCTAAGCAAGATTTAATTATTGAAGTTTATAAAATAAGAATGAGTATAAGGGAAAAATAAGTTGGGCTAAGGATATTAAAAGAAAACCCATAGGCTTTGTGATTCTTGAGAATTTAAGGTATAATATCAAAACAAAAATTTGGGAGAACGGAAAAATTCATGATCCTAACTCAAAAAATGTATATAAAGCTATAGTCAAAATTATCAGTGGTGGCAAACTTGAAGTTCATGGTTATACCAATTTAAAATTTATTGGAATAAAAAAGAATTTTAGAAAGGTAAATTAAAGGAAGGGGAATGTTTGTGTTTTTTATAAGAAATTCCTGTATGACCTCGAAAATATGCTTATTAACTTTCCTTATAAAAAATAAGAGATTTGCTTAAAAATTTAAAAACCCAGTATCCCCTTACCTTGAGCATGTTATTATTTGTAAAAGAAGCTTCTGCATCCCAGGTTTTACCGGTATTTGGATCATATATCTTCCCATCCTCCCATTTATTTTCAGTGCTTACATAGCGAAGCCCGTTCAGTACCTGGATTCCTATCCATTTGCGGCTTCTTAATGATTTATCTGGATTTTTTATATCAAGACGTTCATTCATGGGACGGCTTTTATCATCCGTGTCCTTGAACCAGATAATTTTCGCTTTATATTCGTCATTTACTTTATAAACATCAACCATAAGGTTTTTTTGTGTCGTCATCCATTTCCCCAAAATTCTATCAGCATTACTCTGTGCATAACAAAAAAATGATAAAGAAATAAAAACGGATGTCAGTTTAAGCTTCATATTTAAACACTGTTTATACAATTAGTTGCCTTTCCGTTATGAATTAATCGTTTCTGACTTAAGTCATCTAATTGAAAGCACTTAAACGCATTTTTTTAGATGATAATATGTGGGAATGAAATTGTAACAATCTTATCAATATCCCTTTGAGCTTGCAAGTGATAATGATGGCGCATCTGTCCTTGCAAAAGATTTGCATAAGTATGTTGGAAAGCAGGTAACAACGCTTACTTATTTTATAGACCACAAAGTTGTTCCCACAAAGAACGATACTACCATGAGCTTCGGTACTTTTTTAGATTCAAATATGGACTGGATTATTTCTTAATTCTATAATTTTATAATAATCAATTTGTTACAACAGTTAAAGAACTTCATAACATCATTTTACTCATAAAATACACTGAGAAATAAATTATTGTAAAGTTAAGACAATTTAATTAAAAGTTACTTCATGAGGTAATTGATTTAATGTTGTCCATAAAGCTATAGAAAAAATATCATCAAATATTTCGCTACAGGCTGGCTAACAGAGGAAATAGATATTGCCGGTAAAAAACAATAATCCTTCCTATACTTTTAATCCTATTGATAAAAATCATCGAACTTGTGACGGACTACTTAAAAAACAAGAAAGAAAAAAATCAACTGCTGGGAAAAAAGTTAGATGGGAAAAATAAAATAAAGATTGTTTTGTAGATTTAAACTTTGGTATTCAAGATGAGATTAGTGAACTCTTAAATTGTAATAGTTAGTATTTAATCGGACAGTTAAGGATTTTTTTGTTTTATAGGGTCAGGATATATTGTTATGCTGCCGGTGTAAATTGCGTTATTAATTTTTGTTTTGCTAAGATAAGAGATTCATTA
>JBPCKN010000005.1:0-442848 GCA_051004255.1 Chitinophagaceae bacterium | reverse complement strand
ATCTCTTATCTTAGCAAAACAAAAATTAATAACGCAATTTACACCGGCAGCATAACAATATATCCTGACCCTATAAAACAAAAAAATCCTTAACTGTCCGATTAAATACTAACTATTACAATTTATGAAAATATTGACGCACCAAACTACAAATAACTTACTTAAAATCAAGTTGTTTCTTTTTTGAATATCTTGTCTTAAGAATCTTTTCTTTCTACATTTATTGCATTAAAAAGTGCGTTATGATTAGTAAGAGATTCAGTTTACTTTTTTTCTTAAAAAAAGCTAATAAAGATTGCAAAGGTGAAGCCGCTATCTATATGCGCATCACCATTGATCAATAAAGAGTAGAAGTATCAATTAAGCGTGTTTGCGACCATAAAAGATGGAATAAATTTATTTATAAACTATCTGCACCGTTTCTTTTGTTTGCTGCATCAATAAAATTTTTTTCTCTTCAATCATTTTTTCTAACAAGTCATTCGTAAAATGACGAATGGTTAAAAGAGTTAAATCTTTTTCAATCTGCACATCAAAAATATGGCTTGCAGCTACTGCAAGCTGATCAATTTTATCGCTTTTATCATCAATACAAATTTGCAAACTCACGGCTCCCGTTTGTATTAAATTAGGTTTAATTTTTATGTTAGAAAAAATATCATATAATTGGCTCATCGGCTTTTCGCCAACAAAAGAAAAATCCTGACTATGCAAATGCATCAATGCCTGGTTTTCTTTTATAATTACAATTGGCGGTAAATTTTTTATTTGTTTTTTATAAATTACAGTACCCGGCAAATCCGCATCCAGAAAGCACTTCACGTGTAAAGGAATTTTTTTATTCTGCAAAGGTTTTATCGTTTTTGGATGAATAACCTGCGCACCGTAATAAGCCATTTCAATTACTTCATCAAAACTTAATTCGCTTATAAATTCTGCGTCAGGAAAATGTTTTGGGTCGGCGCTCATCACACCTTCCACATCTTTCCAAATTGTTACAGTTTCCGCATTTAAAATATTTGCAAAAATTGCCGCAGTAAAATCGCTGCCTTCTCTTCCGAGTGTTGTACTTTCATTTTCATCTGTGCTGCCAATGAAACCTTGCGTGAGGAAGATGTTGAAAGTTGAAGGTTGAAGGTTCGATGCTTGATTTTCTGATTTCTGGTTTTCGGTTTCTGGTAGCAACTTTTTAATTTTTTCCTCCGTCACTTTCCAATCAACATTTGCATCGCGAAAATTATCATCGGTTCTTATAATATCTCTCACATCAATCCATGTATTTTTTATGTTCACTTCATTCAAATAATTACTTACAATGCAGGTGCTCAACAGCTCTCCCACACAAACAATCTGATCATAATAATAATCAAAAGAACGAACTGGTTTATCATGCAACATCCATTCAACCTCTGTAAAAAAAGCGTTCATCTGCTCAATACAATTGTGGAAATGTGTAACCAATAAATATTTTGCAGTGGTAATATGTTTATTTTTTATTATTTCAAAAAGTTGCAACGCTTCACTTTTTTTGTTTTCATAAAAAGCTTCCGCAACTTTTTCCAAAGCATTCGTTGTTTTGCCCATTGCAGAAATAATTATAATTATTTCATCATTTTTATATTTGCGAATTATTTCTGTAACATTTTTAATTCTATCAACAGTATTAACACTTGCGCCGCCAAATTTGAAAACTTTCATAGTGTTTTTTGAAAATTCATTAATTAATTGTAGCTGAGATTGAACAAAGATAAGCGGAATGAAATTTTAGTTTTTTACATAGATTTACTTTTGCGCCACTAAAATTTTTTTATGAATATAAACCGCAAAGTATTAACGTTAGATGAATTTACTATTCAGCAATTGCGTTCAATTCCTAATGCAACAGGAGAATTAAGCGGTTTATTGCGCGATATTGGTCTTGCTGCAAAACGTGTAAATGTTGAAGTAAATAAAGCAGGATTGGTTGATATTTTGGGCGATGCAGGCAGCACAAATATTCAGGGAGAAGATGTAAAAAAGTTAGATGTTTTTGCAAACAATCAATTTATGGGTGTTTTAAAACACGGCATTAGTTGCGCCGGTGTTGCGAGTGAAGAGATGGACGACATTGTAATTTTTGATGACGAAGTTAGTAATAACAGTAAATATATTGTGATGTTTGATCCTGTTGACGGCAGCAATAATATTGATGTAAATATTTCTATCGGCACAATTTTCGGCGTTTACAAAAGAGTGAGTGAACGCGGGAAACCTTGCACCAGAGCGGATTTCCTTCAAACCGGAATGAATCAGGTTGCCGCAGGTTATGTTGTTTATGGCTCTTCAACAATGCTGGTGTATGCAACGCGAAGAGGTGTAAACGGTTTTACACTCGATCCTTCCATCGGTGAATTTTGTTTGAGTTATCCTGACATGAAATGCCCTGAATGCGGAAAAATTTATTCAGTAAATCACGGCAATTTTTTTCAGTATGAAGATTTCGTAAAAAAATATATTACGGTTTGTCAGAAAAAGACAAAGGAAAATGGCGGACCTTATTCGCAGCGATATTTCGGAAGCATGGTTGCCGATCTTCATCGTAATTTAATTAAAGGCGGAATTTTTATGTATCCCTGTACCGCCGATAATCGCAACGGAAAATTGCGTTTGATGTATGAGTGCAATCCATTTGCATTTATAATTGAAGTTGCCGGAGGCCGCGCCACCAACGGAAGAGAGCGCATTTTAGAAATTCAACCAACAGAATTGCATCAGCGCACACCTCTATTTATTGGCAGTAAAAAAATGATTGAAGAATTGGAAAGTTTTATTGAAAATTAAATTTTTTGCAGGCAGCTTTCGTCATTTCGAGCGGAGTAAGAAATCTCCCGAATTTATACCGGTTTAATTTCCAGAGATTTCTCACTTCGCTGCGCTGCGTTCGAAATGGCGTCTTGCAAAAAATCTTCACAATCATTTAATTTTTTGTTTACGAACTTTGTAACAGTCGCAATTCACAGTTGTTAAAATAAATATAGCGATTAATAAAATTTATTGAATTAAATTTGATAATAAGATTGCAACAATGAAAATCATCTTTAAAAATAAATCTACAATATCTTGACAGAAACAATTATTAACCTTGAAACAGTTAATCCCATTGAGTTTTTTGGTGTAAATAACAGAAAGCTCGATCTTCTTAAGAAAAAATTTCCATTGCTTAAAATTTTATCACGAGGCACACAAATTAAGCTAAGCGGTGCGCCTGAGCAAATTGAAAATGCACGAGAAAAAATTGATCTTATTATTCAATACATGGAGCGCAACGGCGATTTGAGCGATAAATATTTTGAGCAAATTCTTGGCGGCGATGATGTTGAAACAATAGATAATTTTATTGACCGAAATGCCAATGATATTTTAGTGTTTGGCCCGAATGGTAAAACGGTTCGTGCAAGAACAGCCAATCAAAAAAAGATGGTTCATGCAATTGACAGAAATGATATTTTATTTGCGGTTGGGCCTGCCGGTACCGGTAAAACGTACACAGCAGTTGCTATTGCAGTGCGTGCGCTGAAAAATAAACTGGTGAAAAAAATTATCTTAACACGCCCTGCAGTGGAAGCAGGAGAAAACCTTGGTTTTTTACCAGGCGATCTGAAAGAAAAAATTGATCCTTATTTGCGTCCGCTTTATGATGCCTTGGATGATATGATACCTGCGGATAAATTAGGTTATTATATGAGTACACGTACTATTGAAATCGCGCCCCTGGCTTACATGCGAGGGCGTACTTTAGATAATGCTTTTATCATTTTAGATGAAGCTCAAAATGCAAATGACCTGCAATTAAAAATGTTTTTAACTCGCATTGGCGCCAATGCAAAAGCAATTATTACCGGCGACCCAACACAGGTTGACTTACCAAAAAATCAGCGTAGCGGTTTAGGAAAAGCAACGCGTATTTTGCGTCATATTGATGGCATTGCACACATTGAATTGGATGAAGAAGATGTAGTTCGTCATAAATTAGTAAAGTCAATTATAAAGGCTTACGAAAAAGAAAAAGAAACCGAAGATCACAGGTTGCATCAATAAATTTATATAACCCATATTTAAAAAAGGTAGCTTAGCGGCTGCCTTTTTTATTCAGTTTATTTATTAGCTGTTCTGAATTAATACATGTTTTTTATGAAACAATTTATTTTTCTTTTAATGATTTCAGCATTATTGTGTCGCTGTAATGAAGCAGAAAATAATTATCCCAAAGCAGAAAATGCATTGGATGCCGGAAGAGAATTTATTGATGGCTGCCTGAAAGGCGATTTTAAAAAAGCTGAGTTTTATATGCTGAAAGATGCTGAAAATGAAAAGCAGCTTAACCAGTTAAAAAGAGATTATGAGATGAGTAGTGCAGCAGATAAAGAGCAATATAAAACGGCTTCTATCATCATAAATAATGAAGAAACAATAAATGATTCCACGCACATTATTTTTTACAAAAATTCATTTGATAAAATTGCACGCAAAGTAAAATTGATTTTAAGAAACAGCAATTGGCAGGTTGATTTTAAATATACAACAAACGGTAATCTTTAAATTAGAAAATGCTAAAAAAATATTGTGAATAAACTAATATAATTTTTGCATCATCCAGCTAAAACCAATAACAGCAAGCGCTCCAACAACATTCAGCCATAAAAATCCTAAACCAATTGTTCCGTTATTATCTAAAATAAATAATACTATTACTATTATTTCCGAAACAACCGCAGACCAAAACACAGCATTGCTTTTTATCCTTTTTATGTAAAAAGCAACCAAAAAAATTCCGAGAATCACACCATAAAATAACGAACCTAAAACATTGACTGCTTCAATTAAACTGCCCATGCGATTGGAAAATTCTGCAATTATAATACAAAAAATTCCCCAGCCCAATGTTGCCCATTTTGATTGCTTATATTTTTTTAATTCTTCCAAATCTTTTAATTCCGGATGAATGCGTTTTTTCTTAAAACGAAAATAAAAATCAATCATAGTGCAGCTTGCCAATGAGTTTAATGCCGCAGCAATAGAACCCCACGATGCTAAAAAAATAATTGCAATTAATAAACCAACCAAACCAACCGGTAAATTATCAACTACAAAACGAAGAAAAATATAATTAGTGTCATTTGTATCAATTAAAGGATCTGCCTTACCTAAAAACAATTTATATTGTTTACGCAACGAATCAACTTTTACATTAAGTTGTTGCAAACTGTCTTTATAAAAAATTATATTAGTACTTATATATTTTTGTGCATAAATTGATTGTCTTTTATTAAGACTTTCATATTGTTTATTAATGAATGCAAGCGAATCGCCATACTTTGATTGATATACTTTTTCGCTCACTGCCTTATTAAAAAATATTGGTCCTTTGTTGAACTGATAAAACGTAAACAACAATGCGCCGATCAGCAAAATCAAAAATTGCATCGGCACTTTTACAAGTCCGTTCATTAATAATCCTAACCTGCTTTGCGTTGTATTTTTTGCTGTAAGATAGCGTCCCACCTGGCTTTGATCAGTTCCAAAATACGATAACGATAAAAAAAATCCGCCAATCAATCCGCTTATTAAATTGTATTTATCTTTTATATCAAATCCATTTTTTGAAATACCCGTTGTAATTACATTTAATTTTCCGGATGCGCCGCTCACTTTTAAAGCGTCAATAAAACCAACATTTTTCGGAAGATCATGAACAATAAAATAACCTGCAATAAACATGGCAGAAAAAATAATTATTATTTGCAGTTGTTGTGTATAAGCCACTGCTTTTGCGCCGCCGCTTACTGTGTAAATAATAAGAATGCCGCCCATTATAATGTTGGTAACAAAAATGTTCCATCCTAATAGCGACGATAAAATAATGGAAGGCGCATAAATGCTTATACCCGTTGAAAATCCGCGCGATAATAAAAAAAGCGCTGAAGTAAATGTGCGTGTTTTAACATCGAAGCGCTGTTCTAAAAACTCGTATGCAGTAAAAACCTTTAGTTTATTGAACAGCGGCACAAACGTGATGCATAAAACAATCATTGCAAGAGGTAGCCCAAAATAATATTGTACAAACCGCATTCCATCAGTAAAAGCTTGTCCGGGCGCGCTTAAAAAAGTTATTGCGCTGGCTTGCGTTCCCATAATGCTCAGCAAAATCAAATACCACGGCATCGTTCGGTTACTCAAAAAATATCCTTCAATATTTTTTGTAGTACGGCTTTTGTACAAGCCATATAATACAATAATTGCAAGCGTTATAATCAGCACTATCCAATCAACGCTGCTCATGAAAAATATTTAGTAAACCATGTAAAAAAAATTATCAATGTCAATAAAACAATTATTATTAACGCATACCAATAACTCCATTTTTTAAAAAGCGGAATATTTTTTTGTGGTTCGGTAAGCATTAATAAATTTTTTTGTTATCAGCTTATGAATATCAATTTAGCTTCGTTGCGTCGCACTCTTGTACGTTCTGTTCACTACGGAACTTTTTTTACCACATAGTGCACATAAAAACATAGAAAAATCCTGCATTTATTTAAGCAAAAACTTTATTCACTTTTTGGCAGCGCAATTAAATTCACCATCAACCGATAAGCGCCGGTAACGCCGACAGGCAATTCACGAAAAAAAACTAAACCTGTGTAAACAAAATTTCCTTTTCCATAAGGCGCAATTATTAAACTTCCGTTGCTTTCTTTTTCCTTCGGATCATTCATGCCAAGCGGCGCAAAAAAATGTGTATCAAAATTTTCTGCCTGGTAAATACTTCGCTCCTGAGTCCATCCTTCAAAATCTTTTTGTGTTATCTTATTAGGATAATTTAATGCAGAATTATTTGGCAATAAAATATCCACTTTTGCATTTTCATCCGTAACTCTTGTGCGGTTGATATTAAAATTGTAAGGACCAATTTTTGCAACTCCATTTTCATTATTATTGCTGGTATTATACTGCACAATAAGGTTGCCTCCGTTTTTAATATAATTCATCAACACATCATATTTTGCAGATAGCCATGGTTGCGTATTGTAAGCGCGAACACCTGTAATTATTGCATCAAATTGCTTTAAATTTTCTTCGGTAACATTTGCTTCTCTTAAATAAGTAATGCTGTAACCCAATTGCTGCAAGGCTTCCGGCACTTTATCTCCCGCGCCAACAATATAACCAATGTTTTTTCCCTTCACAATTACATCAATCTTTTCAAGCCGCGCAGTTAACGGTTTAAAATAAATAATATCAGGGATATGATTGTATGCAATTTTTCTTTCTTCAAAAATATTTGTGTTATTTGTACCATTTACAGCAACTGAAATATTTTCTGCAGATGGTTTTATATTTTCAATTGTTGTTTGAAATAATGCTTGCCCATTTTTGTTGGTGGAAGCATTAAAAATATTGTTTGAAAATTTCCATGCATCACTTACTTTTAATTGCACTTGAAAATTTTTTAAATCAACATTCGAATACAAACTCAACTCTGCAATTTTTGTTTTATTTCCATCAAACAAATACAAAGGATGATCGAACCTGCCGGTAATTGGCGGCACAACAAACAAAGGTTCATACACTTCGCCTTTTACAGGATCAGTATATTTATTTTGCATAGCCCGATTTACAGAAAAATTTTCCCCGTTAATTGTAAAAATAAATTTTGCTTCGTATGCAGGATCGTCTTCCGGCTTCCCGATTAAATTCTGATCATCAACGCTGAAACTGCCGCCCTGCAAGGGTTTCGCTAACCAATACGGCTGAGATATTGGTTGATTTTTATCTACTAAAAATGTTTTTGAAAAACTGAAATTTTGATTTATTGCTAATTCATTTTGTAAAGAAGAATCAAAATTTGTGAATTTAACTTCTTTGAGCGAAACAGTTGCATTGCTTCTTTTATTTACAAAAAACTCAACTTTTATACTATCGCCCTGCACAGCAAATTCATTGGGCGCAGTTGCTTCAGCAAAAATACCACTGCAATTAACTATGATATTTTCAACCTCATCTAACTTTTTATTTTGCCAATAACTTTCAGGTAATTGTTTAATTGATTTATATAAATCAACCAAAGAAGCAACAGAATTTTCAGGATGCTCAAAATTATAATGAGAAATAATATTGCTTATTTGCGACTTAATTTTATCTCCGCCTTGCACACGATCCCATGAAATAGTTATTCCATCCATCAAATCATTTTGCAAAGTATCGCCGGCAGTTAACGAAAAATATTCTAATGATTGTCCGCGCTGCCTTGGCACACCAAAACCCTGAGACTTATGCTGGCTACGGCTTTCGCTCGCAATTTCTCCATAACTTTTTCCGAGCAGCGGATTGTATCCGCCAATATCCATTTTAAATTGCGATTCGCTTGTAGTATTATTTCCGCCGAAATTAAATGTGTTCCATAAAATTCTTTTTGCCTGCCAGGGTTGAACGCCGTATTGAAACTGTTCAGGAAATTTTGTTTTATCAGCCGCTGCAAAAAACGCTTCCTTCGCAAGAATTGCAGATGCTGCGTGATGACCATGACCGGCTCTTTCATCCGGCGGAAAACGTGTAATAATTACATCCGGCTGAAACTTTCTTATCACCCAAACAACATCACTCAAAATTTTATCATGCCCCCAGGTTTGCAATGCTTCATCCGCAGTTTTACAAAATCCAAAATCGTAAGCACGACTAAAAAATTGCTCTGCTCCGTCAATTCTGCGCGCAGAAAGTAATTCCTGCGTTCTTATCAATCCCAATTCTATTCCCTGTTCGTCGCCAATTAAATTTTGTCCGCCATCGCCGCGTGTTAAGCTCAAATATCCTGTGCGGTATAATTTTCCTTTCGAAAAATAAGCAAGCAATCTTGTGTTCTCATCGTCAGGATGTGCGGCAATATACAACACGCTTGCAAGCACATTTAATTTTTGCAATTGCAAATAAATGTCAGCGCTGCTGTACGTTGCAGGCATTTGCGCATTTAATTTAAGCATCAAAAAAAATCCCGCAAAAACAATCAATAATTTTTTCATGAAATATTTAATCGTAAAATTTTTTACTATTTATTTTATGAACTTAGCTGTTGAATAAAAATTAAACATCGTTGCGTCGCACTCTTGTGCTGCAACTATTTTATTCAGCAATTTAGTAACGAAGATATGGCTGGAAATTGAAATTTTTTATCAGGCAGGAACCGATTTAGTTTTAGTGTTTCGCCAGTAAGTTTTTCTTGCTGCACCTAACAGTGTAAAAAGCGCCGATGATAAAGAACTAACCTTTTTTACATTCCATTCTGCGGGAAATGAATAGCCCCATTTTTTCATGAAAGGTCCAAAAACAAAGATTGCTCTTTCTCTTATTTCCGGCGTGTAATATTTTGTGAAGTCTTCTTCTTTTCCTATTGTTTTATTTTTCTGCGGAAGTTCTCTTTTTGGTTCAATATTTAATTTAGTCAACACTTCTCTAAAATCGTTTTGAATATTTTCAAATCTTAAAATAAAATCAAATTCATTGTGTGCGGCTGTGCTCCAATTATCATAAGGAATTTTATAGAATTCTTTAAAGTATTTTTCAAAACTTAAGTTCTTTATTATTTCGTACATTTTCAAATTTTTATTTGATATCGTGCCTCCGTTTATTCTCCATTCTTTTGGGTTTGTGTATCTTCCTTTATGATTATTTTTAAATTTTAAATAACCGCTAACAACCACATCCATCGGGTTTCTGATGCTTGAAAAAACAAAATATTTTTTTTGTTCATTTGTTGCAGTTTTTAAAAATTCATGGTAACGGGAATGTTTGCTTAAAATCTTTTTTCCATCATATAATTCACATAATTCACTGCTTATAGCAGTGGAGCCGGTAAAATACAATTCAATAAATAAGTATTTATATTTATCAGATATTACCATTGTTTAATTTTTTGTTGTGTTCTAAATAATATAGTAAAATGAAAAAGAAAAGCTTGTAAAAATTGCTTTATTTCTTTATTAAAATTCATAATTAAAAGCTTTTACATCGTCTTTATAAATATTGAAAATAATATCCTTTGATTTATTGGTGTAATAAGATTTAAAATCTTTTTTATTAGAATTATTTAAACTTAAATTTTTTAAAAGCTTAGGTTCTTTAGCTAACATTTTTAAACCTTTAAACTTTTCTTTTTCTGATTTATTTATATGTGGTAAATCGGCGTCTTGGAAACCAAGTTGCTCACATACAATTTTAAAATCGTTATTAATATTTTCGAATTTGCCAACAAAATTTACCACCAATTTTTCCTGGTGATAAAGAAAATCATATTGCGGCATTAAAAAATAATTTCTTTTTTTTAATAAAACAGGCAGCTGAGTACATGTGAAAGATTCAAAGCTCATTACAGAATTATACCCTAAAAATTTATAAAAAGATACTGCCCGGCTCCAGGGATTTCGTACAAAACTAAATTTAAAATATCGATCGAAAAGTTCCTGTGAAAGATAATGATGCTTTACATAATCAATCGCTTTCAAGTGCGCGAGTTTAGGCGGCCCAACTTGTGGCTGATCGTTTGGCCTGAGTAATAAGGGAGCGCGTGACTGCCAATCTAAATTTAATTTGCGCAGAAAAAAATGTTCAACACTTTGCCCGGCAGCCTTTGGAATATGAATAAAAACGCATTTGAATTCATGACAAATCATACTTAATTATTTTCTCCTTTAAAATTTGTACTCAAATATGATTTTTTCATGAATGAATAATTAATGATTATAAACTGCTTAATTATTTAAAACCAAATATATCCAGGGTGCTAATTCCTAAACGTTTTTTTACATAACCAACACATAAAATATTAAAAAGCGCCATAGAAATAGCTGTAGAAATTGCAGAGCCAACAACACCAAATAAGGGCGTTAATATAAAAGCAAGTACAACAGCCATAACACCATTTATAATTCTATTATTTTTTAGGTCTCTTTCATGCCCGCTCATAACCAGAAGTGTACCAACATTACCGGATATTACAGCGAAAAATTGCCCAATGGCTAAAATTCTTAAAATCCAGATGCTTCCTTCTGCAAAACCTTTTCCGAAAAGCGACATAATGAGGCTTGGAAAAAACCATATTAATAAAGTGATCGGAAGGGCCACAATCGTCATTAATCTTGATGCATTGCGAACATAATTTTTTAATTTTTTTGTTTGCCCCTGATTATACATTGCAGCAATTCTGGGAGAGCTAACATTGTTTACAGCAAGAAGAATAAAGCTTACCAATACTGTAATATTGCGCCCTACAGCTAATTGAGCAACTTCCTTTGAACTAAGAAATATGCCTGCCACCAATTGGCCGCCCCAAATAGTAAGCTGTTGCATAATAAAACTTATCCATAAAGGCCAGCAGCTTTTCCATAAAACAGCCGAATCAAAATCTTTTTTTTCTTTAGTTTTTTTAATATTTTTATTCCACCAAAATAAGCCTGCAATTAAATTAAAAATACAAGCTGCCGCGTAATAAACAGATGCATTTGCGGAATTTTTTGGAGCAAAAATTAAAACAAATATTATAAAAAAAACCGGAGTTAAAATTTTGAGAACGGTAACTGATTCCACAACTCTTCTTCTGCCTTGCAAAGCCATGCCGTAAACATTGTATCCGGCAAAAAAAGGCATTGCTAACGCTGTAAAAAACAATGGCCAGCGTAACTCTTCTTTATGAAAAATATAGATTGAAATTGGCTGAGAAAAAATACAAATTAAAGCAGTTAACCCGATAAGAGGAAGGTAAGTCCACGACAGCATTTTTTTCATTACAGCATTTACTTCACCCCATTCTTTTTTTTCGCTGTGAATACTTACAAAACGCAAAATTGTTTGATCAGCACCTATGCGCCCAATACCTGCAACTAAAGTTGTAATAGAAACCGCAAGAAAAAAATAGCCAGCCTCGGAAGCGCCGAGATAACGTGCTATAATTATATTCATAATAAACGCTGCGCCCGCACCACCAACTCTTATTATTAAGGCAAGAAGAGAATGTTTTATCAATTCTTTATTCTCTTCGTTCTTGCCGAAAGATTTGAATTTGGAATAAAGCGGCACTTTACTCCATTGCTTTAGTTCTGCCATTCGTTTTCAATAAATATTTAAACTAATCCTCCAGAGATTTTGAATAAAGTTTCTTATTAATAAATTATAACAGAAGCGTTAATTTAAAAATACTTCTTTTTCAATTTTCAACAAGTACGCTTGCTTCGGTTTGTTTCTTTATCCATGCATAAGTTTTTTCCATGCCGGTTCTTAATGGTTGTGAAGGTTGCCATCCCAATTTTTCTTTAATAAGATGATTATCCGAATTTCTTCCTCTTACGCCGGTTGGTCCCTTTATATTGTTGATTGATATTTTTTTGCCTGAAATATCAATAACCATTTTTGCAAAATCATTAATTGATATCATTTCTTCAGAACCAATATTTACGGGCCCTGTGAAATCTGATTTCATTAAGCGGCGAACACCTTCAACACATTCATCAACATAAAGAAAAGAACGTGTTTGTTTTCCATCGCCCCACACTTCAATAAACCCATCATTTTCTGCTTCACAAACTTTGCGGCACATTGCTGCAGGCGCTTTTTCTTTACCGCCTTTCCATGTGCCTTGCGGCCCGAAAATATTGTGAAAACGTGCCACTCTTACCTGCATTCCATAATTTCTATAATAAGAAAGATATAAGCGTTCGCTGAAAAGTTTTTCCCATCCGTATTCGCTATCTGGCGCAGCAGGATAAGCAGAATCTTCGCTGCATTTTGGATTATCTGGATCTAACTGGTTATATTCAGGATACATGCAGGCAGAAGAAGAATAGAATATTTTTTTTGTGCCTGATTGATAACTTGCATGCAATACATTCAAATTACATAAAGCAGAATTATGCATAACAGATGCATCATTTTCTCCGGTAAAAATATAACCCGCGCCGCCCATGTCTGCAGCTAACTGATATACTTCGTTCATTCCGCCTTCTACAGCTTTTTCTGCAACACGCGGGTCGCAAAGGTCGCCAATCATAAAATCATCGGCATTCATATTACCGTATTCATTTTCTTTTAGATCTACACCTCTTACCCAATAACCTTCATCTTTTAATTGGTTAACTAAATGACCGCCGATAAAACCGCCGGCGCCACATACAAGTGCTTTTTTTTCCATGATATTGTTTTTTTTGTGAACTGTATTTTATTTCTATTGTTTTGGTTTATAAATAAATTTATACCGGAGCATTTTTTCCATGCTGCAACATTAATGTTACTAATTTAAAAGCTTTAAAATAACGCGGCACATAAAGCTTCGGCCTTGCTATGCAGCGAAATAACCATCCTAAAAATAATTTATCTGCCCAGTTTGGAATACTTGCCTGCTGACCGGTTAAAAACGCAATAGCTGCCCCAGTACAAATTATAGCCGGCTTGTAACTTAAATTCTTTTTTAAATAAGCGCCGAGTTTTTCCTGCGTACCACCACCGAGATTTACAATTACATATTTCGGTTTTCTTTCTTCAATTAATGTAAGTAGTTTTTCATCTGTAATATTGGCTTTATTATACATGGGTGCAAAGTAAGAAACATTATTGTTTAAATTAAAACCAACGCTTCGCAGGTAAGTCAGGTTTGCTTCTGCTTCTTCCGGTCGTGGATCAACCAAAATAATATTTGATTCTTTTTTTACCTCTTCATCCGTAACAAAAGCCCTGAAAAATTCCAGACCAGAAAGTTTATTGATTTTTTGTTTATGAAATAAATTCCAGATCAAAACCATATAACCACTATCCGGAATTACAACATCAGCTTGCTGTAACGACTGATAATAATCAGTATCTTTTTTAATAGATATGAGCGCAGGCGCTGCAGGAACTACTAAAAGGCCACCCGATTTTAACTCATCAACCACCTGTTGCGCAGTGCCATTAAAAAAATTAATGCCTAAAATTTTTAATTTTCTTTCTTTCATTTTTTTACTGATGATAAAATTTCCGATAAAAATATGTTGGTTATGCTATTAGTTCCAAAATTTTATGATCTATGTCTTTTTGCTTATTTGCTTTTTCCACTCTTTCTTTATCAAAAGTTTGATGAATTTCCTGTCTCCATTTTTGGGTAAAGGGCATTTGTGTAAAATTAATCAGCCGTTCAATTTCATCTTTACCTTCCATTATTTTTTCCATTTTAAAAACATGCATATTATCGCCATATAATTGTTTATACCGTTGTTTATATTCAACAGATTTTTTATAAACTTCTGCATGATATGCTAACATACCTTTTGTTTTTACAATCTGCGTAAAGTTTTTAAGTTTAGGGCCGAAGGGTAAATTACCTGTTCTGCGCAGGTTAAACATGATGGTTGTATAACGAAAAAACTTGGGCAGATCGCTTAATGAAATTTGCTGAAATAATTTACGGTCGCTTATTGCGCCTGATAAATCTTCAGAACCTGTATAAACGAAATATTTTTTTAGTATGATGGATAATTTGAATGAATCTTTATTTACCGAACGAACATAATTTGAATAAATGCATCGCACCGGATCGCGTTCTATATAAACAATTTTTGCTTCGGGAAAAACTGCATGCACCAAATCTGGTCTTAAAGAATTAATTGGAGATTTTTCTATTATTGTTTCTCCGTTAAGATGCTGGGTTAATTTTTTTCTTATGTTATTTACAATTTTATCAGTAATATCAAATTCTTCATCATTCAAATATTTAAAATTACCAGAGCGCCATAAAGCGTGAGGTTCAACTTCTATATGCACATTGGGCAAACTTCCCAACACATGAGAAACGAGCGTAGTTCCCGAGCGTGCCATACCAACAATTAAAATAGGAAAATTGTGCATTTATTGGATTTTAAAAAAAAGACATTTATAATTATATTTTTATACGCTTTAATTTTTAATTGCAATTTGAGAAAATAAATCTTCAAAGTTGCGGGCAGTTTTTTCCCATGCAAATGAGTTCACATTTGCTTTCCCTTTTTCAATCAATTCATTTCTCAAGCTTTTTGAAGATAGCACTTGTTGCATTTTACTTGCAATATCTTCAACATTTTCCGGCTCGGCTAAAATACCTGCATCGTTTACAACTTCTGGTATCGACATTTTATTTGCTGCAATTACCGGCACATTTGCTGCCATAGCTTCCAACACCGGTAACCCAAAAAATTCTACACTCGAAAGATACATAAACAAGCTCGCTTTTTTATACAAAGCTGGAATTGATTCCACAGCAACCCATCCTAAAAAAATAATATCATCTTCTAATTGTTCTTCCTTCGCAATTTTTTTTAGTTTGTTTAATTGGTTGCCATCAGGATCTTTACCTGCAATTACGAGTTTATAATTTAACCCAGATTTTTTTTTGAAAATGCTGTAAGCGCGAATAAGCATATCCATATTTTTATGAGGAAAAAGTGTGCTTACCGAAAGAATATATGGCTCGCTTATAGCAAGCGGATCATGATTTGTATTGTGGTTATTTTGAAATTGGGATAAATTAACACCTTCATGAATTACGCTTATTTTATCGTTATGTTCAGCAAGAAATTGCTGCATATAATTTGAAACGGCTACTGTTTTGGCAGAAATATCAATAGATTTTTTTAATAAAAGATCGTAATAAATTTTATGAAGAGTACTAATTGTTATGTATTTTTTTGGCAACATTTTTCTTAACGAAGCTATGCTTAGCTGCGCTTGTACAATAGTTACCTGCGGAATATTGCACTTCATTAAAGCAACATTGCAAATGTTTAAAAGAATTGCATGTTTTTCGTTTTTAAAAATTTTATTTAAATAAAATTGTTCGTAATAAATTCTTTTAATTGGATTGATATTATCAACTTTTATAATTATTTTTTTGAAGTTATCATATTCATCTAATTTTTTAAAAAGATCGCTGTTTATTGCTGAACAAATTAAATAATATTCAAATGCATTATTTTTTTGTTCAGCGAAAGAATAAAGCAGTTCAAGCAAAAACGTTTTAATTCCTCCGCTTTTAGAATGAACCGGCAATGTATTTATATAAATTTTGGTTTTAGTAATCATTGTTTAATTTTTATGCCTGTAATTGGATAGCACCATAAGAAGGTTTTTTTAATGGTGCCGGCTCTGTTTCAATTTCCTCATTTGCGGGTTCGTTAAACTTAAGTCTGTCTAATGTGGTGAACTTGGCAAGAATGGCGGCAATCGTCCAAAACCAGCCAAAAAGTATAGCTACGTTTGAAGCAAAGGAGAAATAAATTACCCAGGCACTGGAAAATATTGTTACGTAAATAAGGCAATAAACTCTCATATCTTTAGGCATTCTGTTCAATCTTTTTAAAGGAGCAATAATAAGATGATAACAAAATAAATTAAGAAGTGCAAAGCCAATAAGTCCTGTATCGGATAACAAAAAGATCATATAAGAATTAGATCGGTTTTTGCCATAGCCAACTCCAAAAATCGGGCTTTGAAAAAAAACATCAAGCCCTGCTAAAATTGAATTTAACCGGTTTTCGCCAGAGCCTGCAGCCGCCTCCAATTTATCTATATGCGTTTCCTGCACATAATTAAAGAAGAAAATTATTTGATCTAAAAACATAAGGCACAAAGGCACGCCAATTAAAAATAGAAAGAAAAAATTTGTACCTAAAAAATTAAGATTACTCATTACAGTTTTTTTGCTAAATCTATTTTGATATCTCAAATATAAATAGCCAATTATGCACATTAAAATACAAAATCCAACATAACCGGTAGTTGAGCCTAAAATAATAATTAAAAGAAATTGAAATAAAATGAGACCTATTAAAAGATACTTTTTATATATAGAATATTTTTTATAAATAAGCAGTGTTATAAAAATGCTCATCATTAATAAGTAATATTTGGCAGTATAGCTTGCTTCTCCAATATAAGTAAACGTTCTTGAAATATCTCCGAGCGAATTGTAAGCGTTATCAGATACATCTCTATCGTATAAAACATTAATAAATCTAAAAAAAGCTTGCAGTAATACGCCACTGTGTGTAACATTTCTTAATACAAATAAAAACATAACTGTAAGAGCAAGGGGAATAAAAGACCATAAAAAAGCCCTGGTGAAAAGCTTGATATCTTCCTGCGTTCGCATAAACGCCGTGAGCACAAAAAATGCAAAAATACCAAATAGAGGAAAAGCTAATTGCGATAGATCGCTAATGCTGGGTTGCAAAGGCACTAATGCATCAACACCTTTAAAAGCGTTCGAATTACCAAGCACTAATAAGCCATTAGGAAGATAAAAACTGAATATAAAACAAATAACCAGCCAAACAAAAAATGAAATTAATAATAAAACATCCAGCCCTTTAAAAATTTTGCGATCGAAAAGCTTGCCTCTAACGAAAAAAATAAACATCAACAATGTATTAAAATGAAAGGGCTTAATTGAAGTATGCGTACCAATGGCGATGATAGTTGTGTAAAATAAAGAATTGCCTAATACATACCAATAAATAAACCATTTTCTGTTTAAACAAAATAGTAACGATAGCCCCATGTACAATATACCAAAAATAGGAATTTGCATTTTTTTAATTTACAGTATAATAAATAATTTACAAGTGACCAATGTATTGCTTCCTCAATTTTTATTAATTAAATCTAAATACAGCTCTTCACATTTCTTATTTAAATTTTCATACTTTTTTTGTTGTAACAAATTTTTAATTTCATTAAGCGGAGCTTGTTTTTCTTTATTTGGATAAGCCACTCTTTGTTTATAATCTTTTGCATTTTTTAATTCATCCTGCGTATGAATTATATGCTTTACTTTTTCTTCGTTTTCTTCATTTTTTATGTACAAATTAAATTGGCATCCAAATTTAAGATTTAGCCTGTTGATTATTTCGCCGTAATTATTTAAAACATTTTCAAAATTGCCAACAACATAACTATCTAAATGCTTAAGACCGTTGTATAAAAAATAATATCCTTCAAATGCAACTGCAGGATCGTATTTTGGTTGCCGGAACAGTAATGAACTTATGCAATCTATAGGTCGTCTTATTAAGAGAATGCCCGGAATACCATATTTATTGGCGATTAAAAATTGTGATTTTTTATGTATATGATTTGCGATATTGTATTTTTTTAACTGAGCAATATCAAAAGCATAAGTTGCGTAAGTATTGGCGCTTCGCGGAAAACCATCAATTACAATATCTGTATGTTTGGTTGTATAGCAATCTCTGCCACTTAAAAGCTGGCTGAATTTTGAATATAAATAAGGATATGAACTGGCTTTATGCGCCGTAATAAACTTATAGTTAAAAATTTTATTTTCCATTTCTTTGTACTAAAAAAATTCTGACCAATATTTTTTTAAAGGAAGTTTAGTGAAGCTTGCTAACTCTTCCATATCCGGCTGAAAAATATTTTTTAAATGCGCACGTGTATTTTCATTTATTACGTGCTTTGTTTCCGCTTTATTTTTTTTTATGGTATTTGCTCCTTTCAATCTTTGTTTTAACATTACTCTTTGTTTTACCGGCAAAAAATTTATTAAAATATTTTTTTTGGAAGGAGCGAGTAATTTAGATAGTAAGAAAGATTTTGCTTCTCTTCCTTCATTATATTTAATTGAACTGTTAAACTGAAAATTGTTTTGGTTAATTAACGTACACATTTCGTTTAAATATTTGTTTAAATCAGTTATCATTTCTTCAAAAAGAAACAGCTTAATATTTTCTTCAGGAAAAATAGAATATAAATTTTTAAGATGTTTTAAATAACTGCTTCGTTCAATATAATCACAATTTTTTTTAAATTTTTCGTTTGCCTTGAAACGTGACGAATCATTTATAAAAATAGCATCTTCAAACGCTGCGTACGGTTCCATGCCATTATTTTTACAATACCAAAATGCGGAAAAAGCTCTTTCTATCGGGTTTCTAATAACTGCAATTATTTTTACATCCGAATTGTGTTGTTTTAATTTAAGTAAGAGATCATTGTTATACATTAAACCTACGCGCTTGGCAACAAATGCAGTTTTGTTTATGTTTTGTTTTACAGTATTTGCAACAGTGTTTTTATAAAAATAATCGAATCCTTTATTATATGAATCTATATCCAGAAACATACCAAACTCAAGCGTAAAATGTGTATAAATTTTTGGGTGCTGAGATAAATAACGGTTTAAAGAAGTAGTGCCAGCTTTTTGTGCCCCAACAATTATTAGCTCTATTTTTTTGTCCATTTCTAAAATTAAAATATAAATTATTTCTTATGCAAAGCAAAGTGCCACCTCAATACCGATCCAAAAAATAATGTGCGGGGGTTAAAACATATTTTAAGGCCAAGAATTGGAGAAAAGAATTGGTTCATAGAATATTGTATTTGTTCTTATCAAAAAAATAAAAATAACAAATTTATTATTCATCTATAATTTATCAAGCATTTCGCTTTCCTGCCTTTTATTAACCGGCGTCCAATTAGTTAAGGTTTTTCCTGTAAATTTTTCTAATTCAGCAATATCGCTTTTATAAATCTCCCATAAAAAAAATTTGTCTGCGTTATTTAACTTTGGTATTTCTTTTATGTTTTGTTTTTTCTGTTTAAAAATATTCTTGAAATTTTTAGGCACCTGCTTTGCCAATAATTTAGTATTTTTTATACCGATTGTTTTATTTAAAATTCTAAAAACTTTTCTGTTGTAAAAATAATTTTGTTCTTCTTTTACAGGTATTACGAAATTGTTATCTATCTCCAAAAAAGCAAATAGGTCTTTCATTGTTTCATCAAAATTGTATTTAAAATCATCTAAGAAAAAATATTTGATTTGTTTTTGATTAAACCGTAGTAGATAATTTTTTAAAATTTGTGAATACATGCCGGGCTGAATGTATGTTCGAATCCATTTTTCGCCAATGTCTATATTATAACGGCGATTGTCCCAAATTTCGGCGCCTTTATCACCTTCAAAATTTATATAATTTAATTGCTTTAAATTTATTTCCAAAGCATCTCTAAAAGTTGCCTTTTCCACTCCGGCATCAGAAAGCATAAGCCAATTAGAAAAGGCCCGTTCCATTGGATTACGGAAACACAGTATGAGCTTGATTTGCGGATAATTTTTTTTTATGCGGTCTGCTGCAAAAGGTAAAAAAGAATACGAAGGTGTTGCCTCGCCAACAGCTTTTGCATTGCCGGCTTTAGCAAAATATCGCTCATAAAATTCTATGCCTTTATTGTAATCGTGTGTAAAAAAATTGGTTTCTTTTACTGCCGACATATAAACTTGCGGATGTTGCGCCAAATAATAATGAAGCGATGTTGACGCACATTTTGGAGGACCGATAATAAGAAAATTAGGATGCATTATTTTTATATTTTATTGCGGATTTTCTGAATAATGCACATTTATTTTGATATTGAATTTGGAATAAACAGGTTATAAAATTTATACTGAAACTTTATTTTTTCTTCTAAACAATCCGCCTTTCTTTTTTACTCCATTGCCATTTCCATTTCCGCCATAGCCATAACCATAGCCGTATTTATATCCATATCCGTAACCATAGCCGTATTTAAATGAAGTTCCCTTTTTCACATCATTTATTACCAGGTACAGGTTAGAAAATTTTCCGGAATCTAAAAGATCATTTACTATTTCTAAGCTGCTTTTAAGGGTGTAACCTTGCCGTAAAATATACAAGTTTACATCTACATGTTTGCTTAATATTTGTGCATCTGTTACTAACCCAATTGGTGGAGAATCTACAATAATAACGTCGAAACGGTTACTGAGTTGCTCGAACATATTATCAATTGCCGGCGACATTAAAATTTCAGCAGGATTTGGAGGAATGGGGCCCGAACTCATTAAAAATGCATTAGGCACCGTTGGTAAAGGAACAATAAAATCATCAACAGATTTTTGCGAAATAATATAATTTGTGAAACCCATTTCATTGCTCATACCCAACATTGCGGAAAGGCGCGGGCGACGTAAATCCATTTCCATTAACAACACTTTTTTACCGGAGATGGCATAAATTTGTGCAAGATTTACCGAAACAAAAGATTTACCTTCCTGCGCCATTGATGAAGTAACAAGTATTTTTGAACATTTTGTTTGCCCTGTTAAAAAATCCATATTCGTTCTAAAGGTTCTGAATTGTTCTATTAAAATAGATCTTCCCATTTCTTTAATTGGCAAAAGATTACCGCCTTCGTCGCTATGACTTATTTCGGCTAAAATATTTGCGTTAGTAACTTCAGTTACATCTTCTCTTGAATAAATACGTTTATGCAAAGCATTTTTAAATATTATATAAGTTGTAGGTACAATTAATGCCAGTAAAAAGCAAGCCGCAAAAACTAAAAGTTTACCTGGAAAATAAGGTAATGCATCAGATTTGGGTGCCTGAATAATACTTGAATTGGGTATATTAGATGCTTTTGTAATTGCAGTTTCTTCCCTTTTTTGCAATAAAAATTGATACAAAGCTTGTTTTACACTTTCTTCCCTTGATAAATCTACAAACTGGCGTTCCTGAACCGGAACTTCATTCACCATGTTTGCCATTAAAGAATTTTGCTGAACAATTTGGTCTTTACTTGTTTGATATGCTTTTTGCTGATTTTGTAAGCTGTTTACCAAATCGGTTCTTACGTTTCTTATAGCTTCATCCAAATTTTGCGTAGCAGGATTGGACTCGGTAGTAACAAGTGCAGCTTTATCTTTTTCAAGTACAAGTTGATTATATTTTCCTACTAAACTTAAAAAAGTGGGGTCGTTATTTAGAGTAGAAGGTATTGGCCTGCTATTGGTTTTATCGTCCTGTATATAATTCAGCATACTTTTTATAACATCCAGCTGAACATCTACTTCATTTTGCTTATTGTAATAGGTGCTTGCGTTTGTTACCAATAATTTTGACTGCTCACCAAGATTAGCGATTTTATTATTTTGCTTAAAATTTTGAATATCTAATTCTATATGGTTTAATTCGGCACCCACAATATTTATTCTGGCATTAATAAATGAAATTGTGCTATCTGATATCTGATTTTTAGTATTAAGATCTCTTTCAATATATTTGTCAATTAAATCATTTAAAATATCTTCTCCTTTTTTAGGTACATTACATTTAGTGTAAATCAGCGTAATAATCGTGGTTTCCGGATCGGTGATTTGAGCTGTAAGATTTTCATTCATAATCATCGTGTACACTGTATAATCAATTGAATTTAATGTAAAAGAATAATCCGCTTTTTCAAAAGGCTGACCTGTTTTTGAAATATAAACTTTCCCTATCCTGGTACGGATAGTATCATTAAATTTCGCCTTGAAAGCAGTATCCAGATCATCACTACTAATAGAAAAAGTGGGGCTTTGACCTAATTTTGGAAAGCTAATATTGAAAGTGGTTAATACAACAGAATCTGAAACCGGTATAAAATTTACATTAAAAGGGCTTTTATTATATAGCTCTTTTGAAGGAAATCCTTTGCGGTAATAAACTATATTTAAATTTAAATCGCGCACCACCTTGGTAAGCAAATCTCTGGTTTGAATAATAGAGAGCTCATTGTTTGCATTGGTGGGCGTTGCCAGCAATCCGCTAAAACTGCTTAATGCACTTGAGGCTAAAAGTGAAGACGAGGATGAAGAGTTTCCATTTTGATCTTCCGAGACTAATACTTCTGCATGTACATTATAAAGTGGTGTTACATACAAAATAAATAATACGCCGGCAATAATGAAAAGAATAAGAGATAATACATATAATTTCCAGTAAGATGTAAATTTTGATAGTACTTTTTTAAAGTCAAATTCATCTTCTTTTACTACTGCAGCTTTATTTTCATTCATAAATAAAAATTGAATATTGTATTTTAAATAATTTTCTCATCAACAAAAAAACGCAAAATAAAAGCTATTTACGTTTAAAAAATCAAAAATCAGCATGTTAATTTTTGCAACACAGCATTAAATCTAATTTTAAAAAAGTTCTTCAATCATTTATATTTTATTTATTTAAATCTCTTTTATGCTAATTTTTTTTGAGAAATGATTCAGTTTATCATCCCTAAAATCTTTTACATGTTGTTGTTTAGAAGCCTTTTCAAGCGGGAAATAAATGTATAACAATAATGAGGCGTGCAATTTTTTAGTAATTGTTTTTAAAGGATTAGATTTTAATCAACTATTATATTTCTAAATATAATTTTGGTTTTATTTTGCAAATATAAAATATAAATTTTAATATTTAATTTTTAAAAAGAAATTAAGCGTTAAAACTTCCTTGAATTTACAAATAAAAAAAAGGTGATCACTTTTTAAGTCATCACCTTTTTATTGCTTTTTTATTTTACTCAGTTAATCGGTATTTCATGCTGAGTAGTTTCTTTGCCGGCAATTATTGGCAAACTTACCTGCAGTACGCCATCTGCATATTTTGCTGTAATGTTTGCTGCATCTACTGATTCATCGAGCGTAAATGTTCTTTCAAATCCACCGCGACTATATTCACGCCTTATCCATTCCTGTTTGGGAAATCCTTCGGGCGGGGTATAAGAAACGGTGAGTTCATTTCCTTTTACATCAAGATGAAAATTATCTTTGATGCGGCCAGGTGCAAATACCAGCATTTCGTAGCTATTGTCTGTTTTGTAAATGTTTACAGTAGCTCTTTGCATTGAGCGGATGAACAGGTGCTGGTTCCTGTTTCCATAATTGCCTTTGGTGGCACACGACTGATTGTAGTACATGTTTTTTGTTTTTAAAATGAATAATTGATTTCTTATAATAAGGAAGACGAATGGGAAAGAAAAATATTTTAAAAAGACTGTTTTATTATAATCGCTGCAAATAAAATAAACTGGCATAAAATATGAAACCAAATTAATACATCATTAATTAAAATTGCTCGCCATGGAAACACAATTACCAACAAAAAAAAAGAATCGAAAGCAACTGCTGTAAAAATAAATAAACCAAAAGTGCAGAAAAAACAAGCGCAAAAAGATCTTTCTGAAACTTATAATGAATTCAAAGAATTTGAAGGTCATCAATACACCGGAATGCGCGTTGGCAGAAGCCACAAATGGCATTACGATAAAGGTGATTGGAAAGAAACTAAAATAACGCCCGACCTTTGGGAAATTTCTTACGCTGTTACCAAACGCAGAGCAGGCCACGCTCCTGAATGTTCCGGCGTTCCCGTAGGCACCGAATATCATTGGTATATTTTAGCGCATCAAAACGTGCGAAAATTAAATGCAAACGACTACACAACTTCAATGACAGGTTTAAATACAAGCTCGCACATAAACGCGCGGATAAAGAAAAATGGAGTGCAACCGCAAAAACGCAACGAAAAAGATTAGTAAAATTTTTGCAGGAACTAATTGCGCAGTTAGAAAAAGACCCTGTTCCTTTAGAAGTAGAATATGATGGAAAAACTTGAGAAGAAATTTTTTATTGGTACGAATAAAAAATAAATAAAAAATAAAAATAAAAAATAAATAAAATAATGCCTGAATTACCCGATCTGCAAGTGTTTAGTCAAAATCTTAATAAAAAATTAGCTGGAAAAACACTAAAAAAAATTACTGTTAAAAACGATAAAAAATTAAATGTATCAGAAACGGAATTGAAAAAAAATTTGGAAGGAAAAAAACTTAAGGAAATTTGCAGAGCAGGAAAAGAACTGCATTTTGTATTTGAAAACGGTGAAATTTTGGGCTTGCATTTAATGCTGCACGGGCAATTATTTTTGTTTGAAAATAAAAATGAAAACAAATACACAATTATAGAATTATTGTTTGATAATAACACCGGTCTGGCTTTAACCGATTTTCAGGCAATGGCAACACCAACTTTAAATCCTGAAAAAAAAGATGCGCCGGATGCATTATCAAAACAAATAAACTATGATTTTTTAAAAGAGCAATTACAAAAAGCAAAAGGAAATATAAAAACTTTTCTGTTAGATCAGCATAAAATTCGTGGAATAGGAAATGCTTATACCGATGAAATTTTATGGAATGCAAAAATTTCTCCCTTTTCTGTTTGCAATAAAATAACGGATGAAAAAATAAAAGCCTTAGCAAAATCAATAAAGAAGGTTTTAGAAGATGCCGAAAAGCAAATTAAAAAAACACATCCAGAAATAATCAGCGGCGAAGTGAGAGATTTTTTAGACATTCATAATGCAAAAAAGAAAAAAAGCCCAACCGGCGCAACCATTCATCAAAAGCCAATTAACTCAAGAAAAACTTATTACACAGATGAACAGGAATTATTTTAAATAATTTTATTCAAACGCAGTAAAATTTTTATCAGCAAATTCATATCCTTCATCAATCAACAAATTTTTTCCATCAGCAGCGGCTGTTGCCAGCGCATCGCAGCGATTATTAAATATATTTTCATCGTGCCCTTTTACCCAATTAAATTTTATAGTAAAATCCTTTGCCAAATTGTAATAACGCTGCCACAGATCTTTATTTTTTTTACCTCCTTTAAAATCAGTTTTTATCCAATTATCTAACCATTTTTTTTCAACGCTGTTCAGCACGTATTTACTGTCAGTATAAATTGTAAGAGAAATATTTTTTTTTGTAAGCGCTTCAAGCGCTGCAATTACTGCCATTAATTCCATGCGATTATTCGTTGTTAAACGATAGCCGGTGGAAAGTTCTTTTTGTTTATTTCCATACATTAAAATAACGCCAAACCCGCCCGGGCCGGGGTTTCCACGCGCTGCACCATCGGTATAAATAATTAATTCAGGCATAAATTATTTTAATGATTTATTAATTTCATACTCAAAAATTAATTATTATTTTAATTGAATTAACAGTAATTTTTTTTGGAACCAGCTTTAAATCTTTATCCAACTTCGTTGTGTCACTCACTTGTACGCCTTGTTCTTTATTCAGCAAATCTGAACATAAAAATAAAAAGCATTTATTTTATAATCGATTCTGCAACCCAGTTTGATTGTGGATTATAATACTTCCATAATAACGCAGATAATTTTCTGATAAGCACCCACGCTTCATTATTATATTGCCAGCTTGTGTCTTTATTATTTTTTGTGCAAATGCAAAATATGTAAGGATGTTCGCAATTTACAAACACAACTTCGCTGCGGCTTTCATCAACTGCGCCGTTTTTATCCGCAACAAAAACCCCGGGCGGAATTTGCGAAAGCGCTTCTTCATCCCAATATTGCCGGCCCAATAAACGCAACATTTTTTCGCAAGCTCTTGTATTAAAAATATCTTTTTTTATTGCAATGCGTTCCATCACTGTTGCTATATCTTTTGGTGTAGTTTGCCCCCAGCCATATTGTTCGCGATTTTTTTCTCTGCCCGGCGTTCTGCTGTTAACACGATAATTTTTTATGCCCAAACTATCTAATATTTGATTGATGCGAACGCCGCCGCCAGCAAGGCCTTGCAGCCAAAGACTCGCGCAATTATCGCTCGTACTTAACATCAATAAAAGAAGCTTGCTTAATTCGATTGTTGAGCCTGGTTTAAACGATGCGAGCATATCATCGCCTTCGTCATAATATAAAGAGTCGGTGTAAGTCATGCGCTGATGATAATCCAATTCGCCTTTATTTATTTTATCCATCACACCAATTAATATTGACATTTTTACCATGCTCGCCGTAGGAAAAACAGTATCGCTGTTGATAGAAACAATTTTATCTTTTTTTAAATCATGCACATACACGCCAACATCGCCGTTAAAATTTTTTAATAAACTTTCAATTTGCCTTTGCAAATGTGTGTCTGTTTTTTGTGCAAAAACAACCGAAGAAATCAATAAAAATAAACAAAGAAAAATTCGTTGCATAAAAATGAGTTTTTATGGTTTGAAATTAATTGATGTTTTCTAAAAAGATATTTTTCGTTTTTTATCTCTTTATTTCTAACATTTTTATTAGGGTTTATTACATTAATTTGCCGCGTTCTTAATTACTGAAAATTATGTTCGTTTATTGGCGCTCAAAAAAAATACTCTTATTAATTGTAACTATAATTTTTTTTTCACATGAATTATGTGCTCAAAAAATTGATTCAGTTTTAAATGTCTATGCCGATCAATTTCAGCAGGAGAAAGCTTATCTGCAGTTCGATAAGCCGGCTTATGCGCCGGGCGAAACCATTTGGTTTAAAGCGTATATAATGGCCGGAATTTACCCGAGCAACATCAGCAAAAATTTTTATGTTGATTGGATAGATGAGGATGGGAATTTATTGCTTCATACCACAGCGCCAATTGTGGAAGCATCTGCGCGTGGCCAATTTGAAGTGCCTTCCAATTTCAGCGGAAAAACAATTTACGTAAAGGCTTACACAAGCTGGATGCTGAATTTTGATTCGGCTTTTATCTATCAAAAAAATATTCACATCATTCAAAAAAATAGTTTGAATAATTATAAAGAAAAAATATTGGCGAGTATCAATTTTTTTCCCGAAGGTGGCGATGCAATTAATGGCATAAAAAATAAAATTGCATTTAAAGCAAACGATCAATACGGAAGACCTGTAAAAATAAAAGGTGTTATACAAAATAATAAAGGTGTTATTGTTGATTCGCTAAAAGTAATGCATGACGGAATGGGTTACTTTTTTCTGCAGCCGCAAACCGGCGAAACCTATACTGCCAAATGGTTTGACGAACAAAAAAATATACATGAAACTGCTTTGCCTGCTGCGAAAAATGCAGGAGCAAGTTTGCAAATAAATATTGAAAATAATAAAAGAAATTTTATTGTTCAGCGCACAGAAAATGTTGCAGATAATTTAAAACAACTGCATGTTGTTGCAACATTTCAGCAACAGTTAATTTATATGGCAAATATAAATCTCGAAACTATTTCTCAAACAAATGGTTCTATTCCAACAACACAATTACCAACCGGCATTTTGCAAATAACTTTATTTGATGAAAGCTGGAATCCTCTTGCAGAACGCATTTGCTTCATTAACAACCGCGATGCAATTTTTTTACCCGAAGTTGGTTTTAGTGTTTTAGGACTTGCAAAAAGAGGAAGAAATGTTTTGGTAATTGATGTGCCCGATTCGCTTCAAACCAATTTATCTGTTGCAGTAACCGATGCAGGAATTGGTGTTGATACGAGTGATAATATTATTGCACATTTTTTATTAACAGGCGATTTAAAAGGAAATGTTTTCAATCCATCTTATTATTTTTCTGATGATAAAGATGCAGAAAAAAATCTTGATCTTGTTATGCTAACGCATGGCTGGCGCCGGTTTAAATGGAATGAGGTTGTGCAGGAAAGATTGCCTGAAATAAAATATCAAAAAGATACTTCTTATCTCAATTTTTCGGGCAGAGTATTTGGTGCATCCGCAGATCAAATAAGAGCAGCCGGCGAAATGATTGCAATAATTCGCGCAAAAGATTCTACGCAAAAAACCATGACAATACCATTAAGATCGGATGGAAAATTTTCGGAGCCCGGCTTTCTATTTTTTGATACGCTGAAAATATATTATCAATTTCCTACTAATCTCGCAGAAGTAAGCGCATTAACATTTTCAAATGGTTTATTGCCTGTTCCAAAAAATATTTTTGTTGATAAAAGTAATACATGGTTTGATACCAGCGGCAATTATCGTAATCTTTTTTTAGCGCAGCAACAGGAAAGTTTACAAAAATTATTGCATGGCGCAACACTACAGGCAGTAACCGTTACAACAAAAGCAAAATCGCCTTTAGAAAAATTAGATGAAAAATATACTTCACCTTTATTTCAAAGTAACGATGCATATCAATTTGATATAGTTGATGATCCAAACGCGCAAATTTCGCCAAGTGTTTTTAGTTATTTGCAGGGAAGAGTTGCCGGTTTAATGATTACAATAAATGGCACAAATACGAGTTTAAGCTGGCGTGGTGGAACGCCGCAGGTTTTTTTAGATGAAATGCCGGTAGATGTTAGCCAGCTTAACGATATGAGCATGAATGATGTTGCTTATGTAAAAGTTTTTCGCCCGCCATTTGTGGGCAGCAGCAATGGTGCTGGCGGAGCAATTGCTATTTATACACGCAAAGGCGGCGATAAAAAAACAACCACTACAGGCAAAGGAATGCCATATAAAATTGTTGGAGGTTATACAGTGATGAAAGAATTTTATTCGCCCAACTATGGCACTTTCGATCAGAGGAATGAACAGGACGATATTCGCTCTACACTGTACTGGAACCCGATGATATTAACGAGTTCTGATAAACATATTATAAGGTTGGAATTTTACAATAACGATGTAACAAATTCCTTTCGCGTAGTGCTTGAAGGCATGAGTAAAGACGGAAGAGTAACGAGAGTAGAAAAATTGGTGCAGTGAAATTATTTAATACTTTCAAAAACTTCCTCATTCACTTTTACCGGATATTTTTTCTTCAATTCCTCAATCCATTTTGCTTCAATTATTTGCTGATAATCGTTTATAACCATTCCTTTTGCATCTTCAAAACTGCGCTGCGCAGGCTGCGGGAAAACATTGATTATATAGATAAAATTATAAGTTTCATCAGAAGGATTTTTTTCAGGTGCAGAAATAAATCCATTTATAAATTGTATATTTTTTACGGGCAACTGATCCTGCTCAAACCTGCTGCTGTCGGCACTTGCAGCATTTCCATAAGAATTAATTATTGAATGCCAGTTTGAAAAATTATTCTTTAATTTATCAGCTATTTCTTTTGCCATTTGCTTATTTGAAGCTGTTACAATTAAAGCGCGCACGCTTGGCGCCCATTTATAATTTGCACGGTGTTTGTTGTAATAATTTTTTAATCCAACACTGTCTTGTCCGGCATTGCTCCACACATGTTTATCCATTGCGGCAAATAGTAAATTGGCTTCATTAAATTCTTTTATTTGTTCATCAAGCGCTTTATTGTATTCATCTAAATGTGAGCGGTAATAATCGCTGCAACTGGTATTTATAAATTCTTTCATGATTATTGAATATGATTTTGTTGCAAGATTATTTTCAGATTCTTTTAAATCTCTTACAAAATTTATCCAATCATTTACAGTTATATTTTGTTTCTCAAAAGAAAATAATATAGTTTGTTTATTGATGTTTTTAAATGCTTTTGTTGATTTGCCTTTCAAAGTACTGTCTGTATATTTCCATAATTCATTTACATCGTATTGTGCAGGTTTATATGATGTAGTGCGTAACCATTTGGTTACAAGATTTTTTTTTGCTACAGCTAAGCGATTATCTTTTTGAACTTGTTCCTGTAGTGCTGCCTTTGCACTCACATCATTCGAATCGCTGCTTACCGGTTCAATTTTTTTTAATTGCAAAATATGATAACCATACGCAGTTGTAAATGGCTTACTGATATCGCCAGGATTTTTTAATGAATAAACCTGCTGCTCAAAATCGTAACTGTATTCGCCAACATTAACTTCGAAAGTTAATGTATTATTATCTGAGGAAGATACAGTACTAAACTGTTGCTGCATTTGTTGGAAATTGGCACCTTGCTGCAATAATTGATAAACAGAATCTGCTTTTTTTGCAACAGCTTTTTTTTCTTCTTCATTAAATGATGGTGGAATTGCAAATAAAATTTGAGAAATAATTCGTTTGCCTTCAGCAGGTCTTTCATCATTATTCAAAAAAATATGATAGCCAATATTGCTGTGATAAGGCTGAGAAAAATTTCCCGGCTTTAGTGCATAAACTATGTTTTCAATTTCATAAGGTAATATAAAAACAGTAATATACCCCAAGTCGCTTTGCGTTGCGTCTGAAGAATAACCAGCAACAACTTCGTTAAAATTTTTCCTATTTTTTAAATCGTTATATGCTTTATTAATTTGTTGCCAGGCTTCTGCTGTGTCTGCGTTTGCGGGTGTTTCAATAAATATTTGTAACAAATGAATATCTTTCTTACTTCGTTCAAAAGCCTGCTGCACTAATTGATTTATATTGGCTTCTTCGTTAATTTCATTTTCGGATAACTGCGTTTTAAAATTTTCTGCTTCTAATTTATAGTTAGCATCTGTATTTAATTTTTCATCGTAAGCTGCCTGCACTTTTAATTTAAAGTTGATATATAAATCAAGATACTCCTGCAATGCTTTTTTTCTGTTACTGTCTTGCGTTGGCGTTTTATAAAATGCTTTTAAAAATTCATCTTTTGTAACTTGCTTCGTGCCATAAGTAAAAAGTAATTGGCTTTGGGAAACATTAAAATAAATAACAGATAATAATAAGAGCAACTTTTTCATTCTAAATAATTATTGTTTTGGAGTGCCATGTGCATTTTTTATTTTGGCTTGAATTACATCATCAAATTGTTCGAGGCTCAATTTTTTTGCAATAATGTTTTTTGAACTGTCTAACAAATACAATGTTGGCGTTTGAAAAACATCATATAATTGACGATAATTTGGTTGATTAGAAGTTGCTTCCGCACGGCGTTGTTCCGCAGGCTGATACACATTTATCCAATCTTCTAAATGATGTTCTGCAACAAAATTTTTCCAGTTTTTCAGTGCAGCATCCGCCACATTTACCGCAAAAATTTTTATGCCTTGCGCTTTCCATTTTGCTTCATACATTGAATCAAGCTGCGGCACTTCAACTTTACAATGGCTGCAATCAGGATCCCAAAACAAAACAACAGTAAACGGTGCCTGCACATTATACAATGAAATTGTTTTGCCTGATGAATCAACCAAATCTAATGTGGGCGCGGGTTCGCCGATTTGATTTGCGATTAGACTATAAGCACGGTCAAAAATATATTTTTTTTGTGCGGCACTTAACCATGTTGTATCGCCCTTCGCATAAAAATTATCAAATAAAAAAATGAATACTTTATCCTGACCCATAATTTCAGGATTCATATATTTATCGGTGAATTTACCAAGCAAATATTTGTAAAGTTCAGGATTGGTGCGTGAAGAAAGCAACATATAATTTATTTCAGCGCTGATTGAATCCGGCTCAGCAGAAATATAATATTTAAAATATTCGTCCAGCTTCGAATCAAAAAAAGGTGTGCGCAGCAAACGAGGATCAGTAAATGAAACGCCATCCCAATAATGTTGCTTTATATAATACGCAGCTTGTGTTGCATTCATATTTTTATCTGGCAGATCGGGCAATTTCACTGCCTTAAAAAATAAAGCCAGCATAGATTTTGAATGATTTTTTATAATGTCGTCTCTGTAATCAGCAATTGCTTTATTTAATTTTTTAAGATCGGTGTTGATGCGTGCGGAATCCGCTGCAGAAGCCGTTTTCAGTTGTTGCTGCAGCGAAGTAATTTGCGGAATTTGTTTTGAAATAAAACTTGTATATTCCTGAAATAGACTGTTTTCTTTTGAGCCGGTAAAAATTACATTGCTATAATTTACGCTGTCTGCCTTAATTGAAAAATGCTGTTGTTCATCCATAAAAATTTCAAACATAATAGCGCGTTCCGGTGAAACGAGAAAATAAATCCCTTGCGGTAATTTTTCCTTTCCTTTAAAAACTGCTTCACTTTTATCATCTAAAAAAACTGAATCAACCAAATTTTTATACTTTCCATAATAACATCCTAAATACAACTTTTTATTTTTATATGGTTTAATTGTAACATGAATGGAATAGCCTTCAAACGCAGGCTGTGCAATAGTTTTAGCAGCAACCGTATTTATTTTTTTTGTTGTTTGCGCTTGCAAAAACGAAACAAATGTGCACAAGAAAAAGCAAATTAATAGTCTCATCATTTTTCTTTGTTGAATTGTAAAAATATTTAAAAAGAAGATTGCGCAAGTTAATCATGAATTTCTTGTTTCAACTTTTTAAACAGCCATTAACTTTGCTGCGTGAGAAGAAAAAAAGAAACGGTTATTTTAAAAGATGTATTGATTGAAGATTATGCAGCGGAAGGAAGATCGCTGAGTCGCATAAATGGCAAAGTTATTTTTATTGAAAACACGGTGCCGGGCGATGTTGTGGATGTACAACTGTTTAAAAATAAAAAAGATTGGGCAGAAGGTTTTCCGCTTCATTTTAAAAAATATTCTTTTGAAAGAATTGATGCTTTTTGTAAACATTTTGGTGTTTGCGGCGGCTGTCAATGGCAAATGCTCCCATACGAAAAACAATTATTTTATAAGCAAAACCAAGTTGCAGATAATTTGCAAAGAATTGGTAAAATTAATTTACCGAAAATATTGCCGATAATTGGATGTGATGAAACAACACATTATCGCAACAAAGTAGAATATACTTTTTCAAACAAACGTTTTATTCCTGAAAAAGAATTTCGAAAACTTCGCGAGCAAAAAGCCCTCTCCTTTGGAGAGGATTTGGGAGAGGCTGCCGCCGGTTTTCATACAAAAGGCGTTTTTGATAAGGTTGTTGAAATTGATGTTTGTCATTTGCAACATGAGCCAACAAATGAAATAAGAAAAGCAATCGCCAATTATGCAAAAGAAAATCATTTGCCTTTTTATGATATAAAATTGCATGAAGGCTGGCTTAGAAATCTTCAGGTGCGCAATACAACTACCGGCGAATTAATGATAAATATTGTGGTGAATTATGAAGATGAAAAACACCAGCAAATTTTAGCACGCGAATTATTAAACAAATTTTCTGAAATCACTACATTGCTTTTTACTATCAATCCAAAAAAAAATGACAGCATTTACGATCTGCAACCGAAAATTTATTTTGGAAAAGGATTTATTATAGAACAATTAGAAAATTTTCAATTCAAAATAAGCCCTAAATCTTTTTTTCAAACAAACACAAAACAAGCGGAAAAACTTTATAAAATTGCACGCGGATTTGCGGAATTAAACGGCACACAAATAGTGTACGATTTATATTGCGGAACGGGCAGTATTGGTATTTTTGTAAGCAAACAAGCGAAAAAAATTATCGGCGTGGAATTGATTGAGGAAGCAATTGCAGATGCAAAAGAAAATGCTGCAATAAATAATATTGCACATGCAACTTTTTTTAAAGGAGATGTAACAGATATTTGCAATGAAGATTTTTTTGAAGTGAGTGGCAAACCGGATGTAATTATTACCGATCCGCCGCGCGCAGGAATGCATCAAAAATTGGTAACAAAATTGCTTGAAACAGAAGCGCCGATAATTGTGTATGTAAGTTGCAATCCTGCTACGCAAGCACGCGATTTGTATTTGCTGAGCGAAAAATATTCAGTAGAAAAAATTCAACCGGTTGATATGTTTCCGCATACGCATCATATCGAAAATATTGTACAACTTAAATTGAAAGACTAATCTTTTTTAAATGACAGAATTCCGCCCGGGCAGATTTCAAATATTGCCAACCATCATAAAAAACATTATCATAATTAATGTTCTTATTTTTATTGCGCAGGTAACTGTTGGAAAAAACACAAATTTTTTTGAAGATACTTTTGCACTTCACACATGGCAAAGTCCTTTGTTTCAACCATGGCAATTAATTACGCACATGTTTTTGCATGGCGGAATTGATCATATTTTTTTTAACATGTTTGCTTTGTGGATGTTTGGTTCAATTTTAGAGAATCTTTGGGGACCAAAAAAGTTTTTAATTTTTTATATTGTTTGCGGTTTAGGTGCAGCGTTGTGCCATTTGTTGGTTCTCTATTTTGAAACACAAAATATGATTTCGCAATTTAATGCAATAAATTCTGTTGCAACGCTGGAGAGTTTTATTTCTAAATACGGGCAATCGCAAACGGGCACGCTTTCTGTTTCGCCGGCTGCAGCAAATGATGCACTGATTACAAATTTAAATGAGCCAACACTTGGCGCTTCGGGAGCAATTTTCGGTTGCCTTGCTGCCTTTGGTTATCTTTTTCCGAATACATATATTTATTTGTACTTTTTTTTACCGATTAAAGCAAAATGGTTTGTGATAGGTTATATAGCGGTTGAATTATTTTCAACTTTCCAAAATTCTGCCGGTGATAATATTGCGCATGTAGCACATTTAGGCGGCGCTTTAGTCGGCCTGATTCTTGTCTATTTTTGGAATAAAAAAAACCGGCGAACATTTTATTAATAAAAAGTTCAGAGCAAATTAAATTTCTTTTTTTCAATTTTGATGTATATTTTTAGGCATGGGTGTAATTGAACAAAATAAACGCAATCGCATAAGACTTGGGCAGGATAATAATGCCCTCACCTGGTTAATTATTATAAATGCGGTGGTGTTTGTGTTAGTAAATTTTACTAAGTTAATTTATGTAGTGTCTGATGTTTCGCTTACTGATTTTTACAACCAGGTTTTAAACTGGTTAACGCTGCCTTCAAATATTGATAATTTTACTTCAAGACCTTGGACAATTTTTACGTACATGTTTACGCATGAAAGTATTTGGTCGCTTATCAGCAGCTTGCTTTGGCTTTGGGGTTTCGGTTATATTTTGCAGGATCTGGCTGGCAACACCAAATTAATACCTATTTATTTGTATGGTGGATTTATCGGCGGTGTTTTCTTTTTGCTTGCAACAAATCTTATTCCGTCATTAAAAGATACCGGGCCTTTTTTAACCGCCGGCGCATCTGTAATGGCAGTGGCTATTGCTACTACTATTTTAGCGCCTGATTATAAAATTTTTCCCATGCTCAACGGCGGAATTCCGCTATGGATTTTAACGCTGATTTTTGTTGCGATTGATTATGCCACAGTTGCTGGTAACAGCGGCGCTGTTGCAATGGCACATTTAGCAGCCGGCGGCATGGGGTTTATTTTTGTAAAACAATTACGCAAAGGAAAAGACTGGAGTACATGGATGATAAATTTTATGCACTGGTTCGATAACTTATTTAATCCTGAAAAAAAATATGTAAAACCGCCATCCCAACAACAGCTTTTTTATAAAGCAACAAAAAAACCTTTTGAAAAAACACCGCATATTACGCAGCAAAGAGTGGATGAAATTTTAGACAAGATCAATCAAAACGGCTATCATTTTTTAACTGATGAAGAAAAAGAATTTCTAAAAAAAGCCAGTCAGGAAGATATTTAAGTTTACATAAACTGCATGAAAAAATTCCTCAAAACTTCCTGGATAATTTTATGCGTTTTTCTTTTGATTTTTTATTTAATCGCTTCAGCGAGCACATTCATTCCTCCTACTTTTTTTTCTTATATCAGCATATTTGCAATTGCATTTCCTTACATTTTAATTGTGATAATTATTTGTTGCATTATTAGTTTTTTTATCTCAAAAAAATTAGGCTGGCTCTTATTAATAGCTCTTTTTTTTGGTTATAGAAATACAGTAAACAGTTTTGCTTTTAATGCAGATAATTGGCATCAAAAAAAAGATAGTAATTCATTGCGGATAATGACGTGGAATGTAGAAGATTTTCAAAATCCATTTCCTGAAAGCTGGCATCTTTCAGATGTAAGAACCCAAATGCTAAAAACAATTCAACAATTAAATCCTGATATAATGTGTTTTCAGGAATATAAAAATATAGAAAACGGCGCACCCATGATTTCCGTTCAGCATCTGTTAGATTCTATTGGTTATCATTTTAATTATTGCTCTGATGACAGCGTAAATTATTTTAAATCTGCAAAATATAAACAAGGCGTAGTCATCTTCTCAAAAAAACCATTTGCAGATAGTAGCAGAATTAAAATTGATATTAATGGAAATGAAAACCTTGCTTATGCTGATGTTATTTTTCAAAATAAACGCGTTCGCATTTTTACTGCACATCTTTTATCATTCTCACTTTATACAGATACTTCGCGTGCTGCAGATAAGGGAAAAAATATTTACAAACTTACTTACGACCGTAAACATCCTATTTTAACTAAGCTAAAAGAAACAGAAATAATTCATGAAAAAGAAGTTACAATTATTCGTAAAACCGTTGCTGCAAGCCCGTATCCGGTAGTTTATTGCGGCGATATGAATACAACGCCGGCTTCGTACAATTATCGGATTTTAAAAGATGATTTGCAAGATGCATTTCTTGAAAAAGGTTTTGGATTGGGCACAACTTTTTATAAAATTATCCCAACACTTAGAATTGATGTTTGTTTTGCAGATAAAAAATTAAAAGTTTTGCAATGCAAAGTGGAAGAAAAAAAACTATCCGATCATTATCCCGTCATCACAGATTTGCAATGGAAGTAATAATGCTTAACTGCAATTCGTTTAAATTTACGTATGGCAAAAAGCGTTTTCAGAAAATTTTTTAAATGGTTTTTTATAACGCTCAACATTTTTGTGTGCATTGCATTTTTGCTTGCATGTCTTGCGCCGTATTTAAATCCAGCGCATTGGTGGCTGATAGGATTTTTAGGATTGAGCGTTCCTTATTTAATAATTCTTCTGATTTTCTCTATCATATTTTGGCTGATAATAAAACCGATATTTTTCTTAATCCCATTTTTTAGTTTATTAATTGGATGGAACCAAATGAGTGTTTTATTTGCTACACATTTTCATTCCGATTTCAACAATAATAAACCAAATTCTGTTTTAAGAATTGTAGATTGGAATGTGGCCAGTATGTATGGATTAAGCAATGATAAAGAAATAAAAAAACACGACCGAACTGAAATTGCGAACCTTATTTTAAAACAAAACCCTGATATTATTTGCCTGCAGGAATTTAATGATTCTTACACGCAAGGTGCTGAGGCGGATAACATCGGTTTATTTACTTCGCAATTCCCATATTATTTTTTTTCGAAAGATTATGAAAAAAGAAATGGCTTTTATTTGGCGGGCAGCATCATCTTTTCAAAATATCCGATTATTGATTCAGGTAAAATAAAATATCCGGGTAATATCGCTGAAAGCCTTATCTACATTGATGTTAAGAAAAATAATGACACGATAAGAATTTATACGCTGCATCTTCAATCCTTCTTATTCAAAAGCAATGATTATGCTAATATGGAAAAAATAAAAGACCAGGATCAAGAAGCATTAGCAGCTTCAAAAAACCTTTTTGGTAAAATGAAATTAGCTTTTACACGCAGAGGAATTCAGGCAGAAACGGTGAGAACAGAAACGGATAAAAGTCCTTATCCCTGCATTGTTTGCGGCGATTTTAATGATGTGCCCAATTCGTTTACTTATTTTCATATTCGCGGGCAAAGACAGGATGCTTTTCTTGCAAAAAGTTTCGGCGTAGGCCGCACCTACATTGCGCTGGCGCCCACTTTGCGCATTGATTACATTTTGCCTGATAACAATTTTAATGTTCATCAATTTGAAATGATAGACGAAAATTTAAGCGACCATCTGATGCTGATTTCAGATATGAGTTTAAAAAAATAATATCTTCGCAAATAATGAAATTATCCTTCAAATATTGTTGTTGTTTTGCTGCTGATTAATTCAGTAACTATTTCTATTTTCAATATTCAATCTTAAATCTTAAATCTTTAATTATAAATGTCGCAGCTAAAAGTATATAATTCACTTTCGCGTCAAAAAGAAATTTTCAAATCCATTACTCCAAATCATGTGGGCATGTATGTGTGCGGCCCAACCGTAAGTGGCGAAAGCCATCTTGGTCATGCACGACCATTTATTACGTTCGATATTATTTTTCGCTACCTGCAATATCTTGGTTATAAAGTAAGATACGTGCGCAACATAACTGATGCTGGACATTTTGAAGAAGAAGGTCGCGAAGCTGAAGATAAGATAAGCAAAAAAGCAGTGATAGAAAAATTAGAACCGATGGAATTGGTTCAAAAATATACAAACATGTTTCATTCGGCAATGCGTGCTTTCAACAATTTGGAACCAAGCATTGAACCAACTGCAACCGGACATATTGTGGAACAAATTGAAATGATAAAAAAAATTATTGATGATGGTTTTGCTTACGTTGTAAATGGCTCAGTTTATTTTGATGTTGAAAAATATAATGAACATTTTGCAAAAAAAGGATTGCCCTACGGAATATTAAGCGGAAGAGTTTTGGAAGAAATGATTGAAACAACAAGAGAGCTGGATAACCAGGAAGAAAAGCGCAATAAAACCGATTTTGCTTTATGGAAAAATGCGCCGCCGGAACATATTATGCGCTGGAAAAGCCCGTGGGGTGATGGCTTCCCGGGCTGGCATATTGAATGTTCGGCAATGAGTACAAAATATTTGGGCGATGAATTTGATATTCATGGCGGCGGAATGGATCTTCAATTTCCACATCACGAATGTGAAATTGCGCAGAGTGTTGTATGCAATCATGAAATGCCGGCGAAGTATTGGCTGCATAATAATATGATTACAATTAACGGCAAAAAAATGGGAAAGAGTTACAATAATGTTATTAAATTAACTGAACTTTTTTCCGGCAATCATCCTTTTCTTGATCAGGCTTTTCATCCAATGACGATACGTTTTTTTATTTTGCAAACACATTACCGTTCAACATTAGATTTTAGTAATGATGCATTGAAAGCTGCAGAAAAAGGTTTGCGAAGATTGTGGGAAGCGTATGAGTATTTGAAGAAACTGACCGAAATTAAAAGTCCGGAAATCGGAAATCGGAAATCGGAAATCGATAATTCATCATCTGCCATCAGTCATCAACCAAATGAGCTTGATGAAAAAGTTCAAAAGCTGGTTGCGGAATTTGATGAATTTATGAATGATGATTTCAATACCGCAAAAGTGCTTGCAAATATGTTTGAGCTTGTTCCGATTATCAACGGAATAAAAGATAGGCACATTGATATGGATGAATTAAGCCCAGAAACTATTTTGTTGCTTCAGCAAAAAATGAAAAGTTTTGTTGAAGATATTTTTGGTTTACAAAATACACAACCGATGAATGAACAATTAAATGATGCAATTGAATTATTGATTGAAATTCGCAAGCAAGCGCGTTTGCGCAAAGATTATGTTACCAGTGATAAAATTAGAAATGAATTAGCTGCATCCGGCATTCAATTAAATGATGAAAAAGATGGAAATATAAGTTACAGCTTTGCGTAATTGCTGAATAAACAACAAGAGACGTACAAGTGAGTGACACAACGAAGCTGAGCAAAGATTTAAAGCTGGTTACATAAATTTTCTGCCATCGAATTTGCAGCATAATAATTATTTATTTTTCTGATAAACGATAATTTAAAAAATGCGCGGTAACAATTAATACAACTGCAGGAGTTAAAAACCAAAATTCTAAATTGTGCCATATTTGTTTGGCGAATAAAAATAAAATACCTGCAGAAAAAACAATTAACGGCTTCCAATTTTGATGATGTTTTTTCCATCCGTGATGCAATGAATAAGCGCCAACACAAAAAGCCAATGCAATCATAAATATTTCAAATGAAATATTATTAATTATGTTTATTCCGAATAAAGGCAGCGACGATACCACGAGTGGCAACAGCGCACAATGAATAGCGCAGGCAACTGAAGCGCCCACTCCCACTGCATCCCAGTTAATTTTTAAAATCATCTTGCAATAAATTTTTGCAAAGATAAATTAAAATTGCAACAAAGTTGCGGATAGAATAAGCTCTTTTTATTAAAACAATAAATTCGATGTTATAATTGCAAAGTTATTATCGTATTTAAATTTTATTTAATCAATTTATTGTCATCTTTTGCATCGTTAAATTCACGTATTCCTTTTCCTATTCCTTTCATAAATTCAGGAATTTTACGACTTCCAAATAATACGAGAATTGCGATTACGATAATTAGTATTTCAGTAAAACCTATGCCTGCCATATAAATTTTTTTAGATTGAAAATGTTGTAATTATCTCAATTAAACTAAGATTGCGGAACAATGAAAGGGTTAACAAGTTTCAATATTTCCTGTTTTGTTAAGGGTTCATCGAAACTTTCAGTTGCAGCATCACGATCAATGGGATATCCATTAATATGTGTTATTTCTACTCCGCCCTGAATAGTGTTTTCCTCACCATCATAATTTGCCTGAACCGCATCACCTATTGCTCCCGTTTGGCGGCCAGTGATCCAAGATTTTATCGAACGATCATTGGTCATTCCTCTGCGCATTGTTCTAATATGCGATGCATGGCGTGCTTCTACAGAATGTATGTCTAATGCATAAGTTAGTACATCGTTATTTGACATAAGGTTTGCCGCTTGACCTTTATAAGCACGAACACCAGTATCTTCAAAAGTTTGTGCTAATTGAAGAAATATAGTATAATTTATAAATACGCCCCGAAACGGACCATTATGTGAGCCGTTACCAGCCGTGAAATCAAAGCTCGGTTTTGATACGGGTGTTCCACCTAAAGATTTAATTGCAGTTTTGAGAAATGCCACATGTTCTATTTCATGGTCTCTTATAATTGTAATACTTTTTGTATCCCGTCCGGCCGGAATTAAGCCTTCACTGGCAACACCCCGAATATAAAACTCTGATTCAAGATATTCAAGTGTTAATGCAAAATTTAAAACATCTATTATTTTCATAGTACCAGAATTGGTTTGGCCGTAAGCTTTTTTCAACATACCACCAAACAAAATCGGAACAGCGGTTAATGCAATTTTACCTCCGATGCCTGCAAATTGGCGCATAGCATTTCTTCTGGTATCGAGCCTTTCATAAACTTCAGGGTCTACTTTTTCTATTTCTGTAATTATATTATTAATGTTCATAATTTAAATTTTTAAATTAATTAGTAGGTAAATGATCTCCGTTTAATTTTTCTTTAATGTAAGGATCAACAATAGTTAATACTTCCTGCGGGCTTCTTGAAGTGTCTAATCCGTTAGAATCAACAACTGTGTTATCTGCAAAAGAATTATAATCAAGCAGGTCTCTGAAATACGCCGCATGCCTTGCTTCAACTGAAACTATTTTCCCGGCTAATAAAAGATAATCAGGATTAGAAATCAATTTTCCTGCTCCGTTATAAGCAGATACGCCAGTATCTTCAAAAGCCTTAGCAGTTTTTAAAACACTTAATCTGCCAGAAAAATCAATTGAACTAAAGTTAAATGTTAATTCAGGTATGGCATTGTTTCCTAAAGCAGTTTTAAAGAATTCTCTATGTGCCACTTCGTGATATTGCACGTCTTGAAGAAATGCCTTTTCCCAACTACCAATGCCAGAATAAAAAGAACTTACAACTCTTGTATAAAAAGCAGCTTCCAATTGTTCTAATGCATAAGCATAATTTAATATGCCAATGTCTCCGCTGCCAAGATCAATAACTTTTCTATCGCCAAATACGCTTTTTTCCATCAATGATTGATTAGCAGCTTTAGCTAAATCTTGCTGAGTGGAAGTTTGTGTTTTTGTACATGCCGCTGCAGCCGTAATAACCGAAGCAGATATACCTACATAAGAAAGAAATTTTCTGCGATCTAATTTTTTTTCTGAAGATAAATGCTCAGGAGGACTTAGCCGCTGAGCGGAAAGTTGTTTTTCCATAAAGTAACGGTTTTAATGAAAGAATAAATACAGATAAATCGTTATAACTACGAAAATTTTTAACAGATAGTTTTATTTTTTTTTTAAATATTTAACAACAAATTGTTTTACGAAATATAATAAATTTATTAGAGTTTTTTAAGATGAAAAGTTAAGCGCTTAATAATTAACACAAATTCTGATTTAGCCTGTTTACTTTTGTAAATAACAAGCGGTTTATGAAGAAAAAGATAATTGGATACTCTATTTTTTTTGTAGTATTAACCGCCTTATTTTTTGTGTTTGTTTTTGCCGGCACCGATAACTGGAAAACCAAATCGCCGGTGTTAAGTTATGTTCGGCCTTTTTCTTTTACAACACAAAATGGTTTGCCTTTTACCAACACAAATATGCTTGGAAAAGTTTGCGTTGTAAATTATTTTTTTACAAGTTGCAAAGGCATTTGCCCGCACATGAATAATAATCTCAAAAACATTTATGATGAATTTAAAAATGAAAAAGATTTCATGATTGTTTCGCATACAAGCGATCCTGAAACTGATTCTGCTGCACGCTTAAAACATTATGCAGATTCATTAAAAGTTGATTCAAATAAATGGGTTTTTTTAACCGGAAGAAAAGATAGTTTATACCAGGCAGCGCGTAATAGTTATTTATTAGATGACCCAAAAAATAATGTTGAGAAAATTGAAGACCAATTTTTGCATACACAATTTATAGCGCTGATTGATAAAAAAGGGCAGGTGCGCGGACAGATTTACGACGGTCTTAAAAAGGATGATCTCACTCAATTAAAAAAAGATATAAAAGATTTGTTGAACGAATAAATTTATACAATATGATTACCATGCAATCAGAAGTTGCCGAAACATTGAAACGTAATAAATTAAGCGTTACAGAAAGCAGGCAAAAAATTCTTGAACTGTTTCAGCAAGCAAATGGCGCTTTAGCGCATGCCGATATTGAAAAAAAAACCAGTGAACAATTCGATCGCGTTACCATTTACCGAACCTTGCAAACTTTTGTAGAAAAAGGAATTATTCATACAATTCCCACAGCAGATAATTCCATTCGCTATGCTTTGTGCAGGGAAGATTGCACAGAAGGTCATCATCACGATAATCACGTACATTTTATATGCGATAATTGCGGAACTACTTATTGCTTAGAAAATGTAACAACGCCGGAAGTGAAGCTGCCACAGGGTTTCAATTCAAAACAAATAGACGTTGTAATAAGTGGTATCTGTAATAATTGCATGTAATTTTTTGTAACCGGCTTTTGTATTTTTATAGCATCTTCGTTGCGTCGCACTCTTGTACTTTTGTTCATTCTGCAGCATTCCGGCGCATAAAAATTTTTTGTTCATCTAAAGGATTTTTATAAATCCAATACACACCAATAAACGAAATAATAAGCGTAATAAAATAAAAACTAATACTGATGCTTACCGGTGTTGCATCGTTTGTAACATGCAACAATGTATTGCTGCCCCAGATAAATACAACTTCTCTTGCACCAAGTCCGCCAATTGTAAAAGGTAAAATAGCAACAATAGATGACAAAAGAAAAATAAAAATATACGTTGTTTGATGCATATTTATATGCAATGCCATCATAATACTATAAGCACAAAAAACTTGTAATATTTGCACAGCAAGCCCAAGCCACAACGCAGGCCAGAAGCCACTTATAAACGATGGAAAAATTTTTAGTACAAGAAAATAATATAAGATAATTACAACCGGTAACAACAATAAAAAAACTATCGAATAATTGGCACCGTTAAAAACAAAATAATAATAAATAATAGCGAGAATACCCAAACCAACAACACCGCTAATTCTGTCGAGCAAAACTGCAGCAGTTAATTGTTTTGCTGAAAATTTATAAGTTCGGTTTAATAAAATTATTTTATATGCATCTCCACCAATTCCGCCGGGCAAAAACAAATTATAAAACATGCCCAGCCAATACAACCTCAAATTTTGAGATTGCGAAATTTTGAGATTGAGGTTCTTAAAATAAATATTAAGTCTTATTGCTGCAACAACTTTTGATGCGACAAATAAAACTATTGCAACAATTAACCACAATAAATTACTTTGTTGAATTATGCTAAAACTTTTTATCCAATCAATTTTTTGGCTAACATACCAAAGACAAATAATTGTAACTGCAAGTTTAATAAATAATTTAAACCAGGATTTTAAAACTTCCTTACGGATCATAAAAAAGCTTTTGGAAAACAAAAAATCTAAAAAAGATATAATTTATTTTTATTAATTCCGGGCAATTATTCAAATCTTTTCAAATCACAATCCAACTTTTGTTCGGCCATAAATATGCCTAACCTGATAAGTTTTTTTATTGCCCGATTCATAATATGCGCGAATGCTTATTTCAGCCAATATGCCGATAGTAATTAATTGTATGCCGCCCAACAAAAGCATCAAACCCAGTATCAGCAAGGGTTTGCCCCAAATATCTCTACTCATAAATTTTAAAACCAGTAAATATAAATTGATGATAATTCCAAAAAATAAACATATAAAACCCATCGTTCCAAACAAATGCATCGGCTTTTGGCTGTAACGCCGAAAAAAAACCATTGTTACCAAATCGCTCATCACTCTAAAAGTTCTTGTTATTCCATATTTCGATTTTCCAAATTGCCGCGCATGATGTTTTACATTTACCTGTGTAATTCTTGCTCCGCGCATAGAAGCCAGCACCGGAATAAACCGATGTAATTCTCCATACAATTCTAAATCTTCCGCAATTTCTTTTTTAAAAATTTTTAGTGTGCAGCCATAATCCTGAATATACACTTTCGTCATGCTGCGTATAATTGCATTGGCAATTTTGCTGGGTATTTTGCGCAAAAAAATTCCATCTTTTCTGTTTTTGCGATTGCCCGCAACCACATCCCAATCTTCGCGTTTTAATTTATCAAGCATCATCGGAATATCGCTCGGGTCGTTTTGTAAATCGCCATCCAATAAAACAATATATTTTCCGTTACAATAATCAATGCCAGCCGTCATCGCAGTACTTTGACCATAATTTTTCCGCAATTCAATCAATGTAATTTTATCATCAATCAGTTCTTTAATTCTTCGTTTTGTTGCATCGGTCGAGCCGTCGTCAACAAAAATAATTTCATAGTTAATTTCGCGCAAAGCCTTACGTACAGCCGAAATCAGCGGATGTATATTTTCCTCTTCATTCATCACAGGTATAACCACCGAAAGCTCGCGCATACAATTTATTTGCTGCGCAAAGGTAGTGAACAATGAAATGGAGAATGGAGAATTAAGAATGGAGAAATTTATACAAGAGATTTTTTTGAGCCAGGCTTTTGTGCAAGCATTAAACTTTGTTGCGTCGCACTCTTGTACGGCTTGTTCTTTATTGAGCAATAAAATTATTTTGATTCTTCAGCCTCAATCATACGCATTTGCTTTGCATCCTGCAAAAACTGTGAAGCAAAAATAAAATCATTCAGTTCTTTATTTTTATTATAAATAATTTCCTGGTTGGTTCCTTCCCATTGTTTTTTTCCTTTGTATAAATAAATAATATGATCGCCAATTTCCATCACACTATTCATATCATGCGTTACAACAATGGTTGTAGTTTTAAATTCTTCCGTAATTTCTTTAATTAATTTATCAATCAATAAAGATGTTTGCGGGTCAAGCCCTGAGTTAGGCTCATCACAAAATAAATATTTAGGATTTAATACAAGCGATCTCGCAATGCCTACTCTTTTTTTCATGCCACCACTTATTTCTGCAGGATATTTTCCATTCGCTTCTTTTAAATTTACTCTGCTCAAAACTTCGTTTACTCTTTTTTTTCTTTCGCGCAATGTCATATTCGAAAACATATCCAGCGGAAACATTACGTTTTGTTCCACCGTCATCGAATCAAACAATGCAGAACCCTGAAACAGCATTCCAATTTGCTGGCGCAAGGGTTTGCGCTGTTCTTCACTCATGCTCAGCATATTTTCTCCATCGTATAAAACTTCGCCGCTGTTAGGTTCTATCAAACCTACCATACATTTTGTGAGCACCGTTTTTCCGCTGCCGCTGGCGCCAATAATTAAATTACATTTTCCTGTTTCCATTACAGCGCTTATGTCATCAATAATAATTTTTTCGCCGAATGATTTTTTTATGTTGCGTATTTCTATCATTGCAATGCAATTTAAGAGAAATATTAAATAAGGCAGTTGCATCAATAATTCTATTCAGCTTTTTATATTTTATTTATTAATTTCAGCATAAACAAAAAAGATTGTTGAATATGAACCAGCCACAACACCTTTTTGATGCTGTAAATTATCAGTTAGAAAAATTTCCAAAAACGGATATGCTTGTATCAAAGATAAACGGTGTATGGAAACCTTACAGCACAGAAAAAGTGCAGAAAATTGTAAATGATTTTAGTGCCGGTTTATTGCAATTGGGTGTTGGAGGAAATGATTTTACTGTTGAAAATGTTGATAAAATCGGCATCATCAGCAATAACAGACCGGAATGGATTTTCACTGATCTTGCTGTTCAGCAAACAGGCGCTGTGCTCGTTCCGATTTATCCAACAACGGTTTTAAGTGAACTTGAATTTATTTTAAATAATGCAGCCGTTAAATATTTATTTGTAAGCAATAAGGAATTGTTTGATAAAGTAAAAGAGATAAGCGCTAAAATACCATCACTCAAAAATATTTATACATTCGATGAAGTGGAAAGCGCAGATAATTGGAAAAAAATTATAGATCTTTCCAACGAAAATTTATTGCAAAAGATTGAACAAATAAAAGCAACAATTTCTAAAGATCATGTTGCAACAATCATCTACACTTCAGGCACAACGGGCGTTCCCAAAGGTGTGATGCTTACGCATAATAATATTGTAAGCAATGCATTTTTATCAAAAGAAAGTTTTCCGTTTGAAGATCAGCCGCAATATAAAGCATTAAGTTTTTTGCCACTCAATCACATTTTTGAAAAATGCCTTACCTACATTTATTTTTTTAGCGGCATCGGAATTTATTATGCAGAAAGCCTTGAAACTATTGGTGAAAATATAAGAGAAGTGAAGCCTGATATTTTTACCACAGTTCCGCGATTACTTGAAAAAGTTTTTGAACGTATCATGAGCAAAGGCAATGAACTTACCGGAATAAAACGTAAACTTTTTTTCTGGTCTGTTGCACTTGCAGAAAAATATGATAATAATATTAGTGGTGGCGTTCTGTATAATTTTAAATTATCTATTGCAAATAAATTAGTGTTTAGTAAATGGCGCGAAGCTTTGGGCAATAACATTAAATACATTGTAACCGGCGGCGCTGCCTGCCAAATAAAATTGCTGCACATTTTTAACGGTGCAAAAATTCCGGTATATGAAGGTTATGGGCCAACAGAAAATAGCCCGGTTATTAGTGTAAACCGAAGGGCGAAAAATGAGTGTAAATATGGAACTGTCGGGCCGCCGATTAATGGCATTGAAGTAAGATTAGAAGAAGATGGGGAAATTTGTGTGAAAGGTGCAACCGTTATGAAAGGATATTATAAACGTGCCGATCTTACTGCCGAAACAGTAATTGATGGCTGGCTGCACACGGGCGATATTGGTGTGTGGATTGATAATAAATTTTTAAAAATAACAGACCGGAAAAAAGAATTGTTTAAAACCAGCGGCGGAAAATATGTGGCGCCGCAGCCGATAGAAAATAAATTAAAAGAAAGCAGTTTTATTGAACAAATAATTGTTGTTGGCACAGAAAAAAAATTTGCTGGCGCATTAATTGTACCTTCTTTCAGTAATTTAAAAACATGGATGAAGCAACAAGGAATTGCATTTACAACTAACGAACAAGCAATTAAAGAACCAAAAGTTTTGGGGTTGTATAAAAATTTAGTACATGATTTCAACCAAAACTTTAATCAAACAGAGCAAATAAAAAAGTTTGAATTATTGCCGGGTGAATGGAGTATTGAAACCGGCGAAATGACGCCGAAAATGAGCCTGAAACGCAAAGTAATTTTAGAAAAATATAAGAATATAATTGAACAAATTTATGAGTGACAATTACATAAAATTTTCAACGGATTTTTTATAGGGATTATTGGATCAGGATTTTATAAAATTCTCCATTTTCATTTCTTAATTCACCATTATTTATTCTGATATTTCTGTTCTCTGAAATTTATGCTTGCTTGAAATAAACATATACACAGCCGGTATTACAAATAAAGTTAGAACTAAAGAAAAAATAATTCCACCAACCACTACAATGCCAAGCGGCACGCGGCTTCCCGAAGATGCGCCCAAACTTAATGCGATTGGCAAAGCGCCGAATGAAGTTGCAAGACTCGTCATTAAAATCGGGCGTAGACGTTGTGTTGCTGCTTCGATTACAGCTTCCAATTTCTGCATTCCTTTTTCTCTTTTTTTGTTTGCAAATTCTACAATTAAGATTCCATTTTTTGTTACAAGACCGATTAACATTATCATTCCTATTTCAGAAAAAATATTTAATGTTTGACCAAAAACCCAAAGACTCAACAAAGCGCCTGCTAAAGCAAGCGGAACGGTTAGCATAATGGTAAGCGGGTCTGCAAAACTTTCAAACTGCGCGGAAAGAATTAAATAAATTAAAATGAGTGCCAGCCCGAAGGCAAATAAAATGTTGGATGAACTTTCAGCATAATCTCGTGAAGGTCCTGTGAGCGAAGTTTGAAAACTTTCGTCTAATAATTTATTGGAGATTGCCTGCATTGCTTTTATGCCGTCGCCAATTGTTTTTCCTTCAGACAAAGATGCAGAAATTGTTGCTGCCTTATAACGATTGAAGTGATACAATGTAGACGGGCTGCTGCTTTCCTGCAGATTTATTACCGCACTTAATGGAATATTTTGCCCTTTATTATTTCGCACATATAATTTCTGAATGTCTTCCGGCGTGTTTCTGTCGCTGCGTTCAACCTGCGCAATTACCTGGTATTGATAACCGTTCATAATAAAATATGCCATTCTTCCGCCGCTGAATGCAGCCTGCACAGCAGCAACAACATCTTCAGTTGATAAACCTAAATCTTTCACTTTCATTCTATCAACACTCAACTGAATTTCAGGACGATTGAATTTTAGATTCACATCAACATTTGAAAATGTTTTATCTTTTCTTGCTTCGTCTAAAAATTTTGGAATAATATTTTTTAATTTATCCAAATCCTGGTTTTGTAAAATAAATTGAACAGGTAACCCTGCGCGTGAACCCGAACCAACCGCAATTGTTTGTTCCTGAATGGCAAAAATTCGTGCATCATTAAATCGTAATAATTTTTTTTGGAGATCATTTGCAATTTGATCCTGCGTTCTGGTACGAAGGTTCGGGCTGATTAATCCAATTCTTGGTTGCGAAGTGTTTACGCTTCCACCTGCAGGGGTACGCACAAAAACAAAATCTCTTTCAGGAACTGAATCGTATAAATAATTTGAAATATCGTCTGAAATTTTATCCATGTAACTAAAGCTTGTTCCTTCCGGTGCAGTAACGGTGAAACGCACGCTGCTTCTGTCTTCCATCGGTGCTATTTCACTTTGTAAATTTTGTGAGAGCAGCCAAATTATTATTCCGCAAACAATAATTATCAGCCATGCAATCCATCGAACATTTAAAAAAGATGTTAGAATACGTTTGTAACCAGTTTCCATACCTTTAAAAAACGGTTCTGTTTTTTGATAAAATTTTCCATGCTGCATATTTTTTCTGTTCAGCAAAACATTCAAAACCGGAGTAATTGTTAAGGAAACAAATGCAGAAATTAAAACTGCCGATGCAAGCGTTACACCGAATTCTCTGAACAATCTTCCTACAAATCCTTGTAAAAAAATTACGGGCAAAAACACAACTGCTAATGTTGTGGATGTTGATAAAACTGCAAAAAATATTTCTTTACTTCCTTCTAATGCGGCTTTGCGAATGGGCATACCACTTTCTAATTTGCGAAAAATATTTTCTGTTACAACAATGCCATCATCCACTACCAAACCCGTTGCCAGCACAATTCCTAACAAGGTTAAAATGTTGATTGAGAAGCCTGCCAAATACATAATAAAAAATGTTGCAACCAAAGAAATAGGAATATCAATTAACGGACGAAGCGCAATCAACCAGTTGCGGAAAAATAAAAATATTACGAGCACAACCAAACCAAAAGCAATCGCCAAAGTGTTTTCTACTTCGCTTAAAGACTGGCGGATGATTTGCGTGTTATCAATTAACACATGAAATTGAACATCAGATTTGTTGCCTTTTTCTATTTGGTCTAAGCGTTTATAAAATTCATCTGCAATAGCAATATTATTTGCGCCGGGCTGCGGAATAATTGCAAGACCCACTGCATTTACACCGTTGTATTTCCAGCTTTGCTCTAAATTTTCTGGTCCTAATTCAACACGCGCAACATCGCCCAACCGCACAATGCCTGAAGAATCTTCTTTAATAATTAAATCATGAAATTGTTGCTCAGATGTAAGCCTGCCAACGGTTCTAATCGTTAGCTCTGTATTATTGCCATAAATTTTTCCCGGAGGCAAATCAATATTTTCTGTGTTTAAAGAGGTTCGTATATCAGTAAATGCAACTCCGTATGCATTCATTTTATCAGGGTCGAGCCAGATGCGCATCGAATATCGCTTTTGACCAAAAATATAAATTGCGCTTACATCATTAATGGTTTGCAATTGCTGCTGCAAAACATTTTCAGCATAATCACTCAACTGCATTAAATTTTTTGTGCGGCTTTGTACGGCAAGAATTAAAATAAAATCGCTGTTAGCATCAGCTTTTGTAACAACCGGAGGCGCATCGATATCCTGCGGTAAGCTTCGGGAAGCCTGGCTCACTTTATCGCGCACATCGCTTGCGGCAGCTTCCAGATCAACGCCTAAATTAAATTCAACAGTTATGTTGCTGTTGCCGAGCGAGCTTGAAGAAGTAAGTGTGCGAATGCCGGGAATTCCATTAATATTTTTTTCGAGCGGCTCAGTAATTTGGCTTTCAATAATATCAGCATTTGCACCGGTGTACGAAGTGTTTACAGAAATTATCGGCGGGTCAATTGCAGGGTAATCTCTCACAGCTAAAAATGTAAATCCAACCACACCAAAAAGAATTATCATCAAGTTCATCACTGTTGCTAAAACAGGCCGCTTTAATGATAATTCTGAAATGTTCATTTATAATAACGATGAATTATTAATGATTAATAGTGATAATATTTTTTTGATCCAAGCAACACACAATTATTAAACATCGTTGCGTCGCACTCTTGTACGTTCTGTTCGCTATGCAGCTTGCTTATCACCAAATCCACTTATTTCTTTTTATGCAAACATTTTAATCTGTTCAATTCGTATTGGTGTAATTTGTTTTATATAATTTGCCCAGCTCGATAAATCTGCTTTCAAATTATGCTTAGCATTTAATTTTTTTATCTCGATTTCTAATTCATTTAATGAAATCTGTTTACTTAACTTTTGAATATCCATACGCATTAAAACATCCTTCGTGAATGTTCTTTTTGCATCTGAAAAAGTGATTGATTGTAAAAGCCTTTTAGTTATTTCTAAGTTCAAGAGTATAAAAGTATAAACAGCAAAATCAATATTATCGAACCCTAACATGTAACAGGTATCATCAAGCATTATGGGTTTATTGTTCTGCGGCAAAACCAATGAAAAATGAAATGTTTTATAAAGCCCTGATATAACAACTTTATAAGGTTTAAAAGAATAATCACCAATTCCAAAAATTGAAAATAATGGTTTGTCTTTGTATATACTGGATTTGCGTGTGTCGAAGGAATTTTGATGATTAAGTAAATATTGATAAGTTTTCGGAAAATTATTTTTAATGTAAAAAGTTTCCTGGCCTACTTTTTTTTGTGTTACAATAGTGTATTTTCTGGGGTTTGTAATTACTGTATTTTTTAAATCAGAGCTTTTAAGAATGCCATAAATCAAATCTTCCTCTAACTCTGCGTTTTCATTAAGTGCGTTTACATAAAAACAATTTACTTTATCAAATTCCATTATCGAAGAGCAATCATGTTTCAAACCTTGCCGCCATTCAAAAGCACATTGCCCATCAATATTTTTTGAATGAACATAAGTTTCTATATTGGATACAAATTTATCTTCAATCCAGCCAAAGCTTTGATTGGGTTTCTTATTATTATAAAAATCAAATTCTTTACATTCAAATGAGGGATTGGAATTCAGTTCACAAAATAACATTGCAGCATCTACAGAAACATTAAATTCTTTTTTGCTGTCGATGCAATGCTTTTCAAGTTTATCAATTTTATAATTGTTTTTCTTTTGATCAAATACAAGGTTTTTAATTACAGAATTTTTTACAAGAAATACAAGAGTGCCATTTAAGTTTTGGAAACTATTTAGCATCATTAATGTGATGTATTCAGCAATATCAAAATTACCTTTACCTGTCATAGCATCTAATCCACTATGCTTTTTGAAATTTGATTTCGACGGAAGATTTGAAGAATTCAAACTACCTAACATTGAATTTGTAACCCAGGGAGGATTTCCAATTATTAAAATATTCTTATCCGAAGATTTTGATGCAATTTGAGTAAAATCAAAATCAAAAATATTATAGTGTCTAATTTTTATATCAGGCTTGTTAGCATTTGAATTTTGAAGAAAATAATTTAGAATAGAAAATTTAGTTTCCCACACATAAGGTTTGTAAATTTCAATTCCATAAATATTTTTTAGTGTTGAAAAAGATTTCAAAGCAGCAATTATAAAATTTCCTTTTCCGCAAGTTGGTTCAATTAAAATTTCAGGTGCTTTTATTTGTTTTGATAAATATTGAGTTATTTTAAATCCTAATTCTGAATTAGTTTGAAAGTCGCCATATTCAGTCCTGTCAGGTTCTTCAACCAAATTATAATCAATAAATATTTTTTCTTTTAATTCGGTTAGTTCGGCTTCACTATCAAAAAATTTATTAATGCCTGATGTAATCTGTAAAATATTATTTACTTCAACTAAGGTTGCAGTTTCTTTAATGATTTGCTTAAAAAAGTTTTCAACTAAATAGGAAATATGTGCTTCAAAAATCTTCATTACTATTCAGGTTTATTATAGCTCACTATTTTAGAAATGCCGGGAATATCATCTGTTAATGCAACTATTCTTTGATATTGAAGTCGCCATTGTAACGCATTTGAAATTGTCAAATAACATTGCTCGGGCGGATTACTTAAAACATGCTCTGCTATTTTAATCAGTGTGATTTCATCTGCAGGAATATTTTTATCAGTAAAGTAAGAAACGATGTCAGCAACATTTGCTTTATCGTTTACCATTTCTCTTAATCTGAAAGTTGTAGTATAATCACCTGTTCTTTCTTTAGAAATAAAAGAGCAGCTAACAAAATTTAGTGTAGACGTATTGCTTGATTGGTCATCCTTTTTATCGTAAACAAACACAAGAAGATTATAACCTAATCCATAAATTTTTTGCTTAGCATCTTTAAAAGGAGAGGAAGATTGAGGTTGTTTTATAGAAGTTACTTTTATATCCGTATTTATATCTTCAGAAGGCAAATTAATTCCTGAGGCAGCATTGCCAATTACAACTTCAAATTTCTCATTAAGGTGTTGTTGAAATTTTGCTTCAATCAATGTTCCAACGGCTTTTCCATCAGTTACTCCAAAAAGTTCTGTATGCTGAAATTTAGATTGTATTACACAAAATTCCTGTGCTTCTTTTATAAGTGCGTCTATTGTCAGCTTTTGTTTCATGTATGCTTTTATGCAATCTTAAAGCTAAGCGAAATCCTAATCCGCATTCGTTGAATCTGCCGATAATTGCTGCAAAGTTTTTACACTTCTTACTTTTAAATTGCTTTTTGGTCTTGCAAATAAAACGCCTGTAATTACAACAGAATCTCCTGCGTTTACACCTTTTGTAATTTCAACATTACTTGCCTGGCGAACGCCGGTTTGCACATTTACAAAATTTGCTTTTCCATTTTTTACAACAATTAATTGGTCATGTATGTCGCCAAGAATTAGTGCATTTGTTGGAACCAAAATTGCTTTTGAATTTTCGCCGGCATTTATAAAAACTTTTACAAAAGCACCTGCATTTGGTTTGCCGCTTTGTAAAATAGCACGCACTTTTATATTGCGCGTATTAATATCAGCTGCAGGTTCTGTTGCAACAATAATTGCTTTTGTTTTTTGTTGATTAGCCGCATCAACCTGAACATCAACAGCAGCACCTTTTTTTATAATGTTACCATATTCTTCAGGCAATGTAAAATCAACTTTTATTTTACTCATTTGTTGAATAGTTGCAATAATATCAGCAGGATTTACATAAGCGCCAATGCTCACTTGTCGTAATCCAATTACACCGCTGAATGGCGCTTTAATATAAGTTTTATCAATTTGCGCTTGTGTATATTCAATATCAGATTTTATACTGTTCACTTGATTTAGCGCAGCATCATAATCCGCCTGGTTAACGCCTTTTATATTTAATAAAGTTCGTAAACGTTGCTCTGTTTGTTGCGCAAGATCAAGCGCAACCTGCGATTTATTTAATGTTGCACGAAGGTCAGCATCATTAATTCTTGCAAGCAAAGTTCCTTGTTGAATATAACTTCCTTCGGGCACATTTAAATAAGTTATTCTTCCACTAATTTCAGGATGCAGTTCTACATATTCATTTGCTACAACAGTTCCGTTTGCTTCGAGTGTATTTTTTATTGTGGTTGGCTGTGCAACAATTACGTCAACAATTACCGGTGCATTATCTTTTTTTAGCGGAGGGTCTTTTTTGCTTTTGCAGGAAAAAAATAAAACACAAAAAACCAAACCAATTTTAATGAAAGAAGAAAAATTCCATGCTTGCATCAGTACATTCTTTTTTTCTGCGGATTTATAAAGATACCCAGATTTTAAAAGAAAGAATTACGAATTGAAATCAAAAATTTGTGAAATGAATTATCGGCAATAATTGTTATGCAAATTAATACTCAGGCAACTTTGGTTTGGTTTGCATAACATCATCAATTTCGTTCATTACATCATCCGTTAATAAAGGCAATACTTCCAGCGATTTTAAATTTTCATTCAACTGATTTTTATTTGTTGCGCCAATAATTGCAGTTGTAACATTCGGGTTTTTTATGCACCATGCAATAGATAAATTTGCCATGCTTACATTTAATTTATTTGCAATTTTTTGCAAGTCGCGAACACGATTCAATCTTTCTTCGGTAAACGTTTTATCTTTCAGCCATTCAAAACCAGAAAGCGATAAACGCGTGCCTTCGGGAATTCCATTATTATATTTTCCGGTCAATAATCCACTTGCAAGCGGACTCCAGATTGTTGTGCCCAAACCAACCGTTTTAAATATTTGAAGAAACTCATTTTCCATTTTATTTCTTTGCAATAAATTGTATTCAGGTTGCTCCATCGTTGGTCCAATTAAACCATATTTTTCTGCAACCATGTGCGCTTCCATAATTTCTTGTGCGCTCCATTCGCTTGTTCCCCAATAAAAAATTTTTCCTTGCTCAATTAACGTATTCATTGTTCGTACAACTTCTTCCATCGGCACATTTTTATCGGGACGATGACAGAGAAATAAATCAAGATAATCAACCTGCAAACGGTGTAATGCTTCGTGGCAGGCTTCTGTAATGTGTTTGCGACTAAGCCCATGTTGATTCGGTTTATTGTCTTTTCCCCTCCATCCAAAAAAAACTTTTGAAGAAACTGTGTAAGAAGTTCTGTCCCAATCCTTCTTTTTCAAAATTCTGCCCATCATTTTTTCGCTTTCGCCTAAAGCATATACTTCGGCGTTATCAAAAAAATTTATGCCATTATTGTAAGCAATGCCCATTAATTCATCGGCAATGCTGTCGTCAATTTGTTTATGAAAACTTACCCAGCTTCCGAAACTTAAAACACTTAATTGCAAGCCGGTTTTGCCCATTCTTCTGTATTCCATAGATTAATTTTTTATAAAGATAATTATGGATGACGAAATTTAATGTTGAATTATGAATGATAAATTATTATATTAATGAGTAATGATGAAACTGATAACCGATTCGAACTCCTAAACTACTGTGGCATTGCACTGTCGGGAACATTTATAAAACTTCCCTGCAAAATATTAGTGATTGTGTATGAACTAAAATCCTGCTTTGCAGTTAAACCAATTCCATGAATGTATTGATCTGTTCCATGCTGATGAATAAACACTTCTTTATCAGTATAAAAAATTTCCTTGTTTTGATCCCACCAAAGTTCCTGTGTGCGAAGTGTATCGCCATGAATATTAAAAACAACCACACTGTCTTTTAAAAAAACTTTATTCTCGTTTTCTAAATAACGACCATATTTTGCAAAAAGCTGGCTTTCAATTTTTGTACTGTCGTTATAAAAATCTACATGCAATGTTTTGGGAAATTCTACTTTTGGTGTATCGCTTTCTGTGCGCAACATAAGCGGCGCGGTTAATTTTGCTTTCATAACGGCACCAAGACTTAAATAACTTACGATATTATAACCTTCTTCCACACCAATTTTTTTTTTGCCAAGGTCCTGCACTTCTTTTATATCATTTTCGCAACTAATAAAAAAGCAGCTAATGAAAGCTGCCGCAAGAAAAAAAATATGTTTAAAAAACTTATTCATATTTTCTTTTAATAAACCACGAAATATCGCTTAACGAAAAACCTACTGATAATTTAAAATAGTTTTCTGTTACATTATTAACGCTGCTGCCGCGCTTGCCAATTTCTAAAGCAGTATTTATAAGTGTAAATTGATTTTCCACCGGTCTGTATCTTCTTAAATTAAATCCTGCGCCTAAAGTTAAGCCAGTAACTTTTAGTTTATTATTATCCGCATTTATATAATCTTGCCCGGTAAAAAATCCGAGGCGAAAAACAGCTCTGCTCCAAACATTTTTACCGAAAAGCGGATCGGGAGTTATTTGGCCGCCAACACGCAACATCCAATTATCAACAACTTTATCCGGTTGATCGTAAAAACGATAATCACTCCATTTACCGGCATCATATTCTGCACCAAACGCCCATTTATCAACTCCAATAATAGAAGAACGAATAGATTTAATGAACATAAATCCGGCTGTGTACGTCGTGGGCAACGTAATTTTACCTAATACATTAGTTTGTTCATATACACTATCAATTTTTACAATAGCTCCGTTGGCATCGTAAAAAAATGTTTCGCGATTTACATCAGTATTTGCATGTAATTTTTGTTGCCATGTAACATTTGCGCCAACGCGCAGATAATAAGATTCTGTTGTATTATTTATTTTATTATTAACTCCATGCAATTTAATATCGTATTGAAAGCCGCCGTTAAAAGATGCGCCCCAAAATGCAGTATTGCTCGAGGATAAAGATTTATAATAAAGTGTTGTATCATTTATTAAATCAACAGTAGTGCTTATATTTTTTTTGCCAAAATCAACACTGCCATTAAAGCCGAGTGTTAAGTTTTTCCAGCGTTTGCCAATACCGAAAAAAGCCTGGTTTAATCCACCATTTCCCTGGTACAAACTTTGCAAACTATCATATAAATTTAGCTCTCTATCTACAAGTATTTTTGAAAAATCTTGTACATTATAATTAATTCGTGTTACAGGTTTTAAACCGAAAGCAAACCCGATTTTTCTTTTTCTGCTCAGTGGCAAACCTATCTGCAAATACGATGGCGCAAAATTGGTTGCATTATATTTTAAGGCAAGATTATTATCGCGAAGTATTCTGGCATCTAATGAAATACCAATATCGTAAGTAACTAATTGTATGTTTCCATAAGATGCAGGATTAGAGGAGTTGATTGTTTGGCCATCAGCAAAAGCTGCGCTTAAACCGCCCATAGCGCGGGATGCGATAGTTTGAGCGGGATATAAATCGCCAATTCCATATCTTGAAAAGGGAGAATTTTCCTGCGCATAAACGGATAATGTAATTAACAAAATAAACAGCAATAAAATACTACGATAAATTGTTGAACTCGCTGATAGCATAGAGACCTTTATAGATTAGATGAGGGTTTGCAAATATCTTGTTTTTGAGATGAGGCGCAAAAAAGGGCATATCGCCACCGGTTAAAAGCGCGTTAAAGTTGCTGAATTTTTTAGTGTATTCATCAATAACTCCATCAATTTCTTTTTGCATTCCAACAATGGCGCCGCTCAAAATATTTGTTCTTGTGTCGTAACCGATAAGCGGATAATTTAAATCGGGTTTAACTAAAGGAAGTTTTGCAGTAAAATTATGCATTGCATTAAAACGCATTTCCAAACCGGGCGAAATACTTCCACCCAAAAATTCATGAAATTTATTAATGAAATTATAGGTTATACAGGAACCTAAACCTATAACCAAATTATGTTGTTTGGGGAAAAGCTCAACCGCTGCTGCTGCAAGCGCTAACCTATCTGCACCAATAGTTTCAGGCTTGCCAACCGGCGTAGAAAAAGGTAGTTTACTTTGAGAAGTTAGTTTATGAAATTTTGTATTTGTTGATAAAAATGTTTCAATTGCAGCATCATGATCTATTACGGATGATAAAATAGTTTTTTGCGGATGAAATTGCTGAACTATTTTTTCGATAGTTTCTCTTAAAGCATCTTCTAATACAAAAACATTTTTTACATCACTATTTTCGAGTATGGCACATTTCAGGCGGCTGTTTCCAAAATCGAAGCAGAGAGTTGTTTGCATATAAGGTTTGGTTCAGCTTTCAGTAATTACCAAAAAATCATTCGCTATTAACTTATCGTTCTTAATTCATTATTATTTTAAAACGGATAACCAATTGCTAAATTAACAATTAAATTTTCTCTTCTCCAATCGCTGCTTCCAAAATTTATTTGGTTTAAAACCCATTGCGAGCCAGACGGCAACCAGGGTTTGCGAACAGGAAAAGCAAGGTCAACTCTTAAAACAAGAATATTAATATCGAACCGTAAACCAACGCCTGTGCCAACTGCAATTTGATTTAAAAAATTACTGCTGAATTTAGCGCCAGGTCTTGAAGAGTCGTTTCTTTGCGTCCAAACATTTCCAGCATCAACAAATATTGCACCGCGCACAATTGAAAATAATTTTGCCCTTAATTCTGTGTTTGCTTCTAATTTAATATCGCCGGGTTGCTCGGGAATAAATGGCTTAACCAACGGGTCGCCGGCGTAGAAAGAACCTGGGCCTAAAGAACGCGCTCTAAATGCTCTTATATCATTTGTGCCTCCTGCAAAAAATGCTTTTATAAATGGCATGGAAGTGCTGTTGCCGTAAGTGTAGCCTAAGCCGCCCATTATTCTTGATGCTAAAACTGTGGTTGGTTTTCCTAATTTTAAATAATGTCTAAACTCAACCTCGCCGCGAATGTATTGCGCAAAAGGCACGCTTAAAATTTCTACTTGTTTACCGGCGCTCACATTTGCACCCGTCAATAAACCAATGATATTTCCGGAGAGGTCGAGGTTTCCATTAAAATAAAAATTATTTTTCTTGTAGTTAAGTTTATTTTGTGTGTTGTAATTGTAATTATAATTTGAACCAATAATAAATTGTTTTTCGAGACTTCTTGCAAGTGTAGGGTTTGTTAATAACTGATGCGCAAATGCTGTATCAATATGCGAAGGTTTTACATAATTAAGCGAAATAAGATTTAATTGATTTTCTGATAACAAACTGTTTTTCCAAACATAACCTGCACTTCCTCTAAAAGAATTTAGTGTGTAAGCTGTATCGCTGCTGTACATTTCATATCCTAAATTAAATCTTGTTTTTGGCACAAAAGCGCTGCTTGTATTTAAATTAAACGGCGCAATAATTCGCGGAACATATAAATTTAAATCAGCTCCATAGCGTTTTACATTCGCACTTCTTGCGGCTGAAATTTGTTTTTCTAAACCTGCATAAGCGCTAACAGTAAGTAGTTCTGCGCCTTTCAAAAGATTTCGGTTTCGCCAGCTTACAGAAACTTGGCCGCCGGTTGCATTATCAGATTTTGTAAAACTGGAAACTTCGGCACGAATGGATTTTTTTTCTGTTGGAGTAAGATAATAAAAAACATTAAGCTTATCGCCAACGGCAGTATCTGCATCTTCAAAACGGATTTTTACAAACTTATAAACTCCTAAAGTTATCAATCTGTTTAAAGAAAGATTGTGATCATTACGATTGTAAATATCACCCGGCTTGAAAACTAAAGTTCGCAAAAACATATGCGGGTTAAAGCGATGATTTGGGTCAACTATTGTATAACCGTGAAATTTATTTGTGTTGGCGAAAGATAAACTTGTGTCAGAATTTATATCGTAATCAGCGAAAACAATTACATCATTAATGCTAAAAATTCTTTTTGCATCGCCGGGTGTTTCGGGTTTTATTTGCAGGCCAATATCAACCTGATGATTTCCAACCGTTGAATCTACTTTTGCGAGAATATAATCCGGGCCAAAATAATAAAATCCTTTTTGTTTTAATCTCGCATCAATGCGTTCACGCTCTGCTTTTATCACATCCAAATCGTAAGGTTTGCCTTTCTTCAAAAAACTCCACCTCATTGCACGCTGAATAGCTTTGCTTAGCGTGCTTGTATCGGTTGGGTAAGTTACATTTCTAATTTTATATTGCGCGCCAAAAGTTGCTGTATAAATTGCCTTTAATTTCCTGCTTTTTACAGTTGTGTCGAGCGTTACTGTGTCGTGAAAATATCCTTTGTTTTCCAAATGATTTTGAAGAACTGCACTATTTTTTTTAAGTGCTGAGGCGCTTGCAATTACAGGCGCTTCGCCAAATTTGTACTTTAGCCAATGACGAATGCCTTTCTTTTTTTTTGGTGTTCCTGCAAGATTGTAAGCCAGTAATTTTATTCTCATGCCCAAAATTTTTGAATTTGGTTTTGGGCGTGTTAAACCATTTAATTCTGATGAAAGATCTTTTTTATCACCCTTGCTTATTTTTGCTGTGGTGTGAATTTTTACTTCTGAACCCACATATAAATTTTGACCCGGCGCAAGATATTTTGTGTTACTGCATGCAGTAAAAAAAATTATGATTAATAATGGAAGACATATTTTAAGATAATATTTCATTCAATAATTTGATGAGCTTATTTAGTTTGTTGTTTTTTTAATTTTCTTTGAACTGATTTTTTTCCTTCAAAAATTTCTTTGAATTGATTGTAATCTAAAGTGAGAATAAAGCTCACGCCGGTTTCTATCACCTGACCTTCCACCACTTCTTCATAATTATTTCTGCGATAAACGCGAATTCTGTAACGGCCATCTTTGCTTAACTGATAATCAACCGAAACATCGCCCGCAATATTTGATGCCTGCTGATTTGGATTTGTTTTTCCTTCCACTTCAAAATTACTTCCCACATTTACCTGCAATCTATCGTTCAATAATTTTTTTGAAACAGTTACATTTAAATCTGTGCGCTGTTGTTCAACACCGGTTGTATAATCTTGTTGAGAATTCAAATCAAAATTTATATCAACCCCTTTTATTAAACTGCCGGCTAACTGATTTAGTTGATCAGTTAAAATTCTGCTTGCACTTTGCCGAACCATATCTCCAACGCCGGAACTTGGTCCGGAACTTACCAGCGGGTCTTCCTGCACAAAACGATTTAAAAGTAATAGTGCAAAAACTTGTTTGTTTAATTCATTCGGGTCTGATTTTACTTGTTGCAATTTTGTTGAAACATCGGGCCATTGCGAAAGAATATCCTGCGGCAATGCAATGTCGAATGTTATAATTGGTTGCAATAATTCACCTTGCATTCTTAACAAAACCTGGAAGGGTAATTTTTGTTTGAAACGATTCAGCTCAGCCTGCGATCTTCCTGCAATTTGCGATTGCACAAGATCAATGGGTGCTGTGTTGGCAAGATAAATGGCAGTAATATCTATTTGTGCCAATTTTGGATCACCCGTCCATGTAATTGTACTTCCGCGCTGAATAGTAAATTGTCTTTTTAAAACGCTTAGCGAAACTGTGTAAGCGCCGTGCGTTAATTCGTAACTTCCGGTTAAACTCAGTTTTCCGCTTTGGTCTATCCCGGCTGTTAAATTTGATCTTCCCTGAACCGTTAATGCATCGCCGTTTCTTTCATCAATTACCATAGTAAATTTTGCGGCGCTGTCGGTTTCTATATTTGCGGCAACATCCATTCCTTTTACTTCAGTGTTATTAGAAATAGAATCTAAATATGTTTTATTAATTACAACAGTGTCCGGATGATCTTTATCAACAAATTTTACAACACCTGCTCTGCTTACAACTTCGGGATCGTTGCTCGGAAGAACGAGCGTAAAATCTGTTTCTTTATTGATGCGTAAATTAACATCAGCTTTTGGTGCAACCATGTCGCCGGTTAATTTTGCATGAACATCAATATTTAATTTTCCATAAAACATTCTGTTGCTTGCCTGGGGCGCATTTACCGCACGAAAATTTTGCGCATCTAAATTCACTGCAAAACGGTATTGTTTAAAATCTGTTGTAAAAATATCGCCGGTAACAACTGCCTCGTTTTTTGCAGAATCGAGCAAAGTGAAATTGCCGAAATGAATTCCCTGCGGATCAATATTAATAACATCGTTTGAAAGCGTAAATCTTTCGCCCGAAATTGTTGGAACAATAAATGCATTTTCAAAATGTACATTTCCGTTTACAGTTGGTTTCGAAATCGTTCCCGTAATTGTTGCGTTCGCTTTTAAAATTCCGCCGATGTCATCCAATTGCCCAACAGCAAAGGGTTTCGCTATGGCAAGGTTCAAACTATTTACATTTAATTTTAAATCCATTCTGCTTTCGCCGGTGTAATACATTCCGGTCAAATCCAAATCGGTGTTGTTACCTTTTAAAGTAACATTTGCGGCAAAAGCATTTGCTTGTTGGTTATTTACTTTAGCTGTTATATTTCCAATTGTATCTTTTTTATAAATCAAATTATTGATGGTAAGATCAGTTGTAAAAACAGGATTTTTTGTTGGATGATTTACTAAAATATTGCCATTAATTGCGCCTTCTGCAAGCAGCGAATCCTGATGCGCAAATTTTGTAATTGTTGCAATTTGAAAGTTTGAAAATTTTACTTCCACAGGCGCATCCATTGTTTGCGCAGTGCTGTTGATGCTTAACGATTGATTACCCTGACTCACAGAAAAATTATGCACTAATACCCCGGTTGAATCGTACTGAATAAAATTATCTGCGCCAACATTCCACTTGTCGTAATCCAGCAGTAGATTGGGTTTCAGGCTTAGCTTAATTCCGTTTAGTAAAGAATTTATTACTGCGCCCAATTGATATTGCGATTTATTTTTACTGTCGTCAACATTCAAATTCATATCAATAATATTATTCGCAATATTTCCATCCAAACTTGTTTTAAAAAGCTGAATTGAGCTTGCTTTTGCACCTTGCACCGAAATATTAAAACCTAAATTGTTTGCATTTGTTTGCGCAAGAATATTTAAGCTGTCAATTTGATTTGTGTTGAAAATAATTCGTTTGCTTTTTGCAGAAAAAGATAAATTATTTGATGAATTATTGTATGATGAATTTATTAAAACAGAATCGCTGCCTTTCATTCCCGGCATAAATTGCAGCACTAAAGGCGACGGAATAAATGTTGCATTTAATTGCCAATTTTCTGTTGCATAAATTTTATGCAAAACACTGTCGTGAACACTTGCAAGATGATAATATTTATTAATGGTTTGTTGAAGTGCGGGCGCAATTTCAGTGAGTTTATATCCGCCTGATAAATTTGCTTTTAAAAATTCGGAAGATAAATTTAAAGTCTTTTGATTACCATTTGCAGTTGCATTTAATTCAATGGAATCTGTTTTAATATTTTGTTTCGGTGAATAAACAGCAATATTATTTATGCTGATATTTCCAACAAGCGAATCGGGATTTGCGGATGGTAAATTTGCTGCAATATTTCCGTGAAGGCTCAGCGTATCTTTCATTAAATGCAGCTTGTTTAAATTAATTGTATCGAGCAACAATTGCAACTGAACATCACTCGGAAATTTTGTTTTGATATTTGCATTTGCAGTCAAATTAAAACGAATGTTTTCATCATTCATATCCGCATTTACATTCACAATGCTGCGCGCAATATTTCCGCTTAGCGTTAAATTTTTATAATCGTAACCTTTTATTTCTGCGTGTTCAAGATTTACTTTCAATTTTGCATTTGCATTTTTTGCATCGAGCCCGCTGCCTGCAATATTTGCCTGCAAAGTAATTCTGCCAAGCATGCTATCCTGCTTTGTTAAGTAGCCAACATTTAAATTATTGAGCGCAACATCTGCAACATAGCTCGATTTATTTCTCATCGTTGCTTTTACAAAAGCGCCGCCATTTGTTGTATTTAAATTGAGTTGCGTTGCAAAATCGTTCATGCTTCCTTTAAAAAATCCTTTTAATTGCAATGCTTGCGGAATACGAATATTGGAAGGAATTGTTTTTGCAGAAACTAATTGATAAATATCGCTTCGTGAAGTTTTGAATTGTGCAATATTAATATTGTAAAAAGCATTTTTTGCATCAGGCAAACCTTTAATATTTCCTGATAGATTTATTGCCGTATTATTTAGTCCGCTCAATTGAAAAACCGGAATGGAAAGATCTTTTACAAAACCTTTTATGTTTGTGTTCAAATACAAAACTGTGTTTTCATTTCCTTTTAAACTTGTTGCAAGTTGCGGCGCAAGTGTAAGCATATCTTTTGTGCCGAGCGTGCATTGTTTCAAATTTGCATTAATATAAATTTCGCCGGGTTGCTTTGCAATATTTTTTATGGAAGGATAACGCAATGCAATTCCATCACGCAACAAAGTTTTATCGGTTTGAACAAATAAATGTTGAAGTGATGCAGCAGTATCGCTATAATAAAATTTTGTTTGAAATTTTTGAAGATTAAAATTGCTGTTCTGTTCTTTAAAAGAAATCTGATTTATGTTTCCTTTAAATTCTGCCGGCGTAAAACTTAAATCATTTCCATCAACAATAAAATTTTGAATGTGCATGTGGCTAAAATCCATGCCAGCAGGCGCTTTCGGCTTTGTGTTATCATCATAAAAAATAGTATTATTATTGAAAGAAATTTTTGCTAAAGTAAACTTCCATGGCTTGCTCAATTCAGCAGCAGTTGTATCTGCCACCTTTTTTTTTATCATCTGCGATTCTTTCGTATTTGATAAAATAATTTTTGCATTTGTATTATTTAGAGCAACATCTTTCAGTGCAATATCAAGCGTTTGTAGATTAATATTTTGCGGATGTGTAAGAAATTCCCCAATGTTTAAATCGGCAAGCTGGCCGGTTAAATCGTTCAAATAATAGAACTTTATTTGCTGTAAATTGAGCTCATTTATTTTGATGGATGGAGGTGAGGAAGATGCAGTTGTTGAAGTGTCAACTGTTGATTGAATTAAAGGTTTGTACTGATGAATTCTTGTATCAATATTTGCAATTTGAATTTTGGGTACTTCATAAATTTGGTGAGAAGGATCGAACTTATCTATGTTGGTTTTAAAACTGCCAAGAAAAAAATAAACATCGTTTCCTGTAACATCATCTTTAAAGGTTGCGAGAATGTTTTTGAAAACTATTTGTCCGAGATGAAATTTTAAAGAACTGGTTGTGTCGGCAGGTTTTGTTGGCTTATTTTGTTCGCTAACAAATGCTTTTACGATGTATTCAAAATTAAAGGTTGTGTCAGGCAAAACGCGATAAATATTTGCACGAATTCCATTTAGTTCCAAATATTGAACATCAACTTCTTTACTGATTAATTTAAAAAGAGAAATATCAACTCTTAATTCTTTTCCGGCAAATAATGTATCTTTTTTCTGGTCTTCAAAATACACATTTTCCAAAACAATTTGCTTGGGAAAAGCAATGCTCAATTTGCCGATTTCAACTTTTGTATGTATTTTATTTTCGAGGTAGGAAACAATTTTACCGCGGGCAAAATTTTGAACGGCCGGTACTTGTATTAAAATATAAACAAGCACAAGAAGAAAAATAATACTGCCAATTATCCACAACAGTATCTTCCCGATTTTTCGTACAATCTTTGCCAAACAGCGGTTGTTTTAAAAAGGTGCAACCAATTAATATACCCAAATTTAAGTGGAGCAAAGTTAAAAATTTTATTTGTTAGAATGCTTTTTCCAAAATGCATATCCAACTCGCAATGCAGTTTTTAATCCTAAATCTTTTACTGAATTAACCAAACGGTGACCAAAAGTTTCTTTATTTTTAGGAGCAATTTTTTTAAATCCCTTCATTAACGCTAATCCTTGTCTTATCACAAGCCAGCTTGTAAATAAAACTTTCTTACTTATAAAAGCAGGTAAAACCTTAGTTACACCAGCTTTTAAAGCTTGTTGCGGCGCGTGCTTTAATCTTTCTTTTAATTCAAATTCCTGTATAACTAAGCCGGCTTTTATTCTGCGAATTTCAGCCTGCAGGTCATCGGCATTTTTTATGCCTGAAACGCCATAGCTTGAGGAATTATTTTCTATTGCTTCCATTTTTTTTGGATTTCAAAAAAGAATTAATTATTGAATTGATAATAGTTTTTTGTAAACTTTTTTTCAGTACTAAAACTAATATCAAAAGTAAAATGTAAATTCCGGTTACAATAGCAAAACCCCAACCTAAGCTGCCTGTTAAATGCGCAAAAAAATAGCCGGCTGTAATACTTAAAAAAACAAGAATAAAAAAGCCAAATACCAACATTAAAACAACCGCAACCATTGTTGCAATTAGTTTAGAAATTGCATTAACCGATTGCAGTTTTAACAATAAAAGCCTATTTTTTAAATAGTTTTCTATTGCGTTTTTTGAGTCGGTAAAAAAGCTTTGTTGTTCATCCATAGTTTCGGTTTTAAGAAACAGCGTCTCTGCCTCTGTTTGCGGCATCTTCAGCATAATCTCTTCCTTTATTCTTTAAATCTTCTGCGTAATCTTTTCCTTTGTTTTTTAAATCTTCTACATATTCTTTTCCTTTTTTAATTTTGTTACTTACTGTTTCGCTCAAATCCTGGTAGCGGTCTTTAAGATTGTCGCCAGCTCTTGAAGCTGCATCTTTTACATTGGAAATTACTTCCTGACCCTGATCGCTCTGTAAAAAGATAGCTAATGCTGTACCGGCTACTGCGCCCAGCAATAAGCCTGCTAAAAATTTTTGATTATCTGCCATAATAAATTAATTTTTGTGAACAATAATTTTTTGATAAGTTACATTTATTGTGCCATAAATATAAACTAAATGCAAAATCAAAGAGATAATAATATAGGTCGATATTTTTTTCTTGCCATCATTTTAATTTTTGCTTTTTTTCTGCTGATGAGTGTGATACAATTTTTTACTGCTTTTTTAACTGCTGTAATTTTTTATATTTTAAGCGGGCGATTTACAGACTGGCTGGTAAAAAAAAAGAAATGGAAAAAAGGCGCTGCTGCTATTATTATTATTATAATTTCTTTCTTTGTTATTTTATTACCGATTACTGTTTTAGTTAGCCTGCTTTATAACAGAATTATAAGTTTGGTTGCTCATCCTGAAGACATAATTAATGGAGTAAAACATTTTGATTCGGTAATACAGGCTAACCTTGGCTTTCAGGTAATTTCAGATCAAACAATTGCTTCTGCGCGAACGTTTGCTACCTCTCTTATTCCAATTATATTAAACCAGGGTTTGAGTTTTTTTACCACCATTTTGATGATGTATTTTTTTTTATATTTTATGATAGTGAACCGAAATCGTATGGAAGCAGGTATTATTTTTTATCTGCCTTTTAGAAAAGATAAAATAAATATGTTTGGAAAAGAATTAGTGGCACAAACTTTTAGCAACGCAGTGGGCATACCTTCCATTGCTATTATTCAGGGTGTTTTTGCATTTACTTGTTATAAAATTGTTGGTGTTCCGCAAGCGGGCTTTTGGGGCGTAATAACCTGCTTTACATCTGTAATACCGATAGTAGGTTCCGGAATTGTTTGGGTGCCTATGAGTATTTATTTATTTGCAATAGGCCATACCTGGCAAGCAATTTTTGTAATTGCCTGGAGCGCCATTATTGTTGGTTTAATTGATAATGTTGTGCGTTTTGTACTTGCAAAAAGAATGGCAGATGTGCATCCGATTATTACAGTGCTGGGTGTAATATTGGGGTTAAAGATATTTGGGTTTATTGGTCTTATTTTTGGTCCGCTGCTTATCTCTTATTTTCTTATTTTATTAAAAATTTATTATACCGAATATCAAAGGCCTTTAACACCTTTAACTGCAAAGCCAATAAGAAAACGGCAATTAATGCCTACTTATATGCAACCTTTTTTAGGATTTAAACCAACTATTAAAAAGAAAAAATAATTTTATATTTCATTTATTGATTTAATAATTATCCGGCAGGCAAGTATCAATTCTTCATCACTAATAATTAATGGTGGCGCGATGCGCAAGCATTCAGGCGCAAATAAAAACCAATCAGTAATTAATCCATTTTTAATGCAATTAGCAATAACTTTTTTGTTTGTTTCAAAACTATCAAACCCGAGCGAAGCCCATAAACCGCAACTGCTGATTTTTTTTATGAGTGAATGGTGAAGATGATTATTGATAATTTGTTCTTTTCTTTTTACATTTTCCATAAATTTTTCTTCCAGTAAAACTTCTAATGCTGCTTTACCTGCAGCGCAAGAAACCGGATGCCCGCCAAAGGTTGTAATGTGCCCCAGCATTGGATTGTACGATAAATTATCCATCAACTTTTTATCGGCAATAAAAGCGCCCAAAGGCATGCCGCCGCCCAAAGCTTTACCCAATAATAAAATATCAGGCACAATATTAAATTGCTCAAATGCCCAAAGTGTTCCGGTTCTTCCGAAGCCGGTTTGTATTTCATCTAAAATCATCAAAACACTATTATTGCTACATTTTTTTTGAAGAGATTGCAGCCAATTTTCAGAAGGTTTTTTTACGCCGCTTTCTGCCTGAACTGTTTCTAAAATTATACATGCAGTTTGTTCATCAATCGCATTTAGCACCTCATCTGTTCCATAGTTAAAATGATAAATATCGGGCAATAATGGTCTAAATGCATTACGCCAATTTTCATCACCCATCACACTCAGCGCGCCTTGTGTACTGCCATGATAGCTGTTATTAAATGCAATTATTTTTGAACGATTAGTTGCGCGTTTTGCAAGCTTCATCGCACCTTCGGTTGCTTCGGCGCCGCTATTGGTAAAATAGATTGAATTGAGCGAAGCCGGAAGATTTTCAGTTAATAATTTTGCATAAATTATTTGCGGCGCTTCAATAAATTCTCCATACACAATTAAATGCATATATTCTGAAACCTGCTGCTGCACTGCTTTTACAACCTTTGGATTACTGTGACCAATATTTGCAACACTAAATCCGGAAATAAAATCAATATATTTTTTTCCATTTTTATCATATTGGTAAATGCCGCTTGCTCTTATAATTTCCAAACCGATTGGCGAACCGGAAGTTTGTGCGATGTGTTGAAAAAAAAGCTGGCGGATATCCATTTAGTTGATTGGTTAATTAGGTGATTTGGTGTTGATATTAAAACATCAAATTTAGCCGATGTTGTTTGTTGATTTTAAAATAATAGTGTAATTTGAAATGGAATTACATTGTGTTTATCGCTGCGCATTTGATGCAGTACAAGAGTGCGACGCAAGGAACGATGAACAAAGATAAAATGCACGGACAATAAAAATTCTATTAACATTAATCATCAAATATCAATTTAAATAAATGGCAATTATTTTATCTGTTCTTGATAAACATCCGCAATTTGGTAATAATTGTTTTATTGCGCCAAATGCAACAATAGCAGGCGATGTAGTGATCGGTGATGATTGCAGTATTTGGTTTAATGCAGTTGTACGCGGTGATGTGAATTATATAAAAATTGGTAATAAAGTAAATGTGCAGGACGGAGCAATTTTACATTGCACGTTTCAAAAAAATGCAACAGAAATTGGCAATAACGTTTCCATTGGTCATAATGCAATTGTGCATGGCTGCAAAATTTTTGACGATGTTTTGATTGGCATGGGCGCAATTGTTATGGACAGATGTGAAGTGCACAGCAATTCAATAATTGCTGCCGGCGCTGTTGTTTTAGAAGGAACAATTGTTGGTGAAGGAAGCATTTTTGCCGGCGTGCCTGCAAAAAAAGTAAAAGATATTTCGCAGGAAATGATTCGTGACGAAATTGAGCGCATTGCAAATAACTACATTAAATATGCAAGCTGGTTTAAAGAATTTAATGCTTTGGATGCAGCGAAATAAAAAAGAATATAGTCTTAATTAAAGCATATAATCCCCTTTTTGAAAAAATTGCCCAAAACTAACTGCTTACATTATTAAATGGTTAACTTAACGGTGTTGGCTTTTTAGTATTTAATTTAATTTGCTTTGCAATTCAGGAGTGCAAAAAGAAATTGTACGCATAATAAATTGAAGAAAGAAATTCAGTTGGAAATAAAAGGTCTGAAAAAGCAAAAATAAAATCCGATATTAATAAATTTTTTTATATAAAGTTTTATGCAACCCGATCAAATTTCCAAAAACGGAAATATAATTATTGATGAAAATGGCAGCCTTGCGCAGTTTTATTCATTAACCAATATATTGAGTAAAAGCAGGCATGTGCGCTACATTAGCAAAAACGATGAAGCCGATAATATTGAATGGAATTTTAAATATCGCGGCCATCCGTTAACGCTGCAATATAATATTTACAACGGTGTATGCCTGTATGCGAGGGAAAACAAAGATGCCAAAGCTGTTACCGATTTGATGGAAAAATTAAGAAGAAAAAATAAAGCAATTCAATAAGTTTTTTCATTGATAGTTTCAAGAATATTACAATAACTTACATAACGTTCTGCCGAAATATTTCCTTCTTCAACCGCTTTTTTTACAGCGCAGCCAGGCTCATTTAAATGCAGGCAATTATTAAACTGGCAATCATTTATAACATTGCGCATTTCAGGAAAATAATGTGATAATTCCTGTTTCGGAATATCAATCAAACCAAATTCACGGATGCCCGGTGTATCAATTATTTTTCCGCCAAAAGGTAAATCAAACATTTCAGCAAATGTAGTTGTGTGCAGTCCTTTGCCGCTCCAGCCGCTAACTTCCTGCGTTTTTATTTTTAGTTCAGGAAAAATAATATTTAAAAAAGTTGATTTGCCAACGCCGCTATGCCCGCTTAATAAAGTTGTTTTATTTTGAAGAAGATTTTTTACTTCTCCAATTCCATTGCCATTTTTTAAACTGATTAAAATTATTTTATAACCAATGAAAGAATAAATTTTATTCAGCTCATCAAATTTTTTTATTTCTTTTTTTTGATAAAGATCAGATTTATTAAAAATGATAACTGCCGGAACATGATAAGCTTCGGCAGAAACCAAAAAGCGATCAATAAATCCTTGTGAAGTTTTGGGCTCTTTTAATGTTGCGAATATTAAAGTTTGATCGAGATTAGATGCAATAATATGATGCTGCATTTTATGATGCGGCGAACTGCGCGCAATGTAATTTTTCCGTTCATAAATTTTGATGATGGTGGCAATATTTTCTGATTCATTTTCTAAATCAATTTCAACTTCATCGCCAACAGCAATTGGATTAGTGGAAGTAATTTCATCAATTTTAAAAATGCCTTTTATTCTTGCATTAAAAAATTTTCCATCACTTGTTTTGGCAACGTACCAACTGCCTGTAGATTTATAGATGAGCGCTTTCATTAAAAAACAAAGATAATAAGCGTTTAAGGATGAAGTAATTCAACTTCTGCAATAAAATTGCAGTGAATATTTCAACAGCGAACGGAAATACAAGCACGCAAAAATTAGTAGTTCAATAAAATTAATTCAGATGATTTTAAAAATGCCTTGCAAAATTGCAAGGCATTTTTTTATAAGAATTAAAGTTGATAAAATTGAATGATTTTTAAATCAACATTCGCAAAGGCGCTTCCAGCAAGCTTTTCAGCGTTTGCAAAAAGGCTGCGCCTGTTGCACCATCCACAACACGATGATCGCAACTTAACGTTAGTTTCATAACATTTCCCCCAATAATCTGATTATTTTTTACTACCGGAATTTTCGCAATGCCGCCAATGGCAAGAATACATGCGTCCGGAGAATTTATAATTGCAGTAAATTCTTCAATACCAAACATTCCTAAATTAGAAATAGTAAATGTGCTGCCTTCCCAATCAGAAGGTTGCAATTTTTTATCTTTTGCTTTCTGTGCATATTCTTTTACTTCTGCGGCAATTTGACTTAAAGATTTTGTATCAGCAAAACGAATAACTGGAACTAATAAGCCTTCTTCCACTGCAACCGCAACTCCAATGTTTACATGATGATTAATACGTATTTTTTCGCCAAGCCAACTACTGTTTACTTTCGGATGTTGCTTTAATGCAACAGCAACTGCTTTCAACACAATATCGTTAAAACTTATTTTTATTTTACTTACTTCATTCATACGTTCCCGTGCAGCAACTATTTCATCCATATCAATACTCATCGTTAAATAAAAATGTGGCGCCGAAAATTTGCTTTCAGCCAAGCGACGGGCAATGGTTTTGCGCATTTGCGATACAGGAACGTCTTCGAAATCTGGTTGATTAGTTGATTGGTTGATTGGTTGAGTCGCCGTCTTTTGCTGACTGCTAACTGTTGACGGCTCGCGGCTTTCGGCAGGTTTATAATTTTCAATATCCGTTTTAGTAATTCTTCCATTATCGCCGGTGCCATATACATAACGCAGATCAATTCCCTTTTCTTCCGCTAATTTTTTTGCTAAAGGCGAGGCAAATATTCTTCCTTCATTTATGGGTTTACCATTTTTAGGCGGCTCTAACTTCCCACCTCTCACTTCCGACTTCTGTGCCTTAACTTCGTCTTGCTCCAACGCTGCATTTGGCGGCGCAACATCTCCTTCCGCTTTATCTTTGTCCTCTCTTGTTTGTGCGTCTTGTGTGGTGGTACCAACGCCGGTACCTTTATTCGATTTAATATTTTTTACAGCAGCCTCAACATCAAAACCTTCTTTGCCAATAATGGCAAGCAAATCATTCACAGCAATTTTTTCACCTTCTTTTGCACCCTGATATAAAAGCTTTCCATCTTTATAACTTTCCAATTCCATAGTAGCTTTATCGGTTTCTATTTCTGCAAGAATGTCTCCTTTCTTTATATCATCACCAATATTTTTATTCCAACTTGCAATCACGCCTTCCGTCATCGTATCGCTTAAACGCGGCATTAAAACTATCTCATCAGTTAACTGTTGTTTTTTTTCAGTTGACTGTTGATCATTGACGGTTGACGGTTGGCTCTCTTCCGGTTTTTGTTTTTCAACTGGCGGTTTCTCTTCTTCTTGTTTCTTATTGCTGACTTCTGACTTCTCACTTCCTCCTTTATTTTGTTCAATCAATTTATTCACATCTTCACCTTGTTTACCAATAATTGCAAGCAAATCATTCACCTGCAATTTTTCTCCATCTTTTGCTCCAATATGAAGCAAGGTGCCGTTCTGATAACTTTCCAACTCCATGGTGGCTTTATCAGTTTCAATTTCTGCAAGCAAGTCTCCTTTTTTTACTGTATCTCCAACTTGTTTGTGCCAGGCAGCAATTACGCCTTCGGTCATAGTATCGCTTAAACGTGGCATTAAAATCACTTCAGCCATTTATATTAATTTTTTTTTTTTGATGTCAGCTAAATGCAAGCATTAAGCTTCGTTGCGTCGCACTCTTGTACGTTCTAATCGCTATGCAGCATTTAAAAACGAGTTGTGAAATTAAGATAAAATGAGGTAGCCGCAATTATCATAACATTTTTTGTTGAAGAGATAATTGTTATTTTATTTTTAAACGGTAAGCAAGCAAACTAATTATCAGCAAACTGCTAAATAATAAATGTAAAGGCTGCGCAAATGCCGGAATGTGTAAAAAAGCCATTATCATTCCTAAAAACATTGTACTCAACACAAAAATTAATATGCAAATCGCAGTTTTATGAAGTGATTGATATGCCAGCGCGCGCCAAAATAAATAAATACAGATTATTGAAACTATAAAAGAAAAAATGATGTGCATCATAAAAAAGTTATCGAGTTTGCCAATCCATAATTCGCGGTTAACGTAATTAAAAGATTGCGAGATAACATCAATTTGCGAGCGAACTTCTGTACCCAAAATAATTTGTATAAGCACTAATATTAATGTAATGGTGGAAATAATTTTTAATTGTTTATTCTCAATTTTTTCTGCATTATTTATTTTATTTAAAATAATAACAGGTACAGCTGCAATAGCAAGCGCAGGCAGCATGTGGGCTGTAATTTTAAACACTGCCAAATTTGAATCAACTACAATTTTACCAAGCCATGCTTCAAAGGCAGTTAATAAAAGCAAAGAAGCCGACCACCAGAAAATATTTTGCTGTGAGCGATAAAATTTTTTAAAACTCCAAATTACATGAACAAAAATCCAAACGCCTAACAAGCCTGTAAGCAAACGATTAATGTATTCCGTCCATGCATGAAAAGGGTTATATACTTTATCAATATTTTGTTTATCTAAATATTTTTGATAATCAGCAGGCAAATCTGCAGCGCTTAGTGGCGGAATTAATTTTCCAAAACAATGCGGCCAATCCGGGCAGCCCATTCCGCTTTGGGTTGTACGCACAACGCTGCCTGCGAGTATCACTAAAAAAACAAATACTAAAATAAATTTTGTGAAGCGAACGTAATTCTTCATGTTCTTACTTTAGATTATATATTTTTGAGCGCTTCTTTATTTTTCTGCTTGCAAGGTTAATTAAATTTAAATTAGCTTTTATTTACTTTTATTCTTTTTTATTCAATGATGCGATGCATTTTTAAATAAATTAAAATCAAAACTTGCGAAACAATTATAAACTTTCTGTTATTTTAAAAATAGTATTGATAATTGTTCTTATTATTTTTTTTCTTCCTTTATTTATTCTTCCGTTTTATAATCACGCCTGCGCTGACGATTATATTTGCGGATACACTGTAAACAAATTCAGTTTACTTAACTATCAAAAATTTATATACAATAATTGGGGAGGAAGATTCGCCGCAACCTTTACCGGCTCTATGTTTGCGCGAAACTATTTTTTATACAATCATTATTATTTGCACAGCATTTTATTTTTAAGCCTGAACATTTTATCCTCATTTTTTTTATTAAGACTTGTACATAAATATTTATTGAGAGACAATCTTTCAATAAAAAATATTTTGCTTCACAGCTTAATTTTTGTTGCGTTAACTATTTGCGCTTATCCTGAATTTTCAACTTTTGATTTTTGGTTTAGCAGCTCGGTAACTTATCAATTTCCTATTGTTTTATTTCAATTTACAATAGGTTTTTTGCTGATTTTATTTTATACAAAAAATAGATTTATTCTGGTTTGCTTCACCATTTTAATTCCAATTTTTATTTCTCTGATTACTGCTTTCAATGAGCTTTTTATAGTTGCAAATGCTTTTCTTTTATTTTTTATTTTTTTTGTTGATCGTTCAAAAAAAATATCCAGGGTTTTTTTGAGATTGGCAATTTTGTTGTTTTTTTTAAGCGCATTAATTGTTGTTTTTTCTCCCGGCTCGCAAACAAGAAGTAAAATTATTGTTCCAAAAAGTATTTATTTATTTGCAAGTGCAATCACATTTCATATGGCAGAAGTGCTCTGGAACATTTTCAAAAATCCTTTTTCATGGCTTGTATTTTTTTTTATTTTTTATTATGCTGCATCAAAAAAAAATTTATTTGCAAACAATATAACAATCCAATTTTTAAAAAGAAAGAAATGGATATTTCTTTCAATTATTTTAATTTTTTTATTGTGCGCCGTTTCTTTTGCAGTGCTGGGTTTAAAAGGTGGCTTGCTGCCTGAAAGATATCTAAACGGCGTAACCTATTTTACTTTGATTCTTTTAATTTTATATAGTTTTATTGCAGGGTTGCAAGCTGAAAATCTTTTTACTTTTTCTTTTGAAGAAAACAAAAAAGAAATTTTTATTTATACTTCATTAATTATCGTTCTTCTTTGCAACACGCAAATTGTTGATGAATATAAAAGCTTGCTGATTGCCCCAACATACGATAAAATTTTAAGTGCCAGAGAGCAAACTTTATTGCATGCTGCCAACAATCCTGCAAAAATTGCAACGGTTAAAAGTTATGATCTTGCTTTACAGGATGAAATAAAAAATAATGAAGGAAATACAAAAACTTTTAATGATTTAATTCAGCAAAAACCAAAACTATTATTTTTTCAGGATGATTTAGCAACTGATTATTCAATTAATATTCTTAAAAAATTTTATAAGCTCGATAGCATTATTGTGAAAAAGAATTAAAAATTTGTGGAAGATTCAATTAATAATGCCGAATCAGTAAAATTAAAAACTACATTGCTGGTATCTTCTATTTTTCTCGAATTACAATCAAAAATTTCCTGATTTTTAAACTCAACTTTATATGGATTTTTTAGCGGCAGTGTTTCAGATCTTTCAGAGCAAATCACAATGCTGGATTGCGTTTCAGGCTCAATTAACCACTGAGTTCCTTCAGGCAAGCCAATTCTAAAAATACCGGCGCCCATTTGCGTTTGCGGTACTCCTTTAAAATAAATTATGTGTTTATTGTGCAGCTTAGCCACTTCATTAATTACCGCTTTTGTTAGCTCTCCTGCAAACTGATTATTAAATTTATTTTTAAAAAGAAAAAACATTTGAAAAGAAATTACGGCAAGAAATATTAAATTTCGCGCATAATTATTTGAGATTTTTGAGATCAACAAAACAATAATCATACAAATAAATATGGAAGGCAAATACAAAAACCTTTCTCCTTCTGTGCCTTTTGTATCAACTCCAAAAGATGCAAACGGAGTTAGTGAAATTAACCAGCAACCACACAAAACTAAAAATGCAATTTTGAAACTTTTATTTTTTGTTTTAAAAAATAGGAGAACTAATGCAAGAAATACTATTCCGGAAAAAAATAATAATGCGGCTGAATTTTGCATGTAAGGCAGCCAACTTCTTATCATTGATTTAAAAAAATGTTCTGTAAGCACAGGAATATTAAACTGATAAAAAGCGCTCGCTTCATAACTGCCTGCAATTTGCTTTATAAAATAAAATCTAATTACTAAATAGATAAAAAAAGCAATCAATACAAATCCAACAAATCTTAATTCTTTTGTGAAAACAGTTAATTGCAAACGAATATCAGCAAGGGAAATTATTATTATTATGAATACTAAAACCCAGGTTGATTCGTAACTTAACCAACTTAATAACATGCATAAAATGCTTGCAAAAAAATAAAATTTATTATTTCTTTTTAAATAAAAAATGATTGAAGGCAAAAAAAACAAAACACCTAATTCTGCTGATCTTCCTAAAATCCAAAATACAGCTTCGCTATGCATTGCATAAGCGAAAAATAATAATGCTGTTAAATAGACGAAAGGAAAATTATATACAACCTTATATTTTCTGCATACATTTTTGGCAAGAAGAAAAACAAAAAAACTATCAATACTATGAAGCAATAAATTAGTGAAATGAAAGCCCCACGCTGTTTTACCCCACAAATAATAATCGAGCATAATTGATAAATCGCAGATGGGGCGAAAAAAATTATGCTGCAATAATTTTCCTTGCGCGCTTAAAGGAATATGAACAAAATCGTCGTTTTGAAAATAAAGTACGAAAGGATTATAGCAGTAAAGCACGAGAAAAAAAATGATTACAAAATATACAATGATAATTTTACGCAAATAATTCATTGAAATTTATTGCATTAATAAAATGTATAAAGATATAGCAAGAGTTTGCGATAAAACTTTTACAGAATATAAATAATGGGCTAAAATGAAACTGCGGTTTCTGCATTATCCCGTTTCAAAAATTATCAATATTAATTCCTATTCTGTAAAAGAAAACAATGAACAAGCGGTAGAAAATTGACAAAGGTGCACAACTTTGTGCGATTGATGAAAGCAGAGCGAATCATCATTAAAAACATTCTATTTATCTGCAACTCACTATCTATCACTTACCACTGACCATTCACTATTCACTTCTCGCAATTTACTAATCCACCACTCACAAAAATTGTTTTATTTCCAGAGATAATAAATTAAGTTTAGTTAAAATATAATGTAAATTGCATTAACCCTTCACATGAAATACGATATTAAATTGCTAATTGCGGACGATCATGAAATTTTTCGCGATGGAATGGCGCTGATGCTTTCGCGCCAAAGCGATATAAATTTAGTTGGGCAGGCAGAAAACGGCAGAGAATTAATACAATTAGTGAAGGAGCACAAGCCCGATATAGTTCTTACAGATATTAAAATGCCGCATCTTGATGGTATTGAAGCTACAAAATTTTTGATAAAGCAAGATCCGGATATAAAAATAATTGCGCTTTCGATGTTTGATGAAGAAAATCTCATAATTGAAATGCTTGATGCCGGCGCAAAAGGTTACCTGCTAAAAAATGCTGACAAACAGGAAATTTTAGATGCTATTACAACCGTTTATGAAGGTAACACATATTATTGCCGTCATACTTCGGGTAAGCTTGCGGCGCTTATTGTAAAAAGCCGTTTTAATCCCTATAAAAAATCAGAGTCAATAATTTTTTCTGAAAGAGAAATTGAAATAATAAAACTAATCTGCCAACAAAATACTACGCAACAAATTGGCGAAAAATTATTTATCAGCAAGCGAACTGTGGAAGGTTATCGCACAAAAATCTTGGAAAAAATAAATGCTAAAAATATTGCCGGAATTGTGATGTATGCACTAAGAAATGGCATTGCTACAGAAGAAGAAATTGTATAAGATAATTGAGAAATTTTTGTACCGGGCTTTTAAGCTTTATTCCACATTGTTGCGTCGCACTCTTGTACTTTTTTTCTTTATGCTGCAATTAAATGATATATTTTCTGTTTACAATAAACTATATTTTATTTAATCAATTATTCCAGCCAAACTTTACATCTACATCAATATCCGGATGAATACTTTTTGCAACCGGGCAATTAATGGCAGCTTTTTCTAAAATTGTTTTTTGCTTTTCGTCCGCTTGTAAATTTTCAGGAAAATGAAAATTTAATATTATTGCGCTAATTCGTCTTGGATTGCTATCCATTATTTTAGTAATATCAATTTTTGTTCCTTCTAAATTAATATTCATATCGCGCGCCTTAATTCCCATAATAGTTAGCATACAAGTTCCCAGCGCAGTTGCCACAATATCTGTTGGCGAAAAACGTTCTCCTTTACCGTGATTATCAGTTGGCGCATCAGTTTCAACAATGCTGCCACTTTGCAAATGTGTTGAATGAGTTCTTAAATTTCCTTTATAAATTATTTGTGAAGTCATTGCTCTATTTTTACATAAATTTACGTATCAAATTAAATCAATCGTGAATAAGAAGATATATCTCCTGATATTTTGCTGCGCTGTAACAGTTTTTAGTTTTGCACAAACACAAAAGCAAACGGAGGAACAAAAAAAACAAAAACGCAAAGAGCGCATTAATCAATTAATGAAGCAGGAAGAAGAAGGCACGCTTATTTACAGCAAGCAAAATGCTTTTGGAATAAAATTAAATACGGATGGTTACGGCATTTTTTATGAGCATGGCAAATATCAATCTATTACAAAAACAAGTTTGTGGTGGTTAGAATTAAGTGAACGCAAAAACACTAAAGAAGAAAAAAAACCAATTACCGACGCAACCGGATTTTTTATTTTAGGAAATCCCTTTATTTTCGGAAAAGTGAATAATTTTTATTACCTTAATTTGGGCATCGCACAGCAGTTGTTAATTGGCGGCAAAGGAAATAAAAACGGTGTTGCAGTGTCGCTTATTTATGGCGGTGGCATCAGTGCGGGATTATTAAAACCATATTACCTTTCTGTTACAGATTCAAATGGCAACAATCAAACGGATGTAAAAGCCCAAACTTTTTACGATAGCCTTATAAGCAGTTATGCACTTTCCGGCGCCTCTAGTTTCACAAAAGGTTTTAATCAAATAAGTTTTGTTCCCGGCGTGCAGGCTAGGGTGGCGCTTCGTTTTGATTACGGGCGTTACAACGAATTGCTTTCTGCAATAGAAGTTGGCGTTAATGCTTCTTATTACACAAAAAACATGCAGATAATGCTCGATGATCCCGGAAAAAAATTCTTCTTTAATGCTTACGTTGCTCTTGTATTTGGTAAACGAAAGTGATTTATTTAGTTCCATTGTTTCAAAGTTTAATTGTTCAACAGTTGAAAAAAAGCCTTGTTTAAATTTTGAACTTTGAAAGCTCAATCCGAAAAATTTTTATTATTGAATTCTTATCTTTGGATATTAAACATTGAACTCTTGAACATTGAACTCTTGAACATTGAAACTCTTAAACTTTGAATATCGAACTTCCAACATCGAACCTCCAATTTCAAATAAAAAAACCAAACTGGCTTCGTGTAAAATTGCCAATAGGCGAAAGTTATAAGCATGTTCGCAACTTAGTTGACACACATAAATTACACACTATTTGCGAAAGCGGCAACTGCCCGAACATGGGCGAATGCTGGGGCGCAGGCACTGCAACTTTTATGATATTGGGTAACATCTGCACACGCAGTTGCGGCTTTTGCGCCGTTGCAACCGGAAGACCCGAAGCCGTTGATTGGGATGAACCGCAGCGCGTTGCTGAAGCCATTTATTTAATGAAAGTAAAACATGCAGTAATTACCAGCGTTGATCGTGACGAATTAAAAGATGGCGGCTCCATAATTTGGTACAATACAATTAAAGCAATAAAATCTTTAAATACAGACACAACTTTAGAAACATTAATTCCCGATTTTAAAGGTGATGCAATAATTATTCAACGAATAATAGATGCGGCGCCTGAAGTAGTAAGCCACAACATAGAAACTGTTGAGCGTTTAACAAAACAAGTTCGCATACAGGCAAAATATCGCAGAAGTCTGGAAGTATTACGCATTTTAAAACAAGGCGGCATGCGCACGAAAAGCGGCATCATGGTTGGGCTTGGTGAAACAAAAGAAGAATTAATACAATCACTCGAAGATCTTGCGGCTGTAAATGTTGATGTTATTACACTCGGGCAATATCTTCAGCCAACAAAAAAACATTTGCCCGTGCATCGTTTTGTACATCCGGATGAGTTTGCGGAATTAAGAGAGATAGGTTACACTTTAGGATTTGATTATGTTGAAAGCGGCCCGTTAGTACGTTCATCTTACCACAGCGAAAAACATGTGTTTATTGGCTATGGACGAAGAGTATGGAAAGAAGAAAAATTGAAATTTGCATACATCAATTAAAGCAATAAAATTTCAAAATCTTTATCATGTTGTTATAATCTTGCAGAATTTATCAATAAAAAATTCTTGTGCAAGAATTAAAAAAACATGTGATAATTGTAATAAAGCAAAATAAAAAAACGGCTGACAATTAATTGCAGCCGTTTTTATTTTAAAGAAATAATTTATGCTTTTCCCATCTGTCTTAAAAAAGAAATATGCGAAAATATTGCGTGGTGCATTCGTTTGTATTCAACATAAACAATACCATGTTCCTGGCAAGCCTGCTTAATAATTTTACTGATTGCAGGATAATGTATGTGCGATATTTTTGGAAATAAATGATGCTCGATTTGAAAGTTCAATCCGCCAACATACCACGAAATAATTTTGCTTTTTGTAGAAAAATTTGCTGTAGTTTTTAATTGATGAATTGCCCATTCATCTTCTAATTTTCCTGTTGTAATATCCGGCACAGGAAACTGAGTGTCTTCAACAGTGTGGGCTAACTGAAATACAATGCTTAAAATAAATCCGGTTACAACAGTGAAAATTAAAAAGCCAATTAGCCAGTCAATAACGCCAACATTATAAATCGGAATTACAATAAATAAAAAATAATATAATAATTTAAATCCCCAAAAATCAATATGATCTTTCAAGGTCATTTTCTTTAAAGGCACCTCACCAATTTTACCTGAAAAATACTTTTTAAAATCACTCAATGTTGTCCAGTATAAATGCAGCAGACAATAAAACAACCAAAAATAAAAATGCTGAAACTTATGAATTTTATATCGTTTCTGCGTAGCAGCCATGCGCAAAAAAGGCTTCGCATCAATATCATCATCAACGCCGTCAATATTTGTGTATGCATGATGAATTACGTTATGTTTCATATTCCACATAAAATAACTCGCGCCCAAAATGCCCGCAGTAAAAGCTGCAATTTTATTAACCCATGCATATTTGCTAAAGCTGCCATGCCCGCCATCATGCATAATATTAAAGCCAACTGACGCGGTAAGAACACCTAAAATAACACTTAACATTATTGCCCAAATTGCAGATGGCGTAAAAAAAACCAACTGAATATAAGTGTAAATAAAAGCAATAAGTAAAAAACTGGCTTTACTAAAAAGCCTTAAACCGCCGGTAGTTGGTTTGCCAGTTCTTGCAAAATAATCGTTGATACGTTTTTTTAATTCAACGTGAAAAGAATGGCTCGTGTGAGCAAATTTTGGTGTGTGCATTGTTTAATTGAAAAGTAAAAATTCAAAAAAAGAAAATCTATATTTTTATTTTTACCTTTTTGTTTTTATTGTTTGTAATTTTTTTTCTGGTCCAATTTTTTGTTTTTCATAGCATCTTCGTTGCGTCGCACTCTTGTACTTTTTGGTCTTTATTCAGCAAGTCAAAAATAAAATTAAAAAAGTAAAAAAAGCGATTATGCAAATTTTAATTTTTAATTCAGGTTTCAATCTGAATAAATTTATCAAAGCTGTTTATGCCAATCATTTTTTGCGACACATAACCTTCTGCATATTTCACACCAATTCTTTTTCCAAGCATTAAAGCGCGTGCTTTAACTGTGTCTAAAAAATCGGGTGTGGAAATATAGGTTTGCGGCTCGCTTGAATCGGTTGTATTAAACTGCGTGGTATAACAAAGAATTGTTTTTATTTTTTGATCGTGAAAATCAGAAATATCATACACAAAATCCGGTTTTAAGTATCTGTCCTGAATATAATGAAACACATATTTCGGCCGCCAGTGTTCTTGCTTTTCGTTGTTATAAATGGTTTCAATTTTTCTAAGACCAGATAAAAAAGCTGCGTCGGATACAAGGGCGGCGCTTCTTCCATGATCGGGATGCCTGTCCTCCGGCGCATTGCATAAAATAATTTCCGGCTGATATTTTCTAATAATTGTAATAACTTTTTTTTGATTTGCTTCATCATTTGTAAAAAATCCGTCTGCCATTTCTAAATTTTCTCTTGCATTAACTCCCATTGTTTTTGCTGCGTTTGCTGCTTCTGTTTTGCGTGTTTCTACAGTTCCTCTGGTTCCTAATTCGCCTCTTGTTAAATCAATTACAGCAACTTTTTTTCCTTCATTAATTGCGGCAATCAAAGTGCCTGAACAACCTAATTCCACATCATCCGGATGAACGCCAAATGCAAGTATATCCACTTTCATTCAATCAAAAAATAAATAGGGACGAAGATAAGTAAATAAAAGGAGGACGAAAGTTAATTCTGTATTTGGCGAACGCCGTACATTTTTTGAACATCCTGAACGATTGATTCCATTGCGCGATCATCACCATTCGGATCATAATTTTGTTTAAGGTTTGAACCAAAAACAACCGCAACGGTTTGCCAAAAAGCGGCAGAAAAACTTCCTTTATAATCGTCAATAATTTCGTAACAATTGTTTCCGGTTTGGCGATAAATTAATTTCATCAAAACTTTTCCCTGGTAAACAGAAAGCTGCGTAATTCTATCAGCAAATTCTTTTTTTAAATCTTTTTCTCTCGATTTAATTATCGCTTTTCGTTTTGCTTTATCAGTAACGCCGGCAAGTTGCGCATTAATTTGATTCATGATATCACCTGCTTTTACAGCGTAAGGATAAGTTACATAAACAGCGTTGCGGAGGCGCGTCCATTCTGCATAATAACGTTTCCATTTTCCTGTAAGTTTTGCATACACAATTACTTCAGGCAAAAATGAGCAGGGAATTGTGTCGCCGTTTGCTTCAATGCAGGCATTAACGCGGATGGTGTCGTAAATGCCGGGTTGCTGCGCCGAAGATTTTTGCACAACAAAAAACAATACGATAATTGTAATTGAAGTACGAATGATATTTTTTGACTGAAACATTGAGAATGTAAATATAAATAATCGGGTAACTATTTATTCGCGTTAAATTAAAAAGTATGCTAATGAAATTGTTATTGTTTTGATAAAAGGGATAATGCGTGCTGCATTATAAAAGCAAATGGTTCTAAAAAATATGCAATTATTTAAGCCGGAAAAATTAAACTCGTTTGATGTGTAGGAGTTTTTTGTTGTTGCTTTTGCAGTATTTTTTTTGCTTCGTTTTTTTCTATGTATTGCTGTAACCATTTAGCTGTTTGCAATGGTTCTTTAATAATATACCAGCCCCAATCTCCGTAAGGCCAGCGCTCATCTTCTTTATAAGTTATTTCTTCAAGTTCGTGGCAAATAAAATAGCATAAGCCAAACAAGCTTTTATCAGGAACAGCAATTTTTTCAACAAGCTGCACTTTGTTATGCGGCAAAGTAGCCAGACCATTTTCGTAACTGCCGCTGCGATTAAACTGGTCGAGAAAGTCTTGCATGGTTATTTCACCTTTCTGAATAATCAGGTAAAAATCTTTCTTTTCAGGATGCTGCAAAAAGAAAATATATTCACAAGTATTTTTGTAATAGTCAGGCATTTTAAATCCAGTTTTTTGTTAATGCATCAATTCTTTTCATTTGCTCAATTGTAAAATCTATAACTTTTACAATGTTAGATAAATGCACAGCTTCATCATGATTTAATTTTCTTCCTTTTCTGTCTTTTAAATATTTATCCAATACCTGGTAACCGCCAATGTAAAATTCGTACACTTGTTTGGAAACCGGATACACATATTGTTGTTTGTTAATAAATAATTTTTCATTGTTGAAAACAGGTTTTTCCACTTCATAATTTCCGTTATCTGTGCAATAAAATTTGCCCGGAATATTATGCAGTGCATCTTCTTTCATTAAATGCGCTTCAATTAATTGCCAGCCTAAATTACTTAATTGCTCAAATAAATTTTTATCTTCTGTAAACGGAATGCGGGGAAAATCTATTTTTAAAAACTCTGCATATTTTGTTCGGTAAGCTGGGCTGTGAAGGATTGCGTAAATGTAACCAAGAATTTGTTCGGGTGTTAAAACAGAATTGTGTAATTCGTTTATAAACTTCAAAATTTTCTCTGAAAAATTAAAATTGAAAGAACCGTTATCGCTTAAAAATAATTTTAATGGAAAGCAATAAGTAATAGAAGTTCCTGTTGTAATCGAATGTCCTTCATTAATATTGTCTGATATAAAAGCATTTAGTACATTATTTTTCCCCATTTGCCTTGAAGCGATTATTGCTAAATTATTATAAAGCATATTTTTCATTACGTTGCTTCGCGGCATACAATGAAATCCTCGTGAATTTCCTGTGTAGTATGTGAATCGGATGTCAAATGGTCTATAAGAAATAGGTATTATCTTATCAAAGTTTATTTCGCTTTGTAACAAATCTTTTTTTGCTAAATGAACTTTCCAATCTCTCGCATCTTTTCCAAGTTTAAATGCTTCCCGTGCTTTTTCGTCCGGTAGAATTAAAAATTGATTTATAGTTTTCCATACTTCTTCTCTTGTATATTTAATTGTAAACTCATCTCTTGCTGTAATTATACCAACACTATAAATTTTAAATATTTCGGTAAGCTTAAAATGATTATGATAATTTGATTGAATTGTGTTAGTTCTATGAAAAAAATAAAACAACTTTTCAGCATTTATCTCATTCCACTTAATATTCCTTAATTCTTCTTCCCAGCCATTTTTATATTTTGTTTCTCTTGTTCCCCACCAATCTGTATGAAATATCTTCTTTACCAGTCCTTTCTTTTTTATTAAGATACTGATGGCAACGCCTTGTTCAATATCAAAAACATTTTCATCGCGGTTGCCTTCGGGTGTTTTTTCTTTCTTTTTATTGTTGCCGTGCAGATCAATAAAATACATTTGGTCAAAACTGTTCATCAGGCTTTGCCGCATTCCGCGAAAAGTAGGATTATCCAAAAATGAATGATTGGTTATAATGCCAACAATACCTTCATCTTCTTTATCCATTTTAGTTTGCGCAAACCGAATAAATTTTACATAATCATCCTGCAGCCATTTCGGATTGCGTTCACCCAAAGGTTTTCCATCAACAAAAAAATAATCCATTAATTTTTCTCCAATCCATGTTTTAACTGTGTAATCACCTTCTTTACTTGAAGTTGCTGTTACGCGTTCTGTTTTATTTGTAGTTGTATTCCAACGATAAGATTTTGTGTAAGCATCTCCTTTTTTCAAATGCAGTTTTGTTTCACTTGGATTTTTACTATGACCTGCGTACGGCGGGTTGCCTGTAATTACTAAAATCTTTTTTTCTTTTACTTCCTGTGCACTGCGTGTTTCCTGACTTAATGCAGGCAATAATTTTATTTTTATTTGTTTGTCTGCAGGCTCCAAAGTATTTGTAAGAAACACATTTAATCTTTCACCGTTTTGCAAAGGATAACCTGCATCTTTTAAATACTGGCTCAGCTTTAAATGCGCAATTGTGTAAGGCGCAATTAAATATTCAAAGCCGTATAAATTTTTAAGAATATGGTCTTTCACCAATTTTCTGCGCTGCGCTGTATTTGCGGGTTCGGTGTCGAGAATGCGTTGAATAATATCAACCAAAAAAGTGCCGGTGCCTGTTGCAAAATCAAGCACAGTTACTTTGTTCATGTCTGCCAAACCAGCCTTAATATTAAATGAAGATTTTAAAATATCATCAATTGCACGCACAATAAAATTTACAATGGGCGGCGGCGTGTAATAAACGCCTTTGCTTTTGCGTAATTTTTTGTCGTAAGCCGCAAGAAAATCTTCATAGAAATAAATAAACGGGTCTTTGAAATTGAAATCTGTTTCACCAAATAAATCGGTAGTTTTTTTTGTGCGATAAAATAAGCTGCGCTGAATTTCGGGCAAATCGAGATTGTTCATGATGGTGAGCACTTCTTCCACAATCCATTTTGTTGGGCTGTATTGAGGGTTTTTTAGCTCATCTAAAAAATCAACCAATTCCCGAATCAATTCAAAGTTGTGCGCAATAAATTCTTTTGCATTATTGAGCGTTATTGTTTTTGTATCTGCATTCAATTTTGCGAGAAACAAGCCGTAGGCAAGCGTTTGCGCAAAAGCATCGGCAAATTCATCAATGGTTAATTCGTGAAAAATATTTTCTTTAAATGTTTCATACAAGCCCATTAATTTATCTGCCCTGTTTTCTCTGTGCTGCAATTCAAGCTCTTCTTTTAAAATATCTTTTAAATACTTTGCACGAATTGCCAAAGCATCTGCCAATTTTTTTGCTGTGGCGATTTTTAAAGGCGGCTCGCTAAAAAATTCTAGAATTAATCCTTCAACTTCTTCAACATTTTTATCATTCAGTTTTGTATTCCTGTTAAGCAAATCCCATTCGGTACATAAAGTTTTTGATGTTACTTCGTCGCCTTTTAGTAAAACAAATTCAATGTAATTAGTAAGAAGAATATTATCGCGCAGCGCTTTGTATTTTTTTATTTGGTTGCTGTTTATAATTTTAGTTAGCTTTTCATCTATCTTTTTATTTTCTACATAGCCAACAATACTTCCCGTATTTGTAACTTTAAAATCAGGAACACCAAAACCTGATGTTCTTTTTGCCTCCTGAATAATCAGCAGCTTATTATTTTGTTTTGATGCAATTGCATTTAATAAATTTTCGAGAGAAGTTCGATGGCTGTGTTCGGTAATTTCTTCAAAAGGTTTTGATTGGAGCTCTTTAAAATACGTTTCAAAATAATTCATGCAAAATCAAATTATTGACAGCATTAAAAATAGTAAGTAATTGTAATGAAACAAACTACTTAAAAAAATAAAAATTGAGAATTTAATATTGATTAATGCTTCCCTACACTTCTTCTTCCACAACCGAAGGTTGTCTGCTAATAACAGAATGTTTTTTTCTGTTTCGCTGAATAATGCTCATCACAATTCCAATAACCATAATTATTACACCAATCCATAAAAGATTTATGAAAGGAAATTGATACACTTTTAAGGTGAGCAAATCGCTCATGGCACTACTTTCTTTTACGCCAATTTCTAAAACGCCGGTTTTGTTGTCAACCACGCGATTAAAACGCAAAGCCAAACTTTGCGCAATAACAGAATCAGGCAAATTGCGAATCGTGCTGTCTTTTAAGGCAATGCCTGGCGTTGCGCTGTAGCGTCTTCCATCTTTTGCAATCACCGTCATATCAAGCATCATCGAAGTTTCGCCGCGCAAAATTTTGTTATTACTGTCGGGCTTATTTACATCAACTTTATTCAAAACAATTATTCCGTTTGAGTAAAACAAAGTGTCGCCAACCCGCATCTGCATTGGTTTGTAGGTTGATGTATCATCTTTACTGCCGTTAATCCAACTGGTTACATAAGCAAAAATATCTTTGTTCCAATAATGTTTCGAGCTTGGATTTGCAGAAAAACCTTCAGCGCCTTTATTGTTCTTAATCCAGTCAGGATAGAGCATAAAATTATCGGATGAATCTTTGCTTTTAAAGTTCAGTTCGAAATATGTTTTTCTTGTCTTTTCGTTGAAGGTGTCGCGCACATATGTAACCATATAGTTACCCATATCGGTTGCAATGCCTTTAAATAAAGTGATGTTTTCTGCAGGATCTCCGGCAGCACTTTTTTCATCTTTTTGTAAAATTGTTACGCCGGTAGTGTTCCAACTCAGCACTTCTTTTTTGCTTGATGAAATTAAAATACCTAACAACACCAATCCAAAACCAACATGCGCAACGGATGCGCCGGCTGCTTTTAATTTTCCTTTCAAACCAAGCCAAACGTATCCGGCATTTGCAACAATCGCATAAACCGCAGCAAAAATTGCTATGTAAATTGCAGACAAAAATCCTGCGCCATATTTATCATAATTAATATTTCCAAAAAAATTAATCGCAGAACTAATTATTAAAGCAATCAAAGTTGGTAAGCCAATTTTTTTTAGAAAGAATTTTTTCGGCGTGTCTCTATATTTTAAATATTGCGTAACTGCGGTGAATAATCCAATCAAAATCGCAATAAAAATTTCAATTTGATTATAAGAAAATTCTACATCAGCCGGCGGTGCAATGTTTGAACCAAAAATTTTATTGTAAACCGGAATAGAAGTTTTTGCAATGATAATTATCGCTGATAAAAAGAAAACCAGCGAGCCAAGAAACATCCAAAATTCACGACTGTAAGTGTTTTCTTCTTTGCGAATTACCGGAATATTTTTACTGTTTTTTATGAAAAGAAACATCGCCGGAATAAAGAAAACTAAAATAAATAAAATGAGTTGCGTCGTCATATCCATATCTGTAAAAGCATGAACAGAAGTATCGCCTAAAATTCCGCTGCGCGTTAAAAATGTTGAATATAAAATCAAACTAAAACTGAGAATATAAAAAAGATAAGTTGATTTTAAAGAATAACCTGTTTTTTTGTAAATCAAATTGGTGTGCAAACCTGCAATCATTACCAGCCACGGAACGAGCGATGCATTTTCTACCGGATCCCAAGCCCAGTAACCGCCAAAAGTTAAACTTTCGTAAGCCCAGGCAGCGCCCATGGTAATTCCGGTTCCTAAAACTGCGGCAGAAAAAGCAGACCAGGGCAAAGCAACTTTTGTCCATGTGTGATCTTTATTTATCAATCCCGCGTAAGCAAACGCAAACGGAACAATGGTTGATGCAAAACCCATAAATAAAACCGGCGGATGAATTACCATCCAATAATTTTGGAGCAGCGCGTTTAAGCCCGAGCCATCTTTTAAAAGTGATAAATAATCTTCACGAATATTTCCTGTTGCAGCATCCTGAAAAATGGGTGCGTTATCTAAAATTCCTTCATTGCGCAAAAGCACAAACGGATTACTTCCAATCTTCGTATTAAAAAAATAAATTCCGAGTAACATTGTTGCCAAACAAAATTGCGCAAAGCTGATAACCGTCATTACCGGCGCCTCCCACTTTTTTATTTTCCAAATTAAAATCCAGCCTAACAAACAATGCCAAATACTCCACAATAAAAAACTTCCTTCCTGCCCTTCCCATAAACAACTAAAAATATATTGCGGTTGCAAAGTTTTATCACTGTGCTCCCACGCATATTTATACTCGAATAAATGATTGGAAAGAATATAATAAACAGATGATAAAATGGTAAGCACGCAAACAGTTTCAACAAAAAACGCAGTACGCGCTAACTGAAGCCAGCTCTGCTTTTCATCGGGAAGAATTGTTTTATTTGATTTGAAAAAAGCGACAGTTGCAACCAGCGAAGCAACCAGCGAAAGCACGGCAGCAAAATGACCAAGTTCGCCGGGAAATAAATGTTCACCAATATAATTCATTCGTATAATTCGTTATACTTAATAGGAAGAGGTTTGATCCTTCAAACTTTGTTTTGCTGCGTTGGGATCATCCTTATATTTCGACGGGCATTTTAATAAAATATCTTTACATTCAAAATGATCACCCTGCACAGTTCCGGTTAAAACAATGCGTTCGCTTTTTTCCATGTCTGCCGGTTTTGAATTATGATAAACAACTTTTATAGAATTTCCTAAAGTATCCAGCGCAGTAAAAGTTAAATAATTCGGATCTTTTACAGGATTGTATTGCATCGGTTGTTGCTTATCAATTTTTGCAATTAAATGCACAAATTTTCCCGGGTTTTGTTTGGCAGAAGCAATCGTATCGTAACTGGTAACATCGCCCATAAAACCAATAAGCACAGCAATTGCAGCGGCAATAAAAACAAGAGCAATGATATGCGTTTTCTTCATTTTAATTAGTGTTTCAACTGCAAAAATAGTTTAAAAAAAACTATGCTGACAAGATGTTTGCAACGCGATATTATTGAAAGGTTTTGGCTAATTAAATCATGTTTTTTTAATAGATGCGCTTAGAAACATACAACTATGAAAAATTACTTTCTAAAAATTAGTTTGTTTGCTGAATAATGTTAAGAACATACAAGTGAGCAATTTGCATGACAAGGCAGCAAATTGAAGATGATGCACAGAAATTACTGAGGCTGGTTTCATAAAAATTATCGTATAAAATAAAATGAAACTAACTTGCATCATTTTTGCATAAAAATTCAGTATGACAGATTTATCGAAGTTCGATCCTAATTCGGTCGGCAATCCAAATAATAATATTTTCGGTCTTCCATTCAGAGAAGAAGATGCGGCATTGATTTTACTTCCGGTTCCCTGGGAAGTAACGGTTAGCTATGGCGTTGGCACAGCGCGAAGTGCAGAGCATATTTTTAGGGCAAGTTTACAGGTGGATTTATTTGATCCGGAAATGCCTTTTGCGTGGCGGCGTGGGTTTTTTATGCGTAAACCGGATAAAAAAATTATGCTGAAAAGCGATTATTTGCGTAAAGAAGCAGAATTATATATTGATTATATTTCGAAAGATCAGGATGTACAAAATAATAAATTTATGTACAAAAGTTTGAAAGAAATTAATGAAGGCGGCGCAATGATGAACACCTGGGTTTATGAGCAAACACTCGATTTATTAAATAATAATAAAATTGTTGGTTTAATTGGCGGCGAGCACAGTATAACACTTGGTTTTACAAAAGCGCTTGCTGAAAAACATGGCGATTTTGGTATTTTACAAATTGATGCGCATTGCGATTTGCGCAAGGAATTTGAAGGTTTAATTTATTCGCATGCATCTGTTATGTATAATGTGCTAAGTGAAGTGCCGCAGGTTAAACGCCTGCTGCAGGTTTCGGTGCGCGATTATTGCGAAGAAGAATGGAATTATATTTCCAACAGCAATTATAGAGTAATAACTTATTTTGATAAAGATATTAAAGAAAGATTTTTTGAAGGTACAACATGGAAGCAATTATCAGAGGAAATGATTAATCAATTGCCTGAAAAAGTTTATTTAAGTTTTGATATTGATGGATTGGATCCGAAGCTTTGCCCGAATACCGGAACGCCCGTGTTAGGCGGATTACAAATTGAACAGGTTTTATATCTTATAAAAAAATTAATTGAAAGTGGTCGAAAATTAATTGGTTTCGATCTTGTGGAAGTGGGCAACGGCGATAATGGTGTAGATGCAAACGTGGGCGCAAGAATTTTGTGGCGCTTATGCAATCTTATGATGAAAAGCAATAATTAATGAAGCAATATAATTATGTAATTACTATAAAGCAGCCGGATTTTAAATCAATAAATTCAATCAGTCAGTTAATGTTATTTTTTGCCGTTGCTGTTTTTATTTATATAGCATTGCAAGATAAAAATATGTTTGTTTTTAATTTAATTATTTCAGCCGTTATTATCTCGTGGACTGGTTATTGCATCGTGCTTTCAAAAAAAGAAAATTATATTGTTTATTATCGTTTGGTGTTGTTGCTTGCTGCGGTGGGTTGGTTTTTTCAGCCGTACCGAAATATTTTTTTTGCTATTCTTTATACAATCGCTGCAATAATAGAAAAGCAGGTAAAATTTCCTGCGGAAATTGGTGTTGATGAAGAAGGAATAATTTTTAATTCATTTCAAAAAAAATTTCATTCATGGGATGAAATTAGTAATCTTATTATCAGAGATGGAATAATAACAGTTGATTATAAAAACAATAAATTATTTCAGAAAGAAATAGAATCTAAAATTACTCCATCTTTAGAAAAAGAGTTTAATGAATTTTGTAGTTCCCGTATTTTTAATTTAAATAAAAGCGTTTTATAATAATGTTATTTTATAGCAATGCAAAATCACTAGTGATAGTGAGATGATATTTTGCAAATAGAGCGCCTGCCAAAAGAAAACTGAACCAGCAAATAATATTAATAACATTACTTACTTTCATAAATCGTTTTGTACGTGTAAGCGCAACGTGCCTTCTTCCAAAATCATACCATCTAAAAAAGCTCTTAAGAAATCTTCCTTTACCTGCTTCGGCAGCTAACCAAAATAAAAATTTAATAACCAATGATAAAATAAGAATCGCTACAAGAGAATAGAAAATTATTGAAACGGGCTCCATCATAACTGTTAGATTGTTTGGTAAAAAATCTTTTTACTTATGCAGTATTGGTGCTCGAAATTATAATGACTCTTATATTTTCAATTACGTTGCCAACGATTTAAGCTAAATTTAGGATTTGAATATTTCTATGCAAGCATTTATTCCAAAAATTAGAAATCATTTGCAACTTTATTTCATAAATTTCTTATGTTTATTTCTGTGACCACTTAAAAATTTGATGATTAAAGCAATCTCTGCACAAACACTTTTAATGATCTTTAATATAATTAGCTTTATAGATGAATAAAGAATTTCTAATAAAACGCTTAGGTCAAAATGATACACTGATTTTCAAAAAATTGATTCAGCTTTTTGACGAAGTTTTTGAAAATGAAATCTCAGCACCTGCAAATGAAACACATTTGACAACACTATTAAGTAAATCAGAATTTATTGCCTTTATTGCCATTGCTAATAATGAAGTTGCGGGCGGTTTAACAGCGTATGAATTACCTATGTATTATTTGGAGAACTCTGAAGTTTACATTTATGACATAGCTGTTAAATCAGATTTTCAAAGAAAGGGATTAGGAAAAAAAATGCTGTTAGCTCTTAATGACTATTGCAAGCAAAACGGAATAAAGCAAATGTTTGTGGAGGCACATGATGAAGATAATCATGCTATCGATTTTTACCACTCCGCAAGTGGCCACGCAGAAAAAGTTGTTCATTTTAATTTTTCAACAGCAACCACAGGATTCTTAATGTAGTTAGCTGCACCAAGCATTTGTGTGAACTGTATTATTATAAGCTAATAGTGTTGCACAATTAAAAGCTATTAAATTATTTGCCCGCTTGCTTCCTCAATAAAAATAATTTTATCTTTTAAAAAACGTATGTTTTTTTCTTTGCCAACATCAACTGTTTCCCGTGGCGCTCTTCTAATAATTAATGTTTTATTTGCTAAAGAAAGATAAACAAGTTGTTCATTTCCCATATTTTCAAATGCAATTACTTTTAGCGCACAATCAGGTTTAGCACCGGTTTCATCATCTTCACAAATAAAAATATCTTCAGGTCTTATTCCGATTTCAATCGGTTTATCAACATAATTTTTCAATGCATTCGAAACAACCGAACTCAAAAATATTTTACAGGTTTTTGATTCATCAATAAAAAAATAATCATGTTCATATTGAATAAAACCTTTAATAAAATTCATCGTGGGCGAGCCAATAAATCCTGCAACAAATTTATTATCCGGTTTATTGTATAAATGCAAAGGCGTATCTAATTGCATCAATTTTCCTTTGTTTAAAACGGCAATGCGATTTCCTAATGTCATCGCTTCTGTTTGATCGTGTGTTACATAAATCATCGTAGCATTTATTTCGCGGTGCAACTTCTGTAATTCAATGCGCATCTGGCTTCTGAGCTTTGCGTCCAAATTACTCAGCGGCTCATCAAACAAAAAAACTTTTGGTCTGCGAATAATTGCTCTGCCAATTGCAACACGTTGCCGCTGCCCGCCGGAGAGTGTTTTTGGTTTTCTTTGCAGCTCATCTTCAATTTCCAAAAGTTGCGCAGTTTGCGTTACTCGTTCTTTAATTTCAGCTTTACTAAACCTTTTTAATTTCAAACCAAAAGCCATGTTTTCGTAAACCGTCATGTGCGGGTACAGCGCATAATTTTGAAAAACCATCGCAATATCTCTGTCTCTCGGATCTAAATCATTCATTCTTTTTCCGTCGATAGAAAGTGTTCCTTCGCTGATTTCTTCAAGTCCTGCAATCATTCGCAGCAGTGTTGATTTGCCGCAGCCCGAAGGGCCAACAATTACCATAAATTCTTTATCATTAACATTGAATGAAATATCATCAACAGCTTTTTTTATTGAACTATTTTTTTTATTAGCGTCATATATTTTTGAAATATGTTCCAGGCTAACTTCTGCCATAAATAATAGTTTAAATTGTATAAAAAAAATTTTGTACTAAGCTATAGTGCTACTATCATCGTTCCTTGCGTCGCACTCTTGTACTGCATAACTTTATTCAGCAATTTCTAAATTGCAAACTTTATTCAACTCTTTAACTGCTAAAAATTCTTTGCGATTCTTACGTTTTTTTTTGCGTTCTAATCTTTGGTTTTTATTTTAATTATTTCAAAAAATAATCTTTCGAAATTTTTGTTATTCTGCATGCTAAATCCAATTCGCCTGATGCTATAATAAAATCATTTTCATATTCCGCAATTCCGGTTGTAAACACAACATCGTTCAAATAAATTTGATGAGCGATGCTGAAAGTCAGCTCTGGCTTAGCTTCCAGCAATGGCTTTGCGTCATCCAAATAAATTATTTTTAGCGGTTCATCTTTATCGAGCAATGCCCAAAATGTTCGGTAAATACCAACTTCGTTTTTATTTTCAACACCATGATACAACATTAACCAACCTTTTGAAGTAAGTACCGGCGGCGTACCTGCGCCGATTTTTACATTCGATAATGAAGAACGTTTTGCGCGAAGAAGACTTTTATCACAAGGTTTCCAATGCAATAAATCAGGCGAAGTTGCCATTTGAATTGAGGCGCCTGAATGAAATTCAGAATCCGGCGAAGATGCAAAATAACATTCACCCAAAGGTCTTGTTAATGCATAATATTTGTCATCAATTTTTCCTTCAAATAAAAGCATGTCTTTATTCTGATGATCGAGAACGATTCCTTTGCATGAATAGTTTAATCCATCATCAGAAACATACAACATAGTTGAATGCCGCTCGCTGCTTACGCAACAAGTAGTCATAAAATATTTGCCATGAATAAAAGAAATTCTTGCATCTTCAATTCCATATTCCTGACTGGTAAATTGCGGAGAAATTATTTTATCGTAATGTATTTTTTTTACTGCAGAACCATCCTTATTTAATTCAACGGGCAACAGCCACGATAAAGATGTTAATGCAAATACGAGGAAATTATATGCATTAATTTTAAATTTTCTCGGATCGCTGAAACTCACGTCTCGCAAGGAATACGCATCAGTTACAAATTTTTCGTTCGTCCATCTGATACTATAAACTTTATCGTTAACAACAGGTTTTGATAACGCTTCTGCAACACGAACCATCATCAATAAATTGCCATTTTTTAAACGGCATAAACCAGGATTGAATGCGCCTAACACATAAGTATTTTCTTTTAACCCATTTCGCAATGGAGAGAATGATAAATCTACATCATCAGGTGTAAAAATTAAATAATTTGATTTTATAAAATTGTTATCCATTACTTCTACTTATACCAATAGTACAACCTTTCAGCAAAAATCTAAATATTCTTTTATTCTTTATTTGATACAGTTATAAAGCCAGCGTAGCAGCAAAAGTTGTTGCATTTACACTTAATTGCACGGGAATCGTTCATAATAAAACAATGCTTTATTTTCATCACTACAAAGCAATTTATTAGCCTTTGTGGTTTATATTGGTAAAAGAAAAGATGTAAGTAATTTGTTTTTACAAAAAGATGACTACTTAAAAATTATTACTGAAAAAATTGAAAACGAAACAGCGGATATATTTTAAGAGAAGAAATAAATAACAAGCTCTCAAAATTAATTGCTAACAAATTAAACTATCTTTTTTAATCTTCATCCATTATTGAATTCCATATTTATATTTATATTTTTCGTAAAGTTGTTTTTGTTTATTATCCAAGTTAATTTGCCTGCCTTCAATAAATGCATAAATTATATTGCTCGTTTTTATATCAAGAATATCGCCATCGCTTACCACAATGTTTGCATCTTTTCCTTTTTCAAGCGAACCTGTTGTTGCATCAATGCCAAGAATCTTTGCTGTGTTTAATGTAATTGCCTGCAAGGCTTGTTCCTTTGTTAATCCATATCCTGCAGCGACTCCTGCGTTGAACATCAAATTTCTGTAACGTGTTTCTTCATTGGGATCGGAAATGCAAAACATAACTCCGGCCTGCTGCAATAAAAAAGGAGTTTTGTAAGATTGATCAACATCATCATCCATCATCGTTGGCAAAGTATGCATTTGATTAAGAATTACAGCGATATTATTTTGCTTTAAATAATCAGTAATTTTCCAGCTATCGGAGCCGCCAACAATTACGGTTTTGAATCCAAATTCTTTGGCAAAATCTGTTGCAATAAACATTTCTTTTACCAATTCGCAGTGCACAAAAAAAGTTTGTGTTTGATTGAATAATCGTTTCACAGCTTCAAACTTTATATTAGTGTGCACATGTTTTGGTTCACCAAAATAAGCTTTAGCCTCACGAAAAAAAGTACGTACTTTATCAATTTTATCCAGCGCTTCTTTTACCTTATCAGGCTGTTGTTGAGATGATGACGACGATGGAAACCGGCTTGGCGCAAGGCTTGGCATATTAAAATGGATACCGCCATCCATTTTATACACCGCATCTTCCCAGTTCCACGCATCCAGTTGCATTACCGAAGAAGAGCCGCTGATAATGCCGCCCTGCGGAACAACATTCGCAAGTAAAATTCCATTACTACGCACGGTGTTTATAATTTTTGAATCGGTGTTATAAGCAATTACCGAACGAATATCTGTATTAATTTCTCCCAATTCAACATCATCGTGGCTTGAGCGAACCTGACCAATTTCGTTCAAACCTAAATTAGTTACCGGGCTTATTAAACCGGGATAAATTTGTTTGTCGCTGCAATCAATTTGCTTAATATCCGCAATGGGCGCGTATTTGCGAACATCTGTAATTTTTCCATTTGAAAAAATAATTATTCCATCGTCAATTACATCTCCGTTGCCAACATGAATTGTTCCGTGCACTAAAGCAATTGTTTCTTTTTGTGCAGGTGCGGGATAAATTGTTTCTTGCGCGTTTACAGTTGCAAATATTAATAATGAAATACTGAAGAATATTTTTTTCATAAATATTTTTTTGTTGTCAACTTTTGTTTGGTTACTCAGCTTCGTTGTTCACTCACTTGTACGCTTTGTTCTTTATTCATCAATTAAACTATATATTTTATTGTGCGTCATTTTCATCATCACTTTGCTGTAAACTCATTCTTGCCGGCACAACAGGTTCGCCATTCTTTTTCGCATTAATCATCTTTTGAATTAATCTTGCTCTTTCTTTTGAAATATACTCACGCATTTGCGCGTCGTGATTAACATCATAATAAATTACTCCATCAATAATTGTAGTTAACGGCTTTGCATAAACACTTAACGGATCATCACTCCACAAAACAACATCCGCATCTTTGCCGACTTTAATACTGCCTACTCTGTCGGCCACATGCAGCATAATTGCAGGATTTAATGTGCAAATTTTTAATGCCTGTTCTTCAGTTAAATTTCCGTACTTAATACTTTTTGCAGCTTCCTGGTTTAAATGCCGCGCCTGCTCTGCATCATCGCTGTTTACGGCAACAGTCAATCCAACTTTCGTCATAATTGCCATGTTGTAAGGAATAGCATCTTCCACTTCGCTTTTGTAATTCCACCAATCGCTGAATGTAGATGCATAAGCGCCGTGCGCTTTCATTTTATCAGCAACTTTATATCCTTCTAAAATATGCGTGAAAGTGTTTACTTTAAAGCCAAAAGTATCTGCAACATGCATCAGCATATTAATTTCACTCTGCACATAAGAATGACAAGTGATAAATCTTTTATGATTTAAAATTTCCACCAGCGCATCCAGTTTTAAATCTCTTCTTTTATCTGTGCCCATTTGCTGATAATCTTTTGCACGTGTAAAAGCATCCATCAACACCTGTTCAACACCCATGCGCGTATCAGGAAAACGTGTGTTAAATTCATTGTAGGTGCGTTTTACATTTTCGCCCAAAGCAAACTTTATAAAAGGATCCCAATTTGCGAACTTCAAATCTTCGGCATCTTTTCCCCAGCGCATTTTTATCAGTTGCGTTTGTCCGCCGATTGTGTTGCAACTGCCATGCAATAAATGCGCGCTTGTAACGCCGCTCGCAAGCTGACGATAAATGTCAATATCTTCCGGGTCAACAACATCAGCAACGCGTACCTCAGATGTTACAGATTGCGAACATTCATTTACGCCGCCGCTGATTGCAATGTGCGAATGTTCGTCAATAATTCCGGCGGTTAAATGTTTGCCGGAGCCGTCAATCGTTCTTCCGGCTAAACCCATTAAATTTTTTCCGATGCCGGCAATTTTTCCTTTGCTAATTACAACATCGGTGTTTTGTAAAATGCCTTCTTTTTCATTCGTCCAAACGGTTGTATTTTTTATAATAATATCTTCCTGCGATGGCAAATTTTTCCATCCGTAACCGTTGAAAGGAAAAAGCACATCAGATAATACTAGCAAAGAATCTATTGTTTTTTTTGCCTGATTATTTTTTGTGGTATCTTTTTGCTGAGGCAATGCAGACTTGAATTGCAGCGCCCATGTAATAACATCGCCGTTGCTTAAAAAGCCGTTGCCATTCCAAATATTTTCGCTAATAATTCCGGTAAGTTCATTGATTTTTCCTTTATTTATTGAATCGCTCCAGCTTAAGTGAACTAATTTTTCCTGTTGAGAAAAGTTTACTTTAATTGAAGTTGTATCGCGTTGTTCTTTGATTTTGAAATCGGGTTTTTCGGGCGTTCCTTTTATCGTTGCTTCATAATTTTTTGAAGTGCCGCGAGTATTTATGGTGAGAAAATAAATGCCGCGAACATCGTTCCAGCCTTCATCTTTCAAAGTATATTTTACGCCTTGAATCCAGTTTTGAAAAATGATAGTTTTATCATCAAAAACAGTTCCGTTTGTGATAATGAAATTGGCAACTTTGCCCGCATCCAAACTTCCAACTATAGAAAAAACACCAATTAATTGCGCAGGAATTTTTGTTAATGCATCCAGCGCTTTTGTTTCACTCAATCCATATTTTATTGCTTTGCGAATGTTAGGAAGAAAATCCGATTTATTATCCAAGCCTTCAGAGGTAATTGCAAAATTGATATTTTCTTTTTCAAAAATGCCCGGCTCAGCCGGCGCCATTTCCCAATGTTTCATATCGCTCAGCGCAACAAGTCTTGCATCATTTGGATCTTCAACATCCATTGCTTTGGGAAAATTTATTGGAAGAATAAGTGAAGCTTTTGTTGTTTTTATTTCATCTATTCTTTGATATTCATTTCCGCCACCTTTAATGATGTATTGAACATTAAATTCTTTTGCAATTTTATCAGCTCTTAAAACATTCCATTTATCGTTTGCATCAAAAATTTGTGGCAAGGATAAATTATCATTCCATGCACTCAAACTTAAGTTTGTGCCTTCGGCTGAAGGGTGTGTTTTATACCATTGCGCATCGTAAAAAGTTTGCCGCAATAACGCAATTGAACCCATTAAAGAAGTTGGATAATCCTGCGTTGAAGTTCCTTTATTAAATGAATAAAATGCAGCCGCTTTTTCTCTCAGCATTACCAAATTTTCTTTGCTATCGCCGAGCGTTACTAAAGTTCCGGCGCCGCGTGCAATGCCATCTTCCTGATGCGATATTACAGCGCCGAAACCCGCGCTGCGTAGGTCTTTAGCTTTAGCTTTATTTTCATTTAGTATAAATAATTTGCTTGCATCTGTCTCAGGCTTAATTGCCTGGTTCCAGTCGTAAGCTCCTTTGGTGTTGCTGAGCGGCTGATCTGCAAATCTTCTTCTGTTACTATTATCGGATGAAATTTGCGGTTCGGGAATTCCATAATTACTAAACAGGTCAATAAAAGAAGGGTAAATAAATTTACCTCTGCAATCAATAACAACAACATCTTTGGGAATTGAGATATTTGTACCAACGCTTACAATTTTTCCTTGTTTAATTATCATTGTTGCATTCTGCAAAATTGTTTGTGCATCTTTTACAATTGTTGCATTTGTAAAAGCAAAATAATTTGAGCGAACATCGGTTACGCCGTTTACCGGAAAAGTTTCCTGGCCAATTGCGGTTATTGTAAAAAAGCAAAAAAATAAAAGCAGTTTATAAGGTTTCATCATACAAAAAATTAAGCAGTTATTCTATATCGAGAATTTAAAAGTATATAATTATTGCATTTAAATTTAATTTTCAAAATAAATCATTTATTCATTCGTAATTCATCATTCTTTACTCACTTTCACCAAATAATAATTCTTTTTTCCTTTTTGAACCAGTATATATTTTTGATGCAACAAAAAACTATTGTTTAATTTCATTTGCATATCCTCCACTTTTTTTCTGTTGATGCTTAAGCCGCCATTTTGTATCAGTTTTCTCGCTTCACCTTTGCTGGGTGTAATTTTGCAATCAGCTAAAAAGCTTATTACATCTATGTTTCCGATGATTTTTAATAAGGGAAAATTAAATTTTATAACTCCTTCCATATTTTCTAAATCTTCTATACTTAAATTTTCTGCTGCTGTTTTTTGATGTGTAAATAATTTTTCAGTGGTTTCAATTGCTTTATTTAATTCTTCTTTTCCATGAACAAACCTGGTAATTTCTTTTGCAAGTTTTTTTTGTAAGATGCGCTGATCTGCATTTTTATTATGTGCTTCAATTAATGCATCTATTTCTTGTTTGGGTAAAAACGTAAATATTTTAATCCAGTTTTTTGCATCTTCATCGGCAGCATTCAGCCAAAATTGATAGAAATGATAAGGCGAAGTTTTTTCGGCATCGAGCCAGATATTTCCTTTTTCTGTTTTACCAAATTTGCTGCCATCGGCTTTTGTAAGAAGCGGGCACGTAAATGCAAACGCTTCGCCGCCGGTTTTGCGGCGGATTAATTCTGCACCGGTTGTGATATTTCCCCACTGATCGCTTCCGCCCATTTGCATTTTACAATTATAATTTTTGTAAAGAAAATAAAAATCATAACCCTGAATTAACTGATAACTGAATTCAGTAAAGCTTATTCCGGTTTCGCCTTCAATTCTTTTTTTCACGCTATCTTTTGCCATCATATAATTTACAGTGATGTGCTTGCCGATTTCACGAATAAAATATAGAAAATTCATCTCTTTAAACCAATCATAATTATTTACGATAACTGCTGCGTTTTGATTGGATAAATCGAAGTCTAAAAATTTTTCTAATTGTTTTTTTATCGCAGCCTGGTTGAGTTTCAGCGTTTCTTCATCCAATAAATTTCTTTCTTCATTTTTACCACTCGGGTCGCCAACCATTCCTGTTGCGCCGCCAATTAATGCATAAGGTTTATGACCGCTTTGTTGTAAATGAACAAGCAATAAAATAGGTAAAAGGCTGCCGATATGCAAACTATCTGAAGTAGGATCGAAACCAATATAGGCAGAAGTTATTTCTTTATTTAATTGTTCTTCGGTGCCCGGCATTATATTTTGAATTAAGCCGCGCCAGCGTAGTTCTTCAATTAAATTCATGTGTTGTTTTTCGCAAATGTAATAGTAACAAAGTTTACGTTAACTTTATAATGATTTATGGCTATTACCTAATCTGAACCATAAACTTATTTGCTTATTATTTATTTAATATTCTATGGCAACCAAAAAATTATTAATAACTTTTTTTTGCAGCTTATTTTTTGTTGGCGCTTTTTCGCAACAAAACTTCCGCAATGAATGGATTGATTACAGTAAAACTTATTACAAATTTAAAGTTGGGCCTTTTGGATTTGATGCTGTAAATGCACCTATAAAAAGCGGCGTTGTGCGCATTCCGCAATCAACATTAGCCGCTGCAGGATTAGGTTCGGCGCCTGCCGGGCAATTTCAGTTGTGGCATAACGGAGAGCAGCTTCCCATCTATGTTTCAAAGCCATCGGGTATTTTGAGTTCATCAGATTATATTGAATTTTGGGGAACAATAAATGATGGAACTTTAGATAAAGATCTATACCCTGATTCTGCGTTTCAGTTATCCGATTACTGGAGTTTGCAAACAGATAGTGCTTCTTATTTTTTAACCGTTTCTTCATCAGGCAATCCAAAAAGATTTATTCCGGAAATAAACAATACTTCAAACATTCGCATACAGCCTGAAAAAAATTTTATGTACACCACAGGTCGTTATTTCAGAACGCAGATCAGCGGCGGTTATGCGCTTCAATTGGCGCAAACTTTATATTCTTCCACTTACGATAAAGGTGAAGGTTGGATGAGCCGGGGAGTGCATCCAAATAATTGCGGCTGCGGTGCAACGCTGCTTCCGCAAAATTTTTCACCACTTTATTTAGATACTGGCGGAGCAGCAATGATAGTAAATTTGAGCTGTGCAGGAAATGCAACAAATGCGCGGCAGGTAAAATTTTCTTTGAACGGAAATTTATTATCGCAATTTGAAATGGATTATTTTTCTGATGCCAAAATAACTGTACCAAATATACCTGCAAACAATATTCATTCTGATGATGCAGTTTTTACTGTAGAAGATGCAAGTGATGTTGCAGAAGATGAAATGGTGGTTTCAAAAATAGAACTCAATTATCCGCACCTTTTTAATTTTGGCAATGCAACAAGTTTTGAATTTTTTTTAAATGCGTCGGATAGCGGGCGATATCTCAGAATAACAAATTTTAATGGTGGCAACACTGCACCTGTTTTATATGATATTGCAAATAAAAAAAGATATGTTGGCGATATTTCTTTGAAAGGACTTGTTTTGTTTGTTTTAAAGCCCTCATCACAAAATTATCATCTTGTTTTGGCAAGAAGTGATGGCTCTGCAGCAACAACTATCAGTAGTTTGCAAAGTAGAAATTTTGTTGATTTTTCAAAAAAAATAAATCAAGCAAATTACCTTATCATCAGCAATCCGCTTATTTATGGAAGAGGTTCTTCTAACTTTGTAGAACAATACAGAGCGTATCGCAGTTCCGTTGCTGGCGGCGCTTTCAACGCCAAAATATTTGATATTAATGAATTAACTGATCAGTTTGCGTGGGGAATAAAAAAGCATCCTTTATCTATAAAAAACTTTTTAAAATTTGCAAGAAGGCAATTTGTAAATCCGCCTCAATTTGCATTTTTAATTGGTAAAGGAGTTACTTATAATGCTTACAGATTAAATGAAACAAATCCATTGGCGGATGAATTAAATCTTGTGCCAACCTGGGGTTTTCCGGGCTCCGATAATTTACTAAGTTCTGATGATTATACTGCAATTCCTGCCACGCCAATCGGGCGCCTTTCTGCAGTATCAGCGCAGGAAGTAGAAAATTATTTGAACAAAATAAAACAATACGAAGCCGCACAAAAAAATACCGGCGGCTCAATCGAAAATAAAAGCTGGATGAAAACAGTTTTGCAGCTTACAGGCTCGGATGATCCGGTTTTGGGCGTGCAGTTAGATAAATACATGCTTCAATATAAAAATATAATCAGCGATACTTTTTATGGAGGCAACGTTATTAATTTTAGTAAAACGGCAGACCCCGGCGGCTATCCGCAAGCTTTGGCAAACTTTAAAAATATTTACGAAAACGGAAGCGGGCTTCTTACTTATTTTGGCCATTCTTCCTCAACTGCATTAGATTTTAATTTAGATAACCCTGACGTTTATAATAACACCGGAAAATATCCTGTGTTTATTGTAAATGGCTGTTTATCCGGCAACATTTTTGATTATGATGAAAACCGTTTAAGTCTTCGTTCAACTATTTCAGAAAAATTTGTTTTAGAACCCGGCAAAGGCGCCATCGGTTATCTTGCTACAAGCAGCTTTGGCATCTCCAATTATCTTAATATTTTCACACGAAAATTTTATGCTGCTGTTGCTAAAACCGAGTATGGCAAAGGCTTTGGTGAAATTATAAAAGATGGAATAACCAAAGGATTAAATATAACAGGCATAAATGATTTTTACGGAAAAATTCATGCAGAGCAATATACTTTTCATGGCGATCCTGCATTGAAAATGAATAATTTTTCTAAACCGGATTATGCAATTGAAAACCCTGAAATTTCTGTTACACCAAATTTTATTTCTGTTGCGGATGATTCGTTTTATGTAAAAATTCGTATATATAATTTAGGAAAAGCAATAAGCGATTCTGTTCATTTTTCTTTATCGAGAAAATATCCTGACGGCAACAGTGAAATAATTTTTAGAAAAGAAATTGCACCTGTTAATTCCATAGATTCTTTGACGATTGCATTACCAATTGTCGCCAACCGCGATAAAGGAACAAGTTATGTTACTGCTTCTATTGATGATAATAATAAGATAGATGAATTAAGCGAAAATAATAACCATGCAACTGCAAACATCCTTATTTCCGATGCAGATGTTCGGCCGATTTATCCATACAATTATTCTATTGTAAATAAAAATATTATTGCTTTATACGCATCCACTTCCAATCCGTTAGAAGGCAATAAACAGTATATTTTTCAGATGGATACAACGGCTTTATTTAATTCTCCGGTAAAACATAGTTTGAAGATAAATTCAAAAGGAGGAATTATAAAATTTGATAACCTTCCTTTGCAATTTGATGCTACAGTTTATTATTGGCGAATTGCGCAAATCGGCGCAAACCTGCACTGGCAAAGCTTTTCATTCACACACAATACGGTTGCAACAGACGGATTTGAGCAAGCTCACTTTTATCAGCATACACAATCAGCTTTGCAAAATATTTATTTAGATTCTTCAACCCGCCAGTTTAATTTCACCAAAAGATTAACGGATGTGTTTGTAAGACAAGCAATTTTTCCTACAAGCGGAAATGAAGATGTTGATTTTAGTATATCGGTAAACGGAAGCACAATAACAGCAAGCGCCTGCCTTGGCAGTTCAATTATTTATAATGTTTTTGATACGCTCAATTTTAAGCCATGGCAAAATACAACCAACCCGTTTGGCGCCGCGCCGGTATGCGATACAACGCGTAAATTTAATTTCGAATACAGCACACAATCTGCATCAACGCGCAAAAATGCAATGAATTTTTTTGATAGCATTCCAAACGGTGATTATGTTATTGTAAGAAAAATTTATGATTTAGGAAACCAGGATTGGGCACCCACAGTTTGGGCTGCGGATACAGCTTTGTACGGGCATGGAAATTCGTTGTACAATCGTTTTAAATCGCAGGGTTTACAAATTGATTCATTTGTTTATCCGCGCACATTTATATTTCTTTTCAGAAAAAATGATGCCTCGCATTTTACACCTTTATCTGTGTTTTCGCAGGGTTTGTATGATAAAATAAATTTAACGCAGAACATTGTAACAACAGATACTTTGGGTTACATCACATCACCAAAATTTGGTCCGGCAAAAACATGGAATTCTTTAACATGGAACGGCGTTGCTTCCGATGCAAACGATGTTGTAAGTGTTGATGTAATTGGCGTTACTGCGGATGCGCAACAAAAAGTTTTATATACGTTAAACAGCAGTCAGCATCAGTTAAATATCGCAGCAATTAATGCAAATAAATTTCCCTGCTTAATGCTGAGAATGAAAAATCAGGATTCAATTACTGCAACGCCTTATCAGCTCAAAAACTGGATAGTTCAATATACGCCTGTGCCCGAAGGCGGCGTTGCGCCAAATCTTGGAATCAATATTCCTGATACAATTTTTTTCAATCATAATATCAATAAAAAGTTTGACACACTCAGCGGTTATGTAACATTTAAAAATGTGAGCGATTACGATTTTAAAAAATTAAAGCTGAAATTAGTTATTTACGACAGCTCAAATAAAGCACATATTTTTTCATTGCCTTATACAAAAATTTTGAAAGCGGGCGACACTTTACATGCTTCATTTTTAATAAATGTAACTGCGCTGCCTGAAGAAAAATATAATTTATTTTTTGAAGTAAATGCGGATAACGATCAGCCGGAACAATATTTTTTCAATAACTTTTTATATAAATATCTTTATTTGAAAAGATCAACTGCAACGCAGTCTGGTATTGACTTTGCGGCGACAGAAAAGAAAATTGAAGTTGAAAAAAACAGCATTAAAGTTTATCCGAATCCTTTTAATAATGTATTAAATATTTCAGTAAATGAACCTGGAAAAAACATTAGTTTATTGCGATTATTTAATTCGCTGGGTGAACAGTTGTTGCAAAAAACATTCATTAGTTCTACTTCGCTAAATGTAAGTAACCTTGCTGCAGGAAATTATATTCTACAAATTAATGATGGCTCGCAAACAAAAACATTTACAATTCAAAAACAAAAATAGAATTTCATGAAGCGGTTTCCTGTTTTTGCATGTCTTATCAGAAAATAATTTTGATACAATTTTCGTTTAACATAATCTTATGAAGTACCTGCGGATACTGCTTGTGATTTTTGTTGGAATGATTTTTTATTCTGTAAGAGTAAAAGCGCAATTCAGAAAATATTCAAATGAATTTTTAAATATTGGTGCAGGCGCCAGAGGTTTAGGTATGGGCAGCACGCAAGTTGCAACTGCCGGCGATGCAACCGCCGGTTATTGGAACGCTGCAGGTTTGGCTTTTGTACAGGATAACCCTACTTTTTCTTTAATGCATGCCGAATATTTTGCCGGCATCGGCAAATACGATTTTGCCGCCGCTGCTTTTCCTATGAAAAACAGTAAAGGAACCTTAGGTTTTTCTGCTTTGCGTTTTGCGGTGGATGATATTCCCAACACATTATTTTTAGTGCAGCCCGATGGCTCGATTGATTATAATAATATCACCACTTTTTCTTCGGCTGATTATGCTTTTTTAATTTCGTATGCGCAGTTTTTAAAAAATGATGATGATCGTCAATTGAGCTTTGGTGGTAACGTAAAAATTATTCATCGCAAAGTTGGAAGCTTTGCAACAGCCTGGGGTTTTGGTTTTGATGCAGGTTTAATGTACCGGACTTCTAACCTGCGTTTGGGAGTTGCAGCAAGAGATATTACTACAACATTTAATGCCTGGGGTTTTAATTTTACTGATGCAGAAAAACAGGTTTTGTATTTAACTAATAATGATATTCCGGTAAAATCAACTGAATTAACGGCGCCAAGATTAGTGCTTGCAAGCGGATATAATTTTAATTTTGGAGAAAATTTTCATTTGCTTGCCGAAGCTGATTTTGATGTTACATTTGATGGTAAACGCAACACCGTTTTAAGTTCCAATCCAATCAGTGTTGATCCAAAAATAGGATTGGAAGCAAATATTCACGATGTGGTTTTTATTCGTGCGGGCGCTTCCAATTTTCAGCAGGCTTTGGCAGATGGCGATACACTCAATCAAAAAAAAGTATGGATATTTCAGCCCAGTGTTGGCGCGGGTTTCAAGGTTGGCAATGTAACAATTGATTATGCGTTTACCAATCTTGCCAATCAATCCAATCCCTTATATACACATGTTTTTTCGTTGAAGATAGATTTTGCGCAAAAGACAACAAATGCAAAAAAAGGCCACTTTCCGAAACTGCCAAAGAACGATAAACCAAAAAATCAGAAAGGTTATTATCCGCATTTATGAGAAAATTTGTTTTGATATGGATGCTTTGTTTCGCGAGTTTTTTAACTCACGCACAGCCATACAATAATGAATGGATAGATTACTCAAAAACCTATTATAAATTCAATGTTGGCAAAACCGGATTGTACAGAATTAACCAACAAAATTTACCAACTGCTTTACAAAATATTTCCGCAGACCAATTTCAACTTTGGCGCAACGGACAACAAGTTGCAATTTATACAAGCAAGTCATCAGGAATATTTTCATCAAGTGATTACATCGAATTTTGGGGAGAACAAAATGATGGGAAACCAGACAGAGCTTTATATAAAAATCTTGCCAATCAATTAGATGAAACTTTAAGTTTGGAAACGGATACGGCTGCTTATTTTTTAACGGTAAATTCTACAGGAAATAATTTGCGGATAATTGATGCAACAAATAACGTTGCAGGAAATTCTCTTCCGCCTGAATCTTCTTTTTTATACGATTATCATTACACATTTAAACAAATGATCAATCGCGGCAAAGCAGTTGATTATGGCGAATATGTTTATTCTTCCACTTACGATGTAGGCGAGTGGTGGAGCAGCTTTGAAGTAAATCCCGGAGCTGCAATTACAAATACTGCAAGTAATTTATATGTTGCAAATTCAGGTACTGCTTCTTTACAAGTTTCGGCTGCAGGCACTTCAACGCAGGGGATTTATAATAATGTTCCAAGAAAATTAAACGTAACAGTCAATGGAATAACTTATATTAATAAAAATTTATATTCATTAAATGATGGTCCATTTGCTGCTGAAGTTTTTTCTGCAAATATTCCTTTATTAACTATTAGCTCAGGCACTGCGACTTTTTCAATTACTGATGTTGTGGCTGATATTGTTCACCAGGCAAACGACCGCATCGTTGCTGGCTTTATAGATTTAAAATATCCGCGTCTTTTTAATTTTGGCGCCGCCGCAAATTTTAGTTTCACATTGCCAGCAACAACACAAGGAAATTTTTTGCAGATAAGCAATTTTGATTCAGGAAAAGCAACTCCTGTTTTATATGATCTCACAAATAATAAAAGATATGCTGCAGTTTCAGCGTCAGGATTTATAGAATTTGCTTTGCCGCCAAGTTCGCTTGAAAGAACGTTGGTTTTAGTAAGTGAAGATGCATCCAACATCAATTACGTAACAAATTTTGTGCAACGCAATTTTATCAATTTTGCAACTACTGCAAACCAGGGAAATTATCTTATCATTTCTAATAAATTATTAGGCTTAAATTCCGGCGGATCTGTTGACCTTTATCGTCAATATCGCAGCAGCACAGCGGGCGGCAGCTTCAATGCAAAAATTTATGACATTGATGATTTGGTTGATGAATTTGCATTTGGTATAAAAAAACATCCGCTGAGCGTAAAAAATTTTTTACAATATGCCAGAAATGTTTTTGCAATTAAACCACAATTTTCTTTCATCATTGGCAAAGCTGTTACCTACGATGATTACCGGCTGCACGAATCTTCGCCAAATGCTGACAGATTAAATCTTGTTCCAACCTTTGGCTGGCCTGCATCCGACGATATTCTTGCATCAAATAATTTAGAGCCAGTTCCTGCAACTTTGATAGGAAGAATTTCTGCGATTTATCCTTCGGAAGTTCAATTGTATTTAGAAAAAATTGAGCAGTATGAAAAAGCACAGCAAGATACTTCTGCACTTTCTCAAACCATAGAAAGTAAAGCATGGATGAAAGATATTGTACATGTTGTTGGCGTAAACGATCAAAGTTTAAGCAGTTATTTAACGGGATTAATGGGCACATATCAAAACATTATTCAGGATACTTTATTTGGTGCTCTGGTTTACAATTTTAATAATACAGCTACAGGACCTGTTACTCAAATTACCCAATCTTTAATGGCGCAATTATTTAACAGCGGACTTAGTTTAATAAATTATTTTGGGCACGCTTCGTCCACAACTTTGGATTATAATTTTGAGCCGCCTTCTGCATATAACAACAATGGGAAATATCCTGTGTTTATTGTTAACGGTTGTAATGCCGGAAGTTATTATGCGTACGATACTTCGCGTTTTTCGCAGATAACATCTTTGGCGGAAAGCTGGGTTTTTGTGAAAGAGCGCGGCGCTATTGGTTTTATTGCCAGCACACATTTTGGTGTGGTTGATTATTTGGATGCTTATAATCGCGGCTTTTATCAATCGCTCGATCACCAGGGTTATGATAAACCTGTAACGGTGAATATGCGTGATGGCGGAAATCTTTTGCTGTCATCAGGTTTGGATTCGATGACGAAAACTTTACATGCCGAAGAAACGGTTTTGCAGGGAGATCCTGCATTGAAAATTAATGCAAGCTCGAAACCTGATTTTGTAATTGAAGAACCTGAAGTGGTTATTAATCCTGCATTTATTTCGGTTACCAACAGCAGCTTTAATGTAAAGTGTTATTTTTATAATATTGGAAAAGCAGTTGGCGATTCGGTTTCAATTCTTATTAAACGAACTTATCCTGACGGAACTTCAACAACGCTTCTTTCAAAAAATATAAAATCTATTCGATATGAAGATTCGGTTTCAATTACAGTGCCTATTGTTGCTTCGAAAGATAAAGGACAAAATGAGTTAACTGTTTCAATTGACCTTCCCAATAAATATGATGAAACAACTTTAACCAATAACATTGTTACAAAACAATTTTTTATTTATGAAGATGAGTTAACGCCAATTTACCCATATAATTTCGCCATCATCAGTAAAAGCAATCAGCATTTATTTGCTTCCACTGCAAACCCAATCTTACCTTCAAGACAATATGTGATGGAAATGGATACAACAGAATTATTTAATTCATCTTTCAAAATCTCAAAAACACAAACTTCTGTTGGCGGCGCTTTAGAATTTGATCCCGGAATTTCTTATTCGGATAGCACTGTTTATTACTGGCGCGTTGCGCCTGTGCCAACCAGCGGCGATTATCACTGGAACAACAGCAGCTTTGTTTATATTTCAAACAGTTCGGATGGTTTTAATCAATCACATTTATACCAGCATTTAAAAAGCACAGTTGACAGAATTTATATAGATAGTTTCAGCCGCAAATGGAATTTTGGAAAAGATACTTCGTTATTATTTATCCGTCATTCCATTCATCCGCCTTATGAGCAACCATCTGATTTTCAAATTCAAATAAATGGTAAAACGCTTACTGCTAACGCTTGTCTGGGTCATTCAATCATATTTAATGTATTCGATCCTGCTACTATAAAACCTTTATACAATCAAGCGGTTCCATCTGTAAATCCAAGTGCTCCTTTCGGCGGATTTATGCGCAGTGCTTATCCCTGCGATAATAGCGGAGGAACAATTGGAACAGAATTTAATTTTGAATTTTCTGACAGCAGTGTAACCGGCAGACAACAAATAGTAAATTTTTTAAACTGGATTCCGGCTGGTTATATTGTAACAGCAAGATTAATATTAGATGCGCCTTACGTGTTTGCGCCCACATGGAAAAATGACCCTTTAATTAACGGCACAAATTTATATTTAAGTTTGAAAGCGGCTGGTTTTAGTAATCTCGATTCATTTTATTATCCGCGCACCTGGATTTTTATGTATGAAAAAAATACGCCATCATTTACTCCGCAAAGCAGTTTTACTTTTGGAACAAATGATCAAATAAATTATTACAGAACTCTTAGTTCAACAGATAGTTTAGGTTTTATTACTTCGCCTTTATTTGGTATTGCAAAAACGTGGAAAACCGTGCAGTGGCGCGGTTACACCCTCGATGCAACTTCGGGCGATAAAACAAATGTTGATATAATTGGCGTTGATACAACAGGTCGTCAACAATTATTGTACACGCTTTCCTCTTCGCAACAGGATTTTGATATTTCTTCTATAAGTGCAACAACTTATCCTTATTTGCAATTAAGAATGCGTAATGCAGACAGTATTCATTTCACGCCTTATCAATTGCGATACTGGCGAATATTGTACTTGCCTGTTCCCGAAGGTGCGCTGGCCGCAAATATTGCATCAAACTTGCCTGATACTTTAGATTTGGCGCAGCCTTTCAATCCAACCATCGCATTTAAAAATGTGAGCGATATTGCATTTGCAGATAGTATAAAAGTAAATGTAATTGTGTATGATAAAAATAATGTGGCAAATATTATTTCTGCAAAGAGTTTGAAGAAAATTATTCCGGGAGATACAGCGCTGGTTTCTGCAAATATTGATACAAAAAATTTAAGCGGTGCCAACACTTTATTTATTGATGTAAATCCGCTTCACAATAATTGGCAGCCTGAACAATTTCATTTCAACAATTTTTTGTATAAAAATTTTGTAGTTAAATCGAGCACATATAATCCTTTGCTCGATGTAACTTTTGATGGCGTGCATATTTTAAATAATGATATTGTTTCTGCAAATCCGCTTATTCATATCACTTTAAAAGATCAGTCAAAATATTTATTGCTGAACGATACTTCTTTAATCACGGTTCAGTTACAATATCCGGATGGCACGCTGCGCCGCTTTGCTTATACATCAGATACGTTGCGCTTCAATCCTGCAACAGGCGGAGGTTCTGAAAATTCTGCTTCGGTTGATTTTAATCCGGCGCTTTTGCAGGATGGTCAATATATTTTATATGTTTCGGGAAAAAATGAAATTGGTAGTCCTGCAGGCACAACGCAATACACGGTTTCTTTCCAGGTGTATAACAAACCGATGATTACGAATATGTTTAATTATCCAAATCCTTTTACAACATCCACTGCATTTGTTTTCACAATTACCGGAAGTCAGGTGCCGCAAAATATCCGCATTCAAATTTTAACCATCACCGGAAAAATTGTGCGTGAAATTACTAAAGCAGAACTGGGTCCGTTACACATCGGCAGAAACATTACAGAATTTAAATGGGACGGAACTGATATGTACGGACAAAAACTTGCCAACGGCGTTTATCTTTATCGTGTACTCACAAATTTAAACGGCAAATCATTGGATAAATTTCCAACGTACGATCCGCATGGAAATGAAGTAAACACTGATCAATATTTTACAAAAGGATATGGAAAAATGTATTTGATGAGATAAATTTTAAACTTTGAACGTTTTTAAAAACCTTCAGGGTTTTGTTTATTTTGCAGCATGATAAACGTTGGCATTGGCACAAGAGTTTTAAACTTTATTGTTGATACATTACTTATTTTTCTGCTGAGCTTTGCTGCATTTAAAGGCTGGCAATTTTATTCTTATTATTGGGGAATTATTTATTTTCCTTTCTATTATTTTTTTTGGAGCATAATTTTTATTTATTATTTATTTTTTGAGTCTATCTTTAAACGCACGCCGGGCAAATGGCTTTCATTTAGTAAAGTGGTTAGCAAAAACGGCGGCAAGCCTTCGTTTATACAAATTGTTTTACGCAGCTTAATTCGCTTAACAATTATTGATTGTTTTTTTATTCCTTTTTTAGATGAAACACTGCACGACTACGTAAGTAAAACCAAAGTAGTGGAAGTTTGAATTTTTATTTCCTTTATTAAAAATCGAAATATTTTATCTGATAACAGTAAAAGAATCAAACATTTTTTCTTCGCTTTTTGTAACAATCACATCTTCAACCACTGCTTTTTTTGGACCTTTTTTGCTCCATTCAATAAATTGTTGAACGGCCTTTTCATCACCGGTAATCGTTGCTTCAACATTATCATCTTCTGTATTTTTTATCCAGCCTTTTACACCAAATTTATTTGCCATTTCTTTAGAAGTAGCGCGAAAAAAAACGCCCTGCACTTCGCCTTTGATGAGTAAATGATAAGTTGGCATGAAGAGAAGATTTTGATTATAAAATTAGGAATGATTTTAATTTTAAAAATTTATGCTTTAAATTAAGGAAGTCAAATAAAAATATTTTGATAGATGTTGAAAGATTATTAAAAAAAGCTTGGTTAATTGAAGAAGATAATTCAATTCTTAAACTCCTGGCTAATCATCAATCCATAAATTCCTCCGTCTAAAATTCCAATGCCAACTCTGCCAAATGCAGGATTAAGAATATTTGCGCGATGGCCGGGCGAATTCATTAAACCATCATGCGCAATAGACAGAGTTGGAGCAAGTGCAAGATTTTCTCCTGCTGAAGTATATTTTATTCCTGCTTCTTTCATGCGGTCAAACGGATCTTTTCCTTCAGGCGTATAATGCGAAAAATAACCGCGGGCCAGCATGTCCGCAGAATGTGCACGTGCAACTTCAGTTAATGCTGAATCAAATACTAAAGGTTTTAATCCGCGCTTGGTTCTTTCATCATTTACAAGTTGCAGCATTTTTGCTTCAAGGTCTTCCCGAATTTTTGGCTTATTAATTGTAAAATGTAACTGAACGGTTTCATTTGAATTTGGCTCAACTGTAAGCTTCGTCATGGTTTTGTTCACCGCTTTATCAAACACAGGCGAAAGTTTTTCCTGAAGCCATTCTGCAGGAGGTGTTAATTCAGCAACGATTTTACTATTGCGTGTTTGATTTGATAAACCATCGAAAATCGGCGTTGCCAATAATAAAATTGATGCAATAATTGCATTAATTAAACCATTAAAAAAGCCCGGAACAATTCCTAAAAATTTATTAATTCCGCTGTAATGTGCTTCTGATGATGTCATGCGTAAAATTGGATTTAAAATTATTTCAAGAAGAATTCGTGCAATAATAATAGTTGTTAAAAATGCAAGCGGCAACGTCCAAACGCCAATAAACGGCAAATATTTTTCAATAAATTGTGCAACGTAAGGATAGAAAAAATAACCTGTTACTAAACTTCCAACCCACGCAATTAAATTTATTGCACCGATAATAAAACCTTTATAAAATCCGCTGAGCACAGAAAAAAAGATAATGAGAATTAGTAACAGATCAACCCAATTCATAATAATTTTTAAATGCAAATAATAGAACAAAAAATATGCTATTATATTGCTTATTTACTATTATTTTCTTTGATGCAAAAAATAAAAGTATAATCATTCATGCATCAAAAGTTGGTGTCAGACACTCTTCGAGTGTACAGACACCGGTGCTTAAATTTAAATTATTAAATTCTAAATTTTGGTTTATTACTTTTGCCGCTTGAAAAAAATCGTACATCGTAAATCGTAAATAGAAATGATTAGTGTTAGAAATTTAACGCTGGCTTATGGCAAGCGCGTTTTGTTTGAAGAAGTGAATTTGAATTTTGTAAAGGGAAATTGTTATGGAGTTATTGGTGCAAATGGCGCAGGCAAATCTACTTTTCTAAAAATTTTAAGCGGCGAAATTGAACCGAATAAAGGCTTAGTTGAAATTACACCAGGCGAGCGTATGGCTGTGCTAAAGCAGAACCAGTTTGAGTTTGACGATAAGGCTGTTTTAAATACGGTTTTAATGGGTCATGAAAAAATGTGGAAAATAATGCATGAACGCGAAGCGATTTATGCAAAGGAAAATTTTACGGAAGAAGATGGTATGCGCGCCGGCGAACTTGAAGCAGAGTTTGGCGAAATGGGCGGCTACACTGCAGAAAGCGATGCTGCAACTTTGTTAAGCAGTTTAGATGTGAAAGAAAAATATCATCAAAGTTTGATGAAAGAAATTCCATCAAATTTAAAATTGCGCGTGTTGCTTGCGCAGGCACTGTTTGGTAATCCGGATATTTTATTGCTTGATGAACCAACCAATGGTTTGGATATTGAAACCATCGGCTGGCTCGAAAATTTTTTAGCTGATTATGAAAACATTGTTTTAGTAGTAAGTCACGATCGGCATTTTCTCGATACGATCTGTACGCATGTTGCTGATGTTGATAAAAGAAAAATAAAAATATTTACCGGCAATTATAGCTTTTGGTATGAGAGCTCGCAACTAATGAGCCGGCAATTAAATGATAAAAATAAAAAGACCGAAGATAAACGCCAGGCACTGCTCGATTTTATTGCGCGCTTCAGCGCCAATGCCTCAAAAAGCAGGCAGGCAACGGCTCGTAAGAAAGCGTTGGAAAAATTAACGATTGAAGAAATTGAACCATCAAACAGAAAATATCCCGGCATTATCTTTCAACCTTTGCGTGAAGTTGGCAACCAGATACTGAATGTTGAAAATTTAAAAAAGTCAGTTGACGGAAGAAAGTTATTTGATAAAGTTTCTTTCAGCATAAATAAAGGAAATAAAATTGCTTTTTTAAGTCGTGATCCGCTTGCAGTAACAAGTTTTTTTGAAATAATCAATAATATTTTCAAAGCTGATAACGGTAAATTTGAATGGGGAACAACGATTACAAAAGCATATCTGCCTTTAGAAAACGAAAAATTTTTTACTGATAAATTAACTTTGATTGATTGGCTTCGGCAATTTGTTCCGCCAAATGTTACAGATGCAGATGAGCCATTTTTACGAGGATTTCTTGGTAAAATGTTGTTCAGCGGTGATGATATAATGAAAAAAACAAACATACTCAGCGGCGGTGAAAAAGTACGTTGTATGATAAGCAGAATGATGTTGCAAAATCCTAATTTAATTATAATGGATCAACCAACAAACCATCTGGATTTGGAAAGTATTCAAAGTTTTAATGAAGGCTGCATTAATTTTCCGGGCATTGTAATGCTCACTTCGCATGATCATACTTTTATGCAAACTGTGGCAAACAGAATTATAGAATTAACACCAAAAGGCATCATTGATCGCTTAACAACTTTTGATGAATATATGCAAGATGCAAGAGTAAAACTGTTGAGAGAAGAAATGTACAGTTGAAAATTGAAAATTGAAAATGACAAAACGCTTTGTACTTTGTATTTGGCTTTAATTTTGATTTATAGAAAATAAACTTTACAATGAAAGCAATAAAAATATTTGCAGTAATAGCAATTGCATTTTCAGTAAATCATCTTCGTGCACAAACATCCATAACTTTAAATCAGGTAAAAACTCATGTTGGCGACAGTATTACTGTTTGTGGTAAAATTTATGGTGCAAAATACAGGTACGTTGCAAAAGAATCACCGAGCTTACTTAGCATGGGCGATCATTTTCCCAACCAACCTCTTACGCTTGTATTTGATAAAGAAGTGAGAGAAAGATTTTCGTACGATCCTGAAAAAAAATTATTGAATAAAACAATTTGTGTAACCGGCAAAATACAAAACAACAATGATGAAGCGGAAATAATTATTGAAAGTGAAGCGCAAATAAAAGTGCAGGATTAAAGGCGAAATGATAAGATTGTATAGCAAAAAAAACATTGGTTAATTCAGTACAATTATCCAATGTTTTTTTAAAGAATTTTATAAAGTTTTTAGCACATCATTCATATTTCTTACAGCGTCAGCACTTTTATTAAAAGCGACTTGCTCGCTTTCATTCAAATTAAAATCAACAATTTTTTCCCAGCCGTTTTTCCCGATTACCACCGGAACGCCGAGGCAAATATCTTTTTGATTATATTCTCCATCCAAATAAACGCAGCAAGCATATAACTTTTTTTGATCCCGCACAATTGTTTCAACAAGTGCTGCGCCTGCGGCGCCGGGTGCATACCATGCAGAGGTGCCGATTAATTTTGTAAGCGTTGCGCCGCCAACCATTGTATCGTTTACAATTTGCTTTTGTTGTTCTTCATTTAAAAAATTGGTTACAGGAACGCTGTTCCACGTTGCAAATCGTATTAAAGGAATCATAGTTGTATCGCCATGACCGCCGATAACAATTGCATTTAAATCGCGCGGAGAACAAGAGAGTGCTTTGCTTAAATAACATTTAAACCTTGCACTGTCTAAAATTCCTCCCATACCAATAATTCTGTTTCTTGGTAAGCCTGAACTTTGCAAAGAAAGATACGTCATCGTATCCATCGGGTTTGCAATAACGATGATAATTGCATCGGGCGAATAATTTAAAATATTTTCAACAACACCGCGTACGATGCCGGCATTTGTACCAATTAAATCTTCGCGACTCATGCCCGGTTTGCGCGGAATCCCGGAAGTAATTACAACAACATTTGAATTTGCGGTTTTAGAATAATCGTTTGTACTGCCGGTAATACGTGTGTCAAAACCAAGCAGGGCACAGGTCTGCGTTATATCAAGCGCTTTGCCCTCCGCTAATCCTTCTTTAATATCTAATAAAATTAATTCTTCGCACAAAGCGGCACGTGCAATATTATCTGCACAAGTTGCGCCAACTGCGCCTGCGCCAACAACAGTAACTTTCATATAGCAATTAATTTATGTTTTTTGTAAAATGTTACAAGCAATGATAAACAAAATTGAAAATTAAAAATTAAAAATTGAAAATTAATTAAGATATTTTGATAAGGTTGCAACGTCGGTTCCGCCTTCGAAAGCCTGAACAAATTTCCCTTGTTTATTGTAAACAGCCATAAACGGCGTAAAACGAACCTGGTAAAAAACCGGAATATAATAACTGGTATCTCTTCCTAATTTTATATTGTTGAATTGGTCTAATTTATAGTCGTGTGCAAATGCTTTTATTTGGTCAGGACTATGAAAAGTTATCCAAACCATAAAAGCATTTTTAAACTTATCCATATTATCAACAATTTCTTTTGCAGTTAGCTGGCAATGGCCGCAATCGGGATTAAAGTACACAATTACCACCGGTTTATTTTTTGGCAGATCGTTTCTTGTAAACCAGGTGCTATCGCCCTGCAAAATTTTAAACCAGGGAATTATTGGATTTTTCTTGTACTGCGGAACTGTATCAACTTTCTGCGAATGTGCAGCAAAGTGAATGCTGATTAATATTAAAGCGAAAAGAAATTTTTTCATTGAACGGACAAATTAGTAAACAAAGATCAGATGAAATTATCAACAACTTTAATACAGCCTGTTAAATATTTTTTTTGAGCGTTGCAAATAAAAAACCTGCAAAAATTGCAGGTAAATTCATTTAAATATACATCAACAAATCACTCACCCACCACTTCGAACTCAACTTCGGTAGAGTTGCCGTTTCCAAAATCTATGGAAGCTTTGTAAGTGCCGAGTTCTTTTACATCGTCTAAAATGGCAATGCGCTTGCGATCGATTTCATAACCTTTTTGATCGCGGATGGCACGGGAAATTTGTAAAGAAGTTACACTGCCAAAAATTTTTCCGCTGGTGCCTGTTTTGGCGCCAATTTTTAAAGGAGATGATTTTAATACATCAATTACTTTATTAATTTCGGCAAGCATCGCTGCTTCTTTTTTGCCTTTTACTTTTTGCTTTTCATCCAGTTGTTTTAGGTTGGAAGCATTTGCTTCCATTGCCAGCTTGTGCGGAATTAAAAAATTACGCGCATAGCCATTTTTTACTTTTACCAGTTCGTTTCTGCCGCCGAGATTATCTACATCCTGAATTAATATTACCTGCATTGCTATTGTTAATTGTTAATTGTTAATCGTGAAAGATGAATCAAAAATTATTCATTATTCAATCACTTTAATAAGTCTGCAACATAAGGCAGCAGCGCCATTTGGCGCGCTTTTTTAATTGCATCCGAAACTTTGCGTTGATATTTTAAAGAGTTTCCGGTTAAGCGGCGAGGCAAAATTTTACCTTGCTCATTTATAAATTTCTTTAAAAATTCTATGTCTTTATAATCAATATATTTAATGCCATACTTTTCAAAGCGGCTAAATTTCTTTTTTTGCTTTTCCTGCTTAATTGCAGTAAGATATTTTATTTCGTTTGCTTTTGCCATTTAAACCTCCGCTGCTTTTTCAATTCCTGTTGGTATGCCACTTCTCTTTTTTGCATTGTACTCAACGGCATATTTATCGAGTATGGTGATCATGTGACGCATAATTTGCTCGTCGCGCAAAATTTGTATTTGCATTTTTTCGTTGAAGCTGGATGGCGCACTATATTCCAAAACCCAGTAAATACCTGTGGTTTTTTTACGTACAGGGTACGCCAGCGATTTTAATCCCCACGGGTTACTGTGCACAATAGCTCCACCGTTTTCTGTAATAAAATCGGTGTGCTTTTTTTGAGCGGCTTTAAATTCTTCTTCAGAAAGTACAGGAGTAAAAATCACCATCAATTCATAATTGTTCATTAACCCTAATTTTTGTTATTAATTATTTGGGCGGCGAAGGTAAGGAAATGATTTTAGATTGAAGGTTGAATAATAAGATTAAATAAAAATCTTTGCAACATTGTTTTAATGTTTATATTTGGTTTGCTCTGCCTGCCTCGCTTGCATTTTATTATTCATTCTAAAAACTCCTTTTTATGAAAACAAAAATTACACTTCTTTTATTGGTTGTTGCTTTAATTATCAGCAAACCAAACATTACACTTGCACAGGTAAATGTACAGGATTCTCTTGCGCTGGTTGATTTGTATAACAGTACTGACGGGCCGAATTGGACACGCCATGATAATTGGTTAACAAAGACGCCTGTTACGTATTGGTATCATATTCAAATAAGCGGAAATAGAGTCCTTAGAATAGATTTAGGCGGCAATAAATTAAACGGAACTATCCCCTCCTCATTAGGTAATCTTTCCAATCTTGAATTTTTATCTTTAGGCGGCAATCAGTTAAGTGGTAGCATTCCTTTCGAGTTAGGTAATCTTACTGATCTCCGGCAATTAGAATTAGACTTGAATCAATTAAGCGGAAGTATTCCTTCATCAATCGGTAATCTCGTTAATCTTGGTAATTTATATTTAAACAATAATCAATTAAGCGGAAGCATTCCGGCAGAATTAGGTAATCTTACTCGTCTTTATAATTTGTATTTATACAACAACAAATTAAGCGGCAGTCTTCCTGCATCGCTTGGTAATCTTGCTACTCTTATTAGGTTAATTTTAGATAACAACAAATTAAGTGGAAGTATTCCTGCAGAGTTAGGTAATCTCGCTAATGTTTTTGATTTAAATTTAAGTAATAACCAATTAAGCGGAAGCATTCCGGCAGAGTTAGGTAATCTTACTAAATTGAATTTTCTAAATTTAGCTAATAATCAATTAAGCGGCAGCATTCCTTCCTCATTAGGTAATCTTACCAGGATTTCTTTTTTTAGATTAGCCAAAAATCAGTTAAGTGGTAGCATTCCATCTTCTTTAGGTAATCTTGGTTATCTTGACTTTTTATATTTAAACAATAATAAATTAAGCGGAAACATTCCGCGTGAATTAGGTAATTCTAATACTGCTCGATTATTTGTTATAAGACTAGACAATAATCAATTAAGTGGAAAACTTCCCAAGAATTTACATGCTGGTTATCTAAATTTATCCAATAATCAATTAACCGGCAACATACCTTCGTCGCTTAGACCTGTTATTAAACTGGACTTAAGTTTTAATAATTTAAAAGATAGCATTCCTTCGAGTCTTGGCAATATTAGTACTCTTCAATATTTATCTTTATCTCATAATGAATTAAGCGGCAATATTCCTTCCAGTTTTAGTAATCTTGTCAATTTAATAGCTTTGCATTTAGGTTCAAACAGGCTTAGCGGTACAGTACCTGCTTTTCTTGCTAATCGACCTAATTTAAAAATATTAGGATTACGTATAAACCATTATACATTCGATGGATTGGAAGAACTTGTACAGCATAATTTTGATACATTAAAATATGCCCCGCAGAAAAAAATTGACCTCCATCAAAACAACAATATTCTTTCTGTTTATGCCGGCGGAACATTAAGCAACAATACTTACAAATGGTATAACGGCGGAAGTTTAGTTGCTACTATTCATGGAGATTCAACTTATTCTCCAACATCAGGCGGTGCTTATTCTGTAGCGGTTACAAATTCCATTGCAACCGAGCTTACACTGTATAGCTATACAATTACTTATTCAACGTCAACTCTGATTGCAAAAAACAATGGTTTAATTGATGAAAGTTCTTCTTCAACAATTTCTGTTTATCCAAATCCCGCAAAAACAAATGCAACAGTTGTGTTTAATGCAACAGGAAATTATACAATAATTGTTACTGACTTTTCTGGAAAAATGCTGCAAACAAAAACAGGAGCTTCTTCAATTAAACAACAAAATTTTATTCAATTGGATGTAAGCAATTATGCGCCTGGAATTTATTTAATTTCTATTAAAGATGAAAAAAATGAAAAGCAAATTTTGAAATTGAATAAAGAATAAAATTTTAAGTATTGCAAACCCTGCAGGTTTTTTTATTGGCAAAGATTGAAGCAAAAAATAAATTGTTGTTATTCAAAAAAATGTTACATTAGTGCAATTAACTGTTGGTGCAATATTCCTTCACTTTAATACTTCCATTTATGAAAATTAAATTTCCTTTTTTTTTGTTGGTTATTGCTTTAACTACAAGCAAACCAAACACTACAATTGCACAGGTAAATGTGCAAGATTCTCTTGCGCTCGTTAATTTTTATAACAGCACAAATGGGCCACATTGGCAACACTATAATAATTGGTTAACTGCTGAACCTGTAAGTAGTTGGTTTGGTATCGGTGTAAACGGAAACAGAGTAACATCTATTCAATTATATAATAATAGGCTCGCAGGCAATATTCCCCCTTCTTTTGGTAATCTTACTAATCTTGTAAGTTTAAATTTAGACTTTAATAAATTAAGCGGCAACCTTCCTTCGGAATTGGGTAATCTAATCAATCTTCAAGAATTATATTTATACGGTAACCAATTAACCAGTATTCCGCCTGAATTAGGCAATCTTATTTATTTGAAGACACTCCTTTTAGCCAATAATCAGTTAATCGGCAGCATTCCATCATCTTTAGGTAATCTTACAAACCTTACTGAATTAAGTTTAGGTAATAATCGATTAAGCGGCAGCATTCCTTCGTCATTAGGAAATCTTACAAGTCTTAGTAGTTTAGATTTAGCCAATAATCAGTTAAGCGGCACTATTCCATCAGAATTAGGTAATATGACAAACCTGACCGATTTACATTTAGAGTATAATCAACTAAGTGGCAGCATTCCTTCATCATTAGGTAATCTAACAAACCTTAATTATTTAGATTTATCCAATAATCAACTAAGCGGCAGCATTCCTGGGTCTTTAGGTAATCTTACTGACCCGTCTGAAATAGATTTAAACAATAATCAATTAAGTGGAACCATTCCTTCGTCTTTAGGTAACCTTGCCTATCTTAATTATTTATATCTGTATAATAATCAATTAAGCGGTAGCATTCCATCCTCTTTAGGCAACCTTACAAATCTTTATGATTTGAATTTATCATATAATCAATTAAGCGGTAGCATTCCATCCTCTTTAGGCAACCTTACAAATCTTGGCCGATATCAAAATTATTGGGGGATTTATGGTGGGTTAGATTTAAATCATAATCAACTTACCGGCAGCATTCCTTCCTCTTTACGCAAGCTTGAATATCTTGCCTATTTAAATTTATCTTTTAATCAATTAAGCGGAAGTATTCTTTCTTTTAATTATTATTATCATTATTATCTTCGTTATTTAAATTTATCCTATAATCAATTAAGTGGAACTATTCCTGCATCTTTGGATCGGTTTGAAAATATTACTAGTTTATATTTAGACCATAATCAACTTACCGGCGGCATTCCTTCCTCTTTAGGCAGCCTTCAATATCTTGGCGATTTAAATTTATCTTTTAATCAATTAAGCGGAAGTATTCTTTCTTTTAATTCTTTTTTATATTATACTAGTCTTCGTTATTTAAATTTATCCTATAATCAATTAAGTGGAACTATTCCTGCATCATTGGATCGTCTTGAAAATATTTTTAGTTTATATTTAAACCACAATCAATTAAGCGGAAGTATCCCACCGGAATTGGGTAATATTCCTTATCTTCAATATTTATATTTAGACAGCAATCAATTAAGCGGAAGCATTCCTTCTTCATTAGGTAAACTAACTAATTTAATAACTCTTGATTTAAGGTATAACAAATTAAAAGATAGCATTCCTTCAAGCCTTGGTAATTGTAAATATCTTCAGGAATTAATTTTATCGCATAATAATCTAAGCGGTAATATTCCATCTTCTTTCAGCAATCTTACAAATCTTAAAACTTTGCATGTAGGCTTTAACAGGCTCAGTGGCACAGTACCCTCTTTTCTTGACACTCTTCCCAATTTAAAAAGGTTAGGCTTGCGTGTAAATCATTATACTTTCGATGGTTTGGAAACACTTGTACAACATAATTTTGATACTTTAAAATATGATGTACAAAAGAAAATTGATCTGCATCAAAACAACAATATTCTTTCAGTTTATGCCGGCGGCACGCTTAGTAATAATACCTACAAATGGTATAATGGCGAAAGTTTAGTTGCAATCATTCACGGCGATTCTATTTACCAGCCAACTGCAAGCGGCGCATATTCTGTTGCAGTTACGAATTCAATTGCAACTGAGCTTACACTTTACAGCGATACAATTACTTATTCTGCAACCAATAATTTTATTGCTTCAAAAAACAATGGTTTAATTGATGATAATAATAATTCTTCATCCATTTCAGTTTATCCAAATCCTGCAAAAACAAATGCAACAGTTGTATTTAATGCAACAGGAAAATATACGATAATTGTTACTGAAATTTCAGGAAAAATTCTGCAAACAAAAACCGGAGCTTCTTCAATTAAACAACAAAATTTTATTCAATTGAATGTAAGCAATTATGCGCCGGGAATGTATTTCATCACAATTAATGATGAAAAAAATAAAAAGCAAACTTTGAAGCTGAATAAGGAATAAAATTAAAAACGATAAAACAAAAATAAAGCCTGCAGAATTTCGCAAAATTTGCAGGTTTTTTTTATTTCCTCCACAAGTTTACATTTGCACCTCGATAATTTTATCAATCAATTAATATTCCCGTTCGGGGTTTTATGAAAGTAATGAAGTTTGGCGGCACAAGCCTAGGAAAGCCGCAACGGATGCAGCATGTGGCCCAATTAATTACAAAAGATAATGAACCAAAAATTGTTGTGCTTAGCGCATTAAGCGGCACTACCAATTCGTTGCTCGAAATAAGCAATGCACTTGCGCTTGGCGATAAAGAAACAGCTAAACAAAAAATTGATAAGCTGCAGGAACACTATCAAAATTTTATTACCATTTTGGTTGAAAAAGAAGAAGCTGCTGAAAAAGCGGTTGCCATTGTAAAAGAACATTTTGAATTTCTCAATATTATTCTGCGCATTTCTTTCAGCGATGCATTAAATAAAGATATTCTTGCGCAGGGCGAATTGCTAAGTACCAAATTATTTAGTGTTTATTTGGAAGAAAAAAACGTTGATCACTTATTATTACCGGCACTTGAATTTATGAGTCTCGATTTAAACGGCGAACCGATGATTGGCAGCATCAAAGTAAAACTCACGCAGCTTTTACAACAAAACAATAATAAAAATTTATTTGTTACGCAAGGATATATTTGCCGCAATGCAAAAGGCGAAGTGGATAATTTAAAACGCGGAGGAAGCGATTACACAGCTTCCTTAATTGCCGGCGCAATTAATGCAACGGTTTGCGAAATATGGACGGATATTAACGGCATGCACAACAACGATCCGCGCATTGTGCAAAAAACGATTGCTGTTGAACACTTAAGTTTTGATGAAGCTGCAGAACTTGCTTATTTCGGTGCAAAAATCTTACATCCCGCCTGCATTTGGCCTGCGCAACAATTTAATATTCCGGTAAAATTGCTGAACACTTTAAAGCCGGATGCAATAGGAACAACGATTGAAGAAAACACAACTAAAACCGGCGTAAAAGCGGTAGCAGCAAAAGATAATATAATTGCTATTAAAATTAAAAGCAGCCGCATGTTATTAGCGTATGGTTTTTTGCGGAAAATATTTGAAGTATTTGAAAAATATCGCACGCCGATTGATATGATCACCACTTCTGAAGTTGCAGTTTCTGTTACAATTGATGATGATACTTATTTAAAAAAAATAATTAAAGAACTTGTGCCGTTCGGAACTGTTGAAGTTGATAAAGATCAAACAATTATTTCCATTGTTGGTAACGAAATAACGCAAACGCCCGATGTGCTGAAAAAAATATTTAATGCCGTAAATACAATTCCTGTGCGCATGGTTAGTTATGGCGGAAGTAAACACAATGTTTCGTTGTTAATTGCCGGCGAACATAAGGTGCAAGCTTTGCAATCGTTGAATGAAATTGTGTTTGGGTTATAAAATAATATTAGAATTTGCTTAAGTTATTTTAAAGATTAGAATTTCAATATTAGAATTTCTGCGATTAATTTAACTGTTTCTCAATTCGCAAACTTCGCTGAATTTTGTTGGGTTAATTTGCATTTTATTTAATTAAAAATATGTTGCATTATTTGTTGCAGTACAAGAGTGCGACGCAACGAAGCTGAGCAATAATTTTTTGCCGGGTTCATAAAAAAATATATGGCTAAAATTGGCATTAACATAGCAACCGGAAGTTTACAACAAGCTGAAATGATTGTGGGCATTGATCTTGGCACAACCAATAGCCTTGTTGCCATTATTCATCCTGAAACAAAAAAACCTGTTGCTTTAAAAGAACATAACAGCAGCAGCCTTGTGCCAAGCGTAATTCATTTTGATGAAAATGGAAATGTAATTGTTGGCGAGGAAGCGAAAAAATATTTAGAAACAGATCCTTCCAATACCATTTTCAGCGCGAAGCGATTGATGGGAAAAAGTTATAATGATGTAAAACAAAACGCAAACTTTTTCACGTATAAAATTATTGATGATGATACTGAAAGTTTAGTAAAAGTTCAGGTGAGAGAAAAATTTTACTCGCCGATTGAATTATCATCTTTCATTTTAAAAGAATTAAAAACAAGAGCCGAACACATTTTAAAAACGCCTGTTACAAAAGCAGTGATAACTGTTCCGGCTTATTTTAATGACGCACAACGCCAGGCAACGCGCGATGCCGGAAAGCTTGCCGGGCTTGATGTTTTGCGCATTGTAAACGAACCAACTGCAGCAAGTTTAGCGTATGGTTTGGGAGCCACTTCCAACTTCTCCAATGGAGGAGAGAATGAAGAAAAAACAATTGCGGTGTACGATTTGGGCGGCGGAACTTTTGACATTTCTATTTTAAAAATTACCAACGGAATTTTTGAAGTGCTCAGCACAAACGGTGATACGTATTTGGGCGGTGATGATTTTGACAGAATAATTGTTCAATATTGGATGAAAGAAAAAAATATTCTGGAAGATGAATTGCAATTAAATAAGGAATTTTCGCAAGGCTTACGTTTAAGAGCTGAAGAAGCAAAAAAGCATTTAAGCAATCACGAAAATTATGCAGTTAATTGGAATAGAATTGAATTAAATATTTCAAAACAAAAGTTTGAAGAACTTATCCAACCGTTAATTGACGAAACAATTCAATGTTGTAAAAATGCTTTGAAAGATGCGAATCTATCAGTAAAAAATATTGAAACAATAGTAATGGTTGGCGGCAGCACACGTGTTCCGTTAGTAAAAAAATCAGTGAGCGAATTTTTTGGAAAAGCTGTGCATGATGAAGTAAATCCGGATGAAGTTGTTGCGCTGGGCGCCGCAATTCAGGCAGATATTTTAGCAGGAAATAATAAAGATTTTTTACTGCTCGATATTACGCCGCTGAGTTTGGGAATTGAAACAATGGGTGGATTAATGGATGTTTTAATTCCACGCAATTCTAAAATTCCAACAAAAGTTAGTCGCCAATATACCACACAAAAAGATGGTCAGGGGAGTATGCGCATTTCTGTTTTTCAGGGCGAAAGAGATTTGGTAAAAGATAATCGCAAACTCGCTGAATTTAACCTTACCAATATTCCCGGCATGCCGGCAGGATTACCAAAAGTAGAAGTGAGTTTTTTAATTGATGCCGATGGAATTTTAATTGTAAAAGCAAAAGAACTTCGCAGCGGCATTGAGCAAAGTATTGAAGTAAAACCGCAATTCGGATTAACGGATGAAGAAGTAGAAAAAATGCTTTTAGAAAGCATTACTCATGCAAAAGATGATATGCAAACCAGAGCTTTGGTTGAAGCAAAAACAGAAGGCGAACAGATTTTAGCAACAACTGAAAAATTTCTCACAAAAAATAATTCTGTTGTTTCGCAAAAAGAAATGATAGAAACCGCAAACGCAATGCAGGCTTTACAATTAGCGCTAACAATGAATGATAAAAATCTCATTCATACAAAAATTGAAGAGCTGAATGAGATTACAAAACCATTTGCCGAGCGCGCAATGGATGAAGCAATCAGCGAAGCATTAAGAGGTAAACGTATTTAATATAAGTTTGCTTTCATGACAAAAAACCGGTTTTACAATTTAGATGGTTTGCGTTTTTTTGCTGCTTTATTTGTTGTTCTTGGTCATATTGAAATGATGAAGAAAGGTTTTCATCTGCCTTCTTTTTATCAGTATAATTTCTTTGTAAATTACTCATTTAAAATTCAGTTTATTAAATCATCCGTTTATTGTGTATCTCGGAAAAATTTCTTACGGAATTTATATGCTTCATCCTATCGCAATTGTTATTTGCATTAAGTTATTTTATTTTGATGCAGGAAACAGCATTCTTAATTTTCTGATCTTCGATTTCATTACAATTATTGTAATAATAATTTTATCAGTTATTTCGTATACATTTTTAGAAAAGCCTTTTTTAAAGATGCGAAAAATTTCCCGAATTGTTTTTTGAAGCGTTAACTTCATTTATTTGTAAAGAAGCAAAGTAAGATGTGTAATTGATTTAAGGATATTGATTTCATTAAAATTCGATTTAAATGTTTACGGTTTTATATTATTGGAATTTTTAAAAAATAAGATGTACCTGCGCCGGGTTTTGAAGTTATTGTAAGCTGGCTATTTAAAATTTCTGCACGGCTTTCGATGCTTTTTAATCCAAGACCTCCGGAGTCTGACTTTATTTTTTCAACATCAAAACCAACGCCGTTATCTTTTGTAAGTATTAATAAATATTCATCTTTACAACTTAATGCAATTTGTAAATGTTTTGCGTTGGCATGTTTTATTGTATTGTGCATAATTTCCTGTAACATGCGAAAAATATGCACTTCTTTTTCTTTTGACAGAGCGCAATCAGCCGTTACCTGAACTTCTATTTTTAAAAATCGCTTTTCATTTAATTGCGTTGAAAATTCTTTTATTGCTTCTATTAAACCTTTACGCTCGAGCGTGTTGGGTAAAAGATTGTAAGATATTTGGCGAATACTGCGTATAATTTCATCAAGATATTTGCCGGCTTTATTAATAATTTCTTTTTCTTCATCGTCATGCGTATCTATGCTGTTAATATTTAATTTTACGGTTGATAATAACGGACCCAAACTATCATGTAAATCGGTTGCAATTCTTTTACGTTCATTTTCCTGCATCGTAATTTCAGCAAAAATTCTTTCTTTTTGCAGTTGGATATATTGGCGATGATAACGAATAACAGAAGCAATAAAATAAATGATGATAATAGTAATCAAAAGTGAAATAACAAGTATAGTATAAAATGGTATATTATTCATTTGGTAACTGCGTACTAAAATTAGAATCTTTTCCGAAGTAAAAATCTTCTCGTTGAGGTATAAAAAAAACAGCCACAAAATAAATAAGATTTACAAAAGTATTTATATAACTAAATAAAGAAATTACATCGCTGGTAACCATATAATCATTTTTAGTGTTTACGCTAACATAATAAGCAGCTTCGTACAATATTTGATAAATAAAAAAAATTACAAACCCAATACAAATAAGAAATTTTGCATTTTTAAAAAGATTTCTTGTAGTATTTCTAATGATTACATAATTAATTTGATTGATACTAATTAACACAATTATGAAAGAATAAAATATTCTGAAGAAAGGTGTAAAATCTTTTATCCCTAAAAAAATTATACTCTCGATAAACCAAAATATTATGCAAATACTTAGCAATAAATAAAACCAAAACTTGCGCTGTTTTAAAAATCCCCATGCATGAAACAAAACCAAAATAATAATACATTCAATTAAACTATATATTTTACTCTGCGGGGCATTGGTAACATGAAGTCTCATAAAAAAAAAATATCCCGCACATTCACTTAAGGCTCCAGCAAAAAGCAAGAAGATAAATGGTCTAAAAGTTTTGTCTATCTTTTTGTATCTAACAAATCCAATTAACGCCGGCACAATTACTATCTCATTAATCAAAAAAGCGTAAAAACTACTCACTATAAAATATTTATTATTGATTTAATGGACCTTTGATTGAACATTGTGTTGGGCAACGTCCTCCATTTTCAATTGCCTGAGCATTGGTTGTTCCTTGTGCGTTAGCGGATGAAACTCCGGGAATATTAAATGCTTTTGCAGATGCAACCAATCGTCCAATAATATCTTCACCTTTTGCATCAGTTGGTATTAAAACCAATCTTACTAAACCTGCATCATCTTTTCCTAAATAAATCCTTATCCCGACTGCACCTTGCGCATTAAGTAATGCTGCAATTGCATCGCGATTAAAATTTTCTGCATTGGGCATATTAAAATTTTTTTCGAGATAATTGGGATCTCTTAATTGCCTTGCAAGTAAAATTTTCCCCTGCCGAAAGTTAGCAGTAAGGTGCGCTGCACTATCAATAGAAATAACATGCGCTTTAACACTGTCTTGGTTGCGAATAGGAATTTGTCCATTGCGAATTATGCGGCATTGCTGAAAGCCAATAACAATAAACAACGCTGCAATTAATACATAAGAAATTGTTTGTTTGCTTCTCATAAACAATAAATTTTAAGATTGATTAATATGCGCAAATTACAAGTGTTTTAATTATTTTACTGCAAGTACTTACACCGAAATAATTACGTATAAACCCGCATTCATTTCAGTACATGCTCTCTTGTCATCAAAAGTTATTCATTTCATTTTTGCAGTGTAAAAAATTTTCAACTCTAAACCTTAAAAACTTTTTTTATTATGGACAAAAAATCAAACCTGAAAAACCAGGAAACAAATCTTCAAAATTTAAGGCAAAGCTTTAGCGCTTTGCATATTTCCGCTCATTCAACAACTCAAAAAGCTTTGAGCGCATTTGCAGAAAGTGTAGTTGCCAGTTCGGGCAATACTTTTTATGAAGAAGTGCAAACAGTATCGTACAATCCGGATTTTCAAATACTGGAAGCAATTTTTGCTACCAAGCAAGATTTTGGTTACAACGGTAACTTATGTACAAACGGCTCTTTCGCTTTTGTACGTTTTTATCTTGATTACGGCGGCGGTTGGGAAGACCAGGGTTATACTGCTATAAACGAGCATGATATTCCTACAGGTACGGATTGTACACAACATGCCGAAAAACCTTTGCATTATTCAGCATCGTTAAAAATTGTTCCCAAAACTAATTTCTGCAACACACATGTTTTACCAAAAGCGCGGGCAATATTAGAATGGAATGCAATTCCGCCCGCAAACGATCCTAATTATAATTCTATTTGGGGCGATACGGTGGATGATTACATTCAAATTAAACCAAGAAAATTTATCATTTGGGATAATGTGCATTTTGCTGATTTAATTGAGCTTGCTGTAGCACAACCGCAGCTTAAACTTGCAGATGCAGCTAAAATAATTCCCGGCGGTGAAACTGCTTTGGAACAATCTAAGGCATCTTTTTTTTATCAGCCATTAGAATTAAATAAATTGGTTAACTTATACAAAGGCAAAACTTCTGTAACACCCGCCAGGTATGGTTTACAGCATATACACGCGGCTTTAAAAAGTTTTGATTCAAATGTTATTTCTCAAAACATTGAAGTATGGAAACAATACGAAATAGATTGGGCAAGTATTCTTAACGAACTTGAAAATACAAATGCCGATGTTAATTACGAACAAATTGAAAATGTTGGACTCGATTATAATTTAGAACAATTTGTTGCTTCATTCAGAGTAAAAAGAAATGCAGGTTATTCAGGCGATCTATGCAGCAGCGGAAGCCTTGAGTATGTAGCATTTTGGGCCGACTGGAATAACGATTGCAAATGGGAATATGTTGGCACAACAACAGTAAATGTGCATGATATTAATGATATTCCTGCAGAGGGTTTATCGTACGCAGCAATACTTCCTTATGATTTTAATAAGATAAGAAAACAATGCGAAAATCCTGAAGTTGTAAAAATTCGTGCCGTACTTTCCTGGAATCTTCCGCCTTCAACAACTGATGCTGATAAGCTTGAGTACTGGGGTAATCGTATGGATACTTATGTTCAAATTAAACCAGGTATTGGCACAGGAACTTTAGAACCGATCATTAATATTTTAGGTGGTATTCCGGTGGATGAAATCAGCGATATAAATGGTTTAACAATTCCGGGTGCAAAATTCGCACTAAACCAGGCAAGTGTAAATGATTACAGTCCGTTCGGCGGAGTAATTGTTGTGCAGGGTCCTTCCTTCTTTGGTCATCGTTATCGCATAAAAGTAACCAATATGAATACGTTGGCAAGCTATTATATCGGCAACGATTTTGTAGTTGTTGGCTGGTTACCTTTTCTGCCTTACGTTCAATACACAAATGTAATTGCCGATCCTTCATTTTACTACAATTATCAACCATACGATAAAAATACAGATAATGTTTTAGCAAGATGGAGCCCCGGCACAAATGATCTATTAAAGCTTGAATTAGAAATTGAAGGTGTTGCAGGTGTGTTTACAAAATATATTCAAATGGATAATGCAGTGCCGGTAATTAATTTACAGGTTGATGATATGGGCGATTGTACACATTACAAAATGGGCGATACAATTACAGGTTCATATTCTGTTTGGGATGCGCATTTGCTCAGTTATTCATTAGCATGTACTTTCGGCGGTTCTGTTAGCGGAACATTCAATACATCCAGCACATTTAGTTTTCCAACTGCAGGTACAAATACGCCTTGTGGTAAAGTGGCTTTGATTGCTTACGAAAAAACAATTTACGACAGCCAATGGACGAATAATTATTCTTACACAGAACAAATTATTTGCTTACAACCACAGAGTTAAAAACGAAAATGAGTATTGATTTAGTAAACTCATTTTTTTCGATTGAATTAATAAGAATTTTTTCGATTGATTAATTAAAATAAATTCTAAACCCTTTAAAAAATAAATATCATGGCAAATGAAAATTTAAATCTGCTGCTACAACCTGGAACAATTCAGCAAATATTAATGCGTTATGGAGCATTAATGAAGATAAAAATTCATGGGTAGGAATTGCAGGTATTGGCTGGAAAAAATTATCTACTTCATCAGATTCAGGAATTGTTGCACTAACTATGTTAGGCAGCCATGCAAAGCAAATAAATTCTACCATTTTTTATCGGGAAGAAGACGATGGAATGATACATGAATTTTATGTTTGGTAACATTTCTTACGATAAGAGTTGAGGCGATCTTCAACTCTTATCATTTTTAATTGATTAAAAAATTTAAAAATGAAAGAAGTGCATTTATTTATGAAAGATAATGGCTCTGTAATAAATACAGATGCAGAAACAACTATTATTATATCGTTAGATGGAAATCCTACTACCGGTTTTGGTTGGGCATTAGACAGCATGGATCAGAATGTTGTGCAAAATATTCAATCTAAATATAAAAAAACCGAAAGCACCGCAATGGGTTCAGGTGGCGAATTTATTTTTATTTTAAGTTCATTAAAACAGGGAAGCAGTAAAATTTCATTCAAATATTGGAAGCATTGGGAAGGTGATTCTTCTGTTACTAACAGATTTGAAATACAACTGAATGTTGCATAACAAATGATAATTAAATAATACAATCTTGAACTATTATTATTTCATGCTTTCTATTTTAGCCGTTTGGCGCCTTACTCATTTATTTGGCAAAGAAGACGGCCCATTCGATATAATTTTTCTCATACGGCAAAAAGCGAGAGCTGGCTTTTTCGGGAGCCTGCTCGACTGCTTTTATTGTTTGAGTATTTGGATTGCTTTACCTTTTGGTTTATGGTTTGGAAATAATTGGATTGAAAAGATTTTATTGTGGCTTGCTTTTTCAGGTGCTGCTTGTTTACTTGAACAGGCAACAACAAAACAAAATATCAATAATAAAACAGAATATTTCGAGGATTAAAAAAATATCAAGTATCAACCTTAAACTTCAAACACAATGTGTAACTGCGGAAAAAAAAGAACAGAATATAGTAAACAAAATTCTTCAATAATTGCAACTCCGGCTTCGCCAGCCTCAATTTCAAGTGCGATAAATATAAAATTTGAATATACGGGCAACACTGCACTAACTGTGATAGGAAATATTACAGGAAGGCAATATCGTTTTAATTCCCCCGGCGATATGCAAACGGTTAATTTTCATGACGCTTCATTTATGATGGCATTGCCTGTATTAAAAAAAGTACAATAAATAGCAACTTATACTCCGTTTTATCATCCTCTAAACCCAAAACAAAAAACCCTCTGCAATGCAAAGGGTTTTATTTGTCAAGGTAACTTATTAACCTAAATAAGCTTTCAATGCGCTGCTGTAACGTGCTTTTTGCAAACGCTTAATTGCTCTTTCTTTAATTTGACGAATGCGCTCTTTGGTTAAATCATATTTCTGACCAATTTGCTCAATAGTTACACCATTTTCTCCGTCTAATCCGAAATAAGCATTCACAATTTCAGCTTCACGTGGGCTAAGTGATTTTAACACACGGCGAATTTCTTCGCGAAGCGAATCTTTCATCACATCATCATCTGTATCATCGCCGCCTTCCAGTAAATCGCCCATAGCAACATCTTCTGCTTCGTGCACTGGTGCATCCAGAGATGTGTGGCGCGTATTACTTTGAAAAATGTTGTTGATCTCTGTTTCGCTCATTTCCAAAATCTCGCTAAGCTCTTCGGTACTTGGCTCTCTTTCATGTTCCTGTTCAAAAGCCATGTACGCTTTATTAGCTTTGTTATAAGTGCCAATTTTGTTTTGAGGCAGCCGAACTAAACGTCCTTGTTCTGCCAATGCCTGTAAAATGGACTGGCGAATCCACCAAACAGCGTACGAAATAAATTTAAAACCTTTTGTTTCATCAAAGCGTTGTGCCGCCTTTATCAGGCCGAGATTTCCCTCGTTGATGAGATCGCTAAGTGATAAGCCCTGGTGCTGATACTGCTTAGCAACAGATACCACAAAACGTAAATTTGCCTGCACCAATTTGTCTAATGCTCTTTGATCGCCCATCTTGATTCGCTGTGCCAGCGTGGTTTCCTCTTCGGGAGTGATCATGGGAATCTTAGAGATTTCCTGCAGATACTTTTCTACTGCCTGCGAATCGCGATTGGTGATCTGTGTAGCAATTTTGAGTTGCCTCATAATGGAATGTTACTTATTTATAAACGTATAAAAGACATGAAAGTTTACTAAAATGTTGCAGAAACAGAGTTAAATTATAAGCGATTTTCAAAAAACAGTTGGCAAAGGTATATTAAATTTGTCAATTTTAATAATCATTTTTAATAATTACAAGATATTTATTTTAGACTTAAAGATTTTTTTATGATTGATTATCGTTCCGATACAGTTACCAAACCTTCACCAAAAATGCTAAAAGCAATGATGAACGCTTCGGTGGGCGATGATGTTTTTAGTGAAGACCCAACTGTTAATGAATTGGAAAGAAAAATTGCCGGTTTATTTGAGATGGAATCTGCAATTTTTTGCCCAAGCGGAACAATGACAAATCAAATTGCAATTAAATGTCATACCCAGCCCGCCGATGAAATTATCTGCGATAAATTATCACATATTTATCAGTATGAAGGCGGCGGAATTGCATTTAATTCCGGTTGTTCTGTAAAATTAATTGGGGGGAATTTTGGAAGAATTAATGCTGAACAAATAAAAGATGCAATTAATGCGGATGATGTTCATAAGCCCAAATCATCTTTAGTTTCTTTAGAAAATACAGCCAATCGCGGCGGCGGAAGTTGCTATGCTTTTTCAGAACTTATTCATATAAAAAAAGTTTGTGAAGAAAATGATTTAAAACTTCACCTTGACGGAGCAAGGATTTTTAATGCAATAACTGCAAAAAAAGAACAACCAAAAATCTATGGAAAAATTTTTGATAGTATCTCTATTTGTTTAAGCAAAGGTTTAGGCGCGCCCGTTGGAAGTGTTTTATTAGGAACAAAAGAATTTATAAAAAAAGCAAGAAGAATAAGAAAAGTTTTTGGCGGAGGGATGCGCCAGGCGGGCATTTTAGCTGCCGCAGGAATTTATGCTTTAGAAAATAATATAGAAAGATTGCAAGAAGATCATAATCATGCAAAAATGCTTGCAAAAGCTTTGAGTGAAAAAGATTTTATTGGCGAAATTTTTCCGGTTGAAACCAACATCATTATTTTTGAAGTGAAGGGAAAATTTACAGCGCAAGATTTATCATCCAAATTAAAAGAAAACAATATTTTAGCAATCGCCATTTCACCAACGCAAATGAGAATCGTAACTCATTTAGATATTTCAAATGAAATGGTTGAACAAACAATTGAAGTTTTTAAAAATTTATAAATTACTAATCTGTTTAATTCATTAAAATCATATAAATCCCAATTCATGTTTCCAAAAATCAATCCAACAACAACACAAGCGTGGCTATTATTAAAAAGGCATTTTGAAGAAGAAATGAAACGCATGCATATGCGTAATTTATTTAAGCAGAACGCGGACCGGTTCAAAAATTTTTCATTACAATTTGAAGATATTTTATTCGATTATTCAAAAAATATTATAACTCAAAAAACATTGCAATTATTATTACAGCTTGCTAACGATTGCAAATTAAAAGAAGCAATTGAAGCAATGTTCAGCGGAGAAAAAATTAATGAAACAGAAAATCGTTCTGTGTTACATATTGCATTAAGAAATTTTTCGGGCAAACCCGTAATGAGTGATGGAAAAGATGTTATGCCCGAAGTGAAACGTGTACAACAACACATGAAAGATTTTTGTAAAAAAATTCACAGCGGCGAATGGAAAGGTTTTTCAGGAAAAAAAATAAAATACATTGTAAACATCGGAATTGGCGGCAGCGATCTCGGCCCTGTGATGGTTACAGAAGCGCTGAAACCATATTGGATTGAAGGCATCCAGCCATATTTTGTAAGCAATGTTGACGGAACCCACATCGCTGAAACATTAAAAAAAGTAACGCAGGATGAAACGCTTTTTCTCATCGCATCCAAAACATTTACTACGCAGGAAACGATGACAAATGCAAACACTGCACGCGATTGGTTTTTGAAATCCGCAAAAGATGAATCGCAAATTGCAAAACATTTTGTTGCATTAAGCACCAATGCAAAAGATGTTGCAAATTTTGGAATTGATACAAATAATATGTTTGAATTTTGGGATTGGGTTGGCGGAAGATATTCACTTTGGAGCGCCATTGGTTTATCTATTGCGTTAACTGTTGGCTACGATAATTTTGAGCAGTTATTAAAAGGTGCTTTTGCTGTTGATCAATATTTTAAGTCAACAAATTTTGATAAAAATGTTCCTGTAATTATGGCGCTTGTGAGTTGCTGGTATATTAATTTTTTTGATGCACAAACAGAAGCCATTTTACCTTACGATCAATACATGCATCGTTTTCCTGCATATTTTCAGCAAGGCAATATGGAAAGCAATGGAAAAAGTGTAGATCGTAATGGGGACAAAGTTTCTTATTCCACCGGTCCGGTAATTTGGGGGGAGCCCGGAACAAATGGTCAGCACGCGTTTTATCAACTCATTCACCAGGGAACAATTTTAATTCCGTGTGATTTTATTGCGCCGGCAAAAACACATAATGAAATTGGCGAACATCATCAAATATTATTGAGTAATTTTTTTGCTCAAACCGAAGCATTGATGAATGGCAAAACTGAAAAAGAAGTGCGTGAAGAATTGCAGAAATCAGGAAAATCTGAAGAAGAAATAAAAAAATTAGTGCCTTTTAAAATGTTCGATGGTAACAAGCCAACCAACTCATTTTTAATAAAAGAAATTACACCTTACACATTAGGTAATTTAATTGCAATGTATGAACATAAAATTTTTGTGCAGGGAGTTATTTGGAATATTTTCAGTTTTGATCAGTGGGGCGTTGAATTAGGAAAACAATTAGCAAGCAAAATTTTGCCTCAACTTGAAAATGATGAAATGATTTCTTCGCATGATTCTTCTACTAATGGATTAATTAATGCATGGAAAAAAATGAAATAATTGCTGAGTAAAGAACTAAACGTACAAGTGTGCGACGCAACGAAGTTGATTGATAATAAAAAGCTGATTACAAAAAATTTTTATTCGATAATTGAAGAATGAAATTGAATTAATACGATTCATTATCACTCGGAAAATTTTTCTGTTTGATATCAGAAATATATTGTTGAACTGCAGTTGTAATTTGCTCAGATAAATTTGCATACTGGCGTAAAAAACGTGGCTTAAATTCGGTATTAATTCCAAGCATATCGTGCATTACCAAAACTTGTCCATCGCAAAATTTTCCTGCGCCAATTCCGATTGTTGGAATATTAATTGATTCACTCACTTCCTTTGCAAGCGTTGCTGGAATTTTTTCGAGCACAATTCCAAAGCAGCCAACTTGCTGTAAAAGTTTTGCATCAGCTCTTAATTTATTTGCTTCCTCATTTTCTTTTGCACGCACATTATAAGTACCAAATTTATAAATACTTTGCGGCGTTAAGCCCAAATGCCCCATTACCGGAATGCCCGCCGATACTATATTTTGAATGCTTTCGATCACCTCTTCGCCACCTTCCAACTTTATTGCATGAGCGCCCGTTTCTTTCATAATTCTTATTGCAGATGCAAGCGCAATTTGTGGATTGGATTGATAAGAACCAAAAGGCAAATCAACCACAACCAGCGCACGATTTACACCTCGAATAACCGATGACGCATGATAGATCATTTGATCTAAAGTAATAGGTAAAGTTGTTTCGTGACCAGCCATAACATTGCTGGCGCTGTCGCCAACAAGAATTACATCAATGCCTGCTGCATCGAAAATTTTTGCGAAAGAAAAATCGTACGCAGTAAGCATAGAAATTTTTTCACCATGCAATTTCATTTTTTGCAAAATATGCGTAGTAACTCTTTTTATTTCTTTATTGTTAGTCATGCAACGCAGGTTTTAAGTGAAGATAATTTTTTTGAATATGCTCCTGCGTTAGAATAAAACATACTCGTGAAGGAGTGCCAAATCGATCACCCCAAATTAATAAAATATCTTCCATGCCTTCTGTCTTTTCCTTAATTATTTTGCCGATTTCAAAGTTTAAATCTTCTTCGCTCCAATCGTGTGTGTCAAATTCATAATTTATATGTATTAAGTTTTTTCCTTTAAAGAAAGACTTATGCCCAGCGTTTATTGGATTAAGAGTAATATTATTTGCTAAGGTTTTTAAATTGTTATCTTCTATAGAAGAATAAATTATTTCAGGCTTTTCACCAAATAACTTCTCTTTATTTTTAGAGATTTCTTGGCATATGAATTCTGCTAATTTCTTTTTTTGCTTTTCATTTCCTTTTGGTATGGCATTTTTATTAATGGAATCTAAATAAATATAAACATTAATTGGCTTTTCAACTTGTATGCAATCACTTATTAAATTGACTAATTCGTTTGTTTTTGTTTCAGCAGTGTTAATTCTTCTTAACGGGTCGTTAAGGGAAATTTTTCTTAACTGAATACCTTTTTCTTGCCCATTAATTACAATTTTTGAATCTGGTTTTCCATCACTATCATCTTTATTCAATTCTATTTTGGTAATTCTTTGTCCATTAAAGAATAATATATGAGAAAACATCATTGATAAAACAAATTCTTTAGATTGCTTATCAGGTCGTAAGGCAGGCGGCGGCTTCTCATAAGGAAATTGTGATGATGCAAATTTAAATGACTTACCTCCTAATTTATTTTCCATGTCGTTTCATCAATTGGGCGTAATGAAAACTGCTTATGAAGCAGGTGTTAGAAGACGTTCTATAATTATCAACGGTTTTATTCAAATGTTTTAAAAATTTTCATGTGTCAAGTCTTCATTTTGATTTCCACTCATAACTCTATATAAAACTCTTATAATGCGATTTAAGTCATCTCTGGGAACTAAGGAGTTTTGATAATCTGGCACAACTATCAAAGGCTGTTTTCCATTAGATTTTCCTAAAAGTACTCCATCTTTATAAATACTCAATTCTAAAATATCATCTAAATTAATAGTTCTATTCTGCCTGCTTTCGTTACCTATAAAAATGATTCGTTTGTTTGTTATATATAAACTTCCTCTTTCTAATAGAACATAGCCAGTAATGTTATTTTTTATTACATTAAATGTTCCTGTATTAAAACTCATATGGCCGCCTGATTTATATCTAAAGCCGCTATAACTAATGTGCGTACTAATTGTTTGCTCATCATACCAATCTATTTTTATTGAATTATAATATAATATTTCGTTTGAATACACATTTAATCCAAATTCTTTCATTACCTCTTTGTCAGTTTTTCCTGTTAAAGGTTTATATTGATACTGCCAGCGAAGTCTTAAGTTAGCCTCTAACCAAAAAAGCAAATCACCAATCTTATACTCTAAACTTGTTTCGTCAGCATGTAAATAATTTTCATGAACTCCAATGTCCTTCCAATAAGCAGAAACCTTTGTTCCATATTGATTCAAGGGAAGATCAATGCCAAATGTTTTTTCATAAATGTCACAAATGAGTGCGGAATCTTTATCCCACGTAAAACCAGCCATGTGCATATCCCACATTTTTTTTACCCAAACTTTACCATGTTCTGTATAATTATCAAAAATTGATGTGGATCGTTTTACTTTCTTTTTAGATTTTTTAATTATTACATAGATTACTAAAATTATCACTATTCCTAAAATAATTAAAAGTGGTTCATTCATATCTAAATATTTTTGGATTATTTGTTCCACATTACCAACAGCTTTACACGTTTCATAAACGCCTCACACCATTTCCTGTTCATGTTTCAACATTAAAGATGTTTCAACAAGCAAAGTGAGCGAAGCATAGGTTTGTCCTTTTAAATCAGCGAATTCAACCTCATAAAAATTTTCATCATATACATGCACAACAGTGCCAATTGCACCTTTGCTTAAATGCGCATCAGGTAAAGATTTGAGTAAAGCCACTACATCTAATTCTTTTATTGGCATTCTATTTTCTATATTTCTTTTTTGGATTTCTTTTATAATGGTATACAGAAGAAATGATTATTACGTTTTTTCCTTCATCAATAAAATAAACAATACTAATAAGGATATTTTTTTAAAGATGTTTCTCTGAAATATTTGTAACTATTTCTATAACGTAAAGGAGCCTTGCAAATGGCTTCAATTTTCTCTCTCACATCTTTCACAAAATTCTCTGCGGCTATTTCACTTCTTTCTTCATACCATAAAACAGCTTCCTTATATTCTTTTAATGCAACGGGATCATAAATAAATGAATGACTCATTCTTTTTTTCCAGTTCGTAAAATGTTGTTGATTTGTTCCTCTGCTTCAGGAGCAGTTATCATTTTTCCGCCATTCTTATAATATTCATATCGCTGGTCGAGTTCCGCTTTAAATTCATCGGTATATTTAAATTCATCCTGTTAAATTTCTTCTTAAAAAATTGTATAAATGGCAGCGGCTTTTTTATCTTCAACTGTATCAATAAACTTATGCAGCTTCTCCCGAATATTTTTCGTTTCCATAATCAATTTTTTTTTCAACAAATTTACATTTTAATTAATTCTATCATTCTTGTGCGTTAGCATCTTGTGCCTTGCATTCGCCTCAAACCATTTCCGGTTCGTGTTTTAAGAGCAAAGATTTTAACAGGCAAACCACAAGCAAACTTCAACTCATTTCAACTCCAGCAATACATACGTTGAAGTGCCAGCCTGCTTATTACCTACAGTTATTTCTGTATGCGGATTGAAGAAAACAAATTCACCTGTTTTAATATTTTTATTCGTTGTATTTACTTCTCCGGAAATACAAATTAATAAATGCGCACAACTGCCTGCAAGCAATGTAATTGTTTGCTGACTGCTCAAATCAAATTTATAAACGCGAACCAGTTTTTCGTTGATAGTAGTTTCCATATTGCCTTGTTGTAAAGAAGTACAAGAATCAGGCGATGGATTTTTCTTTACCAGTTCTATATCCATCACATGAAAAACATTTGTACCATCATTAAAAACTCTATGCGTAATTGGTTTTTCATCGTAAGCTGCGAATCTTGTTTGACCAGCTAAAACCTCTGCCGGCGGAATAACGGCTTCACCCATAATCTGGCTGCCAATTGTTGATTTTGTAATATGCACCATTACAGATGGAGCAGCATGAACATGATATAATGTAGTGTCGCCGGGTTTTATATGCACATCCAATAACCGCACATAATCGTTTTCCAAAACCATTTTATGATGTGGTTCTTCACGAACAGGAACTTGCGCTAAAATGTTACTGCACATAATTATCAACGAAACTGCGAAAAAATATTTTACATAATTCATAAAAATGTTTAAACAATAAAGTTATTAAAAATAGATAAAGCGTTGAATAAAGAACGGTATGTACAATAGTTCGATGGAATGATGCTTTTCGCCGCTGTTGTGTTCCTGACCAACAATTTTATGATTTGAAAAAATATATATAAGTAACCTTAATTTTTCTTCAATCTATTTAATTTATTTATAAACTCATCCGCATCCGCATAACTATTTTTTGCAAGAATAGTTGCCTGTTGCATTAAAAAATAAGTTGCATTTACCCTGGCGGCTGTTTTTATAATAGTCGCATCGCAGCGTAAAATGGTAAGTTTATTGTTTAATATTTTTTCCGCATCATCCGATGCTGCGGTAACTACAAATAAAGCAATGTTTTTTGCTTTGCATGCAGTGGCTATTTGCTGAAATTGCTTTTGTTGATTACTCCAATTTGCAAAATCTTGAACAAATACCAACACATAATAATTTTGCTGATTTAATATAGCCGAAGTAGTGTCTGTTCCATTTATATTTTGCAAAGCAAAATCTGCAATGGCAGGCGCATCGGTTCCTTTGCGTATTAGTTTATCGTAGCGTTCAACAAACTGATAAGTGGAATCTAAGTTTGCCGGAATATGTTCTGCATCAAACTCAATTATCTTATCATTTTTTTTGTAACGAAATGTAAGTGCAAAACTATCGGTTACAACATTGGATGGAATGCTCATTTCCTTATTAATATTATTTCCAACTTTGTAAGGCAGACAATCAAGCAAAGGCAAATGTTTTAAAACATAAAATTGTAAAATACTTATGCCAATTATTACAATAAAAAGAACAGATGATGAAAGAAAATTTTTTTGCCACAGTGGTTTTATTTTTTCACTTTTAATAAAAATTAGTATTATTAAAAGCAACAAAAAAAAGTCTTTACTAAAAGATTGCAAAGGTGTTAAAGGCAAACAATCGCCAAAACAACCGCAGGTTTTTATTTTACCTGAGAGCAGCGCATAGCCCGTTAAAAAACAAAAGAAAATAATAAGTAATAACAATAACCAACTAAATAACCGCATGCGCCAGCCAATTATTACTGCCACGCCGGCCAGCACTTCAAACACATTCATGATCAATGCAAAAATTAAAGTGTAGTTATTTAGCCAGCTCCAGCCCCACGATTCAAAAAATTCCTGCATCTTGTAACTCAAGCCCAGCGGGTCATTCGCCTTTATCAGGCCGGAAAAAATAAATAATAATCCAACAATCCAGCGAATAATATTTAGTGCAATATTTTTTTTCATTCAAATTATTTTACTCAATAAACCCATGATTTTTTTTTAAGACTCATCTGCAATTATCAATGCAAAAATTGCATAGTTAATTATATCGATATAATTCGCATCAATGCCTTCGCTTATCAGCGTTTTTCCTTCGTTCAATAAAATTTGTTTTATGCGCATCAATTTCATTAATATCAAATCCACAAAACTTTCGCTGCTCATTCCGCGCCAGGCTTCGCCGTAATCATGATTTTTATCTTTCATAATTTTTTTCGCAATCGCAATTTGTTCATCAAACCATCCTTCCACTTTTTCAATCGGCAGTTCTTCAACAGCAGGTTTATTTAAATGCAATTGTATTAATCCAATTACAGCATAATTTATTATTCCTTTTAATTCTGATGAAATATTATCGCTTATTTTTTGCTCTTTTATTTGCTGAATATTTCTTATGCGCAACGCTTTAATAAAAATTTGGTCAACCACCGAAATGGTGCGCAGCACACGCCATGCCGTGCCATAATCTTTTGCTTTTTGCAAAAAAATTTCTTTGCACGCTGCAACTGCAGAATCGAATTGCAGGTCTGTGTTTTTTAAATTCAAAATAAAAAATTTAATGCATGAAAATAAAGCAATGTTTTTTTGAGCCCAACATTTGTATTTCAATTAAACTTCGTTGCGTCGCACTCTTGTACGTTCAGTTCTATATTCAGCAATTATTCAAAATCGTAATTACAAAATTGCATATCATAATTCGTATTTCGTGCTTCACACTTCTACACCACGCATCTTCTTACATTTGCAGCAAAAATAAAATAAAGGCAACAATGTTTACACTTAATTGCAAAGGAAGATTGTTAATGATTAATAAACCTTTAGCAATGGGAGTTATTAATGTAACGCCCGACTCGTTTTATATTGATAGCCGCAAACCCAATGCAGATGCAGCTTTACAGCAAGCTGAACAATTGATTAATGAAGGCGCAATTATTTTAGACGTTGGCGGACAAAGCACTCACCCGCGCAGCAAACAAATTGATGCCGGCACAGAAGCTGAAAGAATTTTACCTGTAATTGAAGAAATTGTCAACCAATTTCCTGAAGTATTTATTTCGGTTGATACTTATTATGCATCGGTTGCAAAACAAGCAGTAGAAGCAGGCGGCTGCATTGTGAATGATATTAGCGCCGGAAATTTAGACAGCACAATGCTTGAAACAGTTGGCAAATTAAATGTACCTTTTATTTGCATGCACATGCAAGGCACTCCCCAAACAATGCAGTTAAACCCGGTTTACGAAAATGTAACAAAAGAAATCTTAGATTTTTTTATTAAAAAAACAGAGGAATGTAAGCTTGCCGGAATTAATGATATAATTATTGACGCGGGCTTTGGTTTCGGCAAAACAATTACACACAATTTAGAATTATTACACAATTTATCTATTTTTAAAATGCTCGAAAAGCCAATGCTGATAGGTGTTTCAAGAAAATCAACTATTTATAAAACGCTCGGCATAACTGCAAAAGAAGCGCTAAACGGAACAACCGTTTTAAATACAATTGCTTTATTAAATGGCGCAAATATTTTAAGAGTGCACGATGTAAAAGAAGCAGTTGAAGCAATTAAATTAGTAGAAATTTACAAAGAAAAAAATCTTATATAAAGCAATTTTTTTGATATTTATCAACTTGAATTAACTTAAATATTTTTACTACGAATTAAAAAAAGCTTTTCGGGTACAGTTGAAAGAGATTACTATTTTTGTTGTTTTGAATCAGCGCTTGCCAAATGAATTTAAAATCAATATTAGCACGTCCGTTTGCAAATTATATATATAATAAGATTAAAAAAGAAATGGAAACTGCGGTGCAGGATCAGGAATCCATTTTGAAAGATCTTATTAAAACGGGGAAAAATACTGTATTTGGAAAAGATCATCATTTTGAAAATATAAATTCATACGAAGATTTTAAAAAGCAAATTCCTATTCGCGATTATGAGCAAATAAAAAATTATATCGAAAAAATAAAAGAAGGCAAACAAAATATTTTGTGGAAAGGCAAACCGATTTATTTTGCAAAAACCAGCGGCACAACGAGCGGAATAAAATATATTCCCATTACAAAAAATTCAATTTCAAATCACATCAATTCAGCCCGCGATGCGCTGTTGTGCTACATTGCAGAAACCGGCAATTCAAATTTCACCAATGGCAAAATGATTTTTTTAAGTGGCTCGCCTGAACTTGACAGAGTGTGCGGAATTCCTACTGGTCGTTTAAGCGGAATCGTAAATCATCATATTCCAAAATATTTGCGCGCAAATCAATTGCCAACTTATGAAACAAATTGCATTGAAGATTGGGAAACCAAACTCGATAAAATTGTTGCAGAAACAATAAATAAAGATATGACGCTGATTAGCGGAATTCCGCCGTGGATGCAAATGTATTTTGACAGATTGATTGCAGCGAGCGGCAAAAAAATAAATGAATTGTTTCCAAATTTTTCTGTGATGGTTTATGGCGGCGTAAATTTTGAACCATATAAAACAAGGTTATTTGATACGATTGGAAAAAAGATAGATTCAATCGAGACTTTTCCGGCAAGTGAAGGATTTTTTGCTTACCAGGATAGCCAGAAAGAACAAGGATTATTGCTGAATACAAACTCCGGAATATTCTTTGAGTTTGTTCCTGGGCAGGAAATATTTAATGAACATCCAGCAAGAATAAATTTGCGTGATGTAAAAATTGGCGAAAATTATGCGCTGATAATCAGCAGCAATGCGGGTTTGTGGGCTTACAACATTGGCGATACAATAAAATTTGTAAGCATAAATCCATATCGCATAATTGTTACGGGAAGAATAAAGCATTTTATTTCTGCATTTGGCGAGCATGTAATTGCAGAAGAAGTTGAACAGGCTTTAATGAAAGCAGCTAATGAAGAAGGAATAAAAATTACTGAGTTTACTGTGGCGCCTGTGGTTGCTAACGGCGATGGAAAAAGTTATCACGAATGGCTTATTGAATTTGAAAATCTGCCTGCGGATATAAATTTATTCTCAGAAAAAATAGATGTTAATCTGCGGAAAAAAAATGTGTATTATGATGATTTAATTCGCGGAAATATTTTACAGCGTTTGCAAATAAAACCAATAAAAAAGAATGGTTTTATTGATTACATGAAATCAATTGGTAAACTCGGCGGACAAAATAAATTACCGCGCTTAAGTAACGACAGAAAACTTGCGGATGAATTGCAGGCGTATATTGTGAGTAAGACTCTCGAAAATAAAATTTGATATATTAACTTTGCATAAATTTCCAGCATGGAAGCAGCGGTTAAATCGCATCTTTTTAGAATCTTTTCTAAATATAATTTTGAGCAATCCGATGCAAGTTTTTTATCGGATTTATTTGATGAAATTGATTCAAGGCAGTCTATTAAATTCAATGAATCAAAAGATTTTTTTCTAAATAAAAATGATAAGGTTGAATTGATAGAAAAAATTGCCAATGCAAAAAATGACACTATTAAATGGATTGTTGGCATTGGATTTTTTCAGCTGATTGCGATTATTGGTGCTTTAATTGCAATTTTAAAAGCTTTCGGAAAGTAATATAAAACGAAATTAATTTGTCTCCAAAACGCATTGCCATATTTGGTTCTACAGGTTCTATCGGCACACAAACTTTAGAAGTAATTGCAGCAAATACTGATATGTTTTCTGTTGAAATTCTTACTGCACATACCAATGATGAATTGCTAATAAAACAAGCATTAAAATTTAATCCGAACATTGTAGTGATTGCTGACGGAAAAAAATATCAAAAAGTAAAAGATGCTTTAGCTAAAACCGATATAAAAGTTTTTGCAGGCGAAAATTCTTTGAATGAAGTTGCTGCCATGGATTGCTACGATGTAATGCTTGCGGCAATTGTAGGCTACGCCGGTTTAAAATCAACTTTAAAAGCAATTGAAAATGGAAAAACTGTTGCGCTTGCCAATAAAGAAACTTTAGTTGTTGCCGGCGATATTGTAATGCAAAAAGCGTATGAAAAAAAAGTGCCGATAATTCCGGTTGATAGCGAGCACTCTGCAATTTTTCAATGCTTAATTGGCGAGGGAAGAAATAAAATTGAAAAGGTAATTCTTACTGCAAGCGGCGGACCATTTCTTGGAAGAAAGCCAAATTATTTAGTGAATGTAAAACGTGATCATGCATTGCAACATCCTAACTGGAGCATGGGTGCAAAAATTACGATTGACTCTGCAACCCTTATGAATAAAGGGCTGGAGATGATCGAAGCAAAATGGTTATTTAATTTGCAGCCGGAGCAAATACAAATAATGGTTCATCCGCAAAGCATTATTCACAGCATGGTGCAGTTTGAAGATGGAAGCATAAAAGCGCAAATGGGTTTGCCTGATATGAAATTACCTATTCAATATGCATTAAGTTTTCCGCAAAGAATTGCAAATAAATTTCCGCGATACGATTTTAAAAAACCCGCAACGCTAACATTCGAAGAACCCGATTTTAAAACTTTTCGCAATTTAGGTTTGGCAATTGAAGCGCTTAAAAAAGGCGGTAATTTGCCTTGCGTTCTTAATGCAGCAAACGAAATTGCTGTATTCGCATTTTTGCGAAATCGCATTGGTTTTTTAGACATTACCGAAACTATTGAACAAACCATGAACAAAATTTCCTTTATTCAAAATCCTACTTTAGAAGAATACTTTGATAGTGATGGCGAAGCGCGTAATTTTGCCGCCTCTTTAATACAATTATAAAACGCTAATCCTAAAAGGAAATATAAAATGCTCATAAATGTTGCGGAGATTTCCGCAGAATCATCACGGTTAAAATAGATTGTATTATTATTGCACCCGCTTTATATCGCTTATCATCATTTGTTGTGTCACTCACTTGTACGTTCGGTAATTTGCTCAGCAAAGTATAAACAGTTAAAGAGTGCGACGCAACAAAGATTCCATAAAATACAAAAGCTGGTTACAAAAAATTTTCTAAAAAAATCTTTTAAGATTCAAAAAAAAATATGAGTTTATTAGCAATAGATTGGAGCAGTGTTGGAAGTAAAACTTTACAGTTAATTCTTTGCTTATCAATACTGGTTATTTTTCATGAGTTCGGGCATTTTATAACTGCACGCTGGTTTAAATGCAGAGTAGAAAAATTTTATTTATTCTTTGATCCCTGGTTTAGTTTATGGAAGAAAAAAGTTGGCGCAACTGAGTATGGGCTTGGCTGGGTGCCGCTCGGCGGTTATGTAAAAATCAGTGGTATGGTTGATGAAAGCATGGATAAAGAACAGCTAAAACAACCACCAAAACCTTATGAATTTCGCAGCAAACCTGCATGGCAAAGATTAATAATTATGGTTGCCGGCGTAATTGTAAATATTTTGCTTGCATTGTTTTTATTTATAATGATAACCTACAAATGGGGCGATGAATATTTGCCCGCAAAAAATGTAAAATATGGAGTTCATGCAGATTCGCTTGCGCGAAAAATTGGAATTGAAAACGGAGATAAAATTTTATCAGTTGACAATAAACCCATAGAAAATTTTGCAACAATTGGAACTGATTTGATTTTAGGCAATGCAAAAACTTTGCAGGTTGAAAGAAACGGAACTATCGTAAACATAAATGTAACGGACGATTTTGTAAGAGAATTAAACAAAAATAAATTAGGTGGTTTTATTGATATAAGAATTCCTGTAATTGTAGATTCTGTTTCGCCAAAAGCAAATTTTATGGAAAACAGATTAGAAAAAGGCGATAAAATTATTGCATTAAATAATCAGCCTGTAGCTTATTTTAATGAATTGGACAGTTTAAAAAGACAATATAAAAATCAGGAAGTAACCTTAACTGTTTTGCGCAATAATGATAGTGTTGAGGTGAAAGCAAGAGCAGATAGCAATGCACAAATTGGATTTTTTCCAATGCATGATTTCTCTAAGTTATTTGGCACAGTAACACATAAATATTCTTTACTCGAATCCATTCCTGTGGGAATTAAAAGATGCTGGAGCACGCTTGGCCATTACATTGATGGGTTAAGACAAATTGTAACCGGCAAAATAAATGCAAATGATTCTTTGGGAAGTGTAATTAGCATTGGCAATGCTTTTCCATCGAGTTGGGATTGGGAAAAGTTTTGGACTTTGACTGCATTTTTATCCATCATACTTGCGTTCATGAATATTTTACCGATTCCTGCATTGGATGGTGGTCATGCATTATTTACATTGGTTGAAATGATTACCGGTCGCAGGCCCAGCGATAAATTTATGGAGTATGCTCAAATTGCAGGAATGGTTTTATTATTAGGATTATTGGCTTATGCTTTGGGGCTGGATTTTTGGAGACTTTTTAAATAATTGAAAATTAAAAATTGAAAATGGAGAATGTATATTGATTAACAAATGAAGAAATGAAAATTATATTAAATAAAAAACCTGCTTTTATTTAAGCAGGTCTTTCTCAAAAAAACATAAGTTAATTGAGCTTTTCTACTTGCATATAATTTAATTCCACCGGTGTTGAGCGGCCAAATATTTTTACGGTAACTTTTAATTTCTTTTTTTCATCATTCACTTCTTCAATAACTCCGTTAAAATCGTTGAAAGGACCTTCTATAATTTTAATCATTTCACCAACAATAAAAGGTTCGCTAATTGTAACTCCCTGGTCGTTCATTTCATCAACCTTGCCAAGCATTTTATTAACTTCTGCTTTGCGAAGCGAAATTATATTTCCTTTGCTTCCTTTACCATCCGTTAAAAAATGCATTACATTGCTTACATTGCTGATGTGTTGTATAATATCATCCGTTAATTTGCCATCAGCAACTTCAAGCATAACATAACCTGGAAAATAATTTTTTTCACGCATTACTTTTTTGCCATTTTGTACTTTATACACTTTTTCCATCGGCAAAAAAACTTGCTTTACAATATTTGTCCAGCCGCTACGCGAAATATCTTTATCGAGATATTCTTTTACTTTTCTTTCCTTTCCGCTAACTACCCGCAACACATACCATTTACTTTCTGCAGGCTGTGCTACTTCATCCACTTTTTGTTCAATTATTTCTTCCATTGTTGCTTACTTAAATAATGAATAAATAAATTGCAGCAACCAGCTTGCGGCAAAATCCATAATCCAAACCATTGCCATAATTAATAAAGTTGCTACTAATACAATTGCTGTAGATTGCTGTAATTGCAGCCACGTGGGCCAGGTTACTTTTTCTACTAATTCGTGATAAGAATCTTTGAGATACGCTGAAACTTTGTTCATGAAATTAATTTGAGAATTTGAAAATTTGGAAATTTGAAAATGATTAAAGAAAAACTGGAATTACTATAATTTCCAAATTTTCAAATCAGCACATTTTCAAATCATCCTGCACGGGTACTAGGATTCGAACCCAGATCGAAGGTTTTGGAGACCTCTATTCTACCATTGAACTATACCCGTAAAAACACAAGCGGCCTCTCCAAACCTCCCCAAAGGGGAGACTTAATGAAGCGAATATTTTAAAGAGCTATTAAAAATTAAAGTACCAGTGGTTATTTCCAAAGGTACTTTATAATTTATCAAAATTTTTCTTAAAGTCCTCCCTCCGGGAGGATTTAGGTGGGCTTGTTTATTTTAATATTTCTGTAACCTGGCCTGCGCCCACTGTTCTTCCACCTTCACGAATGGCAAATTTTAAACCTTTTTCCATCGCAATTGGCTGAATAAGCTTTACAGTAAGGCTTACATTATCGCCGGGCATTACCATTTCTGTACCTTCAGGTAAAGCAACTTCGCCGGTTACATCTGTTGTACGAAAATAAAATTGCGGACGATATTTATTAAAGAATGGAGTATGACGACCACCTTCTTCTTTACTTAATACATATACTTCACATTTAAATTCTGTATGCGGAGTTATAGAGCCGGGCTTACAAACCACCATCCCGCGACGGATCTGATTTTTTTCAATACCGCGCAGCAATAAACCTGCATTATCACCAGCCTGACCTTCATCCAATAATTTTTTAAACATTTCAACACCGGTTACTGTAGAATTTAATGGAGCATCCATTAAACCAACTATTTCAACACTTTCGCCCACTTTAACTTTACCACGTTCAATACGGCCTGTGGCAACAGTTCCACGACCTGTAATAGAAAATACATCTTCTACACTCATCAAAAATGGTTGATCAACAGGGCGTGGCGGCAAAGGAATGTAGCTATCAACCGCATCCATTAATTCTTCTACACTTTTTACCCACTTTGCATCCCCAGCTAAAGCGCCTGTTGCAGAACCTTGAATAATTGGCGTATTATCACCGTCAAAACCATAGAAAGTGAGTAATTCACGAATTTCCATTTCAACTAATTCCAATAATTCAGGATCATCAACCAAATCAACTTTATTCATATAAACCACCATACGCGGCACACCAACCTGGCGCGCAAGCAAAATATGTTCTTTTGTTTGCGGCATTGGTCCATCCGTTGCAGCCACAACTAAAATAGCACCATCCATTTGGGCTGCACCTGTAATCATATTTTTTACGTAATCGGCATGGCCAGGGCAATCTACGTGCGCATAATGGCGGTTCACTGTTTGATACTCCACATGTGCCGTGTTAATTGTAATACCCCTCTCTTTTTCTTCAGGAGCAGCATCAATTTCATCATATTTTTTTGCTGTTGCCATCCCTTTTGAAGCCAGAATAGAAGTAATGGCCGCAGTTAAAGTTGTTTTGCCATGGTCAATATGACCAATTGTACCAACGTTTACATGGGGTTTTTCCCTTTTAAAAGTCTCTTTAGACATTTTTTTATCGTTTTAAATTGTTGTTTTAAAATTTAAGGCTGCAAAGTTAAGGTTTATAAGCCAGAAAATTTTTATTTATGTACTTAACGAAAGAATAAATATTAAACTTTTGTTGCGTCGCACTCTTGTACGCTTTGTTCTTTATTCAGCAATCGAAATTAATACATGTTTTTTGGCAGAGCCGTTAAAGAGAATTGAACTCTTGACCTCTTCCTTACCAAGGAAGTGCTCTACCACTGAGCTACAACGGCACGGAAGAAGTTAAACGTTATTTGTTATTCGCTAATAATAAATTTTTTTATCGGTTAATTATTAACCATTCACTATTAACTTTTTTATGAGCGGAAGACCAGGCTCGAACTGGCCACCTATAGCTTGGAAGGCTATCGCTCTACCAAATGAGCTACTTCCGCAAGTTTAATTTGAAAATTTTAAAATGTGCTAATTTGAAAATGAAATGTTTAAAATTAATTTTAAATTCAAAATTAAACAACCAATTTTCAAATTCTCAAATTAAATTAATTTCCAAATTATTTTGTGGGCAGTGGTGGATTCGAACCACCGAAGTCGCAAGACAGCAGATTTACAGTCTGCCCCATTTGGCCGCTCTGGAAACTGCCCGTTTCAAATTGACAATTGAGAATTTTAAATTGTCAATTAAAGAGCCACTTGTCGGGATCGAACCAACGACCTACTGATTACAAATCAGTTGCTCTACCAGCTGAGCTAAAGTGGCTTATTGACTTTATATCTTTGGTAATTTATCTAATAAAAATTTCAATCATCAAAACATTAAATAAAAGAGCTATTCCTTTTTTGAGGATTGCAAAGGTAATCTAAAACTTAATTTGGCAAAATTTTGAAAACGAAATATTAGCTGTACAATAATTTATAAATTAACTTCAATAAAAAAACCTCGCGTTTAACGAGGTCTTAATTTTTTACGCAGCCTGTTTTTCTTTTTTTCGCTTTATTTGATTTACAAGAGAATCTAAAGCGCAATCAAAAGATTCTTCAAACGACTTTGATGAGCATTTTACAAAAAAATCGCGATGTGGCGCATGAACTTTTATCTCCGCAATCTTGTCTTTAATATTATGCACTACATTATCCAGTTTTAAAAACACATCTACTTTAATAATTCTGTCGTGAAAGGTGTTTAGTTTTTCTAATTTTTTAGTTACATAATCAACTAACTTTTCATCGGCATCAAAATGCACAGTTTGAATGGTTAAATTCATAGAAAATCGCTTTTAATTGTGAACAATAAATGAAAGAACTTTAAATTAAATGCAAGCATTTTTTTTAGGTTATTTGCATGGACAAGTTAAGGCAACTGTACGAAAAAATCAAGATTATTTATTATTTTTTATAGAAAGATTAGCAAAAGCAAAATTTACAAAAAATCACGCTTTGGGATGCGCTTTTTTATAAACTTCTTTCAGTTTTTCAATTGTATTATGTGTATAAATCTGTGTGGCTGCAAGGCTCGAGTGGCCGAGCAGTTCTTTTACTGCGTTTAAATCGGCGCCATTATTCATTAAATGCGTGGCAAATGTATGGCGCAAAATATGCGGGCCCTTTTTTTTAGTGGTAGTTACTTTACTTAAATTTTCCTTTACCAAATTATACACATATTTCTGGTAAAGTGGTTTCCCTTTTTTGTTTATAAAAACATTATTTATTTCTTTTAGTTCTGCCGGTTTCTCAGAGATATGCATTTTTAATTCCTGAAGTAGTTTCTGCGATAGCGGAATTATTCTTTCTTTATTGCCCTTGCCTAAAACTTTTATTTGATTATTTGCAAAATCAATCTGCGTTTTTTTTAAGTTTATCAGTTCGCTCAAACGCATGCCGGTGTTATAAAACAATGAAATAATTAATCTGTCGGTTCTTCCCTTATCGTCGTCAGTAAATTCAACATGTTCAAATAAAGTTTCCATATCTTTTTGTTCAATAAAAGAAGGAAGACGTTTATTTATTTTGGGCGAAACAATCGTTGTCATTGGCGTTTCAGCAATAATGCCTTGTTTCAATAAATATTTAAAGAAAGATTTTAAGGATGATATTTTTCGGTTAATGGTTTTTGAACTTATTTTTTCTTGCTTTAATTCAGCAAGCCAGCTTCGTATAAACGACGCGGAAATTTTTTCTAAAGAAGTTGAAGAGAATTGACCTTGTAAAAAAGCAAAAAATTGTTCAAGATCGTTTTGGTAAGAAACAATTGTGTGCTGCGAATATCTTTTTTCGAATTGAAGATAATTTAAAAAAGATTGTATTTGTGGATATGAATTTTCTTGCATAAAAATAGTCATAAAGTTACTAAACCTTATGACTATTTAAATATGTTTTACAAAAATCCATTAAACTTCAATTTCGCCGTTGGCTATTTTTTGTTTGTAAACTGCCTTCAACACTTGCTGGCGGCGTTTTACAGATGGTTTGGTAAAACTTTGGCGCTCGCGCAATTGCAATAAAACCTTACTTTTTTCAAACTTCTTTTTATATTTTTTTAGCGCTTTATCAATGTTTTCGCAATCTTTTGAATCTATTATTAACATAATTAATTTTTACTCTTTTATTTTTTAGAGTGTGCAAAGATAATAGTCATAAAGCAAATAACAAATTCAAAATTAAAAAGTCAAAAGTCAAAAAGCAGTTAATTTGCGCAAATGTTTACAGGCATTATTGAAACTGTTGGTAAGGTTGAAACTGTTGAAACCAGCAATTCAAATAAATTTTTTTGGATTAATTCTTCTGTTTCACACAAATTAAAAATGGATGAAAGTGTAAGCCACAACGGCGTTTGCTTAACTGTAGAGGAAATAAAAAATAATATTCACAAGGTTACCGCAATAGAAGAAACTTTAAAAAAATCATCACTCGGTTTTTGCAAAGCCGGTGATGAAATTAATATGGAAAGAAGCCTGCGAATAAATAGCCGATTGAATGGTCATATTGTGCAGGGTCATGTTGATACAACTGCCGTTTGTGTTGAAAAAAAGAATGCAAACGGAAGTTGGGAATATAGCTTTCAGTTTCCTGATCAATTTACACAACTCGTGATTGAAAAAGGTTCAATTGCTTTAAATGGAATTAGCCTCACCGTTTTTAATGTAACAAAAAATAAGTTTTCAGTTGCCATCATTCCTTATACTTACGAACACACAAATATGAAATATGTTACAGAAAAAACGATTGTAAATATTGAGTTTGATATAATTGGAAAATATGTGCAAAAAATGATAAAGAAATAATTTGCATAATTTAATTTAGTTTGCAATTTTACAAAGTGCTGCCACCGTATAAACAAAAAAGATATGTAGAAGCCGGCTGCGATGAAGCCGGACGCGGTTGTTATGCAGGCCCTGTATTTGCCGCAGCAGTTATTTTACCAAAAAATTTTAATCATCCGGAGCTTAACGATAGCAAACAGGTTTGCCAAGAAGTTCGCGAAAAATTAAGAACTTTTATTCAGGCTTATGCTTTAAGTTATGCAGTGGCAATGGTTGATCATGAAGAAATTGACCGCATCAATATTTTACGTGCTTCTTTTAAAGCAATGCATTTGGCGCTTGATCAATTAAACAAAAAACCAAGATTATTATTGATTGATGGAAATTGTTTTACACCATATAAAGAAGTAAAACATTATTGCATTATTGATGGAGATGCAACTTATGCAAGCATAGCCGCAGCAAGTATTTTAGCAAAAACTTACCGCGACGATTATATGAGAAGATTGCATGAAGAATTTCCGCACTATAATTGGAAAAACAATAAAGGTTACGGAACGCCGGAACACCGCAAAGCCATTAAACAACATGGTTTATGTAAATATCACCGCAGAAGCTGGAACATTGATACAACACAGCTTGAGTTTGAAAATTTTATTATTTAATTGTTCACGAGTTTCATGGTTCAAAAGTTCAACATTAAAACAATTGAATTTTTTTTGAAATTATTGAACTTCATAATTCCATGCGCCGGCACCCATTCTTACCACTTCGTATTCATCTTTTGTGCAATCAATAATAGTGGAGGGCACCGTGCCGCCCATTCCTCCATCAATCACAATATCTACAAGATTTTTAAAATTTTCATACATTAATTCGGGATCAGTATATTCTTCAACCATTTCTCCCGGCAAAGACGCAGAAAGAATTGGATGATCTAATTCTCTCACAATTGTTCTTGCAATATTATTATCGGGCACACGTAAACCAATGGTACTTTTTTTACTTTGAAAAATTTTTGGCACTTCTTTGCTGGCAGGCAAAATAAATGTGTAAGGGCCGGGCAAATAACTTTTTAATAAACGATACAGCGGCGTTGAAATAAATTTGGTGTATTTACTTAGATCACTCAAATTGTAGCACACAAAACTCATTTGCGCTTTTTGCGGATCAACATTTTTTATGCGGCTGATTCTTTCAACTGCTTTATGATGATAAATATCACATCCCAATCCGTAAATTGTATCAGTGGGATAAATAATAATTCCGCCATTCAATAAACAATCTTTAATTGTTTTTATATGCCGCGAATTGGGATTATCCGGATGAATATGTAACAGCATACATAAATTTATATCTAAAATTACTTATTTCTTTTATCCAGTCGCAAGCGAAACACTTTGCATTTTTAATAATTTTAATATTGTTCCATACGTTAATAGTTGCAATTTTTTTTTTTGAATTTATTTTATTAAGTAACATTTAAGAAACTCTTATCGTTTTGCAACAACATCATTTTTATATTGCAGAAAGTTTTTCATGAAAAAAATATTCATTGGTTTATTGCTGCTGCTGCTTGCAAATTTTGCGTTTGCACAAAAAGATCCGATAGAAAAAGTTTGGTACAATGCAAGCAAAACTGCAAAAATACAAGTATATAAAGCGGTTAATGGAAAATTTTATGGAAAAATTATTTGGTTGCAAAAGCCCAACGATGCAAATGATAAACCAAGAACGGATATAGAAAATCCAAATAAAAATTTGCGCAATATTCCTTTATTGCATTTAATAATTTTGAAAGATTTTCGCAGTCCGAAAAATGATTCTAATATTTATGAAGATGGAACTGTGTACGATCCAAACACAGGCAAAACTTATTGCGGAAAATTAATTTTAGCGGCTAAAACATTGAGCTTAAAAGGTTATATCTGCGGACTTTCATGGTTTAGCCGAACTTCTGTGTGGACAATTGCTGAATAAATTGTTGCAGTACAAGAGTGCGACGCAACAAAAGTTTCATAGTAATTATGCAGCCGGTAACATAAAAATTTCTTTTATTTTTTTCTGCTGAAAACAATAAAATCTGTTGGCGGAATTTTTTCAACATTTAATTGGCGAAGCATTGTTACAATTTGCCCGCGATGATAAGTTTGATGATTAAATAGATGCAGCAACATTTGCCATTGTGGTTGTTTAAAATATTCTTTTTTACTGTTGAAATACGCAAACACATGCTGCAACTGCGTTTCACTTGCCTCGCTCACCCATGTTTGCCATTTTTTTGATTGATTAATTAAGCCTTCTGCAATTTGATTCATATCAAAATTATTTTCAGCGCTGGGCCAAATAATTTGTTCATTTAATTTCATGCGCTGCCACCAAATGCTTTCAACATCGAGCATGTGAAGAAAAGTTTTTTGCACACCTGGAAAACTGCTTACAATAATTTGTTGTTGCTGCTCGGCAGATAATTTTGTTGCCACATTTAATAAAATTCCGTTTGCCCAAACATTATAGAATGCATATTGTAAAAGAATTTCCTTCATTGTTTATTACATTTGATTTCCTGAAATTAATAAAGAAAGATTTGCTGTTGGCAATAAATTATTCACACGAATAAGATTATTTTCACTTTAATTTTTTGAATTTTTAATTTTTACTTTTGACTTCATACAATGAATAAAAAATCATTTCCTTTAACCGGTATCAGTTCTGTTGCAATGCATTCGGCTAATGAAAATTTTCCGGAATCATCTCATCTTACACCAATTTACGCAACTTCAACTTTCACTTTTGATAATGCTGAACAAGGCATGAATCGTTTTTCAGGAAAAGAAGAAGGCTACATTTACAGTCGCTGGGGAAACCCCACTTTTAAAGTTGCCGAAGAAACAATTGCAGCATTAGAATCGTTCAATATTTTAGATGAAAATAAAAAACCATTGGAGCTGAAAGCCTTACTGCATGCGAGCGGACAAGCAGCGATGACAACAATGCTGATGAGCAATTTAAAAAGCGGTGATACAATTCTCTCGCATTTTTCTTTGTACGGCGGAACACATGAACTGATGCACAAAGTGCTTGCACAAAATGGAATTCAAACCATCATTGCAGATTTAAGAGATTTAAATATTGTTGAAGAAAATATCAAAAAAAATTCATCCATAAAATTGGTGCACATTGAAACGCCGGCAAACCCAACTATTCAATGCGTGGATATTGATTTGGTAAGTAACATCGCAAAAAAATATAGTTTAATTGTAACCGTTGATAACACTTTTGCAACGCCTTATTTACAACAGCCATTTAAATATAATGTTGATTTTGTTTTTCATTCAACCACAAAATTTTTGAATGGTCATGGTTCTGCAATCGGAGGAGTTTTGTTGGGAAGAGATATAAATTTTATGAAAGACAAAGCATATAAATGGCATAAACTTTTGGGCGGAAACAGCAATCCTTTCGATGCATATTTATTAATTCAGGGAATGAAAACTTTGGAAGTAAGAATGGAAAGGCATTGCGCAAATGCAGTGCAGGTTGCAAACTTTTTGCAGCAGCATCCGGCAATTGAAAATGTAAATTATACAGGTCTTTCAACACATCCTGATTTTGCAACTGCAAAAAAACAAATGCGTCATCCCGGCGCCATGATGAGCTACGAACTAAAAGGCGGCTTAGAATCCGGGAAAAAATTTATTGACAAATTGCAAATGTGTGTTCGCGCAGTTTCGCTCGGCACGGTTGATACTTTAATTTCGCATCCCGCATCCATGAGTCATTACGGCGTTGCAAGAGGAGAAAGAATTAAATACGGAATCACCGATGGTTTAATAAGAATGAGTGTGGGCATGGAAAATATTGCAGATATTTTAAATGATTTGGAACAAGCGTTAGAAGGATTGTGATTTTTGTTTGCAATAAAATTATTGTGGTTATTGGTTAAATGTTGTAACATATCTTGCTTCCATCGTTCAAAAAAAACTTCTTAATTTTGATACATGCAAGTACAAACGGACATAGAATTTGAACAATTGCTTGAAATTGTTAGAACATTGCCGCCGGGACAATTAAAACAACTCAAATCCGAAATTGAAAAAGAAGTTAAAGAAGAAAAATCCAAAATTGATTTGGAAACTTTGCTTTTGAACGGACCAACTGCTACAAAAAAACAATTGGAAACAATTGCAAAAAACAGAAAAGCTATCAACCAATGGCGAATAAGATAATTATGGTTGATACTTCTATCTTAATTGATTATTATCGCAAAACTGACAAAGAAAATTCTGTTTGGATTGCTTTAGTTCGACAAAAATATAAGTTCGTTATTTCCGCCATAACCAAATATGAAATTTACTCCGGTGCAACTCAAAGCCAATTAAATTTTTGGAAAACTGTTCTGCAAGCAATCGAAATTATTTCTTTTGATGAAGTATCTGTAGATACAGCCGTTTTCATTAACGCGAGTTTAAATCGAAAGCGCAAACAAATAGACCTTGCTGATTTATTGATTGCTGCAACTGCGGTTGCTCACAATTTTTTTTTGGCAACATTGAACAGAAAACATTTTGACCGAATTGACAGGCTTAACATTGTAAAATAAGGTAAACAATCATTTCAAAATTTCCAGCACTCAAAACAATATTTATGAGAAAAACTCTAACAATTTTATTTTGTTTTTTAGCAATCATTTCATCAGCACAAAAACAAAAATCAACAACCGATAAACACTTCGAAAATTTAGACACTGCTTTTGCAAGAGTGCTGAAAGACTGGCGTGCTGCGGGTTTCGCCGTTGCCGTTGTAGAAAAAAATAAAGTGGTTTATGCAAAAGGTTTCGGCTATCGCGATTATGAAAAAAAATTACCTGTAACGCCAAACACATTATTTGCAATTGGTTCCTGCACAAAAGCATTTACATCATCACTCATCGGAATGCTGCAAAAAGATGGCAAGCTGGATATTGATAAACCTGTTCGCAATTATTTACCCGAATTAAAATTTTATAACAATGAAATGAATGGCGAAATAACGCTGCGCGATATGATGTGCCACAGAACCGGATTGCCGCGCCACGATTATGCCTGGTATTTATTTTCAACAAATTCGCGTGATACACTTTTGCAGCGCATTCAATACATGGAACCTTCGGCAGGCTTGCGGGAAAAATGGCAATACAATAATTTTATGTTTATGGCGCAGGGCGCACTGATCGAAAAAATTACTGGTAAAAGCTGGGCAGAAAATATCATGCAAAAAATCTTTCAACCGCTTGGCATGAACAACTCTGTGCTAACGATTGAAGATATGATAAAAAACAACGATGCAGCAGTTGGTTATGGTGTAAAAAAAGATAGTTTAATTAACGTCATAGATTATTATCGCATCAATGCGATGAGCCCTGCCGGCAGCATAAACAGCAGCGTAAACGATATGGCAAATTGGGTAATTACATGGATAAACGGAGGAAAAATTAATGGCAAAGAAATTATTCCGGCTCCGTATTTAATGCAAGCCATCGCTGCGCAAATGGTTGTAGCGAGCGCTTTGCCGGCTAAAGAAATTCCTGATGTAAATTTTGCTAATTATGGTTTTGGCTGGTTTCTTTCTTCTTACAAAGGTCATTACAGAGTGGAGCACGGCGGCAACATTGATGGCTTTTCTGCAAGCACTTGTTTTTTTCCTACTGACAGCATTGGCATTATAGTTTTGTGTAATCAGAATAATTCCACAGTTCCTTCCGTTGTAAGAAATTTGATTGCAGATAAGATGCTCAACTTAAAATACTTTGACTGGGAAACTTACTATAAAAAAACTTCTGATTCTGCAAAAATTGCTGCAAAAAAAGCAGAGCAATCAGTGGTATCAGATAAAAAACCAAATACAAAACCTTCGCATGAATTAAACGATTATACAGGCTTGTACAACAATGATGGTTATGGAACTTTTGAAATAATCAATTCGCATGATTCATTATTTATGAAATTTCCAATCATCACATGGTGGCTGCGGCATTATCATTACGATGTGTTTGAAGCATTTGATGTTGATAAAAAAGATGGAATAGATACTTCAGAAAAATCGGATACAAGAGTTCAGTTTCAAATGAATGAAGCGGGCAACATCAACAGTGTTAGTTTGCCTTTGGAACCTGCATTATCAAAGCCAATTATCTTTAATAAAATTCCAAAACCAATTGAAGCAACTAAAGAAGAGCTGCAAAAATTTGTTGGTAATTATGGAACTGACGGCTCAATTAAAGTATATATTAAAAATGATAAAACGCTTTATCTTTTTGTTCCCGGTCAGCCGGAATATGAATTGGTGCCAACTGATAAAAATAAATTCTCCATAAAAATTTTAAGCGGTTATAATGTGCAATTTAATTTGAATGATAAAAATGAAGTGACGGAAATAGTTTTCATTCAACCCAACGGAACATTTAAGCAGCCAAAAAAACAATAGCTTATTTATTTCGGCAAAAACATTGTAAATTATTAACTGCGTTAACAACTTATTTTAAAATAAAAAAATTTTTTTAATGCAATGAGAAAATATTTTTTTGTATTTCTTTTTCTTTTTTCTTTTAGTTTAAACGGCTGCAAAACAAAACCGCCGCATGAAGAAGGAAATTTTCGTCCGACAGATTTAGTAGAATTAATAAAACTTGATTCTACTATTAAGCTTGACATTCGCTATGCCACAAGTAATAATCTTGCGCACCGGCCGGTTTATTCAGAAGCGCGTGCATTTCTGCAACGCCCTGCAGCAGAGGCTTTGGTGAGAGTGAATCAAAAATTGAAACCACTTGGTTACGGATTATTGGTGTTTGATGGTTACCGTCCATGGAGCGTTACAAAACTTTTTTGGGACGTTACTTCAAAAGAAAATAAAAAATTTGTAGCTGATCCAAAGAAAGGTTCAAAACATAACCGTGGCTGCGCAGTTGACCTTAGTTTATATGATTTGAAAACAGGAAAAGAAATTCAAATGCCGGGAGTATATGATGAAATGAGCGAACGTTCTTATCCAAATTATACAGGCGGAACTGAAGAGCAGCGGCGCATGAGAGATTTGCTGCGAACTTACATGGAGTTAGAAGGATTTACAGTTTATGAATATGAATGGTGGCATTTTGATTATAAAGACTGGCAATTATATCGCATCACAAACATTCCTTTTTCACAAATAAAATAGCATTTTTTCTAAATTTAAACTTGTTTTACGCTTGGCAAAATTTTAAATTTGAATGTGTTATTTTCTCTCAAAAATATCCGTTGCTCTCAGCTTACATTAAAATTTTACTGCTTTGTATTTCTTGTTCTGTTTTCTCTTTCTTCGCTCTCTCAACAATTCAACAACTGGTATTTAAGCAAAATTTTAAACGATAATAACGGACTTCCGCAGAACTCAGTAAGAAGTATGTACTTCGATAAATCAACAGGTTTTTTGTGGATGACAACTGAGGCAGGATTGGTGAGATATGATGGCGTGTCTACTTCCGTTTATAATTTAAAAGATTTGCCTTCTTTAAAAACTATTAGAATATTTACCCTTTTCCATACTCTGAAAAATGGCGTAATTGGTTGCAACAGGATAGGCGAAATATTTGCGATAAAAAATAATGAGCCAATTAACGAAACAATTTCCGAACGGGTGCATATTTATGATTTTTCTTATCAAAACGGCAATGCAAGAAGTATAAAAGATTTAAATTTTGAAATAAATATTTCGCAAAAATTTGCGGATAGTTCAGCACCTATTACTAATTCACTTTGGTTAAATGACAGTGTGTGGATTGCCGTATCAAAGAATTTTACTTACATTTTTAATAATAAAAAATTAGTGCATCAATGGCAGCAGAAAAACGAAAACCCTTATTTAATTGCGGAAGATAATTTTGTGTATGTATTAAATAATAATGCAGAAGGATATTGCATTAATTTGATAAACACAACATTGATAAATGCAACTACCACCGATACCGCATTAACCAAAGGAAAACACATTTTATTTTATGATAAGCTAAATAATCAACCACTGATTTTAAATAGAAACAATCTTTATAAATTAAATTTCAAAAACAATTTTCTTTACACGAATTATGTTGCCACACTAAACAATTTGCCCACTTACATTACTTCTGTTTTGCTGCATAAAGATGGCAAAACAATATTTATTTCAACCAATTCAAGCGGCTTATACATTTATCATTTCAGCCCGTTTAGAATTTATAAAACCACCGGCGATGATATATTAAACAACAACTCTGCTTGTTTGCTTATTGACAGTAATCGTCTTTTCACTTGCCGCTCAATAATTTTTAATCTTACTACGGGAAAAAGTAATCAAATTTCCATTCCCATCAATCACACGCAAAGCCTTGCAATGGATACTTTTCATAATATTTGGAGCGCAATTACAGGCAATATTATAAGTTTCAAAATCAGCAATCTTTCAAACATTAAAAAGTACGCTGTTGCAAATGATAATTATTTGCAAACTTGTTACTTAACAAAAAATGGAAGATTTTGGATTTCTACTTTTAAATTTTTGGGCTGTCCTGAAAATAATCAATTAAAGCAAATTATTTCTTATGGTAACAAACCAGATTCTGTGTCATTTAATTTTTTAACAGAAACTCCCAACGGACAATTAGTGGGCGTAAATACAAAAGGAATTTTTTTTATAGATGCAGATTCAAAAAAATTTATACCAATTGTTAAAAACAATAAACTATCACAAATTAGAAATGTGTTTATTGACAGCAATTATTTTTTTTGGATTTCAACTTATGGAAACGGGATTTTTTTATATGATGAAAAGGCAGGCAAACTTGTAAGTTTACCAGTGGATGATAAAGGTTATCTTTTATTTAGCCATGCCTGCATTGACGATAGTAACGGGAATTTTTTAGTGCCAACAAACAAAGGTTTATTTAAACTGAATAAAAAAAATTTGCTGCAAATTTATGCACAACCTTCAACGCCGCTTTTGTACCAATATTTTGATGTAAGCAGCGGATTACTTACCAACGAATTTAATGGTGGCGGCGAGCCTGCTTTTAATCGTTTATCAAATGGCGACATTATTTTGCCTGCGTTGCAGGGATTAGTGCGAGTTAAAATAAATGAACTTTTTTCGCCAACCTATTATCCGTTGTTTATTGATTATGTAGAAGCCGGAAAAAATATTTATAAGCCTGATAGCGAAATACATTTTAAAAAAGATGAAAGATTACAAACCTGGCATATAAGTTTTGCACAATGGAATGCGCCAAATGCTCAAAGTGTTTTTTATCGTTTGGATGAAGATTCCGCATGGCACCGGCTTAAACCGGATGAAAGAAAAATTCAGCTAAGCGATTTATCCGGCGGCACTCATTCACTTCAAATAAAATATCAGTATGGTTTTTTGCCTAATCAATTTTCAGCTATTAAATTTAAATTTTATGTAGAAAAAAAATATTATGAAACAATCTGGTTTTGGTTTTTAGTTGTTGCTCTGCTTGCGACAATTATTTTATTTATTATCCGTTTCAGAACTTTTCAATTAAAGCAAAAAAATATTCAGCTGCAAAAAATCATCCAAAAAAATACGCAGCAGTTGTCAGATAAAAATGCAGAGCTTGAAGAAACTTTGAGAGATTTAAATGAAGCATTAAATATTTTAAATGAAAACAGCGTTTTCAAAAATCGTTTAATTGGTTTGTTGGGTCACGATATGCTAATGCCGTTACGGTTTATTGCAAATATTTCCAATCATCTTTATACATCAGAAAATCTCACGAAAGAAAGCGCAAAAGAAACCAGCGCCGAAATAAAAAATACAGCAACTGAATTAATGTTTTTGGGCGAAAGTTTAATTCAATGGATAAAATTACAGGAGGGAAATTTCAGGCTTATACTTCAGCACATCAATTTAAAACAATTGGTTGAAGAAATAATTTTGATTGATAAAAATATTACAAACGTAAAAAACAATACAATTATTTGCGAAGCTGCATCAGGCTTAAGCTGCATTTACGATGCAATGTTTTTAAAAGTAATTCTGCATAATTTATTGCTGAATGCAAATAAATTTACTTCACACGGAACCATTACAATTAATGCAAATATTTCTGACGGCTTACTTACTATTTCAATAAAAGATACAGGCACCGGAATGAATTCTAAAATTGTAAATTCTTTAAATAAACTCATTCCGGTGTCTTCACAAAAAGGAACTGATAAAGAAACGGGTTGGGGAATGGGTTATATACTTATTATAGATTTATTGCATTTTGTAAATGGAAAACTATATGTAAAAAGTGAGATGGGTGCAGGAACTGTAGTTAGTTTTTCAGTGCCGCTGTAAATGGTTTAAATAACTTGATATACTTCAGCCAACTTTTCTAAATCAACCACATTATTTACACCCAGCTTTGTAAAAATTTTTATTTTATAAGTTGTAACGGTACTCGGTTGAATATTTAATTCAGCACAAATTTCCGAACTGCGTTTTCCTTTCAATAATAATATCGCAGTTTCCATTTCTCTTTGCGACAATAAATCAAATGGATTTTTTGTTGATTGATTATTTTCATTTTTATTTAAGAGATAATTTTTATAATTCTCGCTGAAATAAGTTTTGCCTGCAAGCACAGTTTGCAGCGCATAAATAATTTCGCTTTCTTCAGAATTTTTATTGAGAAAACCTTTTACGCCATAATTAAACAAACGCTGTGCATACACTTCTTCAGAAAAACCTGTAAATATAAGTATGCACAATAAAGGATATAATTTTAAAATATCCGGAATAATATTCAGCGAAATTCCGTCTTCTAACTGCATATCAATAATAGCCAAAAAATATTCATTATTTTTTAACGCCTTCATCATTTCAGAAATAGTGTAAACGGTGTGCAGCTCATAATTTTTAAATTCTTTTTCAAAAATTATTTTCAATCCTTTTATAACGATGGAATGGTCTTCAACAATCAAAATTTTTTTCATACAAGATTTGAAAATTGTTAGTTGATTTCATAAATGACTGAAAACATTTTTGTTTTTCAGGTGTCAAAACCATTTCTAACCTGCAATTAAGTGCATAGTAAAATTACGATGCCTGTATAGTATTTCGGCTAACAACATCGGCAAAAAAAATTGTGTGCTTTGTATTAGAAATTTAATTCTTCAATGTTCATCTTTTAAAAATCATTTTATGAAAAAAACATTTTTACTTTTTGTTCTTGCAAGTTTATTTACTGCAACAACATTTATTGCCAACGCACAAAGTTGGTCTTTAACTGGCAACGCAGGCACATCCCTCAGCACAAATTTTTTGGGAACAACAGATAATAAAACGCTTGCTTTTAGAACTCATGACATAGAACAGATGCGTATTACGTACGGTGGTAATGTAGGTATTGGCATAAAAACTCCGATAGCCAAGTTGCAAGTAATTGGCAACAGCTATGTAAATCTTTTTTCGCCCGGTTATTTTGTGCTAAGTGATATGAGCGCTTTTAATTTAGGTTTTGATGTAAATAAAATTCAATCGCGCTACAGCAGGAAAATGATAATCTGAAAGCGCAAATTCAAAATCAGCAGCAACAAATTGATGAGTTAAAACAAATGATACAAAATATTAGTACAAATACAAATGGCGCATCAAAAAATATATCAGTTAATTCAGGCAGCGCTTCTTTACAACAAAATTCACCAAATCCATTTTCTCAAAATACAATTATCAAATGTTTTATTCCATCGTCTGCAAAGCAGGCACAGCTTATAGTTTACAATATTGATGGTCATCAATTAAAATCTTACACTTTAAGCAACGGCAATAATTCCGTTATAATAAATGCAAGTATTTTTTCTTCAGGTCAATACAGTTATTCATTATTGATTGATGGAAATAAAGTTGATAGCAAGAGTATGCTATTAACCAAATAACATACTATTTTTTAAAATAAAAATATTGATTTATGAAAAAAAGGTTTTTACAATTCGGTGTGATTGCAATTTTTACAATAGCAGCATTAAGCGCTAATGCACAAGTATTAGCGCAGCAATCACAAACCCAAAGCGGTAGCAGGTTTCAGGCAGCAAATCAATTTTCCACTTCAAATCTTACATACAAAATTATTGATGCGCCTCACAAAACCTACGGCTATGAAATTTATGTTAATGATAAAAAAATAATAAGTCAATCCTCTGTTCCTGCTTTGCCTGGCAATGAAGGTTTTAAAAGTAAAGTTGCTGCAATAAAAGTTGCGCAACTCGTAATACAAAAATTACAAAAAGGCGAAATGCCGCCAATATTAACAATTGAAGAGATGAGAAAACTGAATGCAATTAAATAATTACACTTCCCCAAATTAATAACTTTTAATAATAATTATTATGAAACAAGTGCTGCTTTCTTTATTAATACTGTTCACATTACAGAATAGTTATTCTCAGAATACCTGGGCACAAATCGCCACCTTTTACCCTGGCCGCGAAGGAGCTGTTAGCTTCAGCATAGGAAACAAAGGTTACATAGGAACAGGTTCTGACAATCTTAACGGAAACACCTATTATGATGATTTCTTTGAGTACGACCCCTCAACCATGATATTATCACAGAAAGCCAGCTTTGCAGGCGGAGTTCGCAGCTATGCCGTTGGTTTCAGTATTGACAACAAAGGATATATCGGTACAGGAAATTCGGATAATAATACCGCCAAAAATGATTTTTGGGAATATGATCCGGCAACAAATACATGGACACAGAAAGCCAACGTGGGAGGAAGCAGCCGCATCCAGGCTACCGGCTTAAGTATTGGCAGCAAAGGGTATATTGGTTTAGGCACCACTGTAGATCTTATCAATTTTAATGATTTTTGGGAATACAATCCTGCTACCGATGTGTGGACACAGAAAGCTAACTTTGCAGGCGGTGTTCGCTTTTCGGCTGTTGGCTTTAGCATTGAGGGCTATGGGTATGTCGGAACGGGCTATAACAGCAGCACCAAATTCAAAAATGATTTTTGGCAATACGATCCCACTGCCGATGCATGGACACAAAAAGCCAGCTTCGCAGGAACTGCTCGCAGCAATGCTGTTGGTTTTAGTATGTGCAATAAGGGCTATATAGGCACCGGTGATGATGGAACTGTTAGAGACGATTTCTGGGAATATAACCCGGCTACTAACACATGGACACAAAAAGCAGACTTTCTGGGTAGCCCCCGTACCTATGCCACAGGTTTTAGCATAGGAGGCAAAGGGTATATTGGAACAGGTGCATTAAGTGACCGTGATAGATGCATGCCCGATTTGTGGGAATATTCTCTCTTCAGTATTACAACAGGCTCCATTTCCGGAAGCCCTTTTTGTGCAGGATCTTCTGTTAGTGTACCTTTTACAGCATCAGATGCTTTTTATAATGGAAATATTTTCACCGCGCAGTTAAGTGATGCATCGGGCAGCTTTGCCAACCCTGTAAATATCGGCACATTAAACTCTGCCACATCGGGAACTATCAATGCCACTATTCCTTCCTATACTGCCGGCGGAAGCGGATACAGAATAAGAGTTATTTCAAGTAATCCTTATGTTGCAGGCATCAACAATTGGGTAGATATTACAATTATTGCTCGTACCTATTTTTATCGCGATGCAGATCTTGATGGCTACGGCGACCCTAACAATGCAGTAGTTGGATGCGGCAGCCCACCATTTGGATACGTTTTAAACAATACAGACTGCGATGATACAAATCCGGTTGTTAATCCCGGAATATCTGAAATTTGTGGCAATGGTATTGATGATAATTGCAATGGACAAATTGATGAAGGCTGCGCTGTATGCTCAAATGCAACAAATTTAACTACTACAAACATTACTTCAAACAGCGCTACATTAAACTGGAGTGCTTCAAACAATCCGGTAAAATGGCTTATAGAATATAAAAAGATGATTGGTATAAAAGGGGGCTGGATAAAATTAAATTTATCCGCATCAGCAAGGTCAGTAAATATTTCATCGCTTGACGCCAATCAAATCTATAAGTGGCATATAAGAGCTAAATGCGGAAATAAATGGACTGCTTTTTCCGACACTATAAAATTTAAAACGCTTTCAAGGCAACAGTTGATGAGTAAAAATACACTACAATCTGTAGAATTGAAAAATATAAGTACAGAAAAAGCAGCAGCTTTTAAACTCTATCCAAACCCAAGCAGCGGGCAGTTTATTTTTGAACTTCATCTTTCAAATAATGTCAATACAAATGCAAAAATTGAATTGATGAATATAATCGGGCAAATTGTGTATACAAAAAATGCAGGTATTACAAATAGTAAATTACAAAACACTGTTTTCATTCCATCTTCACTTTCTGCGGGCATCTATATGGTACGAATAACGGTTAATAACAAAACATACCAGGCAAAATTGATTTACGAAAAGTAATATCCGTTTTTTATCAGAGTTTACTCCGGCATAACAAAATGTGCCGGAGTTTTTTTATGAAAACAAGATTTTAAAACTCTCCGCTTTTGCAAAATACACCAAATCCGTTTTCACAAAATACAATTATCAAATGTTTTATTCCATCATCTGCAAAGCAGGCGCAGCTTGTTGTTTACAGCGCTGATGGAAAGTAGGTGAAAACTTTTTGATTAAATATCATCTGGTCAATATTCTTATGTTTTATTGATTGATGGAAAAAAGTTGATAGTAAGAATATGATTTTAACGAAATAAATAATTTGTTCATCATTCACATCCTTCTATAAAATTCATATTTCTTTGTATTAAATTTTCAAAGAAAATGAAAATAGCAATCATTGGCGCGGGCATCAGCGGATTATCCTGCGCTTATCTTTTATCTCAAAAAGATTATTTAATAAAAATTTTTGCGAAAGAATTTTCACCAAATATTACATCCAATCGCGCAGCAGCATTTTGGTTTCCATATCATATTCGTAACGATAAAAGAGGAATTGATTGGTGCAGAAAAAGTTTTGAGTTTTATAAAGAATTATCGAATGATGCTGCAACCGGTGTAAGCATGCATCAACTAATAAAAGCAATAGAAAAAAATGTAAAAGAAGAAGATAAATCCTGGCTCGAATTTATGCCCGGAAATTCTTATCGCATGATGCAACAAAATGAATTGAAAAAAAATTATGCAAAAGCTTACGAGGCAATAGTTCCGCTAATTGAAACACAAATTTTTCTTCCTTATTTACAAAAATATTTGGAAGAAAAAAATGTTGCGTTTATTGAAAAGGAAGTGAACGATTTAAATGATTTCCACGATTATGATGTTGTAATTAATTGTACAGGACTGGGAGCAAGAAAATTATGTAATGATAAAACTTTAATTCCCGTAAAAGGTCAGGTTGGATTGTTATCTCCGAAAAATAATTTTCCTATTTTTTTAGACAATGAAAAGCCGCTATACATTGTGCCAAGAAAAGATGCAATAATTGTTGGCGGCACATATGAAGATGAAATTTTTGCTGAGCACACCGAACCTTCAACCATTGAAGGATTATTAAAAAATGCTTACGAAGTTTTTCCTGAATTAAAGCAACAAAAATATATTGGATGCTGGGCAGGTTTGCGACCTTTTAGACCAACGGTGCGTTTAGAAAAAGAACCAAGCACAAATATTATTCATAATTACGGTCATGGTGGAAGTGGTTTTACTTTATCTTTTGGGTGCGCAGAAGAGGTTGCAGATTTAGTAAATAATTTATAGCACATAGTTGCTTTATCTTGCTCATAAAAAATTAATCTTGTTAAAAAAAAACATAAGATAATTGCTTAAACCAAATAACTAGATCAATTCTATAGGAATTTATAAAAAAGAAGCTTAGTTTCGCAGCTCAAAATTAATTACTTAACTAAATTCAATTTTCATGGAAATTACCCGCAACATTGTATGGCATGCCTCAACCATTTCTAAAAACGATCGGCACCGCATGAATGGTCATAAATCTGCAATTCTCTGGTACACCGGTCTCTCCGGCGCAGGCAAATCTACTTTAGCAAATAAAGTGGAAGAAAAACTTTTTGAACGTGGTATTCATACTTATGTTCTTGATGGCGATAATGTGCGTCATGGTTTAAACAAAGGGCTTGGTTTTACTGCAGAAGATCGCAAAGAAAATATTCGCCGCATTGGCGAAGTTGCCAAATTATTTGTTGATGGAGGTGCTTTTGTTTCCACAGCTTTTATTTCTCCTTACCGCAGCGACCGCGAAATGGTGCGCTCTATTGTTGAGCCCGGAGAATTTATTGAAGTGTATGTGCATTGCCCGTTAGATGTTTGCGAACAGCGTGACCCTAAAGGTTTGTATAAAAAAGCAAGAGCCGGAGAAATTAAACATTTTACAGGAATTGACGACCCATACGAAGCGCCTGAAGATGCTGAATTAATTATTAACACTTCAGAGAAACCACTTGAAGAATGCGCTGATGAGATAATGAAATATCTTGAAAGCAATGGTTATATTAATGATGAAATAGAAGATTAATTTTTTAAAAAACTAAATATTATTTATGAATCAACCACACGGCGGAACGCTTGTAAACAAAATAGCAGCAGGCGCCCGCAAAACAGAATTAGAACAAAAAGCAAAATCTCTTTTTCAATTAAATATTGAAGACAGATATGGTGCAGATGTTGAGATGATTGCCATTGGCGCATTTAGCCCGCTTACCGGATTTATGGGAAAAGCGGATGCAGAATCTGCCATTGAAAACATGACGTTAAGCAACGGATTGGTTTGGGGAATTCCTATTTTATTACCTGCCGGAAATGATTTTGATAAAATTGAAATCGGGAAAGAAATTGCATTAATTGATAAAGCCAATCGTGTTTTAGCCATAATGCGGGTTGATGAAAAGTTTGAACTCGATCTTGAAAACTTTGCTCAAAAATGTTTTAAAACCACAGAAGAAAAACATCCCGGTGTGCAGGCAATAAAGAAAGGTGGCAACAAATATATTGCCGGTCCGCTTGAAATGGTAAACCGCCCGCTTCGCCATGATGAAATTGATGATAAATATTTTCTCGATCCTTCAGAAACACGTGCTGAGTTTGAGAAACGTAACTGGAAAACTATAGTTGCATTTCAAACCCGCAATCCAATTCATCGCGCGCACGAATATCTCGTAAAATGTGCGCAGGAAATTGTTGACGGCGCTTTAATTCATCCAATAGTTGGCGAAACAAAATCAGACGATATTCCTGCCCCTGTTCGTATGCGTTGTTATGAAACACTCATCACAAATTATTTCAATCCGGATAATACAATGCTTAGTGTATTGCCAACAGCAATGCGCTATGCAGGCCCGCGTGAAGCCATCAATCATACACTTCTCCGTAAAAATTATGGTTGCACACACATGATCATCGGTCGAGATCATGCCGGTGTTGGAGGATATTATGGAACTTATGAAGCGCAACAATTAATGAGTTCTATTGCTGAAAAAATGGGTATGCAAATACTAAAATTTGAAAATACTTTTTGGTGCGTTAATACGCAAAGTATGGCATCAAACAAAACGGCGCCAAAAGATCCTGAAGTAGTTTCACTGAGTGGCACCAAAGTGCGTGAAATGTTGCGCAATGGTGAAAGACCGCCACAGGAATTTTCCCGCCCCGAAGTTGCTGACATTTTAATCGAGTGGGCAACAAATAAAGTTGAAGCTACAGCCTAAATATTTATTTTAAAAAGATAACAATAAATAACCCCGCAAAACGCGGGGTTATTTATTAAGTAAATTAACTAATATAATTTTGAGTACTTATTTAAAAAGTACTCTTGCAACAATAAGAATTAATAAAGATAAAGAAGCACTTATAATTGCAATATCTCTGTTTCTATATGCATCCGTACTTAACACTTTTGAAGCGGATGCTTCAACATATATTACATCGTTCGGTCGTAAATAAAAATAAGGCGAAGAAATAGCTTTGCTGTTATTCAAATCGAGCCTTACCATATCTTTCTTACCGGCGCTGTCGCGCATCAGTAATACATTTTCTCTTTTTCCATAAATGGTCATATCGCCTGCTAAACCAAGTGCATCAATAACAGTAGCTTTTTCATTTGGAATTACAAATGTTGAAGGATTTTTTACTTCTCCTAATACCGTTACTTTAAAATTTGCAAATCGCACCTCAACTACCGGGTTTTTAAAATAGACGGAAATTTTTTGAGCAATTGAGTCTGTTACCTGTGCAGTTGTTAATCCTTTTACATATAAATTTCCAATATAAGGCATACTTATATATCCATCTTTATTTACGAGATAACCGGATACAGCCTGCATTGTAGCAGATGTTGAACCGGCCACACTACCGGATGCCACCGGAAGATTGCCCTGATTTAAAATTTGATTTGTAGTTGGATCTATCGTTTGAATTACAATATTAAGTATATCGTCTGATTGAACTACAGGGGAAGTAAATTGTGATAGCTGAATACGTTTGTTGGTAACTGTATCAGGTATATCTTTAAAATATGCAATTCGCTGCGGGCGGCAGGAAAATAAAAGAAAAGAAAAAATAAGAAATGTACAATAAGTGGTTAGTTTTGAAAAAGGTAAATTGAATTTCATTGATTATTAGATTAACTATTTTGAAAAATAGGTGCAAATGTAACAGTTGATTTTTCCCCACCAAAAAATATACGTCATATAATAAACTTTTAACACGAAAAAACTGCAACATTATGGCTATAAAAAATTTTATTATTAAATTTTTTATTGATTAACAGAAATGATTTTAAGAATTTAATTGTGGAAGATGAATTATCAAAATGTTTTTGCTAATTTTTCTTTGAAGTTAATATGCATTTTCTTCACCTCTGAAAAGGTTTATGATTGTCATAAAAATAATTTTTATGTCGAGCATTAAAGTCCAATTTTCCAGATACCAAATATCTGACTCAATTCTTTTTTGCATTAAAAAAGGCGTCATCGTTTCTCCGCGATAGCCGTTAACCTGTGCCCATCCTGCAATCCCGGGTTTTACAAAATGCCTTGCCATATAACTTGTAATAGAATGCATAAAATGGTCATTCAATTTTACAACATGCGGCCTTGGCCCAACCACACTCATGGTGCCGAATAAAACATTGATGAATTGAGGAATTTCATCCAGGTTTGTTTTTCGCAAAAATTTTCCAACTCTTGTAACACGCGGATCATCTTTTACAGCTTGCTTAAATTCATGATCAGATTCAGTAACGCTCATTGTTCTAAACTTAATAATCTTAAATATTTTATTTCGCCTGCCTGCTCTGTTTTGTAGATAAAAAACCGGGCCTTTAGAATCTAACTTAATTAATAACCCAATTAAAGGTATTAACCAGCTTAATAAAAGAATGGTAATAGTAATGCTGAATAATAAATCGAAAACACGTTTTTTTAATCTGTTATGTATATCTTCTAAAGGTTCTTTACGAAGATTGATAACAGGAATATCACCTAAATAATTCAGGTAATATTGCGTATCTATAAATTGAGAAAAATCAGGAACGAATTTTAAGCGAATACATTTTTGATCTGCCGCTCTAACTAAATCTTTCACAAGGCTGTGCTGATGTGGTAAGATAGTAGAATAAATTTCTTCTATCTGGTTTTCTACAGCATAATTTATATATTGTTCTATTTGATCTATAATTTTTCCATCGGCATTTACTAAAATGTTGTTTTTGTTATCATCAAAAAAACCATGAAAGGCATAATCATTTCTTTTGTCTGAAAAAAAATCTGCCAGTTTTTGTCCAACAGCGTTATTACCTACAATAGCAATTCTTTTTCGCAGCTTTGTTTTTACAAGAAAAAATTCAGAAGTGTAGGTTACAAATAAACGGCTGATTATAAATAAAACAGTTAAAATAGCATAACAATAGAGAAGAAATTTTTCATAATCGTATCCTATGTGTTTTACCTGATTAAAAAAAAGCACCGCAGAAAAAATTAAAGCCTGCAACAGCATAGTTTTTGCTGTTTGCCTGTAAATAGTTTCAACCTTTGTTACAGAGTTATTAAAATAAAGCCTTACAGCACCTGCTGAAATAAACCATATTAAATTATATAAAACAAAATTATCAACGCTAAAATGATGTGTTATTTCTCCAATATACATTAGCTCATAACTTGTTATATAAGCTACATTAATAATAACAAGATCGGTTATTAAAAGTATTAGATGTAGAAAAAACGAGTGCCGCGAGCCCATAAGTTGGTACATTGAAAGCGTTAAATAATTTTAATAATTACTGATTAATTGTTTACTAAAAAATTTACTCTCAATATGGGGATTACAAAAATAAGGTAAATTGTTAATTATTGCAAAAAAAAGCTTTTGGCAAAAAAATCGAATATTGCAATAACGCTACAATAAATTAATAACTGAATAAAACTAAATTAATTTTTTAGTGTTTAGTTGCGACTCTAATCAGTGCTGTCTGCAATAATTTGCTGTGAGCGTTTAAATAACCAATTTTTGAACTGATAATTTATAAAGTATTTTTCTGCTATCGAATCCTTTAAATTATATTGAACAGTGAGTTGGTAATTATAATTGTTTTCTCTTACAAACCAAATATCCTGAATAAATTTTTTGTTTGAATAAGACGGCTCGCCAAGGTAATATATAATATTTATTCTTTTTTCATTTAATACATTCGCTTTCCATTTATAAGGCATAAAAGCTTCTGCAGTTTTTGGTATAAATATAAAATAAACCAGGCAGTACATACCCGCAATTATCAGCATAAAAATTAAAATACCGGTTAACCAGTTTTTTATATTTTTTATATTTCTTCTTTTCAGAATTATTTTTTTAGGAAGATTCTCTTATGATGATTATTTTGAAAGCAATAATAATTTTTGATGCAATTCAATTACCTGCGGAATTAATAATTGTTTCTCATCGTTCACAATCACAAAATTGCATAAACGCATTTTAATATTTTCATCAATTTGCTGATTGATGCGCATAACTACATTTTTACGATCCATATTTTCTCTTTTCATTACACGATTAATACGAATATTTTCAGGCGCAGAAACACCTATAATGTAATCGAGATTTGCTGCAGAGCCTGTTTCAAATAATAATGCTGCTTCTTTTATCACATAATATGCAGTTTGTTGCAGCATCCAAATTTCTGCAGCTTCAATAGTTGCCGGATGAATGATGTTATTTAAAATTTCGAGTTGAAGCGGATCATTAAAAACTATTCCGGCAATATATTTTCGATTTAAAAATCCATCAGTAAAAGCATCTTCACCAAAGATGGAAATAATTTTTTGCTTTAATCCTTCATCCTCATTCATAATTTTTTTTGCATGAAAATCTGCATCAAAAACAGGTATGCCTAATACGCTGAAAATGCCTGCTACTGTGCTTTTGCCACTTCCAATGCCACCTGTTAAACCAACTTTCAGCATGTTTAAGAAAGTTAAAAAAAATCCGAAACTCAACTTCGAATTTCGGATTTAGAATTTAGAATTTTTTGCACTATTTTTTTTCCACAGTTGTACTCAGTGCTTTATTCAGCGCAGCACTCCATTCCTGGCTAATAGCAGATTTTTCAATCTTTAAATAACTGCCCGGACTAACTTCCAACTGCAGCGTATTATCTTCATTCACTTTATTTATTGTGCCATGAATTCCGGCAATGGTTACAATTCTATCACCTTTTGTAAGATTTTCGATAAACTTTTTTTGTTCTTTAGCTTTCTTGGCTTGGGGGCGAATCATAAATAACCAAAAAACTAAAATTATTGCGCCCATCATTATTAATTGAAGCGAGCCGCCGCTGCTATCGCCCTGGCCTGCCATCAATAAAATTGCATTTAATTGAATCATTGTTATTGTTTTAATTATTGTTTTGTTTAGTTGTATCTTTTACTGTACCTGTAAAAACCAAATAACTTGTTGACAAATTTTTTGTATTTCCTTTTACCGTAATTACTTTTCTAAATTCTCCCGAGTGGTTTGCGCTGTTAAAAACACCGGTTACAATTCCTTGCTGGCCGGGCATTACAGCGCTTTTTGTATAATCTGCAATAGTGCAACCACAAGTGGGTTGAACTGAATATAAATATAGAGGTTTATTGCCTGTATTTCTGAAATGAAATTGCATCGTTTTTTTTTCGCCCATTGCAACTGACCCAAGATTAATGTTAGAATCTAACCACATAATATTTGTAAAATTTGCCGTATCGAATTGATGCCATTTATCTTTTAAGCTTGATTGTAATACAACAGAATTTGAATTGCTGTTACACGCAAAAAAGAAGATAGAAAGGAAATTGATCAAAAAAAATGTTGCTTTCATTCGTAAAATAATTTGCAAAAATAATCTTATTAAGCTTTTTGCCTGAAATCAATTTTGTGAATCTTTTTTTGCTCCAGAAAATCTTTATGAATATTATCTAAAATTCCATTTACAAATTGCCCGCTTTGCTGTGTGCTGTAATCTTTTGCTATATCTATATATTCATTAATAGTAACTTTTGGCGGAATGGTTTCAAAAAATAAAAACTCGCAAACGCCCATTCGCATTAATATCATATCGAGCATGGCAATTCTTTCGGCATCCCAATTTTTTAATTTCGGTTTTATAAATTCAGTAAGCTGTTCTTTTTTTTCGATAGTGGTTATTAAAAGATCCTTTGCAAATTTTATTTTTTCATCTCCTGCAATATTTTGTAAATTATAAGCTGATGGTTTTTGAAGGTAATTTAATATAAGCTGATTTATCATTTCGGCATCATCATCCCAATTAGAAAAAAGTTCTTCAATATTTGCAATAAAATTTTCGTCGGGAAGCATCAGATCAGTAAAAATAAATTGAAGGATTTCTTTTTCTGTTTTTTTATCGCGACCTGCTTGTGCAATATATTTTTTATAAAGATCGGCTTCTTCCAGTTTGTTATAAATTCTTTTGATCAGATCAATATTTGCATACAATTGCGGCTTTACTGATGCGACAGCTTTTTTATAAGAATCGTTTTCCAAAATTTCCCATAGCAATGCATTGCCTGCAATTTTTGTGTTTACATTCCGGTCTTCGCTCGTAGTTAAATGGCGCGATGCTCTTAAGCATGCATTTATTTCGGCATAGCGAGCTACTTCAGTAATAAAATATAGAAGATAAACGAATAATTCCTCTGATTTTTTTAAGCGAATTTGCAAGATTTTTATTGCTTCTGTTGTATCATTTATCTTATCTGCAGTTTCTAAAGCATATATTAATTGCATTACCGTAACACGTATATTTCTTCTACTTATCATTTTTCTGAAAGAACTTTTTGCGGCTGCGAAGATAAAGTTTAAGAATGATTGATTGAAGCAAAAATTATTTTATCATTTTGATTAAATTAACTATTTAAAAGAAAATGAAATTTTGTCACCCAAATGCAATGCACGTTCTTTGCGCTCCTTTATGCTGCCAACAATTCCTTTAAACACCATAAAAAATTTATTAAGAAGAAATTTTGACCTTTTAAATTAAATGGCAAAAAATTTGCGAAACATCCAAGTTAAAAATATCTGTTTAATCAATCATTAAAAAAAATCATACAATTATGACTAACAATTCTTATGAACTTTATGATGATAGAGTTCTTATTAAACCAGCGGCGGCAGAAGAAAAAACTTCCGGCGGAATAATTATTCCTGATACTGCAAAAGAAAAGCCTCAAAAGGGTACTGTTGTTGCAGTAGGTCCGGGTAAGTACGCAGAGCAAACTGGTAATCTAATACCAATCAATCAAAAGGTAGGTGACTTAGTTTTATACGGAAAATATGCGGGAACTGAAATAAGCGTTGATGGAGAAGATTATTTAATAATGAGAAGTTCTGATATTTTAATGAAATCTCCCCAATAAAATTGTCTAATCAAATTATTTAAATTTTAAAAATTAAAAATATGTCAAAACAAATTTTCTTCGATATTGAGGCAAGAAACAGAATGAAGCGTGGCGTTGATACAATGGCTAACGCTGTGAAAGTTACATTGGGACCAAAAGGTCGCAATGTTGTGATTGAAAAAAAATTCGGCGCACCAACAATTACTAAAGATGGTGTTACCGTTGCAAAAGAAATTGAACTTGAAGATGCAATCGAAAACATGGGCGCACAAATGGTGAAAGAAGTTGCCAGCAAAACTGCTGATATTGCAGGCGATGGCACAACAACTGCAACCGTTTTAGCGCAATCAATTATTAGTGAAGGATTGAAAAATGTTGCTGCCGGCGCAAACCCGATGGATTTAAAACGCGGGATTGATAAAGCTGTTGCTGCTGTGGTTGAACATTTAAAACAACAATCGCAAACTATCGGAAACGACAGCGATAAAATTCAGCAGGTTGCATCTATTTCTGCAAACAACGATGAAAATATCGGTAAATTAATTTCCGAAGCATTTGGCAAAGTTGGTAAAGAAGGTGTGATAACTGTTGAAGAAGCAAAAGGCACCGATACTTCTGTAGATGTTGTTGAAGGTATGCAGTTTGATCGCGGATATATTTCTCCTTACTTTGTTACCAACAGCGAAAAAATGGAAGCTGAATTGCAAAATCCTTACATATTAATTTATGATAAGAAAATTTCTGCAATGAAAGACATTCTGCACATCTTAGAAAAAGTTGCGCAGGGTGGTCGTCCGCTATTAATTATTGCAGAAGATTTGGAAGGCGAAGCATTGGCAACATTAGTCGTAAATAAATTGCGCGGTACACTGAAAGTGGCTGCTGTAAAGGCTCCTGGCTTTGGCGACAGAAGAAAAGAAATGTTGCAGGATATTGCAATTCTTACAAAAGGTATTGTAATTAGCGAAGAACAAGGGTATAAATTAGAAAATGCTGATTTAAATTATTTGGGTCAGGCTGCCTCTGTAACAATTGATAAAGACAACACAACAATTGTTGGTGGCAAAGGTGATAAACAAGATATTGACGCAAGAGTAAACATGATTAAATCACAAATTGAAACAACAACTTCTGATTACGATAAAGAAAAATTGCAGGAACGTTTGGCTAAATTAAGTGGTGGAGTTGCTGTTTTATATATTGGCGCTGCAACTGAAATGGAAATGAAAGAAAAGAAAGACAGAGTGGATGATGCTTTGCATGCAACACGTGCTGCAGTTGAAGAAGGTATTGTACCAGGCGGCGGCGTTGCTTATGTTCGCGCAGTAGAAGCTCTTGAAAATTTAAAGGGCGCTAACGATGATGAAACAACCGGTATTACAATTGTAAAACGCGCAGTTGAAGAACCTCTTCGTCAAATTGTAATTAACAGTGGCGTTGAAGGAAGTATTGTAGTACAGAAAATTAAAGAAGGCAAAGGTGATTATGGTTTTAATGCACGCACTGAAGTGTATGAAAATTTATACGCAGCCGGCGTAATTGACCCAACAAAAGTTACCCGCATTGCTTTAGAAAATGCTGCATCAATTGCAGGTATGTTGTTAACTACCGAAGCTGTTGTGGCAGATAAACCAGAACCTAAAAATGCGAATGCAGCACCAGCAGGAATGCCGGGCGGCGGAATGGGAATGGATTATTAATAAAATAAATTTCAGTTGCTTCTATAAAATTATTGATGGACTGATAAAAATAAGATCCCCTTCATGTTCAAAATTCATGGCGGGGATTTTTTATTATTTAATTGATGAAATCAAACTTATGAAAGACAGAAATTATCAGAAAACTACAATCATTTTAGAAAAGTAATTATCTATCTGAAAAAAAATCATAATAGTTTAAACAAACAATCAATTTACTAATCCTTTTTTATTATTTTTTGATCGTTGTTTACGTTGCCTAATTTTGCTGAATGATTACAAAAGAGGAAGAAGATTTTTTAAAATATTGGGAGAATAATCGCGACAGAGAAAAAAAACCTTCGAGGCAATTAATGGCTGGTTTACCATGGGGATTAATTCTTGGGCTGGGCATACAAATTTCTTTATCAACGGGCGATTGGTACCAAAGAGCAATGATGGTTGCTGATGCTGAAGTTAACCCTTTAGTTATATCTTTTGCCATACTTATAATTGTTGTTTTTGTAAGTTTGTTTTATAAAAAGCATCAATGGGAAATGAATGATCAACGGTATAAAGAAATTCTTTATAAAAAATCGAAACAAGAGCTTAATACCTGATGCAGCAAATTCAACCTGTTATTAGTCTTATTAAAAATCCGCATTAATTTGAAAAAAATTTTCTTTATAATAATAGCATCATTATTTTTTGCATCATGTTTAAAAACACAGCAGGGTTGTCAGCCACTGAAACCCGAATCGGAAGCTTCACAAATAAATGCATATTGCACTGCAAATAATATAACTCCAACAATTGACCCGAGTGGTATATATTACCAGATAATTAATAGCGGAATGGGAGCAGCACCTACATTAAATTCTAAAATTACAATTAGTTATATTGCAAAATTTACAAGTGATGCTGCGGTTGATTCATCAATAACACCCTACACAAATTACTTAAAAAATCTTATCCCGGGCTGGCAAATAGCTCTTCCGCTTATAAAAAAAGGCGGACGAATAAAAATGGTTGTGCCTTCTTCGCTGGCCTACGGCTGTACTGGTTATCAGAACGTACCGCCCAATGCTATTCTTTATTTTGATGTTTTTTTATTGGATGTTCAATAACAAAATCTCTAAATAACTTCTTAAAAATCCTTTGATATATTAAGATGGAATGTAAATGTATTTACATTCAAAACCCTATCTTTGCCGCTCTAAAAAATTTTGTAAACCAGTATAAGTATGCAACTGAAAGGTTTAGTGCGTTTTTTTGCGATTGCTTTAATATTAATTTGCCTTTATCAACTTTCATTTACATGGATAGTGAGAAGTTATGAAAGCAATATGAACGATAAAGCACAACTTTGGCTCAACGCCAATTATGCTGCGCCCGAAAAAAAATATGCTGATAATAAAGAATTACAGCAAGCTTATGCTGATACTTTAAAGGATATTAAAGCGCAAAGATTAAAGCGTTTATTGGATAGTACAAAGGATACTAACATTGGCCCTTTTGGTTTAACTACTTATCAAAATGCGAAAGATAAAGAATTGATGCTGGGTCTCGATTTGCAGGGTGGCATGAGTGTAACAATGGAAGTGGGTTTGGATGGATTGATAAAATCGCTGGCAAATAATACAAAAGATCCGGGTTTTAATAAAGCTTTAAATGCAGCTGTTGCACGAAAAGCAAATAGTGGCGCAGATTTGATATCTCTTTTTGGGGATGAATTTAATAAAGTAAATAGTGGCGCAAAACTGGCTCCATTTTTTGTAAACCGCAGCAATACCGCTATAAAATATAATTCTTCGAACGATGAAGTGCTTTCTTATTTGCGAAGCCAGTCATCAAGCGCTTTTAAAAATACTTTAAATATTCTTACAACCAGAATTGACCGTTTTGGTGTTGCTTCTCCTTCCATCAATCCCAATCCTTCAAAAGAAATTATTACCATTGAATTGGCTGGCGTTAATGATCCGGAAAGAGTTCGTCATTATTTGCAGTCAACTGCTAATCTTCAGTTTTTTGAAATGTATAATATCAGTGATATTTATGAACCTTTGCAGGCTGCTGATAAAAGTTTGAGTGATTATTTAAACGGAGTTAAAGCAATAGATTCAACCAAAATAAAATTTGATACTTCAAAAACGGCAAAACAACAGCAAACACAACCGGTTGATACAACAAAAACTGCAACGCTTTCAAGCGTTGCAAATGCAGGCCACGATACAACTTCAAAAATTACGGATACAACAAAGGAAAAGCAAAATGCAACACCACTTGCAAAATTGTTTGCTACAATTGCGCAGGGAGAAAAAACGCAAAACGGTGGCGTACAATTTCCCGCCTACATTGGTTATGTGCAAGTAAAAGATACCGGTTTAATGGGTAGTTACTTGCGAATGGATTTTGTGCAAAGTAAATTTCCATCCAACCTTGAATTTATGTATGGAAAGCAGGAAAATCCTGATCCCAAATTTAAAAATCTGCTTCCTTTATATGCTGTAAAAACATTGGATAATGGCACAGCGCCTTTAGAAGGCGAGCATGTAAGTGATGCACGACAGGATTATGATGAAAAAGGTAAGGTTGCAATTAAGATGAATATGGATCCCGTAGGCACAAGAATTTGGAGTGATCTTACATCAAAAAATGTAGGCAAGCCAATTGCAATTGTTTTAGATAATGTTGTGTACAGTGCTCCGTTTGTAAACGGACCCATACCAAATGGATCATCAGAAATTTCAGGCAATTTCAGCATTACCGAAGCGCAGGATTTGGCAAGCATTCTTCAGTCAGGCAAATTACCTGCGCCCGCAAAGATAGTGCAGGAGCAGGTTGTAGGTCCAACATTGGGTAACCAGGCGGTACAGGGCGGCTCTTTATCATTCATTATTTCTTTTGTTGTAATATTTATTTTAATGCTTATTTATTACAACACGGCAGGCTGGGTTGCAAACATTGCACTAATATTAAACTTGTTATTTACAGTAGGTATTTTAAGCGCAATGGGCTTTACACTTACTGCGCCTGGCATTGCAGGTTTAGTTTTAACTATTGGTATGGCTGTAGATACTAACGTAATTATTTTTGAAAGAATAAAAGAAGAATTAACTAAAGGGAAAAGTTATGTAATTGCAGTGGGTGATGGTTACAAGCGTTCTTATGCACCGGTTTTAGATGCGCACGTAACTACTTTTTTAACCGCAGCAATATTATTTAAATTTGGTTTGGGACCAGTTCTCGGCTTTGCTACCACACAAATGATTGGTATTTTATTGTCTCTGTTTTGCGGCATTCTGGTGTCAAGAATGGTAACAGATTTTTACACAAATAAGCAACGCCATTTTGAATATTTTACGAACATTTCAAAAAAAGTATTTCGTCATGCTGCGTTTAAATTTATTGAATACAGAAAAATAGCTTATGGAATTTCTGTAATCGTTTTAATTTTAGGAGTAGGTTCTTTCTTTAACGGATTTGATAAAGGCGTTGAATTTGAAGGCGGCCGCAGTTATACTATTTTATTTGATAAAGCGCCGAATACTGATGCCATGCGTAATCAGCTTAAAACTGTTTTTGGTGAATATCCAACAATTAAAACAGTTGATAAAGCCAACCAGTTAGACATTACTACCTCTTATAAAATAACCGAAACCAGCAATACAGTTGATTCCGCTGTAGAGCATACTTTATTTACAGGATTGCATAATTTTCTTCCCGCCGGATTAACCTATAAAGAATTTGATTCAAGATATAAACAAAGCTCGCAAACGGTTTTACCAACTATTTCAGACGATTTAAAAAGCGGCGCAACGAAAGCAACAATCTTTGCCATTATTGTAATTTGCTTTTATATTTTTATCCGTTTTCGTGACTGGCGTTATTCGCTCGGAACAATCGTATCGTTATTGCACGATGTGCTTGTAACGCTCATTGTATTTTCTTTTGCAAGAAAAATCGTAAATTTTCCACTTGAAATTGACCAGTATTTTATTGCAGCAATTCTAACGGTAATTGGTTTCTCGATGAATGATACCGTAATTGTGTATGATCGTATTCGTGAAGACTCAAGATTAATGAAAGGCGAAAGCAAAGAAAATATTATTAATAAAGCGATTAATCAAACTTTAAGCCGTACGGTAATGACTTCCTTAACCGTATTTTTAACCATTCTTATTCTCTTTATTTTTGGAGGAGAAGTTACTCGCGGTTTTGCATTTGCAATGTTGATAGGCGTAATTACCGGAACCTATTCATCTATTTTTGTAGCAGCGCCCATACTGGTTGATTTTGGCAGAAACAGGCCGTTAGGCAGTAAAGAAATTGTAGCTTCAACAACTCGCCCTAAAACAGTTAAAGTATAATTATCTTTTAAATTATTAGTCGGGTTAAATTAATTGTTTTAAATAAAGTTTGCGAAACAGAACTACAATAACTTATAATTTTTTGCTAAATGTAGAGCGTACGAGAATCGAACTCGTGTTTCCTCCGTGAAAGGGAGATGTCCTAACCCCTAGACGAACGCTCCGTTCGTGTTTTTTTGGAGTGCAAAAGTAATCTTACAAAATTAACGTACCAAAATTTAAATTAATTCATATTATTCGAAACGACCAAAACCTTCTATTTTTCTAAAAGGGTTTGAAAAGAAATCATCCACAGTTTTATTGAATTCATCTCTTTTAAAAATCGGCGTTGAGTGACCTGAATTTGGAATGATCCATAAATATGAATTTGGAATATTTTGTTCGATTAACATAGTGTGCTGCGGACGAATTACATCATGATCGCCGCCGATAACAAGTGTTGGACATTTTATTTGATGCAATTCATTAAGCGAAATATGCGGCTCGTATGAAAGCAAATGCGCAAGTTTGAGTTGATTTTTTATTTCAGGTGTTTGATTTATTTTTTTCAATGTATCGTTATATTTCATTGCCCAATAATAAACAAACGGATCAACGGCAGTCGTATCAGGCCAAAGATTTGCGCCGGTAACAGCCAATTTTTTTACTTTATCAGGATGACGGATTGCAAGCAGTAAACCATTAATTCCTCCATCGCTCCAGCCAATTACATAACAGGAATCAAGATGAAGCGAATCAAGCAAGGCATTTAAATCATCCGTCATCATTTCATAACTGAGAGAATCATTTGTATCAACTGATTTTCCCTGCGCTCTGCTGTCAGCCACAATTACTCTATATTTTTTTGAGAAGTATGGAATTTGATATAAAAAATTATTGATTGAACCACCGTTGCCATGAATAATTAAAAGCGGCGCGCCGCTGCCATAAGTTTCGTAATACATGCCGAAGCCGCGCGTTTTTATGAAACGACCAACGGCTGTGTTACGACCATAAATTGTTGTGTCGAAAGGAGAATTTTGTGCGTGAAGATGTTGTGCAAAAATTGATGAGATGATTAATAAACAAAGAAGTTTTGGTTTCATAAAGAAAAATTTTTTAAAATTAATTATAAATTTATCTCGGTCCTATAAAGCGATCTCCATTGAAATGTATCATGTGCTCTGGAAAATCAACAACCCAAACTTCAGTTTCCCACGCAATATTTGACAATGCCTTTTGAGTTCTGCAAAATCAGGAAATGCAGAAACATAGATTTTACCAGCTTTACAGCTTTTGAGAAAATCTTCTAATTCAATAATCCGTTTTGGAGAAACTGGACCGTGAGATGTGACTGCTTCAATCAGGTACAGCCAATTCTTCTTTCTATCAAATAGAACTACATCGGGTAACTTACTATGTTCATTAATTGGAATCCCTAATTCTTCTAAAACTTTTTTGTCAACGTAAAGGTCTTTGTTAGCCGTGTCGCCAAGATAAAGCACTTCACTACCGTTTGCAAAACGTGCTGCAAAATCCTGAACAATGGCGGCTTGAACTTCATTATGTTTTCCTGCTGATAATTTCAAAATTTTTCCATTGCTTAATTTAACCGGAATAAGAATTTGTTTTCGTTCTTTTAAATAACGCTTTGATAATTCACCAACTTCAGATTTAAACCGTTCAACTTCTTCTTTCCATACTTTTGTTCCGAAAGCTCTTATTGCTTCAAGAGCTTCATTAGTCAAAGCATAATGAGCATTAGGGCTGTTAACTGGAAGAGAAGGATTGTCGGGATTATAATCTGCAATCCTTGCCTGAACAAATTTATGCAACACTTGTCTGCGAAAAGTTTCCCTTGTATTTGGCGCATATTGTTTTTTGTAAGCATCTTTACAAAATGCCATAATGCCTTTTGAAACTTTCAAACTTTTTCTTGTTGCGTTACTCCAATTGTCTCGTGGTTTAATACCACAAAGAGCTAATAAAGTGTAAGCAGAAATTTCATTTTGCTGTGCAATAGGCAACCCTAATTCTTTTAAGATTTTTTGTGCTTCATCAACTTTGCTCATAAGCGAATATATGTTCTAAATCAAAGTAGCTGTTTACGATTTCATCAACCTTTGATTGTGAGAAATCATTTTGTAAAATGAATTGATTGCCGATTTGTTTGATGCCTTGTAATGGCGGTAAAGGCATTTCTCTTAACTCGGTTGCACTAACATTTATGTTACCATTAAAAGTTCTGAAATAAATATCAAAAAGATTACTGTTTAGCAAAGCAGAAAGCCCTAATATTTCATTTCTATCAAGATGCCCTTTAGGTCTGTAAATATAATTAAGATGATTTTCTACGCCAATGTATTCTGCTTGGGTGATGTCAATAAAATATGGAGTTGCCACTAATCTGCTTTTGTCATCCTTAGCACTAAAGCGGCGTAAAAAAATGTAATTCTTGTTTGGAATTAAAAGCGACTTTGTTTCTTCACATTGCTGAATGTATTGGGGCTTATTTCTTTTAAATACGGGAAACTCAAATTGCATTTTAGCAGTGTTGATAAGCTGATACAGCGGAACTAAAATGATATTTCCATTTTGATATTGCTCATGCAAATATTTTGTAGCTCTAAATGAAACAACTGGACCAGTTGAAATTTGAATGTCGTACTGTTGCAAACTTCCTTTCCATGATTTGAAAAGTTTAATTACTTTATCATCCACTTCGTTGGTTGGAAGATGTATTATTTTTTCTTTGGAATTAAGGTCAATTAATTCAGCAGCAGTATAAATTTTTTCTGTGTAATCTTTAATGTCTTTTATTCCGTTGGAATGTGTTACAAGTATTGAAGGAAGATTTTTATTTAGGTTTTGTTTTTTACCTTTTAAAATTAAGGTCTCTTGTAAAACATTATCACGGTCGAAAGTATCGGTTCTTGAACCAAACAAATGAATTTGTTCTATTTGAATTTCTTGAAAGAATGCTTCACGAAACGCTCTGAAATAGTTACCCGAAGCAAAGCTTCTTGGCGTTATAAAAATTAGTTCGCCATTTTCTTTTAAAAGTTTAGTTGCAACCATCATAAAAATTGAATAAATATTTGGTTGCCCCCAAACAATAGATTTTGCTACAGTTGCTCTCTTATCTTCTTTGGGTATTTTAAAATATGGCGGATTACAAATGACCATATCGTAAATAGCGTTTTTTGGCTCAAAGAAAAGTGTGGCTGATGGTTCAAAGCATTCTTTGTTTTCAAGAACAAAATCATTGGTGTTAAGTGTTGCCTTGAATTTAATTTTATTTTTTTCTAACCACTTATCTAAAAAATCAATTGTCGCTTGAGTAAATGGTAAAATGTCTTGGTCAGTTTCGTAAACCGTAAGTTCAATTTCTTGTAAAGTGTTATTTTGTTTAACAAGTGTTTCAATGAGCGAACATGAAAGGGTTGCTGTTCCGCAACCGGGGTCAAGTATTTTTAATTTGTCTGTTTTTTGCTTTGTAAGTCCAGCCATAAATTGAGAAATTGCAGTCGGTGTAAAGAATTGCCCATTCTCCTTTTTATGTTGTGTTGAAACGGTTTTTGCATATACTATACCCAGCCTGTCGGCATATTGACTTGGCAACTCATTGTCAAACGGATGAATGTCTATACCTTTTGTCATTGCCAACAAATTTAGCTAAAAGTCTATTCAAAAAAAGTATCAAATCTCCAAATCATCAAATCAAATTCTCATCCCGCCCAACCTTCTCTATCCAAACTTCTGTATTGAATTGCTTCAGCTAAATGTTCTACTTTAATATCTTCACTCGCAGATAAATCAGCGATCGTTCTGCTCACTTTTAAAATTCTGTCGTAAGCTCTCGCACTTAAATTTAATTTTTCCATTGCGCGTTTCAGCAAGGCTTCGCCAGCAGAATTAATCACACAAATTTCTCTCAATTGTTTACTGCTCATCTGTGCATTCGAATACATGCCTGGATTATTTTTATATCGCTCTGTTTGAATTTCTCTTGCTTTAATTACACGCTCACGAATTGCAGCAGAATTTTCTCCTTTATTATTTTTATTACTTAATTCACTGAATGCAACCGGCGTAACTTCTACATGCAAATCAATTCTGTCAAGCAACGGTCCGGAAATTTTATTCAAATATTTCTGCACAGCGCCCGGCGGACAGGTACATTCTTTTTCAGGATGATTGTAAAACCCGCACGGGCAGGGATTCATAGATGCAATCAGCATAAAACTTGCAGGAAATTCCAGCGCAACTTTTGCACGTGAAATGGTAACTTTTCTTTCTTCCATCGGCTGGCGCATCACTTCCAAAACGGTTCGTTTAAATTCTGGCAATTCATCTAAAAATAAAACACCATTATGCGCCAAAGAAATTTCGCCGGGCTGCGGAATACTTCCGCCGCCAATTAAACCTGCATCACTTATTGTGTGATGCGGCGAACGAAACGGACGTTTATTTATCAGCGCACTATTCTCCGGCATCTTGCCTGCAACGCTGTGAATTTTTGTTGTTTCCAAAGCTTCATGCAAACTCAGCGGCGGAAGAATAGTAGGCAAACGCTTTGCCAGCATGGTTTTGCCCGCGCCTGGCGGACCAATCAATATTGCATTATGTCCGCCGGCTGCAGCAATTTCCAAAGCACGCTTAATATTTTCCTGACCTTTTACATCATTAAAATCAATATCAAATAAATATTGCGATTCAAAAAATTCTTCACGCGTATTTACAACAACTGGCTGCAATAAGTGATCGTTTTTAAAAAAATTAATCACATCATTCATGTGCTCAACGCCATACACTTCAAGCTTGTTCACCATACCCGCTTCACGCGCATTTGCTTTGGGAACAATCAATCCTTTAAAACCATCTCTGCGTGCTTGAATAGCCATTGGCAGCGCACCTTTTATCGGCTGAACCGTTCCATCCAAACTCAATTCGCCCATCATCACATATTCAGCCAAACGTTCTGGTTCTTCAATTTGTTCTGTTGCGCCAAGCACACCAATTGCAATCGGAAGGTCAAATGCAGAGCCGCTTTTCTTAATATCAGCCGGCGCTAAATTCACCACAACTTTTGTGCGCGGCATGTAAAAATTATTTGTTTTAATTGCGCTTTCAATGCGTTGCATACTTTCTTTTACAGCGCTGTCCGGCAAGCCAACCATAAAATAATGTTGCCCCGCGCTCACATTTACTTCAATCGTAATTGTAATTGCTTCCACTCCGTAAACCGCGCTGCCAAAGGTTTTTACAAGCATTCAAAAAGGTTTTTTATCATACCGGCTTTTGTATTTCATAGCATCGCCTGTTGTGTCACTCACTTGTACTGGATCACTTTATGCAACAAAATACATAAGTTTATTCAAGAATGCTGTTTAAAAATTGTTTTGTTGTTTGCTCAATGTTGTCTGAATTTTCAAGTGCTTTAATGTAAGCAGTTGCTATAATTGCGCCGTTTGCATATTTACAAACTGATTCAAAGTTTTGTTTATCTTTTATTCCAAAGCCAACTAAAACAGGATTTTTTAATTGCATATTTTTTAAGCGCTGCAAATATTTTTCAACTTCAGAAAAATCTTTATTTTTTCCTGTTGTTGATGAAGAAGAAACTGCATATAAAAACCCTGAGCTTAGTTCATCAAGCTTTTTTATTCTTTCTTCCGAAGTTTCCGGCGTTACCAAAAAACTGAAATCCAATCCATATTTTTTTATGATTGCGCCGTATTCAGTTTCAAATTCATAAGCAGGCAAATCAGGCAAAATCAATCCGTCAATTCCAACACTTGCCGCAGCCGAACAAAATTTTTCAAAGCCATATTGCAAGATCGGATTCATATAACCCATTAATAAAACGGGAATACCCCCAACCCCTAAAAGGAAGTTTCGAAAATCTTTTAATTGCTCAAAAAGTTTAGAAATCGTCATTCCGTTTTCAAGTGCAATTGCGTTGCTGGCCTGAATTACAGGACCATCAGCCAGCGGATCGCTGTAAGGCATTCCGAGTTCAATCATATCTGCACCGTTATGTTGCAGCGCTTTCATTAAAATTAAAGTACTGTTTAATTGCGGGTAGCCGGCGGTGCAATAAACACTGAGAATATTTTGTCGTTTATGCTGAAATAAATCGTTTATTCTACTCATATAATTTATCATTCATCATTCATCATTTTTTTTCCATAACTTTCATATAAGTTGCCAAATCTTTATCGCCTCTTCCGCTCAAACAAAGTATAACAATATCGGTTGCTTTAAATCTTATATGATTCAACGCAGCCAATGCATGCGCACTTTCTAAGGCTGGAATTATACCTTCTAATTTTGTAAATTCAAAAGCAGCTTTCAATGCTTCTTCATCTGTTGAACTTAAAAATTTTGCACGTCCGGTTTCATATAAATGTGCATGCATGGGGCCAATTCCCGGATAATCTAAACCCGCTGAAATGCTGTGTGGCTCTGTAACCTGGCCATCTTCAGTTTGCATTACCAAACTTTTACTGCCATGCAAAATGCCCGGCTTTCCAAGTTGAGTTGTAGCTGCAGTATGTCCGCTTTTCAAACCCAAACCCGCCGCTTCAACTGCAATTAATTGTACGTTTAAATCGTCTAAAAAATGATAAAAAGCACCGGCTGCATTGCTTCCGCCGCCAACGCATGCAACAATATGCGTAGGAAATTCGCTGTCGGTTTTTTCTTTTAACTGCCATTTTATTTCTTCACTTATCACACTTTGAAATCGTGCAACCATATCAGGATAAGGATGCGGACCAACAACACTTCCAATCACATAATGTGTATCATTAGGATTATTTATCCAATCTCTGATCGCTTCATTGGTTGCATCTTTCAACGTTTTACTTCCGCTTGTTGCAGGGATAATCTTTGCGCCTAACATTTTCATTCGCGCAACATTCGGCGCTTGTCTTTCCATATCTTTTTCACCCATGTACACAATACATTCAATGCCTCTCAACGCGCACACAGTCGCGGTTGCAACGCCATGCTGGCCAGCGCCGGTTTCTGCAATAATTCTTTTTTTTCCTAACCTCTCTGCTAATAAAACTTGTCCTATTGCATTATTAATTTTATGCGCGCCGGTATGACAAAGATCTTCTCTTTTTAAAAAAATTTTTGTGTTTAATTGATTGCTTAAACGTTCTGCAAAAAATAAAGGCGTTGGTCTTCCGGCGTAATCGTGCAGCAAATTGCGAAACTCTTTTTGAAAAGATTCTTCATACATTATCTGCAAATATTTTGTGCGCAATTCCTCCACATTGCGGTGCAGCATTTCCGGAATATAAGCGCCGCCAAAGTTTCCGTAATAGCCAAAAATATTTGGTTGTTTGTAAGTGCCTCTGTTAAGCGAAGTTGGTATGTTTATCATCACACGTTAATTAATTGATGTTTTATTTATGAAGCCAGCTTTTGTATTCATGGCATCGCCTGTTGCGTCGCACACTTGTACGTTCTGTTCATTACTCAGCAATCATCAATTGCAAAAATTTTAAATCAAGCCACCGATTAAATTTAAAACCTACTTCTTTAAAATGCGCTACTTCAACAAAGCCAAAACTTTTATGCAAACGCAAACTTGCTTCATTATCTGCAACAATGCCTGCAATAATCGTATGCATTTTCATTTGTTTGGCTGCATCAATTAATGGCTGTAATAAAAGTTTGCCAATTCCTTTTCCTCTGCAATCTGTTTTTACATAAACAGAGTTTTCAACAGAAAATTTATATGCCTGCCAGTTTCTGAAAGTGCCGATTGTGCTAAACCCAATTATCATATCATTTTCTTCAGCCACAACCACCAGAAATCCTTGCTGTTGCTTTGTTTCAAACCATTCTTTGCGCATTTCTAAGGTATGAATATCGTACTGAAAAACGGCTGTTGTGTTTTCAATAATTTCGTTATAAATGTCGAGCATTTGTTGTAAATCATTTTCTGTTGCGCTTCTTACAATTATCATATCATTTTCTATTTTGTTGAATAGAATTACTTAACGTACAAGTGTGCGACGCAACGGAAGTTTAATTTATATTCTGCTGTTTGGTTCATAAAAATTATTTTAAGTTAATGCTTTTACAAATTCTTTTATTTTATTCATGTCTTTTACTCCGGGCGCAATTTCAAATTTGCTGTTAATGTCAATTGCGAATAAATCTTTTGCAACTGCAGTATACTGAAATTTTTTTAGTGCGTTCACATCGCCTGGTTGTATTCCGCCGCCCAACAAAAATGGCTTACCAATGTTCACATCTTTTAAAAGTTGCCAGTTAAATTTTTTTCCGGTGCCGCCAAAACCGAGCCCTTCTGAATCGAATAAAAACATATCGGTAGTGTAATAAAAATCTTTTATTTTCCACTCAACGTGCTCGCTTCCGGTTAAGCGAAAAACTTTTATCACAGAAACATAATTGGCAATTTTATCGCACTGGTAGGGCGTTTCATCACCATGAAGCTGCACCATATCTAATCCGAAATTATCTACATGATTCATTACTTCATCATAAGAGGCATTTACAAACACACCAATTTTATATACTTTCAACTTTTCTTTTTTAACATCATAACCCGACAAATGTCGCATAATAAAACGCGGCGATTTATGATAAAAAATCAAACCGGCGAATTGAACTCCAACCTCGCCAAGCTGATGCATTTGATCAATGCTCGTCATGCCGCAAACTTTAATGCGCATTTTCTTTTGCTTTTAATTCTTCAACAAATTTTTGAAAAGCAATTGCAGGATTTACTTGCTTCATAAAATATTCGCCGATTAAAAATCCTTTAAAACCAGCTTGTTTTAATTTAATAATTGTATCAATATTGCTGATGCCACTTTCACTAATCACGATTTTTTCTTTTGGAATTTTTTTGATGAGGTTGAATGAAGTGTTAATCGCAACTTCAAAAGTTTTCAAGTTGCGATTGTTGATGCCAATAAAATCCACTTTATCGCAAATGTGCTCAAACTCTTGCTGGCTATGGATTTCAAGCAAAACTTCTAATCCTAATTTTTTTGCAAGTGCAGCAAATTGTTGCACTTGCTTTTTTGTTAAGCAAGCTGCAATTAATAAAATTACATCCGCACCAATTGATTTACTTTCTATAACTTGATATTCATCTACAATAAAATCTTTGCGCAGAATCGGTACTGAATTTATTCTTGCTTGTATCAAATCATTTTCATTTCCTTCAAAAAATTTTTCATCAGTTAAAATAGATAAAGCAGATGCGCCATATTTTTTATAAGCATTTGTAATTTCAATTACATCAGCATAGTTATTAATTATTCCTTTTGAAGGTGATTTTCTTTTAAACTCTGCAATGACGCCGGTCTTATTTTCGTTCATCAAATTTTTTTTCAGAGAAAAAGTATGTCGTGAAAAGAATTTTGATTGTTCCAATTCAACGATCTTTTTTTTTGACTTTTGATTTTTGACTTGTACTTTTTTATATGCAATTATTTGGTCGAGAATGTTCATTGTAAGCTGATTAATCTTTGTAAACTTTCGTATGCTTTTCCGCTTTCCAAACTTTCAACGGCAGCAAAATAAGCGTCATCATAATTTTTATAATTTTTTGTTGAATGCATTGCCAGTGCTGCATTTGCGAGCACTACAGCATTTTGTGACCAGCTTCCTTCACCTTTAATTATCTTCTTAAAAATCTTTGCAGATTCTTCGACAGAATTGCCACCGAAAATATCTTCGGCTGAAACATATCTTTTTCCAAGTTGCTCTGGTGTCATAATTTTTTCACCTTCTTTGGTAATAACTTTTGTGTCGTTAGTAAGAGAGATTTCGTCATATCCATCCAAACTATGAATGATTGTAAAATCATTTTTCGTTTGCTGCAATAAATAATTATAAATGCGCGCCATTTCTAAATTATAAACACCGATTAATTGATAAGTTGGATTTGCAGGATTTACCAATGGACCAAGCATATTAAAGAAAGTTCTAAGTCCTAAATTTTTTCGAATAGGAGCCACAATTTTTAAAGCGGGATGAAATAACGGCGCATGCAAAAAACAAATATTTGCTTCCTCAATTTCTATTTTTAACTTTTCATTTTCAATTTTGAATTTATATCCTAATTGCTCCATCACGTTCGATGCTCCGCTGATTGATGTTGCACCATAATTGCCATGCTTTGCAACTTTCTGTCCTGCGCCCGCAACAATAAAAGAAGACAATGTTGAAATATTAAAAGTATTTTTTCCATCGCCGCCGGTGCCGACAATATCAATAACTTTATATACATTCAAATCAACCTTCAAACACAATGCCAGCAAGGCTTCGCGAAAACCTTGCAGCTCTTCAATTGTAATGCTTCGCATAAGAAATACAGTGATGAAAGAAGTTACTTCATTATCATTGTACATGCTTTTAGAAATATTTATTAATATTTCTTTTGCTTGTTCTCGATGTAAAGTTTTATGTTCGAATAAATATTGAAGGATTTTTTTCATATTATTTTTTCTTCATTTGCACATTGCAAATTATTGAATTGTCAAATTACCTTTTCAGCCAATTCTTCAAAATTTTTTCTCCAACGGGTGTTAACACACTTTCAGGATGAAACTGCAAACCCTGCACATCAAAAGTTTTATGTTGCAAAGCCATGATGTATCCGTTATCATCAACAGCAGTTATTTCTAATTCGTCAGGAAAATTCTCGTTTGATATAATCCATGAATGATAACGACCTGCTTCAAATTCATTTTCAATTCCTTCAAATAAATCATTTTTGATTTTTAATTTTTGATTTTTGACTTTTATATTCGTTGCTACTCCGTGAAAAACATTTGATAAATTAATCAGCTTTCCTCCAAACGTCTCACCAATAGCCTGATGCCCCAAACATACGCCCAGTATCGATTTGCTGCTTGCATATTCTTTTATTAAAGGCAATAATATTCCTGATTCAGAAGGTAAACCCGGCCCGGGTGATAAAATTATTTTATCATATTCGATAATTTTTTCTAAAGGAATTTCATCGTTACGAAATACATCAACTTTTTCGTGAATAATCTTTTCAACAAGATGAACCAGATTGTATGTAAAGGAATCGTAATTATCAAAGACTAAAATTTTCATTGTTCAATTTTTTTGGTACAGTAAAAGTGTGCGACGCAACAGAAGTTAAATAGTAGCAATGTTGCTGGCTAACTAAAAATTAACTCAAATCTTCAGCAATCGATATTGCTTTTTTCAGCGCTCCTAATTTATTGTTTACTTCCTGTAACTCGCTCTGCGGCTGGCTTACAGCCACAATGCCTGCGCCTGCCTGATAAGTTAACGTATTATTTTTACTTAACAAACTTCGTATCATAATTGCCTGATTGCAACTTCCGTCAAAACCCATAAATCCAATGCAGCCGCCGTAGTAGCTGCGCGGCGTTGGCTCAAATTCATTGATTAATTGCATGGCTTTAAATTTTGGTGCACCGCTTAAAGTGCCGGCAGGAAAAGTTTTTGCAAGCAACAAAAAAGAATTTGAATTCTCTTTTAATTTTCCTTCAACTTCACTCACTAAATGAATAACGTGCGAATAAAATTGCACTTGTTTAAATTGTTTCACTTTCACTTCATCACATAAGCGACTAAGATCGTTTCTTGCAAGATCAACCAACATTGTATGCTCTGCATTTTCTTTTGCATCGCTTAATAAATCTTTTGCTAGTTGCTCATCTTTCTCATCATCGCCCGTTCTTTTAAAAGTACCTGCAATCGGGTGCAGCACTGCGTTTCCGTTATTTATAATTAATTGTGACTCCGGGCTTGAGCCCATTAATTTATAATCGCCGTAATCAAAATAAAATAAATACGGGGACGGATTTATGCTGCGTAATGTGCGATAAACATTAAACTCATCACCCGAAAATTTTTGCTGAAATTTTCTGCTTAAAACAATTTGAAAAACATCACCGCGCATGCAGCTTGCAATTCCTTTTTTCACCATTTCTTTATAATCATCATCGCTCATATTTGAAGTTTCCTTTGATTGAATTTTAAAAGGAAATATGGGCACATCTTTATTTTTTATTAAAGATTCAACTGCATCAATTTCACTTTCCAAACCTGCAATTACATTTTCGCACAAATACATTTCATCTTTAAAATGATTGATAGAAATTACATATTGATACAAGCGATACCGCATCAGCGGAATAGCCCCATCCCAACCTTCCCCCAAAGGGAAGGAATTAAAGCCTCTCTCTTTTGGAGAGGGATTTAGAGTGAGGCTTTCAAAAAATTGCACAGCATCGTACGTTGTGTAACCAAACAAGCCCTGCGCAATTTTTATTGCTTTATTTGCAGCCGGTTCAACCTCAAAATGATCCATAAAATTCCAAATCATTTCAGGTACATTTTTCAGATTTTTTATTTGTTGTTTTTCGGGGGCACGTGCCGGAAATTTAATTTCAACCGTTTCATAATTTCTTATTTCAATTCCGCTAATCGCATTAATTCCAATAAAAGAAAAGCTGTTTTCAGCAGCACTGTAATCGGCGCTTTCGAGTAAAATAGTGTCACGAAAACGATCGCGTAAACGCAAATAAATTCCCACCGGCGTATAAACATCCGAAAGCATTTTCTTAAATCGTGTTTCTATTTTTATTTTTTTCATGCAATTAAATATATATTTTTTTTGAACCGAGCTTTTCATTCTTTAATCAACTTCCGTTGCGTCGCACACTTGTACGTTCTGTTTTTTATGCAACTTCTTTAAAGAAAAAAAGCCCCGACAATTCGTCGAGGCTAATTATTCTTAATTACTAATCAGTGAATAACATTACAAGCCCCGGCCGGAGTTTGTTTGCCACCACCAATTAATATTTATGATTTGCTTTATCATTACTGCGAATGTGCAAAACAAATTTGAAACAAAAAAATTAAATTTTTAAACCTTATTTTGTACAAAAAATATTTTCCTTAAAATATAAATTTATTGTATGATAATTGAACATAAACAAAACGGAAATAAAGGAATGTTTTATGTGGGAGATGAAAATAATATTCTTGCCGAAATGATCTACACAACACTTGGCAGTGATAAAATAATTATTGAACATACCGAAGTAAGTGAAGAACTGCGCGGGCAGAATATAGGTTTTCAATTGGTACAAGCGGCTGTTGAATATGCAAGAATGAACAATCTAAAAATTTTACTTGTTTGTCCTTTTGCAAAATCTGTGTTTGATAAAAAGCCGGAGTTTATTGATGTGCTTGCTTAACCTTATTTAATGCAAGTTTTTTGATGCGAAAAATTCATAAATATCTTTCCAGTTTTGTGTTTCCAGTGCAACAGATTTTTTTAATTCCTGAATAGAATCGGTTATTTCTTTATATCCTGAATGAGAGCCGTTGTTTAGCCAAATGGCTTTGCAGCCAAGGTTTTTAGCCAATTGTACATCCGTAATTCTATCGCCAATTACCAAAGAATTTTTTATGTCATATTCAGCATTATTCAAATAACTTATAAGCATTCCTGTGTTTGGTTTGCGTGTTGGCGCATGATCTGCCGGAGAAGATTTATCAAAAAAACAATCATTGAAATTTATTCCTTCATCTTTAAAACACTGCATTATAAAATTTTGAATAGGCCAAAATTTGCTTTCAGGAAAAGCAGCAGTTCCCAAACCGTCTTGGTTACTTACCATCACTAATTCATAATCGAATTCTGCAATTTGAGAAAGATAACGAAATACGTGCGGATAAAATTCCAGCTTGCTCCAGCTATCAACCCAACCATCGGGCGGCGGTTCAATAATTACAGTTCCATCTCTGTCAATAAACAATATTTTTTTCATTTTATAAAGGAGCTATTTGTTTAAATGTTCCGCCGGTAATTGTAAGTTTCCAATTTTCTAATAATTTTCAATTGATATTTTAGCGGCATACTCTGCATAAACTGCATTAAAGTGCGGAGGATTATGGTCTTTAAAATAGAAGTAAATAACAATGCCAAAAAAACGGCTAACTGAAGGCATGTTTATTTTGATTGGAAATTTTTTTGTACTCTTCAAATGTAATGCCCTTGATCTGTAAATAACAATTTAAAGTATCAATTTCTAACATTTCATCCCATGCTATAACATTTGTTTCAGGATTAATAAAAACCTTAAAGAATTTATTATCAATATCCCAGCTTTTAAATGCTCCTTTACCTGCAAGGTCACTTACATCATAAATTCCTTCAGTTCCGTCATTAAACTGAACATGTATTTTGTATTTTTCAATTGTTTTAACCGATATGAGTTTTGGAAATTGCATGATTAAAATTAATCATTATTATTATTTATTTTAATCCACGTCCTGTTTTTTGTTGCAATTCATTTATTCTTTTTGAAGCTTCTGCTTTTGTAAGATTTTCATTAAAAGGTTCGCCGGCTTCATCAGAAAGCGTTTTAAGATAAGAACGCTGTGCGCCGGTCATTGGCTCATCGCCGGTTGTCCATTCATCCGGATTTTTTACAGTATTTGAACCTTGAATTGTATTATCCGATTGTGTAGATTCGGTTTGATTTTGTTGCTGATTATTGTCTTCTGAATTTTTTTGATTATCCATAAATTTTTGTTTTATTGATTTAGATCCGGCGCATTAAAAGTATCGCCCTGCGAAATATCACCTGTTTCATAACCTTTTTTAAACCAGTACATTCTTTGTGCCGATGTGCCATGCGTAAATGCATCGGGAACAACATAACCCTGCGATTCTTTTTGAAGCCTGTCGTCACCAATTGCATTAGCTGCATTTAGCGCTGATTCAATATCGCCAGGTTGTAAAATGTTTTTCATTTGTTCGTCGTAATGCGCCCAAATTCCTGCTAAAAAATCTGCCTGTAATTCAACCTTAACTGATATTGCATTTTGTTCTTTTTCACTCAGCCTTCCGCGCATTGCATCTACTTTGTCAGTAATGCCTAATAAATTTTGTACATGGTGGCCAACTTCGTGTGCAATTACATAAGCTTCGGCAAAATCGCCCGGCGTGTTGCTTGCTGCATTAAAACGATCTTTCATTTCCTGGAAAAAAGACATATCGAGATAAACCTTTTGATCTTGGGGGCAATAAAACGGCCCGGTTGCTGCACTCGCTGAGCCGCAGCCGGATTGAACCGCCTGTGAAAATAATACAAGCTTTGGAGGAATGTATTGCTTGTTCATGTCATTGAACAATTTCGTCCAAACATCTTCTGTGTCTGCAAGCACAACTGCAACAAATTGTTTTGTTTCATCATCGGCAGGATTCGATTGTGTTTGTTGCTGCGAAGGGTCAGAAAAATTATTATTGTTAAGAACTGCACTTGGATTTCCGCCCAATAAATAAATAATTAATCCGATTATTAAAGAACCTAATCCTCCGCCAATTGCCAAACCTCCACCGGAGCCGCGCACATCTTCAATATTAGAACTTTCTCTTCTTCCCTGCCAAAGCATTTTTTAATTGTTTTATTATTGAATGAAAATAAATTAAAAATTAAAAATTAAAGATTTTTTCTCAGTTAATTGATGTTTTTTTTCTGTTTACATTTTTCACCGCATTATTTATTAAAGCCTGCGACTCTTTTAACGCATCTGCATAAGGCTGATATAAAATTCTTTCAGGTGGTTTTTGTTTTTGCAATTTCGCATCCCAAAGACCTGAATGATGCCAGGGAGTAAGATAATCCCAATCGGGGCGATCGATAATGGGGTAAAGGCAAATTGCCCAAAGCGGTATGCCCTGCTCTATTACTGTAGCACATTCCTGTGCAACAAACCGCATCCACTGCGGTCTGTCAATTCCCGGGTGACTTGTTTCTGTTAATGAAATGGGTTGTTGATAACGTTTGTATGCATTAACGAGCAACTGACGTAAAGGAACCCAACGAGAATCGGATCGGGTATTTTTCCAATCCAATTTTGTTCCTTTTATATTCACCCATTGATTATCGTAATAATAATTAAAGCCAAGAATATCGAGATATTCGGGCGAGCCGCCAAGTGTCGGATACATGCGCCCGCAAAGAATATCTGTTGCCTGAAATTGTGCTTCATTTGCTTTTGCTGCATCGGCAATTTGTTTTTCTGTTGCCTTTAAAGGAGGAACCATATTTACCAATGGCTCTGTTGTAAGAATACGGATTGATGGATCTAATTGGCGCATGATTGCAACACCTTTTATATAAGCACGCATTAAACCGAGCTTTACTTCGAGCCCTTGTTTTGTACAATACGGCGAAGTACCTTTTACAGTGCCGCCAAGCCATGATAAAAAATTTACTTCGTTAATTGGTGTTACAATTAAAACATCATCCGGATTTCTTGAACGATAAAATTTTACAAAGGCACGGCATAGCGCCACAAATCTTTTTGTAAATAACGGATGAAGCGGAGTAAGATCATCCGGAAAACCAAAATGGCATAAATCCCAAATTTGCTGCATTCCATTTTGCTTGCCTTTTTCCATCATCAAAGCAACAGTGCTCCAATCGTATTCATAAGGTTTTTTTTCTACCTGGCTCCAGCGAATACCTTCTCTTACGGTGTAGATGTTGAATGGAATTAAGCGTTGATAATCTTCATCCATTAAATCTAGATGACCGGTAACATTTAAAAGATCAACACGCTCGCCAAATTTGTTAAGTTTATCTGTACATTCAAAGCCGCCCATCCAAAATGAACGAAAAGGGTTTTTGAGCATTAAGAGAAATTTAAAATTAGTTAGTTTTATTTTTCCAATATTCAAATAGCAAACCATGCTTTCCAAAAACAGGATCGGTTTCGGGCAAAAGAACTTGTTTTATATTTTGTTCAGCCTCTTGCTTTTCTTCAGGCTTGCCTAATTTTATATCGTAAGATAGTCCTTTAGGATAAGCGCCAATACATTTAAAATTATGTGATGATGCTAAATTTTTATGCGCTAAACCTGCAGGAATTATAACAACATCGCCTTTACTTATATTTGTTGAAATACCATTTTCACCACCTAATTGCAAATTGCATTCGCCGGTGTAAACAGCGAGAACTTCGTGCGTAATGCTGTGATAATGCTGATAATTAAAAATTCCATCCTGCCAGCAATTGCCCCAATTATTGGCAATAAAAATATCTTCTATTTTTTCAGCATTGTCATTATCAGATAATTGAAATGCATTTTTATAAATTAATACAGGTAAATAAGAATTGGGAAATTGATAGGTTGGCTGAATTATATAATGAAAAATTTCGGGTTTATTGCAAACAATAGTACTCATACTTCTAAAATTAAAATAAACAGATTAACACCTGTTTATTTTCCTTATAGGATTTAAACGCTTTTATTTTTTACCTTTTGTTCGATTTTTAGTGCTTGTTTGATTTCTTTTTTTGCCCTTTGCTGTAATTTGAGTTTGTAAATCTTCATTATACGGGGTAGATATGCTGTGTTTATTATCCGGTGATCCTAAACCTGCAGCAGGGCCTCCTTTTGCACCTAAATCTCTTTGTTCATCTGCATTTTCGCTGTTAAATCCTTCTTTGTCTGAATTTGAATTTGGCATAAAACAAGTTTTAAAATGGCTTAATAACTTTTTACCAAAATTATCATGCCAGCTTTCCAACAATGTCAAGATTGATAACAATTATATTATAAATGCGCGAATGTGGCCTGTCATTTGATTACATAATAGAAATAATTTAATAACTATAAAAAAAATAATTATGAAAAAGATCAGTTTTTCTGCATTATTGCTCGCAGCCATTTGTAGTTTTCAAGCCTGTAATAATAATGCAAGCAACACTAACAGTGCAGACAGTACCCGCATGGCAGACAGCATGAATAATGCTAACAACAATGCAACGGATACTACTAATAAAATGAATAATATGGCAACGACGACTCAAAACACAACGCCTTTGCCAAAAGATGCGCAAGATTTTGTGATGAAAGCTGCAAGTGGCGGTATGATGGAAGTTCAATTAGGACAATTAGCACAGCAAAAAGCGCAAAGCCAGCGTGTGAAAGATTTTGGACAAATGATGGTAACAGACCACAGCGCAGCTATCGATGAATTAAAAAACCTTGTTTCTTCAAGAAATGTTACCGTTCCTACAACTTTGGGTGCAGATGAACAAAAAGAAGTGGATAAATTAAACGGAAAAACAGGAAAAGACTTTGATAAAGATTATATGAATATGATGGTTGATGATCATGAAAAAGATATAGCTGAATTTAAAAAAGCATCAAAAAATGTAAGCGATTCTTCTATTAAAAGCTTCGCCACAAGAACACTTCCTACATTGGAAAAACATCTTGATTCTGCTCAGGCAATCAAAAAACATAGTATGTAATATATTCTTCAGTTTAAAATAAAAAAAGGATACAATTTAAAGTATCCTTTTTTTATAAAAAAATTTTTTAAAATATTAAAATATAATTTTAAAAAATATTAATTTTAAAAAAAAGAGGCATTAGCAAACGTGAATTATTTTCTACAAAAGAATTAAATAAAAAATTAAAATAATTTTTATAAACAATACTACCATGAATGAAGATTCCATAAAAAAACCAACTTCAGATAATGAAGACCTTCCTGATTCGCCGCGCGATGAAAAACAACTTCAACCGGAAACTGTAATTTTTGATTTGGCTGAAGTAAAAGATATTCCTGGTCAAGAACACATACAAACTTTACCATTAGGAGAATTGGCTGATACTACAATTTCTTCTGATGATGAAGAAGGGAAAAATGTTTTTGATGATAATAAAAATACTCATTCTAATTAAATAATTTTTTATTTTTACTAATTATTATTTATTAAATTTTTATTATGGCATTTAATTTTGTTGCAGCTGTACGGGAGCAAATGGGCTTTGGCTCATTTGATAAAATAGATCCTAACAATCAACAGGGAAAAAAGGAATTAACGCAAAGCTACTCAGCCGATCATTTTGCGCAGGCAGCAACAATTGCAGTTTTATTAGGACTATATAAATATGGAGAAACAGAGCAAGGATCAGTAGATTTATTGCATCAGCCTTCAGGCGATATGCTTCCAAAAATTTTTGGAAAGGAAGAAAATGAGTTAATTAAAACCGTTAGCAACTACGGTAACAAATCGTTTGACGACACAAAATTATTTATGACAAATATTGCAAAAAATTCTGTTGATATTCTTCATAAACAAATTGGTGATAATGCGACTATTGAAAACGTACGAACATTTTTTGCCGGTCAGCGTCATAACATTTTAGTGTACTTACCATCGGATCTTAATATTGGTGAACAATTGCGTGATGAATCAGTTGAAGACAGAACTAATAAAATGGAAGGCCCCGTTTCAAATCTCATGCATAAAATAGAAGACCTTTTTTCAGCCCGTGAAAACAAGGATTAATTTAAAATTGAATTATTTTTTGTTGTTATAATATGAATTAAAATATTGCTGATAGTTGCAATGCAGTATAAGTGCGGATTCAATAAAGTTTAATAGCGTTAATAGTGCCGGGTAAGAAAAAAAGAGATGATTACTTTAGTAAATCATCTTTTTTTTGTTGATGATAATTGCTTTGGGTAATTGAAGTTTTTTTACCATAAAATTCTGAAACAAAAAAACCGTCTCAAATTAATGAAACGGTTTTTTTTGAAAGAAAATATATATTGTTTATTTACTGCGCTGCAAATTTGGATGCGGAGCAGGAACAGTGTTTGGACCTTCTTCTGTAGTACCTTGTAAATCTACTGTATTAGCATTTCCGCTTTGACCGTAAGTGAATATGAAACGATCTTCAGAAATACCTTGTTTGGTAACAAGATAATTAATTACTGCATTTACTCTATCCCAGCTTAATTGTTGTGCGCGTTTATCAGAAGCACCATAACCAATTACTTTTACTTTACAAGTAGGATTTGAGTTTATTTGCGATGCAGCACTTGCTAACATAGTTTGTGCATCTTTACTAACTGAAACACTATTACCTTTAAATGTAACGCTTGGTAAACTTCCGAGCGTACAAGCTGCAGCCTGAGGTTGCATGTTGCGCAATGAATCGCAGCAAGGAGGTTCAGGACATTTACCTACGCCATCAGCATCGACAGGAAAACAGCTTTGTGGGGTAAGTAATTCTTTATCCTTACAATCAGGTACACCATCACCATCAGTATCTTTGCTTACACCATGTGTATCAACAGGGCAACCTGCGGGTGTATTTGGTTCTTGATCGAATTGATCTGTAACTCCATCGCCATCAGCATCAGGTAATACAACCGGCGGCATTTTCATGTGCTTAGGTGCATTAACTTCATTATAAATATAATTATTTGGATTAACCCACCACAAAGGTTGAACATGTGAAGAAGCACTGCCTAAATTTAAGTTCAATCTTAATGTAGTGTAACTTAAAATATCATTTGATTTGCCTGCTTCATATGCATCTAAATCATCGGTTGGTGTGAAAACAAATTTTTGTTCAATACCAAAATTAATTCTGTCGCTAACTTTAAATGCCATTCCACCACCAAAATCAATTGCGTGCATTAGCCATTGGCTTTTACTATCAAGACCCTGAACATTACTATGCACTGCTGTTCCGAATAAAGTAGTAATTAATTGCCGTTGAGATTCGTTATGGTAAACATGGTAACTTCCATCTTGTGTTTTAACACGAACTTGCGTCATTAATAAACTATAACCACCTAAAGCATACCAATCAACTTTAGGATTGCCTCTGTAATGGCTCATGCTGTTCATAGAAAATAAGGCGTCGAGCGAAAGCATGTGCTCTGCGGTTTTATAATAATGGGCTACACTCGGAGGTCTAAAAAAGATATCCTTTGGGCCATCGATAAAAGAGCCGGTCCATCCTGCTCTTAAAGATACAACATGGCCTAATGCTTTGCGCAAGGATACTCCACCGGCAACACCGATCTTTGAAGGTTGTTCAGCTATCATATAGCCTGCACCTCCGCTGAATCCCAATTCCCACATGTTACGAGGCCTTGCGGGGTAAGGATACGTGTTGTTCATAAACTCGTTGTGCTGGGGCATTGCCTTCGTAGAAATTTTCGAAGAATCAAGTGCCCAACTGTAATCGGCATCATTTTTTTGTGCGAACGATGCGGTTTGAATTAAGCCTAACAGGCCTAATATCAAGGTGTACTTTTTGCTTGCCATAGATATGTTTTAAGATGTGTTTTTAATGGTTTCCAATAAAATATTAGAAAGCAAAATTATATAATGCAAATGAAATACCAAATTTTTAATATTTATTTTCTGCATTATATCAGCTACTATGACATAATTAGAACTGATAACGTTGCATCTTTTAATTATTTTATTTGCAAGTATATTGCATCCAACATTTAATAAATGAAAAAAGCTGCCGGCATTATAAAGGAAGAATTAGCACAGTTTGAAGTATATTTTAGGGAAGCTGTAAAAAGTAAAGTTGCTTTGCTCGATCGCATAATGCAATATATTGTAAAGCGAAAAGGTAAACAACTGCGCCCGATGTTTGTTTTGTTAAGCGCTAAACTTGGCGGCGATGTAAACACTTCAACTTATCGTGCAGCATCGCTTGTAGAACTTTTACATACGGCTACTTTAGTGCACGATGATGTGGTGGATGAGTCTTTTGAACGCCGCGGTTTTTTTTCCATCAATGCTCTTTGGAAAAATAAAATTGCTGTGCTTGTAGGCGATTATCTTTTATCAAAAGGATTATTGCTTTCACTCGATAATAACGATTATAAAGTTTTGCAGATATTATCCACCGCAGTTAAAATGATGAGCGAAGGAGAATTATTGCAAATAGAAAAATCGCGCAATCTTAATATAAAAGAAGAAGTGTACTACGAAATAATAAAAGGCAAAACAGCTTCGCTTCTTTCATCTGCCTGCGCAGCCGGCGCCAGCACTACGTTTCAGGAAGATGGCTGTATAAAAAAATTGCATTTATTTGGAGAAAAGGTTGGAATGGCTTTTCAAATAAAAGATGATTTATTTGACTATGGAAATTATGATGTTGGCAAACCCACGGGCAATGATATTAAAGAAAAAAAACTTACTCTTCCATTAATTTATACACTTAATAATTGTTCATCACAATTGAGAAGAAAAATTATTTACATTGTAAAAAATGAAAATACAGAAAAACAAAAAATAAAATTTGTAATTGATGCTGTGCAACAATCCGGCGGCATTGAATACGCAACAAAAAAAATGTTTGGTTTTCGCGACGAAGCTTTACAATTATTATATGAATTTCCTGAGTCTGAAGTAAGAATGGCTTTGGAAGATTTAGTTCGTTACACAACAGATCGCAAATTCTGATGCAAAAAAGATGGAACATATTACAAGCCGATAACCTAAAAGTTGATGCATTGCAAAATGCGCTTAAAATAAATCGCACACTTTGCAAAATACTTGTGCAGCGCGGCATTGAAACTTTTGATGAAGCAAAAAACTTTTTTCGTCCGCAGCTTTTTCATTTGCACAATCCATGGTTAATGAAAGATATGGCTCAAGCAGTTGAAAGAATTTCGCTTGCAATAAATAAACAAGAAAAAATTTTAGTTTTTGGAGATTATGATGTTGACGGCACAACTTCGGTTGCGTGCATGTATCAGTTTTTAAAAGCAATTTATCCGCAGATTGAATTTTATATTCCGCATCGTTATAAAGAAGGTTATGGCATTTCTAAATTAGGAATTGATTTTGCTTTTGAAAATAATTTCTCGCTCATCATTGCATTAGACTGCGGAATAAAATCTGTTGATTTAATTGCGTATGCAAAAGAATTAAATATTGATTTTATTGTTTGCGATCATCATCTTCCTGATAAGCAATTACCAAATGCAATTGCTATTCTTAATCCAAAACAAAATGATTGCAATTATCCTTACAAAGAACTTTGCGGCTGCGGCGTTGGCTTTAAATTAATGCAGGCATTGAGCGAGCGTTTCAATCTTCCTGCTGAATCATATCTTCAATTTCTTGATCTTGTTGCAACTGCAATTGCTGCAGATATTGTTCCCATAACCGGCGAAAATCGCGTGCTTGCTTTTTATGGATTAAAAAAAATAAATGAAAAACCTTGTGTTGGCATCAAAGCATTATTGCAGTTAGCCGGAATGCAAAAACATCTTCACATAAATAATCTTGTGTTTATTGTTGCGCCAAGAATTAATGCTGCCGGAAGAATGGACGATGCAAAAAAAGCTGTGCAATTATTCATTGAAAAAGATTTTGATAAAGCGCTGCAATATGCGGAAATGTTACATTTGGATAACACCGATAGAAAAGATGCAGACAGCACAATTACTGAAGAAGCGCTGGCAATAATTGGCGGCAACGAAATTTTTATCAACAGAAAAACTACGGTTGTATTTCGCGACCACTGGCATAAAGGTGTTGTAGGAATTGTTGCTTCGCGATTGATTGAAACGTATTATCGCCCAACTGTTGTGCTTACAAAAAGCGGTGAAATAATTGCGGGCAGCGCAAGAAGTGTTTCAGGTTTTAATTTGTATGAAGCTGTGCACGCATGCCGCGAACATTTGCTTGGTTATGGCGGTCATTTTGCTGCAGCAGGAATGACTTTGCTGCCGGAAAATATTGATTTGTTTATTGATAAATTTGAAGAAGTAGTTTCAGAAACTATTGCAGAAGAATTACTGATACCTGAGTTAATTATTGATGCAGAAATTTCATTTCAGGAATTAAACAATACTTTTTTTAATATCATCAGTCAGATGGAACCTTTTGGTCCGCAAAATATGCGGCCTGTTTTTATTGCACGAAATGTTTGCGATACAGGTTATTCAAAAATTTTGAAAGAACAACATATTCGTTTTGTAATAAAACAAACCGCTATTATAATTACAGGAATTGGCTTTAATATGGCGGATAGATTTTCTTTGCTTGAAAAAAAGCAACCACTCGATATTGTTTTTTCAATTGATTTGAATGAATGGAAAGGAGAAAAAAACTTGCAATTAAAAGTTTGTGATTTTAGGTTGAGTTGTTAAAAAAGTAAGTAATAGATAAGTGTTGCAAGATAATTTCAATTATATATCTTTATAAAAAAGGTCTATAAATTGAAATGTCAGGAAGATATCGAAACTTTATCAAATTCAAAATTAGAGGATGCGGAATGTTTATTTAATAATGACAGATTTGATAGCGCTTTTTACTTAGCCGGGTACGTGATTGAATTGCTGCTTAAAGCAAAAGTTTGTAAAACGCTGGCTATTCCTGATTTTTTTGATACAAAGTTTAAAATAAAAAATCCTGAAAATATTTACAAATCTTACAAGGTTCATGATTACGAACAACTACTGTTATTATCTGGCATTTATATTGAATTTAAATATGAATTAGAAAATAACGCTGATTTCAAATATCACTGGTCAGTTGTTAGCAAATGGAGTGAAGAAATAAGATATTAACAGGCATAACTCGTAATGATGCCAAGAATTTTATAACTTCGATAAAGGAAATTTCCAAATGGATAAAAAAGCACTTATAAAAACTTTAAATAAAATATTTTGTGATAAAAATAAAATAGATAAGCGATATTTAGAAGTATGGCTAAGTGATGTTGATTTTGGTGGTTTATATAAAAGTGATAGGTACGTGTTAAACGTAAAAGCAGAACATGTTATTGATAGTTGTACTGATGAAATAAAAAACATAATTCAAATGCTTGACAGGGAAGCTAAAGAAGAATTAAAATATATTTGGAGAGTTGATGTTTATTATAATGATAAAGAAATTCACTGCAGCAGTGATGATATTTTGATTTATACAGAACAAGAAGCTTGTTCTTGACGCCAATACGAAAGAAAAATTCAGGTAAAATTTTGAAGTAAATTTAATTATTTTATAAACGCCGAAAAATCTTTGTGTTCTTTTTTGTAAAGCTCTTCGGTAGTAAGCGTTCTAAAATAACTATATGTTTTTTCAAGCCCTTCTTTTCTTCCGATTTTCGGCTCCCAGTTCAATAATTTTTTTGCAAGAGAAATATCCGGCTGCCGTTGTTTAGGATCATCGGTAGGCAAAGGTTTATAAATTATTTTTTGCTTAGCGCCGGTCAGTTTCAAAATTTCTTCCGCAAATTCTTTGATCGTAATTTCTCCGGGATAACCAATGTTTACAGGCATTGCATAATCACTAAATAATAATCTATAAATTCCTTCTATCAAATCATCCACATAACAAAAAGATCGCGTTTGACTTCCATCGCCAAAAACAGTAAGATCTTCGCCGCGCAAGGCCTGGCCAATAAACGCAGGTAAAACTCTGCCATCATTTAAACGCATGCGAGGGCCGTAAGTATTAAAGATGCGAACAATTCTTGTTTGTAATTTATGATAAGTGTGATAAGCCATAGTAATTGCTTCCTGGTAGCGCTTTGCTTCATCATAAACACCGCGCGGACCAACCGGATTTACATTGCCCCAATAATCTTCTGTTTGCGGATGAACAGAAGGATCGCCATACACTTCTGATGTAGATGCAACCAATATTCTGGCACTTTTATCCTTTGCTAATCCTAATAAATTATGTGTGCCTAAAGCGCCAACTTTTAATGTTTGAATAGGAATTTTTAAATAATCAATCGGGCTGGCGGGAGATGCGAAATGCAGAATATAATCGAGCCTTCCTGATACATGAACAAACCTTGTAATATCGTGATGAAAAAATTCAAAATCGGGCGAAGGAAATAAGTGTTCAATATTTTGCAGATTTCCTGTAATTAAATTATCCATACCAATTACAAAAAAACCTTCAGTTATAAATCTATCGCACAAATGCGAACCTAAAAAGCCTGCTGCGCCTGTAATTAATATTCTTTTTTTCATTATTTATTTTAATCCGATACCAAAATAAATAAAGCCGCGTTGTTTCATTTCATTTGGGCGATAAATATTTCTTCCATCAAAAATTACAGCAGTTTTCATATTGGTTTTAATATGTTCCCAATCTGGTAACCGAAACTCGGGCCATTCGGTAATTAAAATTATTGCGTCGGTATTTTTAGCTGCTTCAACTGCATCAATTGCATAACATATTTTATCGTCTAAAATTTCTTTTGCTTTTTCTATTGCTACCGGATCGTATGCCTTCACTTTTGCACCTGCTGTAAGTAAAGCATCAATTAATGTTAGCGATGGTGCTTCGCGCATATCATCGGTATTTGGTTTAAAGGAAAGACCCCAAACACAAAATACTTTATCTTTTATATCTTCGTTAAAATATTGATAGATTTTTTTGTAAAGAATTTTTTTCTGATCATCATTCACAGCATCCACTGCACTTAAAATTCGTAAAGGATATTTATAATCTTCGGCAGTGCGTATAAGCGCCTTTACATCTTTTGGAAAACAAGAGCCGCCATAACCAACACCCGGATAAATAAAACGTTTTCCAATTCTTATATCAGAGCCAATTCCATTTCTCACTTCATTTATATTAGCGCCAACAAGTTCGCATAAATTGGCAATGTCATTCATAAAAGAAATTTTTGTGGCAAGCATTGCATTGGCTGCATATTTCGTCATTTCTGCGGAAGGAATATCCATAAACAAAATCGGATGACCGTTTAAAACAAAAGGATCATATAATTGATGTAATAATTTTTCGGCGCGTTTGGTTTCTACGCCAATTACAATTCTATCCGGCTTTAAAAAATCTTCAATAGCCGCGCCTTCTTTCAAAAACTCAGGGTTTGATGCAACATCAAATTCAAAGTTTGCATTTCGTTGTTGCAAAGCATTTTTTATGGCCGCTTTTACTTTTGCTGCTGTGCCAACAGGCACGGTGCTTTTTGTAACAGTTACCAAATAATTTGTCATGTATTTTCCAACGGAATCTGCAACCCCCAGCACATGCTGCAGATCGGCGCTTCCATCTTCATCCGGCGGCGTGCCAACTGCAATAAAAACAACCTGCGCATCAATAATAGCATCTTTAATATTTGTGCTAAAATGCAGCCTTGCTTTTTGAGCATTGCGGTGTACAATGTCGTCCAAACCCGGTTCATAAATGGGTAAAATGCCATTATGTAAATCTTTAATTTTTTGTTCATTTACATCAACACAAATTACATCTGTGCCAACATCTGCCAAACAAGCTCCGGTAACAAGACCAACATATCCGGTGCCTACCACAACAATTTTCATACACTAAAACTTATGATTATTTATGAATGATAAAAGGCATTTTTATCTATTTCTTCAAATCAAAATTCATATCTTTTGTAATTAACTAATACTTTTTTATGCATTAAATTCTTTCAACAACAAACCAGGGGTTTAACAAATTTTCTTTGTTATAAACAAGCTCTTCTTTTGTATTATAATCATAAACTTTACAGCCCGCATATTTTGCAACAGCCTGCCCAGCTGCGGTATCCCATTCCATAGTTGGCGCCAGCCGCGGATAAACCTGCGCTTTTCCTTCGGCTACCAAACATAATTTTATAGAGCTGCCCGAACTGATAAGTTTCGTTTCGCCATAAACGGCTTTTTTTTCTTCAATAAACTTTTCTGTTTCGGGTGTTGAGTGCGAACGGCTTGCTACAATTGTATAAGTTGAAGAATTATTAATGCAGGGTAATTTTATTGCATGTTTATTGATAATATTAAAATCAATTGTTGTTTGGTCAATAACAGGTAAGTTTACACAGTAGCTTCCTATGTTTTCGGCGCCATAATAAAGTCTTCCCATAACAGGTATATATACTACGCCCATCAATGGAATTCCGTTTTCAATAAGCGCAATGTTTACGGTAAATTCTCCATTTTTTTTTATGAATTCTTTTGTACCATCTAATGGATCTACCAGCCAAAAAGTTTTCCAGTTCTTTCTTTCGTCATAAGAAATTTGTTTTCCTTCTTCACTTAACTGAGGAAATTTTGTTGTGTTTAAAACTTCTTTAATAGCATTGTGCGCCAATTGATCGGCCAATGTTAGCGGAGAATTATCTGTTTTTGTTTCTACTGAAAAATCGTTTTTATATACTTTAAGAATTTCTTTTCCTGCTTTTAATGCAGCGGATATTGAAAGTGATAGCAGTTCGTTCATCAGGATTTTTTTTATATGAATTTAATAATTAAAAGGCGGCAAGATAAGATAAAAAATATTTATTATTCTTTATAAAATAAATTGCCTTGTATAATTTTTGCCACCGGCGTATATGGATGCTCAACCGCTTTTTCTTTATTCATTATGTGCATTACAATCCATCCTTTTGTTTTTAAATAATCAGAAACCATTGATCTGTGACAGCGCCACCACACTGCTTCTGAGCACATATAACACGTTAATTGCTGCTGCGCTAATTTCTCCAATTGCTCAACTGCTTTTTTAAATTCATTTGTTTGCATATAATCTGCATAGCCGCGAAAAGAAGCATTGCGCCATGCATTATTTTGCGAATTAACTAAAGGTTTTCTTCTGCCGCCAAGTTCTTCTAAATGTATATAATTAATGCCTGAATTTTTTAGCGATGCACTTAAAAAGTCTTTATTAAAATGCGGAAATTTTCTTGAGCCGGGAAACCTTCTGATATCTGCTAATAATTGAATATGGAATGATTGAAGAATTTGAATAAAATCTTCTAATGATTTTGTAGAATGCCCGATTGTATAAATGATTTTTGATTGATTGAACATGACTGAATGCTGAATGATAAATGCAGAATAATAAACGTAGAATGCCGAACGCTTTAAAATCCTTTCAACTCTTTAAAATGCCCGTTTAATTTTATTTTTTCTTTCAAATTTTCTGCGCCTGCAATTATCGGCAACATTTTATTCAGGTGTCGTTTTAAATATTCTAACCGTTGATCTTCGTGCAATAAACCTAATAATTCGTATTCTTCCTCCAGCGATAAACCTGCATGATGCGCCACATCATAACTTAATAATTTTTCATCAGATTTTTTAAAATCTTTATCCACTTTCAGCAACCGATGCAATTCTCTGATGCCTGCAATAACGCGGCGCATCATCAGTTTATTTATTGCATCATTATTATCAGGATAATTTACTATTGCGCCGCTGTATAATTTTTCAGGAACAGAATTTATCAGTTCTAAAATTCTGAAAACACTTATTCCTTTTGTACGTATATCCATGCGTGTATCTTCATAAATTTTTACAATTTCTGTTATTTGAACAAGCGTTCCAACCTCTGCAATTTTACTATTTAAAACCGTTGGAATGCCAAATGGTTTTGCTTCTGCATAACATTCAGTAATAAGTTGTTTGTATCGCTCCTCAAAAATGTGCAGGTTTAATTCTTCGCCCGGATAAACCACAATACTTAAAGGAAATATGGGAATAAAATTGATCATAGAAAAATAGCATTTTATTGCAAATTAATATTTTAATAATTCAGTATTCATTCTTCAACATTTCATTTTCTTTGCATAAATTATTGAATGGTTTAATATGAAAAAAAATTATAAAAAATAAAGTTCAGGCGTTGGTAAATTTATTCAGCAACTTAAAAAAAATTCCTACTGAAGTAATCATCAGCCGCACAGATAGTGTTGGTGATATTGTTTTGGTGATGCCCGTTGCAGCCGTATTAAAAAAATATTTTCCGCAAATAAAAATTTCTCTCTTAGGAAATTTATACACAAAAGATGTTGCAGCAACCTGTAAATATTTTGATAATTTTATTGATGTAAATAATTTTATGACTAAAAAAACAGGCGATAATTCTTCACAAGCTATTTTGCATGTAAAGCCTGTAAAAGCAATTGCAAAACGCGCTAAACAATTAAAAATTGCTGTGAGGGTTGGTACAATAAATCGCCCGTATCATTGGACAACCTGTAACAAATTAATTAAGCTTGATAGAAAAAATTCGCCTTTGCATGAAGCGCAATTAAACCTAAAAATATTAAAGCCATTTGGCATTAATAAAATTTTTTCTTTGCAGGAAATTGCTTTGCTGTATGGTATGGAAAAGCTACAGCCCTTACCTGCAAAGGATTTGCAACTAATTGAAAAAAATAAATATAATTTAATTGTACATCCAAAATCGAAAGGCAACGGGCGCGAGTGGGATATTGAAAATTATATTCAGCTTATAAATTCGCTCGATAAAAATAAATTTCAGATTTTTATTTCCGGCGTTGAAAGCGAAAAAAAATATGCGCAAATTATTGCTAATGCGTGTGGAGATAATGTAATAAATATTGCAGGCGCAATGCCGTTGAATGAATTTATCTCTTTTATTTGGCATTGCGATGGAGTTGTAGCTTGCAGCACCGGACCACTTCACATTGCTGCTGCGCTCAATAAAGATGCGTTAGGAATTTATGCGCCTTTATGGTCTATTCGTCCGGAGCGCTGGGGTCCTGTTGGTGTTAAAGCGCAAGTTTTTGTTTCAAAAAAAACATGCGATTATTGCATTTATAACCGCAAGCCCTGCCATTGTATTAATGAAATTTTACCCTACGAAATTAAATTAACTTTAGAAAAATGCGCCACAATAAAAACTTCGCAAACATCTAACATAAATATAAAAAGTTAGCATGATTTTTATTATTTCTTTGATTTTATTTAATTGATGAAAAACAGTTTAGTAATATCAACCTATAATTGGCCTGAGGCTTTAAATATTTGCCTTGAAAGTGTAAAAAAACAATCCGTTTTACCCACTGAAATTATTATTGCAGATGATGGAAGTGATGTAAAAACTGCTGAATTAATTTCGCTTCATCAAAAAAATTTTCCCGTTCCGGTTCTTCATGTTTGGCAGCCGGATGAAGGATTTCAGCTTGCAAAAATCAGGAACAAAGCATTCGCAAAAGCAAGCACAGACTATCTTATACAAATTGATGGCGATTTAATTTTACATCCTCATTTTATAAAAGACCATCTTTCAATCGCCGCGCCCGGTTATTTTATAACAGGCAGCCGCGTGCTTTTGCAAAAAAAAATTACTGAAGAAATTTTACAAACCGGAGATTTGGATGAGTTAAAATTATTCATAAAAAACTCTAAAAATTTTTTTAACGGTTTGCGTATAAAACCTTTAAGAAATTTTATGGCAACGCGATATAAACAAACCGGCAAACATACATTTTATGTAAAAGGCTGCAACATGGCTTTTTGGAAAAATGATTTAATAAAAGTGAACGGTTATGATGAAAGTTTTACCGGCTGGGGCAAAGAAGACAGCGAAATTGCGATTAGATTAATAAATGCCGCCGTAAAAAAAAAGTTTTTAAAAATGGGTGGTATTGCTTATCACCTTTTTCATAAAGAAGTTGGGAGAGAAAAAGAAAAATTAAATACGCAATTAATGCAAAATGCAATTGATAAAAATTATACATCTTGCAAAAACGGATTAAATAAATATTTACCATCGTTTGAAATCATACATGCGAATGACTGAAAAACCTGCGGTTTCTGTGGTAATGTGCACTTATAACGGAGAAAATTTTTTAAGAGATCAGCTTAATTCTATTCTTCAGCAAACTTATCCGATCAATGAAATAATTATTGTGGATGATTGTTCGGCTGATAACACTGTACAAATAATTCAGGAATATTTACAACAAAACGTAAACATTAAATTTTATCAAAATAAAAAAAATTTAGGATACACAAAAAATTTTGAGAAAGCGCTTCTGCTTGCAACACACGATTTAATTTCCATTTCTGATCAGGATGATATGTGGCACAAACAAAAAATTGAAAAACTTATTGATAATTGGAAAGAAGATACTTTGTTGATTTATTGCGATTCGGTAAGATTTGAAAATGAAATTCCCTTAAATGCAAAACCGAACCCGAAATACAAAAGATTTTTTGGAACCGATCCAAGAAAAATTTCATTATATAATACAGTCAGTGGTCACGCAATGATTATTAGGAAACTCTTGCTGCAACTTGCTTTGCCGGTGCCTAAAAATATATTTTACGATTGGTGGTTTGCCGTAGTTGCTGCTTGCAACGGTGGCGTTTCTTATGTGCCGCAAACGTTAGTGTATCAAAGAAAACATTCGCGAAGTGTTACCGCAAATTTATTATCAGATTATACTATTAAACAGGAATATATTTTTTTTAAGCAAGAAGTAAATATTAATCTTGCTCATTTCATAACGCTGCCAAATATAAATGAAAGAGATAAAACTTTTTTTGAAAAACTTTACTATCTATGGAATCGATCCGCTACAAAAAAGTTTGATGCCGGTTTATTTTTTTTCTTAATGAAATACAGAAAAATTGTATATAGCAGAAAAATAAAAATTACCGGATTTCTTTCTCATTTAAAATATAGTTTTTTTTGTGCATCGTGTCCTTATCAATGAAAATATTTTGTAAAATATAGTATGAAAATAGCGGCAGTTATAATATTATATTATGTAGATAAAGATATTATTTCAAATATTAAAACCTATTATAATTATGTTGATAAAATATTTGTATTTGATAATTCTGAAACAGAATCTCACATAAAAAAAAATTTATCAAAACTTCCTAAAATTATTTTTTTTCACGACAATCAAAATCTGGGTATTGCGAAAAGATTAAATCAGGCTTGCACCTTAGCTTTGGAAGAAGGTTTCGATTGGTTGCTTACAATGGATCAGGATTCAAAATTTTCTTTGGATGCAATTTCTAATTATTTCAGTTGTTTTTCACAATATAAAAACAAAGAAAATGTTGCAATGTTTGCGCCAAAATATAGCAGAGAAACAATTCTATCAACAAAAGAATGTCAACATAATGAAAAAGAAAAGTTAGAAGAATTGATTACAGCCGGCGCGTTACTAAATCTTTCATTATACAAAAAGATTGACGGCTTTGATGAAGCGCTGTTTATTGATGCTGTTGATTTTGATTACTGTGTTCGCGCAAAATTGTGCAGTTATTCCATCGTTGAATTTACGAATGTTTTTCTTTCTCACGAATTGGGCAAACAAGTTTATCGGTCTTCAATTAAAACGCTTTTCACTGTAAAAAAGAAAAAAATAATTCATTCGCCGCTTCGGTGTTATTACATATATCGAAACATGCTTTATCTGAAAAAAAAATATGAAAATTGTGCTCTGCAATCAACGCATAATTATAAAAATCATGTAAACGCACACATTAAAAATTGTATTTTATACGGAAGAAATGCAAGTGAGATAAAAAAATTTATTAAGCTTGCTAAAAAAGATTTTGGAAATGGAAGAATGGGAAAGATTGAGCAAACTAAATAAAGTAAATGAAAGGCATTGAATATTTTTTAAGTTGAATAAAATTTTAAACGAAATACAAACCGGTAATATCAAAACGCTTGCCAGAGCCATTTCTATTGTTGAAAATGAAGCAGAGGGTTTTGAAGAAATATTATTGAATTTGTCTCAAAAAAAATCAATTCCAATCATTGGCATCACTGGTTCGCCGGGCGCAGGCAAAAGTACTTTAACCGATGCAATGATTGGTTATTTTGTTCAGCAAAATAAAAAAGTTGCTGTGCTTTGTGTTGATCCTTCTTCACCGTTTAATTTGGGCGCTTTGCTTGGTGACCGAATTAGAATGAATGAATGGTACAATCATCCAAATGTTTTTATTCGCTCGCTTGCAACAAGAGGAAATTTAGGCGGATTAAATCCGAAAATTATTGAAATAACTGAACTGATAAAAACTGCAAATTTCGATTTCATAATTATTGAAACAGTTGGTGTTGGGCAAAGCGAAATTGAAATTGCAAGTCTTGCAGATACAACTGTTTTAGTTTTAGTGCCTGATGCGGGCGATGAAGTGCAAACGATGAAAGCAGGCTTGATGGAAATTGCAGATGTGCTTGTTGTAAATAAAGCTGATAAATCCGGCGCTGATGAATTGGTAAAAAACTTGCATTTATTGCTTCGTCAAAAAAAACAAAATACAATTTCAATAATAAAAACTATTGCTTCGCAAAAAAAAGGAATTGATGAATTAATGCATGAAATTTTTCAGCATCAGCAACAAATAATTTCTTCTGATAAAAAAATTTTATTGCTTGCAGAAAAATGTTATCAGCTTATTCAAAAAAATAAAATGAAAAACATTGATAAGAAAAAATTGATTGAAATAATAAAAGAAAAATATCACCAAAATAATTTCAATCTTTATAAAATTGCAAATGAATTTAAGTAAGTTTTTTTGAAACAGTTATTAACAATTGCTCATCTGAAATATCTAATGCACACTTAAAATGCTTTTGCGGACAAGCTTTGTAACCATGCAAACCACAAGGCCTGCAATACAGCGGCTCATTTTTTTCAACAATAAAACTTTCATCGCTTAAAGGTCCGAAACCAAACGCAGGAATGGTAGAACAATACACCGCAGTAACGGGCGCATTTACGGCGGAAGCAAAATGCAAAGGCGCAGAATCGTTCACATAATTCATTAAAGCATCTTTTTGCAATGCGGCTGATTCTAAAAAATTTAATTTTCCTGCAAGGTTAAAAATGTTAGGATTATCGGATGCTTTTTTTATTTCTTCGCACAAAATTTTATCGGATGGCGAACCTAATAAATATATGTTTATTGATGAAGGAAGTTTGCTGATAAAGCTGATCCATTTTTGTTTTGGATATTGTTTTGTAAACCAAACCGATGCCGGCGCAATGCAGACGTAGCGCTGGTTTTGGAGAGATTGAACAGAATCATAATTATTTTTTGATGGATATAATTTTGGTTTCGCAGCAACTGAATTAGTGAAATCTTCAATCAATAAATTATTTCTTTCAATTTCATGAATTGGATTTTTTATTGTGCTTATTTGATGCTTAATTTTTTTGTTGAAAAAAAAACTCCAGGGATTTTTATCAAAACCAATTGTTTCTTTTGCATTTGAAAAAGCAGTAAGAAAACCTGTTGCCGCAAAGCGTTGTACATTAATGATCTTATCATATTTATGTGCACGGATTTTTTTTAAAAGAGCAAATAAATTACCATATTTATTTTTCCCTTTATTCCAAATTAAAACTTCATGTAAGAATGGATGATTTGCCAGCAGCGCTTCATTGCCTTTGCGAACTAAAAAATCAATTTCAGCTTCGGGAAAAAAATGATGCAATTTTTCAATTATTCCTGTTGTCAAAACCACATCGCCAATAAATGCGGTTTGTATAACTAAAAATTTTTGCATGCATGCAAAACTAACAATAATAATTCCTGATTTTTTTAGGGAGAGGAATCAAAAATAACTTAAACAAAAAGTTATTCCTGATTTTGATTAATGATTTCTTTTTCTCTTTTCCACCATCGGTATACAATAACTGAAGCCACCGCAAAAGGGGTAAACATCAAATAAATTATTCCGGCATTTAAGCCACGTGCGGGTTTCGCACCTAATTGTTGTGCTGTTTTAGTGCAGATGGAGCATTGCGCATTTGCAAATTGAAAAGTAAAAAATAAAAAATAAAAAATAAAAAATAATATTAAAAACAACTTCTTCATTTCAACAAATATTTCAGTGCAAATATAAGAATGAAAAAGAAGAAAACCTTTTTGCGGAGAAGGAAGAATTGAACTAACTTCTAACCTTTTATGCGGGTAATAACATTTTTTTTCAAATTATTATTGCTGCCGAATGCTCACCTTTTTTTTAAGCTAAACTGTATGTAAATTAAATGTTACTCAACTGTTTTCATAAAACCATCCACTTGCTCAAATATTCTTGCCACTTACTCAAATGCACTTGATACGATTTGCTGCAGATATATTTTCGTAACAGGTTTTTAATTTATAAAGGTTTCAGGTAAAAATAAATTACTTGTCATCTGATAACTTTCAAATTTTTGTTATGAAACCAATTTCACTTTGCTTCATTTTATTGTATGTTATAATTACAACACATGCACAAAGTCTTAAGAATAAAATAGTATTCAGTCATCACAACGATACTTCAACTGTTCATCCTGATACAATTTATTCTATTGATAATGCAAGCCAAAAAACCTTTGTTACATTAGGGTACAGGCCAAGAGTTTCTCATAATGGCAACTATATGGCTTTTGCGAATGGTGAAAAGTCAAATCAAAGTCTTGATGCAAGTGTTTACATAAGAAATTTAGTAACGCATAAAGACACGCTGATTTTTTTTAACGGAGGCGATTATCTTGACTATTATGATTTTTCTCCTCACGATTCTCAATTAGCTTATGGTTTTGCATGCAGTATGTATGCGAGTAATATCGATGGAACTAATAATCATGATATTGGTTGTACTCCCTGCGATTGTTATTCTGATCAGCCTATCGTGCGTTTAACAGATTCGGCAATTACATATCACAATGTGCATTTTGGTATCTATACAAAAAATTTTGACGGAAGTAATTCACTGCAAGTACCTCATACATATCCCGGAGATTTATATCCTGTATGGTCTCCTGACGGGCAATGGATTGCTTATTATAAAACCACGCCCGGCTTATATTATGTTACAAATAGTATTTATAAGATTAAACCTAACGGAACTGACAGCACACTTGTTCTTCAGCTTGGAGTAACTGATACACTTACACCAGACCTTGTATGGGCAAGTGATATGAAAAATATTTATTTCATAGCACGCATACAAAATTTATTAGGGATATATAAAGTGAAAACGGATGGAAGTGATAATTATCAAAAAATTTATGCCTTCGATACTACCGGAAGTGTGAATGATTATTGGTTGGGATTATCTGATTCTCTCTCAGAGATATTGCCTTTAACTCTTATAAATTTCACTGCTGCATACGAGGGTAAAACTGTAAATCTTGCCTGGCAAACCACGCAGGAAATTAACAGTAGCTATTTTGATATTGAAAGAAGCATTGATGGAATAAGCTTCTCTAAAATCGGAACGATAGCTGCAAAAGGAAACAATAATTCTGTAACGAATTATTCATTTTCCGATAACGCTTTACCCTATAAAAATACACAGCAGCAGATAGTTAATTATCGTTTGAAAATTGTTGACAAAGACGGACAATTTACTTATTCAAAAATTGTATCTGTATGCTTCACTGCATCATCATTAGTTAGAATTTATCCAAATCCCGCAAAAAATATTTTACAAATTGAAGGTTTGAATTCATCTGCTCCATCAACGATTTCGATAATAAATATTTCCGGGAATATCGTTAAACAAATTACTGTTGAAAACAATAATTACTTATTTGATGTAGGCAGTTTAGCAGCGGGTACTTATCGTGTAAGCATCGAACAAAATAAAAAAACTACCAATTTGAAATTTCTAAAGGAGTGATTGCATGCTTGATGTAACACAATTCAACAGAATAAACTGCGGTACAATGAAGAGGCCATAAAAGAAAAGCTCTTTCATAAAGATAAAATCTCTCATACTCATCGCTATAAATGAAGAATAAATTTCCATATCGTTATCGTGTATTGATTCTATTATTCTTTTTAATACTCATTACATATCTCGACAGGGTTTGCATTTCTTTGGTTGGTGTAAGGATAAAAACTGCATTCAATTTAAGCAACACACAATTCGGTTATGTGCTTGGCGCGTTTGCATTGGCGTATGCATTGTTTGAAATTCCTGCGGGTATATTGGGCGATCGCATCGGGCAGAAAAAAGTTTTCATTCGCATTGTAATATGGTGGTCAATATTCACAGCAATAACCGGTGCAACAACAGGTTTTATCACATTAATGTTTACGCGCTTTTTATTTGGAATGGGTGAAGCAGGCGCTTTCCCAAATGGTTGCGGCACCATATCGCGTTGGTTTCCTGTTGCTGAAACTTCAAAGGGCACATCATGCTTAATGATAGGGTCGAGCGCAGGTGCAGCTATTGCTCCATTAATAGTTGTTCCCATTGCTGCAGCTTACGGATGGCGTGCACCATTTTTTGTAAACGGATTGATAGGATTAGTTTGGGTACTGGTTTGTTTTGCATGGTTTAAAAATGAACCTGGAGAAATGAAAAATATTTCTGTAAAAGAAAAATTATTGATTGAAAATAACCGACGCTTTATTAATCATGAACAAAAATTTCCGTGGAGGATTGCTTTTAAAAACCGCAGCTTATGGGCATTGGCATTGGCGGCTTTTTGTTCGCAATGGGCGCTGTATTTTTTTCTTGCATGGATGCCTGTGTATTTACAGGAAGGAAGACATTTTTCTGAAACGGCAATGAAGTTTACAACGTCTTATTTGTTTGTTGTTGGAATAATTGGTGGGTTGTTCTCTGCATTTTTTATTGACCGGTTCGTTAAAAAACAAGGTATCAAACTTGGTCGCCGGTTAATTGGGATGATTGCATTGGGCATAATGTGTTTATTATTTATAACAGCAGCAATAACAACCAGCAATGCCATCGCATCTGCCTGCCTTATGTTTTGCTATTTTTTTATACCTGTTAATGGAATAAATTATTTTTCTGCCTGTGTTGATATTGGAAAAAATAAAGCCGGAACCGTAGCTGGCATTATTAATTTTTCAGGAAGCATGGGCGCATTTTTTCTTTCAATTGTATTTGGAAAAATTGCTGATGTAACGCACAATTTTAATACACCGCTGTTTGTAGTTGCAGGCGTTTTATTTGCCGGTTGTTTATTGTGGCTGCTCGTAGATGCAAGCAAGCCGCTGGTTGAAAAAAATACAGGTAGTTCCCGCGTAATAACTGCAGATAAAAAAAATTTAGTTATAAATTAAATCAAATACTCATGATAATATCAGATACGTCAGCGCTGGTGCTCAACTGGACTTCGAAAAATGTTTGGCAAAGTAAGAATGCAAAAGATTATTTCAATAATCTTGATTTAAGTGCTGCTGATGTTTTGTATAAAAGATTTGATAAGCATTTGGATTTTGTTCAAAGACAGATTTTAACTAACCGGAAATTTTTTGTGCGAAAATGTGTAGTAGAGTTTTTAGAACAATGCAAAATTAAAAATGTTATCGGGCAGGTTGTTATATTGGCTGCAGGTATTGACCCTTTGTCTGTTGAAATTGCATCGTTGTATCTGAACAGCAAGGTATTTGATATAGACAAATATTCATTAAAGGAAAAAGAAAAATGTTTGAATGGAACTTGCCCAAACATAAAATTTATTCAATGCGATATTACAAATATTGAGTTGCTGAAGAAATGCCTTGCTGAAAATGGATATAACTTTAGTGAACCTGGTATTATGGTACTCGAAGGCATTACATATTATTTAACTGAAAACGAATTAAGAAATGTGCTGACATTTTTTGCAGCTAGTAATTCAAAGATGGTTTGTGATTTTGGTATAAATCCTGAATGCGTGGATGAAGATAAAAGAGCTTTAGGGATAGAGATAGTAAGTAAAATAGTAGAAACAGTTGGTCTTGAATTTATGAATTGTTATGAACCTGCTTATTTTATGAAGTTGGTGGAGCAATGCGGTTTTAAAAATGCGCAAAGATTTAAAGTGGAAAATATTCAGCAACAAAGAACAGGCGAAATAAATCCGTTTGAGGGTAATGAATCAGCTTGGGTAGCATTGGTTAAAAGTTGATATAAGACAGCATAAATAATTCTTCCGGTTGATTATGTTTTAATTTTATAAAAACTTCACATCAGTAGTGAAAAAAAAATTATTATACTGCCTTTTTATGTTGTGTTGTTTTCATTGCTGCGCACAATCATTCCCTAACTTAAAATTTTCACATCTTACAGAAAAAGAAGGATTAAGTAACAACACTGTTAGGAGCATTGCACAGGATGCGCAAGGCTTTTTATGGTTCGGAACTGATAATGGCTTAAACCGTTTTGACGGATACCGCATAAAACAATTTCATCATCAACCTTCAGATATAAATTCGCTGGCAAACCAGGTGTTGAATGTAGAGCCTGATAAAAAAAACAATCTCTGGGTTTCTACCGAAGAAGGATTGAGTTTTTTCAAAAGGCAAAAAAATGAGTTTATAAATTTTAAACATAAAGACGACGACACATCATCATTAAAAACAGATAACAATAACGCATTGCTTACAGATGAGCAAAACAATGAATGGGTAACAACATCAGCCGGTTTGTACAGATTTAACGCGCAACTTCATTATACTTACATACAACTTGATGCTCAAAGCAGGTTTGCAAAAAAAACGCAGTTGCAGATATTCGGCTTATATGTGGATGTGCAAAAAAAATATTGGGCTTATGCGCAGAATTATTTGTTCAGGTTAAATAAAGATAAAGTTGCTATTGACACATTCGCTTCGCCTGCTGGTTTTATTGTTACATTTTACCAGGATAAAAAAGGAAATTATTGGGCAGGAACATTTCAGAACGGGCTTTATAGGTTTAACAGCACTACAGGTAAGTTCACGCAAGTATCCCCTGTTAGCAAGAGCATAACAATTTTTTCTATTGCAGAATGGAGAGACAAAAATAATTTTTCATGGCTTGCAATAGGCGCAGATAACGGTTTGATATTACTTGATCCGGTTACGCAAAAATCATTTCAATACATGCATGATGCTTTGAATAATTTTTCCGTTTCTGGAAATGAGGTTTACAAAGTATATACTGATAAACAAAATATTCTCTGGCTCGCTACAAACAAAGGGGTGAGTTATATCGAGCCTTCAAAACAATTAATTGAAACATGGCGCATTCCTGCTGAACAAAAAAACAATTATACAGAAGATGCAGGCTATATGTATAGTTTTTTTGAAGATGACAGCAGCTATTTAATGACAAACTGGAGCCATGTCGGTTTATACGAGTTTGATAAAAATGGCTTATTAATAAAAATTATTCCGACGCTTTATCCGCAAGGCAGTGATAGTTTGCGTAACAGCGCAAGCCAGGCGTTTAGCATTGTAAAAGACAAACAAAAAAATTACTGGTTTTCCGTTAATGCTGGTCTTGTTCAATTTAATATGCAGCATCACACATATCAATTGTATCAACCGCCGGGTAATGATTTACTTGCAGGATTTAGAAATATAGCTGTTTTAAATGATACTGCCTGGTTTATACGTACGCGCAATAACGGCGGCAACGGTATTTATGTGTTTAATCCTGAACAAAAAAAATTTACAGCGCACTATTATATTGTATGTTGCAAAAATTGTTTGCCTGCAAACCTGATGGCAATGATTGTTACCAAAAAAGGAGAAATTTTTACAACACCCCGCAATAATAGATTGTATCAATATGATGCAAAAACAAATTCCTTTGTTGCATCAGTTATTAATAACCTAAATGCAAACATCAGCAGTACGTTTGATTGTTTTGCTGAAGATAAGCAAGGAAATATTTGGATAGGCATGGCGAATGGTTTGATTCAATATAATCCTCTTTCAAAAAATATTATACATGATTTTACAACCCATCCGATGCTTGGCGGAGTTGCTATCCAACAAATTTGTATAGATGATGATGAGAACATATGGATGAGCACCGAAAGCGGTTTGTATTGCTTGTTGCACAACAGAAAAAATATTTTCAATTTCAATGCAGGTGATGGTCTTCCAAATAATTCATTGTTAGGTTTTTTGACAAAAGGAAAAGATGGAAATATTTATTGCGGCGCTGAAGGATATGTGATAAAATTCAACCCAAAAAAATTATTGCAAAATACTTCTGCAGGTATAAAAACTTTTTTCTCTGAAGCTGGTACAGAAAATAAAAATATTCCTTTCAATATTTCCAGCGACAATAATAAAAAAATAACATTAACTCCTCATCAAAACATTTTTTCAGTTGATTTTGCTGTACTCAATTTTGATAATGCGGAAAGCAACCGCTATTATTATAAGTTGGATGGAGCAATGAAAGAATGGAAGGAAAATGAAAACGGGCATCTTACATTTTACAATTTACCTGCGGGTAAATACACGCTGCATGTGCAGGGCGGAAATAAATATGGTGAAAGATTCGCAGGTGAAGATGAATTGATGATTGAAGTGCAGCCGCATTGGTGGCAAACAACATGGTTTATTTTATTATTAGTTGTTGTTGTAGTTGCATCGACTATAATGCTTATTCGGCGCAGGTTTCAGCAGGTAAAAAAAGCAGCAGAATTAAAACAAAAGATTGCGGAAACAGAAATGATAGCACTACGTGCACAAATGAACCCGCATTTTATTTTTAATTGTCTTAGCTCAATTGACAATCTTATTCAAACAAATGAAAAAGAAAAAGCAACCACTTATTTGGCAAGATTTGCAAAGCTTATACGTGCCATACTTGAAAATTCAAAAACCAATTCTATTCCATGCTGGAAAGACCTGGAGACATTAAAACTTTACGTTGAACTTGAAGAATTAAGATGGGACAAAAAAATTTCTTATCAATTAAATATTGCTCCGGAAATTTTACAAGGCGATTATAAAGTGCCGCCCATGATTATTCAGCCGTATGTAGAAAATGCTATTCATCATGGATTGCTGAACAAAGAATATGGCAGCAGGCAACTGCTGATTGATGTGAAGGCTGAAAATAATTGTATTAATTATTTGATAGAAGATAATGGCATCGGCAGAAAAAAAGCAATAGAATATAAATTACTCAATAAGCTTAATCACCAGTCAATGGGCTTGGATATTACAAGTAAACGTATCAATTTATTTAATCAAAATAACAATGGTAATATTACTATTACGGATTTGTATAATGAAAACAGTGAAGCAGCAGGAACAAGAGTAACTATAAGTTTAATAAACTGATGACATAATGAATAAACTAAAGGCAATTGTAGTAGATGATGAAGCGCGCAGCCGGCAATCGCTCATACAAAAAATTATTTCGAATTGCGAAGAACTTGAAATTATTGCTGAATGTGAAAGTGCTGAACAAGGTATAAAAGCTATTGAAGAAAAACATCCTGATATTGTTTTTCTTGATGTGGAAATGCCACGTATGAATGGCTTTACCATGTTGCAGAAATTAAGTAATAGAAATTTTGAACTCATCTTTACTACTGCATATAATCATTATGCAATACGGGCTATAAAATTCAGTGCCCTTGATTATTTAGTTAAACCTGTTGAAGTAGAAGAACTGAAGCAGGCAATAGAAATGGTTAAACAAAAAAGAAAACTTGTTGCTGGCAATGAAAGGCTTGAAACGCTTTTACATAATCTCATGCTTGAAAAAAATCAATCAAATCGTATCGCCATTCCTTCATTGGAAGGATTGCAGTTTGTTGAACTAAATGATATAATTTATTTAGAAGCAGAAAATAACTATACGATTGTTTATATAAAGCCCTTGCAAAAAATAACGGTTTCTAAAACGCTGAAAGATTTTGAGGAATTACTGCCGCATTCAACTTTTATCCGCATTCATCATTCCTGGATCATTAATAAAAATCACGTTCAAAAATATTTAAAGGGGGAAGGCGGACAGGTAATCATGATTAATGGTAAAACTTTAGATGTGGCAAGAAGAAAGAAAGAAGAGTTTATGAAAGCAATTGGACATTAACTATTTCAAAAACTATTCATTAATAAATAAACAATGAAACGAGATCGGGAATTTTTTTGGAACATTTAGAGCAATTAATTTATGTTATACAACCGATTATAAAATCGAAAGAAATTAATATTAGTTATTAATAATAAATCATAATTGTATTATTTTATTTGATAATCGAAGCATCACCAATTGCTAATGATAATTGTGAGGTATTGTTTGTAAACGTTAAAGCCTCAAGTGTGTGGCATTTTCGACCTGGAGAATCACACTAAGAATTTTAGCTGAGTTATTTTGTTGGAAAATCAATACAACTTTGGAAACAGGAAGACGGGTCCTGGAAAATTTTCAGAGATTGTTTTAATTCTGATTTAACCCCTTAATGTTTTCACTAAAATTAAACTTGCTGTTTATGATTATTAAATCTAAGCAGCTTTTTAAAAATCAGCATCAGCATAACCACATCAAAACTTAAATCATACTTCATACGGATAAACCATCTTCCATCCGCTTTGCAAAACATTTATTAAAGGCTCACCTAAACGAACCTGAAGAAACAAGAATAAAACTTTCAGGCGAAAGCGGGCAGGTTATTGAAACTTTCTTTCCCGGCACAAGAGGTGATAATTTTAAGTATATGCAGGAGCTGATTCAACATGCTATACAAGGCAATATTGATTCAAGAAAAAATTACTTCCCATCAGATCCGGATTATATTGATAAAGCAATTCAGCAATCACCTGAGTTTATTGATACTTTAAAATGGATGGGTTATGAATATGATAAGCTCATCAACCAGTTAAAAGGTTCCGGCGCTTTTTTTAGTGTGCATACCATCGGGCACATGCTATGGGATACAACGCTGCCGGGCATCCTGGGTTATTTTGCCGCATTATTGTACAATCAAAATAATGTAGCTGCTGAAGCTTCGCCGGTAACAACACTAATTGAAATGTATGTAGGAAATGAATTGTGTAAAATGCTCGGATATGCCATCAACCCGATTGGAAAAAAGCCGGGTGAATTTAAATTGCTAGATAACCAGGTTACAGGTTGGGGACATATTACCTGCGATGGTTCTGTTGCTAATTTAGAAGGTTTGTGGATGGCGAGAAATTTAAAATTTTATCCTGTAAGCGTAAAGGCTGCAATAGCAGATGCAGTAAAAAATAATTCTTTTTTAGATAAGGCAAAAAATTTCCAGGTAAAATTGTTGAATGGCAACAAAGCATCTTTGCTGGCACTTGATGACTGGACGCTTTTGAACCTTCCGATAGATGAGGTGCTCGGCATATACGATAATATTTGTAAGGAGTATTATACAACAAATGATAAAAATACTACCGAATATTCTTTCAAAATATTTACCAACGATTACACAAACACCGGTTTCACTTTGCTCTGCCACACGTCATTATTCGTGGCCCAAAGGCGCAGCCATTTTGGGTATCGGCGCCGGCAACATGATAAGTATTCATGTTGATAAAAAAGCAAGGATGGATATAAACGATTTGCGTAAGCAATTAGATAATTGTCTAAATAAAAAAATACCATTAATGAATGTAGTGGCTATCATCGGCACTACAGAAGAAAGCGCCGTTGACCCGCTGAAATGTGTGCTTGAGGTAAGAAACGAATACCGTACAAAAGGATTGGAATTTGCCATTCATGCGGATGCGGCCTGGGGAGGTTATTACAAAACGATGCTCAACAGCAATGATGAAAGCAATGATGCTTTTTTTACATCCATCAGCGAAGAAGAGATGATTGCATTGCCCATGAGTGATTTTGTAAAAAAACAATATTTGGTTTTGCAACAAGCCGATTCTATTACCATTGACCCGCATAAATCCGGCTATGTTCCTTATCCCGCAGGTGGTCTATGCTATCGCAATTCTGCCATGCGTAATTTAGTTTCATTTACTGCGCCGGTAGTGTATCATGGCGGTGTTGACCCAACTGTAGGTGTATATGGTGTGGAGGGTTCCAAGCCGGGAGCCGCAGCAGCAGCAGTGTATTTCAGCCATACAATGATGCGCCCCAATATGGATGGATATGGCAAAATCTCGGGTGAATGTTACTTCAATGCAAAAAGATTATATGCAGCAATGGTTTGTATGAACATTGCAAACCTGCCATTCTTTTTTGTGCCATTGGTACCCATACCCGCCATACAGCAAGGCAAAAGCTCTGAAGATGTGCAAAAGCAATATGAATTTATAAGAGACAGGATTGTAAATAAAACCAACGAACAATTAATAAACGATGCTGAAGCATTTGCGTTATTTAAAGAGTTAGGCGGCGACCAAACCATTATTACTTATATGTATAATTATTACAACGATGATGGCAAGCCAAATACTGATATGGATAAAGTAAATGAATTGAATGACTGTATTTACAGAGCCTTCAGCTTTAGCGAACAGCCTGGTAAAGCAGAACATGTTCCTGAAATTGTAGTAACCTCATCTTCATTCACAAGAGGAGATTATGGTGATACATTGATGGATAATTTGTGTTTGCGCCTGGGCGTTACCAACGGGTGTGATGATTCCATCAATTTTATTATTTCCACCATCATGAATCCCTGGCTTAGCAATACAGTAAATACAAAACCCGCTCAACTTTGTGAATAATTTTTCTGAAGTAAGCAATGAATTATTAGAAGAGCTGAAAGCTGAACGCTCAAAGCCAAAAGCAGAAAGAAGTGAACAATTGGAAGATGAAATAACAAATGACATCAAACAAAATCTTGAAAAAATAAATCATCATGGCAAGCGTGCCGGTGCCATTGTAAAAGGCATGTTGCAACATGCAATGCAAAGCAAAGACGTAAAAGAACCAACAGATATAAATGCTTTATGTGATGAATGTTTGCGGTTAAGTTATATGGCTTGCGTGCAAAAGACAAAACATTTAATGCAGATTTTAAAACTGATTTTGATGATTCGATTGGAAAAATAAACATCGTTCCGCAGGATTTGGGAAGAGTGTTTTTGAATTTATTTAATAATGCATTTTATGCAGTGAATGAAAAGAAAAAGCAAGCAGGCGATAATTATAAGCCAACAGTTATAGTTCAAACAAAAAAAATAAATGACAAGGTTGAAATAATAGTTAAGGATAACGGTTTTGGAATCCCCTCAAAGCTAATAGGTAAAATTTTTCAGCCATTCTTCACAACCAAACAAACGGGCGAAGGAACGGGCTTGGGATTGAGTTTAAGTTATGACATCATCACGAAAGAACATGGAGGAACAATAAAGGTGGAAACCAGGGAAGGAGAGGGAACTGCTTTTGTCATTTCAATAAAAGCATTAACTTAAAAATGCAGATGTGACCTGTATTAGTATAAATTTTTATAATGTCGAGTTATACTTTATGGCTTCAACTAACCAAACTTTTACATCGGTTATTTTCATGTTCCATATTTTAAAAATTATTTATCAATTTAAATAATCCTATAATCAACAGACCTTATAGCATGATCTGCCACAACCAATTATTCATATTCATTCTTTAAAACAATTACTCCGCCTGGCTTGCAGGTTAATGTAATAAAACCATCACCTGTGTTTTTTATTAAAACATCTTTTTTTGAAGCAACAAAAAATGTTTTAAAAGGGAGTTTCAATTTTGTGGTGCCACCTTTTTCGGCAATAATTTTTATTGCATTTATTTGACCGTTTATTTTTTTTGCATCAACTAAAAAAGCGCCTTCTGCGCGCAGATTTTTAAAAGAAATATTTTTCCATGCAGCCGGTACTGCTGGCATTATTTCTATAAAGCCTGCATAACTCTGTAACAACATTTCCTGCAAGCCTGCGGCAAACGCAAAATTTCCTTCGAGAGTAAATGGGCGATAAGTAAATTTTGAATAACCCGATTTTGTTTGGTCTCCATTCAAATGAAAGCTGTTGATGGAACAAAATGCCTTTGCAAAAATTTGCAGATCTTTTGCGGCGCCTTCTCCATCCTTCGCTCTTGCTTTCATGTTTGCCATCCATGCATAGGAATATCCGCACCAATTATCGGGGCCAATGCTATCAGCCAAATAAATGGTATTTTTTATAATGGATTGCGCTTTTGCGCCATCTTCCCATTTTATTAAACCCAACGGATGAATAGCCATCATGTTCGAGAAATGGCGGTGCGACTGATTGTAAGCCATTGTTGGGGCAAACATCAGCTCATTATTTTTTGTTAGCGCAAAATCTCCAAATTCATTTTCTATTTCTTTCCAATGTGCGGATTCATTTTTTAACTGCAGTTCATCTGCTAATTCTGCGGCAACTTTAAAAGTAAATTTCATTAATGCCAAATCGTAATTTGTATTTTGAAGAAACCATGCGCTAATATCATTATCATTTATTTCGGGGCTGGAACTTATTGGTAATTTACGGTAACCATTCTCATCTTTTTCTGTTATGTTCTCAAGAAAAATTGCCACATCTTTTATAAACGGATAAGCCCTGTTTTTCAAAAAATTTCTATCCATACTATATCGCCATTGCAAATAGTAATGCTGCCCCAGCCATGCAGAAATTGTGGGCGAAAATGAATACTGTATCCAGCCACCCATTTCGGTTCCATCCAATGTGGTTACGCCCGGAACTGCCAAACCATTTTTGCCAAAATACATTTTTGTATAACGTTTATAGTTGGCTTTGTTTGCATCAAGATGATCGGGAAATGCCAACCCTTCTTCCAGATGATTTGCACTGTAGCAAGGCCAATAACTTAACTCTGTATTCAGGTCGTGATGAAAGTCGCCTTTCCACGGCGGTAATCTTCCGTTATCCGCTGTCCATACGGCTTGCAGCGAAATAGGCGGCGCACCTCTGCGTGAGGCTGAACCAAATTTATATTGCTCTAAATACCACTGTTTTTCTAATAAGGTATCGGGCACATGAATTGCCGATTTACTCCAGAAATTTCTCCACCATGCAACATGCGAAGCATAATTATTTGCATAATTATTTTGCAATGCTTGTTGTGTTATAACAGATGAAATTATATTTATTTTTTTATGCGGATATTGTGAAGAAATACTCCACACACCTTCAATAGTCGTTGCATTTATTTTTTTCCACCGTACATTTATTTGATATGTAAAACCGTCCCATCCTTCCTGTTTATAAATAATGCTATTATTTTGTTGATGAATTGTGCCTTGCTTATAACCGAGCCTTGATAAATCATCTCCGCCCACAGGGTCGCCGGCTACTTTCACTTCGCCCTGATATTTTGGTGCAATTAAGTGCGGTGTAAAATTACCGGTTACATTTTCAAATCTGAACCAACCAATGGGTTTTGTTGCATGAATAAATGTTTTTAATATGATTCCATTTTTCCACTTTACTTCGCATAAAGCATTTTGCACATATAAATGAACTGATTGAACATCACCCCAATTTTTAGTATCAAATTCTAATGCTCCGCCGAGAATTTTGGAAGGCGCAGGTTCATTATCATAAGGTGCATCAAAATATTGCTGAACAATTGCATAATCTTTTTTCTTTACATGGTCAATCACCCATTGATAGCTGAACTCCTTGCGGTGCAAGCCTTTCATTGGCCGCAAGTCCCAAAGGTCAGCCCTATCGAGTGAAAAACGTAAATGATTTTCTTTTTGCCAAATCAATGCGCCCAGCATTCCATTGCCTAACGGAATAGCTTCATCCCAGCGGTCTGCCAGCGTATCAAAATTTAAGTCATGCGGAGATGGTTGTGCAAACAATACAGCGTGCAATAAAACAAACAAAAAAATTATAATTATTTTTTTCATGGTTATTAGTGCAGACTCATGCCTGCTAAAAAATGATGCATTTATTTACCGGAATATTTATTATTTTTTTCTAAATGATTTATAATATCAGCATTCATTTTTTCTTTTTCATTTAAAGATGAAGGCAGATTGTTTATATCCGGCGCTGCAATCCATTCTGCTATTTTTTTATCAGGATAATTTACACTTTCTTTTTGCAACAATGCATTGCCTTCTTTATCTTTATTTGATTGTTTAAAAGCCCATGCAGTTATAATGCTATTGGTAAAATATTTATCAGCATCCGTTACTTCTTTACTGTTTATTATAATGGAATCGAGCATTTGCTTTGCCTGATTTGTTTTGTTCATTGATTTATAAATTAAATATGCAAGCCAGTTTTCTAATCGCACATCAATATCAGCATCATAAGGTTTACCAACACCTAAATTTTCAGGCCACAGTTTTGCCTGTTGTATAAAATTTATTGATTGAATATATTTTTTATTTTTCAGCGCATTAATACTTTCAATCAGTTTTGCTTGTCTGTATAATTCATGGCTTAACGTGGCGCCCTCAAATGGAATTATTGTAAGATTAGTTAACAACTTATCTGCATCAGCATATTTATCATTCAACAGTAAAATTTTTCCATACAACATTCCCATCACATAATCATCAGAATGTTGTTTCATGTAAGGTTGCATTAACTGTAATGCAGAATCTGCATGTTCATGATTGATATAAAATTCTGCAAGTAATTTGCGGTATCGCCAGCCATTATCTAATTGAAATGCTTTTTTTAAATCTGATAAAATAAAATCAGCAGAACTATCAATAAAAATTGCAGCGCGTGTTGCATAAAACGGTGCAAATGCAGGAATGTTTTTGCATGATAACAACAATTGTTTGGCTTCATTAATTCTATTGCGGTCGTGATAAATTAATGCGAGATGATATTTTAGTAACCAGTTGTCCTGTTTTTTTAAAAGTTGCTCTATTATATTTGCAGTTTCGCTGCGAAAAGGAAAACTGAATGAAGGATTTATCTTATCAAAATCTATTGTTTTATTATTTAAAAACGCAAGCCAGTACGTTGCTGTAACTGAAGCCGGACTTAACTGAAACACTTGCTCCGCCTCACTTATGCAATTATTGTTATAATACCAAATTGCAAGCTCGGTATAAGTTTCCGCAGGCAATTCATTTTGTATGGTTGATGTAAACTGTAGTTTTATTTTATCATCCTGCTGCCATAAATATTTTTCGAACATTGCAAAATGATTTAGCGCATCAAGTGATAAAATTGTATCCAATATTTTATCGGCGTTTTGCTTATCATTTTCATGTCTGAAAATTAATGCCTGTAATTGCAAAGCAGCAATATTGTAAGCATTATTAACCATTGCTTTTTGTGCATACATCAATGCCTTGTCACTATTATTTTCTTTTAAATAAATGGAAGAAAGATTCGTGTAGGCAGCGCTGCGATAAGCGGGGGTTAATGCAGCAATATCGAAACCATCTTTCGCATCTGCGATATTATTTAACTGCACATTGATAAGACCATAATAATAATTTGCTTCGCCATCTTCCGTATTAATACTTAGTGCACGCTTTGCCAATTGCAAAGCATATTCGTAACGCATATTGCGATACATAAGCGCAGCCATTTGCGTTAATGCAGGTAAAAAATTATGGTCTTTTTGTATGCTGCTATCCAGCTTTATTTCAGCTTTTGCATATAACTTTTCATCCATTAAATCTTTGCCTTGCAAATACAAACCATAAGCAGTATTCCAGTCAAAATCTTTTGGTGTTTCTACTGGTCTTTGTAAATCATTAGCATGTTCATCAGCATTATAAATAAGTTTATCTTTTCCAAGAGCAGCACTTAATTTTTCTGCATTAACATTTACTTGCATTGAATCAGCAAAAGTTTGCAAAGGTTTTAATTGCAATGTTTTTGCATACGCAATTTTATTATCATTTTTTATTATCAAAGAATCGCTGATGAATTGCGCCGGCGAAAAATAAATTTTCAGCCAGCCATCTTTATACAACATATTAAAAGCGCCATATTCATTTGCTTTCACAATGCCCTTTGTGTGTTCAATAGGATACCAATATTCTTTCCACGTGTCAGTTGCATAAGGTTCAAAATCTGTATGCTTAAATGGCGTGTATGTGCTTTGTTCTGCATTTTGATTAAACAATCTTCCTGATTGCAGTTCTACATATTGCCCATCATTATCTGTAAGCATTTGTTCCCAGATCATGCCTTGCCGCGACAATCCCCAAATCCAAATCTTTTTTCCCGGCTTATCATCGTGTGAACTATATCTTATCATTCCATCATCTTCGTCATGAAAATATCCGCCGAAAAAATCTGTGTATTTTCCAAATACATGATACGATTTGTAATGACCAAAATCATTGTTTTTATACCACGAAATCTTTTTACCATTGGTTTCATTCACTGGCCAAGATGCATACTCACCGTTATGTCCTAAATATTTATTGCCCGCATAAATAAATTCCAAATCATCAGAAGCTTTAAGCGCAGCATTCATCCAATGATAATAAGGTTGTTCAATTGGTTTGGTGTTGTACCAAAAAGCCTGCGTGGTAAAATAGGCTTTATTTTTTGGAAGATTTATATCAACACGCCAATTGCTGCGAGTTAATAAATCCAACACACCAATGATGCAACTCACGCTTCCATCTGCATTTGTTTTGGTTGTATAATCAACTGGCGTTGCGCAGTTAGGCGTATGACCGATAATGCCAAAATTTGATTCAAGCCCGCCGCTTGTCCACGGTCCGCGCATGGCAATATCCCTGAATTTTATTACATGATTATAATACAGAAAAGGCCTGTTATTTTTCTTTTCGATTGCGGCCCAAATCTTTCCGCCAATTTCAGGCAATATTATCAATGTTATATAATCATTTGAAAGTTCTACAACTTTCCACTTTTTATTAATGCCTTTAGTTGAAAAACCATCATAACGGAAATACGGATACACTTGCGTTAACAGCGGAATGGGATTCGGATCTGAAAAAGCATAAGTAGGAAACTGCTTTTTATATTCTTTAATTGATGCATTGTTTTGGGCATTTACACAAACCGAAAAAAATAAAACGGCACAAAATATTATGATATGTTTTTTCATATACAACGATTAATAACAATCATGAAAATGTATTAATATATTATATGGAAGTAGATTATTCTTACGCTTGTAAATAAAGCAATAAAAATTTACGGCAAAAACCAATCTTTCAATTCTTCTTTATTTACAAATTCAACACGGTATGGCGGAATTGCTGTATCCAACGACCATAATAACACAGCTTTTTTATTGGTTAAAACTGTTATATGCCTCTTAGAGCAACAGCATAAAACAGTAGTGTCATTTATTAAATATGCGCTGCCCATTCTATCATTATAAATTTCCTGCGGCAGCTTAATATGCATATCTGTTTTTGCTGTTTGATTAACTTCATTCAGTTTTATTGCATACACTTCTGACTGATGTTTATCAATTCCGTTATTAAAAAACATCAGGTCGCCGTTTGCATTTATGTGCGCAGCATGTGCCATCGAAAAATTACAGCCAGGCGGCATTTTAAATGTTCCTCCCTTGCCAAACTTCCACATTATTTCGCCTGTTGTTGCATTCACTTTCCAAATTTGTCCGTTGTTATAAAATGATATAAGATAATTCCCATCTTTATCAAAGCACAAACTGTTGGCGTGCATCCAATCCTTTTTATCTTTTAAAATATTCGGGTCTTTCAAAGGATTGAACGCATCAATAACACTCCATTGCCAAACTTTTTTTCCTTTATTATCCAACACAATTATTCCATCGCCGGTAACGGTGTCTTTTGCGTTGCCGCCAACGGAACTTAAATCCATCACACGTTTATCTACAAAAAGAGTTACAATCTGATTTTTATCATTTTTAAAAACTTCATGATGAATCGTATATTTTAAATCGTTCATTCCTTTTTTTAAATACAACAATGTATCGCCAATAAGATTTACTTCGAGTATTGCACTGCCATAACTCGTAGGTTCATCATTTGTGCCAAGAATAGAAATGATGGTTTTATCTTTTGTGAAATGCGTTACTTTAATGCCGGTTCCATCAACCATATTATACCATCGCAATCTTCCTTTTGTATCAACGATATACGTTAAGCCTGGCGTTTCTCTTTTGTTCAACACCAAAAATCCTGATGCAAAATTTGCAGGTAATAATTGTGGCATTGGGCAATTGACTTTGAATTGTTCCTGCAGCCACGGCGCTAATTTTTCAGATTGAAAATTATAAATTTTACTTTGCAGTTTTTTGTCATCATGAATTGTGTACAATTGAAAATCATATTTTGTATCGGCAAGAATATTGGTTAATACCAAAGAATGTTGCAATCCTTTTTTTGAGGTAAGTGAAATTTCCTTTTCATTTTTAGCGCTGTCAGGCCAATATTCAGCATATATTTCTGCGTCTTTAATAGTTGTTACATCAAACTGAATGCGCAACTGATTATTGTTATGCAAACCAATGTGAATGTCTTTTATAATGTTAGATGAACTATCAATACAACTTTCATAACATATACAAATGCAAGCAAGAAAAAAATATAATCTGTTCCTCAATTTTTAAAATTTAAAAGGATACGCAAACATAAATTTGTATATCCTTTTCTAAAAAATTATCTGCCGGAGTTATCTAAATTCGGATTAATAGTTACCTGGTTTTGCGGATAAGGAAAATATTGATTTTTTGGCATTGTAATAGTTGCAGGCTGACCAATGCGCGTTAAGTATGCATTCACTATTTCAGCGTATTTGCCAAAACGAATAAGGTCTGCCCGACGCTTACCTTCATAGAAAAATTCCCATCCGCGTTCCTGTAAAATTGCATCGCTCAAAGTTTCTTTTGTGTAATTTGAAAGCACCAAAGGCGTTGCATGAGAACGTTCTCTAACCTGGTTTATCAAATCTATACATTCCTGTGTAGGTCCGCTTAAATTATTTAATGCCTCTGCTCTGCTTAATAATACATCTGCATAACGAAGTATGTCAACACTGTGCCCATCATAATACAAGGTTACAGAACCGGTAGAATCAGCATATTTTTTTGTAGCGATATCAGCCATATAAAAATATCCGTCTGGCGGCGGTGCACCTAAGGTTGGTGGTTGTGCGTAGATCAATCCATCTACTCCTGTATAGCGCGGGTAAAAACATAATTTACGATCGTCCTGCTCAGAAAATGAATTATAAAAATCCCAGGTTACTGCATAATATTGCCACCTGTTTAAAACTACAGGATGATTTTGCGGGCCGAAGTGATTCATCAATTCTGTGCCATTTACATTTGCATCAGATAGAACAGAAAAAATATTTTCCTGACACCATTTATTAGCTTCAGTAAATAAACCAAGATAGCTTGGATACAAACTGTAAACATTCATATCCATAACTTGTTTACAATAATCTGCAGCTTTTTGCCAATTTTTTTCTCTTAAATATAATTTGGCAAGTAAAGTAAGGGCAGCTCCTTTTGTAGCTCTGCCAAAATCGTTGCTTGAATAAATGGCATTATTTTCATAATTAATGGGAAGATTTGATGCTGCATAACTAAGGTCGGCAATCATTAAAGAATCTATGCTCGCAACCGGCGCAGGAACGGGCTGGCTGGTATAAGACGATGAAGTTGCATTGGCTACATCCGTTTCAGTAAGCAAAGGAACAGGACCCCATGCATCGGTTAAATCCATATAAGCGATAGAACGCAAAAATTTTATTTCAGAAAAAAACTGGTTTTTTTGTTCATCAGTAAGTACTGTCATGTTGCTGATATTATATAAAGCATTATTTGCATCAGCAATAAGCTTATAAATTTGTCTCCAGTCTTCCGCCAGTAAACCATTACTTGAATTCCACTGTGCTAATGATAATTGTCCAGGGTCGCCGCCATAACTGCAATGACCAACGTCAGTTGTAAGATCTGTAAGCGCAAAATGCCGCACCGTCCAATAATCAAAATTATCGCCAACTACAGGTCCTTTCAAACGTGCATAAACTGCATTTACAGCAGCGATAGCATCAGATTCAGTATTAAATGCATTCGTATTTGTGAGGCTGCTGTAAACTGTTGGGTCTAATGTTTTATTACATGAAGAACCAATAAGCGCAGCTATAAATATTATGCAGAGGAATTTTAAACCTTTCATTTTATTATTATTTATTGTAATCAATTTTTTTAGTGAATGGTAAGTCTTGCACCAAATTCAAATGTGCGGAAGGCGGGAAATACACCAAAATCCAATCCGCCGCCTACATTGCTGGTATGCACATTTACTTCCGGGTCAGTACCTGAATATTTTGTAATGGTGAAAAGGTTTTGTGCATCTACATACAACTGTAAACCTTCCACAATTTTTAAATGGCTTAATAAAGATTGCGGAATATTATATGCCAATGAAACCTGTTTCAATCTTAGGTAAGATGCATTTTCAACAAATCTTGAATTTACATAGCTGCCGTAAGTGCTTAAAAAATATCCTTCTCTTGGCACATCCGTATTTTCATTTACACCGGGCACAAAACGATTTAGCACATCGGTGCCTGTTGTGGATTCGAGTACCAACCGGTTCATATTATACAAATAATAACCAAAGCTGCTTTGCAGAAAAATAGTAAGGTCAAAACCTTTATAATGAAATTGGTTAGTAAAGCCTGCAGTATAATGCGGGTTTGAATTGCCAAGATAAGTTCTGTCATCTGGAGTAATAACACCATCACCATTTATATCGGCGTATTTTGGATCGCCGGGTTTTGCGTTAGGCTCTGCATCATATTTTTCTCCTGATTTTATTACACCGATATATTTATAACCATATAATTCACCCAACTCAACACCCGGCTCCAGCTTTGTAAAACCCTGTGCAGAAACAACACCACTTGGGTTTGCTGTATTGCTGATGATAGCAGGCACACCGGGAGCAAGCTTTAAACATTTCTGTTTGTTATATGCAATATTGAAAGTGCTGTTCCATGAAAAATCTTTTGATGTAATATTATTTGTGTTGATTGATAATTCAATTCCTTCGTTTTGAATAGAGCCTGCATTAATTAATTGTGTATTAAAACCCCACCATTGGCCGATAGGAACATTAAGCAAAAGATCGGTTGTTTTTTTTCTGTACAAATCAATTGTAGCAGTTATGCGGTCTTTTACAAAACCCATGTCTAAGCCAATATCCAATTGCGAAGTACTTTCCCATTTTAAACTGTTATTAGAAAGCACAGACGGTTCAATACCTACCTGTAAATTTCCGCTTCCATCTAACACAGTGCTGTAATTAGAAAATGTGGTTAAGAATTGATAAGGATTCACACGGTCATTTCCTGTTAAACCATAACCTACTCTTACTTTTAGGCTGGAAAATACGTTCAGATTTTCAATAAATTTATCATTTGATAATCTGTATGCCAGTGCACCTGATGGAAACGCGCCCCAACGATTATTGGCGGGAAATTTAGAAGAGCCATCTTCTCTGAATGTAAATGTTGCCAATAATTTATCCCTGAATGCATAATTTACTCTTCCAAAAAATGAAGTGGCTTTTAAAGGTTCTGTTTTAAGACTTCCGGGATTAGAAGGTATAGAACCTGCTCCTAAATTATAGTATAAAAAATTATCTGTCGAAAATCCTCTGTTGCCTGCACTTAAATATTCGTACACATCGCGCTGGTTAGAATAACCTCCAACCACAGTTAATGAATGAACGCCTTTATTATATTTATAAGTAAGATATTGCTGCACCAGCCACCTGGTTGTGTTAAACATTTGTTCTGATGCAATACCGTTACTTGCCTGACCTGCAACTAACGTAATAGGTGTGTATTGACCTGCTGTTGTTTGAGAAAATTCCGCGCCGCCATCAATATGATAAGTAAGATTTTTTACTATATCATAATCAAGATACATGTTCGCATTTATTAACCTGTTTGTTGAATTATTTGTTGGTTCCAGCAAATTAGCCAATGCATTATTTTTACCTAAATACCTGTAATAAGATCCATCATCATTATACACAGGAATGTTAGTTGGCGCAGTCATGATACCATACAATGGTGCAGTAATATCTCCTGTATAAGATTGCAATGTTGAAGTGCTAACAGCGCCGTAAAAATTTCCTCCTAACTTAACTCTGTCACTTAAAGATTTTTCTGCACCTATTCTGCCAGAATATCTTTCATAACCTGTATGCTTTAATACGCCGGTTTGTTTTAAGTGATAAAATGAAGTATATACTTTACCATTTTTATCGCTGCTGCTTAAACTCACGCCCTGATTATCTACCGATGCATTTTGTGTTGCTAAATCCCACCAATTAGTATTGGTTACAGGAAAGCTTGGCGGAAACGGAGGCGGATTACCATCTTCAACAGCAATCGCATTTTGAACTTTTGTGTACTGCTCTCCATTTATAAGTGATGGTTTATATGTTAGGTTTTGAATTCCATGAGAAATATCAGCTTCAATATTTAATTTACCTGCGGCACCTTTTTTAGTTGTTATAAGAACCACGCCATTGGCGCCTCTTGCACCATATATTGCAGCTGCAGATGCATCTTTTAAAATTTGTATATCAGCAATATCATTAGGATTAATTAAACTTCCGTTATCGGTAATAAATCCATCAACAACATACAGCGGAGCATTTGTTGTATTGATTGAATTGCCACCGCGAATAACAACAGATAAAGATGCGCCCGGAGCAAAATTTGTTTGCTGCACCTGCACACCTGCCGCTTTGCCCTGAATTGCCTGGGCTACATTCGCAACCGTTCCGCCAAGCCTTAAATTATCACTGTTAATTGAAGCCACAGAACCGGTAAGATCTTTTTTTCTGGTAGTTCCGTAACCAACTACAACTACAGCATCTAACTGGTTGGTTGTTGTTTGTAAACTAATGTTTATTATCGTTTGGTTACCGACTTGAATATTTTGAGTTGCATACCCAACAGAGCTTATTTCTAATAAAGATTGATTATTTGGAACGGTTATACTAAATGTGCCAGATGTGTTTGTTACTGCAGATATTTTTGTTCCTTTTACATTTACAGTAACACCAGATAATGGCGCACCGCTTGAATCAGTTATATTGCCTTCCACTTTATGTTCCTGCGCGCTTGCATTAAAAAAAAGTATAGTTGCAAAAAGAATAAACAGAAGTCTAAATTTTTTCATACAGTAAGTTTAATTGTATAAACATATAAACTTAATTCGTTCATTTTTTACGGAAACGTTTGCGTGATTTTTAACACTAAGAATAATTATCTTGTAGAAGTATTGTGATAAAATGATTTATTGCACAGTAACATGCATAAATACAAAACCATCAATTCCACTAATTTTTTAGAAACTGAAATGAAATTTACAGCAGTTCAAATGATAGGCACGCAGCGTTCGGGTTCAAACCTGTTACGGTTAATGTTGAATCAACTAAAAGAAGTTTCTGCGCCGCATCCGCCGCATATTTTAGAAAAATTTATTCCTTTACTTCCGGCTTATGGAGATTTATCTGTGGCAAAAAATTTTAGTTTACTTGTTCACGATGTTTGCAGTCTTGTAGCTTACAACCCTGTTAAATGGAATCATATAAATTTAAAAGAAAATGAAATTATTCATCGTTGTGCAACTCATTCATTAATCAATATTGTTAAGGTAATTTATGAAATGAACGCAGTTAGTGAAAATGCAAATATATGGATGTGTAAAAGCCTTGCCAATATTTATTTTACACACTTGCTTGAGGCGAATATTAAACCATATTATATTTTTTTGTATAGGGATGGAAGAGATGTTGCCTGCTCATTTAAACGCGCTGTTGTTGGCGAAAAACATGTTTATCATATTGCAAAACAATGGCAGCAAGAGCAGGAACTTTGCATTGCGCTTAAAAAAAGTTTAGGAGATGAGCGTGTAATGAGTGTTTGTTATGAAAATTTAATTTTGCAACCGCAAAAAGAGTTAGTGAAAATATGTGACTTTATTGGTGCAAATTATAATAGTTCATGCCTTGAATATTATGATTCTGCAGAGGCAAAAAATACTGCTTCTGCGGGTAAAATGTGGCAGAATGTTGAACATAAAATTATTACTGTTAATTACAATAATTACAGAAAAAAATTAGATGCTAACGAAATTATTTTGTTTGAAAAAATTGCAGGAAATACACTGCAAACGCTCGGTTACAAATTAAATTTTGCTAATTATAGCAATGAACAATGTACCGATAGTGAAATAAAAATGTATAATGAACTTAACCAATTTTACAAACTAAAAGCAAGAGAACAGCAAAAACATGAAGACGCAGAAAAATGTTTGCTGCAAGAAATGCTTATTAATAATATTAAAAAAAGATTGACATATACTTTATCTTATAATATTATTGAAAAAATCGCTGTATAATTTTTGTATCAGATAGCACAAAATATTTTATGCTCTTTTATTGACACAACCCGCTAAAATTTTATTTTCAATTTGCGCAACCGTTTGCTTGCGGCAGTTCATCAATACAAAACTTAATATCAATGCCTCATAACCGGTCGCTGCACATTGATCAATAACTGTTTTTACTTGCTCATCTGTTTTGCTTACCAAATGCATGAAGATTGGGTTTCGGTTACCAAAGGTGCAATTAACCTATACATTTTTCTTATCGCAAGTCTTCTTCTTTCGCGATCGTAACTGTCCATTAATAATTCGCAGGTGCGAACGGAGTTAAAAGTTTTGTTTTGTAATTGTCATTCCAAAAAAGAAGTTGTTGTGCATGTAAAATAAAATGCATCATACAACATACAAATACAAAAGAATGTTTACTGATCATTTTTGCAGATAAGTTTATTTAAAAATTATTAGCTGTTAATTAGAAAATAATTATTAGAAATATTTTAAAAATATGTATGCAACTAATTGCTTGTAATTTTTTGCACTTTGGATATTTTTATGACAGCAACAGTTTTTTTATGTTTATTAAAAAATAACCATGCCACCATCAATAAAAATAAAGAAACGCAGGTTTGCAGGTAAGAGAATTTTATTAATACGTTAACCCAACTCATATTTTTCAAAAAAAATTCTTTGTATAAAAGCAATCCCACGCTGCCTAAATAACCAATAGAATCGCAGATGTAAACAAAAAATCCTGCATTGGCTTTTATGCGAAATAGGGCAATCATCCGCTCAAATAATGCGACCTGAATTGGAATGTAAGCAAAAAATAATCCCATGCCCAACAACAGCATCCACCAAAAAGGTGATAGGAAATGAAGTTGAAAAAAAAGCGTTGATAATCCACTTAAAATTAAACCAGTAAGTATTAAAAAATTGGTTGCCCAAAAACCTTTTATATTATTTTTTATTGCTGATAAGCTGCCTATTGCGATTAGCACAATTATCCCGGTTATTGTTTCGGTTTCGGCAAAAACATTTTTATTAAAAGCCGCATCCATTTCGGTCCAGATCTCTACCGAAAATTTATCTCTGAAATCTCTCAACGTAGTTAAAAATGCATATATAATAATAAAACCTGTTATTCCTAATCCAAATTCCTGCAATACATTTATTTTATCTTTTTATTCATCGGTAATCTTGGCGAACGGAATAATACATCCTCGGCGGTTGGCGCAGGTATTACAGAAAGCATCCAAACAAACAATAAAAATAATGGCAAAAAAAGCAGTCCGATTACAAAAGGCAACCAAAACTCCGTTAATGCAGGAATGGCGGCTTGCACATCAAAATAAATTGTTTTTAAAAACCCTGCGGAAATAATTAAGCTGATGCTTAAACCCATTGCCAGTGTTTCAGTAAAAATGCGACCTTCCAGATAACTGAATACAATGCCCCAAACCATTCCAAGTGGTAAACCATTAAGAAATAAACATAAAAAATTATACGGCGGCGGCACAAGACCAAAAAGCAACAAAGCAGTTTCAGCAACAAGAATAAGACAGATGATTAATTTTTTACGGTTGCGTGGTTTTAGTTCAGAAATTATTTTTATGCCGATAAATTTAGATGTCATGTAACCAAGCACTTGTGCAATAATTAAAATGGCTTTGTAATCTAAATTCCACAATTGGTAACCGCTGTAAGTGCCGGCATTAAAGGGTTTGCGAAAAGCGTACATGCAAAAGTAAGTTCCAAATGCAGCAATCATGCACCAGGTTATGAAAAATATTTTTGATTGAGAAAGCCATCGTTTAACAGAATTCATCTTGTATAAAGTTTACTATTTTATTAACCGATTTTGTGAACGTCTTTTGTTTGATTGAAAAAAATTTGCTTCCAATTATCTTATGTATTTTTAGATACAGATTTTTTTTAGTTAATTTTAATTATTTTAGATTAATTGAAATTTTTTTTTAGATTGATTATTACATGTTTTTTTCAATTAAACCCTGTTAGATTTTTATAGTTCTCATAATTTTCTTCTTCCAATATTTCTTTTATTGCAGTAATCAAAGCCTTAACATCGTCAGGAAATATTTGCCCGATATTGCCTATGCGAAGTGCATTGGCTTTGCTTAATTTACCCGGATAAATTACAAAGCCGCGTTCATTAAGTTTGTTATAAAAATTTTCGAAGTTGAAATTAGAATCATCAGGATAAAGAAAAGAAGTAATGATATGCCCCTGAATTTCTTTAGGTAAATATTCAATAAACCCCAACTCTTCCATTTCTTCATCCAAAATTTTTTTATTGGTTTTATAGCGTTGTTCTCTTGCCTGCACGCCACCTTCTTTTTCTAATTCCGTTATTGCCTGGTAAAAAGCCATGATGCTTAATGTAGGCGGTGTAAAACGAAATTGTCCATTTGCTTGGCATCTACAATAAACACAACATTTTTTTGTTTACAAACTTCACCAATTGACTGAACCGGATTAAATAAACCCGTTGTTGTTTCGCTATGCACACAGGCTACATGTGTTATTTCAGGATGTTCTTTTAAAAAATTTTCTGTGGCTTCTGCAATTACAATTTCATCTTCCGCAAACCGCAATACATAATGTTTTAATTGATGAACGATAGCCATCTTTGCAATACGTTCTCCATAAACTCCGTTAGCTAACACCAATAAAACGTCATTTTTTCCAACAGCGCTGCTGATTACACTTTCTATTCCGAAAGTGCCGGAGCCTTGCATAATTACACATTCATAGCCTTCTTGTTTTGAAACATGTGCAAGCTGCAATAATTCGCTGCGGATTCTTTTACTGCGTTTATAAATTCAAAATCTCTGGAGCCAACATCTTCAAGCATTGCTTGTTTAACAGTTGGAGAAGTTGTTAAAGGACCGGGAGTGAATAATAATTTTCTTTGTTTCATTTAAATATTTATTTGAAGATGTAAATAATTTTTTATGAGATAATTGATATGTCGTATTAACGTAACGTGTTTTAAAATTTCTTGCGTTTTATAATTTATTTTCTTTCATAAATTCTTACATAATCCACTACAAACTTTTGCGGCAATAATTTATCGTCAATCGGCCCGGGCCAATCGGCACCCATCGCAAGATTGAGCAATAAATAAAAATCTTTTCTGAAAGGATTGCCTTTTCCGCTGCCGGCAGAATCAATGATAAAACTGTGATATTTTATATCGTCAAAATAGAAATCAATTTTTTGTTCATTCCATTCAAGTGCATACACATGAAACTTTGTGCTAAGTGTTGTATCAGTTATTTTACTTCCACTGGAATGCAGTTGTTTATCAGTATCCACAAAATGCACTGTTCCGTAAATATCTGTGGGATGATTTCCTATAAATTCCATAACATCAATTTCGCCGCAGGCAGGCCATCCAACTTCACTACGGTTTACACCCATCATCCAGATGGCAGGCCACATTCCGCTTCCCTGTGGCATCATAGCTTTCACTTCTATTCTTCCATTATTTCTTCCAATATGTATCGGAACTAATTTGCCATCTGTAGTAATGCTTGCCGAAGTGTAGTTGGCAACTGAATCTTTATAACGCCAGTCCGCACTTTCTTTTTTATAAAATTGATTGATCTGATTTTCTTTTCTTCCGGTAATGGTGAGTACTCCATTATTAACCCACACATTTTTTTTATCAGCATTGGTGTAATATTGCTGTTCGTGATTGCGGATGTGACCAATTTCATAACTCCAGATTTTTGCATCAGGCAAGCCAGTATAATTAAATTCTTCTGACCATATCATTTTCCAACCGGCTTTTTTTTGTGCAACTGCAAATAATATATTGCATGCAAATACAATTAGTACTAAAATTTTTATTGCTGGTTTGTTTTGCATATTTTTTGGTAAGAAATCTATTGAACAAAAAACAAAAACATTCTTTTAATTAAATCCTCCCTGCCCTCGATACAATTTTATTTTGTCATCTAATTTTAATTTTAGCACAGTGATGTATTCATCTTTATATTTTTCGGGCACATCAATAAAAACCAATCCCGGAACGGAACTAAATGAAATTTTACCTACGATTTTTGGTTGTAAATGTTGCGATGTTCCAACAATCTCAACATCATTTATTTTATTTACTAATCCTTTCAGCATAATATTTCCTGCGGTTTCATTTGGTAAAAAAAGATAAAGCGTAGTTGAATCTTTCGATAAAGTTGTAGGTCCATAAAAATGACCTTGCGGTAAACCCGGCAGCGTTCCAAAAATTGCTTCGCCATTTTTTTTATTCCACTTACCTAACTCTTTTAAAATATTTATTTGTTTCGCAGGAATAGTTCCATCTTTTTTCGGACCAATATCGAGCAAAAGATTTCCGCCGTTACTTACTACGTCAGCAAAAATGGATATTATTTCAAAAGGCGTTTTATAATTTGTATCGTCAGGATGATAACCCCAATTATTATTTGTGGTCATGCACAATTCCCACCAATTATATTTTGGTTTTGTTACAGGAAAATTTTGTTCAGGTGTTTCATAATCGCCATAGCCTTGCAATCTTCCATTAATAATTGCATCAGAATTAACGCTTAAAATTTCTTGTCGCACTTTTTCCGCCTGCCATTCTTCTGCGCTGTGTTCCCAATCGCCGTCGAACCACCATAAATCCGGTTTATAAGCAGTATTTATTTCGTTGATTTGTGATTGAAAAAAATGCTGAAAGCGTTGCCAGCGTTCAGGTTCATCAGCAATTTTATAACGGTTACTGTCTTTTAAAAAACCAGGATAATCCGGATGGCTCCAATCAATCAAAGAAAAATATGCGCCGCGTTTAATTCCATCTTTATCTAACGCATTATAAAAAGGTTTTAGCAAATCTCTTTTAGCAGGTGTGTTATCTGCTACATTGTAATGATTTTGTTTGGTGGGCCACAATGCAATGCCATCGTGGTGTTTGGTAGTGATAACGGCATATCGTGCGCCGCTTTCTTTTATCAAATCAGCCCATGCCTGCGGATTATATTTTGAAGCCGTAAAACTTTTCAACTGTTTTATGTAATCTTCAAAACTGATGTTTTTATTATGAAAACTCCAGCTTTCATCAATGCCGTTTACTGAATAAATTCCCCAATGAATAAAAATGCCAAGCTTTGCATCGGCAAACCATTGCATTTTTTGACGGATAGAATCAGGATTTATTTTTTGTTGTGCATGAGTTTGCGTTTGTGTAAAAAACAGTAAACAAATAATTGGAATAATTTTTTTCATGAAGATGATTGTTTGTTGAAATGAAATTGTTTTAACTGTTTCTATCTTTTTCAATAATTGAAATTATTTTTTGTCTTGTTCTTACAATCTTCGTTTTTTATAAACAAAAAAACTTGCTAATAATTGATAGCAGCCATTTCACCCACTCACTTTCGTTGACCGTGCCCTTGCACATCTTTCTAACCATTCATTGCTAAACGCATCTATCTTACCAAAGCGCTCGATATTAAAATGCGAAAAATCATAAGGATTTTTTTTACCTGCAGCCATTTCTGCAAATGCAAGTCCCACGCCGCCTGCAATTGAAATACCTGCACCCACGCAGCCTGTTGCAAGCAATAAATTATTTACGCCCGGCGCAATTCCCATGCTTAAATTATTATCAGGAGTGTAACCTGAAAATCCGGCTACATAATATTTCAAACCAATATCATAAACCTTTGGAAAAAAGCGGGCAAGCCTTTCAATTACTTCCGATAAATCGTGCATGCCTTTATCTTCACTAAAACAAAAATCACTCACATCTGCCGGAATATTTTTTGGAGAAACACTCAGCGATTTTTTTTCGCGGATGCCAAACAATAAACTGCCGCCTTCGGGACGTGCATAAGCCTGCGCATCAGGCAATAAAACAATGGGAGAATTTACAGGAAAAATTTCATCTCTTTCTGTAATCCAATACTGGCTTCGTGTGGGAGCCATCGGTAAATCAATGCCAGCCTGCTTTGCAAAAATGGGCGACCATGCGCCGGCAGCAATTATCACAATATCAGCATAAATTTTTCCTTGTTTAGTTTGTACTCCAACCGCTGTATTTTCATCCATTATAATTTTTGTTACTTCTACGCCTTGTCGCAAATCAGCACCTTGCATTTTAGCGCAGCGTACAAAAAAGCTTCCTAATAAATAAGGGTCGCAATAAGCTTCTTCAGGCATAAAACCTATGTTTATTGCTTCATCTGTTTTTAACCAGGGTGCTTTTTTGTGCGCTTCTTCATTTGAAATATATTCTGCAGATTGATTAAATTCTTTGGCTATTTGCATCAATTCTTTTAAATCATTCACTCTTTGTTCGCAGGCGGCAACATGCAGCACACCAACTTTTTTTATATCGAGCGATTCGCCCAATTGTTTTTCCATCTCAGGGATTACGCGGTAGGTTTCAAGCGAAAGCGGAATGAAATATTTTTTTGCTCTGATTTTTGTAATCAATGCAGCAGCACGGCTGGTGGCTGAATTGCAAAGTTCGTTACGCTCAATAACAATAATTTTTTTACCGGGATTATTTTTTGTGTAATAATAAGCGATAGCGCAACCAAAAATGCCGCCGCCGATTACTACTACATTTGTTTTTTCAGAAGACATTTTGGTGATACAATTTTTCGGTGCGTCGTCCTTTTTAGAAGACGATACCGGACTGATTTAATTTTTTAATTCAATAAACTATATTTATTTCATAACTGTTTTTACAGGTTCACCAACAGGATGATTTGCAGTAAACCGAAAGCCTAATAAATTTGCAATGGTTTGTGCAAATTGATCCTGATAAATTTGTTCGTTTATTTTTACTTCTCCCAATGCAGGTGTATCAGGACCCATTGCCATTAAATAGGTTTCATTGGCATGTGCTATTTTAGAACCGTGGCTCGTCCACTCATCACCATAACCGCGACCATGGTCTGGAAATATTAAAATAGAAGTTTGATCTTTATAAAACGGATCTTGCTGTAAATAATTCCAGAGGTCTTCAATCATTGCATCAATTTTATGCGCCGCATCTAAGTAAGAATCGTATTGACCTTCATGCGCAAAATCATCTGTATCGCCATAATCAATATATAAAACACGCGGGTGATTTGCCATTACATAAGCTTTTGCCATTACGTAAGTATTTGCATCCGGTCTTTCGCCTTGGCCAAAAATATCAGCCGTATAATGTTGCATGGTATTCATTTCTTTTTGCAGCGGAGTAAGGTTAGAACCTTTCACATCTTCGCCATAAATATTTACAAGCATTCCGTTTCTATCGCGATTAATAATTCTTGCAACAGCGTCCCATGAAGCAAACGTTACTACTTTTCCTTTATAAACATTTTGCTTATTGATAAATTCCAAAACATTTTCATTTGGGTTATCAGGATAATCGTTTGAGTTAACTGCTGAATCATAATAACCACAAAATGTTTCGCTGCGGCCGGGTAAGAGAACCAATATTTATTTTTTACGTTTACATTGTTTCCAAAATTTCGGTTGCCATAAATTTGTCCATGCTTTGCGATTTGTTGCCAAATAAATGGCATTAATTTTTCTCTGCGTTCAGTTGCATCTGTTGCCCAATATTTTTGCATCAGCCACAAAGAATCTTGCGAAATATAATTTTTATTGAACAATAAAGACGAATCAGCGCCTTGAAATAATTCTTTCCAGCGATAGCCATCCATTGAAATAACAATTATATTTTTTGATTTTGTTTGCTGTGCTAAAATGTTGCCTGCAATAAAAAGCAGAAAAAAAAGTAGTTTAAATTTCATTGGTAATGATTAATGAGTAACGATTAATGTTTATTAAGAATGAACGATAAAAATAATTTATCGCTTTCTCTGATTTCCGACTTCTACCACGGCATTGAAAATGTTTTTACAAAACTGAAACATTTCATTGCTTCAATCACACCTTCCTTCACTCCTAAACCTGAATCTTTAATTCCGCCGAACGGAGAATTCTCAATACGATAACCCGGCACTTCATTAATGTTCACAGTTCCTACTTTTAATTCTTTTATAAATCGAATTGCATCATTCATATTATTTGTTACCACACCGCTTGATAAGCCATAAGCCGTGGAATTAGCTAAAGTAATTGCATCATCAATATCTTTGAAAGTTAAAATAGGCGCCAGCGGCCCGAAAGATTCATGCACTACCATATCTGCATTGCGCGGCACATCAATAATTACAGTAGGCTCAATTAATGCACCATTACGTTTGCCGCCAAGCAAAATTTTTGCGCCTTGTTCAACCGCTTTGTTTATTACTGTTTCAAGATAAATTGCAGCGGCTTCATCAATAACAGTACCCACGCGGGTTTCAGGATCAGATGGATCGCCGCAAACATATTCTTTCGATTTTTCAACAAACTTCTTTATAAACTCATCTTTTATTTTTTCATGCACCAAAATTCTTTTTACTGCTGTGCAGCGCTGCCCACTGTTGCGATAAGAACCTTCTGCTGCAAGTGTTACAGCAAGTTCCATATTTGCATCGTCCATAATAATTAAAGGATCATTTCCACCCAATTCTAAAATCACTTTTTTATATCCTGCGGTTTGTGCAATTTTTTTTCCTACCGAAACACTGCCGGTAAAAGAAACAATTTCTACGCGCGGGTCTTTTACCAACGGCTCAGCAATTTCTTGGGTAGGTCCAAGTAATGTGCTCAGCATGTAGTGAGGTAAACCCGCTTCGTATAAAAGCTCTGTAAGTTTTATGGCAGTTAAAGGCGTTTTTTCTGAAGGCTTTAAAATTACCGGCGTTCCGCAGGCAATAGCCGGCGCTATTTTATGCACTACCTGATTTAAGGGATGATTAAAAGGCGTGATGGCAACCGCTAACTTAAGTGATTCTCTGAATGTAAATATTTTTCTTGTTTTGCCGTTGGGCGAAATATCGCAGGAAAAAATTTGTCCGTCATCTTTCAAACATTCAATGGCAGAAAACATAAGTACATCATGCGCACGACCCGTTTCATATCTTGCTTCACGTATGGCTAATCCGGATTCGGCGCTGATGAGTTCAGCAAATTCTTCTTTTCTTTCAATCAATAATTGTTTTGCTTTTTCTAATATGCTGTATCGCTCATATCGCGATAATTTTTTCCCGCCTTTTAATGCTGCTTCAATCGCCTGCTGTACATGCGTTGCATTGCAAAGTGTAAAAGTGCCAATTAAACGATTATCGTAAGGGCTTTTTACTTCTAATAATTGTTCGCTGCTTACCGCTTTGCCGGCTACATAACAAGAAAGATGAAGAACGTTTTTTGTTTGCGGTGTTGTTGATTTTTTTTTCTCCAGTATTGTTGAATTATTCATGTGTTTATTTTGAAAGATTTTTTAAGATTGATGATTAATTTTTTAAATGTCGTTCCTACGGAGGTGATACAATGCAATGTTTTTTGCTCTTCCAGCACATTAGCACATTAGCATATCCGCACATTAATTCGTTCCGTTAATTGTAAAATCAAAAATTTCAAAGTTGCGCGGGTCGCGGGTAGCTTTCATTTTATATTTTTTATTTAATGGATGCGAAATAATCATCGGCACCATTTCTTCGTATCTTCCACCATACGAACGCAAGGTGCCATCCAGCGCAGATAAATCATGATACTGCGGACGACGTCCTAACACTACATCTCTGCCGGATAAAACCATCAAATCGCCAGTTCTATCTTCGGGCTGCTCTAATAAATTAACGGCAGTTTTTTTATCATGCACTTCTGTAATTCCTGATTGAATAGCCAACCAATTTTTTACTTCATTTATTATTGATTTATTATTTATGTGCACCACTACATACGAACCCAATGCACCGTGATGTTTTACATAAGGATCGGTGATGGGGCAAATAACCCTGAAACCATCACCAAATTTTTGCTGCAGCATATCTTCAATAAATAAAACATTAGGCGAACCATCTTCTTTAATTTTTGCATTCATTCCATGATCGGCAGTGGTGCCTACAATTGCTCCAAGCGCTAATAATTTTCCAATCTCTTTATCCATTGCTTCATAAAAATTTAATGATTCTTTTGTTTCGGGGGCATAAGTATGTTGCATGTAATCGGTGAGTGAGAGATACAAAAAATCGGCTAAATTTTTTTCAATTAAAGCCACGCCGGCACGTAACACAAATAAGCTTGCATCGGCGCTGTAAATGGGCGGCGTGGGGTAGCCAACAATTTCTTCTACGTTTTCAATATTATGTATTTCTTTTTTTGTTTGATTGGATTTTTCTGCAGAAAAGGCAATGCCATTTAATTTGTGAGAAAGAATATCTCTTAATTTTTCTTTGGCAGTTACTACGGCTACTTTTCTACCGGCATTTGCTGCGGCTGCAAGAATGGTTTCTGCTCGCAGATATTCAGACGAATTCATCATTATTTCTTCATCTTTTTTTTCATCATAAAAAAAATTGCCGCTAATACCATGAATTGTGGGTGAAACGCCTGTAACAATGGAAGCATTATTTACATTGGTGAAAGATGGCAATGCGCTACGTACCATGCCGCGAAAGCCATTGTTTTCCATGCATTTTAGATTAGGCATTCGGTCATGAGCCATTGTAGCATCAATATATTCATCCGCAGAACCATCTATGCAAATAACAACAATGAGTTTATTAGAAGGATGATAGGTTTTGCCGTTTACTGAAAATGAGTTGGTGGAAATTGCCATTATCGCTTCTTAATTTTTTATTTTTTATAAATGATTTGAGGTGCACATCAATTAATCAATAAAATTTTTATTGTTATTTAAATAACTTTTTATTGAATTGATAAAATAATGCAAGGGCAATGTTTCTGCATCAGGGTTTTTTGCTGCTTCATCCCACAGCCTTACCCTTATAATGTCTTTAAAAAAAGGATGTTTTTTAAACGCCGTTATTTCTTTTTCATTCATCGCACCGCCCTGCCATTTAAGTGTTTGCAAGCTGGCTAAAGAAAGTTTCTCTTTATAGCCTGGTTGAGCAGATACTAAATATCTTTTGGCATCTACATGCTTTTCCACCACAGTACAAATTTTTTCTGAAAATCCTTTTGCACGTAAGTATTCTGCACCAATACCTTCATGATTCACCACGCCATAATTATCCATTGCTTCCGTTTTTTGCTGATGCTTCAACAAATGACCAATATCATGTAAAAGTGCACCAAGCACAAGCTCTGTATCTGCATCTTCATTTATAGCCTGCATGGCGCATTGTATCATATGGGAAGTTTGCGATACAGGCTCGCCGTCATAATCTTCATCTCCATATTTTTCAAATAAAAAGAGAAGTTCATTACATATCTGTTCGCTGCTCATCTTTTCAAAATAAATTTTTTATAAATTGCCTCAATGTTAAAAGTTTAAAAGTTTAATTATTAGGATGAAATAATTTTATTGTACTTTTTAAATTTGTAAACCTTTTAAACTTGCGACTTTAAAAAATGCAGCGTTTAGAAAAACGCCGCCACTGCTTGCTTATGAAAACGAAAAAATTATTTTATTAGCCACATCACCCCATTAATGTCATCTGTACTAAAACCTTGTGCTTGTAAGGCGACCTGCCAATTGGCAGCATTTGTATTTTGTTCATCAGTAGGGTAAGCCCACCGTTTGGGAATAATACCATTGTTGCCAATGCCTGTTCCGGTAGCAAAAGCAGGCACACCTGTTCTGCGATAATTGTAATAAGCTTCCCATCCTGAGTTTTGAAAAAAAGCAAGATATTTTTGCAGAAGAATTTGGTTTAACCCTGTGGTGTTACTTCCTGCATATGCAACTGAGGGTTGAGCCATGTAAGCAGTTAAATCAAAACTGAAAGAATGTGTTTCATATTCGCCGAGTGGTTTACCAAGATGCAGCAGCGTAGCTGTATAACTTGTTTGTCCCGCAGTAAGACCATAAAAATTCATTGATTCAGTAATGCCTTTATAATACCATGTAGCGGCATCGCCACTAATCCACCCGCGGTTAATGGCTTCGGCAATATTGAAACACATTTCTGTGTAACCCACCAATATAAACGGTTCTGCCGTATAACCTGAATAATAACGATAGCGATTAATAAGCGAATAATAGCCCGCAATACATTTACTATACATATTTGCAATGCTTTCTCCGGTACTTGCGCCTACGTAAGCCCTGAAGTCAACCGGATTTCCGAGACTGTCGGCAATTGTCCAGGCCGGTTCGCAGGTTATAAATACACGTGCATCCTGAAGGTTGGTTAAATTTTGTACATAGGTTTGTGCCATATTATATCGTAAGGCATCAAAACCATAATTGTTAGGGCTGGTGGGATAAGGATTTGTAGGAAAAATATAATTAAATTGGAAATTGTCATCTGCACTTTCAAATATTGGATAATTTGTAGGATTATTCATGATGTCTGCAAATTTTCCCTTAATATTTAAATCAGCATCTCCTTCCTGCTTGCTCAATGCAATTAATACGCGTAGCTTAAATGTATTTACTAATTTTTGCCATTTTGTTAAATCATTATCGTAAAAATAATCGCCGATGAGGGTTTTGTCGCCATTTACATAAAGTGAAGCAAAATCGTTGTTTGCGCTATCGAGCAAATTAAGAACAGTTTGAAAAACGAGTTTTTGATTGTCATAGCCGGGCGTTTTGGCGTCAAGTCCTTGCAGTGCATTTGTCATCGGTATGTCACCCATTAAAGAAGACATGTTATAGAAATACCATGCACGCACAAATTTGCCAATCGCTTCATAAGGGTTTACGTTTGAGGCACCCGCACGTATAGCTTCCTGCTCCATTTTCGTCACATTTTTTAATTCGGTATATCCGCCAAAAGGCCCGCTTTGCCAGCCATATTGATTATCGCCGTAATATTGATAATTGCGACAAAAATATTGATTCCATCTTGCTACATTACTCCAGGGTTCTATTCCTTCCAAACCACCGGTAAGGTCAGTGAGCACACTTTGCAATACAAGATTGGGAGGAGCTTGTGTTGGCTGGTTAGGGTTCACCTGCAATTCTTCCATTTTTTTATTACATGCAGCCAGTACAAAGAACATAAATAAAACAGCAAAAAATATTTTAAAGTATTTCATAATTTATTGCTTTATAATTTTAGAATGAAATGTTTAAGTTAATACCATAGCTGCGCGTTGTAGGTGTTTGCAAATCAGAGCCACTGCTTTGTGTGTATTGGTCAACATCCACATCTCTGTATCTTGAAGGAAAGAAATAAATCAAGTTTCTGCCCACTAAAGAAACAGATGCTTTTTGTATAAATGATATTTTTCCAAAGATTGAAGTTGGTATATTATAAGATATATTTACTTCTCTCAACTTTGCAAATGTTTTGCTTATTATATCCAAATCCGGTATGGAAGACATTCTTGAAACATAATCCTGAACAGAAGTTTTTATTGTGTTTGTTTGTTCAGTAAGGTCTTTCATATTTGTAATTTGGCCTGTTATTGGGTCGAGTTGTATATCTGCACCTGTTAATATAACGCCTTGACCTACATAAGAGAAATAATCAGGGCCAAGTGCATCGTTTGCACGGGCTGCGCCAAAGGCTCCTTCTGTTGTTTCAATGTGTCGGCCACCTTGTAATGTTTTTTTACGAACATAATCTTCCATTACTCCTCCTACTATTCCATCAAATTGAAAACGGAGAGAAAAATTTTTATAAGATATTGTATTTACAACACCCCACGTCCAGTCAGGGGTCTGCATGACCATATACCTTTTGAGCGGCCACACCTAAATCGGAATAACGCAGTAATAAACCAGAGCTTGCATCGTGCACCAATTGCCCATCGGGCGTGCGCACAAAAGCATTTGCATATACTAAGTCTAATCTCGAACCATTTTTTACATAGTTATTTGCATACGGATCATCCACCCATTTTCTTACATAAGTTGACCAGTTAACCGCAACATCCCACCTAAAACAGGTTTTTGTTTTCACAGGATTTCCGGTGAGAGTAGCTTCCCATCCATCATTTGTGTAAGAACCTGCATTTAATAAATAAGAAGTATAACCTGTGGCTTGCGAAAGAGATTGCGAAGCAATTAAAGGACCATTTAAATAATGATAATGTGTAACATCCAAGCCTAAACGGTTTTGCATCAAGTTGATAGTTATTCCCACTTCAACCGCTTTTCTGTTTTGTGTTTTGATGTTTTGATTAATTATCTGATCAGAATATTGTGCACCCACCACATTATTGTAATAAGGAGATAAATTATATACTGAAGTAAAACTGTAAGCTGGTCCTCCATATGGAGAAGGAGGAGTATAGCCGTAACTTAAACCTGTGGAAGGATAAAAGAAATCATCGGTGCCGCCCGATTTGCTTTGCGTATAAGAACCTCTAAATTTAAGGAAAGAAATTACGCGTGGTAAATTTATATAATCTGATACAGCAGTGCTAAGATTAAATGAAGGATAAAAATATACATTGTTTTGCAAAGGCAGTGTAGAAGATTTATCTAAACGCCCTGTAGTGTTGAGCGTAACATAAGTTTTATAACCTAAATCAACAGAATAATAAGCGCTTAAAACTTTCATTTCGGAATTGAATGAGCTGGCAATTATTGGGTCTCTTGAATTGGAAAATGCATAAACACCGGGCACATTCAAATAATCGGTAGAAGTATAATCAGAACTAAAACGGAAACTTCTTATATTACCACCGATAAATCCATCAATATCTAAAAATCCGGCAATATTTTTTTTCTGATATCTTATCTGTGTTTCAATATTTGATTCAAATAATGACCTTCTGTCTTCCCTGTAATCGCCCTGCCGCTCAGGTCTTCCATATACTGTTGCTGAATACGGAAATTTTTCAGTATTTAAAAAATCATACAAATTTATACTCGGGCGTACTAAAACGCTTAAGTTATCATTTAATTTATAATTCAATGTTATGTACCCATACACTGTATTTTGATAATGGCCACGCAACCATTCATACACCATAAAATAGGGATTATTATACCGGTAATATTCTGCATATTTTTCTTGTATGCCCACTTTGCCGGGTTGCCAATAATCACGCATATCGTTAATGCTCCAGTCTGCGCCGCCCCAAATTACCATATTATAAATAATGCTGTTTGGTCCATAATCCACGTCAGGAATATTAGGTGTTGTTTGTCTTGAATAATTAATATCGCTTGTAAGCGTAAGTTTTGGTGAAAATCTGTAACCAATGTTGCTGCTAAAACTAGTAGTACTTAATTGCGTATTTGGTACAATACCTTTTTGATAAGTATTGCCGAGCGAAAAACGTAAATCTGTTTATCTGTCGAAGAGCTTACCGCAATACTGTTTGAAGTAAGAATTCCTGTTTGAATAAAATTTTTAAGATTGTCTTTTCCGCGTGCAATCCAGGGAGTGGGTTCAATATGCCCTTCGTAGGTTGTACCATCGGGAAAAGTTGTTACATAAGTTTGTGTGGGGTCGTATTTTCCATCATATTGCGGTAAAAGCTGCCCTTCAAATTTTGGACCCCAAATATCATAATCGGCATCATTTACACCGCCGCCCATTCCATCTCCAAAAGCATATTTGCCATATTCGCCGGGGCCGTATAAATCCTGGTATTTTGGTAATGCCAGAAAACCTTTGCTAAACAGTGTGCTTGAATTTACATCAACAGAAAAACCTTTTTTGGTTTTGTTGCCTTTTTTTGTGTTGATGATAATGGCTCCATTTCTTCCGGCAAAACCGTATAAAGCAGCAGCATTCGGGCCTTTTAAAATAGTGAAACTTTCAATATCATCCGGATTTATATTCCATGTATCAGAATTAATCGGCACGCCATCTACAACAAAAATAGGCCGCCCTTCTCCCCGAAGTGAAACACTGGGCGCTCTTGATATTTCAGGGTTAATATCTATTACAAGCCCAGCAACATTTCCTTTAAGCGAATTAATAACATTGGGCTCTCTTGCTTTACTAAGGTCTTCAGCTTTTACATCCTGAATAGCATACCCGATGCGCCGCACGTCTTTTTTTACACCCAGCGCCGTTACCAGCACTTCATTTAATTGAGTGGTTGCACCTTCAAGCAAAATAATAAGATTATTTTCTGAACTGCTCAGTTTTACAGTTTTTGGATTAAAGCCTACGCTTGATATTTCAAGCTGGTCATTTGCGTTTGCCTCAATAGAAAAATCGCCATTTGTATCGGCGCTAACGCCTCTTGAAGTACCTTTTACTTTAATGCTGGCGCTACTGACGGCAGATTTATCACCTGCATTTAAAACTCTTCCTTTATAAGTTATAGATTGCGCCAAAAGAGATAAAGACGCACCCAATATTAATAAGGAGGTTAACATGATTTGTTTCAGCGTAGTCATATGAGTAGGTTTGATTAATTTATTCGTTAAAAAATTTTATTTAGTAAAATGAACTTGAACATAAATGTATACACATATTTTATTAAAGTTAACAAATACTAAACATTTAACGCAATCGTTTGCGTAATTATTCGGCTGATAATTAATTATTTTAAGTAAATAAGAATGAAATCTTTTACAATGATAACAACAGAATTATAACTGGTATTTTAATATATGTAAACTTTATATTAACTTTTTTGTTGCCATGCAATTAATTGAAAATTGTTTTTATGCGCGAAAAAAGATAATTTAATTGGAGAGAACAGTATAAAGAAAAAACATGCAATTATTCTAATCCGAAAAAAAGTAAACTATAAGAAGCAACGCATTTCCATTGCCAATGTTAGAAAGATGATGGCCTAATCTCCCATCAAAAAAAAGAGAATCTCCTTCATTTAAAATATGTTTATTATTTCCAATTACATATTCAATTTTTCCCTTTAATATATATTTGTATTCGTAAGCATCTGTTTTTACCACCTTATTACGTTTTGCTCCTTTTTTTAGTTCCAGCAAAACTATATCAACAGGTCCCTCATTTATATTTCTTGTAAGTATGCGTTTGTAAAAAAACCCAAGCGCTTTCTCTTTTTCGAATGCTTTATAATCAGCACTGGTTTTAATAATTACTTTTTGCTTAGATTTATTGTTGACTTTTATATCTCTAAAAAATTCGTTTACATTAATATTTAACGACTGCACAATATTCATCAATACTAAAAGCGACGGAACGGTTCTGTTATTTTCAATTTGTGAAATGAGTCCTTTGCTAACATGCGCTTTATTTGCCAGTGATTGAATAGTAATATTTTTATTTTTTCTTTCTTCTTTTATTTTATTACTGATTTGAATTATTATATCATCCTGCATGAATTAAATTTTGACAATAAATTTATCTTGTTTTTTTATTTGGCGTTAAAAAAATGTAATTGCATTGAAAATTGACATAGTGCAAGACATCAGCACATACATAAAAGAAATTAAATTAGAAAAATATTTTTGATCGCGAACCACACATTCCCAATTTGCACAAGGTATATTCTAATATGAATGACGGAACAAAACAGGCAATTGAATTTTTGTTTTCAAAATGATTTTACGCTAAGAATTTTTAATAAAATAAAATCAGGGCTTCAACTCTGATAAAACAAATTCCTTCGGCGCAGCATTTTGATTAAAAATATCTTTCAGTTTTAAAACGATATAATAATTTTTATTTTCAAGATTAAGCGTTTTTGTGGTTACTATTGCTTCACGAATTTCAGGACCGAAACCTGAAACACTCTTGCTAAAGGTTTTGATGATTTAGCACTGTCATCAAACAAATTAATTTCATAAGATAATTGCGGCGCAGCCGATTTTTTTATTGACCAGTTTACATAAATCTTTTTTTCCTGCTTGCTGTAATAAGCGCCCATATCATAAATTTCCGCAGCAGAAATAATCGAAGGCGCTACATCTTTTAAAGTAACGGGCACAGATATTTTTTTGCCGTTAATTTTTTCTTTACCGCAGGCTGTAAGCTTCATGCCGTCATCGCCATAAGCTTCTGCATGCCAGTTTCCTTCACCCGCATCGGCTTCCAGCGTTTGTGGTTTTATCCATTTATTATCTTTTGTTAACTTCCAGTAAGATTATAGTAAGACGAACGCGAGCTTTTTGTTTCATCTCCAAAATTTTCAAGAAAGCTTGATATATCTCCATGCAACATAGCATTTGCTTCGGGCACAGCAAAAGTTACATAATGCTCCCATTCTTTTTTTTCATGATCATAAATAAAATATCGCCGCCATCGTACCATCGCCTTACAACATTTGTGTACCATTGATTGGGCTGCCAGCCAAAATCGCAATGCGAGTGAAGTTCCTGTTCCTTCGCCGCCAATTAAATCAAAATGTTTGGCAATGCTTACTGTATGACGAAACACTTTGCGGATGACTTTTTCATTGTCTCTTCTGAAATTTGAGATGGTGTTATGATCAGGAGCAAGCTGCTTCATTAACCATAATACTTCAATATTTCTTTTGCATTCTTTTTCTAACTGGCGGCTGCTGCGGATGTGATTGAGATAACCATACAAAAAAAGTTTTAATAGATCTTTTGGATGATAAGCAGGACGACCTTCTTTGGTGGTTTTGATAATGAATTTAAAATCTGTGAGGTTGATACCTTCTACAAAAAGATCGATGATGCGTACTTCATTATCGTGCTCAATAATCTGATCTAATGTCTCAGGAAAAAGAATGCTTTGAGTTCTGTTTTTTCCTTCTATGAATTGCATACACAAAACTACTTTGCACTATATCCTGTATCAAGTTATTTTATTAAAATGATGTGAATGGGCTGGCTAGTTTTTAGACAGTCTAACGTTGGCTGCAATAAAACCTAACCTTCATGCTATTACAAACTGACAGGATTATAATTAAATATCCAACTCTAAGGGATTTTAAATAGCCTGCTTGTTTTATCTGCGATGAAGATATAGCGCGACAAAACTTTAATACAAGAGGAAAAGTTTCAAAAGAAACTGTTGAAGGATTACTAAAAGATGTCATTCGCAGAAATTTAGAATGACTTGTACTTTTTTGCAGGCATTTACCCAAAAAACAAGCAAGATGAATTAATTGGATTTATTACTAACAAAGAAGCAGGATTAGATGATAGATTATTTTTAGGTGGGCTCAATTATGAATTAAGTTATGCTTTGAGAAAAGATTTTCGTGGTAAAGGAATAATGATAGAAGTAATTATTTCGACAACAAACTTCATGAGAATAAAAACTGTAAACATAGTTGCAGCCTTAGTAAAACCCGGCAATATTCAAGCTGAAAAAACACTTCACAAAGCAGGTTTTGATATAGCGATGATGACACCTGTGGAACTGCCTTCGTTAAAAGATTGAATATGGCTTTAAAGAAATATGCAACTATTTTTCAAAGGAACGGATTGCCTAAAAATGAAGCAGAAGAGAGCATACTCAATGAAGCAGTAAGACTAACGAATAATGAAGATTATTATAATGTAATACAGCTACTTGAAAATTTATTAAAAGAAAATAACAATCTAATTGATGCTTATACTTATTTGGCATTTTCAAAGTTCATGACTGGCGACAAACAAAAGGCAGAATATTACTTTTGCAAAGCAATTGCAATCAATAAATATGATTTTAGAATTTTTTACCATCGAGGAATGATGTATGACCAGCTCAGAGAATACAATAAAGCTTTATTAGATTATTCAATGGCAATTGAATTAAATGATGAACTAACAGACATTTATTTTAATAGAGCTATCATTTATATTGACACAGGCGACAGAGAAAAAGCTTTATTAGACATCCAACGTTTAGAAGAACTTGGCGACCCACAAGTTTCTCAAATACAAATCGGGTTAATCTTCTGTTAATCTACAGCAATAAAAAAGGGATTAATAAAAATCCTTTTTATTCTAATTTGAATAAATGATTTAATCTCATCTTTGCTTTACTACTTACATAATTAATAAAAATGAAACTTGGTACAAAATATATTCATGCAGGTGCAGAACCGGATCCATCAACAGGTGCAATTATGACGCCGATTTATCAAACTTCAACCTATGTGCAATCGGCTCCCGATGTGCATAAAGGATATGATTATTCAAGAGCTGCAAACCCCACCCGCACTGCATTAGAGCGTGCAATGGCAATTATTGAAAATGGAAAATATGGATTAGTATTCAGCAGTGGCGTTGCTGCAACCGATGCTGTAATTAAATTACTAAAATCGGGCGATGAAGTAATTGCGGGTAATGATATGTATGGCGGCACTTATCGTTTATTTGAAAAAATATTTGTGAAGTTTGGAATTAAATTTAATTACATTGATACTTCAAACGCAAATAATATCTTGCCGTTAATTAATGCAAACACAAAACTTATCTGGATTGAAACGCCAACAAATCCGTTGATGAACATTACTGATATTGCGGCGGTTTCAGCAATTGCAAAGCAGCATCAAATTTTAGTTTGCGTTGACAATACTTTTGCTTCTCCTTACTTACAAAACCCTTTAGATTTAGGCGCTGATATTGTTATGCATTCTTCAACAAAATATCTCGGCGGCCACAGTGATGTAATTCAAGGCGCTTTGGTAATGAATGATGAAAAATTAAGAGAACAATTATATTTTATTCAAAAAAGTTGCGGCGCTGTTCCTGGTCCGCAGGATTGTTTTTTAGTAATGCGCGGAATAAAAACTTTACATGTTCGCATGCAAAGGCATTGCGAGAACGGAGAAAAAATAGCTTATTTTTTGCGTGATAATAAAAGCGTCAGAAACATTTACTGGAACGGGTTTGAGGATAATCCGGGATATGCTGTTGCAAAAAAACAAATGCGTGGTTTTGGCGGGATGATGAGTTTTACTTTGAAAGATGACAGGATTGAAAATGCAAAAAGAGTTTTATCGTCAACAAAGATTTTTGCATTAGCAGAAAGTTTGGGCGGAGTAGAGAGTTTAATAAATCATCCGGCTACGATGACACATGCATCCATACCAAGAGAAGAAAGAATTAAAAATGGTTTAACTGATTCGCTGATTCGTTTAAGTGTTGGCATTGAAGATGCTGATGATTTAATTGAAGATTTGAAACAGGCAATCGGTTGAAAAAAGCTAAACAAAGCTTTGAAAGTACAAGAGTGCGACGCAACGAAAGTATCATTTATATTCTGGCGCCGGTAACAAAAAAATATTTTTAAAACTTAACGAGTAATAAATTAGTAAATAAATTTCAAGCAATTACTTAATACTGTAAACCGCTCTCTGCAAGCGTTTGAGCAATTTTAAAAATTATGAATTATGAAAAAAAATTTTGTTTTTATTGCTGTGCTACTGTTTGCAAAAACCGTATTTGCCCAATCGAATGTTTATCTTATTCCAACACTCGGCGAACTACATAAAACAAATGTGCATTATAATTATGATTCGTTAAAAGCAAATATTGAAAGATTAAATGCTGATATAATTGCAGTTGAATTGCGGCCAGAAGATATTAATGCAGACAGTAATTATCTTGCAAAAAATTATCCTGATGAAATGTGGATGATGCATTATTGGTTTCCACAAATAACAATTAAAGGTTTCGACTGGATTGATAATGATATTGAAGGCAAGCCAATACCTGATAATTACTGGCAACAGCAATCGAATATTAAGCAATGGCAAAATGCTTTAAGTGCGGATGCAACCGCAACAAAAACTACGGCTCGCTGTAAAGTTTATGCAGATGCGCGGTTGAAGATTTTGCAAGCATCAACACTGCAACAGCTTTTAAACAGTTACGATGGTTTACTCACAAAAAATTATTATGATTGTTTGGGAATTTCATTGCAAAATACCGAGCATAATCGCATTACAAAATATTATCAGCAAAGGAATGTAATGATGGCAAACCAAATAGTAAAAATTGTAAATGAAAACCCAGGGAAAAAAATTGTTGTGATAATTGGCGATGATCATTATCCTTTTGTAAAAGATTTGTTGCAAAAAGAAAATATTTTTGCTGTTAAAATTTATTAATAAAATTGCTGAAACCTGCTTTGTCATTGATTCTGAAGAATGAACAATCGCTCAAAAATTTTCTCGACAGTAAAGTTGAAAAATATAATCAGCGCTCTTTTATAAAAGACGATCCTATTTCTATTCCGCATTTGTTTACAAAAAAACAAGATATTGAAATTGCTGCATTTTTCGCGGCAATTTTTGCATGGGGAAATCGTACAACCATTATAAATAAATCGGAAGAATTAATGCAGTTGATGGATAATTCTCCTCATGAATTTTGTTTGAATCACAACGCAAATGATTTAAAAACTTTATTGAAATTTAAACATAGAACTTTTAATACAACAGATCTTTTATATTTTGTTTCATTTTTAAAATATCATTATTCAAAAAATAATTCTTTAGAAACTGCATTCGCAAAATGGATGAATAAAAAAGATGAAACAATTGAAAATGCTTTGATTGGATTTCATCATTATTTTTTTTCTTTGTCTGATGTGTCCCAGCGAACAAAAAAGCATATTGCAGCGCCGGAGAAAAAATCTAACTGCAAAAGATTAAATATGTTTCTGCGCTGGATGGTGCGCAAAGATAGTATTGGCGTGGATTTTGGCATTTGGAAAATAATAAAACCTTCGCAGTTAATTTGCCCGGTTGATGTGCATGTTGCAAGGGTGGCACGGAGATTAAATTTATTACATCGCAAACAAATTGACTGGCAGGCTGCGCTTGAGTTAACAAATTATCTGCGAACTTTGGATGCAAACGATCCGGTGAAATATGATTTTGCATTATTTGGTTTGGGCATTATGGAAAAATATTATTAATAAAATTTTTATTTATGAAAATATCTCAATTAATTGCTCAACACGTTGAAGAAGTTGTAGATGGTAACTGGACAGATATATTTCTGAAAGATGTTTTAAAAGATATTTCTTATAAAGAAGCGATTGGAGTACCAACCGGCATTACAAATTCAATTGCAATGTTAGTTCATCATATTCTTTATTATAATGAAATTGTTGAGCAACGTTTAAAAAATTTAAACCCTGCATTTAACAATGCAAATGGTTTTAATGTTGATATTAATAACGAAGAAGATTGGCAACAATTGAAACAAAAATGTATAAATTCCTTTAAAGAGTTAGCAAATACTGTTCGTCAATTTCCTGATGAAAAATTAGAAGAAATAAATCCGCGTGGTAATTCAACTTTTTATAAAATGTTACATGGAGTTGTGGAGCATGCGCATTATCATTTAGGGCAAATTGTTCTTTTAAAAAAAATCATCAAATACAATCATGCTGTATCTTAGCCCACTCAAAAAAATAAAATGAAGCTTGTTTCTTATTTGAAAGATGGGCATGACCAACTTGCATTTTTAGTTGATGATTATTTGTACGACGCAGATGTTTTGCATCCTGAACTTCCTTCGAGCATGAATATGTTTCTTCAATTTTGGGATGAAAATTTTGCAATAGCACAATCTTGCAATAATGCAATTATTGATGGTCGTGTTGGTTTGGAAAAAGCTGTAGCGCTTGAGGATGTTCAGCTATTATCGCCCATTCCTTTTCCTGCAAGTTGCAGAGATGCTTATGCGTTTCGCCAGCATGTTGCTGCGGCGCGCAGAAACCGCAAAATGCCCATGCTGCCTGAGTTTGATCAATATCCGGTTTTTTATTTTACCAATCATCACAGTGTTCAGGGGCCGGGCGAAATTTATTGCATGCCTGATCATCTGGAAAAACTTGATTTTGAATTAGAAGCTGCAATTGTTATTTGCAGGCAAGGAAAAAATATTCGTGCCGAAGAAGCAGATGAATACATTGGAGGATTGATGATCATGAATGATATGAGTGCAAGAAAATTGCAAATGGAAGAAATGTTGCTGAATCTCGGACCTGCAAAAGGAAAAGATTTTTGCACAGTGTTAGGTCCTTACGTTGTTACACTTGATGAATTGGAAGAATTTGAAGTGCCGCCAAAAGAAAACCATGTTGGCAAAAGCTGGAATTTAGCTATGAAATGTTTTGTGAACGGCGTGCAGGTAAGTGAAGGAAATTTGAGTGATATGGATTGGACTTTTGCCGAAATAATTGAGCGTTGCGCTTATGGAGTTGAGCTTTTTCCCGGTGATGTAATCGGCAGCGGAACTGCAGGCACCGGCTGCTTTTTAGAGTTGAACGGTACCGGCAAATTAAACAATGAAAATTATGAGGAACAATGGTTACAACCCGGCGACGAAATAGAAATGGAAATTGATGAACTCGGAAAAATAACCAACACAATTGTAAAAGAAGAAACTGATTTTTCTATTCTCGCAAAAAAGAAAAATGGTTAGTTTATTGGTACCGGCTTTTGTATTTCAATTAAACATCGTTGCGTCGCAATCCTTTCATCGGTTGTACTACTATTAAGCAATGAAAAATTTATTGATTAACTACTCTAAAAAAGTGTCAGACTACTCTTCGGGTGTGCAGAGACACTTATGCCAACAACATTGCCGCATCTTTTGCAAAATAAGTTGCAATTAAATCTGCGCCGGCTCTTTTAATTGCGGTCAACGTTTCAATAATTGCTTTGCTCTCATCAATCCAGCCCATTTTTGAAGCGGCTTTTATCATCGCATATTCTCCGCTAATATTGTATGCACTCACCGGAACATTTACCGCATTTTTTACTTCGCGAATAATATCAAGATAAGCAAGCGCAGGTTTCACCATCACAATGTCTGCGCCTTCTTCAACATCCATTTTTGCTTCTTTAATTGCCTCGATACGATTTGCAAAATCCATTTGATAAGTTTTTTTATCACCAAAACCCGGAGCGGAATCAAGTGCATCTCTAAACGGTCCGTAAAAACACGATGCATATTTTGCGCTGTAAGCCATGATACCTGTTTTTGAAAAATTATTTTCTTCAAGCGCTTTACGAATTCCACCAATTCTTCCATCCATCATATCGCTCGGCGCAACAAAATCGGCGCCTGCGCGTGCATGAGAAACACTCATTTTTGCAAGCACTTCAACAGTTGCATCATTTATTATTTCGTTATTTTCAACAATACCATCATGACCATAAGATGAATATGGATCAAGCGCAACATCAGTCATAACAAGCATTTCAGGCACTGCATCTTTTATCGCTTTTATACTCCGGTGCATTAAACCGTTTGAATTTATTGCTTCCGTTCCTTTATTATCTTTCAATTCATCTTTACACTTTATAAAAAGCAAAACAGATTTCAAACCCATGCTCCATAAATCTTTTACTTCTTTTGCTGTGTTATCCAAACTCATACGAAAATAATTTGGCATAGATGAAATTTCCGTTTTTATATTTTCACCTTCATCAATAAATAAAGGAACTATAAAATCGTTAACTGATAAAGTTGTTTCAGCAACAAGATTTCTTATCGAAGAATTGCTTCTTAAAATTCTGTTTCTTCTTTGCAAATACATAATAATTTTTTTAAATCCAATTTTTTGAATGCAAACACACTTCTACCAAATCCGCTTCAGCACTGCCTTTCAGCGGTTCGTAATTATATTCAAATCGCACAGTTGGCGGCAAACTCATTAAAATACTTTCTGTTCTTCCATTCGTTTTTAAGCCAAATAAAGTACCGCGATCATGAATCAAATTAAACTCAACATATCTTCCTCTTCTTATTTCCTGCCAAAATTTATTGTGTTCATTAAATGAAATATTTTTTCTCTTTTCAACGATTGGAATATATGCATTAACAAACGCATTACCGCAAGCTTTACAAAAATTCATCCAGAAACTTGCGTCATGTTTTTCATCTTCTCTTTGATAATCGAAAAAAATTCCGCCAATGCCGCGGCGTTCATTATTGCGATGTTTATTCACAAAATAATTATCACAATTCTTTTTAAAGGCAGAATAAAAATCTTTATCAAATTCATCACAAACATTTTTATAAGTTGTATGAAAATGTTTTGCATCTTCTTCAAATAAATAATACGGTGTTAAGTCTGTTCCACCACCAAACCATCTGTCAATTAACACATCATTTTTATTATACAATTCAAACATGCGATAATTGCAATGCACCGTTGGCACAAACGGATTTTGCGGATGCAGTACCAAACTTAATCCACATGCAAACCAAGCCTTCCCGTCCTCCAAAGGAGGGATTTTTAATTGCGTTTCCATCACTTTGGTAACATTTCCAAACACAACAGAAGTATTCACGCCGCCCTTTTCAAACACATTTCCGTTCGAAATAATTCTTGTTTTGCCACCGCCGCCCTGTTCTCTTTTCCATTCGTCTTCTATAAATTTTGCTTTGCCATCGCATTGCTCTAATGCAGTGCAGATATGGCTTTGAAGGTCATCACTAAAATTTATCCACTCTTCTTTAATCTTCATGTAGAAAAATTTTCTGTTACCGGCTTTTTATCTTTGCTCATCTTCGTTGCGTCGCACTCTTGTACGCTTTGTTCTTTTATGCATCTTTGTTCACAATCTTTTAATCTTTCCAAATCATTTCTTTAACTGTGTTCACAAAAGCCTTTGCATTATCAACCGGAACATTCGGTAAAATGCCATGACCTAAATTTGCGATGTAATTATTTCTTCCAAATTCCTGCAACATTTTTTTTGTTTCTTTTTTTATTTCAGTTATTGACGCTAATAATTTTGCAGGATCAAGATTTCCCTGCAACACAATATTTTCACCTGTAAATTTTCTTGCAAGCTTTGGTGAAATACACCAATCAATTCCCAAACATTGAGCGCCGGTTTCAGCTAATTTATTTAATGAATGCCATGCGCCTTTTGCAAAAATGATAACAGGAATTTCATCTTTTATTTCCATTACAATTTGATGAATATATTTTAATGAATACTTTTCAAAATCATCCGGGCTAAGCAATCCTGCCCAGCTATCAAAAATTTGAATTACATCAGCGCCTGCTTTTATTTGCGCTTTTACATAAGCAATTGTTGTATCCGTAACCATCTGCAATAATTGATGTGCTAATTCAGGTTGCGAAAAACAAAACGCTTTTGCTTCATCAAAAGTTTTTGAACCTTTTCCTTCAACCATATAACACAGTAAAGTGAACGGCGCACCCGCAAATCCAATTATCGGAACGCGATTATTCAGTTCTTTTTTTGTGAGAGCAATTGCATCGAAAACATAATTCAATTTTTCATCAACATCAGGAATACAAATTTTTTTTAAGTCGTTTATTGTGCGAATTGTGATTGGCAAAATCGGTCCTTTACCTTCAATCATTTCAACTTGCAAACCCATTGCCTGCGGCACAACCAAAATATCAGAAAAGATTATTGCAGCATCAACACCAATTTGTTCAACAGGCTGAATAGTAATTTGCGCAGCTAATTCAGGCGTTTGCACTCTTTCAAAAAAGCTATATTTTTCTTTCAATCTTCTGTAATCAGGCAAGTAACGTCCTGCCTGCCGCATCATCCAAACCGGTGTTCTTTCTGTTTTTTCGCCATGCAAAACTCTTAATAGTAAATCGTTTTGTAAACCGCTCATTTAAATTATTTATTAGAAAAATAGTTTGTTACATCATCAATAATTTGCTCTGCATCAGGCCAACGACTTACAATTATTTTATTTGTGCAGTAAGTTTTTATTGTTGCTGCAGTTGTCTTTCCCAAAGAAAATAATATCACATCGGTTGAAACTGTATTAACAGAAAAAAAACTATGTACAGCGCTGGGGCTAAAAAAAATTATTCCATTATAATTTTCTTCGACTATATGAGGCGTTTGCTGCGTTGAATACACAATTATTTCCTGTACAATAATTTTATGATTTTTTAATGTCTCAGGCAAAATATTTAATCGTTGTTTTCCACAAAAAAATATTATATTTTTTACTTCATCCTTTTCAATAATTTTATTTGCAAGAAGCGTTGCATTGCTTGCGGTGCCTGCAATTGAGCCTTCGCCAAACAAATCCTGAATTAATAATTTTGTAATGCCGCCGGTACAAAAAATTTTCCAATCCGGCCTGAAGCTTAGAAAAAGATGCACAAATTCAACTGCTGTTTTACTTGTGAAAATAACCGTTACCTTTTGCGAGGATAAAATTTTTATTTTTTCAGCAGTTTCATGCGTAATTAAAGAATCAGTTTTAATGAATGAAATATGATTAATAAAAATATTCTTCTGGGCTGCTTTATCAATAAGCGAAGCATCTAAATTACGAGTGCTCAATATTTTTATTTCATTATCAACCACGGGAAATTTCTGCAATTAATTTATCCGCACCTTTTTGCAAAAGTTCATCTGCTGCTTCCGTTCCAAGCTCGGCGGCGGTTGTTATATTTTGTTTTTTTTCAATCGTCATTTTTTCTTTTCCATCATTTGATAAAACATTTCCTTTAAAAATAACTTCATCATTTTTTATAACAGCCAATGCACTAATTGGCGTAGAACATCCGCCCAGCAAGGCTTTCAGAAAATCCCTTTCAATTTTTGTGCATAATGCCGTTGCTTTATCATTTAATAATTCACAAACTTTTTTTGCAAATTCATCTTCTTCATTACAAACAATCATAATAGCGCCTTGCGCCGGTGCAGGCAACATCCAATCTAAGTCAATTGAATTTTTTGGTCTTAAGTTTATTCTTTCCAAACCTGCGGCAGCAAGAATTACTCCGTTCCAATTATTTTCATTTAATTTTTTTAAACGTGTGTTTACATTACCTCTTAAGGTTTCTATGCGATGATTGGGATAACGATTTAACCATTGCGCTTTGCGACGAATGCTGCTGGTAGCAATTGTAAAACTAATATTAGATGTTAAATGTTGAATGTTGGATGTTTGTTGGTTAGCTAAGTCCAATTTACTTTTCACGACATCCCACTCGCTTTTGTAAACTAATAAATCTTTATAAGAACCTCTTGATAAAACGGCTGCCTGTGCAATGCCTTTTGCAAGTTGAGTTGGCACATCCTTCATAGAGTGAACGGCGATATCAATTTTTTTATTTAATAATGCAATATCCAACGATTTTGTAAATACACCCTGCACATTCATTTCATATATTGGAGTAATTAAATCGATATCTCCATCGCTTTTTATAAAGATAAGCTCGCTCTTAAAGCCTTTTCCAGCAAGCATTTCCTTTACTAACTGTGCTTGCCAAACAGCTAATTCACTGTCACGTGTTCCAATTTTTAAAACCTTATGCATCGTATATTAATTAATGGAGCGGCTTGAGATAAAATCGTTTATTGCCTCAATATAATTGCAGCCAGGTTTAAATTGGGTTCGCATTTTTACTGCTGTATTGTTTACAACTTTTTGAATAGAAGAATCTTTATTGTAACCGTTAATCTCAGAATTCATTTCAGAAAATAAATTGCATTCATCCATGTCAACCAATTTTTGTTTTAAAGCTTTTAATGCGGGAATATTTTTGCGCATATCACACCATTCAAAAAATTCGTTCATATATTGAGCGATAAGTTTCTTTGCTTTAGGAATTTCGCTCACACGTTGTTTTAGTGTTTCATCATTTATTTTTGAAAGATCATCTACGTTCAATAAAATAACATTGTTTAATTGCTTTACTTCAGGATCGATGTTATTCGGAATGGAAAAATCAATCAGGATTTTCTTATGATAATTGCTAATGAGGTGAGATTTTTTGAGAATAAATTCTGATGAACCTGTTGCAACAATAATTACATCAGCTTGCTGTAATTCTATACTCATGTTTTTAAATGAAGTAACGCTAAGATTCAGTGCCTGCGCTATTTCCAATGCTTTTTCTTCCGTGCGATTAATAAGCGTAATATCAGCAACCTTTAAATAATCAATTAAATTTTTACAGGTATTACGACCAATTTTTCCTGTTCCAATCAAAAGAATTTTTTTGGTTTGAATATCGAAAATATTTTCTTTTAAATATTGAATTGCAGCAAACGCAACTGAAACCGTACCGTTGCTTAACTCAGTATTATTTTTTATAGCTTTGGAACATTGTAAAACATTATTTGTTAAGCGCTCTAAAAATGTTCCGATAATTTTTTTTCCCTTTACAAATTTTATTGCTTGTTTTATTTGCCCAACAATTTCATAATCACCTAATATTTGCGAATCTAATCCCGAAGCAACAAAAAATAAATGTTCAACTGCTGCTTTGCCTTTTTTTATATAACATATTTCGTTAAATGTTTTAACCGTGCCTTCTGTTTGGCTGCACAATAATTTTATCAGATCATTTGCGTTTGTTGTTAAGCCATAAATTTCCGTTCTGTTGCAGGTGCTTAAGATAAATATTTCCTGCAACCCAATGCTGGCGGCTATTTCAAGAATAGAAGAATATTGATTTGCATTGATTGAAAATTGACCGCGCAAAATAGCGTCGGTTTTTTTATAGTTTATTCCGGCAACAAAAAATTCATTTATATCCGAATGTTGTGCAATCATCTTTTTAAATAGATACGCAAAGGTAACTGCGCACGTTGCCATAAACATAAACGTTTCGTCATTACAATGTCATTTTCTTTCTGTTAATTAGAAGTATTCGATTAATTTATGCCTGTAGTTTTGCAACAATTTTATAGTATAATGAAAAGCGGAATTATTTTAATAAACCTCGGCTCACCTGATTCAACATCAGTTAAAGATGTGCGTAAATATTTGACAGAATTTTTGATGGATGAAAAAGTGATTGATATTTCTTATATGCCAAGAACAATTTTAGTGAAAGGATTGATTGTTCCTTTCCGTGCACCAAAATCTGCGGCAGCTTATCGTTCTATTTGGACGGAAAATGGTTCTCCATTAATTGATTTAACCAAACAATTGCAACAAAAAGTTCAACAACAATTTGATGAACCTGTTGAAATTGCAATGCGTTATGGAAATCCTTCACCAAAAAAAGCATACGATAATTTGTTAGAAAAAAATCCTGATCTAAAAGAAGTAATAATTTTTCCGCTTTATCCGCATTATGCAATGAGCAGTTATGAAACGGCTGTTGATTATATGAAACAAATTCATGAAAAAAATAATTATCAATTTAAACTAAGTTTTATAAAGCCTTATTATAATAATGAAGATTATATAAATGCATTGGCAGAAAGTATAAAGCCTTTTTTACAACAAGAGTTTGATCATTTATTATTTAGTTATCACGGCATACCTGAAAGGCATTTGCATAAAACCGATATTGCCAGTAATCATTGTTTACAAGTGGAAAATTGTTGCAATGTAGCTTCGCCTGCACATGCTTATTGTTATCGGCATCAGGTTTTTTTAACAACAAAACTGGTAACAAAAAAATTAAACATAGAAGCAAATAAATACAGCATTTCTTTTCAATCAAGATTAGGAAAAGGATGGCTGAAACCCTTTACTGACGTACATTTGAAAGAACTTCCAGCAAACGGAATAAAAAAATTATTGATTGTTTGCCCGGCTTTTGTAAGTGATTGTTTAGAAACACTTGAAGAAATTGCAATAAGAGAAAAAGAAAATTTTTTGCAAGCCGGAGGTGAAAATTTTACTTTAATTCCTTGCTTAAATACTCAGCCGTTGTGGATTAAAACAATAACGAAATTGATAAAAGAGCATGAAGCGAAAATTGAGTTAACAGATAAATTCAATTAAATATATCTTTTTCAACAAACATGTTTGTTAAATTGTTTATTTGTTAATCAAAGAACAATAACTATCTAAAAAAATATCGTTAAATAAAAAAGAAATCATACGAATAGTTACACTGATAATGTAAATTCTGCGTAGATAAGATTACCTTTCCCGATTACGTTAAAAAATTTTTATGCTTGCTATTTTAATTTTCTTTACACTACATTGGTTTTTGTCTTTATTTTTTCATTCATTTTTTTTACATCGTTATGCATCTCATCAGATGTATACAACAACAAGAAATTGGGAAAAAACATTTTACGTAACTACATGGCTCGTACAAGGTTCATCGTATTTAATTCCGAGTGCGTATGGCGTTTTACACAGAATGCATCATACTTACAGCGATACTGAAAAAGATCCGCATTCGCCGCATTTTTTTAAAGATATCTGGCATATGATGCTGCATACAGCGCAGGTTTTTCGCAGCTTTCATACAGGAAAAAATATTCCTGAAGCGCAGTTTACAAAAGAATATTTGCCAAGATGGAATAGGCTTGATCATTTAGGAAATCACTTTATAACAAGGCTTTTGTTTGGTGCATTTTATACAGCTTTCTATATTTATTTTGCGCCAAATGCATGGTGGTTTTTATTGTTACCGGTTCATTTTTTGATGGGACCAATACAAGGCGCAACCGTTAACTGGTGCGGACATAAATACGGTTACAGTAATTATAATAACGGGGATCATTCTAAAAATACTTCGCCCTGGGGCGTTTTGTTGATGGGAGAATTATTTCAAAACAATCATCACTTTCAAAAGAACAATGCAAATTTTGCACGCCGATGGTTTGAGTTCGATATGACTTATATTATTATGCGGGGCTTGAATAAATTACGAATTATAAAATTGAAACCAATTGCTGTAATTGCAAAATAATTGTCGCTTGAAAGGTTAATAAATTTCTTCAACTAATTCTGCCTTGCCATTTTTTCTGCATTTTCGGCAACCTGCAATGCTTCAATAAACTCATCAATATTTCCATTCATTACAGAATCTAAATTATAAAAAGTTAAGCCAATGCGATGGTCTGTAACGCGCCCCTGCGGCCAGTTATAGGTTCTTATTTTTGCGCTTCTGTCTCCCGTACTTACTAATGTTTTTCTGTGATGAGAAATTTCTTCTTCCTGTTTGCGCACTTGTTCTTCATACAATTTTGTGCGCAGCATCGTCATTGCTTTTTCACGATTGCCTAACTGGCTTCTTTCTGTTTGGCAAATAACCACAGTTCCGGTTGGGGTATGCGTTAGCATTACTTTCGTTTCAACTTTGTTTACATTTTGTCCGCCCGCTCCACCGCTGCGCGATGTTTCCATTTTTACGTCAGCAGGGTTCAATTCAAAATCTACTTCCTCGGCTTCGGGCATCACTGCAACCGTTGCTGCACTTGTATGTACGCGTCCTTGTGTTTCGGTCGAAGGCACGCGCTGCACACGATGCACGCCGCTTTCAAATTTTAAAGTGCCGTACACATCTTCGCCCTGCACTTCAACAACAACTTCTTTATACCCGCCAACCGTTCCTTCACTTTCACTCACGATAGAAGGGTTCCAGCCTTTTTTATTGCAGTAACGCAAATACATATCTAGTAAATCGCCGGCAAATAAACTTGCTTCATCGCCGCCGGTTCCTGCACGAATTTCAATCACCGCATTTTTATTATCCTGTGGATCTTTTGGAATTAATAACTGCGTTAATTCTTTTTCAAGCAAACTTCTTTTTTCTTCCAGCTCAGGCAATTCCATTTTTGCAAGCTCGCGCAAATCAGCGTCAGCACTGGTTAATGCGTCCTTACTAAAATTATAATCTGCTAAAACGCGCTTGTATTGTTCATAAGGTTTCATCATTTTTTCAAGATCACGATATTCCTTACTCAACCTTCCAAATTCTTTTTGATTATTAATAATTTCAGGATTGGTTAATGAAACACCCACTTTATCGAAACGCGCTTTTATTGCTTCTAACTGTTCTATCATTTTAAGATAATTTTTATGAATCCAACATTTGTGCTGCTATCAATCTTCGTTGCGTCGCACTCTTGTACGCTTTGTTCATAATGCAGCAAATTCAAGATTTACAAATCGAACATCTTTGCTTTTTTGAATTTTTTACTTTCAAAGCTTGTAAAATTAAGTGTTTCTATTTGCTTTTTTCTCTAACTAACTTTACAAAATGCCAAACAGAAAATTTCAAGCCGATAACATTTTTACAGGCTACGAAATGCTCGATAAAAACCATGTATTAATTACAAATGACGAAGGAATTATTATTGAAATTGTTAATGAAATAAATGCCGGAGAAAATATTCAAACGCTAAAAGGCTTGCTGAGCCCGGGTTTCATCAATTGCCATTGTCATTTAGAATTAAGCCACATGAAAAATCTGATTCCGGAAAAATGTGGTTTAATTGATTTTGTTTTAAAAGTTGTAACGCAAAGAAATTTTCCTGAAGAAGAAATAATTGATGCAATTGCAAAAGCAGAAAACGAAATGTTGCAAAATGGAATTGTTGCAGTTGGTGACATTTGCAACAACAACTTTACGCTTCAACAAAAAAATAAGCAGCAATTAAATTATAATAATTTTATTGAGGTGAGCGGCTGGCATCCAACTGCTGCACAAAAAAGATTTGAACATGCAATAGAAATATATAATCAGTTTAATCAACTGCCAAAAATCAACAACCAAATTTCTATCGTTCCGCATGCACCTTATTCACTCTCAGAAGAATTATGGCAGCGAATCACTCCATATTTCAAAAATAAAGTTGTAAGTATTCACAATCAGGAAACTTTTTTTGAAGATGAATTCTTTTTAAGCGGAAGAGGAGATTTCATCAACCTGTATAAAGCAATGAAAATTGAAAACGATTTCTTCAAACCCAGTGGCAGAAGCAGTTTGCAAACTTATTTTTCTAAACTTGCAAAAGCAAAAAACATAATTCTCGTACATAATACATTTACGAAAAAAAAAGATATTGAATTTGCAAATCACCGATCTACAATTAATAAACAAAATTTATTTTGGTGTTTATGTGTAAATGCAAATAAATATATTGAAGATGCAATTCCACCTATTGAATTATTAAAACAATTTAATTGCAATATTATTATCGGCACAGATAGTTTGGCAAGTAATTGGAGCTTAAATATTTTAGATGAAATAAAAACGATTCAAAATAATTTTGCATCCATTTCATTAAAAGAAATATTGCAATGGGCTACAATTAACGGCGCCAAAGCTTTACAAATGGATGAAAAATTAGGAAGTTTTGAAGAAGGAAAAAAACCTGGTATAGTTTTAATTGATGGCTTGAAAAATAAAAATGAAATCAGTGAAATATCAACTGCAAAAAGAATAATGTAAAGAAGTAAAATATATTTCTAAACGATTTAAAAAAATGAAAGAAATTAATACAGTTAATTGCAATAATTTGAATAACGGGTTTTAAGTATGCAGTTTAAGAATTTCATCAAATTTTTTTTCGGAAATGTTTTCTTTCTTTAAATGATATTTTGCCTGCGAATAAAACAAAAATCGTTCTTTTAATTTTTGTGAAAGAAAATTTTTCAATTGTTCATCACTTAAATTTTTTATTAAAGGACGATTCGCTTTTTCGTTCTTCAATCTTTTAAATAAAATCTGAACAGGTTCATCAATCCAAATAGTTATTCCATGCTTATTCATCCATTTCATATTATCGTGAAAACATGGCGTGCCGCCGCCTGTAGCAAGAATTAAATTTTCCAAACAAGATAATTTGTGCAAAACATTTTTTTCAGTTTCTCTAAAATAATTTTCATCTTTCGTTTCAAAAATTTCTGCAATTAAAAGCATTTCAACTTTTTCGATTTCCTGATCTAAATCAATCCATGAAATATTTATTTTTTGCGAAAGTTTTTGCGCCCAGTAACTTTTTCCGCAGCCCGGCATACCTATCAAAAATAATTTCACAATTAGCCAATTTGAAAATTTGAAAATTATTTTGTCAATTACCTGATTCGAAATTGCCAGGTTAATTTTTTACTTAAACGCATTCAATCCCGTAACATCCATTCCTGTTATCAGCAAATGAATATCATGCGTTCCTTCATACGTCATTACACTTTCCATATTCATCATATGGCGCATAATGCTGTATTCGCCCGTAATGCCCATGCCACCTAATATCTGGCGTGCATCACGCGCAATGTTTGCAGCAATTTCACAACTGTTTCTTTTTGCCATGCTCACTTGTTGCGGTGTTGCTCTGCCTTCATTCATCAAAACACCCAAACGCCAAACCAACAATTGCGCTTTTGTAATTTCTGTTATCATTTCCGCCAATTTTCTTTGTTGTAATTGAAAACCACCAATCGGTCTATCAAACTGAATTCTTTCTTTACTGTAACGCAATGCAGTGTCGTAACAATCCATTGCTGCACCCAAAGCGCCCCATGAAATTCCATAACGTGCTTTCGTTAAACAACCCAGCGGACCTTTCAATCCTTTCACATTTGGAAAAATATTTTTTTTCGGAACTTTCACATCATGAAAAACCAATTCACCTGTTGCACTTGCACGCAGGCTCCATTTGCCATGCGTTGTTGGCGTTGTAAAACCTTCCATTCCGCGTTCCACAATTAAACCATATATTTCTCCCGCTTCATCTTTGGCCCACACAACAGCAACCTGCGAAAACGGCGCATTGCTGATCCACATTTTTGCGCCATTCAAAATCACATGATCACCGGCATCTCTAAAATTAGAAATCATTCCCGCAGGATTGCTTCCAAAATCTGGTTCTGTTAAACCAAAACATCCAAGCCATTCACCACTTGCCAATTTGGGCAAATATTTTTTTCGCTGCTCTTCACTGCCATAAGCATAAATAGGAAACATCACCAAACTGCCCTGTACGCTTGCAGTTGAGCGCACGCCGCTGTCGCCGCGTTCCAATTCCTGCATCATTAATCCGTAAGAAATATAATCCAGCCCGCCGCCGCCATATTCCTGCGGAATGGTTGGACCAAAGCAACCTAAATCGCCCAATTGTTTTACAATTTGTTCAGGAAATTCTGCACGCTGCGCATAATCTTCAATGATCGGCGAAATTTCTTTTTTCACATAATTGCGCACTGCATCGCGAACCAATTTTTGTTCTTCGCTCAACAATTCATCCACCAAAAAATAATCAGGAGATTGAAACGTATCCGTCTTTACAGCCATTTTAATTTAAGATTTTAGATTTAAGATTATAGATTTATTTTTTTTTGAACCTGGCTTAGAATAAATGGCATCTTCGTTGCGTCGCACTCTTGTACGCTTTGTTCAACGAGCGGCAAATTTAAACCGATAATTTACTCTTTCAACTTTTGCTGAATTTTATTTCTTCTTAATAATCTTCAAAAAAATTATCAAATTCGTTATCAATGAAAGAATTGTTTGTTTCAATAAACTAATAAAAAATATTTTTAAATTAGTTTCAACATCAAACAAAATTTCTTTTTAATTGCTGAACCGTTATGAAATTTTCAAATGCTTGTAAAGAGAAACTACTAAGATTTTGCTCCTTTGTTAACCCGGCTTTTTGTGCTGCCAGCACGCCAAATTTTATGTCATCAAAACCATACACCGAATGCGCATCAGGGTCAATTGAAATTAATACATTTTTTTCTACTGCATAATCAATCCATCGCCAATCCATATCCAATCTTCTCGGGTGTGCATTCAATTCAATTACAACATTATTTGCCGCGCACGCTTCAATAATTTTTTTATGGTTTATTGGATAACCGTTTCTGCTCAGCAACAATCTTCCCGTCATGTGGCCTAAAATATTTGTGAATGGGTTTTCAATTGCTTTTAATAAACGCTTCATTGCTTTTTCTTCATTCATTTTTAAATTAGAATGCACAGAAGTAATTACAAGATCGAATGTTTGTAATATTTCATTTGCATAATCGAGTGAACCATCATTTAAAATATCGCTTTCAATACTTTTAAATATTTTGAACGGAAAAACTTTTTTATTTAATTCATTAATCTCTTCATGCTGCGCCCTTATTCTTTCTACAGTTAAACCGTTTGCATAAAAAGCAGATTTTGAATGATCGCTGATAACTAAAAATTGAAAACCTTTTTTCATTGCAGCTGTTGCCAATTCGTCAATAGAATTAACACCATCACTCCATTTGCTATGTGAATGAATAATGGCTGAAATATCTTTAACAGTAATTACATCAGGTAATTTATGTTCAGCAGCAACTTCAATAATATTTTGTTTTTCTCTTAAGAAAGATGGAATGAAATCTGTGCCTGCTTCAATGAAAATGTCTTCTTCAGATGAATATTTATTTGAATGATTTAATGGATATTTTTTTCCCCATTCATTTAAAAATTCTTCACTACTGCTGGTAACAAATTGTTGAAGATATAATTTTTCAGGCGTTGTATGATGAAAATATAAAAGCACATTTTCTTCGGTTTTAAACTGCGAAAAATTATTTGCAATTGAAATTTTTTTAATATCATTTTCTTCAAAAAAATTTTTTAATTGTTCAGCCGAAGCAGTAGTTACCCATTCTAACTTATCAATCACTTCTACCTGTTTTCTAAAATCTCCTGTTGGTAAAAAAATATGTTGTTTAAAAAAAATTTTTAACTTTTCATGCATGTTATTTGCATACAATTCAATATCTGCATACAAGTGACTTCCCTGATTTGCCATATAAAATTCAATTGCATTGCGAATATTAGTTTGTGTTTTTTCTCCAAAGCCTTTGTATAATAATAATCTGTTTTCATTACAGGCATACAATAATTCTCCAATACTTTCTACTTCAAGCTCCTTCCAAATAGTTGCAATTTTTTTTGGTCCTAATCCTTTTATTTGCAACATTTCAATTATGCCTTGCGGTGTTTGTTCAAGGTATTTATCTAACAAAGAAAGTCGTCCGGTTTGTAATTGTTCGGTAATTTTTTTTCCTGTTGCATCGCCGATTCCTTTAATTGAAAATATTTTTTCCTGCGGTAAATTAATGAGTTGCTCAGGTAATTTTTCAATCGCGAAAGCCGCTATGGCATAGGATTTTGCTTTAAAACTGTTTTCGCCATGTATATCCATTAATTTAGAAAGAAGCGAAAAATTATCTGCAATTGTATAATTATCCATAGTTACAATTTATGCAAAAATAAAAAGTCCCGAAAAATATTTCGGGACTTTAATCTATTCACATTTCTAAGCTCTTAGCGACCTTTTTTTGAGCCGCCGCTACTTTTTTTCATGCTGCTGCCGCTGCTTTTCTTTGCGCTGCTGCCGCTGCTTTTTTTTGCGCTGCTGCCGCTGCTTTTCTTTGCGCTGCTGCCGCTGCTTTTTTTAGCTGCTTTTTTTGCAGTTGCCATGTTCTTTAAATTTAATGGTTAGTAAATATGTCATAAAATTAAAGAACTTATTAGTAACTGTCAAAAAAAAAATATAATTTATGCAGTTGCTTCAACATGCGAAACAGAAATTGTTGTTCTGTTATTTTTTGTTTTTTTAAATTCAACAACACCATCTGTTAATGCAAACAAAGTAAAATCTTTTCCAACACCAACATTTTTTCCTGCATGATAAACTGTTCCTCTCTGGCGAACAATAATGTTGCCGGCAATTGCAGGCTGACCTCCGTATATTTTTACGCCGAGCCTTTTACTTTGTGAATCGCGACCGTTTTTTACACTGCCTTCACCTTTTTTATGAGCCATAATTTTTTTTAATTCTAATAACAAAAAACAAAAATTAAATTACCTGTATATTGTTTGTTATTTGGTTCTCGAAGTTTTTATGCAATACTGTCAATTCTAATTTGTGTATAATGTGTTCTGTGACCAATTAATTTACGAAATCCTTTTCTTCTTTTCATTTTAAAAGCAATTACTTTATCTCCTTTCACCAGTTCATTTATTATTTCTGCTTTCACAATAATTTTCGCATCAGCGCCAAGAGAAATATTACCATTATTATCGGTTAATAAAATTTCTTTTAATTCAATTTTATCTCCATTCTTGCCCGATAAATGTGGCACATACAAACTTTCGCCTTCCTGCACTTTAAACTGCTGACCCGAGATTTTTATAATTGCAAACATTACTTTCAAAATTTTAGGGACGGCAAAGGTAAGGCATCATGTTTAAAAAATCAAACTAAAATAGTATGATTATTATGCGTCGCGATTAAATGGTTTTATTCAACTTCAAAAACTATTTTTATTTCTTACAGGCTGCGCCTCAGTTTGCTTTTGAAGAACTTTTACATCATTAAATTTGCAGTTTGAATTACTGCCTGCAACCATTAAGGTGGAAGAAGGTGCATTGATTGTTTCGAAATTTGAATTATTGCAATTTTCTAAATATATTTCTCCTGACGGGATGCTAACATTTTTTAAATTAACACCATTGATATTTCTTATAAATACTGACTGATCTTTACTACTTTTATTGTTTGCTTTCATGGCTTTTGTAGCAGCGCGTTTTTGATTTGTTATCTCATCGGAAGCAGAAAAATTTTGATTTCCTGTCGCTATATTACCTTTAAATGTTATGTCGCTGATATTAATATTGCGATTGGGGTCTGTAACATTATTTTCACCTCCAATTCGCAAAAATTGACCAATTGTATTAACTGTAATCTGAATATTATATAAATTAATATCCCTTGAATAAACACCTTCTTTATCGCCGATTTGTATTGCAGTATTGTTTTTTTGATAATTTGGAAAATCCAAAACTATATCATGCATCGTTACTTCTTTTGTTTGAGATAAAAGCATTAAAGATTCTCCGTTCCAATCTCCCGAACAATTAATATTATACATTAAAATATTATGCGTTCCATCATTACAAATTATAAAAGTAGATGCAAATTGCGAAGCGGGGCTTTTCATATATTCCCATTTAACATCAGTTACTGTATCGTTGCTTCCGCCATATCCAAAATCAATTAATTTTTTTGCTGCACGCACATCCATATTACTAAACCTGCACCTCGTAAACATATTGCCACCAAGCCCGCTAAAAGAATTTATTTGAATATTCTTGAAAGTGCTGTTAAAGGCACCGCCGGGTTGCCATACACCGGATAAACCGTTTTTTAAATTTTCATCAAGGGGAGTACCATGTAATTCATCAGTTTGAGCTTGTGAAAGTGTTAAATCGTGTATGTAAATATTTTTTGATGTTTTATTGATAATGCCTAATTGAGGATTTACCGTTTTGGTATTATTGATGTTTACAATAACAGGAGATTGACCGTTGAATGTAGGAAGTTGAACTGAAAAAGGATATGTAAAATAAACGTTGTTACCTTTTATGGCGCTAATTTCATTTAGTTCCATAAAATGAAAACGGCCTATATTTTTAACATCGGTAGCACGTTTAATTATTTGGCCGGCGCCTAAAACTACAACCTCGCCCACATACAAATTTTTTGTATTGCTTTTATCAGCTAAAACCGCAACAGCATCTCCTTTTTTTGCATCCTGAATAGCATATTGTTCTATTCCTTGTTGAAAAATGTTTAGATCGTTGGAAGATCCGTAAGTGCTGAATAAAAAAGTTGGTCCTCTTAAAAATTTTCCACTTGTAGGTGCAACATTTCTTATTTCACTTTTGCCTTTTCCATCACCATATATTTCAATATTATCGCCAACAAAAATTCCATCGCCTGCAAAAGCATAAAACTTAGGAGGATCGGGAACGTATAAACGGCCGCCACCATTTTTATTAAGAAAAGCAATTGCATTGCGCAATGCAGTTGTATCTTCTTTTATTGAAGAAATTCCTAAACCTTTTGCTCCATAAGATTTTAAATTTATCGCAGGACCTTTAGCAGATTTATTGTAAGAAGCATTCGAGCCGGAATTTTGAGTAGCATTTAAATTAGGATTTTGAGCATTACCGCAACTTGTAATAACCAATAAAATAAAGAAAAAAAAATTTTTCATAAATATTCAATTTATCATTAAAATCTATACGAAGATAAACGAAAGTAAAATTAATTTAAGGTATGATTGTTAAATTTTGAATAAACTGATTTTTATAAAAGTTCAAAACTTAACTGTTTAATTAATTATGAATTGCATTACGACGAAAGTTTAATCAACACAAAAAATTATTGCAAAAATTTTTTTTATGGATTTAGACCGAGGCCACCAAAATCCTGTATTAATACAACAATCTTACTTTAATTGTTTCTTTTACATCGCGCAATAAATTCAATGCCTGCATTGATAATTTTTTATCAACATCTAAAACAACATAACCAATTTCATCATTTGTTTTTAAATATTGCGCAAGAATATTAATGTTGTATTTTGAAAGTTGCGTGTTTATTTCACTTAGCACGCCGGGCACATTTTTATGAATATGTAAAATGCGATGCGCTTTTTCAACCGGCGGCAAAGCAATGGCAGGCACCGTGTGAGAACCAATGGTGATGCCCTTTTCGAGATAATTAAATAATTTATTGCTTACATCTTCGCCAATGTTTTGCTGCGCTTCTTCGGTTGAACCACCAACGTGCGGCGTTAATAAAACATTGTTTAATTGCTGCAAAGGTGTTTCAAACTTATCACCGTTTTTTTCCGGCTCGAAAGGATAAACATCAATTGCGGCACCGCCAAGACTTTCCTCTTTCAACGTTTTTGATAGCTCAACTAAATCAACCACTTCACCTCTTGCATAATTTATAAGAATCGCATCTTTTTTAAAAAATTTTAAATTGGTTTTGTTGATGAGATTTTTTGTTTGCGCAGTTTCAGGAACATGCAAAGAAACAACATCGCTTTCGCTGATAAGTTCTTTCAAAGTTTTACACGCAACTGCATTGCCCAAAGGAAGTTTTGTTTCAATATCATAAAACAAAACTTTCATTCCGAATGCTTCTGCAAGCACGCTTAATTGAGAGCCGATATTTCCATAACCAATAATGCCAAGTGTTTTTCCGCGCAACTCAAAACTGCCTTTTGAATCTTTCATCCAAATGCCTTCGTGCGCTGCTTTATTTTTATCCGGAATGCGGCGAATGAGCATAATTGCAGCGCCAATTACAAGTTCTGCAACACTGCGCGTATTGCTGTAAGGCGCATTAAAAACAACGACGCCTTTTTTTGTTGCTTCTTTTAAATTTACCTGGTTTACGCCAATGCAAAAACAGCCGATTGCCTGCAGCTTTGTTGCAGCTTCTAAAACATTTGAAGTGATTTTTGTTTTAGAACGAATGCCCAATAAATGCACATTTTTTATTTCGTGAATTAATTGTTCTTCGCTTAATGCGCTGCTGATTTTTTTTAAGTTGATGTAACCATTTTGCTTAAAACGCTCAACAGCTTTATCGCTGATGTTTTCAAGAAATAAAATGTTGATTTTTTCTTTGGGGTAACTTGTTATTTCGCTCATTCGGTTGCTTAAAGATTGACGAAAATAATTGATAAAGAATTGATGGAAAAAGAAAAATCCTTCCATTAATTGTGGAAGGATTTTTTATTAGTTTATTGGAAAGAAATTATTTCTTTTTTTCGTAACGTTTTTTGAATTTATCAATTCTTCCTGCTGTATCAACCAGCATATTTTTACCTGTGTAAAAAGGATGCGAAGTGTTTGAAATTTCAAGTTTGATGAGTGGATATTCGCTGCCATCTTTCCACTTAATTGTTTCTCTTGAAGCCGCAGTTGAACGACTTAAAAATTCGTAGCCATTACTCATATCTCTAAACACAACGAATTTATAGTTTGCAGGATGAATGCTTTGTTTCATAAATTATTTTTTAACTTCTGCGGATAATTTTTATTACCATTTTAAATTTTGAACGTGCAAAGTTAATTTATCAGAACAAAGCAGCCAAATTGAATTTAATAATATTAGTTGATTTATTTTAAGAAAAATCTTAACTGTTTAATTAATTTCAAGCCACTTCATTAAGGCGTTCCCCACTTCTTCAGTTCCAATGGAAGTGTTTGATAAAACAACCACTGCAAATTTCTTTTGCAAATTTATTGCGAGATAACTTCTGAAACCGCCCGTTCCGCCGTTATGAAAAATCACTTCATCATTGCCTGGTTTAATATAATGCCATGCAAGCCCCACTTTATTACTGCCATCACTAAAAGTAATAACGTGCGTTAATTGAAAATCTTTGTATAGTTGAGGCGGCGCTTCACCCAAATTTCCTTTAATATATTTAATGAGATCAGATGCTGTTGAACGGATAGAACCTGCAGCTTCGAGCGCTTTAAAATCCCACTGAGAATTGTATTGACCGTTCTCATCATAACCTTTTGCAAAGCGCGCAGAATCTGTTCTGCGGATAAATTCTCTCGTATCATTCATGCCAAGAGGATCACAAATTGTTTTTACAAAAAGTTCTTCGTAAGATTTGTGGTTTACTTTTTCAAGAATAACGCCAAGTGTTCCCTGCGCGAGATTTGAGTATTCATATTTTTCACCAGGCTTGCGGACAGGTTTAAAATTTTTATAAAAAGCAAACAGCTTTTTTTCATCATAATCTTTATAAGGGTTCATTGAATCCGGATTATCATCCATAAAATTGTCCGGCATACGCGGAATGCCTGAAGAGTGATTGGATAAGGTTTTCAGCGTAATTAGTTCTCCGTTAAATTGTAAAAATGAAATAGAATCAGGCAAATATTTGCTAACAGGGTCATTCAATTTTACCTTGCCTTTATTTACAGCATCAGCAAGTAAAGTGGCAGTAAAAGTTTTAGAAATTGAACCGATTTCAAAGATGGTATTTTTATCAGGTAGCTGATGATTGTCTTTTGCCGTTTCACCATAACTATAAAAATAAATTTTGCCATCTTTCAAAATTCCCAGGCTTAAACCGGTTGTATTTAATTTCATCATGTAAGGCTGAACGGCTGCATCTACTTCTTTGTCGAGCGGCGTGGTTAATGCATTTGAAGTTGCAACTTTATAATTCTTTTTTGCAGTATCATTAGCATATGGCTGAAAAAGAAATGTTTCAATTTTATTAGTGGAATCGAGACTGAGAAGTAAACTAAGATTTACAGAATTGAATACAGCTTTGTATTTGCTTACTCCTTCATTATTTTTTTCAAAAACAGTTTCTTTAATTTCACCAAGCGGAAATAGATTATTATCGCATACCTTTTCAAAAGTTTCTAAGCTTAACTCTTTTCTGAATGCTGCACCAGCCATATTATATAACTGTTGGACATTTTTTTCATTAAAATATTTTTTTACGAGAACACAAACAGAATCAATTTTTTGTTGCTGTGTTTGGCTGAATGAAAAAAAATTTAATGCAAGCAGAAGTATAACTATAATAATTTTTTTCATGCCGATTACTATTTAAGATTATGCAGTTAAGATTTCATATTAATAAATTGTAAAGGAAAGCCAACATTTTCAGCCTTAAGTTTTGCAATTACTTGCTGAAGATCGTCAATTTTTTTTGCGGTTACGCGAACAATATCATCCATAATTTGTGCTTGAACTTTTAAGCCGGAATCTTTAATAATCTTCACAACTTTTTTCGCATCTTCTTGTTTTAAACCGTTGGTAACAGGCACTTCTTTCTTAATTATTTTTCCGCTGGGATATGCATCTTTTTCAAAATTAAAAGCACTTGCTTCAATGCCTTGTTTCATTGCACGGCTGATAATTACATCAATTACCTGTTTCATTTTCATTTCGCTTTCCACTTCAAGTGTAACAACATAATCTTTTTTATTGAGCTCGATATTTACAGGTGAATTTTTAAAATCAAACCGATTGCTGATCTCTTTTTTTACTGTGTTAACTGCATTGTCTAAAGTTTGCAGATCAACTTTGCTGGCAATATCGAATGAAGGCATAAAATGATTTTAGATTTACGATTTCAGATTTACGATTTTTTAGAATACTCAAAATTAAATGTTTTGAATTTGATTTGAATTTCGCAAATTGCTGAATAAAATTACCGTACGTACAAGAGTGCGACGCAACGAAAGTTTAATAGTAGCAATGCAGTTGGGCTCATAAAAAAATTATTCAATTAACCAATAAAAAAGCCCCGATAAAAATCGGAGCCGCGGTTTGTGATAGTCACATGAGAAAAATTTATTGTTGATTATTACCAACTTTTACACGGTTTTGTTCATCTTCGGCTGCGCTGTTATGATGCGTTTGCTGACCATTTGTTTTTCCAAAACGATAATTGAATGTGATAATGGCACGGCGATTATCCCAATAACTTTTTATCTGTGTAAAGCTTTGATTTAAATCGGTGCTGCCTTTGAAATGCGCGAGATAAAAAGGATCGCGAATGTTGATTCTTATAGAACCTTTATCTTTCAAAATCTTTTTGCCGCCGCCAAATGAAAACATTCCCATCGGCTCGGCTAAAATTGCACTGCTCACTAAATTTTTTGCATTATACCAGCCGCTTAATTCGGTGCTCCAGCCTTTATTAAAATTAAACTGACTGCTGAAATTTCCGTTGAAAGAAGTAATGTTTGCATCAATATTTTGCCCGTCAATTATTCCCTTATAATGATTGTTGAAAACATTGCCGAACACATTTATCGTCCACCATTTTTTTAGTTGTTTACTGTAGTTTACTGATAAGCCAACGTTTGTATTTGATGCAATATTTTGCGAAGTTTGATACGTTGTATAATTTGAATCGCCGGGGGTTTTTCTTGTTATCAAAACATCGTTTATAATATCGTTTGTTATTGAATAATTTGCTGACACATTTAATTCGCCTTTATAATTATAACTTAATTCAATGTTATGACTAAACTGCGGCTGAAGGTTTGGATTACCTTGTTCATAAGTGTAACGGTCTAACTGAAATTGAAAAGGATTTAATTGCTGATAATCCGGTCTTTCAATTCTTCTTCCATATGATAAACCAAAAGTATTTTTATCATTTTTTTGATAACTGAAATAGGCTGTTGGAAATAACTGAATATAATTTTTATTAAAGGAAATTTGTTTGGTTATTTGATTGCCGTCAGCAATGGTTTGCTCTGCTCTTAAACCGAGCTGCACAGAAAATTTTTTTATTTGTTTATTTACATTCACGTAAGCTGCGTTAATGTTTTCTTTATAAATAAAATGATTGCTGAGTGTATCATCATGTTCCCATTTCTGGCTATCATTATTAAACAAAGAATATTCTGCATTATTATCTGTTTTTACGTAACTTGATTTTATGCCGGCTTCCAGTGTGGCATTGCCTTTCAGCGGTTGTTTATAATCTGCTTTAAAACTGAAAATATCAATTAATGCAGGAAGATTTCCATTTAATAAATATGGTAACTCAGAAGGCGTTTTATCAGAATTATATAAATAATTATCAGAATATTGAATGCCCGGTGTGTTGTAAAAAATATAATCTGCATCAGCAGAAATTTCTTTGCCTTTATCGTTTAATTTTTTTTGAAAATTTAAATTAAATCCAACATTTGTGAGTGGTGTTTTTGTTTGAGAAATTGCATTATTATACTGAACAAAATTGTGCAGACTGTCAAAAATATTTGCAGTGCCTGTTGAGGTGAAACTTTGATTATCAATTGTGCCTTTAACTGCAAAACCAAACGTTGTATTTTTATCAGCAAGAAAATCTATTCCTGCTTTAAAATCATGCGAACGATCGGAGAAACGTCCAAATGTATGTTGCTCAACATAACGGTTAAAAGGCAATCCTGTAGTGTCTCTTAAATTTCTGTCAATATAAATATCATTAAATCCTTCCCAATAAGAGTAACCATAATTGCCATAAATATTTGTTTTGCCTTTGCGCCAGTTTATGTTAATGCTGTTGGTGTTTTTGAAATATTGTGCGATAATTGCGCTGGTTGTTATTGAACCGTTGAAACCATTTGCTTTATTTTTTTTAGTAACAAAATTGATAACGCCGGAGTTGCCAGAAGCATCGTATTTTGCTGAAGGCTGGCTCATAATTTCAATTTGATCGAGCTGATTTGATGGCATATTTTTCAGATAATTTGCAAGGTCTTGTTTATTAAGATAGGTTGGCTTTCCATCAATCATAACTATTACACCTTGTTTTCCTTTTAAGCTAATATTTCCATCATTATCAACTGTAACGCCGGGAGATTTTTCTAAAACTTCCAGCGCTGAAATGCCGGTGTTTGTTGGCGATGCATCAACATTCACCACTGTTTTATCAATTTTATTTTCTATTAAAGGCCGGCGCGCAGAAACGCTTACACCGCTCAATTGCTGTTGAGTTAAGGTTAACTGAATTGCTGCCACCTGCGTGTTTGCTGTGTTTTCCGTCAACTCAATTTGATGGCTAAAAAATTTATTATAACCAACGGCTTCTATACTTAAAAAATAATTGCCGCTTTTAATTTTTTCAAATTCGTAATTTCCTGATTTATCAGTAACAGCAATTTTTACGAGCGATGTATCTTTTACTTTCAATAAGGAAACTGTTGCTGCTTCAACAGGTTTGTTATCTGTCGATTTAACTGTTCCTATTATTTTTGCTGATTGCTGTGCATATAAATTAATGCATACAATTGTTGCAAGGCAAAGTAAAATTATCTTATATATTTTTCTCATAAATTATAGTATTATTTTTATCTACGCTTAGTTTCGTAGTGCTAAGATGCAAGAGTTTTAAACAGATAAACTTTTAAATTGGATGAACGGGTTTTTAAAATTTTTATCGGAAACCGCTCATCAGTTTAACGTGATGAGCGGAGTTTATTAACCCAGTCTTTTTTTTTAATCCTGATTTTTATTTGAATTTTCAAAAGCTTGAAAAACATCCATTTCATCATCGCAAACTCTTACTATTTTCCAGGCATCTTTATCGTGCATGTGAACTAAATAAACAGTTTTATCCGGCAGGTCAACTTCATCAACCTGTGTAATGGTGTAATCGAAATAAACACTCTTTATTTGTTCCCTTACATTTTTCGGTAATTTGTTTTCAGTATATTTTAAAACTGTAGACAGCCAATTTCCTCTTTTGCTGTATAAAACAAAATTCTCGAATGAATTTTGCGTAAAGAAAACAGAATATCCATCAGGTAATTTTTCCCATCTTTCATTAGTAATTTGAGGAAACAATTTTTTAAAATTATTTTGCGCTTTAGCATTAATTTCAACATCAGAATTTTTAATTTGAGTTAAATCCGCAGTTAAAGAATTTTTGATAGCCATTTGCGCATGAAGTGATGTGGTTGCAGTAAGCAAATCATGAGCGGTTGATTTTATTGATAAATGGAACGAATCGTGTGTGAGATAGTTACAATTAAAACTGTTTTTGGATAAGCGGATTTAATAAAGGATTAAAGCTTTTTTAGAAATATTATAAAATCAAAAGCAAAAATATCTTGCAGAAAATGATAGGATTTTTTTTAACGGTTGAAGAATTTTTTATTTAAAATCTCTAAAACAATATTGAAAATCTTATTCTCAAAACACGTTGTTACTTTTGCACAATAATCAAATATTATATGAAAAATTTCTTGCTGTTTATTACATTACTTCCTTTACTTACTATTGCGCAAACCCGTAAGCAAAAAAAAGCCGACCAAATAACTTTAAATAATTTAAAAGCACATATTGAATATTTGGCTGATGATAAATTAGAAGGAAGAAGAACCGGAACGCAAGGCGAAGTTCTTGCAATGCAATATATAAGTACACAATTTCAAAAGGACGGTTTAGAACCCAAAGGAACCAATGGTTTTATCCAGGAATTTACAATTGATGAAGGCAAACAATTCGATTCAGCAAACAATTTCTTCTCCGTAAATAATGAAAAGTTAGAAGTTGGAAAAGATTTTTATCCGCTTGCTTTTTCAAAAAATATATCTTTAAAAGGTACAGCATCATTAAGTTTGCGAGAAAAAGGAACGCCCTGGTTTTGGGATGTAAAAGATATTTTAGATGATAATAAACAAAATCCTCACTTCGATATTTTTGATGCCATTGAGCAAGAATCAAAAGCCGATGCATCGCGCGGCGCAACTGCATTAATAATTTTTAATAGTTCTTCTTTAGTTGATAACATACAGTTCAACAAACGCGATTCTTTTCCCGCAGTTGCAATTCCTGTTATCTATATTAATCAAAATGCAATACAAAAATATTTTAATGATGCAACAGCATTTTATAATATTTCGTTGAAAGTGCAGTTAACAAATAAATCAAGAAAAGCAAGAAACGTAGTTGGATTTATAAATAATAATTCGCCAACAACAATAATTATTGGTGCGCATTACGATCATTTAGGATATGGTGAAGATGGAAATAGTTTAGATGGCGTTGGCCAAATTCATAATGGCGCCGATGATAATGCCAGTGGCACTGCAGCCTTGATTGAGTTAGGCAGAATTTTAAAAACGGATAATAACGCAAAAAATAATAACTATTTATTTATCGCTTTTTCAGGCGAAGAATTAGGATTGTTTGGAAGTAAGTATTGGCTTAATCATCCTTCCACAAACATCACGGCAAATTATATGATAAATATGGATATGGTTGGCAGGTACGATTCATCTCGCAAGCTTACCATTGGTGGCTATGGCACTTCGCCTGTTTGGGGAAATGTATTCAGCAATACAACAGATAAAAATTTAGTTATTCATTTCGATAGCAGCGGAATGGGACCAAGCGATCACGCATCTTTTTACAGAAACAATATTCCTGTTTTATTTTTCTTTACCAACAGCCACAGCGATTATCATAAAGCAACTGATGACTGGCAAAAAATAAATTTTTCAGGCGAGCTTGAAATTGTAAAATATATTGATAAGATAATTGATGCAACAAATGATAAAGGCAAATTAACTTTTGAAAAAACAAGAGATCAGGAAATGCGTTCCATATCACTTCCTGTAACTTTAGGCGTTATGCCCGATTATGGTTACACCGGCACAGGTTTGCGGATTGATGGCGTAAGCAAAGGTAAAACTGCCGAAAAAATTGGCTTACAGGCCGGCGATGTTCTGTTGCAATTAGGCGATTATAAATTTGTAGATATTCAAACTTACATGCAGGCATTACAAAAGTTTAAAAAAGGCGATAAAACAACATTGCGCATAAAACGCGGCGATCAGGAAATGCAGTTTAATGTACAATTTTAGTAGGGATGAAATTAAAGTTGAACATAGAAAATTTAACGGATGATTTCTTTGAAGATACGCGCCTGCTGGGCATTACAGCTTCTATAAAAAACTATCGGTTTTGCTGGGAATTGAATAATGTGCTGGGATATTTTTTTCGTTTAAACCCAAATATTGAAATTCATTTGAAAAAAAAACAACGCGATTATTTTTTTCCGGTTTATCAATATTCAATTCGAAATAGTTTTTTAACGCATTATCTTTATCATAATCATTTTGATGGTGAATATTTATTACCGGAATTTAAACATATGGATTTTTTATGGTTAATGAAAGGCGATTGTGTTGATGATGAAAATTGCAACCAGCTAATTCAATCAATAAAAAAAATTAACGACGTACAATTAGTTGTTGAATTAACTAACGAAAAAATTAAAAACAAAGCACACTTGGTTTTTTAATGATGATTCTAACGATAAATAATAACTAATTAAATTTTTACTTTTTAATTTTGACTTTTAACTTAACAGTATGTGGACAGAAAAAGATAACACACTTTATCGCAAATTCGAATTTAAAAATTTTTCGGAAGCTTTTGCATTTATGACAAGAGTGGCGCTGGAAGCGGAAAAAATGAACCATCATCCGTTATGGACAAATGTTTATAATAAAGTTGAAATGTGGCTTAACACACACGATGCAGGCGATATTATTACAGAAAAAGACCGAAAACTTGCTAAACTAATTGATGCAATTAATCAATAATATTTTTGTTTCGAAAGGTAATTGCGCACATAATCGTTAACTCCATTTTCTAATGATTGAAATGGCTTGTTGTATCCGGCACCCTGAAGTTTTTTCATATTTGCTTCGGTGAAATATTGGTATTTATCACGAATATCTTCTGGCATATCAATATAAATTATATTTGGTTGCATATTAAACGCAGCAAAAGTTGCTTTTACCAAATCATTAAATGTTCTTGATTTTCCTGTTCCGAGATTGTAGATGCCGGATGAAAGTCGGTGGTCGGCGGTTGATGGTTCACCGTTAACTTCATTCATCATCCAAAAAATTACTTCAATAACATCTTTTACATAAATAAAATCGCGCAGTTGTTCGCCGTCTTTATATTCGGGTTTATGACTTTTGAACAATTTTACCGCGCCATTTTTTTGTATTTGATTAAATGCATGAAATATTACACTTGCCATTCGCGCTTTATGATATTCATTAGGCCCGTAAACATTAAAAAATTTTAATCCTGCCCAAAACGGCGGATGATTTTTTTGTTGCAGCGCCCATTTATCAAATTCATTTTTACTTATGCCGTAAGGATTTAATGGTTGTAACTTTTCAATTATTTCATTAGTATCATTATAGCCAAGCTCGCCCGCACCATAAGTTGCAGCGGAAGAAGCATAAATTAAGGGCACATTATTTATTGTACAATAATTCCAAACATCCTGCGAATATTCTACATTTAATTCTTCAAAAATTTGGTAATCGAATTCGGTTGTGTTTGTTCTGGCACCAAGATGAACAAAAAAATCTACGGCTGGTTTATTTTCATCTAACCATTCAAATAATAATTCGCGGTCAACTAAAAATTGATATTTTTTTTCTTTCCAATTTTTTTCTTTTTCGCCTGAAGTAAATTTATCAACCAAAATAAGATTTTCAAATCCGTGTTCATTAAGATACTCTACCATGCAACTGCCAATAAAACCCGCAGCGCCGGTAACAATAATTGATGATTGCGAATTTGAAATTGCAGCTTTATTATCCATAATTATTTTTTATAAAGATGAAAATAAATATAAAGATAATTGCTGATAAGGGATTTAATAATGAAAGGTTTCGCGCAAAAAATGCTATTAAAAATTGGCGCTGTTATAAAAAAAAAATCCCACTAATTAAGCAGGAATTTTTTTTGAAAAAAAGTATTTAATTAATTAATGCGAATTGTAATAATGGTTAATTTATCGCCCTTTGTTTTCATCATCAGAGTAAGATTATAGGTTTTGCTACCGCCTTGCAATTTACCTGTAAGATATTTTGTATCGCTCAATTCTCTTTGCGAAGTAACATCAAAACCTTTTATGTTATTTTCCCGAAAGAAATTTTTTAAAGTAATGCTCGCCTGGTTTTTTCCTATGTTTTTTATTTCATCCTTTTCAGGAAGTTTTACATCAAGAATAGTATCAAAAAATTTGCTAAACTGTTCTGAATTGCCCTGTTTTAAAGCATTTATTATTTCCTCCGTATCAGTTTGAATGCTAAAACTCATTAAGGAAAAAGCTATAACCACTGTAGTAAAAAGGTTTTTCATAATTGATTTTTTTGCTTTTATTATTTGCTAAAAACATGCCAATTGCTTCTTTATAAAAGATTGACGTTTATTAAAATTAATCAATTGTTGTAGTTTTAACACATGAAAAATAAAAAAGTTATCCTTATTATTATGGATGGATGGGGATTAGGAAAAAACAAGCAGGAAGACGCTATTCAAAATGCAAATACGCCTTTTGTAAACTCATTGTACAGCAAGTATCCAAACACTACATTAACAACTTGCGGCGAAGCTGTGGGTTTACCCGAAGGGCAAATGGGCAACAGCGAAGTTGGGCATTTAAACTTAGGCGCCGGCCGCATTATTTACCAGGAGTTGCAGAGAATAAATCTTGCAATAAGCGATGGAGAATTTTTTAAAAAACCTGCGCTTTTAAATACGCTTGAGTACGCAAAGAAAAATAAAAAAACCTTGCATTTATTGGGCTTGGTGAGCGATGGCGGCGTGCATTCGCACATCAATCATTTAAAAGCAATTACTTCACTTTGTGCAACCCAGGCCTTAACCGAAGTGTTTGTTCATGCATTTACGGACGGACGAGATTGCGATCCGCATAGCGGCTTAGGATTTATAAAAGATTTGCAACTTCACCTCAACAAAACCGTTGGTAAAATTGCAACAGTAAGTGGTCGTTATTATGCGATGGACAGAGATAAAAGATGGGAACGAATAAAACTTGCTTACGATGCAATGGTAAAAGGCGAAGGTGTAAAAGCAACCGATGCAATTGCCGCTATTGAACAATCGTATGCTGCTGATATAACGGATGAATTTATTAAACCCACCGTTATTGTAAACGAAGCGCAGCAACCGCTTGCAGTTATTAAAGATGGTGATGCAGTAATTTGCTTTAACTTTCGCACAGATCGTTGCCGCGAAATAACGCATGTTTTAACGCAGGAGGATCATCCGGAATTTAATATGTATAAATTGAATTTGTACTTTACCTCGATGTGCGAATATGACAAAACTTTTAAAAATGTTCATGTAATTTTTGAAAGTGATAATTTAAATAATACTTTGGGAGAAGTATTGGCAAATGATGGAAAGAAACAAATTCGTATTGCCGAAACAGAAAAATATCCGCATGTAACTTTCTTTTTTAGCGGCGGAAGAGAAGTGCCGTTTGAAGGTGAGAAACGTATTTTAATTCCATCACCAAAAGTAGCAACCTACGATTTAAAACCTGAAATGAGCGCTTATGAAGTTACTGATAAATTAATTCCTGAAATTGAAAATGAAACTGCTGATTTTATTTGTTTAAATTATGCAAATGCGGACATGGTTGGCCATACCGGCGTTTGGAGTGCGGTTATTAAAGCCGTTGAAACAGTGGATAAAGGTGTTGAAAGAGTTGTTACCACTGCATTGCAGCATGGTTACACTATTTTTTTAACAGCCGACCACGGTAATGCAGATCATGAAATAAATGATGATGGCTCGCCAAATACGCAGCATTCAATGAATCCTGTTCCGCTTTTTATTATCAGTAACGATTTTCATGGAAAAGTTAAACCAGGTAAATTAGGAGATATTGCACCAACAATTTTAACCGTAATGGGTTTGCCAATTCCGAAAGAAATGAAAGGCAATGTTTTAATAAGTCAGTAATTAATCGTATGAAAAATTGGAAAAAAGTTGCCTTAATTATAATCATTATTTTTATTGGCATTCAATTCATTCGTCCGCAAAAAAATCTATCAACAATATTATCTGCAAATGATATTTCAAAACATTATTTTGTTCCTGCAGATGTTCAAACAATTCTAAAAAAAGCTTGTTACGATTGTCATAGTAACAACACAATTTATCCATGGTATTTTAATGTGCAGCCCATAGCGTGGTGGCTCAGTAGCCATATTAAAAATGGAAAAGAACATTTAAATTTTAGCGAATTTGCTTCTTACCCAATTGCACGTCAATATAAAAAATTAGATGATATAATTGATGAAGTGAAACAAGGCGATATGCCATTGCCGGTTTATACTTTTGAACATCATGAAGCGAGATTGAATAATATAGAAAAAGAAAAAATTTATAATTTGTGCAACTCTTTAAGAGATACAATTAAAGCAAATTACCCGGCGGATAGTTTGGTGATAAAAAAGCATTGAAAGGATAAGGTTAATGTTGATTCTGGTTTTCAATTATTCATTTAGATTATTTAAGTGGTTATTAAAAGAGCTGCATATTTAATTTCCAGTCCATCAATTGATAAATGCCCGGCGCCAGATAAACCGGAGTATGCTTTTATTGGCAGAAGTAATGTAGGTAAGTCATCGCTTATTAATATGCTTTTTAATAATCAAAAATTGGCTAAAACTTCGGCTGCGCCCGGAAAAACCCAATTAATAAATCATTATGAAATTGAAAGCAACGCACATGAAAAATCATCCATAAATAAATGGTACGCGGTTGATTTACCTGGTTATGGATATGCAAAAATTTCTCAATCCAGCCGTAGAAGATGGGAACAGATGATTGAAAATTATTTGCGAAAAAGAATAAATTTAATAAATGTTTTTGTGCTGATAGATGCAAGACATCAACCGCAAAAAATTGATTTGGAGTTTATAGATCAATTAGGAAAATGGGATATTCCCTTCGCATTACTATTTACAAAAGCCGATAAAAAAAAACCAAAAATAGTTGAACAAAATGTAAAAGCTTTTTTAGAAACTATGCGAAACACCTGGCAATTTTTGCCGCAAAGTTTTATAACAAGTGCAACTAAAAAATTAGGCAAAAAAGAAATATTGCAGTTTATTGAAGAAAATAATAAACCATTTTCAAAAACTTAAAATAATGAAATTATCTTCTTTACTAAATTATTTATGCTACCTGTTGATAATACGGAAGCAATTTTTGATGACTGATAATATTTTTAATGAACTCTACTTCTTTGCGGTCATAAGGTTCTCCGGTGGGCCTAAAAATGTCATGAAACCATAGTTCCGGTTCGCTTTCATATTTTGTATTCCATGAATCCCAAGGGCAGTGCGTTTGTGTTTTACCTGCCACGAGGCCCCAATTATAAGCGCCAACATTGTATTTTTTTAGTACCGGCAGTACATCGTAAAAAGTACTTCCAAATTGCCTTGCCATATATTCAGTACATAAAATAGGGCGATTAAATTGTTGTAATGTTTGAATACGCTTTTCAAGATCTGCCTTGTTTTCATAACAATGAAAACTAATTATATCAGAATGAGTAAACATAAAATTATCGAGAGCTGAAATTTTAGAGGCATCACTCCAGTCATCCTTCCATGGTGCTGCAGTTACAGGTTGTATGGGTTTAATAGCTCTTACCCAATCAATTGTTTTCTTTAGTAATAAAATAGAAAGTTCAGCTTTTTGCATTCCGTAAGCATCATCTTTATAACTACCGGTATTTGTATTATCGGGTTCATTAAATAAATCCCACATCAACACTCTTTCATCATTTTTAAAAGTACTTACAATACCTTGCACATAACTTTGTAAAGCGTTGTGAGAATTTGTATTTTTTAATACATCAGCACCCGGGCATTGCACCCAGCCGGAGTTGTGTACGTTATGTTTCGGATCTGGTTGCTTACCTAATTTAGGATACGGATCCCACACTCCATCAAACAATACAAACATCGTTTTTATTTTATGCTTATGAGCTACAGTTAAAAAACTGTTTATGCGTTCAATAAAACCTGCAGCATCCTGCTCCCATAATAAATGATGTAAAAATACACGGATGGTGTTAAAGCCGATATCTTTTGCCCAGCCTAATTCTTTATCTATGCAGCAAAGATCAAAAGTTTCAGGTTGCCACATTTCTAACTGGTTGATGGCAGTGCCCGGAATATAGTTGCAGCCTATAATCCAGCCATTTTTTTTATACCACTCAAATGCTCTTTGAGATGACCATTTGCTTCCCGTTTCCGAGTCTGGTTCTGACGTTGTGCTTATTGTTTTAGAAAATGACATATAGGAAAAATTGGAATTTTTAAAACTTTATAGTTGGACTATTGGTAATGAGGAAAATTGAAGTGATAATTGTAATAACGATGTTAAAATAAATTATAGTATTTATACGGTTTTTATAATTACAAATAATTTTATTGAATGATTGAAACCACGCGGCAGTACGAATTTTTGCCTGTATTTTCTCTATAAGCATTGCATCATTAGTTTAGTTTTATAAATTATTTGTTTTTATAAAAATTAAAATTAAAATCAATTATTAATATATGAAATTGAAATTGGTGATATATTCAATTTTGTTCGTGAATGTGAAGAAAAACATCGCAAAAAAATTATGTTGCAAATTTTATTGACATTGGTGGATAAAAGATTTACTTGATTTTTTATCCGGCAAATAAGAGGTAATATTCGCAGGTTATTACTACATTTATTCAACTTAATCCAAATCATTATTCAATAAATAGGGCATGCAATTGGAAAAACTGCATTTGGCAATTATGGAAAAATTGGAAAAAGACTTGCCTGTATATTTATTTTATCACGATGCTGAACATACCAAAGATGTGCTAAAGGCTGCGCAGTATTTAGCTCAATCTGAAAACATTTCCGATTACGATTTAAAGCTGCTTAAAACTGCTGCGTTGTTTCACGATACTGGCTTTTTAGAGTCTTCCGCAGATCATGAAGAAATTTCCTGCAAAATTGCCAATGAATTGTTGCCGCAATTTGAATATAACGCAGAAGAAATAAAGAAAATTTGTGCATTAATTATGGTAACAAAAACGCCGCAAAAACCCACCAATAAACTGGAAGAAATTTTATGCGATGCTGATTTGTATTATTTAGGAACAGATAATTTTTTTGTAAAAGCAGAGAAGCTTTACAAAGAAATGCATAAAACAGGCGCAATAAAAAATTACAATAAATGGCAGGATTATCAGGTTCAATTTTTGCAGTCGCATCATTATTTTACGGCTACTGCAAATCATAAATTAAATCAAAAAAAAGAGCTGAATTTAAAACGGCTTGAGGCAAAATTGCCGGCTCATTTAAATAAAAAAAGATATTCAGAAAAATTTGCCCATTTTGGCGATGTAATTTTAATTCTTATTGGCGTAATAACTGCTGCTTTTGCTTTAAAAGGTTTTTTAGTGCCCAATAAATTTTTCGATGGCGGCGTTACCGGCATCTCACTTTTAATACACGAACTATATCATTTTAATTTAGGGTATGTAATTGTTTTAGCAAATTTGCCTTTTATTGTAATGTGCGTTTATGCAATAAATTTTAAGTATGCACTAAAAACTTTTTTCTGTATTTTAATACTCGGCATTTGTTTGTTGTACATGCCTTATCCGATAATTACATCAGACAAATTATTAGTATCAATTTTTGGCGGATTTTTTTTAGGTGTAGGTATTGGTTTAACTATGCGCGCAGGTTGCGCTGTAGATGGAATTGAGGTTCTTGCATTATACACCTGGCGGCGTACCAGCTTTACTATTAGTGAAATAATTCTCGCATTAAATATTTTAATTTTTAGCATAGCAGCTTTTCGTTTTGGGATGGAAACAGCGCTTTATTCAATGCTTACTTATTTTACCGCATCAAAAACTGTTGACTATGTTGTTGAAGGCATTGAAGCTTATACAGGCGTTACTATTATTTCGTCCGAAAGTGAAATTATAAAAGACAGATTGGTGAATGAACTTGGCCGCGGCATAACTATTTATAAAGGCGAACGTGGTTTTTTACCCGGCAAATTTGAAGTGTATAACGATTGCGATATAATTTTTACTGTTATTTCGCGCCTTGAATTGCGCAAATTAAAAAACGTAGTGCACGAAGTAGATGCAAATGCTTTTGTCTTTGCCAATACTGTTAAAGAAGCAACCGGTGGTGTTATGAAGCGCAGGCATGTACATTAAAAATTAATATGGTTTATTAAGAACACGTTTTTTACTTTGCCAAACTTTTAAAGAAAAAGTCTTTCCTAAACAACTGCAGATTGTTGTTTCAAAACCTTTGCCACCACAGTTTTCAGCCGCTCAACTTTTTCTTTTGCTTGTTCTTCCGTCCACAATAAACCGATATTTGTTGAAATGCAACGGCTCATAATATTATCACTTGCCGAAAAATCTTTTTCTTTTAATTCAAGCAAAGCATGTCGCTGCGGTTCACTTAAATTATTTAAGGTAATTGCATTTTTTAAATGATCCCATTTGCGGATGTAATGCCAGTTATTATCGTACCAATAAAAATTTCCGACTAAAATATTTTGCGCTTTTAATTCTGCCACAACTGCCTGCGTTAACTCTTCTGTTGGTAAAAACCAACTTAAAAAAGTACAGCTATCGCCGTTTTCATCAGGAATTCTTCTGAAAGAAATTTCAGGAATTTGAGAAAGAATATTTTTTAAGATGGAATGATTTTTTCTTTGAATTTGAAGAAAGTTATTGAGCTTGCGAATTTGCGCAAGACCAACTGCAGCGTGAAGTTCAGAGATGCGAAAATTATATCCGATAATTGGATGCAGATCTGCGCCGCGATCAATTCCGTTATGATCGTGCCCGTGATCGGAGTATGCATCGCATTTTTCAAAAATATCTTTATTATTTGTCATCACTGCGCCGCCTTCGCCGCAGGTAATTGTTTTTACAAAATCAAATGAAAAAGTTCCGGCATCGCCAATTGTGCCCACCATTTTTCCATTATAACTTGCGCCGATGCTTTGGCAGGCATCTTCCAGCAACAATAAATCATGCTCTTCGCAAATCTGTTTTAGTGCGTCTAAATCAGCCATACTGCCGCACATGTGAACCGGCATTATGCATTTTGTTTTTGTGGTAATTGCGTTGCGAACCGCATCTGCACTGAGTGTTAGCGTTTCATCAACATCAACCAAAACCGGAATTGCACCAACACTTAACACGGCTTCAAAACTTGCAACAAAAGTAAAGCAAGGTATAATTACTTCATCTGCGGCACCAATTCCTAATGCGCTTAATGCAGTTGTTAGTGCTGAAGTTCCGCTGCTGGTAAGCTGCGCATAACTGCAACCAAAAGTTTCGCAAATGGCTTTTTCTAATTCTTTTGCTTTCCAAATATTGTTGCGTTGCGCATCAAAACCATAGCGCATTAAAATGCCTGTTTGCAAAACATCATTTATTTCTTTTCTTTCTTCATCACCAAAATATTCATATCCGGGCATAAAAAAATATTGATTAATTGCAAAGGTAAAAAGAACAAGAGAATACAATGTTTATAAACTACTATTATTTTTTGCAAGAAACTTAGTGTGTGTGAAAAAACATATATTAATTGGCTATAATTATTCGATTTTTTTTTCGATTTTAAATTCGTGTTATTATTAGCATTAATTTTCTTTTAGTTTATTTGTTTTCTTTTTTAGACTTCAATCATAACAAGATTTTAATTTAAGTATTTTTATTAATGATAAATCTTGTTTATGAAAACTTTTTTATTCTTCATCTTTAGTTTGCTTGTTGTTATGAAACTTCCGGCTCAAAAAATATTGCCACTGTATGATGGCAAAATTCCCAACAGCAAAACTATGCGCGATGAAGAAACAACAGAAAATAATAATGGCATTATTACAATTAGTAAAATAACAAAACCTACACTTACCGTTTTTTTGCCGCCGAAAAATATTACTACGGGTGCTGCTGTTGTTATTTGTCCCGGTGGCGGTTATTGGGTTGTTGCAGCAAAGCATGAAGGAACTGATGTTGCCAAAAAATTTAATGAGTTTGGTGTTGCTGCCTTTGTTTTAAAATATCGCATTCCTAACGATTCAACAATGGTTAATAAAGAAATCGGTGCTTTGCAGGATGCAGAGCAGGCAATAAAAATGGTGAGACAACATGCAGCCGAATGGAACGTTGATACAAATCGTGTAGGCATTATGGGATTCAGTGCCGGCGGGCATTTGGCTTCAACTGAGGCAACGCATTTTAAAAATGTTGTTATAGAAAATAAAGAGAATATAAATCTTCGTCCAAACTTTTTAATATTGATTTATCCGGTAGTTAGCTTTCAGGATAGCATTGGGCATATCGGCTCGCGTGATCAATTAATTGGCAAAAATCCTTCGCAACAAAAGAAGGATGAATATTCAAATGAGTTGAAGATAACTGATGAAACACCACCCACATTTTTAGTGCACGCAAGTGATGACGATGTTGTAAATCCGCAGAACAGTATTGCATTTTATCTTGCCTTATTGAAACATCATGTGCCGGCAGAATTACATATTTATGAAAGCGGCGGACATGGTTTTGGAATGCTAATGAAAAACTCAAAAGATTTATGGATGGAACGTTGCAAAAATTGGATGGATGCAAATGGCTGGTTGAAAAAATAAAAAATATTTTCATCATTTAGAAGCTGTCTAAATTTATTTCAAAGAATGTATTAGATCGTCATTTCGACGTTAAGAGAAATCTCTGATATTTTTTAAGCTTATTTATAGTATAGATGCCTCCTTTCGTCGGCATAACGTCCACGATGATAATTTTATTTACTATTTTAGAGAGCTTCTTATTTTCATACAACAATTAAATTATTGTATGAATTTTTTTATTTCAGCACATTTAATTCTTTGCCAACTTTTGTAAATGCAGCAATCGCTTTATCTAAATGATGCTGTTCATGTGCAGCGCTCAATTGCACGCGAATACGCGCCAAACCTTTGGGAACAACAGGAAAGAAAAATCCAATCACATAAATATCTTCATCTAATAATTTAGCGGCAAAATTTTGTGCAATTATTGCATCGTACAACATAATTGGTACAATCGGATGATCGCCTGGCTTAATATCGAAACCCGCTTCCGTCATTTTTTTGCGAAAATATTTTGTGTTGTATTCGAGCTTATCTCTTAATTCAGTTGTTTTGGTAAGCATATCAAACACAGCGATGGATGCGCTTACAATGCTTGGTGCGAGTGTGTTTGAGAAAAGATAAGGTCTGCTGCGCTGCCGAAGCATTTCGATGATTTCTTTTTTTCCGCTGGTAAATCCGCCATTTGCGCCGCCCAATGCTTTGCCTAACGTGCCGGTGATGAGGTCTATTCTTAACATTACGCCGCGATATTCGTGTGTGCCTCTTCCTGTTTTGCCAATAAAGCCGGTGCTGTGGCTTTCATCACTCATTACAATTGCATTGTATTTATCTGCGAGGTCGCAAATTTTATCAAGCTGTGCAATAGTTCCGTCCATACTAAAAGAGCCGTCGGTAACAATAATTTTATTTCTGCAGGTTGCGCTTTCTTTTAATTTTGTTTCAAGATCATCCATATTATTATGTTCGTAACGAAAGCGCTGTGCTTTACATAAACGAACACCATCAATAATAGAAGCGTGATTTAATGCGTCGCTTATTATTGCATCATTTTCATTAAACAAAGGTTCAAATATTCCACCGTTTGCATCAAAACAGGCAGCATATAAAATAGAATCTTCCATGCCAAGAAACTGAGAAATTTTTTGCTCGAGTTGCTTATGAATATCCTGCGTGCCGCAAATAAAGCGCACGCTGCTCATGCCGTAGCCATGCGTGTTCATCGCCATATTTGCTGCTTCGATAACTTTGGGATGAGATGATAATCCGAGATAATTATTGGCACAAAAATTTAATACTGTTTTTTGGTTTACAATAATCTCAGCACCTTGCGGGCTGGTGATAATTCTTTCTTTTTTAAAAAGACCTGCAGTTTCAATTTCCTGCAATTCTTTGTTAATGCGGGTTACAAAATTTTTGTTCATAATACACAATTTAAACGAGGTAAAGATAAGCGATGATATATGTAAACTATGATTTCAAAAATTTATCATTGCCGTTGATGTTCCGATAAAAAATGATGAAACAAAACACAATGCTTATTTAAATAAAAGCGGCCGCGAAAAAATTGCGACCGTTGTAAAAAATCGAACAATCGTACTAATCCATTCAATCCATCACTGATGAAAAAAAAAGAAATAGTTAATAGTGAAAAAAAATTTATTTATTATTTAAAGGGCCATTCTTTTTTATTAAATGCTTTTATAAAATAAGCAATTGCGCCTAAGAATAAAACAATAATTCCTGATAACATCATTCCAACTCCTGTTGAATATAAAATAAAAAACCATATAATAATTGCAAGAATTACCGGCAAAGGAAAAAGTGGCATTTTCCACACAAAAAAGTTTCTTCCTTTTTGTTTACTTAAAATGATTAATCCAATTGCCTGACCAATAAACTGTATTAAAATTCGCATGGCTAAAATGGCTTCAATAACTTCTTTTATTTTAAATAATAAACTAAAAATAAATGCAACCGCGCCAAGCACGAGCAAAGAAACATAAGGAAAATTTTTTGTTGGATGAAGTTTTGCAAACACTTTAAAAAAAGCACCATCTTTTGCCGCAGCATACGGAATGCGGCTATAACCCAGCATTGCAGAGAATACAGATGCAAATGCAACCCATAAAATTAAAACAGTTGCAATGGTTGCAGCAGTTGACCCGGCAATGGTTTCAATAAATGTGCTTACAACAAAATTGCTTTTTATTATTTTTTGAAAAGGCAAAACGGATGCAACACTTAGGTTCATCAACAAATACAAAACAGCAATGCAAATAATAGAAATAAACATGCTGCGCGGAATATTTTTTTTTGGGTTTTTAATTTCGCCGCCTAAGTGGCAAACATTGTAATATCCTAAATAACTGTAAACCGTTTTTACGCTTGCAAAACCCAATGCAACTGCAAAAGCTTCATCAAAATTTAATCCGTTATTTATGTGTTTAATGGGCTGCAAAAAATTCCCGTGCAAAATTCCGCCGCCAATTATCCATGCCATTGTAACTAAAACGCCCATCCATAAAAACACAGTTATTTTTCCAATCGCTTCAATTTTTCTGTACAATAAAACAACAATTAAAATAACCACAAAGCCGCTCAGCGCCTTACTTTCAATAACATTCAATTGAAAAATATAATTAAAATATTGTGCAAAGCCAATTGCTGCAGATGCAATTACCAAAGGCGCTTGTATCATCGTTTGCCATACAAATAAAAAGCTCATTAATTTGCCCCAGTTTTTTCCGTAACCTTCTTTCAAAAAATTGTAGCTGCCGCCGGCGAGCGGAAATGTTGAACCAAATTCACTCCATATCGTAGCATCAATTAAAGAGAGCACTGCGCCTGCAATCCAGGCATATAAAAATGCAGGCCCATTCATGGTTTCAGCAACAACGCTCAGCACAACGAATGGTCCAATGCCAACCATATCCGTCATGTTAATTGCAGTCGCCTGCAATAAACTTATCTTTCTTTCTAACTGTAATTCCTGCATGTTAAACCACAATAATAGTATTTCTTTGTTGTATCATTTCAATGAAATATGGCTACGAATTTTTTGATGGTAAAATGGGCAGAAGGCGCAAACATTTATGAAGTAAATATTCGCCAATACACTGGGGAAGGAACTTTTGCTGCATTCGCCAAATCCCTTCCACGACTGAAAAATATGGGCGTGCAAATTTTGTGGCTGATGCCAATAACACAAATAAGCGTAGAAAAAAGATTGGGTGAATTAGGCAGTTATTATTCGTGCAGCAGTTATACAAAAATTAATTCTGAATTCGGAACGTTGGACGATTTTAAAGCATTGGTAAAAGAAGCACATGAATTAGGATTTAAATTAATCATTGATTGGGTTGCAAATCATACAGGATGGGATCATGATTGGACAAAAACGCATCCTGATTGGTATAAAAAAGATGAAGAAGGAAATTTTACAGAAGTGCACGGATGGAAAGATGTGATTGATTTAAATTATGATAATATTTGTATGCGGAATGCAATGATTGATGCAATGCAATTTTGGATTGCTGAATTTCATATTGACGGCTTTCGTTGCGATATGGCGCATCTTGTGCCATTGGATTTTTGGAAAGATGCAAGAGAAAAATGCGATGCAATTAAACCATTGTTTTGGTTGGCGGAGTGTGAGGTAAAAGAATATCATGAAGTATTTGATGTTAGTTATGCGTGGGAATGGATGCATGTTACGGAAAAATTTATGCGCGGCGAAGCAACATTATCCGATGTAAGAAATGTTTTAATTAAATATGCACAATATTCGCAAGGCGCTTTGAAATTATTTTTTACAACAAACCATGATGAAAATAGCTGGAATGGAACCGAGTACGAAAAATATGGCAATGCTGCGAAAGCCTTTGCTGTATTCACTTGTACATGGAAAGGAATGCCATTAATTTATAGCGGACAAGAATTGCCGAATTTTAAAAGACTAAGTTTTTTTAATAAAGATAAAATTGACTGGGATAATATGCAGCCTGCTCTTCATCAATTTTATAAAACCTTATTATCTTTAAGGAAAACAAATACAGCTTTTTATTCGAATGCAAAATTGATCAATCTTTCAACCACTTACAACGATGAAATATTAGCTTATTTATGCATAAATGGAAATGACAAAGTTTTAAGTGTAATCAATTTTTCAAATGCGGAAAGATTAAAATTTTCAATTACTCATGACGAGTTAAACGGAATTTATGAAAATGTTTTTTCGGAATTTGAATATAATTTCAAAAAAACAGTTTCTTTTGAATTGCAACCATGGGAATACGCTGTTTACAGCGCTGTTTTAACTGATGATCTATCTCATTAAATGAAAAAAGGTTGCCTTTTTTATGGCAACCTTTTTTCAAAATAATCATTGATTTTTATTGACCATTATCATTCCCCCGACTTTGATCATCGCCACCTAAATTTAAAGGATAAGCATAACTTCCTTCGTAGCCAGGATAAATACCTTCCAGCCTTACAGTACCGTTTGAATTTGAAAGAATATTTTTAAGATCATCAATACTTTTTACATCCTGCCCATCAACACTGGTAATTACAAAACCCTCCTGCATACGTGTATTTTTCAAAACACCATTTCCAATTTTTCTAACTAATACACCACCGCTAATATTATTTTTTCTTGCAGTTGCGGCATCTACATTTACTAAATCAGCTCCTAATTTATCTAAGGTACTTTCTTGTTTTACTTGTGCATAAGTGCCCGCTTTATTTTTAAGCGTAACGTTTATAGTATATTCTTTTCCGTCGCGCACATAAGTTAAATTAATTTTATCGCCGGGTTTATAACGGGCAACCTGTTCCTGCAATTCAGGTCCGGTTTCAATTGTAACGCCATTTACTTTTGTTACGAAATCACCTTTTTTCAGACCGGCTTCTTTAGCGGCACCATCGCTGGCAACATCAGTAACATAAACGCCATCTCCATCTTTAATTCCTAACTTAATTTTTTGTTCATCAGGTAAATCATCGGGTGCATAACTAATTCCAATATATGCTCTTTGCACTGCACCAAATTTTATTAAATCATTCACTATTTTCTTAACAATATTTACGGGAATAGCGTAAGAATAACCCGCATAAGAACCGGTGGGCGAAGCAATAGCAGAATTTATTCCGATTAATTCCCCACTTGTATTAATAAGTGCGCCACCGCTATTTCCGGGATTTACTGCGGCATCAGTTTGGAGAAAAGATTCAATTGGCCTATCGCTGCGGTTAATGCCAAGTGAACGGGCTTTTGCACTGATGATACCGGCTGTAACTGTAACATCAAGCGTTAGAGGATAACCAATTGCTAATACCCATTGACCGAGTTTAACATCGTCGCTGTTGCCATACACTAAATACGGAAGGTTAGCTCCGTCAATTTTAATAACAGCAAGGTCGCTGTTTGGGTCGGTTGCAACTACAGTGCCTTTATAAGTTTTTCTGTTTGCGAGTGTAACAGTAAGTTCGTCAGCACCATCCACTACGTGATTGTTGGTTACAATATATCCGTCAGCACTAATTAGTACACCGCTACCACTTGCGCGTTGTTCAGGAATCATAGATGATTGGGGGCCTCCGAAAAATTGAGAGAAGGGATCGTCATCTCCAAACAAATCAGAAAACGGATTTTTACGTTTAGGTAAATTGTTACTTATTTGTCGTGCTTTAGTTTTTGTTTTAATGTGCACAACTGCGGGTGTTGCTGAAGTTGCGGCTTCAGTAAAATCAATAGGGCCGCCTGCGCCGGCATTGTTACCAAAAAATCCTGCATAATTAACAGGTAGTTTTCCAGGTTCCTGCATCACCACAGTTTGTGTTTGCATAAACTTTGAGTAACCCCATACACTCAAAACCGCTGTGCAAGCGCTTATGGCTACTACTAAAAAAATACTTTTAAGTTTCATTGTGAAAATAATTTTAAATGTTTAATATATTTCTTCAAATTTTGTGCCTTATGCGATGGCAAATAAACGAAGCCGTTTAATCGGCAGTTCACCACTTAACGCTTTTAACACAAGTTTGACGAAGCCTATCGTAGTGCTGACAATATTACAAAGTTCAAACAAAAAAAATGAATATGATTCATAAAAATTTCTTAAGAAAATTAATGTTTATCAGCTTTGTTTTTTATAGCATTTTATTGCGTCGTATTTTCTCTTTAGTGCGCTCAATTAAACAATGTAAATTTGAATTGCTCTTTTAAATTTAATAATTTTATTTTAAATCAATAATATTTTTCTAAACGATTTTTAAAACATAATTGATTGAACCGCAAAAAATTTATAAAACTTACTGCTTCATCAACTACTGCATTAATGCTTTCTTCATTAAATAGTTTTGCATTATCTCATAAACCAAATTTCAGCATGAATAATAATTTTGAATTAAAAATACTTGCCACTAATTGGGGCTTCAATGGCGCAATAGACGAATACTGCAGCAAAGTAAAGCAAGATAGTTATGATGGAATTGAAATTTGGTGGCCCACCGAAAAAAAAGATCAGAATGAATTATTCGAAGCATTAAAAAAAAATAATCTCGAAGTTGGCTTTCTTACTGCAGGTCATGAGAGCAATTACAAAGATCATTTCGATAGTTTTAAAAACATGGTTGACGGTGCAGCAACAAATAATATTCAAAAGCCTTTGTATATTAATTGCCATTCTGGAAGAGATTATTTTTCGTATGAACAGGGCAAAACATTTATTGATCACACACTGCAATTAGCAAAAGATACCGGCATAAAAATTTGTCATGAAACGCATCGTTCAAGATTATTATATTCTGCACCGGTTGCTAAAAATTACATGGAAAATATTGCTGATTTGCGCATAACATTCGATGTTTCGCATTGGTGTAATGTGAGTGAAAGTTTATTAGCCGATCAACAGGAAACTATTGATATGACTTTGCAAAGAGTAGATCATATTCATGCAAGAATTGGTCATCCGGAAGGCCCGCAGGTAAACGATCCGCGTGCGCCGGAATGGAATGATGCAGTGAAAGCGCATTTTGCCTGGTGGGATAAAATAATCGAAATAAAAAAACAAAAAGGCGAAGTGCAAACAATTCTTACCGAGTTTGGCCCGCCTGATTATATGCCCACTTTGCCATACACAAGAGAACCATTAGCAGATCAATGGGCGATAAATGTTTATATGAAAGATTTGTTGAGAAAACGTTATCAATCTTAAAAATTTTTAGTTGTTACTTTCTGTTTCAGAACTTATTGGTCATCTTCATCCAACGCTTGTTCATTTGCCGATTGGTATTTTACTTGTTGCGTTGCTGATGCAGTGGCTGTCACAAAAACAAAAATATCAGGGCTTAAAAAATGCCATTTCAATTACATTATTATGTGGCTCTGTTACTGCTTTGTTTTCCTGTATTACCGGATATATTTTATCAACAACGGATGATTACGATAAAACACTTTTAACATGGCACATGTGGATGGGCATAGGCACAGCGCTGGTTTCATTCATTCTTTATGCAAGAGAAATTAATCCTCAATTTAAGATCAATAAAAAATATTTATCCATTTTATTATTGCTTCTTGTAATTATTACTGGTCATCTTGGTGGCTCAATCACACATGGTTCTGATTATCTTACAAAACCCTTAGCAGATATTTTTTCCTCTGATACTTTTTCAACTGCAACTATAAAACCAATTGCCAATGTGCAGGAAGCAATTGTTTACAGAGATATTGTAAAACCTGTGCTTGAAACAAAATGTTATTCCTGTCATGGTCCAAATAAACAAAAAGGAAAATTGCGTATGGATGATAGTTTGAAGTTATTAAAAGGCGGAAAAGATGGAATAGTAATTAAGCCCGGAAAAGCTGATGCCAGCGAAATAATAAAACGCCTGAAGCTGCCTTTAAATGATGATGATCACATGCCACCAAAAGAAAAATCGCAACCATCGGAAGATCAAATTGCATTGATAGAATGGTGGATTGATAACGGCGCTGATTTTAATAAAAAAGTAAAAGATTTTAATCAGCCTGATAAAATAGAAATCAGTTTAACTGCTTTACAAAGAGGTTCAGAAATAAAGAAAGATTTGAGTGATGTTCCTTCAACATTTGTAGAAAAAGCAGATAATAAAGTATTGGAAAAATTAAGAGCCGATAGCATAATAGTATTGCCTGTTGCACAAAACAATAATTATTTAAGTGCAAATTTTGTAACAACTTCTTTTGTAACAAATGAAATGCTGCAATTGTTATTGCAATTAAAGAAGCAAATTATATGGCTTAATTTAGCAAACACAAACATCAACGATACAGCAATAAAAATTATTCCTCAATTAACGAATCTTACAAAACTGCATTTAGAAAATACGAACATTACTGATAAAGGTTTGCAATTGTTGCAATCTTTAATGAACCTTCAATATTTAAATCTTGTTGGCACAAAAGTTACAGCGCAAGGTATTATGCAATTAAAGAATCTAAAAAAATTAGAAGTAATTTATATATATCAAACAAATATTAATAAATTAGATTTTGCTGTTTTAAAAAATGCGTTTCCTAAAACGATGATTGATACAGGCGGATATTTTGTTCCAACACTTGCAACAGATACAACAGAAGTAAAAGCAAAAAAAACATACTGATTATTTGCCTTTAAAATTCGGTTTGCGTTTTTCAAGAAATGCCGATGTTCCTTCTTTCATATCTTCCGTTGAAAAACATTCTCCAAATTTTTCTATTTCAAAATCATAACCTTGCTGGTCGTGGTCAAAATTATTTACTGTTTCAATAATTTTTGAAATAGCAATTGGCGCTTTTGTATGAATTAAAGAAAGAATTTTTTTAACCGTTTCCAACAATTCATTTTGCTTTACAACTTTATTTACCATTCCATATTTTTCTGCATCTTCGGCGCTTATCATTTCCCCTGTCATTAATAATTGCATCGCCCGATTTCTGCCAATTAATTGAGTTAATCTTTGTGTGCCGCCATATCCGGGAATCAAGCCCAGATTTACTTCCGGCTGTCCAAACTTTGCATTTTCTGAAGCAATAATAAAATGACAGGCAAGTGCAAGTTCACATCCGCCGCCTAATGCAAAACCATTTACAGCAGCAACAATTGGCTTGGGTGAATTTTCAATTTTATCAAAAATTTCATGACCTTTTTTTGCAAGAGATTTTCCTTCTTCTAAACTTAATCCAACAAACTCTTTAATATCAGCTCCGGCAACAAAAGCTTTTTCGCCAGAGCCGGTAATAATCGCAGATTTTATTTCTTGATTATTATAAATTTCATCAACGGCATTATTCAAATCATTCATCACATCTTTATTTAGTGCATTTAATTTATCAGGGCGATTGATGGTGATGATGAAGATGTTGTTTTCGAGAGAAGTTAAAAGTGATTGATAATTCATATTTATTTTTTATTTCTTAATTCTTCAAGCCGCACAATATCCCAGAAATCTTTTTCTCCATAAGTATGTATTCAAGTTATTTTGTTGTGCACATGATAAAAAAGGAAGGAATTCATTGTGCAGAATATCCATGATGTATTACAATATTTCTTTTATTAGAAGAGGTTTTTTGAAAAGCCTGTGTTGTGTGCTGCATTTGGAGAAGGCTTACAAATCGTTGTTTCACTGTACGGTTTCGCATTTGTTCCAAATGGTATGCTTTCTGCTCTTCAAAACTTTTAAAAATTTTAATAGTGCGCTTTTCTTCCATATATTAAAATTAAAAATTTCTGTTCTCCTTCACCCAATCAAAAATATAATTCGCAATTTCTTTTGTGTTTGTTCCGGGTGCAAATAATTTTCCAACGCCTATTTCATTTAATTTTTTCATATCGTCATTGGGAATAATTCCGCCGCCGGTTAAAAGCACATCATTCATTTCTTTTCCTTTCATTAACTCAATTATTTTCGAAAAAGCCGTCATGTGTGCGCCGCTTAAAATGCTTACACCAATTGCATCTACATCTTCCTGTAATGCAGCATCTACAACCATTTCAGGCGTTTGACGAAGTCCGGTATAAATTACTTCCATGCCTGCATCACGCAATGCAGTGGCAATAATTTTTGCACCTCGGTCATGCCCATCCAAGCCAACTTTTGCAACTAGTATACGAACAGGGCGATTTACTTCTTTGCTCATTTAATCTCAATATATAAATCAAAAATAAGAATGATTGATGGCAGATTATAGAAAACATTACTTAAATTCTGCATACTTTGCATCAATCTTTTCGCGAAACATTTTATTGAATGTTTCATTTGCCCCTTTCAGAACGATAATCAATGTTCCATGCTCTCTTGCATAAATATTTGTTATACTGTCAACAGCAACTGCAGATACAAAATCTTTTATAAACGGATGCTGCATTTCTTCTTTATCATCCGTAACCAAAACAATGTTGTTAATGTGCTGATATCGCGGCATCCAATACAAAAAACTCCCGTTATCGCTGTATGCATCGGGAAGATAATATTTCTTTCCATAAAAATTTACTGCGCCTGCTTCGCCATAATTATCGCAAAATAAAATAGTATGTTTTTTTTCGTTGCTGTCTAAATTATTGTAAGCTTTTGCTACTTTTTCAGTCATTTCTTTCCAGCTTAACATATCAGCGAAATCCTGCGGTAATGGATGATTTTCTAAGTCCTCCCATTTTAAAATTCCTGTTTTACCAATTCCATATTTTTGATAATATTCAGCAAGTGCTGCAGGTTTTTCAACAGGCAACATCATTGGTATAAAAGGAATGCCGAACAAAAATGGTATTATTACAAACACATATTTCCAAACCTTATAACGTGGCGCTGCAAACGATTCCAGGTGATAAGCGCCGAACGCGAACAATACCGGATAAACGCCAAGTGCATAATAATTTTTGCCTTGAAGAATTAATAATAACACAATTGCAAAAACGTAAGCCCATGCAAATACGCGATAATTTTTTCCTTGGATTGCGAATGCGCAGAAGTATAAACCCGCAAGCCAAATAAAAACGCAGGGTAAATTCATTAATAACTGATCCATCAAAAAACCAATATGGCTCACATATTGCAATTGTTTTTTTTGTAATTCTTTCATGTGAACTATAACAGGAAAATGATGATTATATTCCCATAAAAGAGTAGGAAGAAAGATCAGAACAGCAATGATAACTGCAAAATATAAATGCCTATTCAAAAATATTTTTCTTTGCGGTGTGAGCATCAATCCAATTAAAATGCTTACAACAAAAAATGCAACCGAATATTTACTGATCATTCCTAAACCAACACTTATTCCAAAAATATATAACCATTTATTTTTTTCCGTTTGAATAAAACGGATAATGCTAAAAGCAATCATCGTCCAGAAAAAAACTTCTGGCGTATTTGGCTGAAATAAAAAAAATAATCGCAGGTAAACACCAAATACAAATGGAAGAAATGCAAGAAAAATGGCAAACGATTTTCCGCCCAATGATTGAATAATTTTTGCTGTAATAATAAATGTAAAAGCGCCGAATAAATCAGGCCAGAATTTTATCCAGAACATAGTGTTACCAAACAAATGCGTAAGCCATGCAAACACTGAAAGTAATGGCGGAATTTCCATGTAGCCCCAAGCCAAATGCTGACCTTCGGCGAGGTATAAAAATTCATCGCGGTGTGGCTCGTAGTAAGAGTTTTGCAAAAGATAGGGCAGAATAAATTTTATTATAGCAAGTAAAAAAATAATGCGGTTAGTTTTTTGCATAATAGAAATTTAAGAAACTAAATTGCCGAAACGAAAATATTAAGTTTATTACAACCTTCATTATTTTATATTGAATTGAGAAATTTGCAACTTAATGCAGCGCTTTAGTTGGTTTCAAGCTCAGCTTAGAAAAGGAAAATCATGAAAAAGATATTTTTGTTTTTATTTAGTTCGATTGTAATTATTTCTTGTAAAAAATCTGACTCAATTCCTGCTTGCATACAATCTGCAATTAATGCAAATAAAAATAATCCGAATTGGGACGTACAAGAAATAGACGAGTATTTATTCCAAAATAAAATAGTATATCGTTTTATTGGTCATCGTGAAGTTGATGCTTTAGATGAAATTAAAAGCACAGATTGTTCAACACTTTGCGCGATAGGTGGAATTGGAAATATAATGAAATGCAATGGTGAAAATTTTGATTCTGTAGCTGTATTCAAAAGAATTATTTGGAAAAAATAAAAATTTTTTATGAAAAGAATTTATGTTACCCTAATTGTTGTGTTATTCATTGCGTCATGTAAAAAATCTGATTCAATTCCAGGCTGCGTACAATCTACAATAATGCAAATAAAAATAATTCGGATTGGAACGTTAAGGAAATTGACGAATATTTATTTCAAAATAAAATTGTATATGTTTTTGTTCCGGAGCCGTGGCCGGATGCGCAAACTGCAATTACAAATAGCGATTGCACACCTCTTTGTGCTTTAGGCGGCATTGCCGGCATTATGAAATGCAACGGCGAAAACTTTGATTCAAATGCAGTGTTTAAAAGAGTTATTTGGAGAAAAGTATTTTAAGCATATTCCAGCACAACATTTTCCTCTTTCATTTTCTCCGCTTCAATCTCTGCAATTGCTCTTGTTGTTTTTATAAATGAATCGGGCGTTACAGAAATACTGCCAATATTTTCTTCCACTAAAAACTGCGCAAAGTCAGGAAAATCCGAAGGTCCTTGTCCGCAAATGCCAACTTTTACACCAGCGTTTTTTGCTTTTTCAATTAGCATTCTTATCATCATTTTTACGGCTTCATTTCTTTCATCATACAAATGTGCAACAAGAGAAGAATCTCTGTCTAAGCCTAACGTCAATTGCGTTAAATCGTTCGAGCCGATGGAAAATCCATCAATATATTTTGCAAATTCATCAGCAAGTAAAATGTTGGACGGAACTTCAGCCATCAAAAATAATTTCAATCCATCTTTCCCTCTCACTAAATTATTTTTCTTCATCACTTCAGTAACTTTTTGCAGTTCGCCAACTGTTCTGCAAAACGGAATCATCACAGCAATATTTTTCAATCCAAATTCTTTTCTTGCTTTTAAAATCGCTTTGCATTCCAAAGCAAAAGCATCTTTATATTTTTCAGAATAATAACGGGAGGCGCCGCGCCATCCTATCATCGGGTTCTCTTCATGTGGCTCAAAGTATTTCCCCCCCAATAGATTGAAATACTCATTGCTTTTAAAATCGGAGAAGCGCACAATAACTGTTTCCGGATAAAACGCAGCGCCAATCTTGCCAATTCCATACGCAAGTTTGCTTACAAAAAAATCCACTTCATTTTCAAAGCCTGTTGTAAGTTTTTCAATCTCTTTTGTAAGTTGAGCATCTTTTAATTTTTTGTGCTGAAGCAAAGCGAGCGGATGAACTTTAATATAATTATTGATGATGAATTCTTCTCTTGCCAAACCCACACCTTTATGCGGCAAACCTGCAAAGTTGAATGCAATGTTTGGATTAGCGACATTCAGCATCATCGCAGTTTTTACTTTTGCAACAGAAGCAAGATCGGTTGTTATTTCTTTAAATGCTATTGCACCTTCATACACATAACCTACATCACCTTCCGCGCAGGAAACTGTTATCTCTCTTCCTTCTGCAAGCAGTTCAGTTGCATTGTGCGAACCAACAATGGCGGGCACGCCAAGTTCACGCGCAACAATCGCTGCGTGGCAAGTTCTGCCGCCTTTATTTGTTACAATTGCGGCAGCTTTTTTCATGATGGGTTCCCAGTCAGGATCGGTCATATCGGTAACTAAAATATCACCTTCTGTAAATTCATGACCTTCGGTAATTCTTTTATCGAGAGAAAATAAAATATTCACTTTTCCAGAAGCAATTTTATCGCCAACAGCAATTCCCTGCATAATTATTTTATCACTCCGTTTTTCATCATCAATAATATATTCTCTGAAATTATTTAAGTCTTTTCTTGAATGAATTGTTTCTGGCCTTGCCTGCACAATAAATAATTCATGTGTTAATCCGTCAATCGCCCACTCAACATCAACCGGGCACCATTTATTTTTTAAGGTTGAATAATAATCTTCAATTGTGCAAACCCATTTTGCAATTTTTAAAACGGTTGAATTATCAATGCAAAATTTTTGTTGCCGATATTTTTCGCATGGGATAATTTGTACGCGTTCATCAGGATTATCTCCATAAATCATTTTCTTATCTTTTGCGCCTAATTTTTTCTCGATGATAGATGCAAAACCCTGTTGCAATGTGGGTTTGAACACAAGAAATTCATCAGGCGAAATAGAACCTTGCACAATCATTTCACCCAAACCATAAGAACCATTAATTAACACAGTATTTTTAAAACCACTTTCTGTATCAATCGAAAATGCAACGCCGGAAGAAGCCAAATCGCTGCGCACCATTTTTTGCACTCCAACACTTAAACCAACCAAAAAATGATCATACTTAAAACTGTTGCGATAACTAATTGCACGATCAGTAAATAAAGATGCAAAACAATTTCGCACAGAATCAATCAACGCAGCAGGACCGCGAACATTTAAATAAGTTTCCTGCTGACCGGCAAAAGATGCATCGGGCAGATCTTCGGCAGTGGCGGAAGAACGAACAGCAACATCTGTAGAATCTTGCGAGTATTGTTCTGATAAAATTTTATATGCTGTAATAATTTGTTGACTTAAATGCTGCGGAAATTTTGCATTACGAATCATTTGACGAATTTTTAATCCGCCGCGGCGTAATGATTCAACACTCGCAAAATCAATCTGGGCAACAGCTTCGCGAATTGCTTCATCTAATTTATTTTCCTGAATGAAAGTATAATATCCATCAACATTGATTACAAAACCATCGGGAATATTGATTCCGAGCTTTGTAAGATTGCTTATCATTTCGCCAAGTGAAGCATTTTTTCCGCCAACTCTTTCAATATCATGCAAGCCAACTTCACTTAATTTTTGAATAATATTTGTACTCATAAATTATTTATTTTAAAAACGAATTGCAAAATTCCTCAAAAAAGAGAAGCAGAAATAAGTAAAAAGAGGTTTAGAAAAGTTTAGATTTTTAAGCAGCTTACTTAATAAACATGTGTTAATTTGATTTAAGATATAAATTTTTTACAACAATACTTCGCAATTACTGAAGAACATTTATCGTGTATTAAATACAGATTAATAATATTTAGCAAGATATTTTTGTAAACACTTCCCTAATTATCTGCCGGAAAATATTTTAATTTAATTAGATCAGCAGGTATTTTTTCTTTATTCCAATGCTTGTGAATTGCCATTGCTGCGCCAAGCGCACTGGCTTGCGGCACTGAAGCTGCATATATTTTTATAGTGGCAAAAGCTTTTGCAAGCAAATGCATGTAAACAGAATTGCTACTAAAACCGCCATCAACAAAAATTTTTTTTACTTCGGTATTTTTTAAAATTAAATTGGTTGAATGCGCCTGTTTCAAAATAATATTTTGTATTAAATGATGATAAGCATGTTCATAAGAATTATAGATTGAAAAATTTTGTCCATTATATTCAAATCGGTTTTCTAATAAATCAATATCATATTTAACAGTGGTAAAATAATTATAAGATTTATTAAAATAAACTGCAAGTTTTTTTATTTCCTCCTCATGCTCATTGCCCGCAAATAAACGTGACGCTTTAACCGGTTTAGCTTTGTAAGAAAAATAAAACAAACAATCTTGCTCTAATTCTTCAATAGTTAAGGGCGAATGATTAAAAGGATTTAAACTAACACACCACGTTCCCGTAGAAATTAAAATAAAGGGTTCAGTAAAGCTTAAAACGTAAGGGATAAGTGCCGCAGAACTATCATGTAAACCAATGCCAGTATGGATTTGCTTATTATCACATGCTATTTTTATTGCGACCTTACTATTGTTAATCGGTGCAAATTTTTGATGCAAATTTTCTTTATAAACCCAATAATGATAATCATTTTTTTCAAAATCCCAAAGCTGTGTATGACAGCCAATACTTGTAATATCCGATGCAATTTTGCCCGAAATAAGATAACTTAAATATTGCGGAAGATGCAACGAATATTTTATTTTTCTAAAGATATTTGGCTTTTCATATTTCAGCCGATACAATTGCAAACCGGAATTAAGTGAGCCAAGAGCAGGCGAAGCTGTTTGTAATGCAATTAAATTTTCACCGCCATAAGTTTCATAAAATTGTTTCTTTAATTTTTGAGGATAAGGCTTTAAATAATTATATAAGGGAGTAATTGGTTTTCCACTTTCATCAACATGCACGAGGCTTGCACCATAAGCACAAAAATTTATTGCATTAATATTGAATTGTTTGCTTTGCAATAAATTATCAAAAGAATTTTTTATCCAGTTTGTAAGTGCATTCAAATCTTCACAAGGAAAATTATTTTCATCTTTTGTTTCGGTAAATTGCACAGTTTCTTCATGAACAATTTTATATTCTTTATTAAACAATAATAATTTTTTATTGGTTTTGCCTGCATCAAATACTGCTATGACTGGGATTGACATTTTATTTTTATGAACCCGGCGTTTGAAATTCTATTTAACTTCCGTTGCGTCGCACTCTTGTACATTCCATTCTTTGTTGAACTCAATGTACAGCCAACTTAATATTCACACTCACAATCCTGTTGCCACCGTTTTCAAACCTCTTTCTTTAATCAAATTCTCTCTCACCTTTTCTTTCCTATAAATTTTTAAAGGGTTCAAAACGCCACCTGCGCGTAATCTTGCTTCGGCAACAAGTATGCGAACATCTGTACGAAATGCGCTTTGCAAAATTTCCTGGGCAAAAACTACATCATTATTTTGCTGGGATTCTTCTAATTTTTTTCTGTCAACAATTAAAGCTTGCGCATAAGCAATCATAATCGCTTCAACAGATTGCAGCAGATCTTCCAGCGGATCTTTTACATTATGCGAAGCATCAATCATCCATGCTAAATCTTTTGCGTGATTCATATTTCTTGCATCCATGCCATCAATTAACTCATTAAAAATTAAAAATAACTGATAAGGTTTTATGCTGCCAACAGTTAAATCATCATCACCGTATTTTGAATCGTTAAAATGAAAGCCGCCCAACTTTTTTTCCATCAATAATAAAGAAACAATTTGTTCAATATTTGTGTTCGGAAGATGATGACCGAGGTCAACTAATGTATATGCTTTATTGCCAAGCTTTGATGCATATAAAAATGATTGTGCCCAATCTGCAACCGTCATTGAATAAAAATTTGGTTCATACGGTTTGTATTCAATAAATATTTTCCAATCATGCGGCAATGCTGCATAAATTTCCTGCAAACTTTCAAATGTATTTCGAAAAGCTTTTCTTAAATTCAATTGTCCGGGAAAACAAGAGCCATCTGAAAGCCACACTGTGAGTGAGTTTGAGCCTAATTCAATTCCCTGTTTTATCACTTCAATGTTGTGATCAATCGCCTGCCTGCAAATATCTTTATTTACATTTTGGAGTGATCCGAATTTATAACTGAATTTTTGATTTGTCTGATCCTGAAATGTATTTGAATTCATTGCATCAAAACGCAAATTATATTTTTCAGCAAGTAATTTTATATGAGAAATATTTTCAGGAATGTCCCACGGAATATGCAAAGAAATTGCACCACTCGATTTATTTAATGCATGAAGCAAACCAATATCTTCAATTTTTTCTTCAAGATTACGCGGCTCGCCACCGATAGAAAAACGACCGAATCGTGTTCCGCCTGTACCCAAAGCCCAGCTTGGAATAGCGGTTTGAAAAGCAATTAATTTTTGCAAAATGGTTTCTATATTATTTATTTCAGCAGCAATAAAAGAAAATTTGTGCTGATGTTCTTTTAAGATTAACTGATTATAATCATTAATTTTATTTTTCTCTATCCGCATGAATTATTTTTTGTATTAATATTCAAACAATCAGATAAATCATTTAATTATTTTTCAACTATCTCAAAAACGCCGCTGCAACACCACCATCTACATTTAAAATATTTCCTGTTGATTTATCTAATAAGCCGCTAACAAAAGCAAAACAAGCATTAGCAATATCTTCCGGTAAAATAATTTCATTAAGTAAAGTTCGCTTTGCATAAAATGCGGGCAACTCTGAAACGCTGATGCCATAAGCTTTTGCGCGCCCTTCAGCCCAGCCGCCTTCCCAAATTTTACTGTTTGTAATCACTGCATCAGGATTAACAATATTCACACGAATTTTATCTTTTCCTAATTCTGCGGCATTCAATCTGCTTAAATGTAACTGCGCCGCTTTTGCTGAACCATACGCTGCATTATTCGGTGTACTTACCAAAGCATTTTTGCTTACAATGTTTATTATGTCTCCGCCAAAATTTTGTTTCCGCATTATTTCAATTGCTTTTTGTGTAACAAGAAATTGACCTTTCACTAAAACATCATACAATAAATCCCAATCTTTTTCTGTGTGTTCTTCCAAAGGTTTGGAGATGGAAAGACCCGCACAATTCACTACAATATCAACGCCGCCAAATGCAAGTGATGCGATTTCAAAAATTTTTTGAACTGAATTTATATTTGTAACATCAAGCATTTCAGCAATAAAAATATCTTTACCAAATTGCATACTAAATTCTTCATTTGCTAATTGCAAGCGTTGTTCATCATTATCATTTAAAATAACACAAGCGCCTTCATCTGCAAATTTTTTTGCAATGGCTTTGCCAATGCCACCGGCGCTTCCGGTAATTAATGCAATTTTTCCATTCAACCGTTTTGGTTTTGGCATGCGCTGTAATTTGGCTTCTTCTAACAACCAATATTCAATGTTGAAAGCTTCTTGTTTTGGCAATGAAATATATTCTGAAATTGCTTCAGCGCCTCGCATTACATTAATCGCATTGATATAAAATTCAGCAGCAATTCTTGCTGTTTGTTTATCTTTTGCAAAAGTAAACATGCCAACTTCCGGGTATAAAATTACCACCGGATTTGCATCACGCATGAGCGGAGAATCTGCATGTTTGTAAGTGTTGTAATAATCTGCATATTTTTTTCTGTATGCCTCAAATTGCGGAAAAATCTTTTCTTTGATTGATGAAATATCGTTTACATTTTCATCAGTTGAAACTTCCAAAACAAGCGGAGAAATTTTTGTACACAGAAAATGATCAGGACAACTTGTACCCATTGGTGCTAATTTTTCTAAATCGTTTGAATTAATGAATTCCAAAACTTTTTCATCATCAGTGAAATGACCGATCATTTTTGTTTGCAGTGAACAAAATCCACGCAATACAGGAGCTAATGCTGCAGCGAGTTTCAGCCGATCTTCTTTTTGTAATGGTTGAATTTTTCGTCCGCTAAATAGAGCATGTTTTTTAGTATATTTTTCTTGAAGATATTCTGCACAGCGTTCAACAATATCAAGTGAATTTATATAACATTTATAGGAAGTATCGCCCCATGTAAACAAACCATGCGAGCCCAATATAATGCCACGCAAATTTGGATTTTCATCAAGGCATTTTTTCATTTTCAATCCTAAATCAAAGCCCGGGCGTTGCCATTCTATCCAACCAATTTTTCCTTTAAATAGTTCCTGCGTTATTTTCTTTCCGTCTTTTGAAGCGGCTATAGAAATTACTGCATCAGGATGCAAATGATCTATATGTTTGAAAGGAAGAAATGCATGAAGCGGCGTATCAATGGATGGCGTTTTTGAATGCAAATCAAAAATGCAATAATTAAATAATTCAACCATTTCATCTTCGTACTCAATGCCACGATAAACATTTTTTAAGCTGCGCAAACGATCGAGATACAAAGCTGCTAATCCTCGTTTTTTTAGTGTACCTAAATCGCCGCCGCTGCCTTTTACCCACATCACTTCAACTTCTTTATTTGTAAGCGGATCTTTTGCAAATACCTTACACGAAGTATTTCCGCCGCCATAATTTGTTAAGTGCAAATCTGCACCTAATAAATTGGAACGATAAATAAGTAAGGCAACTTCATCCTCTTTTATTGACGCTGCCTTTGCATCATCCCATAAATAATTTACGTGTTTAAAATCTATATTACTTGAAAGAGATTTATCAGATAAATTTTGCAATGTAGAATTCATTTAAATAATTATAATTTTTTAAGAAAGTTGTTACAACGCAGATTCGTTTACATTTTAATCATCAGAAAACTGTTATCAAATAAACCCTTAAAAATCTTCTTCTCTTTCCAGCATTAAAATTGCGCCTTGCGGAACAATAAAATATTTTTCTCCGTCATAAATAACTTCAGTCGCTCCGCTCACTAAAAATATTGCTAAATCACCTTCCTTTGCCTGCAGCGGAACATATTTTACAACTTCCTCTTCACCTTTCCACGGCTCGTTTTCAGAAGGAAAAGGAATTACATAACCGGGTCCGGTTTTAATTATATAGCCTTGTTGAATTTTTTCTTTTTCCTGTACGCCGGGCGGTAAAAATAAACCGCTATCCGTTTTTTCATTTGGCTTTGATGGACGAATTAAAATGCGATCTCCAATTACAATAAGTTTTTTCAATTTATTATCCTGTGTTAATAACATACTTTGGTTTGTTACAAAAATAATAACAATGCTTAACTTTAGTGTGCAGCAAAATTGCTGTAACAAATTACCTTTAACAAAAAATTGCGTTGCTTGTAAAAGAAACAGATTACATTTATTTTTAATTAAAAATTTACATTTATGGAAGGGAAGAAATACAAGATTTTATTGTGTGAAGATGATACAAATCTTGGAATGGTTTTAAAAAATTATTTGGAGTTGAATGATTATGACGTTACGCTTGAAAGAGACGGACGCTTAGGTCTTGCTGCTTTTCAGCGCGAAAAATATGATATTTGTTTGCTTGATGTAATGATGCCAAATATGGATGGATTCACGCTTGCAGAAGAAATAAGAGACATTGATCCGGATGTGCCATTGTTTTTTCTAAGTGCAAAAACTATGAAAGAAGATATTATTCAGGGTTATAAACTTGGCGCTGATGATTACATTACAAAACCTTTCGACAGCGAAGTATTATTGCTAAAGATAAAAGCAATTACGAAACGCAACGAAGAATTAAATCGTGAAAGTGAAAATCTGCAATTTGATTTAGGAAGATATCATTTCAATCCAAAACTGCGTGAATTAATTCATGACGGAAAAACACAAACGCTTTCACCCAAAGAAAATGAATTATTAAAAATGCTTGCCGAACATAAAAATGATTTGCTGCCGCGCGAAAGAGCCCTGAAAAAAATCTGGGGCAGCGACACTTATTTCAATGGCAGAAGTATGGATGTTTATATTGCCAAACTCCGCAAATATTTAAAGGACGATTCTGACATTGAAATTGTAAATATTCATGGCAATGGATTTAGATTGGTTGCGCCATAAGATTTCGATCGTTGTGCCTGCGCAGGCGGGCATCTCATTAATTCATCTTGTTGCAATTTGGGAGATTCCTGCCTTTGCAGAAATGACGCATATACATTACATTAACTAAATAAATTTTGTTGAGAACCGCGTTGTGTTTGTATTTTCAAATGCTCATACGCTTTTGCTGTTGCCTCTCTGCCACGTGGCGTTCGTTGCAAAAAACCTTCCTGAATTAAAAATGGTTCATACACTTCCTCAATTGTTCCTGCCTCTTCACTAACAGCAGTTGCAATGGTTGTAATGCCAACCGGACCTCCTTTAAATTTTTCAATTATAGTACTTAAAATCCGGTTATCCATTTCATCCAAACCGTGTTCATCTACATTCAGTGCTTTTAATGCGTGTTGCGTAATTCCAAGGTCAATATTTCCATCATTTAATACTTGCGCAAAATCACGAACACGGCGCAATAAACTATTTGCAATTCTTGGCGTGCCGCGGCTTCGTCGCGCAATTTCGAAAGACGCATCTGATGTGATTGAAGTGTTTAAAATTGCTGCACTTCTTTCAATAATCTTTTTCAAAACATCAGTTTGATAATATTCAAGTCTCGATTTTATGCCGAATCTCGATAATAGTGGTGCAGTTAATAAACCGCTTCGTGTTGTTGCGCCAACTAATGTAAACGGATTTAAATTGAGTTGAATACTTCTTGCATTTGGTCCCGTATCAATCATAATATCAATTCTAAAATCTTCCATTGCGGCGTATAAATATTCTTCAACAACGGTGCTGAGGCGATGAATTTCATCAATAAATAAAACATCATTTTTTTCAAGATTAGTTAGCAAGCCTGCAAGATCGCCGGGCTTTTCAATAACCGGCCCGGAAGTTTCGCGAATATTTACGCCAAGTTCATTTGCAACAATTCTGCTGAGCGTTGTTTTGCCCAGTCCGGGCGGACCATGAAATAAAATATGATCGAGCGCTTCACCACGCATTTTTGCTGCTTTTATAAAGATGAGAAGGTTTTCTATCAACTGTGGCTGACCTGAAAATTCATCAATTACTTTTGGACGAATTGTGTTTTCAAATTCTTTTTCTGCAGGAGTTAATAAAGATTTTTCTGTATATAAATTTGAATTAGGCATTAATTGAAATTAAAAATTAAAAATTAAAAATTGGAAATTAAAATTGCGAGCAAATTGTTTGCCGGATAAAGAACAAAATTTTCAGGATCTCATGCATGAGAAGGCTTCTGCAAAAGTGTAAATGTAATTACTCTTATTTTTTTTACTTAAGAAAATGATGGAACAAAAAGTAACCCGGGTAAAATATTCAAAAAAATTTGTTCAACAATGAATACAAATTCATCATCAAAATGTAGCATCGTTAGCAATAAAAATTATGGCAAATGTTTTATAATTCCGCTGCCTGCAATGTGTTGTGTAACCGTTGCACTGCCTGCATAATAAACATCGCCGCTGCCAACAATATTTACTTTTAAAGTGGCATCAGCAAAAGCTTTTACATTGCCGCTGCCGGCAATATTTACATCTACATTTTCGGCTTTTAAATTTTCGGCTTTATAATCGCCGTTACCGGCTATTTCAATTTTTGTATCTTTTGCTTCGCCGGTTAAATTAATATTGCCGCTGCCCGCAATGTTTGCATCAATTGTAGGTGTATTTACTTCCAGAGAAATATTTCCGGAACCTGCAATGCCGAGTTTTAAATGATCGGCGCCGGAAAATTTTTCAGCGCCCGTAACATCGCCGCTGCCTGCAACCTGCACTTCCTGTAATTGATTAGTTGTAACAGTAATTTTTATTTTGTTTGATGAAGAAAGATTTACATTATTTTTTGGACGAATAATTAGACAACCATCGTTTTCTTCGGTTATAATATAAGATATAAGATTTTGGTCAGCTTCAATTTTTACTGAAGCAGGCGAGCCTGGCATGATTTCTACATTAAAACTGCCGTAACATTTTATTTTACTTGCATCAGAAATATTGCGCTGTTCCGTTGTTACATTTCCGCTGCCCTGAATTCTTTCGCTTCCTGAAAAATTGCAGGAAATACCGAAGAGAATAAAAACTATTAAAAAGAAAAAATAATTTTTTATCATGTTGATTCTTTTTGAAGAACAAAATTAGAAAATGATTTTTCAATGCTTTAATTTCTTTTTATGAATGATTCAATTTGATTTTTCTTATTTCGTTTACCTTCGCAAAAATTTGTAATTTAATTGTTGATTTTTTTAAATGAATGAAAAAATTCTCATCCTTGATTTCGGCAGTCAGTACACGCAATTAATTGCACGCGCAGTTCGCGAAGCAAACGTATTTTGCGAGATAATTCCTTATCACAAAAAAATTATATTCGATGCCTCAATTAAAGGCATTATTTTAAGTGGTTCGCCGTTTAGTGTAAACGAAGAAAATGCACCGCGGATTGATGTTATTTCTTTCATTCAGCAAGCGCCGGTTTTGGGTATTTGTTATGGTGCGCAATTAACTGTAAAAGAATTTGGCGGCAAGGTTGATAAATCGAACAAGCGCGAATTTGGCCGCGCAAAACTGCATAAACAAAAAGAAGATATTTTATTAAAAGATGTGTTGGATGATTCGCAGGTTTGGATGAGCCACAGCGATTCTATTGTGGAATTAGCAACTAATTTTGAATTGCTGGCAACCACCAAAAGCATACCAGTTGCGGCTTTTAGAAAAATTGTCGATAATTCAAACCCTTTGTATGGTTTACAATTTCATCCAGAAGTTGTGCATTCAACCGAAGGGAAAAAAATCATTCATAATTTTCTTGTAAACATTTGCGGTTGCAAACAGGATTGGACTCCGGCGTCTTTTGTACATGAAACTATTCATCAACTGAAACAAAAAATTGGTGATGCAGATGTTATCATGGCTCTGAGCGGCGGCGTTGACAGCACCGTTGGCGCAACACTTATCACCAAAGCAATTGGTAAAAAATTGCACGGAATTTTTGTTGATAATGGTGTGCTGCGCAAGAATGAATTTGAACAGGTTTTATCAACGTATAAAAAGCTTAATTTAAATGTAACCGGCATTGATGCAAAACAATTATTTTATTATGAATTAAAAGGCAAGACCGATCCTGAAGAAAAACGTAAGATAATTGGCAAATTATTTATTGATATTTTTCAGGAAGAAGCTGCAAAAATTCCGCAGGTAAAATTTTTAGGGCAAGGAACAATTTATCCTGATGTTATTGAAAGCGTTAGTGTGCACGGCCCATCGCAAACAATAAAATCACATCACAATGTTGGCGGCTTGCCTGAAAAAATGCATTTAAATTTAATAGAACCTTTACGCTTTTTATTTAAAGATGAAGTGCGCAAAGTTGGTTTGGAATTAGGCATTCCGGAAGAAACATTGTATCGCCATCCTTTTCCCGGGCCGGGATTAGCAGTGCGGATTTTAGGAGAAGTAACAGAAGAAAAAGTACAACTGCTGCAACAAGCAGACGATATTTTTATCAGGGCTTTAAAAGAACAATTTTTTTACGCCAGCGTTTGGCAAGCGGGCACAATTTTACTGCCTGTAAAAAGTGTTGGTGTTATGGGCGATGAAAGAACTTATGAATTTACGGTTGCATTGCGCGCTGTAACTTCAGTTGATGGAATGACGGCAGATTGGGCGCATTTGCCTTATGAATTTTTAGCGCATGTTTCAAATGAAATTATAAATAACGTGCCGGGAATAAATCGTGTTGTTTACGACATCAGCAGCAAACCACCGGCAACAATTGAATGGGAATAGGCATCAAATTTGTTTTTTAATTCGCATAAGTTATCATGTACCTTAAAACAAAAATTTTATTACTTATTTTTTGTCTCAGCATTTTTTGCACAAAAATTTTTTCTCAGCAAGATAGTCTTAAATTAATTTCTAAGGATAGCTCAAAGCCTTTGCGCATCGCTGTTTTGCTGCCTTTATATATTGATTCTGCTTTTGATAATTACGATTATAAATTACAGGAAAATTTTATTCCTCAATATATTTTAACTGGTCTTGATTTTTATAACGGCGTGATGCTTGCTATTGATTCGCTTCAAAAAGAAGGAATAAATTGCGAGGTACACATTTATGATACAAAGAAAAAAGATGCAACTACAAATTCTTTAGTTGATGAAATGAAGCCACTAAATTTTTCACTGATAATTGCTTCCTTTAATAATGCTGCTGAGCAAAAAATTTTAAGTGATTTTTCTTTCAATAATAATATTCCGCTTATTTCTGCAACTTATCCAAATGATGCAGGCATAACTTCGAATCCGTTTTTTATTATGCTTAATTCAACACTAAAAACACATGTGGAAGGCATTTATAAATACGCGTCTTTAAATTATCCTAACAAAAAAATATTGTTCATAACAAAACAAGGATTTCTGGAAGATAAAATAAAAAATATCTTTTTATCATGCAATCAGCAAAACCATTTTTTGAAATATAATGTTATTACACTCACCGATAATTTTTTGCCCGCAAATTTGCTTCCGCTAATGGATAGTACAAAATCAAATGTTCTTATTTGCGGCTCTTTTAATGAAGACTTTGGTGTTAAATTAATACAAACAATCGGTGCTGCAAAAGCCTACAATGCAACGGTAGTGGGCATGCCCGATTGGGATGCGATAAAAGCATTTGATGAAAACGAGTGCAAAGGAGTTGAAATTATTTACTCAACACCATACCGTTTTTACAGGAATGATAGCGTAGGAATGGCGGTTGCGACGCTTTATAAAACAACGTGGTTTGCGAAGCCAAGCGATATGGTTTTTAAAGGCTTTGAAATCATGTATCACTTTACGCATTTATTAATGCAATACAAAACAGATTTTATCAATCATTTATCTGATACTTCTTTTACCATTGCGAATAAATTTTTTATTAAACCCGTAAAACGTTCTGCTGCAGTTGCAAATTCGGCATCGTTTGTTCCTGATTATCTCGAAAATAAAACGCTTTATTTTGTAAAAAATTTAAATGGAAAAATAATGGCGATAAATAAATTGCCGGATTAATTATTTTATTTGATGATAATCATTCTACATTAGCACTTAACAAACTATTGCATTTGAACTTTGTACATTTGCAGGCGTTATGAAGCAATTTGATGTTCCTAATATTTACCGTAGCAGTCTAATAGGTGATATTAAAAATAAGCGCAAGTTGGAAGATAAATTAAAAAAAGATTTTACTCCTGCGCTGCTTGATCTTGGAGATTTACAAATTTACCTTGCCCGTCATTTTGGTTTTTGTTATGGCGTGGAAAATGCTATTGAAATTGCTTTTAAAACAATTGAAGAAAATGCAGGTAAGCGAATTTTTTTGTTGAGTGAAATGATTCACAATCCGCAGGTAAATGCAGATCTTCAGCAACGCGGCGTACTTTTTTTACAGGATACTTATGGTAATGAAATATTTCCGATAAGTGAAATTAGGGAAGATGATGTTGTTATCATTCCTGCATTTGGAACTACGCTTGAAATAGAAAAATTGCTTGCAGAGAAAAATATCCACACCGAAAAATATAATACCACCTGCCCTTTTGTAGAAAAGGTTTGGAACCGCAGCGAACAAATCGCAAAAAAAGGTTACAGTATTATTGTGCATGGCAAGCCAAAGCATGAAGAAACGCGTGCAACTTTTTCTCATGCATCATTAAATGCGCCAACAGTTGTGGTGAATGATATGAAAGAAACGGTTGAGCTTGCAAAATATATTATCGGCGAAAAAAATTCATCGCAATTTTACGATGAATTTGCCGGAAGATTTTCTGAGGGGTTTGATGTTACAAAAAACTTGCAGAGAATTGGTGTGGTAAATCAAACTACACAACTGGCAAGCGATACGCAGGCTATTTCTGATTTTTTACGAAAAATTATTAAGGAATTTTACGGATTAACAGATGAAAATATCAGTGAACGTTTTGCAGATACACGCGATACACTTTGCTATGCCACAAACGATAATCAATCATCCGTTATAGAAATGCTGAAAACGGATGCTGACCTTGCAGTTGTAGTGGGCGGTTACAACAGTAGCAATACTTCGCACCTGGTAGAATTGTGCGAAAAAAAATTACCTACTTACTTTATTAATTCGGCAGACAAAATACTTTCTAATAAAAATATTTTACATAGTAACTGGCGAACAAAAGAAGAAAAAATTTCAACTGATTATTTGCCGGATAAAAAGCCGGTAAAAATTTTAATAACCAGCGGTGCAAGCTGCCCTGATGCAGTTGTAGAACAGGTTATAAGAAAGCTGGCAAATTTTTATGGAGTAGAAAATAAAATTATTGACTAATAAAAATAATCCTGATTAATTGCTCTTTTTTACGGCACTTGCACCGTTTTCAAAATATCATCAATTATTTGTTCTGTTGTTACATTTTCTGCTTCGGCTTCATAGGTTAATCCGATTCGATGTCGCATCACATCTTTGCAAATTGATTTTATATCGTCAGGAATTACAAATCCTCTTTTCTGAATAAATGCATGCGCTTTTGCAGCCAAAGCGAGATTGATACTTGCACGGGGCGAACCTCCATAATGAATCATTGATTTCATTTTTCCCAATCCATATTGCTGCGGATTGCGCGACGCAAAAACAATGTCAACAATGTATTGCTCAATTTTTTCATCCATGTAAACTTGCTTGGTTAAACCCTTTCCCTGCAAAATTTCTGCGCTGCTTGCAACCGCATTTATTGTTGGCAATTCAAGTTCCTGCGCTTGCTGCCGAATAATTAACTGCTCTTCCTTTTTATCAGGATAATTTACAATTACTTTCAGCATAAATCTATCAACCTGCGCTTCGGGCAACGGATAAGTTCCTTCCTGCTCCAAAGGATTTTGCGTAGCTAAAACCAAAAAAGGTTCATCTAATTTATAGGTTTGTTCACCAATCGTAACTTGCCTTTCCTGCATCGCTTCAAGCAAAGCGCTTTGCACTTTTGCAGGCGCACGGTTTATTTCATCAGCCAAAATAAAATTGGCAAAAATCGGTCCGCGGCGAACCATAAATTCGTTGCGTTGCTGATTGTAAATCATTGTTCCCACTACATCTGCAGGCAAAAGATCGGGTGTAAATTGTATGCGGCTAAACTTTGCACGCACTGCCTGGGCTAAAGATTTTATGGTTAATGTTTTTGCAAGCCCGGGAACGCCTTCCAACAAAACATGACCGTTACTCAATAAACCAATCAACAATCTATCAACCATGTAATGCTGACCAACAATTATCTTACTTAATTCGTTGCGAAGCCTTTCAACAAATGCTGCCTGGTATTGAATTTTTTCATTTAATATTCGAATCTCTTCTCCTGTTTGCATGTGATAATTTTATAAAGATGCGAATGTACAAACTAAGTTTGCAGCTTTCGGGCAAAAACAAAGCCAGTTAAGTTTTTGCAAAAATCTTAACCAAGGTTTAAATATTTTCGTTCATAAAAATGTTTACAGATTTATAAATTCATCCTTTACTTTCACTTTCTAAAATATTTGCTATGTCATCAAAAATTATTGTTATAATTATTGTATGTTTTATTTCTGCTGTTGTTATTGCGCAACCTCCGCAAGGCGTACACTGGAGTAAAGATGGAAATGGTTATTATCAGTCGAAAAATAATCAGATAATTTATAACGATCTGGCTTCATCAAAAACAAATGTAATTGTTACTGAAGAACAACTTACGCCGCAAGGTGCTGCGCTGCCTTTATCGGTTCGCAATTTTTTCTTTTCAAATGATGGCAATAAAATTTTGATTTACACCAACACAAAACGCGTTTGGCGTTACGATACGCGCGGCGATTATTGGTTGATTGATCTGCAAAATCATTCAACAAAAAAATTAGGAAACGGGAGATCGGAATCATCGTTGATGTTTGCAAAATTTTCTCCTGACGGAACTAAAGTTGCTTATGTAAGCGAGTATAATATTTATGTGGAAGATTTATCATCAGGAAAAATTACCCAGCTTACAAAAGATGGAACGCGCGAATTAATTAACGGAACTTTCGACTGGGCTTATGAAGAAGAATTTTTTTGCAGAGATGGTTTTCGCTGGAGCGGCGATAGTAAAAAAATTGCTTATTGGCAAATGGATGCAAAAAGCACAAGAGATTATTTGATGATTGATAACACCGATTCAATTTATCCTTCTATAAAACCGGTTGTATATCCGGTTGCAGGCGAGCCGCCGTCTCCGTTTAAAATTGGTGTTGTGGATATTTCTACTGCGCAAACAAAATGGATGAATATTCCAACAGACCCTGTTTTGCAATCTTATGTTCCGCGAATGGAGTGGGCTGCTAATAATAATGAACTTATCATTCAACATCTTAACCGCAAACAAAACGAAAGTGATTTAATGCTTTGTGATGTTGCTACAGGAAATTCAAGAAATATTTATGTTGAAAAAGATTCTGCATGGATTGATATTCTGCCGCTTTGGGATGAAGCGTATTCTTACGGCGGATGGGATTGGCTGAATAATGGCAAAGAATTTTTGTGGGCAAGTGAAAAAGATGGCTGGCGGCATTTGTACAGAATTAGTCGTGATGGAAAAACAGAAAAATTAATTACTGTTGGCAATTATGATGTAATGCAAATTAGCGCGATTGACGAAAAAAATAATTATGTTTATTTTGAAGCATCGCCGCAAAATGCAACACAGCAATACTTGTACAGAACAAAACTCGATGGAAAGGGAACGCTTGAAAGAGTTAGTCCATCAAATCAAAATGGCACGCATGAATACGATGTTTCGCCGCAAGGCAAATTTGCAAAACATACTTTCTCCAATTATTATACACCTTATGCAGAAGAATGGGTTTCTTTACCATCTCATAAATTTATAAGTGGCGATGATGTAAATGCAGCCGTAGTAAAGGCTTCAGGCGATTCATCAAGATCAAACATTAAATTTTTCACCATAAAAACAAGAGAAAATATTTCGATGGATGCATGGATGGTAAAGCCAACTAACTTCGATTCTACAAAAAAATATCCTGTTGTTTTTTATGTTTACACTGAACCGTGGGGACAAAATGTAAAAGACGTTTACGGTGTAACGAATAATTTTTTATACAATGGAAATATGGCAACCGACGGTTACATCTACATTTCCATTGATAATCGCGGAACACCTGTACCAAAAGGAAGGGAATGGAGAAAAGTTGTATATAGAAAAATAGGATTAATCAACATTCGCGATCAGGCAATGGCTGCGAAAGAAATTTTAAAACTGCCTTATGTTGATAGTTCTCGAATTGCAGTTTGGGGCTGGAGCGGCGGCGGTTCTGCAACACTTAATTTAATGTTTCAATTCCCCGAAATTTATAAAACAGGAATTGCGATTGCAGCAGTCAGCAACGAATTAACGTATGATAATATTTACCAGGAACGTTACATGGGTTTGCCGCAGGAGAATAAACAGGATTTTATAAATGGCTCGCCAATTACTTATGCAAAAAATTTGCAGGGAAATTTGCTGTACATACATGGAACGGGTGACGATAACGTGCATTATTCAAATGCTGAAATGCTCATCAATCAATTAATAAAATATAATAAGCAGTTTCAGTTTATGCCGTTTCCAAACCGCTCGCATGGTATATTTGAAGGCGAAGGCACAAGAGAATTTTTGCAAACTTTATACACTAATTATTTGCGCGAACATTGCCCACCGGGCGGAAGATAAATTATGGTTAGCTATTTGTAAGAACAAATAATTGCGAACACATTTTAAACATTAAGATTTTTTTTTGAAAGAAGAAATAAAAAATAATGCTGAAAATAAAGCGAGCGACCATCTTGCTAATGAACGCACTTATCTTGCATGGATAAGAACTTGCATTGGTATAATGGCTTTCGGATTTGTTGTTGTAAAGTTTAGTCTGTTTATAAAAGAACTTTCAATGGTATTAGGAAAACAATTAATTATTCAACAACATGGTTATTCAGCAATTATAGGAGTATTTCTTGTTGCATTTGGAGCATTGCTTACTTTATTTTCTTTTCTAAGGTACAAACTAACAGAAAAACAATTAAATGTAGGCACGTACAAACCTTCATCTTTGTTATTAACTATACTCACTATTTTTGTTGTGATAATTGCAATTTTGCTTGTAATTTATTTAATTCATAGTATTTAAAAAAAGGTATTAATTGTAAGGTATCAGCTATAAGGTATAAAAGTCGGGAACTTAAAAAATATCCTACATTCATATTAATTAATAACGAATATTTGCATATGCCTTGCATTCTATTCAAAAAACCTTACCGCATTATCAATTTACTAGATTATAGACAGAATACAGGTTTGCCTATAAGATAACGCAAATATTGCTTCGCGATGAATCAACACTTTTCCAACTAAGCAACTTTATGTAATGCTGATGACAGCAAGCTCTGCCAACAATTTTGATAAAATCGGTTCGTTTATTAAAAACATACAATAAATTTTCGCAGTATCAAATTTATGTATTTACTTTGAATTTAAAAGTACTTTCAAATGAATAGCCAGCTTCGTCAGCTTGATATGTTAAAAGATATAAAACAGATAATGGAGCGCAGCAGCCGTTTTATAAGCTTAAGCGGCTTAAGCGGAATTGCTGCAGGAGTTTGTGCTTTAATTGGAACCTGGTTTGCAAATTATGTAATGATTGCTAATTATGATTTTGCAAATGCTAAAATAAAAATCAGCAATACACAGAGTGAAGAAATAACAATAAATGATATAATTAACAGCAATTTATTGCGTATTGCAGTACTTACTTTCATCTGCGCTTTTGTGCTTGCGCTTTTATTTACTTATTTGCGAAGCAAAAAAAATAAAACAGCCATTTGGGGCACAACGGCAAAGCGTTTAATGATTAATGTAAGTGTTCCTATGCTGGTTGGAGCTATTTTTTTATTTAAGCTGATTGAAAATGGAATATATAATTTAATTGTTCCCGGCTGCTTGTTATTTTATGGATTAGCTGTGTTAAATGCAAGTAAATACACTTTACAGGAAACCAAATATTTAGCTTACAGTGAAATTGTTACAGGAATTATTAGCTTGTGGATTGTGAATTATGCACTATATTTTTGGGCGTTTGGTTTTGGCGTTTTGCATATTTTTTATGGAATTTTAATGTGGTTGAAATATGAACGTAACTGATAAAAGAAAATTAAAGCTTATAAAAAATCCTATTGAAAATTTGAATAAAATTTTTGATAGCAGGATCCGTCTTGGCATTATGAGTGCGCTGATAGTGAATGCCAGCGTAAGTTACAATGAGTTAAAGGAATATATAAAGATTACCGATGGCAACCTTGCAACACATTTAAAATCGCTGGAAGAAAGCGGTTATATTAAAGTGCGGAAAGGATTTATCGGCAGAAAAACGAATACAACTTATTCAGTTACAAAGGCCGGAGAAAAAGCATTTAAATCGCATTTGAATGCTTTGGAGAAAATGATGAAATCAGTAAATTAAATTTTTTTTAAATTTTACTTTGAAATAAAAAGTACTTTTAAATAAATAAATAAAATCCATGAAGCTTCTAATTATCGTATCACATTTTGTTTCAGCAATTATTATTACAGTTATAATGGGACTTATTTATATTAGCGTGCAACAAAATTATCGTACGAGTGTAAACGATCCGCAAATACAGATAGCAAGAGACATTAGCAATCGTTTGCAGCAAAATCGTTCAATTCAAAATCTTTTGCCGGCTGACAGCATTGATCTTTCGCAAAGCTTGGGTTTATTTATTGAGCTATTTAATGCGCAAGGCGAACCCATACAATCAACAGGTTTACTAAATGAAAAAATGCCACAACCACCAGCCGGTGTTTTAGCATATACAAAAACACATGGCGAAGATTGGATTACCTGGCAACCGCAAACTGATGTGAGAATTGCTACAATAGTTAAATCGGTAAATTCTAAAACTGTGGCTTATGTTTTGGCTGGCCGTTCTTTGAATGAAGTGGAAGTAAGAGAAAATAATTTAATGTGGATAGTGTTTATTTGCTGGATTGTTTGCCTGAGTTTTATTTTAATACATTTTATTGTTCAGAGTTATTTTAATAACCGTATCGTAAAAAGAAGCATTGCCAATTAAACAATGTTTTTTTAATGCAAAAAATGTTGAGCAAAGAATTAACTGAAGCAACTGTAATAAACTACTATTTTTTCTTTTTAAAAATAAAAATTATATGCAAAACAAACAACTAAAAATCTCATTGCTGAGATATTCGGCTATTATCGGCAATATTATTTTTTTATTATGGGGTTTATTTAATGCGATTGATGAAGGATTTAAAGGAACATTACCAGAGAAATTTTCTTATGTAGGATTAAGCGTGCTTTTGATAATTAACAGTTTTCTTCTTCTTAATAAAACAATTGCTGATTTGTAAACCGGACGTACAAGAGTGCGACGCAACGATGCTAAATTTTTATTTTATTGTTGGGTACAAAAAAATCTTTGCTCTAAAAATCTAAACCCAAAGCAAAATAGTACATTGGCGCGCGTTTGAAGAAAGTATTCATAGGCCAGCCAGCATCGAACTTTATAAAATAACCAAGTAAAGTAGTGCGTGCACCAAAGCCGTAACCGCCCGCAAACGGGCCAATGCCGCCGGAACGAATGCGCACTGTAATTGGATTATTGCCATCAGACGAACTGAAAATAGAAGTTGGTCTTTTAATATTTTGAAAGCCGCCTGCCCATGCTGTACCAAAATCGAAAAATTGTATTAACTGAAAATTACGCACAAACGCACTGTTGATTGGTTTATTTAAAAGCGTGGCAAAAACAGGCAAGCGAAATTCGCTGTTTAATACAATTGCGTTGTTGCCGTTTGCGAGATTTTGTTCGTAACCACGCATATTTACCTCTAAAGTTTGAAAAGCATACTGCTGCGAAGGATCAGGACGATTTGCATCATTGAACTTTGGATTTATCCATCCGTCAACGCCGCCTAAATAATAAATTTCTTTAGCCTCACCAAAAGAAAAATCTGCAGCGGCTCTGCCTGCCCAAATAAAGTTACGATAAATTTTTACATATTCCCGCGCATCAACACCAACATTTACGGTGGTTTTTCCTGATAAGGCAGAGCTTTTACTTACGGGCAAATTAAAATCAACATATATTTTCCAGCGCAAACCATTCCAAATATTTTGTACAGGATTTATAGAATTATCGTACACATATTCTAACCTGCTAACTACTGTAGAAGCAATGGAATCGGGAATGCCAAGTGCAGAAAAATCGGGCTGACCCGAAAAATTATCATAAGGACGCACGATAGCTTTATCTCTTCGCAAGCCAACGGTGGCGCGCAAACTTTTTACTTCATCAAAAGGATAAGATATATTAAACTGATATAAATTTGTTATCAATTCATTATCATAAATACTTTTTGCATCCTGAAAAAGCCCGTCATAATTAGTGATGTTGCTTCTGTAATAAGTTAAGCCCCAATCAATGCGTTTACGTAAATTTTGGAAGGATATAAAAGCATCTTTATCTGATAACGTCGTGCCAAAACGAAAGCCGCCGATAAATTTAATATCTTCAAATAAATCGCTTACACCAACACGCAATGTGCCGCTGAGATCATTACCATTATTTAATTCAATCGGTCCGGAGCCGCCGCCGTAAGGCTGATAGCGATTTATTAAAACATTATTTGTAATACCTGCAAGAACATAATCTGCATTGAACTTTAATTTGTAATTATATAAAGATGATTTTGTTAGAACAGATGGTTTAATTACAGGTGTTTGCAGTTGTTGATTTATTACAGACGAATCGACTTTTTCATTTTCAAATTCATTTTGAAAAACATTGGTTTTTTGCTTATTATTTACTGAAGTATCTGTTATATCTATTGCTTTTCCTTCTGCAATTTTTTCCTGGTTTAATTGGTATTTTCTAAACTGTGTTGGGCTCGGATTTACATTTCTTCTTCGCAGCGCAATAGAATCAACTTTTAATTTATATAAAAATTTCAAGTCGCCTTCTCTGCGTACTTCGCTTACCTGGCCGTTGTTTCCGGCAATTCGGGTTTCCTGTAAATTGCTTTGATAATTGGTGATTGGAAATGTATAAGTAGAATCTTTATATACCGAAAAATAGCTGATACTGTCCGGCTGATTTTTTTGCCATGCATTTAAAGTTGAATCCAATTCTTTGTTGGATGGATTGCGAATAATATCTGTACCGATATAATATAAAGTATCAAGACCGTTGCGTGCGGTGGAAAAAAATCCTGCCCAGCGATTTGCAATTCCGGTTTCGTCGCTTACAAAAGTGAAATGATTTTGGTTGTACTGCATTGGATAACGCGCATTTCCAACTTTCATATTTGTAAGTTGTGAAATTTGTTTTAGATCGCTGTTGTTATTTATATCAACTAAAAAAATATTGAAATGATTTCTGCTCGGTAAAACCGTATCATTATTTGGCGCATCAGGGCCGGGGCGATTTGAGGAAAAAATAATTCCTACACGATTGGGAAATGCAACAACTGTTGGATCTAAATCGTCATAAACATCATTCGTAATTTGTTTGATTTTTTCCGTATCAATTTTATAAGTAAAAATATCTGAGTGTCCATTTTTAACAGCGCTTAAAAGCAACGTGTTTGCATCGAGCATAAAACCTGCATCAAGTATTTGATCGAAACCGGTAATTTCTTGCTGAAATCTTTTTATGCCTGCAATAACATCGTACACATACATATATATCTTGTCTTCCTTCGAATAAATTACTAATAATCGCGAGCCTTTTCCATCCCACGCAAGAATTGGATAATTTGGGCTAATGTTTCCCTGAAAAGTTCTCACACCATATTTCAGTAAGATTTTTGTTTCATACAAATTATCTACATATTTTACTGTATAAAATCCTTTTCGGTAATGTACAACTGCATAAGAATTATTTCGCGGATTTGGGTTGGCATTAAAGCGATAATAATCTTCATCTTTTTTTGCTTCTTCTACCACAGATAATTTTCCGCGTGGTGCATTGCGGCGTTGCTTAATATCAGCATAATATTTTTGCTGTTCGTATTGCATAAAATCAGCAAGCATATCTTTAAATTTCTTTTTTGCAATTTTTTGCGAAGCTGAATTCAGATTTTTATATAATCGTGCTAAATAAAAAAAATAGCTTACATTTTCTGGCTTATATTTTTCGGCGATATAAAACCAAAATGCATGACCGGCAAGTAATGGTTTATCAAAAGCAAACTGATAAAAATTATTATAGTCTGCGCCAAGCATGGCGCTTTTTAATTCATCATCATCTGCAGTACTCCAGGGTTGCGTAATGTAAGCAACATAACCATCGGTTAACCATTGTGGTAAATCGAGCAGCGCCTGGTTACTGGCAAAATCGCCAATATCATCACCAAATAAAATATTATCAGTTAAAATTTTTGCAATGCCTTCGCGAATTTGTAAACGTAAAGTGTTATGGTTTCCATCAAAATAAACTACCATTTTATTGTTTACTAACTTAGTCGTTCCGCCTGCATTTTGCCAGTCAATCCCCAAGCCGATATTGCTTTGTTTATAATCATCATAATTATTGTAGATTACAATGTTGGCGCGGCGTTGAAGTGAATATTCAACAGCATTTTCAACAGAAGGCAATTCATCTTCGGCAACTTGCGCAACAAATTTTCCAAGCTCTAATCCATCCTGACTAAAATAAGTGTTGAAGTTGGGGCTTTGATAAAATTTCCACTGAAATTTTTTATATTGAATTCGATTTTTACCATATTCAACCGTGTTAACCTGAGAAATTGATAAAAAAGGAAAAGCAAATGTGAGAAAGAGAATTCCAATTCTTAAGCGATTAAATTGCATATCCGGTCATTATTATTTTGAACGATGAAACGATGCTGATTTTAACGATGACAATGATTTTTAAAATTTTTTCAATCTTTGCAATCATTTTCAATCGTAATAATCAGCGAATAAAATTAGTATAAACTTGTAAACAATTGAAAACTTATGATAAAGGTTGAATCTTTCGAGTTTAGTCCTATCACCGAAAATACTTACCTGCTTAGCAACGAAAGCGGGCAGGCAATTATTATTGACCCGGGTTGTTATTTTTCTGCTGAAGAAGAAACGCTAAAAAATCATATCATTAAAAATAATTTAAAACCCGTACAATTATTAAATACACATTGCCATTTAGACCATGTTTTTGGAAATAAATGGGTGGCAGAAACTTACGGGCTGGATTTATATCTTCATGAATTGGAAGAAAAAATGCTAAAGCTCGCACCAGCTTCGGGTTTAATGTATGGCGTAAGTTTCAAAAATTATAAAGGTCCGTTACATTTTTTGAAAGAAGGCGATATAATAAAATTAGGAGAAGATGAATTAAAAGTAATTTTTTCACCGGGGCATTCGCCCGGTCATGTTTGTTTTTACTGCGCTGCACAAAACTTTTTAATTGGCGGCGATGTTTTGTTCTACGAAAGCATTGGCAGAACAGATTTACTTTTTGGAAATCACAAACAACTACTAAAAAATATTCGCGAAAAATTATTTATATTGTCTGATGAAACCATTGTTTATTCAGGCCATGGGCAGCCAACAACTATCGGACATGAAAAAGAATTTAATTCGTTTTTGAATGAGTAAAAAAAATTAGAAAGCAAAATTAAACAGCCAAAATTAACAGATTAAAATTAGTGATGAATTAAACATTTAATAATTCATCCTTTTCAATCAATATTATTTCAAATACTTTTTCAAAATTGCGTTTAAGCTTTTGTTTTACTTCATTAAAATTAACTTCAAATCCTAATTCTTTTTTTAATGATGTAACCTGTTTATTTTGAATACCGCAGGGAATAATATAATTAAAATAATTTAAATCAGTGTTTACATTAAAAGCAAAACCGTGCATGGTTATCCAGCGGCTGCAGCGGATGCCCATTGCACAAATTTTTCTTTCTTTTCCTTTTGCGTTTGCATCAAGCCACACGCCGGTTTCGCCTGCGCTTCTTTCGCCTTTCAAACCATATTCAGCCATCGTTAAAATAATCACTTCTTCCAAACTTCTTAAATACCAGCCTACATCAGTTTTAAATTGTTCAAGATCAAAAATCGGGTAACCAACAATTTGCCCCGGACCATGAAAAGTAATATCTCCTCCACGATTAATATGAAAATATTCAATACCTTTTTTATTTCTTTCTTTTTCACTAATTAATACATGTTGCAATTTACCGCTTGTGCCTAAAGTATAAACAGGATTATGCTCTACAAATAACAGATAGTTTTTTATGTTGAGTGTTGAAGGTTGAGTGTTGAAGGTTGAAGATTGAAAGTTGGAGGTTGAAAGTTGAAGGTTGCATCCTATTTCTAAATCACCATTTTCGATTTTCGATTTTCGATTTTCGATTTCTGATTTCCGATTTCTGATTTCCATTTTCGCTGCAACATTTTTCTGCAATAATTCTTCCTGATAATTCCAAACTTCTTTATAAGATCGTCTTCCTAAATCTTCAAAAAAAACTTTTGTATTCATTCATGCAAAGATAATATCAGTAAGCATCATTTAAAAAGCAGATCTGCATTCAAAAAACAACCATCAGTATCAGCATCCCGCATCCCGCATTATCTTTGTTGTATGACCGAAGAAATAAATATTTCTGAAGAAGCAACAGAAGAATTATACGAACGTAAAACTTTTACAATTGATCGCGGACAAGAACCCATGCGCATTGATAAATGGCTGCAGCAACACATTGAAGGCGCTACGCGCAATAAAATTCAACAGGCAATTGAAGCAGGTTTTTTAACCGTAAACAATAAACACATAAAAAATAATTACAAGATAAAACCCGGCGATGAAATTATATTAATGAGCCTTGTAAGCGCCGCCCACGCTGAAGTTAAGCCCGAACCAATTGCATTAAATATTGTGTATGAAGATGATGCTGTAATTGTAATTAATAAACCTCCAAATATGGTAGTGCATCCCGGTGTTGGCAATTATACCGGTACTTTATTAAATGGAATTGCTTATTATTTACTGCAACAAAATCCTGCGCTCGATGAAGAAAGTTTGCCACGTTATGGTTTAGTGCATCGCATTGATAAAAATACAACCGGTTTAATTGTTGTTGCAAAAACTGCTGAAGCCGCTTCTAATTTAGCGAAGCAATTTTTTAATCATACCGTTTCAAGAAAATATATTGCATTAGTTTGGGGCGATGTAGAAAACGACGAAGGCACAATTGAAGCACACATCGCGCGCCACCAGCGCCACCGAAAAATGTTTGATGCGTATCCTGAAGGCGAGCACGGCAAACATGCAATTACACATTATAAAGTACTCGAGCGTTTTCATTATGTAACGCTGGTGGAGTGTGTGTTGCAAACAGGCCGCACGCACCAGATACGCGTTCACATGAAACATATTGGTCATACTTTATTTAACGATTGGGAATATGGCGGCGATAAAATTTTAAAAGGCACTGTTTATTCAAAATATAAACAGTTTGTTGAAAATTGTTTTGCTGTTTGTCCGCGAATTGCTTTGCATGCAAAAACGCTGGGCTTTAAAAATCCGTTAACAAATAAACAAATGTTTTTTGAATCGCCTTTGCCGGCGGACATGGAAAATTTAATTGAAAAGTGGAGAAATTATGTGCAAAATAAAAAAGAATAAATGCATGTTTTTTTTGAGCCAGGCGCAAGTTTTTCATAGTATCGCCTGTTGCGTCGCACTCTTGTACGCAAAGAAATTCTGCGCAGCAGATCCGCTGCTGAATGCAAACATAAACACAAAAAACATTCATCCAATTAATCAACGTTTTTTTCTTTTTTTCTAAAAAATATTTAGATTTTTTAGAAAAAAATAAATATTTACAAAAAATAATCTTTCCATAATTTTTTCGTTCTAACCATACAAATTTTTCCGTTTAAAATGAATCGCATTTTTTTTCTCGTTATCCTCTGCATGGTTTTTATTTGCAATACTTCTTTTTACGAAGGGCACAAAACTAAAGGCAATTATCTTATCGTTATCAGTAAACACAATTATGAATTAAATGTATATGATGATGACGGCTGGCTGGTTACTTATCCTGTTGTTTTTGGCAATAAAGATCTTGGCGATAAAAAAATGCAGGGCGACAGAGAAACACCCGAGGGAAGTTTTAAAATTGTGAGCAAACGCCCGCACGAAAAGTGGGATCGCTTTATGATGCTTAATTACCCTACTGCAGAAAGTTATGCAAAATTTAATGCATGGAAAGCGCAGGGAATTATTCCTGCAAATGCGCAAATAGGCGGTGGCGTTGGCATTCACGGCACTTGGCCGCACGAAAGTTATGCAATTGATCAATATCAAAACTGGACGGAAGGCTGCATTAGCATGAAGAATGAAGATGTGGAAGAATTGTATCAAATGATTCCGATAGGCACCACGGTTGTTATAAAAAAATAATAGTTTATTGCAATAAATTTGCCGCTCCGGGCAATGGCGTACAAGTGTGCGACGCAACGAAGTTTAATAGCATTTCAAATGCCGGGCTCAAAAAAAATTTCCTAAAAACTTTCTCAATTTTTACAATATTGTGTTTCCTTATTCGTCTGCCTTTATTAAGATGGATGGAGTAACGGCGATAGAAAATAATATGGCGCAGAAAAATAATATTGGCGAAGTGATTAGCACTTACAGCAAACGCCTGATGAGTTTTATTCGCAAACGCGTTACAAACGAAGCTGACGCTGAAGATATTTTGCAGGATGTTTTTTATCAGTTTATTGGCAACACGCAACCGGTGGAACAATTAACTGCATGGCTTTTTAAAGTTACACGAAATAAAATTATTGATAGAGAACGAAAGATGCATCCTGATTTATTGGATGATATTTATGCAGATGATGATGATGAATTAATGAATTGGGCAGAATTATTTTTTGATGAAAGCGATAATCCTGAAACAGAATATTTGCGCAGTTTATTGTGGGAAGAACTGAACGATGCATTGGATGAATTGCCTGAAAATCAAAAACAAGTTTTTATTTTAAATGAGCTGGAAGGAATTTCTTTTAAAGAAATTGCTGAGCAAACAGGCGAAACAATAAACACATTAATTTCCCGCAAACGCTATGCTGTACTGCATTTGAGAGAACGGCTTGCTGTTTTGCGTGATGAGTTATTAAATTATTAATCTATTAAAAATTAAATTATGAGACGTTTCAATGAAAGAAGATTTTTTGGATTTTTGTTATTTATTCTTATTGCTGCTGTTGTGTTTGGTTTTATTGTGATGGCTTTGTGGAATAATATTTTAGTGCCGGTATTGCATGTAGGTTTAATTGGTTATTGGCAAGCGTTAGGAATATTTTTATTGTCGAAAATTTTGTTCGGAGGTTTTCATGGAGCGTGGTGGGGAAGACATAAATTTAATTACAGATATGGACCAGAGATGCGCGAAAAATGGCAAAACATGAGCCCTGAAGAAAGAGAAAAATTTAAAGAGAAATTAAAAAACCGTTGCAGAAATTGGAAAGAAAATACACAACAAAATAAAACTCAGGAAAATGAAGTTACAAGCGTAGAATAAACCAAATAAAAACCTTGAAGGTTTTAAAACTTTCAAGGTTTAAATTTATTTAAACACAGTGCTGGCAAGCCCTTGATTGATGATGTAAGAATTATAAGTAATTTCGATTTTGCCTTTTCTTCCTTTTAATTTATCTAAATCCGAAGGCTTTGCGTTTTGGTCAAACTCAAGCGTAACACCTTTTGGCATTTTATAATCTTTGGCATCGAAATTAAAAATTACCTTGTCAGGCAAACCATAATTTGCATATTTTCCATACGTTAAATCCATTTGATAAGTGCCATTATCTTTTGTGGTTGTAATTGCTTTTAGAACTAATAAATCTTTTTCATCTACATACAATGTTGTTAAAACAATATCGCTGTTTTCATCCGATGGCAGCAGCTTTACAATTTTTGTATTCACTCCGTTAAATACAGAATTACCTGCAGATAAAGCAAGATAATTTTGCATAGTTAAAACGCTTGCCATGTTTACTGTTACGCCACCTTTTGGTAAAATAGAAATGCCGCCATCTTTTTTTAATTTGAAATAATTCGGCTTTTTATAATACACTTTTATTTTGCTTAACGGCGCTTTAATAAAAGCTATGTCGGTTTTCATTTTTCCATCGGCAACATAGTCGTTAACCGCATCCAGCTTGGCTTTGAGCTTTGTGATTAAGGGGCTCATATCTTGAGAAAAAGCATCAAGAAACAAAAAACAAAAAACAAAAAACAAAGAAAATTTTTTCATAATATTTAGATTCGAAATCAATAACGATGAATCATTAACTTATTTCAACTTAACACATCTTTCTTTTTAAAAACAAATATTGATAACGCAACAAAGCCCACAATATGAGCAAGCAAAATCAATGCTGAATTTAAAATAAGTTGCGGATTTTGTACACTGCCAATTATCGGCACATTATTATCATCTACTTTTTCATCAAAAAATTCTTTCCAGTTTACCATGTGTGTTGTAAAAAGATAAGGTTGTATTTTTTGATAAATAGGAATGCTCATCGTGCTTAAAACAGTAAAAAAAATAATAATGCTCATAGTTGCAACAATTGGTCCGATTGAATTTTCTGCAAAAATTGATAAGAAAAACCCAAGCGCTGTTACAGTTAACATGGATAAAAATGCAAAACCAAATGCTGCAATATATCTCCAGAAAATATCGTCTGCTCTTATTTGCACTGCATAATAAGTTTTGGTAAGAAATAAATCGTCCGTTCCAAAAAGCCACATGCTTACGAATAAAGCAAGAAAAGCCATCCAAACAAGCAGCATTAAAGTGTAAACTGCAGAAGCGAAAAATTTTGATAGAATTATTTGAGTTCTGCTGAAAGGCTTTGTGAGCATGAGTCTCAGCGTTCCCATGTTTGCTTCCCCAGAGATCATATCGGCAGAAATTAATGCAATTAATAAAGGAACATGAATTAATAATAATTGAAGAATTACATAACAAACAAAATATCCGTTTAAAATATTTCCTTCAAAATCGAAAGATTGTTTTAAACCGCTAAGCAAAAAATCAACATAAGAAACACCATCTAATTTTAAGCCTAATTGAATAGTTAGAATTAATGCAGTAATTGCCGCAAACGAAATATATGTTCGCGGCCTTTTGAAAATTTTATATAGTTCAATTTGTAAAACTGTGAACATGTTGTTTGCCGGATGTAACCTGTAAAAAATAATCTTCGAGTGAATGCCGCGACTGTAGTGAAATTACTTTTATACCTTGCTCAACTAACCAAATATGAAAGTCGGGCAACAAATTTCGATGCATTTTTAAAAGCACATTATTGTTGCGTTGAGTTTGTAAATATTTTTTCCATTCGCTGTTTTCAATTTGTATAAGTGCTGTTACATTATTTAAAGTTTCCAATTCAATAATTGTTTGTGCAGGATTGAAAAGCTCTTCTGCGCTGCCTTCTACCAAACGCTTTCCTTTATCGATAATTAAAATTCGTGTTGCTATTTGTTCAATCTCGCTTAATAAATGAGAAGAAACAAAAACCGTTTTTTTTCTATCGCGACTTAAATGCAAAATTAAATTTCGAATATCTGCAATGCCCTGCGGATCAAGACCGTTGGTTGGCTCATCCAAAATAATTAATTTGGGATCGTGAATTAAGGCAATTGCAATTCCTAACCGCTGCTTCATTCCTTGGGAAAATTCTTTCACTTTATCGTGCGCTCTTTCATGCAAGCCAACCATTTCCAATTGCTGCAATAATTTTTGTTCAGATATTTTTATTCCGCTTAATCGCGCAAATAATTTAAGATTTTCGTAAGCAGATAAATATTTATAAACATCAGGTTTTTCAATAACAGCGCCAATTTGCTGCAATATTTTTCTTCTGAACGATTCAAGATTTAATCCAAATAATTCAATGCTTCCATGCGTCGGTTTTATTAAGGTAAGCAACATGCGGATAGTGGTTGATTTTCCCGCGCCGTTCTCACCTAAAAATCCATACACATCACCTTCTTTAACTGAAAATGAAAGATCGTTTACTGCAATCAAATTTTTAAATTGCTTAGTGAGATGTTTAACTTCAATAACGTTCTGCATGCGTTTTTACGAAACGCAAAGTTAGGCACGCAGCGATAAGCAAAAGCTAAAAATGAGTTATAGATTTTTATGCAGTTTATTTGCTTGTACTTAAAATAAAATCAGCAATATCTTTTTTAAACTGCGGAATTACTGAAGGGTTAATGTACATCATGTGCCCGGCTTCATAATATTTTAAGGTGATATTTGCTTTCAATTTTTTCTCTAATCTTAAATGATCAAAAGTATATTCTGTTGCATAAAACGGCGTTGCCAAATCGTAATAACCATTCAATACTAAAATTTTTAAGTTTGGATTTTTGCTCATCGCTTCAGCTAAATCCACGCCCGTATTCGGGGTTACAGGATCGCCGCTGCCGCCGTTTTTGCGATGTTTCCAATCCCAGTCAAAACCTTCTGCGCTGTAGGCTGAAGTATGATAATTATAAATTTTATTCACTTTTAATTCTTCATAATAATAATTCATAAAAGTGGCTGTAAATGCAGGACTAATCTGACTGCTCTGCGGATCATCGCTCGAATATTCGCCTAATAAATCCTGGCTAATTCCTTTGTAGCGCGAATCTAACCGCCCGACTATTTCATGATTTTCCCGCAATAATTCCTGTGTAAATTGCGGTTCATTTATGCGCAAATTTCCTTTCAATAAATAATCTTTACTCAAGCCTGTGTACTCAGAAAGTTTTGAAAGAACTGCATCTTTTTCGGCATCGCTTAAATCATCGCCTTTCATTAATGCTGATGCATATTCGCCGCCGGCAAAGTTTCTTACATCGTTTAAAAATGATTCAAGATTTGCAGGTTTATTTGCAATTTTATTGTGATACCATGCAACAGCCGCATAAGTTGGCAAATGCAAAATATAAGAAATATCATCACCTTGCTGAAAAGTTAGTGAACGCAAATCGAGCACATTTGAAATAAGAATTACGCCGTTCATTGCCATGCCAATATTATCCTGCAAATAATCTACAATGCCTGCTGAGCGCATGGTTCCGTAACTTTCACCGAGCAAATACTTTGGCGAATTCCAGCGACCATTATCAGTAACAAATTGTTTGATGAACTGACTGATTGATTCAATATCTCTGTCAACTCCCCAAAAATCTTTGTTCTTCGCATTGCCAACTGCATGGCTCAAACCTGTGCCAACCGGATCAATCATTACCAAATCGGTAACATCAATTATCGAATTATTATTATCTTCCAAATTATAAGGTGGCGGCGGATTATTTTGCGGATCATTTACAACAACTCTGCGCGGGCCCAAAGCGCCCATATGCAGCCACATGGAAGAAGAACCGGGACCACCATTATACGCAAATGTTAGCGGTCTTTTTGAAGCATCAGTTTCGCCATCTTTTGTGTAAGCTGTGTAACCAAATGCAGCAACAGCGCTGTCTTTGGCATTTTTTAAAATAAGAAAACCGGCTGTTGCTGTGTAATTAATTAATTTATTATCTATTTTAATGCTGCGATGCGTTACAGATTTATAAGCGGCAGGAATTGCAGTGTCAGCAACCGGTGAAGGCTGCGCCTGGATTGAATTTGAGAGGAATATTGACGCAAAAAATGATAGTAAAAAAATTAATTTTTTCATAGCAGTAATTTGCTGCAATGTAAAAATTATTTTGAAGTGAAAAAATGAATTGTGATGAACTTTATTCTTTTGCTGCTGCGGAATGACCAACAATTAATGCATGTTTTTTAGTAAGAATTAGCAAAGAATAATATTATTTTTCAGTTATTTAAATTACTGTAGAAGGATCCGGTATTTACTTTCCGGAAAAAGTTAATTTCTTGGGAAAAAGTTTTTGGGTATTGTAATTTTTAAAAGCTCAATTCTTTTGCCGCATTGCATTGCAATAACAATATTTCAATTTGGTGGTTGTATAATACAGGCATATTTAATCTGTTTTGAAACGAATTAAAAATAATTTAGTTCACTTCCGTTTTTTAAACTTAACATTTTTTCTTTGAAATTAACCATGAAAGATGGCAATGGATTATACAATGCACATTTTGAACGCGACTCATGCGGCATCGGTTTTATTGCTAATATTAAAGCAAATAAAACACATGAAATAATTTCTGATGCATTAACTATTCTCGAAAATATGGAACATCGCGGCGCCTGCGGTTGCGAAAATAATTCGGGCGATGGTGCTGGTATTCTCATTCAAAAACCACATGAATTTTTATTTGCAGAATGTTTAAAAATTGATATTCAATTACCATCTTTTTCTAAGTACGGCGTTGGAATGATTTTTTTTCCGAAAGAAAAATTTGTAAAAGAGGAATGCAGAAATATTTTCAATCGAGCAGCCGAAAAATTAGGATTAGAAATTTTAGGATATAGAAAAGTTCCTGTTAATTCGGATGGAGTTGGCGAAACAGCTTTATCAGTAGAACCCGCAATAGAACAGGTTTTCATTGCCTGCGGCGATAATTTGCATAAAGATGATTTTGAAAGAAAATTATTTATTCTTCGTAATTATGTTACGCATACTATCGAAAATATTTTGAAAAAAAATGATGAACAATTTTACATTGCTTCGCTTTCGTACAAAACAATTATTTATAAAGGTCAGCTTACGAGCTTACAATTAAGGCATTATTTTTCTGATCTAAATAATCCAAATTTAACCAGCGCTTTTGGTTTGGTGCACTCGCGTTTTTCAACCAACACATTTCCTTCGTGGAAACTTGCACAACCATTCAGATACATCGCGCATAACGGAGAAATAAACACGCTTCAGGGAAATTTAAACTGGCTTAAAACAAGCGAAAAAATTTTTCATTCTTTTTATTTTTCAAAAGAAGAAATGGCAATGCTTTTGCCCATTGCATCGCAACATCAATCGGATTCTGCTTCGCTCGATAATATGATTGAATTGCTTACGTTAACCGGTCGTTCATTGCCGCATGTAATGATGATGCTGATTCCCGAAGCATGGGATGGAAATGAAAATATGGATCCTGTAAAAAAATATTTTTATGAATTTCATGCATCCATCATGGAGTCTTGGGATGGGCCCGCAGCAATTTGTTTTACCGATGGAAAAATAATTGGCGCTACGCTTGATAGAAATGGTTTGCGCCCAGCGCGATACTGCATTACTTCGGATGACAGAGTTATCATGGCTTCTGAAACCGGCGTGCTGCCTGTTGATGAAAAATTAATTATTGAAAAGGGAAGATTGCAATCGGGAAAAATGTTTGTGGTTGATTTGGAAGCGGGCAGAATTATCAGCGATGAAGAATTGAAACAAAGAATTTGTACGCAACAACCTTATGGCGATTGGATAAATCAATATAAGATCCGTCTCGAAGAATTAGAAGAACCGCGGGTAACTTTTACACATCTTTCAGATGAGTCGGTTTTAAAATATCAAAAAGTATTTGGTTATAGCAATGAAGATATTAATGCAATTATGAAACCAATGGCGCTCGAAGCGAAGGAACCTGTCGGCTCTATGGGCACTGATGTTCCGCTTGCAATTTTGAGTGATAAACCACAACACATCAGCAATTATTTTAAACAATTATTTGCCCAGGTAACTAATCCGCCGATTGATCCGATTCGTGAAAGATCGGTGATGAGCCTTTCAACTTTCGTTGGAAATATTGGCAATTTATTGGAAGAAGATTCGCAGCATTGTCATACCGTTGCGTTGAAACATCCGGTTTTACAAAGTCGTGAATTAGAAAAATTGCGCAGCATTGATACAGGAATTTTTCAGGCAAAAACTTTACAATGTTATTTTAGGGCAGATGGAAAATCTGGTTCACTTGCAGCAGGTTTAGACAGGCTTTGTCGCTATGCAATTGATGCAGTTGAAGATGGGTTTGAAGTGTTGATTCTGTCTGATCGCGCAGTTGATTCTGACCATGCTGCAATTCCTACATTGCTTGCTACAGCCGCGGTTCACCATCATCTTATCCGCAAAGGATTGCGCGGGCAGGTTGGTTTGGTAATTGAAGCCGGCGATGTTTGGGAAGTGCATCATTTTGCATGTTTGATAAGTTTTGGTGCAACTGCTATCAATCCATATTTAGCTTTGGCGTTAATCAGAAACATAAAAAAAAATGGTTCATTAGAAACCGATTTAAGCTGGGAAGAATTGCGTTACAATTACGCAAAAGCAGTGTGCGACGGGCTTTTAAAGATATTTTCAAAAATGGGCATTTCCACTTTGCAATCTTACCAGGGCGCGCAAACCTTTGAAATACTTGGTATAACTAAAGAAGTAGTTGATAAATATTTTACAGGAACAGTAAGCAGAATTGAAGGTATTGGATTAGATGAACTTGCTCAGGAAGCGCTGGCAAAACATGTGCAAGCTTTCAGCAAAAAAAATTCTTCTGATAATTTATTGCCCGTTGGCGGAATGTATCAATGGAAACGTAATGGTGAATTTCATGCATATAATCCGCAAACAATTCATCTGCTGCAGTACGCAACAAGAATGAATGATTATAAAACATTCAAGAAATATTCTAAACTTGTGAATGATGCAGATGAACAAGCGCCCACATTAAGAAGTTTATTTCAATTTAAACATCATCGTCCTTCCATTTCGATTAATGAAGTTGAGCCTGCTTCGGAAATTTATAAACGCTTTGCAACCGGCGCAATGTCGTTCGGTTCTATTTCGTGGGAAGCGCACACTATGCTTGCGCTTGCGATGAATAAATTAGGCGGAAAAAGCAATACAGGCGAAGGTGGCGAAGATGAAAAAAGATATGATTTATTGCCCGATGGAAATTCAATAAGAAGCGCTGTAAAACAAATTGCTTCGGCGCGATTTGGTGTTACCAGTTTGTATTTAACTGAAGCTGATGAATTACAAATAAAAATGGCGCAAGGTGCAAAGCCTGGTGAAGGCGGACAATTGCCCGGTCATAAAGTGGATGAATGGATTGCGAAAGTGCGGCATTCAACGCCGGGTGTTGGATTGATCTCGCCGCCGCCGCATCACGATATTTATTCGATTGAAGATTTAGCACAATTAATTTATGATTTAAAAAATGCAAATCGCAATGCAAGAATAAATGTGAAGCTGGTTTCAAAAGCCGGCGTTGGAACAATTGCTGCCGGCGTAGTGAAAGCAAAAGCAGACGTGGTGCTGATTTCAGGCTATGATGGTGGCACAGGTGCTTCACCTATCAGCTCAATAAAACATGCAGGTTTGCCCTGGGAATTAGGACTTGCAGAAACGCATCAAACACTTGTGAAAAATAAATTGCGCAGCAGAGTTGTGGTGCAAACTGATGGTCATTTAAAAACCGGAAGAGATATTGCCATTGCAACTTTATTGGGCGCTGAAGAATGGGGCATTGCAACTGCTGCTCTAATTACCGAAGGTTGCATTATGATGAGAAAATGTCATCTCAATACTTGCCCTGTTGGCATTGCAACACAGGATGTAGAATTGCGAAAACTTTTTACAGGCGATGCAGATCATGTAATAAATCTGTTTAAATTTCTTACCGAAGAATTAAGAGAAATTATGGCTGAGCTTGGCTTCAGAACAATTAATGAAATGGTTGGCCAGGCGCAATTTTTAGAAAAGAAAAAACATATTCATCATTGGAAATACAGCAAACTTAATCTTTCAAAAATTTTGTATAAAGAAAATAATACCTCGCAAAATTTATTGCATAAATCCGAAGAACAGGATTATTTGCTTAGTGATATTTTGGACTGGCAATTATTAAAAGCATCTCAACCGGCATTAGAACATCAAACAAAAGTTTCTGCATCATTCAACATAAAAAATACTGACAGAACAGTTGGTACTTTGCTTTCAAATGAAATTACCAAACGCCTTGGCAGCAAGGGTTTGAGAGATGATACCATTCATTTTAAATTCACCGGAACAGCAGGACAAAGCTTTGGCGCTTTTAACACAAAAGGAATTACACTTGAATTAGAAGGCGATGCAAACGACTATTTTGGCAAAGGTCTAAGCGGCGCAAAATTGATTATTTATCCTCCAAAAAATGCTGGGTTTATTGCGGAAGAAAATATAATTATTGGCAATGTTGCTTTTTATGGCGCAACTTCGGGCGAAGCTTTTATTCGCGGTAAAGCGGGGGAACGTTTTTGTGTGCGAAACTCAGGCGCAGCCGTAGTTGTAGAAGGTGTTGGCGATCATGGTTGCGAATATATGACTGCCGGAAATGTTATTATTCTTGGTGAAACCGGAAGAAATTTTGCCGCCGGAATGAGCGGTGGTTTTGCTTTTATTTATGATGTAAAAAATTGCATGGATAATTGCTGCAACAAAGAAATGGTTGATCTTGATTTATTGAATGAAGACGATGCAAAATTTCTATATGAGATGATTACAAAACATTACGATTATACAGAAAGCGCTGTTGCAAAATTTATATTAAATGATTTTGAAAATCAATTAAAGAATTTTGTAAAAATATTTCCGAAAGATTATAAAAAGATTCTGCAACCCAATGCTGCTGCACATTTGCAGGTGTCAGACACTGGTCATACAATTAATCCATAAATTTTTAAATGATGTCAGACACTTCGAAAGTGTCAGACACCAATCACAAAGTTATTTTTTCAAACGATGGGAAAAACCGACGGCTTTTTACAATTCACAAGAGAACTTCCTGCAAAACTTTCTCCAAAAGAAAGAATAAAAAATTTTAATGAATTCACAGAAAGATATACTGATCAAAAATTAAATCAGCAAGCTGCAAGATGCATGGATTGCGGCGTTCCGTTTTGCCATAATGGTTGTCCGCTCGGAAATGATATTCCTGGTTTTAATGATGCGGTTTATCGCAAAAGTTGGAAGGAAGCATACGACATACTTTCTTCAACAAATAATTTTCCTGAATTTACCGGAAGAATTTGTCCTGCACCCTGCGAAGCCGCATGTGTATTGAATATTAATCAACCATCAGTAACGATTGAAGAAATAGAAAAACATGTTATAGAAATTGCATTCGACAAAAATTTTGTTCATGCAAAAGCGCCTTTGATAAGAACAGGAAAAAAAGTTGCGATAATTGGTTCCGGGCCTGCGGGGCTTGCTGCTGCTGCGCAATTAAATTGTGCAGGCCATACTGTAATTGTGTTTGAAAGAGATGATGCTGCGGGTGGTTTGCTTCGTTATGGAATTCCTGATTTTAAATTAGAAAAATGGGTGATTGACCGCAGAATAAATTTGCTTGAAGAAGAAGGAATTATATTTAAATGCAATACAAATGTTGGTGTTGATATTAATGTTGATGAATTGCGCAGAGAATTCGATGCAATTGTTTTAACGGGCGGTTCTGCCATTCCGAGAGATTTGAATATTGAAGGAAGAGAATTAAATGGTGTTCATTTTGCAATGGATTTTTTAACGCAGCAAAATAAAAGAGTAAGCAATAAATCAACAGAAAAAGAAAATATTTTAGCTGCCGGAAAAAATGTTGTGATAATTGGCGGCGGCGATACCGGCAGCGATTGTGTGGGAACCGCAAACAGACAAGGCGCAACTTCTGTTACACAATTTGAATTATTGCCAAAGCCGCCGGGAGACAGAACTTTATACATGCCCTGGCCCGTTTATCCGATGGTTTTAAAAACAACTTCATCGCATGAAGAAGGTGTTTTTCGTGAATGGGCAATTGCAACAAAAGAATTTATTGGCGACGATGGAGGCAAATTAAAGGCATTAAAAATAGTGAAGCTCGAATGGAAATTTTCAGAAGATGGACGACCATCGAAATTTGCAGAAATAGCAGAAAGCGAAACAGAAATCCCTTGCGAATTGGCTTTGCTTGCTGTGGGTTTTGTACATCCGCAACACGAAGGTTTAGTGAACGATTTAGAACTTGCATTGGATGAAAAAGGAAATGTAAAAGCATCCGAAAAAAATTTTGAAACAAGCATAAAAGGAATTTTTACTGCGGGCGATATGCGCAGAGGTCAATCATTGGTTGTATGGGCAATAGCCGAAGGAAGAGGGTGTGCGAAAAAAGTGGATGAATTTCTTATTGCAACATATTCTCTTAAATAAAGTTAATAATATATCAATGATAATTTTTAAAATCAATTCAAAAGCAAAAACAATTAAATCAAAGTCAAATAACTAAAACTTTTTCTTCGCTTTCTCACTTTTTACTTTATTTCATCTCCGCATAAAACTTATGAAAATAAGGAATGGTTTCAATGCCTTTATAAAAATTAAACAATTCAAATTTTTCATTCGGACTATGCAGATTATCACTATCCAATCCAAATCCGAGAAACACAACTTTGCAGCCCAATTCAGTTTCAAATAATGCAGTGATAGGAATGCTTCCGCCACCGCGAACAGGGATAGGCGCTTTATTAAAAGTTGTTTCAATTGCTTTGGCGGCGGCTTTATATTCTATACTGTCAACCGGCGTCATATAGGGATCACCGCCGTGATGTTCCCATACTTTTACGGTAACAAAAGGAGGGGCAATTTTTTTAAGATGATCCATCAAAAGCTTTGTCATTTTTTCACTCTTTTGATTCGGCACTAAACGACAAGAAATTTTTGCAGTTGCTTTGGAAGGAAGCACCGTTTTTGCACCTTCGCCCGTATAACCGCCCCAAATTCCATTCACTTCTAATGTAGGCCTGATGCCAGTTCGCTCGTTTGTTGAATAATTTTTTTCGCCCCATAATTCCTGCACATTTAAATCTTTTTTATAAACGTCTTCATTAAAAGGTGCTTTTGCTAATGCTGCTCTTTCTGCTGCAGTTGCTTCCACAACATCATCATAAAAATGCGGAATAGTTATGCGATTATTTTCATCATGCAAACTCGTTATCATGTGCGCTAAAATAGTTATCGGGTTTGCAACTGCGCCGCCATAAACGCCACTATGCAAATCACGGCTTGGTCCGGTAACTTCAATTTCAATATAACTTAATCCGCGAACGCCAACATCAATGCTTGGGTTTTGCATGCTTAGCATCGCTGTATCGCTTATTAATATTACATCGGCTTTCAATAAATCTTTATGCTCTTTTACAAACTCGCCTAAATGCTGCGAGCCAATTTCTTCCTCACCTTCAATAATCATTTTAATATTTGCCGAAAGCGAATTTGTTTTCGTCATTGTTTCCAGCGCTTTTATGTGCATATAAAATTGACCTTTATCATCACAGGCGCCGCGTGCATAAATTTTTCCATCTTTAATTACCGGCTCGAATGGGGGACTATTCCACAGCTCTAACGGATCGGGCGGTTGCACATCGTAATGACCATACACCAAAACAGTTGGCTTAGAATTATCTATCATTTTTTCTGCATACACAATTGGATGACCGGCTGTTGAATAAATTTCAGCTTTATCAGCGCCTGCTTCCAGTAATCGTTGCTTTACTGCTTCTGCGCATTGCTGCATATCTTGTTTATGTTCACTTCTTGCACTTACACTCGGTATGCGCAGCAGCTCAAGTAATTCATTTAAAAAACGATCTTTATTTGCTTCTTCATAATCTTTCCATGCCTGCATGATATATAATTTTAGTGATAAAAAAATTAATGGTTTATTGAAACGAATATAAGTTTTTTAAAGATATTTTTTTTGAGCCGGCTTTTGTAATTCTATTTAGCATCGTTGCGTCGCACTCTTGTACGCTTTGTTTTTTATGCGTCAAATTTATTTGCATTAAAATTTACTTATTTTATTGGAAAAGCTTTTTAGAATTTAGAATTTCAATATTATAATTTCTACAATTGATGTTTTTTATCTGCAAGAATATTTGCCAGCGTCCATTCCAAACGTTTTTCCAAAACGTGCTGGCGAACATTGCAATCATGTTTTATACAAATAGTGCAACTGCGCGGCGGAACACAGGCATCGGTGTGAACAAACATTTCTATTGCATTACCAAATTCTTTTCTTATCAATGCATCCAAAGCTTCTGTTTCATAGTGCGCTTCAAGAATATTTAAATACCAGGGAACGGTGAGATGACAATCAATATGCAAAACATTTCCATATTTTATTACACGAAGGTTGTGTACATCAATCCAATTTTCTCTGCGGTTTGCATTCATCAATTTTACAAGCTCACTTAATAATTCTTTATCAGCTTCATCCATAATTCCGGCAAGTGATTTACGGATAATTTTATAACCATTGTACATAATAAAAAAGCTCATTAAAAAAGCTACCAATTTATCTAACCAAAATAATTTGGTGAGCAACATTAAAACCAATGTTGCAATAATAATAAGTGTAGAAAAAGTATCAATTTTTAAATGGCGCCCGCTTGACTGCAACGCGAGTGATTTATTTTTTTTGCCAAGTTTTTCAGCAATAAAACCTGCAACATAATTTACAACAGCAGTTATGCCTACAAGTAATAATCCCTTATCAATTTTTTGAACTTGTTGCTGATTAATAAAATTTTGAATTGCTTCATACAAAATAAAAATACCTGCGGCAATTACCAATCCACCTTCAGTTGCAGCAGAAATAAATTCTGCCTTCCCATGCCCGTAAGGATGTTCAATATCTTTTGGTTTTGCGGCAACATATAAACTATACAAACCAATAAAACCCGCTAAAACATTTACAATACTTTCCAAAGCATCCGTAAGTATGGCTAAAGAATGCGTTAAATAATAAGCAATAATTTTTGCAATAAATAAAATAACCGCAAGCGCTGTTATAAATTGCTGAAGCCGGTAGTTTTGTTTGCCAGTATTCAAGGCAGAAGTATTATGATGAGGATTTTATAAACCTGATTTTTAATAAAAAATTTTTTACTGTTCTATAAGATCTGTAATAAAATTCTTTACTAAATAATTGCGAATCATGCATCGCTTTTATGGTTAAAAAAACACCAATAGGAATTAATATTCCTGTAGATAACCACATGCCCGTAAACGGCGTCATAACGCCTTCTTTTGCTGATTTTTCTCCGATATTATTGAATAAATAAAATATTACAAAAAATATAATCGCGAAAATTAACGGCGTTCCTAAACCGCCTTTGCGAATGATGGAACCTAAAGGCGCACCAATCATAAATAAAACAATACATGCCATTGATAATGTAAATTTTCTGTTCCATTCTATCCAGTGTTTTGTTAGCGCATCTTTTTGAATATCGTAATCATTTGCCATCATCTGCACATCGCCTTTTACATTATTTATTTTTGTAAGAGCGCCGTCGTAAACTTGTGATTTTAAAGAGTCAGGAATATTATCATCAAACGATTTTATTTTTAATGGTTTTATTGGCGCAATATTTTTCCACGAACTATCTTCAAATCTTATAAATGAAATAAACGGATTTAAATTTTTTTTCTGTCGTTTATAAAATTTGTTTTCAATATCTCCTAAAGAATCTATTGCCGAATTTAACTGCCGTAAACTTAACATTTTAGGATCGTACTTAAATAAACTATCTTCGGTTTTATTCATTTTAAAACTGCTTAAGTCAAATATCTTTTTATATTTTTCAAAACCAAGCCGGATAAATTCTGTACCGGTCGAATAAGCGCCTCCTTTTTCTTCGTAATGCCAGCCGTTGTATAGTTCAAATTCTAAAAAACGTTTATCCGGCGTAACGCGCATAATGCCGCTTTCTGCAGTCATCAAGTTATCCTGCAAATTGAAATTTCTTTCATAAATAATTACGTTGCGAATGGTGCTGTCATCTTTTTCTTTTTTTCCTATTTTAATTACATATCCGTCTAACTTATCATAAAAAATTCCTTCCTTTATATCGAAGGCAGGTTTGGTTACAATTATATCATATTTTAATGCATTGAGCTTAAGATTTGCAACCGGAATTATATTGTTTGAAAATAAAAAAGCAATGCCGCTAATTATAATTGCTACAATTAATAAAGGACGCATAAAACGCAATAATGGAATGCCGGCAGATTTTATTGCAACGAGTTCAAAACTTTCGCCGAGATTACCAAAAGTCATGATAGAAGAAAGCAGCAAAGCAAGCGGAAGTGCCATTGGCACAAGGGTTGCAGCCACATAACCAATTAATCGAAAGATGGTAACAATATCTAATCCTTTGCCAACAAGATCATCAATATACAGCCAAAAAAACTGCATTACCAACACAAAAATGGATATTAAAAAAGTGGCGAAAAATGGCCCGATAAAAGAGCGGATAATAAGTATATCGAGTTTTTTTATCACCGTTTTAATCTTTCAATAAATGCTGATGAATACAAATGTAAAGCTTTCGCAAACTGAATTGGCGCTGGTAACAAATGCGGATATTATTTTAACAAAGAACGAAATTATTAATAAAGTAGTTCAGCTTTTCGGTAGTGTTTGCGAAGCTTGTAAAACACATGTAAATAAAACACATAATAATTTGCCGGAAGAAGTAAAAATTATTTCACCAAAAATTTATAAAGGAGAAAAATATTTACAACTGCCTTATGTAATGATGGATTATCCGCGATTTTATACAAAGCAGCATGTGCTTGCGATACGATTTTTTTTCTGGTGGGGAAATTTTTTTAGTATCAGTTTGCATTTGGCAGGAAAGTATCAAACAAAATATTTGCCGCAAATATTTAATGAAGTAAAAAAAATAAATGCAGAAAATTGGTATTTATATACAGCAGATGAAACGTGGAAATACGATTTTTTAATGAATGATTATATGCAGCTTTTTAAAATTGATTCGTTGCTGCAAACAGAGATTTATAAAAGGCAATTTATTTTATTATCAAAAAAAGTTCCATTGGAATTGTGGGATGAAGCCTATGATTTTTTTACAGAAAATTTTATAGAATTATTGCAGTTATTTTCTTAATCAACTTCCCAGCCTGTGAAATAATTCTTTTATCTGCGATTCCCAAAGTTGGCTTTGGTCTTTGATTTCGCTTTTCTCTGCAAAATCTTTTATCGTTAAAATAGTTTGGTTAGTTATTTCTGTTTTTTCAATTCTAAATTCGAAATACTCATTTTTAGCGGAATGCAGCCATCTGTATTTTATAAATTTATCAGCTTCTTTTTCTACTACTTCAGCTTTTTCGTTCGAGCCATTCCACGAAAAACTGTAAACGCCGTCGCGTTCATCTACTTTATCGGCAAACCATTCCTGCAAACCTGCGGGTGTTGCTAAAAATTCATACAATATTCCGGGCGAGCATCGTACAGGATATTCTAATGTGTATAATTGCTTTTTTACCATCATCCAATTTTATTCTTTTCTATTACTAAGAAAGCTGCAATAATATTAAATAATTAATAGCTTAAAAATATTTTTTTACCGGTAATTTAATAACCTGTCAGTCAAATAATTGCAATAATTTTTTTTGCTGCGATAATTATATTCATTATTTTGCATTCCCTTCAGGCAGTTTTATAATTCCCCAAAGAAAAAATTTTAAGATATAAATTAATTTTTTCTCACCCTTAAACTGCTGCATTATGAGCATGCGTCAAATTAAGATCACGAAATCAATTACCAATCGTGAATCTCAAAGCCTCGAAAAATATCTTCAGGAAATCGGTAAAGTACAACTTATTACTTCGGAAGAAGAAGTGCTGCTGGCATCACAAATAAAAGAAGGCGACCAAAAAGCATTAGATAAATTAATAAAAGCAAATCTTCGTTTTGTTGTATCAGTTGCAAAGCAATATCAAAACCAGGGATTATCGCTGCCCGATTTAATTAATGAAGGAAATGTTGGGTTAATAAAAGCGGCCCTTCGCTTTGATGAAACCAAAGGTTTTAAATTTATTTCTTATGCTGTGTGGTGGGTTCGCCAAAGTATATTGCACGCACTTGCCGAACAAAGCCGTATTGTTCGCTTGCCGGTAAATAAAGTAGGGCTTACAAACCGCATTAACAAAGCGTATCATCAGTTAGAACAACGGTTTGAACGCGAGCCAACGCACGAAGAACTTGCCGAAATACTTGAAATAAGCAGGGAAGAACTTTCAGCAACCATAAGTTTAAACTTCAGGCATATAAGCACTGATTCGCCATTGATAAGCGGAGAAGAAAATACATTAATAGATGTATTGGAAAATGAAAATGCAGATAAAACTGACATTAAAGTTGAGTATCATGAATCGCTTCATAAAGAAATTGGCAGATCGCTTTGCGCACTAACAAAAAGACAAAAAGAAGTGGTTTGTTATTTTTTTGGAATTGGGATAGATCATGCATTGAGCCTGGAAGATATTGGCGAACAATTCAATCTTACCCGCGAACGCGTAAGACAAATAAAAGATAAAGCACTTAATAAATTAAAAACACCCGGCCGCTGTAATCAATTAAAAGTATTTTTGGGCTGATTAATTTGTGGAAGTAAATTTTCTTTGTTGATTGAGTAATGAAGCTAAAAAATAATAATACATTTACGTGCATCATTATCAATAAAAATGAAAGAAGTTTTGCTTTTTATTTTCTTATTTAACCATAGTTTTTTTTTGCTGGCACAACAACAAAAGCTTGTTGGAGACTGTACTGTAACTTATGCAGTATCTTCCGAAAGCGAAAATTCAACTGCAACGAATTTTAAAAATTTTACAAAAACCCTGTATGTAAAAAGCTTTATGTCGAGAGTTGATATTAGCAGCTCTGATTACAGTCAATCCATCATTTATAATAATAAAACAAGCGATGCCGTAATATTAAAAGAAATAGGAAATAATAAATATATTTCAAAAGTTGATGCACAAAAATGGAAAGCGCAAAATGCACAATATCAGGGAATGACTTTAACCCTATTAAACGAGACAAAAAATATTTTAGGATATGAATGCAAAAAAGCAGTTGCTACTTTAAAAGATGGAAACAAATTTTCTTTATATTATTCAACTGCAATTATTACATCAGCAACTGAAAATCCTTATCAGTTTAAAAACGTGCCAGGTTTAGTTTTGGAATATGAAGCGCAGGGAACGAAAAATAATAAAATAATATTTACTGCAACTAAAATTGACTTTAGTCCTGTGCCGGCTTCTAAATTTGAAATACCGGAAAACGGATACAGAATTTTAAATTAAGGTAATGGAGCAACAGGAGTTTTAAACTTAGGAAGTTTAATTACATATTTATAAGGATAAACGTAAGTAGTATTTCCTTTTTGTAATTTAATAAAAGAATTTATTTCAATTCCATTATTATTTATTTGCTGGTATAATTGCCTGGAGCCTTTATATTGAAAACCTGAGTTGTACAAAGAAGAAAGAGAATAATATTTTACAGAAGATAAATTTTTTAAACTATATTTATTTTTATTTCTATCCTCTGAGCCTGTGAAAGAACCCATTGCAGCATGTACAGCCATTACTAAAAATACTGCAATCAACAGCTTTAGATGAAGATATTTTTTTAACATTCACCCAAAGTTAAATGTTTTTTTAACATTTTATAATTTTTTTTGGTTTTGCTTAACTTTTTCTTTTATAAACAACATTCAAAAATTGGCAAATTCACTTTTTATTTTTACTTTTCAGAAACCTATTTTAAAACATGATCGAAAATTCTCCAGGCGAAGATCAGGAAATACTAAAAGAACTTTTAAAACAATATGAAAATTTAAATTCCGGACGAAGCCATTATTTTTTAGAAGAAGATGAATTTGAGCGCATCATAGATTATTTTGATGAGCGAGACAATCTTATTAAAGCATTAGAAGCAACAGAAACCGGACTGCAATATTTTCCTTTCTCCTCCCAATTACTCATAAAAAAAGCTGACCTGTTAATTGCAACACGCAAATACAAAGAAGCTTTGCAAATATTGGAACAAGCCGAATTATTCGACAGCAGCGACATTAATTTATACATATTAAAAACCGATGTTTTTCTGGCGTTAGATCAACAGGAAAAAGCAGTTACTATTCTTCAAAAAGCTTTGCATTTATTTGATGGTGAAGAACGAGTAGAACTTTTATTTGAGCTTGCTGATGTATATGACGATTACGAAGAATTTGATAAAGTTTTCGATTGTTTAAAATTAATTTTAGCTGATGAACCAACTAATGAAGAAGCATTATACAAAATTTGTTTCTGGACGGATTTCACCGGCCGGAATGAAGAAAGCATTCATCTTCATCAAAATATTATTGAAAATTATCCGTTCAACGAACTGGCCTGGTTCAATCTTGCAGCCTCTTATCAGGGATTAAAATTGTATGAAAAAGCAATTGATGCTTATCAATATGCAATAGTAATTGATGAAAAATTTGATTATGCATATCGCAATATAGCCGATGCTTATATTCGTTTACGCAAGTATAAGGAAGCCATCGAATCTCTACAAAAAGTACTGGAATTAACCCGGCCTGAAGAAGTGATTTATGAAGCGATGGGTTACTGTTATCACCGCTTAAGAAATTTTGCTCAAGCGCGTTTTCATTATCGCAAAGCTTCGCACATGAATCCGGACGATAGTAAGTTACATTATAAAATTGCACTTACCTACATCAACGAAGAATTGTGGGAAAGCGCTCTTAAACCGCTCGAAAATGCAATGCGTATTCAACGCCATGTAGCAGAATACAACCTTGCATTAGGCGAATGCAAAATGCAATTGGGAAATTACAAAGAAGCTATTCAATATTTTAGTATCGGCGTAAGGCAAAGACCGCGCAACAGCACCGGCTGGATGGCTTTAATACGTTGCCTTTATAATGCACGTTATTTTCAGGAAGCCTCTCATCAATGTTTGGCCGCATTAAAAGCCACCGACAATAAACCTGTATTTTATTTTTTTTACAGCGCTGCATTATTTGCTTTAAAGAAAAATAAAGAAGCTTTACTGCAACTTGAAAAAGGATTGAATAAGGCACCCAAATTATTAAAAAAATTTATAACGCTCAATCCGTCTATTTTACAAAATCATCAGGTGGTTAATTTAATTGCACGTTACAAAAAAGGAAAGAAGATTTAACATTAAATCATACAATCTCTTTTCAGTATTATTTCTTTTTACACTTCGTTTCCTATTTTTGCGTTCGTCAAAAAATAATATGATTAATTTTTCATTGTCACAAATTCCAAAACGTACACCAAAACCACGCACATTTGGGCTAACAATGGTTATGGATAAAGGCCTAAGTATTACCGACGCTAAAAATTTTTTAAGCATCGCACATCCGCATGTGGATATTGTAAAACTGGGCTTCGGCACTTCTTTCGTTACACCAAATTTGCGCGAAAAAATTGAAGTGTATCAATCTTACGATATTCCCGTTTATTTTGGCGGAACTTTATTTGAAGCATTTCTTATCCGTAATCAATTTGAAGATTATATTGCTGTTTGCAAAGATTATAAAATAAATTTTATGGAAGTGAGCGATGGCTCTATCACCATTCCGCACGCAGAAAAATGTGGTTATATTGAAAAGCTTACTAAGTATGGAACTGTGTTGAGTGAAGTGGGGAGTAAAGATGCAGCGCACATTATTCCGCCCTATAAATGGATTGAATTAATGCGTGCCGAATTAGAATCAGGCGCATCGTATGTTATTGCAGAAGCGCGCGAAGCTGGCAACGTAGGCATTTACCGCGGCAGCGGCGAAGTGCGCGAAGGTTTGGTCAATGAAATTCTTACACAAATTCCTGCAGAAAAAATTTTATGGGAAGCGCCGCAAAAAGAACAGCAATTATATTTTCTTGAATTGCTTGGTTGCAATGTAAACCTCGGCAACATAGCACCTTCAGAAGTTATTCCGCTCGAAACTATGCGCCTCGGTTTGCGCGGCGATACTTTTAATTTATATCTTAACAACGAAACCACGCAGTAATGCGCACTTTTGGTTTGATCGGCTACCCGCTTTCGCATTCATTTTCGCAAAAATATTTTATCGAAAAATTTCAACGCGAAAAAATTGAAGATGCAGAATTCAAAACTTTCTCTATCCCTTCAATTAACGATGTAAAAAAAATTATTGAAAAAAATGATGATCTGAAAGGATTTGCTCTTACTATCCCTTACAAAAAAAGCATCATTAATTTTTTGAATGAGAAAGATTTTGTTGTTGAACAAACGCAAGCCTGCAACTGCGTAAAAATAAAAAACAATAAGTTAATTGGATTTAATACTGATGTAATTGGATTTGAAAAATCATTCATGAAAAATTTGCAGCCACATCAAAAAAAAGCACTGATAATTGGAACCGGCGGCGGTGCTGCTGCTGTTGAATTTGTTTTAAAAAAATTGCAGATTGGTTATGCTTTTGTTTCACGAAAAAAAAATAAAAAAACTAATGTTTTTTTGTATGATGATTTAAGTAAAGAAGTTATGCAGCAATATCAAATCATCATTAATGCTACGCCGGTTGGCATGTATCCGAATATTAATGAAGCGCCTGCAATTCCATATCAATATTTAACTTCAGAAAATTATTTATTTGATTTGATTTACAACCCCGCAAAAACAAAATTTCTTTTGTCGGGTGAAGAAAAAAATGCAACGATTAAAAACGGTTATGAAATGTTAGTTATTCAGGCAGAAGAAAACTGGAAAATTTGGAATGAATAAATTTTTATTTTGCATTTATTTTTTTAATCGCTGTTTCAGGCAAAGCAATTAATTTTTTGTTTTGATAATCGAAACACAACATTCCTGTCTTTACTCTGCCACATAAAATCTTTTTATCCGGTTTTATCAATTCTAACTTATAAAATACATCAAAACCAAATTTGCTGAAACCCGCAGCAGCAATGGAAATCAGCACTTCATCGCCATAATTTAATTCTTTTTTAAATTCAATTGCAGCATCACTCATAATTAATCCGGCACCAGCAAAATTTAATTCTGTAAAACCATAATAAATTAAAAATTGCTCTCTTGCTTCATGAATTAAAGAAAGAAAAGAATCGTTGCCAACATGACCGCCGTAATTCAAATCGGTAATGCGGATTTTAATTTTAGTTGAAAAATAAAATTGTTTGGGTAATTGAATTTTTATTCTTTCCATTTTATTGTTGTTTCAAAAATTCAATTAATTTATCCGTTGCTTTTCTTCTGTGGCTAAAAATATTCTTTTCATCTAAACTCATTTCAGCAAAAGTTTTTTCGCTGCCATCAGGCACAAATATTGGATCATATCCAAAACCGTTTTTACCTTTTTGTTGCTCTATAATTTTTCCTTCGCTAATTCCGTCAAACAAATATTTTTTTTCATTCCAAATTAGCGCAATCACAGTTCTGAAGCGGGCTTTGCGATTTTGTTTTCCTTTTAAATTCACTAATAATTTATCAATATTTTTTTGAAAATTTTTTTCATCACCGGCATAACGAGCGCTTTTTACACCCGGTAAGCCATTTAAAATTTCAACTTCCAAACCCGTATCTTCTGCAAAACAATTTTGATATGTTAATTGATAAATCGTTCTTACTTTTTCTAAAGCATTTTCTTCTAAAGTTTCGTGCGGCTCGGGAATATCAATTTTAATATTCGCTTCCTTCAATGAAATAACATTGAATTTATTGCCAGCAATATTTTTTATTTCTTCTATTTTATGTTGATTATTTGTTGCAAAAATCAGTGTTTGTTTTTTCATATTTTTTTAAAATCATAGCAATCGGTCAAGTCTTTTATCGTAGTTCATTCGATATTAAAAATAGTTTTCAGGCTGCTCCAAAGTTTCTTTTTTTCTCCTTTAATTTCTTCCGAATTTTCCATCAATTTTTTTAAAGACGGTGCAAGTAAAATAGTGCAATTATCGTAGTACTGAATTTGATAATGCGGAATTGTAAAGGGCAGTTTTATTTGCCGGGCAGAAACATCAAAGAGAAAAATATGTTTTAATTGAAGCATTTCTTTTAACTGCTGAAAACTAAAATTGTTTCGTTCAAAATTTACTATTGCAACATCAGCTAAATTAAAATGGCATGCGGCTAAAATTCCGTTAAGAAAATGCAGGCTTTCATCATTTAAAAAAATATTTTCATTATCTTTTACTGCAATAATTATATTTTTTTTATTCTCGCCTAAATAAAATTTTTCCGGCAAAATTTCAGCATTATTTTTAGTTGCGGAAATTTCCGGTTCGGTAATTTTATTATTGATTTCAGGAAAATTTTCAGCGGAAATCAGTACATTTTTATATAGATCAGCAATTATAAAGGCAGGCAATTTAATGTTCATAATTTTTTATAATATTAACGGCTGTTAGTTTCTAATTTTTTGTTTCTTTGTACAAATTTACTATTATGATTGAAGCTATGGATATTACAATTACAAAGGTTGAAACAAGCAAATTGAACGATTTAAATTTAAACAATTTGCCGTTCGGGAAATATTTTACCGATCACATGCTGGAAGCTGATTACGAAAATGGTGAGTGGAAGAACATAGAGATAAAGCCTTACCAGCCCTTGCTTTTAGAGCCTTCGCTCGCTGCGCTGCATTACGGCCAGGCAATTTTTGAAGGTATAAAAGCATATAAAAATGAAGAAGGTGAAGCATTTATTTTTCGCCCGTATGATAATTTTAAACGCTTCAATATTTCTGCTGAACGGATGCAAATGCCAACCATTTCCGAAGAAATTTTTATTGACGGAATGCGCCAGTTAATTGAGCTCGATAAGAATTGGATTCCTGAAAAACCCGATCATTCTTTATATATCAGGCCATTAATGTTTGCTACCGATGAAATGATTGGTGTACATCCTTCAGGTTCATTCAAATTTATTATTATACTTAGTCCTGCCGGTCCTTACTACGCTGCACCGATGAAAATTTATGTAGAAGAAAAATATACGCGCGCAGCGCCCGGTGGCGTTGGTTTTGCAAAAAATGCAGGTAATTACGGAGCAAGTATGTTAGCGACTGCAGTTGCAAAACAACATGGCTACGACCAGGTTTTATGGACAGACGCTTTTGAACATAAATGGTTGCAGGAAGTTGGAACGATGAATGTGTTTTTTGTTTTTGGAAATACGGTTGTTACACCGTCTTTAGATGAAGGAACAATTTTGGATGGCGTTACAAGAGACAGCGCAATTGTTATGCTTAAAGAGATGGGTTTAATAGTTGAAGAACGCAGAATAAATATTGATGAATTAATTGAAGGTTATAAAAACGGTTTGCTTACCGAGGTGTTTGGCACCGGCACTGCAGCAACAATTACTATGATAAAAGAATTGCGCTATAAAGATTTTGTTATGCAATTTGATGTAACAAAATGGAAAGTTGCACCCGAAGTTAAACGCAGGTTAACTAACATTCGCGAAAGCAAAACTGAAGATATTTATGGATGGATGATTAAAGTGTAACAGATAAATATCTTCTCAATTTTCGATTCATTTTTTCCATACATTATTTGTTTCATCGGCATCCATAAAAATTCCGCCTTTTAATTCTGCTGATTGAATGTTCTTTTTTGATGAAATATTTATTGTTGTTTGCTTTTGATTCGTGCTCCAAATTTCAGGTGTTTGATGAAATGTTTCGCTGGTTCCATCATCATAATTTAATTGAACATCAAAGGGCGCAACCATTCCGCCAATATTTTGAATAGTGATTGCATAACCGTTTTTTGTTTTATCAACTTTCTGCAAAGCAAAATCAATATAATTATTGGAGAAGTACCAATTCGTCCAAAACCAATTCAAATTTTTTCCTGATGCATTGCTGATTGAATTAAAAAAATCCCATGGAATTGGATGCTTACCATGCCAGCGGTTCATGTATTCGCGCAATGCTTTTTTAAACAAATCATCACCTAATAAATCTTTTACAGCTAAATATCCGAGCGAAGGTTTTCCATATTCATTGTTGCCCAATCCTTCTCCGGCTAACATATTTCCCGGCGTAATAATCGGAATATCTTCTTCAGCAGAAGGATCATGTATCCATCTTTCCACGCGAAATTGTTTATAAAATTCATCTGCTTTTTCATTCCCCAAATCGGCTCTTCCAATTAGCAATTCCAAAGTTGTTGCCCAGCCTTCATCCATAAATCCATAACGTGTTTCATTAATGCCCATGTAAAAAGGAAAATATGTATGCGCAATTTCGTGCTCCGCAACAAAGCGTGAAAAAATTGTGTCTTCAGTTGTTGCATCGTTCACCATCATCGGATATTCCATATCGGCATATCCTTGAAAAATTGTTGATTTTGGATATGGATATGGAATGCCGGGCCAGTTGTGCGAAAGCCAGTCCAGCGCATGTTTTCCGAAAGAAACCATGTGATGAAAATCTTGTGCAGTATCGTTATAAGCGCTTTGCACACTTGCTCTTCGATGTGTTGCATCATCAACCACAACACTTCCTGCATCCCAATTAAAATGATCGCTTAAACCAATGGCAATATCTGTTACATAATCCGCTTTCCACTTCCAACTGTTTAATTTATTTTGTGTAATGTTTTTTGCATTCAAATCTTCTTTTGTTGCAAGATGAATTACATCATCACTTGTAAAAGATTGTTGTAAAAGCTGCGCAATTTTTGGTTGAAGAACTTCATCGGCATTCAACAAGTTTCCGGTTGCCCAAACAATATAATTTGCAGGAACATTTACCGTAAAAGTATAATCGTTGAAATCGTTATAAAATTCCTGAAACTCTGTAAAATCTGTTTTGTCCCATCCATTATAATCATCATACACAGCAACACGCGGATAAAAATATGCAAGATAATACGTGGTTGAATCAATCATTCCTTCGCGACCGCTTTGTAAAGAAATTTGATAATGCCAGTCAACTGCAAGATGCACAGAATCGTGTGGCAGCAAGGATTGCGCAAGCTTTATTGTTTTGTAAGTTCTGTCATGATCACTATTCCAATTTGCTGATGTATTATTAACTAAAAAATTATCTATATGAACACCTGAGGTAAGATAATCTGAATCAGCATTTCCAAACCTAAGCGCACCGGGCTTATGAATATTTAAAATAAGTTTAAAAACAATATTTTTTAAAGTATCCGGACTATTATTTATATATGTTATTTGTTCGCTGCCCTTTATATTTCTGTCCGGCGGCATTGCAGTAACTGTAATGTTGTAACGACCATAATTTTGCCAATAATTTTTTCCGGGCTTTCCATCCAATTCTCTTGTTTGTTTTTTTATTGCATTTTTTACATTTCGCGGCATGTATAAATCCTGCGCCTGCGATTGTAAAATAAAAAATGAACTTAAAGTGCACAACATAATAAACTTGTACATAGAAAAATTTTTAGGCGGGAAAGATAAAAATAAATTAACGGAAGAATTTTTTGTTATGATAAAAGGCGCAGTTGAATGATGAAAAGTTAATTCCTTAAATTAGTCAATTCGTGTTTCACAAGTTGTGTTTCACGATTCGCGTAATTCATGTTTAAAAGGCTACAAATAATTTCATTGCTTTGAAAAAAGATAATTTAATTGATGATAAAAGTTCTTCCACAATTTCTGTTTATCCAAATCCTGCAAAAACAAATGCAACAGTTGTTTTTAATACAACAGGAAAATATACATTAATTGTTACTGATTTTTCAGGAAAAATATTGCAAACAAAAAGCGGGATTTCTTCAATTAAACAACAAAATTTTATGCAACTTAATGTAAGCAATTATGCGCCGGGAATGTATTTGATAACAATAATTGACGAAAAAAACAAAAAGCAAACTTTAAAATTGAATAAAGAATAATTTTTATAACCTTGTTCTCAACACCAACAAAGGCTAAAATTGGTTAGCCGTTAATTCGTGTAATTCGTGTTTCAAAAAAAGCTACAAACCTCGTAAGCCGGATTCTGTTTTTAAACTATCATTTATCTGCGATTTCGATTACTCAAAACCTGTAGCTGCCTACCCCGAAGCATTGGGCGAGCAGCCCTCAAACGCTTCTGTACACGGCATTACAGCACTCAAGGTTTACCCGCAAAAAATGTTGCCATTTATTGCCGTGAGCTTTTACCTCACATTTTCACCTTTGCAATTATCTATGAAAAAATCATAAATAAAAGCAGTTATTTTCTGTGGCACTTTCTGTTAACAGATTAACGTTACCCGGCTGTTAACCGGTGAGTTGCCCTGCGCTGTCCGGACTTTCCTCTTCAAATAAAAATTTGAAACGATAGTTCGGGTTTGTAGCGCTACAAAATTAATTTTATTATTTGTATGAAAACGGAAAAATAATAAAGTCAATATTGAAAAAATATTTCAGTTGCGCCGTAACCAAAACGCGGATCGTATTGATTAACGAAAGTTTTTACTTCTCTTTTAGTTTTTAAAATATCGTGAATTTCATCGCGAAGTTTTCCTGTGCCTACTCCATGAATAACGATTAAATTTGGCTGATGATTTGCCACAGAAAGATGATACCATCTTTCAAATTCTTTTAATTGCAAACTGAGCATTTCAAAGCTCGTCATACTTTGCCAATCATCGGTTATTTTTTCGATGTGAAGATCAGTTACGCTTCTCGGTTGCGGCAAATTCTCACGCAATTTTGATGCATCGTATATCTTTAAATTTTTGTTTGATAAATTATCTGATGCAAATTTTTCCTCCTTTAATTTATCAGGATATTTTTCAAATAATCGATAAAAAATTGTTGGCTGATTTTTTTCTTTCAATTCTTCTATCTTTTTGAAAACCTGTTTGGGTTTCAGTTTGAGCGCTGTTTCAAAATATTCTACTTTCTTTTTATCGGCATTTAATAAAGAAAATTCAATTGCGAAAGAAAGATTATCATTCAAACTGCTGAAAGAAATATCGTGCAAATAAAAATCGTTGAACGCAAGCAATTCGTTTTGTAATTCAAAATTTGTTTCTCCAAAAAAATTTTGTTTGTAAATAAATTTATAGCTCTGCTGTGTTTTATTTATAAGATAAATTTTAAACAGTTCTACAACCTCATCATTAAATTCATCCAAATTAAATTTTGGTAATAGCGAAAGCCAAACGCCATCAGTATTCTTTATATCAACAATTAAATTTTTTTCTTTTGATAATTGATCAATGTACTTTTTAGGGTTCTTTTTCTCAACTACATTTTTTTGTTCAGAAAATCGTTTGAAATAAGGAAAATCAATTTGATCAATGTATACAGGAAATTTTACACCGCGCACCTCAACCAGCACCATTTCATCATTTATAATTTCAATTATTTTACCTTCTTCATTGCTGTGCAAAACCACAATTTCATCACCCAACTGGTATTTCATGAAAGTAAAATTACAACACTGTTTTCTAAGAATTTTTTGTAACCGGCCAATTGCAAGCATTAAACTTCGTTGCGTCGCACTCTTGTACTACAACAATTTTTTGAGCAGTGCATTGTAAACAATAAAAATTATTATTCAATTAAAACATGAAAAATTTACTTTGATTTATCTTCTTTTTCTTTCAATCCTTTTACCATTTCCAAAGCTTCGGAAACTACGTCACACATAATTGTAATTAATGAGCCGGGTTTTGCATTGTCGTGTGCATACATAATCGCATCTTCTTCACGCAAAATTATTTTTACAGGAATGTCGTGCGTTTTTGCTTCGTTAATTCCTTCTATTAATAAGTTCACAATTTCATCTGCTGTTCTGCCGCGCAAATTTTTATCACAGCGAATAATTATTTCATCAAAATATCTTGCTGCAATTCTTCCGAGTTCCCGAATGTCATCATCACGCCTGTCGCCGGTTCCGCTGATGATGGCAACTTTCGGATTGCCTTCCATCTTGCTAACAAAATTTCCTAATAATTCTACACCCGCCGGATTGTGCGCGAAATCAACCAAAAATTTAAAATTTTTGAATTCAAATAAATTTAATCTTCCGGGAGTTTGTGTGGATGAAGGAACAAACGTGCTTAATCCTGTTTTAATATCTTCAATAGAAATATCTTTAAAAAGATAAGTCGCCAAAACGGAAGGCAAACTATTCATAACATTGTGTACGGCTTTTCCGTCATACGTGATTGGAATTTCATTCACTTTTGCAACGCGAATTTTCCATGTTCCTTTTAAAATAGAAACATAACCATTTTCAAATACAGCAGCATATCCGCCTTTTTTGCAATGCTTTTTTATGCGAGGATTATTTTCATCCATACTAAAAAATGCAACATTGCAATCGAGCGTTTTATGCATTTCATAAACAAGATCATCATCCGCATTTAAAATTGCAAAGCCATGATCGAAAACAGTTTCGGGCAACACAGCTTTTACTCTTGCCATTTGCTGCAAAGTTTGAATGCCGCTTAATCCCAAATGATCAACTGTAACATTTGTAACGATGGCAACATCGCAATGCTGAAATGCAAGACCGGATTTTAAAATTCCGCCGCGAGCACATTCTAAAACAGCAAAATCAACAGTTGGATCTTTCAAAACAAATTGCGCACTAAGTGGCCCAGTGCAATCGCCTTTCATCAACATTTGATTTTGAATATATACACCATCCGAAGTTGTATAACCAACTTTTTTTCCTGCGGCTTTACAAATATGTGCCGTTAATCGCGTGGTAGTTGTTTTACCATTTGTGCCTGTGATTGCAATGATAGGAATGCGACCCTGTGTGCCTTTTGGAAAAAGCATATTTATTACAGGCTCTGCAACATTGCGACCTAAACCTTCTGCGGGTTCAATGTGCATGCGGAAACCCGGTGCTGCATTCACTTCCAGCACTGCGCCGCCATTTTCTGTAACGGGCGAACGAAGGTCGGGGGCCATAATATCAATACCGCAAATATCAAGTCCAATAATTTTTGCAATGCGTTCGCACATAAAAATATTTATTGGATGAACTTCGTCTGTAAAATCTATTGAAGTGCCGCCGGTTGAAAGATTTGCAGTTGGTTTTAATAAAACTAATTCGCCTTTTTTCGGAACGGTTTCCAAAGTATAATTTTTTTCATCCAGCATTTTTTGCGTGAACTGATCAATCGTTATTTGTGTGAGAACTTTTTCATGTCCATAACCGCGGCGCGAATCTTTATTTGTTTCATCAATCAAATATTGAATAGTATTTTTTCCATCGCCAACAACAGATGCAGGCGTGCGCAAAGCGGCGCAAATAAACTTATAATTAATTACGAGAATTCTAAAATCAAACCCGGTTATAAATTTTTCAACGATAACGCTTTCACCATAATATTGTGCAGCCGCAAGTGCTTTCACGGCTTGTTCCCATGTTGTAATGTTGGTTGTATTTCCTTTACCATGATTGCCATCAATTGGTTTTATCACTAACGGAAAATCAAATCGTTCAACAGCATTTTTTAAACTTTCTTCGCTTCGAACAACAGTTCCCTGCGGCACAGGAATTTCCGCTTCCCCCAACAATCTTTTTGTTTCTTCTTTATCACCTGCAATATCAACAGCAATGTTGCTTGTAGTGCTTGCAATTGTTGCACGAATTCTTTTTTGATGAATGCCATAACCCAATTGTACAAGACTATTTTTATTTAACCTGATAAATGGAATATTTCTTTTTGCAGCTTCTTCAACAAGGCAACCGGTTGAAGGACCAAGTCGCGTGTTTTCTCTAATCTCGCGCATGCGCTGAATATCTTCTGAAATATCATACTCTTTTCCATCAACCAAAGCCTGCGCAATGCGCACACTTGCACGAGCCGCGTACACGCCTGCATCTTCTTCAATGTAATCAAATACAACATAATATTCTCCGGTTTCACCGGTTGTTCGCGTTCTTCCAAAACCGCAATCCATTCCGGCAAGTGTTTGAATTTCTAAAGCAATATGTTCAACCACATGACCCATCCACGTGCCTTCTTTTACGCGATTAAAAAATCCGCCTTCAACACCTTCGCTGCAGCGATGTTCATTCATCCCCGGAAATAAATTTTTTAATCTTTCTAAAAAACCATCAATTTTATTTGTGGGCTTCTGCTCTAATTCTTCCAGATTTAATTTCATCTGAATTAATTTCGGTCGTCGTACACTCCAGTAATTCGGTCCGCGTAAAATTTTTATTTCTTCAATGTTCATATATTTTAGTTTCTGGTTTCTCGTTTCTTGTTTTGTGAACAGCCAAGTTCGAGATAAATTAGTTTGTGATAATAAAAGACCTTATAGATTTTGCTTAAAATAAAATACAGAAATAAAAATATCTGAATTAATTGAGAGGCACAAAAATTCTTGTGGAATTTAAAAAAGAAGTATCAAGAAAATTTTGAGTATCTAATTCTCTTTTGTCAGCATTTATATGAAAGAAAAATGGGCCCGAATAATTAGTTGAAATATCATTAAGTGGTTGTACAAGAATGCTATCACCTGCTCTGGTAGCGATTTGTCTGTATCCATGTGTAATATTTGTATCAGCAGAATTCTGCCAATTGTTTGCGGCGTAATATAAATAGCTCGGTAAATCAGAACCTTTGCCTGTAATAATTGTATCGGAATGTGTTGCCAAATCAATCCAAATAATTTGTGGTAATACAGGTGCAGGATAAGGTTGTCCATTATTAGAACAGCCGATGAAAATAAATATAATTATCAGGAAAATAAAAATCTTACACATAATTATTAAGACCATGTGCGTATCTCTTTCGCTGCATAATAATTTATGTTCCCTTAATTTTGTAAGAATCAGATAAATAATGAATGGATATTCCTAAAGGAAAACTTATAGCAATTGGCGGCGCTGAAGATAAAGGCGTTGTTGTTGATACAGTAAAAGGCGGTTTTCGTCCAAATAATCTAAACTTTTTTGAGTTAGGAATTTTGCGCCGCATTGTTGAAGAAACCGGCGGCACTTCTGCAAGTATTGAAGTAATTACAACTGCCTCCATTATGCCTTTTGATGTTGGCAACAATTATTTAAATGCGTTTGGAAAAATCGGTTGTACAAATGTTGATGTAATGCATATTCGCACCCGCGAAGATGCAATGCGCGAAGATTATATAAAAAGAATTTCGAAATGCAATGCAGTTATGTTTACCGGCGGAAATCAATTACGATTAACTGCAATTTTTGGCGGTACAAATTTTTTAAAAATATTATTAAATAAATATCAGAATGAAAATTTTTTAGTTGCCGGAACTTCCGCCGGCGCAATGGCAATGAGCAATACAATGATCTATGAAGGTCATGCAGAGCGTGCACATTTAAAAGGCGAAATAAAAATTACTACCGGACTTGGTTTTATTGATGATGTAATTTTTGATTCGCATTTCGAAAAGCGCGGCAGATTTGTAAGGCTGGCGCAAGCAATTGCAACAAATCCGGCTTGCATTGGAATTGGTTTAGGAGAAGACACAGGAATGCTTATCACGCATGGCAATCGAATGGAAGCAATCGGCAGCGGGCTTGTGATAATTATTGATGGTCACGAAATAAATCATAGTAATGTTGCCGATATTCCCGAAGGAAATCCGATTAGTGTAGAAAATTTTAAAGTTCATTTCTGCGCAAAAGGAAATGGATATATTTTAAATGAAAGAAAATTTGTAGAATTGATGGGAAAATCAACAACGCCGGTAATGACGGATGTTTATTGATTTGGAAATTTGCTGATTTGGAGATTTGGTGATGAAACAAGATTTCCATATTTTTTGAACACTCCAATATGCAACAAAAACTTTCAAACAATTGAACAATCAAACTCTCAAACATTCAACCTTTCAAACAATTAACTCATGAATAACAAACTCATCCTCCTCACCATTTTTATTGGTCTTCTTTTATTAATGTCTTTTGCTGCAGACAGAAAAGATAAAAATAAAAAAGTTGTTTTCTTTGGCGATTCAATTACGCAAATGGGTGTGGAACCAAATGGTTACATAACGAAAATGAAAGATATGCTGCAGCAACAAGGAATAAATAATTATGATTTAATTGGTGCGGGCGTTAGCGGCAATAAAATTTATGATTTGTATTTAAGAATGGATGATGATGTTATTAAACAACAGCCCGATATTGTTGTAATTTATGAAGGCGTAAACGATGTTTGGCACAAAACACTTACAGGAACCGGAACTGATGCTGATAAATACGAAAAATTTTATCGTGCTGTAATTGCAAAGTTGCAGGCAAAAAATATAAAAGTTGTTTTGGTTACGCCATTATCAATCGGTGAAAAAAAAGATTGTACAAATACGCAGGATGGTGATCTCAACAAATATTGCAACATTATTAAAAGTATTGGTGCAGATTTAAAATTGCCTGTTTGCGATCTCAGAAGTTTTTTTGTAAGTTATGAAACAGCAAATAATCCAAACAATGTTGACAAAGGAATTTTAACTACCGATGGTGTTCATTTAAACGAAACCGGCGCACAGGCAGTCGCCGAACAAATGTGGAATATTATAAAAGTGTATAAATAAATGAATAAAAAAACCTTGCACAATTAACGCAAGGTTTTTAAATCAACTGACTTTAGGGTTAGAAAAAATTAATTATTCAATTGTAATTTCTTTCGGAGAAACTTTTACTTCTTCTTTTTTAGGAAGATGAATTTGCAAAACGCCATTTTCATATTTCGCCTGAATTTTATCTGCATCAATTTTATCTTCAACAGTAAAGCTGCGTTTAAAACTTGTTACACTAAATTCTTTGCGATGCGTTTTCAAATCTTTGTTTCCATTTTCATTTTCAGTTTTCTTTTCGTAACTAATGGTTAATAAACCTTTTTCTAAATTCACTTTAAAATCTTCTTTTTTCAAACCCGGCGCAACCAATTCAACAACATAAGCATCGTTTGATTCATAAATATTTACCGGAGGAACATTCCAATTATTTTCTTTTCCCCAGTTAGTAGGAACAGTGTTCAAAAATTCATCGAACAAATTGTTCCAGTTTCTGTAATTGTGTTTTACAAGTGTCATAAATTATAAATTTTTATTGATTTTATTAATGATTGAAATAATTTCAAATGATATACCATTTAAAAATTAAGTATATAATGACTTGAAAATGAAGTTTTATAAAGATTTTAACGACAGAATGGCCAATGCAATATGAATATCCGCCATAATGTCTTTAAAACTCATTTTAAAATTTTGATGTTTTCAATTATTTTTGTAAACGAAACAAGAGATAAGAAAATGTATCCAGAAGAAATAGTGTTACCGATGAAAGCCGAATTAACAGAAAACGGCTTTGAAGAATTGCAAACCGCAGACGAAGTTGATGAAACTTTACAAAAAGGAGGAACAACTTTAGTGATGGTTAATTCTGTTTGCGGATGTGCAGCAGGAAGTGCGAGACCAGGCGTTGTGATGGCAGTAAATCATTCAACAAAACGACCTGATAATTTAGCAACAGTGTTTGCAGGTTTTGATGTGGACGCAGTAAAAAAAGTTCGTGAAAAATTATTGCCTTATCCGCCATCATCACCGGCGATTGCATTATTTAAAAATGGTGAATTGATCCATATGGTAGAGCGTCATCAAATTGAAGGAAGACCAGCGCATGTAATTGCAAATAATCTTATTGCTGCTTTTGAACAATATTGTTAGCAGCTAAAATTATCCATTCTAAGCTTACAGCTTTGTTCATGGATGGGTTAGTAAATATCAACCTCCTTATTCTTAGGGAGGTTTTGTTTTTTAGTCAAAATGAAAAAGTCAAAAAGCAAAAACATCTTTTGCTTACAATTAATTCAATTCTAAATTTTTAATTTTTAATTGTTTATTCAACAACCGTAACTTTCACTTCATTTATTTTTCTTGGAATCCAAACCTGCATTTCATCATCGCCGCGATTTGCCCAGGCATAATAAGGAATTGCAATAAACTTTTGTTTTGCCATAACCACAGAACTCCCGTCAGCAGAGGCTTTCGCAACAGGAACCTCACCACTGATTGTTACAACACCATTTAAAAGATTTGCATTGTAAGTTGAAGTCAGTTTTACATTATCAGGCAAAATAATATTCATTGCTTTATTATCATTATCTTTTGCCTCAACGCAATAAACTAAAGGTCCGCGCTGTAATGAAACTTTTTGAACATCATTTTTTATACTGTCAATTGCAATAACTCTTCTTACATACATCGGTAAATTTAAATTTACAACGTCGCCTTTTTTCCATTCTCTTTCAATAACCGCATAACCATTTTGCATAACATAATTTGCAGGTTTATTATTTACAGTTAAATTAAATGATGAATTTTCTTTTTGAAGATATTGATAAGTATTTCCCGGCACAGGTTGGTTTTGCGACCATCCGGGAATGCGCACAAATAATTTATATTTTATTAGATGATCTGGCGAAATGTTTATCTGTACATTTCCATCCCACGGATAATTTGTTTGTTGCTGAATAAAAACTTTTTCGTTTTGCAAATCAACATTTGTATTACTTCCAACAAATAAATTAATATAAATTCCGTCATCCGATTTTGCATAAATATAATTACCTAATGATACAACCAAGCGCGCAATATTTGCAGGGCAGCAAGCCGTTCCAAACCATTCACTTCTTGAATAACCGCCATTTGATGCAAGCGGATTACCGTAAAAAAATCTATCGCCGCTTAACGATAAGCCATCGAGTGCGCCGTTGTATAAACTTCTTTCAAGCACATCAATATATTTGCTTTCGCCAGTTAATAAATTCATGCGTTGATTCCAAAAAACCATTCCAACACTTGCGCAGGTTTCGCAATAAGCATCTTCATTTGGTAAATCGTAATCTTTTGAAAAACCTTCATTATCGCCGCTGGAACCAATGCCGCCTGTGATATACATATTTCTGTAAACCACATCTTGCCAAACCGATTTCATCGCTTTCATATAACCTGTGTCGCCGGTAGCTGCGGCAACATCTGCAGTTCCGGTGTACAAATACATTGCGCGCACTGCATGACCTGTAATCTGTGTTTGCTCCTTCACGGGTTTTACATCTTGCCAATATGCGGGCGTTATCCAGCCTTTGCTTGTGCCGCCCCCGCGCTGCTGCAAATACCAATCTGCAAGTTTTAAATATCTATCATTATTTGTAACATGATATAATTTTACAAGCGCTAATTCAATTTCTTCATGACCGCTAAACCAATGACGATTTTGCAAACGAAAAGTGCTGTCAATATGATTTGCATAACGTTCTGCAACTTCAAGCAATTTTGTTTTACCGGTTGCATTATAATAAGCAACGGCTGCTTCAATTAAATGACCTGCATTATAATCTTCATGATTATTTAATTCAGTCCAGCGCTTGCTTAAATCGGTTAAAGTATAATAAGTGTTTAAATAACCATCGGGTAATTGTGCGGCAGCAATTATATCAATCCATTCATCCGCTTTGCGTGCAAGAGTAGCGTCAGGATTATCTTTCAGGCTATAAGCCATTGCTTCAATTGCTTTAAAAACATCACTGTCATCATAAACTAAACCTTTAAAAGTTCCGGTTTTTCTTTGCGCCGCGTTAATAAAATTTTGAATACGTGGTGTTGCAATTTCTGTTTGATAAATACAGGCAGGCAAAGTTGCCGTTGCAATTTTATCAATGCGCGGTTTCCAAAAATTATCGGTTATTTGTACTTTCTCGAAACCAACAGGAATAATTTTTTGGAAAGAAGATTGCGCATTTGTTTGATGAAAAATTATACACGCAAATAAGGCGATAAAAATTGATAGAAATTTCATGTATGAAAATAGGAAATAATAATCTATTTGATTTTAGTTTTATGAAAAAAAATTATGTTGATAACAAACAAATAAAAGCATATATTTTATCTATTCGTATTTACAGTATAAAATATCCGTCAGTGCCTCCAAATAAATAATGCCATCCTTTTCAACATACATTTCTTAAAAGCTTATTTATATTTTCTTCATCTTAACCTTCATGTTTATGGTTAAAATGAAACACATTGGTAAATTCGCCGGCAATAGCTTTACTATTGTTAAATTGAAGGCGCTCCAGCTTTAGCGCTGCAATATCTTCAGCAAATACTTTTCTGTACATAGGATGCATGGTGCCGCCGGTAACGCCTGCCGGTTTTGAAGGATCATATTGAAACGGTGCATCAACCAATGTGCCTCTGGGACACATAATGCGGGGAACACCTTTGCCTCTGTAGTCAATATCAGCAGGATGATGAAGCCCAAGCGTGTGCCCATATTCATGAGCAGCCGTTGTAGAACCTGTATACAAATTTTCCAGCTTAAAATAACCGCTGTTGCAACCCAGTCCATCTACAAAAGAAATGTTACCACGTGCATATTCCTCTATCCTGAAATAATTATTGCGCGGGTTGATATTGCTATATACTTCTGTCATCTCAATAGAAGGACGCAGTTCTGCCGTAATACGAAAAATCACATTCAAAGAAATTCTTTTGATGATGACTGTTTCGTGTGGTTCGTTCCACATCGTTTCAATTTCTGCTCTTATGTTTTCCGTCAGTTTTTCATCCGCAGCATCTCCATAAGTAATGATATGTGAATGGATGGTTATTGTGTGGTGTAAGGCAACTATTTCTGCTTCTCCCATTTGTATGTTTATTTAAAAGGCAGCGAAACTGATGCGCGCAATAACAGAAATTTGCTAAGCAAATTTTATTCAGCTATAAACTCCCGCTCAATCATCTCAACAGAAAGGTTAATGCATTTATCTAAGCTACTGCCAGTGAACAATAAATTTGGATTTAAAGATAAGGGATAGATACTCTTCCCATAAATGAAGCATATAAGTTATACAAATCAACAAACAACCGTTAATTGTATATCTTGTGCGTACGGATTAATAATATTATGAAAAATATAATTAGCTTTATTTTAATTTTATTCGCCTTAGCAGGTTGCAATACTTCAGTTAATAACGAAAAAACAAAACAAACAAGCAAACCAATGCAAGGCACCTGGAAACTGCTGACGGGAACATTGGTAGAAAAAGGCGATACAATTGTTACTGATTATACCAAAGGCAAGGAATTTATTAAGATAATCAATGATACACATTTTGCCTTTTTAAGCCATAGCCTTGCTAAGGGAAAAAATTCTGCTGCCGACTATTCGTCCGGTGGTGGTCATTATACACTAAAGGACAGCAATTACACAGAACACCTTGAATACTGCAGTGACAGGCAATGGGAAGGAAATGATTTTAATTTTATTGTTACAATCAACAATGATACGTTAACACAAAAAGGTATTGAAAAAATTGACAGCCTTGGCATAAACAGAATAAATATTGAACGGTATGTCCGCTTGAAGGATAAGCAATAAAAGCATATTTTTCTGAAAAGTAATTTATCGGCAGGATGAATCCAGCCCAAGCGTGTGCCCTAAAATCAGTTCCCACAAGGGTTTCAACAATATTTAATTTTCAACATTAACTTCAATTTTTGCCTTTTAACCTATATTTGTTTGCAAATTTTTCAGGTAAAACTTCATCAAAAAAATAAAAATAAATCAAGCAATTTATTATAGTTTTTTCAAGCTAATTCAGGAACCTGCGATTAATCCGGTCTTTACACATAACGAAATGATACTCAAAGAAAAAGGGTTGCTTTTTATTGAGCAACCCTACCAAAATTTGGGATTAACTCCCGTTCGTAGCGAGATCGGGAGTTGAACCCGAGACCTTTGGGTTATGAATCCAACGCTCTAACCGCCTGAGCTATCTCGCCAAAAGCGGCAAAAATAATACATTAAATTTATCGAAGAAGATTGCTAACAAATAAAAATTAATTAATGAAATTCATGTTTTAAAATTCATGCTATTCAATTTTTCCGTCATAAATTTTCAAAGCATTTTCTAAACAATCCATTGCTGCATTAATGGCATCTGTATTTAAAACGTAAGCAAGGCGAACTTCCTGTTTTCCCAAACCTTTTGTTCCGTAAAAACCGGTAGCAGGCGCAAGCATTACCGTTTGATTTTTATATTCAAAACTTTCTAAAAGCCATTGACAAAATTTATCCGAATCGTCAATCGGCAGCTTTGCCATCGCATAAAAAGCACCGCCGGGAGTTGGGCAAAAAACGTCATCCATTGCATTTAATCTTTCCACCAATAAATTTCTTCTGCGCAAATATTCTGCTTTCGGTTCATCAAAATAATTGGCAGGTAAATCAATAGCAGCTTCGCCCAAAATTTGTCCTAATCCTGGCGGACTTAACCTTGCTTGTGCGAATTTTATTACTGTATCAATTAATGTATTATTTTTTGAAATAAAAGCGCCAATTCTTGCGCCGCATGCACTATAACGCTTACTGATAGTATCCATTAAAACAATATTATTATCAACACCTAATAATTGCATAGCGCTAAAATGTTTTCCTTCATAACAAAATTCGCGGTACGCTTCATCTGCAAATAAATAAAGATTATGTTTGATGATGATGTTGCGCAATGTTTCCATTTCTTCTTTGCTGTATAAATAACCGGTAGGATTATTTGGATTACAAATAACAATTGCTTTTGTTTTCGTAGTGATTTTTTTTTCAAAATCTTCAATCGGCGGCAATGCAAAACCATTTTCAATATGCGAAGTAATAGGCACAACATTTACGCCGGCTTCAACTGCAAAACCATTATAATTTGCATAAAAAGGTTCAGGAATAATTACTTCATCACCCGGATTAAGGCAAGCCATAAAACCAAAAATTATTGCTTCTGATCCGCCGGTTGTAATTATAATTTGTGTGTAGTCAATATCAATATTATTTCTCTTATAATATTCAACCAACTTTTTTCTGTAGCTTTCGTTACCCGCGCTGTGGCTGTATTCCAGCACTTTAAAATCAGAATTTCGAACTGCATCCAAAGCTGCTTTTGGTGTTTCAATATCGGGCTGGCCAATATTTAAATGATAAACTTTAATACCTTTTTTCTTTGCTGCTTCAGCAAAAGGTACCAGCTTTCTGATTGGAGAAGATGGCATTATTTGTCCGCGCTCACTAATGGTTAAATTTGACATAACGCAAACCTACATTAATCAATTAAAATTTTTATGATTTATAATGTTCGTTTTATCTGTGGCAGAAGCGGAAATATTTTTTAAGTGAACATAAAAGTATTCTGCAGGAAAATTTATTTCAGGAATTTCATTTTCAAAAATTCCATAAACAGAACTTCCGCTGCCGCTCATTGAAGAATAGATTGCACCGGCATCGTACAATTTATTTTTGATAGCAATTATTTCAGGATATTTTTTTGCAATTATTTGTTCAAAATCATTCGCTAAATAATTTTTCCATTTTACGATTGGTTCATTAATAATTTCTATAATTCGCTGAAACGATTGCTGTGACTGAATTTGAGCAAAAGCCCATTTTGTATTTATATGTATTGCCGCATTTACAATAACAAAATAATATTTACTAAGATCAAGATGTATTTCTTGCAAAATTTCTCCACGTCCGGTTGCAAAACAAGGTTTATTAATGATAAAAAAGGGGCAATCACTTCCCAATTCTTTTGCATAATTGAAAAGTTGTTCTTTCGATAATTTTAATTCGAATTTTTCATTCAATAATTGTAAAATAAATATTGCATCAGCACTTCCGCCGCCTAAACCCGCACCAACAGGAATTGCTTTATGCAAATGCATTTGAATAGGAGGCAATTGTGAAAAATTTTTCTTTAATAACTGAACTGCTTTTATGCAAAGATTTTCTTCAATTTTTCCTTCAATATTTAATCCGGAAGTTGACAGATTTTGAATTTCTGATTTCTGATTTCGGACATCTGACTGCTGATTTCTGATTTCTGGCAGCACAATCACTTCAACTGCATCGCATAAAGGCAAAGGATAAAAAACCGTTTCAATATCATGATAACCATCTTCGCGTTTGCGAATAATATTTAAACCAAGATTTATTTTGCAGTTTGGAAAAGCAACCAAGAGATTTTTTTTTCTTACTTATATTTTAACAACAGAGGCTAATTAGTTCAATTATTAATTATCAGCAATTATTTTTTCTTTCTTTTTTTTATTTCATCTCTAATAGCGATAGCGCGTATGTAATCTTCCTGTTCTAAAACTTCATTTAATAAATTCTGTAATTCCTGTAAATTTAAATTTTTAATATCCTCCCGCGAGGCTCCTAAAGGATCGCCAACTGCGACTTCTGATTTCTTTTTTTTACCGGTATCTTCCATCAAAATTCCGGCGCTTTCCAAAATATTATCAAAGGTGTAAATCGGGCAACCAAAGCGCACAGCCAAAGCCAGTGCATCGCTGGTTCTGCTGTCAATTTCAACTGTATCATGTTCATTTATGCAAACGAGTTTCGAATAAAAAATTCCTTCCTGTAAATCGTTGATCACAATCTCCATCAGTTCAACATTAAAAGCATTCATAAAATTTTTCATCAGGTCGTGTGTTAACGGCCTGCTTGGTTGCATGCGTTCCAATGCAACGGCAATTGCCTGTGCTTCAAATCCACCAATTACAATTGGCAGGCGGCGCAAACCATTTACTTCGCCCAACACAACGGCATAAGAATGCGTTTGCGTAATGCTATGCGATAAGGCTACAATTTCCAGTTCTATCTTCTTCATATCGGCTACGAAAGTAAAGAAAAAACAAAATAACATTTATCATTAAAACTATAAAAATAATAATCAGGCATTGTAATTGCTTTTACAAAATAAATTTTGTATTTATTCAAAATAAATTTCCTCAAAAATAATTAATCATGAAAAAACATTGTTTTATTTATCTTATAGTTTTAAATTTTTTGATGTTCAGTTGTTCAGCTTTTGCGCAACCAAATCCGTCTTTAAAAATTATTAAAACTTTTCCTATTAAAAGCAATAATTGGTGGGATTATATTGCTGTAAGTCCGGTTACCGATTATCTCTATGTATCGCATGGTACGCAGGTAAATATCTTGGATAAGAATACAGGCGATTCTGTTGGTGTTATTCCAAACACAAAAGGTGTGCATGGAATTGCTTTTGCTCCTGAATTTAATAAAGGTTTTACCAGCAATGGCGGATTAAATACTGTTACTGTTTTTGATATTAAAACAAATAAAGTTTTAGATTCAATAAAAACCGGTGAAAACCCTGATGCCATTATGTATGATCCTTTCTTAAAAAAAATAATTACTTGTAATGGAAGAAGTAAAAATCTTTCTGTAATTGATCCTGCAGCCGATTCAGTTGTGGCAACTATTTCTTTAAGCGGAAAACCTGAAACCGCAGTGTCTGATGGCGCCGGAAAAATTTATGTGAACATTGAAGATAAAAGCGAAATTTCCTGCATAAATATTCAAACCAATACAGTGGAAGCAAGCTGGAGTATTGCGCCGGGCGAATCTCCTTCAGGGCTTGCAATAAATAAAAAAACAAGAAGATTATTTGCCGGTTGTGATAATAAATTATTGATGATAATAAACGCTGATAATGGAAATGTTGTAACCAAATTATCCATTGGCGACGGCTGCGATGGCGTTGCATTTGACAGTACGAGAAATTTAATTTTTTCATCAAACGGCGATGGTACCTTAACGATGATACAAGAGCAATCCGGCAATAATTATAAAGTACTTGATAATATTGTAACAAAAAGAGGCGCGCGAACTTGCACCGTTGATCAGCAAACACATCAAATATTTTTACCTACTGCCGAACTGGATCAATTAAATGAAGGTCAAAGACCAAAAATGAAACCGGGAACTTTTCAAGTGCTGGTAGTAGGAGAGAAGTGATTTTAGTTGATAAAAAAACATTGGTTAATTGATAAACAAAAAAATAAATTTAAGCATTAGATAAAGCTCTGTCTAAATGCACATAGCCACCATCTACATGAATTAATTGACCTGTGGTATGACTTGATTTTGATGATAACAGAAAAACAACTGCATTTGCAATTTCTTTGGTTGTGGTCATCCTGTTTTCTAAAGGGATTTTTGCAAGAATAGAAGCTAATTTTTTTTCAGGTTCCGGTAAAGTTGAAATCCATTTTTCATACAACGGTGTCCAGCATTCTGCAACAACAACTGCATTTACACGAATGCCGTATTTTAGTAATTCAACTGCCCACTCGCGCGTTAATGCATTGCGTGCGCCATTTGCCGCAGCATACGCAGAAGTGCCGCCCTGACCGGTTTCTGCAGTTTTTGAGCTGATATTTACAATGGAACCTTTTGATATTTTTAATGCAGGTAAAGCACATTTTGCAAGAAGATAATAATGAATAAGATTTTTATGCAGCGATGCAATAAATGTATCATAATTTCCATTCTCCAAACCTACACCATCATTAACACCTGCGTTGTTTACCAAACCATCAATTCGCCCATATTTTTTTAATATTTGCTGAATTGCATTTTCGCATTCCTGCGGTTTTGTTAATTCAGCAACTACCTGAAAACATTTGCCATTTGCGGTTTCAATTTCGTTAACTGTTTTTAAATTATCCTGTTTATTTCTTCCTATAATAACGGGAATTGCTTCTTCTTTTGCCAATAATTTTACAATACCTTCACCAATTCCTTTTGCGCCGCCGGAAACAACTATTATTTTATTATTTAATTCTAAATTCATTTCGAATATTTAAAATTGTATGCTGAAATTTTGTTGGTTTATTTGCTGCCAAAAGCGATGCGGATGAAAGGATTGCGACGCAACGAAGATGCCACGAAGCGCTGAGGCTGGTATCATAATATTTGATACAATTAACTAATGAAAAATCTATTTTGGTAATACAAAATTTGTTACGTCTTCAAGCGTAATTGTTTTGCCGGAAAGAATAACCAACCGTTCTACTACGTTGCGCAATTCACGAATGTTGCCCGTCCAGTTGTGTTGCTGTAAAGCATCTATTGCTTTTTTTTCCATTGTTTTTTTTGCCTGTCCGTATTCTTCTGCAATATCGCTGAGAAATTTTTCTACCATCAAAGGAATATCATCTTTTCTTTCATTGAGCGATTGCACATGAATTAAAATAACACTTAAACGATGATACAGATCTAACCTGAAAGTTTTTTGTTCCACTTCTTTCAACAGGTCTTTATTTGTTGCTGCGATAACGCGCACATCAACCAATATTTCTTTGTCTCCGCCAACACGGGTAATTCTTCCTTCCTGCAAAGCGCGCAGAACTTTTGCCTGCGCATTCAAACTCATGTCGCCAACTTCATCTAAAAATAATGTGCCGCCATTTGCCTGCTCAAATTTTCCGATGCGTTGTTTTATTGCCGAAGTAAACGAACCTTTTTCATGACCAAATAATTCGCTTTCGATTAATTCGCCGGGAATGGCGGCGCAATTTACTTCAACTAATTGCCCGTTGGTGCGATTGCTTTTTTCGTGAATCCATCTTGCAACTAATTCTTTTCCTACCCCATTTTCGCCTGTTATTAAAACTCTTGCATCAGTTGGTGCAACTTTTTCTATGGTTTCTTTTATGCGTTTCATTGCATCGCTTTCACCAATCATTTCCTGCACACGGCTTACTTTTCGGCGCAGCACTTTTGTTTCTTTGCTGAGCTTATTTTTATCAAGCGCATTGCGGATGGTGATTAATAACCGATTTAAATCGGGCGGCTTTGCAACGTAATCGAAAGCACCTTTTTTTACTGCTTCAACGGCTGTTTCAATTGTGCCATGACCGCTGATAACGATTACAGGAATATCAGCATTTTTTTCTGTTGCTTTTGTTAGAAATTCAATGCCATCCATCTTTGGCATTTTTATATCGCAAAGCACAACATCAAAATTTTTTTCGCAAAAAAGTTTATAACCTTCTTCACCATCGGCGGCTTCATCAATTTTAAATCCTTCGTAAGAAAGTATTTCTGATAAGGTTTTACGAATGGCTTTTTCATCATCAATAATCAAAATGTTCGATGGCATTTAATTAAATTAAAAATTAAAAAATAAAAATGAAAGTAATTAATGTTTGCAGAATTTAGAATTGAATTTTTCCTCCTGCAAAAAAATTCACTTTTGGTGCGGGATTATAATAACGGCTACCCGCCGCATTAATATCGTTTCCTAAACTATACACTTCGTTTAATGCATTATCAACTCCGGCAAAAACATTGAATGTATATTTTTTTATGATTAAAGTTTTTCCAAATTTCATTTGCAATAATTGGTAAGGTTTTGCATAATCCGTATTTGCATCGTTTAACGGAATTGATGAAGTGCAGTTTAAAATAATGTTTGCATAATAATTTTTGTGAGTGGACAGATCGAAAGTTGTAACATCAACAAAACGCGGAACGCCGGTAATTTTATTTCCCGAATAATTATTGTTATCGTAAATATATTGATCGAAGCGATAAGGCTGATACGTTAAGCTGTTCGAGATATTTAATTGTGCAATAAATTTCGTTTTGCTTTTAATAATATAACCTTTTAACCAAAGCTCAAACCCTTTCTGGATGGTGCTTCCGGCGTTTACAAAATATTCGCTGCCGGTGCTGTCTTCTCTTCGCACAATTGCATCTTTCAATCCAAAATAATACAATGAAGTGCTGATATCTAAAATATTTTTTTTATTGCTGAACACAGAACCTTTTAAGCCAAGTTCATAATTCCATCCGTACTCGGGTTGAAGGTTGATGTAAAAAATTCCGTTCGACGGAATTATTTCAGCAATAGTTGGCGGAGAAAATCCTTTTGCAATTATCCCATAAACAGAAATTGTTTTATTTAATTGATACAATGCACTAAAACGCGGCGCCAGCACAGGTCCGGAAGTTTTGTTTTCCGGATAGGGAATTGTGTGGTCGGTTGTTCGGTTGTATGTATATTCAATTGTATTTCTGCTTAAGCCTGTTTGCAAAAAAAGATGCTTATAATTGGCATTTAATTGCGCAAAGAAAAAATATTGTTTTATTTGCGCCACATCTTTAAACTGAACTGTATCCTGCATTCCTGCATTATTCCCGTAATCATCAATATGCGAATTATTGTATTGCCATTCTGCACCGGCAAGCGCTTGTAAATTCAATAAATTTTCTTGAAAATTGTATGCAAAAGTTGTTCTTGCGCCATAATTCCATTCACTTCTTAATTCATAATTTCTAATTGTTGGATTTGTAAAATTTGTATGATTTATTACTACAGAAGTCGTATTCAAAATATTTTTTCCTATTAAAGATTTATAAGTTACTGCACCAAACGGAGTTTTATTATGAACAAAAGTTTTTTGTGTTACATTATCGGTTCTTGCGGAAGAAGGGTCTTGCATTAATTGCTGTAATGTAAGCCCTCCGGGGGTTTTGTAATAAAGGTCAGCATAAAATGCAAGAAAAGATAAAGATTGATTTTGGCTGATATTCCAGGTTCCGTTCAATTTAATAATATCTCTTCTTAAAGAAGATTGCGCGCGGTAACCATCACTTTGTACATGACTTTGCTGAAGACTAAAATAAAAATTTTTTTGTTGCGAGCGCCAGCCTGCCTGTTCATTCAACAATCCATTTATGCCGCCAATTAAAGAACCATTAAAAATATTTTTTTTGTTTGATGGATTATTTGCAGCCGAATGCAAAATCATTGCGCCGCCTGTATTTGCGCCATATAAGCTTCCCGCCGGCCCTTTTACAATTTCGATAGATTGCAGATAATTTAAATCAACTAAATTTAAATAACTATTTCCCGAAGCATCGGTTAAAGGAATATCGTCCCAATAAATTTTTATATCGCGCACACCAAAAGGCGATCTTAATAAACTGCCACGAATTGATAAGCGGATGCTTCCGGGCGAACGTTCTTCCATTCTAACTCCTGTAACCGTATTCATTATTGGAACAAAGGAACCGTAATAATCGAAACTTTGCAGGTCTGTTTTATCTAATACTGCAATTGAAGCAGGTACATCTTTTAATCGCGTTTGTTTTGATTCAAATGCAGACACAGAAACATTTTCCAGCGTGGAGGTATCTGTTTGCACATGCGTTGTATCCTTTTTTTGTGCTAAGGATAATTGGCAAATAAATACACAAATAAATAAGGCTACATTTCGCATTGAGTAAAATTAAGAGCCGCGGGGTCGTGCTAAATATCGGGATTTTTTTTTTTGATTAAAGAAGATTATTTTTTTAGATACATTACTTCTTTTACCAATTTTACTGTTCGCGGCACATCAGGCAAATAAGCAGCAACTAAATTTGGCGCATAATGCATTGGCGCATCAGCGCTGGTTATGCGGCGGATGGGCGCATCCAAATAATCGAAACCTTCTTTCTGAATTCTATATGCAATTTCAGAACTGATAGATCCATAAGGCCATTCTTCATCAACAATTACCAAACGATTTGTTTTTTTTACGCTTTCTAAAATCGTTTGCCAATCCAATGGGCGAATTGTGCGCAAGTCAATTACTTCAGCATTTATATTTTCTTTTTGAAGTTCAGAAGCCGCACCCAGCGCAACTTTCATCATTTTATTAAAGGAAACTATCGTTATATCTTTGCCTTCTTTTTTTACTTCGGCTTTTCCTAATTCAATATAATATTCTTCTTCGGGCACTTCACTTTTATCGCCGTACATTACTTCACTTTCCATAAAAATTACCGGATCTTCTTCGTAACGGATGGCTTGTTTCAACAAACCTTTTGCATCTTTTCCGTTGCTTGGCGAAACCACTTTCATACCCGGAATATTTGCATATAAATTTTCAAACGCTGTAGAATGTTGCGCACCAAGTTGACCTGCGCTTCCATTCGGTCCGCGAAAAACTATCGGACAATTGAGCTGTCCGCCGCTCATAGCAAGCATTTTGGAAGCAGTGTTCAAAATTTGGTCAAGCGCCAACACAGCAAAATTAAATGTCATAAACTCAACAACAGGGCGCAAACCATTTTGCGCAGCACCAACGCCAACTGCTGTAAAACCAAGTTCGGAAATCGGCGTATCAATCACGCGTTTAGGTCCAAACTCTGCGAGCATTCCCTGGCTCACTTTGTAAGCGCCGTTATATTCCGCAACTTCTTCACCCATCAAAAAAACGCGTTCATCTCTTCTCATTTCCTCGCTCATCGCTTCGCGCAAAGCTTCCCGAAATGCAATTTGTCGCATAATATTTTTTCTTCTTTTATTGCAAAATAATTTTTATGAACTAAGCTGCAGAATAAGCATTGAACTTTTGTTGCGTCGCACTCTTGTACGTTCTGTTCGTTATACAGCTCTTTTAAGCATCGCAAAAATATAGGATTATAATTGATAAAAATCAATGAATAAAAAATGAGATTCCCGCCTGTACTGGAATGAAGTGTTCACCGCTGTAAGCGTTATGCTGCAGAGGCAGGCACCTCATTAAATTTATAGCGTTTGATATAATTAAGATTTACACTTGCGCATGAATGGCGAAATTAATATTGCAGCCTTCGTAATATCAAAAAACATTATAACCCAAACTCACATAATACAATCCACCGATGCTTGGGTTGCCCGGCGCATTTATATAATAATGATTGGTAATATTTGTAGCGCCTAATTTTATTAAAGATTTTATCGTAGGAAATTTATAACTAACCTGCGCATCCAAAGTGCTGAAAGCTTTTACATTGCCCTGGATAAAATCACTTTCTTCATAAAATGCATCTTGCCAGCGCCAGATAATATTAAAGCCAAATCTTTTCTCAAACCCAAACCCGCTGTTTGCGAAGCCAATATTTGCGCGATATTTTGGCGTATTAAAATAAGCTTTATAACCTGCGGGCACATCGTGAATTTCATCGGAAAAAAAGTTGCCCGAAATTGAAAAATTATTTCTTAATAAATATTGCAGCGATGCACCATAACCATTTGTATGCACTTTATTGGGACTGTTAACTGATACCGAAATAATGGTTGGACTTTTCAAACCTTGCGGATTTCCACTTGAATCAGAAGATTGAAAAGTATTGATCCGCGTTAAAAGATTTTTATACTGCGCATAATATCCATAAACATCAATCAATAATTTATTATCGGCTGCTAAACCTTTATAACCTATTTCATAAGAGTTTGCAATTTCAGGACTGTATTTTCCAAACTGCTGAATCTGCAAAACACTTGGATTTCCTGTTGCAACAAATTGCTGAAAACTCGCTTGTGTGTATGCCGGGTTTGTATTGAAATGATGTAAATCTCTCAGCGCCGGAAGCCCGCCAATTAAATAGGCATTTCCTCCAACGCGCAAATTTATCCATTGATTTTGTGTGGTAGGAAAACGATACGCAGATTGATAAGATAAACGAATGTTTTGATTTTTTGCAACAGTTATTACGGCCGTTGCTCTTGGCGTAAAATGCCCATCAAAGTTTTCATTTTTATCATAGCGGCCTGAAACAGATAATTTCAAAACATCTTTCAAAATTTTTTGAGAGATCTGTGCATACGCTCCATATTCATTAATGTGAATTTTTCCTCCATAATCGGCGAACAAGGTGCCTTCAGAGTTTAATATATATTCTTTCCAGTTAGCACCTGCTAAAACATCAGTGCCTTTGTTTTTTAAGCCAAGTGCGTTAGTAAAATTATATTGCCCTTCAACCATGTACAAATCGCTTTTATCTAAAAATCTTCCGCCATTAGGGATAGGTATTTTTGCAATAGAATCAAAAATATTATTGAATTGTGCGCTGCCTGGTGCTGGTCTTCCCGCATCAGCAAATGTGCGCGCAGCATTGTAAGCAACAACGTCGTTTGCGCCAGCCAATTTTGCCCCAACAAAAGCAGCAATATATTGCGGATACCAACTGCCCGCAAGATTATTTATATTAACGCTTGGCTTCCATGCTTCATTTAATAACTCTGTATTTACAGTGGCATTAAAAGCATCGCCGGCATTTTCCTGCGTTGTATATCCGCGTAAAAACCAGTTAGTGCTTTTTAGTTCGAGCTTGTATTGACCCATTTGTAAATTCTTCAAAGAATATCTGTCGCTGCCTGTATAAACAGTATTTCCGGTTCCATAATAACCGATGAAAGAAGCTGTTAAACGATCATTTATTTTATAAAATAACCCTCCGGAAAACTTTATATTTTTTGTTGTAGGATCAATAATATCCGCTTCGCGATAACCTGTTCTTGTAACATATTGTTTTGGAATTATTCCGTTTGCAACGCCAACATAAAAAGGCTGAACACCTGATGCAGATGAATTTAAAAAAGCATTTATTTGTTGTTGTGTTGGTGGCACACCGCCACTTAATGATTCATAATAAGAAACATATTGTTGAGTTGCTCCTCCTAAAATTTCTTGTGAAAGCGTAAGCATATCCGGAATTTGGCTTATATGTTCATCACCATATAAATTTACGCCATTGTATGCAGGATCCGTTTCTCTTGTGCCGCCGCCAGTTTTATACATTGTATTTGGAAGGTCATAATCGCTGCTGTCGTAAGCTACCCAATCTTTTGCTTCAATATATTGAGCAGATAATTTAAATGCAAATTTATCACTCAATTTTTGCGCCCATCTTACGCTCAAATCATAATAAGGAGAAGCGCTTCTTACCGGGCTGTTTATATTCATCGCGCCCATTTTTACTTCGGCACTTATTCCCTGATATTTAAACGGATCTTTGCTGGTAACAATTAAAGTACCGTTCATTCCGCCAGGTCCGTAAAGTGCAGAAGAAGCGCCTTCTAATAATTCCATATTATCAACATCCAATTGTGTTAATCCAATTACATTGCCTAAAGAAAAGTTTAAACCCGGTGCCTGGTTATCCATTCCGTCAACAATTTGGTTAAAGCGAACGTTACCGCTGCCATTAAAGCCGCGCGTACTGGGCGTTTTAAAGGTTAAGCTCGATGTGGTAAAATCAACACCTTTTAAATTATTCAGTAAATCATAATACGAAGGTGCAGGCGCATTTATAATGTTTAATGTATTTACTCGCTCAATAGAAACAGGGGATTGTAACAATCTTTCAGGCATGCGGGATGCGGCAATTACAATTTCAGTACCTAAAATATAAGAAGGCTCTAATTCTATATTAATATTTTGCGTTTCGGAAGTAACTTCTATTTCTTTATCTGCATAACCCACCGAACTTATCATTAAAGTAAAAGGAGGTTTTTGCGAAGTATTTAATTTAAATCTTCCCTTCTCATCTGTATAAGTTCCGGCAGTTCCGCCTGTTATTGTTACAGATACTACGTCAAGACTTTCTTTTGTTGCTTTATTAAAAACATTTCCTGAAATTGTTATATTATTTTGTGCGCCTGCAGCAAGCGAGCAAACAAAAACATATAACAAAAGAAAAAAACGTTTAAAAATTTTCATTGCAACTAATTTAAAAAGAGCTAAGGCAAGATAGCAATTGTGATTCTGATATAAAAATAATTATTGTTCACAAATGTGTGGAGAATATTACATGAAAGGCGCTATAAAAAATAATTTTGTATGATGAACCGATTTAATTTTCCAAACCAAACTTTTTTTTACAAGGGAAAAGTACGCGATGTTTATACAATTTCTAACAATTGGCTGGTGATGATAGCCAGCAATCGCATCTCTGCATTTGACGTAATTCTTCCAAAACCAATTCCGTTTAAAGGGCAGGTCTTAAATCAAATTGCTGCTTACATGCTTGAAGCAACAAAAGATATTTGCCCCAACTGGCTTGTTGCAATACCCGCGCCCACTGCGGCTTTTGGCAAAAAATGTATCCCTTTTAAAATTGAAATGGTAGTGCGCGGAAATTTAACCGGTCATGCATGGAGAACGTATGAAAGTGGAAAAAGAATTTTATGTGGAATTAATTTACCTGAAGGCATGAAAGAAAACGATTTTTTTTCTTCACCCATTATTACACCTTCTACAAAGGCTGCCCAAGGGCATGACGAGGATATTTCAAAACAAAAAATTATTGCAAGCAAATTGGTGAATGAAGAAGATTGGAATGTAATCGAAAAATATGCATTGAATTTATTTGAAAGAGGAAAACAAATAGCTGCAAAACGCGGATTGATTTTAGTTGATACAAAATATGAATTCGGCAAATTAAACAATGAAATTTATTTGATAGATGAAGTGCATACGCCCGATTCATCAAGATATTTTTATGCAGATGGTTTTGAAGAACGCCAACAAAAAGGCGAACGGCAAAAACAATTGAGTAAAGAGTTTGTGCGTGAGTGGCTGATTGAAAATAATTTTATGGGAAGGAAAGATCAAACCGTTCCTGAAATGAGTGAAGAATGGGTAAACACAATTTCGCGACGGTATATTGAGTTATATGAAAAAATTATCGGCAAAGAATTTATACCTGAAAATTGGAGTGATGAAAAAACGTATGAAAGTATTTCACAATCTTTAAAATATCATAAAATTATTTAGAAATAGAAGCAGTGTTAAGATTATATGTTTTACCATTTTATAATTTTAAATTTTTGAGAAAACCATCGAAGATTTAATTATTCCATCTTTGCAATTTTTCCATTTACACCTGCAAGGAAAACTGCCGAACCATTTTTTGCTTTTACACAAACATTAAAACTTTTTGTTGAAATTAATTGCCAGTTTATTCCTCCATCGGTTGAAATATCAACGCCGTTTGTGCCGCAGCAAATTAATGTGTTTTTTGAAATGTAAGCAACGCAACTGCGATAACCATGCGGCGAAGTTTGCGGACGAATAAATTGAATGCTGTCTTTTAAATTGATTAAAATGCAATTTAATAAAGTGTCTTTATCGTTTGCAAAATCGCCGCCAACGACAACTCCTTTTTTTGCCGCAAAATCAATTGCGACAGAATTTGTGCCCGTTGTTTCCTTGCCCTGAATTATCGGCAATAATTCTGTTTTTTCATTGTAAAAAATTCTCGAAACAGTTCCGCCTGAGACAAATGCGCCTTCAAAATAATTTCCATTTTTATGAATTGCAATATTTGTTCCGCTTGCTGCAAAAAAAGCTTCACCTTTAAATGAAACCGGATTTAAAATTGTGTCATCGCCTTTTGCCGTAAACCATTTCTCACCAGCGTTTGGTGTTGTTGCAATAAAAATTTTATTGTTTATCGGATCGCCGATTACAATTCCTAAACTATCATTTGCAAAGTCCATCGCATCTAAAAACATTCCTTTTGTTGTGTCTTCAAAAACTTTATACCAATCCTTTCCGCCATCTTTTGTTTTTAAAATAATTGCCGGTTCTGCAACAGCCATAATCAATGCAGTGTTTGAATCGAAAGCTTCAACATCGCGAAAATCGCGTTGCTCAAAGCCTTTCACAGTAAGCCATGCAAAGGTTTTGCCTCCGTTAATTGAACGGGCAACAGTTCCGTTATTTCCGCTTGCCCAAATTATATTATCATTTACAACACTTAATCCGCGAAGCGAAATTTTTCTGCCTGAGTCAAGAATATTGATAGAAATTTTTTGTGCATTTAATTGCAGGCAAATAATCAAAGAAAAAATTATTGAGAAAATTTTTGAGGAAGACATTCGAAACAATTTGTGCTTACAAAGTAATTAAAAATCGTACATCGTACTTGGATTCACAAATCAACAACTAATTTTATGTCGTCATTCAAATAAGGTCCGCCGGGATGACGAGCGGTGTAATCAAGATTAATCCAATAATTGCCATTATTTTCATGATAATAAATTCTGTCAATAATTTCATCGCTGAACATTTGCACAATTGCCTGTTGCAAAATTTCGAAATGTTTTTTATCGCCCATAAACATTTCCGGATACATATGATTATCAACAATCACCAGCCTGCATTGTGCGCCAATGCTCATTAAACAGCTCGCCATTAAAATGCTGTGATCATCGCAATCGCCGCCGAGCCCGTTTAAAATTGTTTCGCGCGGCGTTGCATAATATTCATCTTTTTGCGGGTCGGGCACGTAATCGAAATGCTGATTAATGTATTTAAAAAGTGATAAATATCGCGTAAGCATTCCATATTTATTTTCGTACGAATTAAAATATTCGAGCGAGTGTTTAACAGAAAAATTTCGCACAACCGAATCCTGATACTGAACTTTCTCTTTTACAAGTCTGCTTGTTTTGCTTGCACCATCTTCAAACAAATAAGGTGTTTCGCTTAAAAGGTCGGTTGCTTTTTGTTCGCGTGTCGTCCAATTTTGTGCAACTAAATTTTGATAGCTGTTAAAAATATTTTTAAAGCTGTAATTATCGGTAAAAAAATTAAACACCAAAATTGCAAGCGTTAAAAGAAACAACGGAATAATCATTGGACGAATTAACCATGTAATTAACCGAACAAATAAAATGGCAATAATTATAGAAATGATGAAATCAATGTTGTAGCCGGTAATTAAAAGCGGCGGAATAAATCTGCAAATAAATGGCGCTAACGGAATGATAATTAGCACCGCCGCAATTTGCGTTATAAAAATTTGTGCAGTTGTATAATGTTTGTCAGCCTGCATTGTAGCTATTTAGTAAAACTAATTTTATTGATTTTTTAATGTGTTTTTTTATTGTTAAATTATGGTTGATGATGAAAAATTTGTATTGTTGATTATCCACATGTGACAAGGTTTGTGCAGAAAAGTTATATGAGATGAATAAATTGTTGCGTTAAATTGCAATGTTTATACTTGCTGGAATAGTGATCGTGTAAAGTGAGTTTGCAGTATTTTGGCTAAAGCCAATTCAATGAATAATAAAAGAAAAGGTCTCAAGGCTTTAGCCCAAAAATTAAACAATATTCCGAACGTACAAGAGTGCGACGCAACAGGCGATGCCATGAAAAACAAATGTTGGATTCATAAAAATATTTATTGAAATAAAACGTGTGAAAATTGGTATGGGATTAACAAAAGAAAAAACAATTTTTGATTACACAGAAGAGAGCATTGTGAGCCTCGACTGGCGTGAACATATTCGTTTGCGACCAGGAATGTACATTGGAAAATTGGGTGACGGCAGCACGCCGGACGACGGAATTTATGTGATGATAAAAGAGGTGATTGATAACTCGATTGATGAACATATGATGGGTTTCGGAAGACATATTGATTTAGTAATTGATGATAAAAAAGTTGTGGTTCGCGATTATGGTCGTGGAGTGCCTTTGGGAAAAGTTGTTGACGTTGCGAGCAAGATAAATACCGGTGCAAAGTACGACAGCAAAGCGTTTCAGAAGAGTGTAGGCTTAAATGGTGTGGGCATAAAAGCGGTGAATGCGTTGAGCAGTTATTTTAAAATTGAAAGTTTTCGTGAAGGAAAAATGAAAGTTGCGGAGTTTGAAAAAGGTGTGATAATTAAAGAACATAAAGAAATAAAAAGCGATGAAGAAAACGGAACCCGAATAACATTTGTGCCCGATGAAAACATGTTTCACAACTTTCATTTTTTGAATGAATATATTGATGCGCAGCTTTGGAATTATTGTTATTTAAATGCCGGACTTGTAATTAATTTCAACAATAAAAGATTTGTAAGTAAAAATGGTTTGCTCGATTTATTGCAGCGCAAAACAAATGAAGATGAATTGCGCTACCCAATAATACATTTAAAAGGTGACGACATTGAAGTTGCGCTCACGCACAACAACGATTATGGTGAAGATATTTATTCGTTTGTGAATGGTCAATACACAACACAGGCAGGAACGCACCAGCAAGCATTTCGCGAAGCATTTGTAAAAACGATTCGTGATTTTTATAAAAAAGATTATGAAGCGGCTGACATTCGCGGAAGCATTTGCGCTGCAATCAGTGTGCGGGTTCAGGAACCCGTTTTTGAAAGCCAGACGAAAACTAAATTGGGTTCGCAAAATGTGTTTGAGAATGGACCAACGATGCGAAATTTTATCGGCGATTTTTTAGCGAAAGAATTAGATAATTATTTGCACAGAAATTCATCTTTTGCTGACGCATTGAAAAAAAGAATTGAGCAAAGTGAGCATGAAAGAAGGGAATTAGCCGGCATAAAAAAACTCGCAAATGAAAGAGCGAAAAAAGCAAATCTTCACAATAAAAAATTGAGGGATTGCCGGTTTCATTACAACGATGAAGCAACAGGAAAAGAAAAAAATGCCGTTCTTGAAAAGCAAAAAGAAACAACCATTTTTATTACGGAGGGCGACAGTGCAAGCGGCAGCATAACAAAATCACGAAACGTTGAAACGCAGGCTGTGTTTAGTTTGCGCGGCAAGCCGCTGAATTGTTTTGGTCTTACAAAAAAAGTTGTTTATGAGAATGAAGAATTTAATTTGCTGCAGCATGCTTTAAACATTGAAGATGGACTTGAAGGTTTGCGTTACAATAAAATTGTGATTGCAACTGATGCTGATGTTGACGGAATGCACATTCGATTATTAATCATGACTTTCTTTTTGCAATTTTTTCCTGAGCTTGTAAAAAAAGATCATGTGTATATTTTAGAAACGCCTTTGTTTCGTGTGCGTGATAAAAAAGAAACCATTTATTGTTATGATGAAAAAGAAAAACAGGAAGCAATAAAAAAATTGGGCGGGAAGCCTGAAATCACAAGGTTTAAAGGATTGGGAGAAATTTCGCCCGAAGAATTTGGAAGATTTATTGGCGCTGACATTCGCTTGCAGCCTGTGATTTTAGAGCAAGGTGATCATATTCAAAATTTGCTTGAATATTTTATGGGAAAAAATTCAATGGAGCGCCAGGAATTTATTATCAATAATTTGAAAGTGGAATTGGATTTGGTGGAAGAACCGATGGAATAAAAAATTTAAATTTGTAAAAAATGATTTTATGGAAACGCTTGAATTTATTAAAAAAGCAGAAGGCGGAAAAGTGGTGATTGATATTCCTGAAAATTTGGAAGGGAAGGAATTAAAAATAAAAATAACTGAGAACGAACATGAAATTGATGAATTAAAAAAAATTCAGGATGAGTTAAAAAAATTTCAGGAAATGACCGGAGAAGAAAGAATAAAAGAACTAATGAAATATTGCGGAACAGCAAAATACCCGGATGTTGATTTAGATAAGTATAGTGTTTATGAGCAATAAAATAATGATTGACTCTTCACTTTTAATTGAATTTGAAAAAGGTGCTAAGAAAAAACTTTTATTATCACTTACTTCTAATCAAAATAATGAATGCTATATAAATGAAACGATAGTTAGCGAGTACTTGTATTATTTTCTTATTCTTAATAGCAACAGTTCGCCACAATCATTAAAATCTTCCCGAAAAATAAGCGAAGTTTTAAGACAATCGGCAGATTATAAACTTCTTGAAAAATTTTTATTTCTTGCATCCGATAGTTTACTTTTTTCTTTGGTTCCTGATTTCATGTCAAAATACAATCTTCTTCCAAACGATGCAATTATTTTAGCAACTTGCAAAATTCATGGTATAACGCAATTGGCAAGTCATGACAAAGATTTTGAAACACCTTGCAAAAGCGAAGGAATTACGTTATTAACCGAAAATTAATGTCATGCTGCACATTGTTTTTCAAACTTCAGATATTCATACTCTGCAAAAAGCAATTGAACTTGATGAAAGTTTGCAAGGAGAAATCATTCAAATAAAAGATGAGTTTGCAGTTGGACCGATTGAAAATATTTATACTGAAGAAGGTGTTAATAATCGTTTGAAATGGTGGAAAAATGTGTTGGAATTTTCGCCTTATGTTAATGCAATTAATTCTGTTGATGATAAAAAAACAGTACATGAAATTGTTTCGACCTTGAATGAAAAAAAAGATGAGGAAGTTTGGATTTGGATTGGCGATAATCAACATGATGTTTGCGGATATTATTGGCTGATAATTCAGCTAAAAGATTTTTTAAATCGCATACAAATTTTACATCTGCATAATCTTCCTTTTATTCATGAAAAAGGAAATATATTTTATCCAACTGCATTGCACGAAATTCAATCAAAAGAATTGCTGAAAGCCAAGCGCATGGCACGTTTCATAACAAACTCAGAATTTGAAATAGATGCAGATGAATGGAAAAAATTGTGCGCTGAAAATGCAATGGTTCGTATTTTAGAAAGCGGCAAAAAGATTATTAGTAAAGAAGCTACTTATTATGACAAAGAAATTTTAAATGCAATAAATAACGAGCCGCAAAAGTTGCATAAAATTCTGCAGAGTATTTTTTCAAAAACAAAAATAAAAACCGGCGATGTATTTTTAGGTTGGCGCATAAAAGAATTAATTAAAGAGGGCAAATTAGAATCAGCCGGCGATTGGCAAAAAGGATGGAAAGAAATTACAATAAAACTTGCAGAAAAAACAAACAAAAATTGAAATTTAAAAAATCTCTGAAGTGAATTAATTTATGCTAAATATTCAATTTATACATCACGTTGCAATTCTTACAGACAATTATGATTTAAGCAAAAAATTTTATACCGAAATTTTGGGATTTGAAATTGTAAAAGAAACATTTCGCGAAGAAAGAAATTCTTACAAATTAGATTTAGCAATTAACGGAAAATATCAAATTGAATTATTTTCATTTCCTGATTACAAAGAAAGAGCATCTTTTCCTGAAGCGAAAGGCTTGCGGCATCTTGCTTTTGCAGTTGATGACGTTGAAAAAAGTGCCGATTATTTAAAGAGTAAAAACATAGCTGTTCAGGAAATAAGAGTGGATGAATTAACCAACAAAAAATTTGTTTTCTTTTACGATCCAAACGGTCAGCCACTTGAATTGTATGAAATTTAATTATGGTAAAAATAATTCCGATAGAAAAAATTGGTGAAGATGAACGCGGCACAACGCATGTTTTTGAAACAAACCGTACAGGGCAATTTATTATCGCATACCGGAAAGCCGGAAGTTTAAGCGGGAGACATTATCACAAAGGAAAATCGCCCAATAAAAATCCGGAGAAGATTATTTTAATGAGCGGCGAAGCAACTTTGAACTGGAAGAATATGAAAGGCGAAGAATTCGGAAATGAAAAAATTTTTGCGCCTTCAATGGTAACTATTGATGTATTTATTTGGCATGAAGTGGTTGCAGATACAGATATTGTTGTGTTGGAATTAAACGCGTTGGCTGATGGAAATGGCGATACTTATAAAGACGATTTAAATTATGAATTATGATTTTTGCAAAATCCGTTGCAATGTTTTTTCTTCAATTAAATAGTGTTTTATTTTTTATTCGATATTTTCAATAATTCCTGCAATGCCTTGTCCGCCGCCAACACAGGCTGTTACCATTCCATATTTTTTATGCAGGCGTTTCATATCATTCAATAATTGTATAGATAATTTGCAGCCGGTGCAACCCAAAGGATGACCAAGTGCGATAGCTCCGCCATTTATATTTACAATTTCGGTATTTAAATTTAGTTCGCGAATAACTGCCACAGATTGCGATGCAAATGCTTCGTTTAATTCTATTAATTCAATATCATTTAAACTCATATTTGCCTGCTTTAAAACTTTTGGTATTGCAGCAACGGGGCCCATGCCCATAATGCGCGGATGCACGCCGGCGCTCGCACAATTCACTAATCTGCCAATTGGTGTTAGTCCTAATTCATTTATCATTTTTTCGCTCATCACAATTACGAAAGCCGCGCCATCACTGGTTTGTGAGCTGTTGCCTGCTGTTACAGTTCCGTTTACAGCAAATGCAGATTTTAATTTTGAAAGCGCTTCTAAATTGGTATCTGCTCTTACGCCTTCATCAGTATCAACAATAAAATTTTTCGTTTTACGCTTGCCTTTTTCATCTGCATAAATTTGCTCAACATTTATGGGTAAAATTCCGTTTCTAAAATAACCTTGTTTAATTGCATTGAATGCTTTTTGATGCGATGCCAATGCAAACGCATCCTGATCTTCACGACTCACTTTAAATTCTTTTGCAACAGCTTCTGCTGTTAAGCCCATACTTAAATAATAGTCAGGTTCATCTTTTGCAATTGTATAAGAAGGCACCGTTTTCCAGCCTGCAGTTGGCACAAGGCTCATACTTTCTGTTCCGCCGGCAACAATACACTCAGCCATGCCGCTGCGAATTTTTGCTGTTGCCATTGCAATGCTTTCCAAACCGCTTGCGCAATAACGATTAATCGTAATGCCGGCAACATCAATTCCCAAAGCCTTTGCAGCAATAATTCTTCCGAACTGTAAGCCTTGCTCCGCCTCAGGTACAGCGTTTCCAACAATTACATCATCCACGCGTTTTGCTTCCAATTGCGGCACGGAAGCCATTAAACCTTTAATTACTTCAACAGCCAAATCATCGGGTCGGTAAAACCTGAAACCACCTTTTTTACTTTTGGTAACTGCAGTTCTAAAACCTGCAACAATATATGCTTCCTGCATAAAAAAAATTATTTACAAATTTACTTAAAAAATTTGCCGTCATTTCGAGCGGAGCGAGAAATCTCTTGCAAGTAAACGTCACAAAAATTTGCCAACCTGTTATGCAGGAGATTTCTCCTGTCGTCGAAATGACGGAATAAAGTTGTTTGCAACTAAATTTAATGATATATTTTTTGTTGTTTAATTGATTTCTAAATTATCAATTAGATAAGGTTTTTCTAAAATGATTTATTAAGAAATAATTGCAAAAATTTCTTGATATAAATCCTTTGCTGATAAAAAATAATTTCGGAAATTGCAATGTGGTTTCCCTTTTTTTATTTTGATAATTGTGATGTTATGAAATGGCTGATTATTGTTTTGCTTATACTGTTTACACAAACTGTTTTTTCTCAAAATAAATTTATAAGTTTTCATTCTGCGAATAAAAGGCAAAAAAATTTGCAGGGAAATTGCCCTGATTCATTGGCGAAATATCTTACTGAAAATTCTACAACCGATATTGAAAAAGTAACTTCTATCTTTTTATGGATCACGGATAATATTGCATATCATGTAATAAGTTATAATAAACCTTATAATAATTCTGCTTTTTTTTGGGATGAAGATGATGATACTTCTGCAGAATTAAAACCGCTTGATGAACGAGTTGCAGAAATGGTTTTAAAGAAAAGGCTTGCTGTTTGCGATGGATATGCGCGACTTTTTAAAACGCTTTGCAACGATGCAGGAATTAAAAGCGAAGTGATAACAGGTTATGCAAGAACAAATGGAAATTCACAATTCAGATGCAATCATAAATGGAATGCGGTGATGATTGACAGTAACTGGTATTTGCTTGACGCAACCTGGGCAAGTGGTTATATAAATTATAATAATGAATTTGTAAAAGATTATGATGAGCGTTATTTTTTAACGCCTCCCAAAGATTTTATCGAAGACCATTATCCTGAAAATTTTCAATGGACGCTTTTGCAAAATCCGTCAACACTAAGAGAATTTTATCGAACTCCGTTTAAAGGTTCTGCGTATAATACTTATAATATTCTTTCGTACAAACCATCAAACGGAATTATAAATGCGAATGTTGGCGATACAATTGTTTTTGAATTGCAAACAAATGATGCGCAAAAAAAATTATGGATTATTGATTCTGCTTACGAAGATTCATCTCTTGCATTACAAGCAATATTTTCTGATTCTTTAAAACCAATTTGCACTGTTAATAATAATAAAGTTAGTTGTGCTTACATCGTAATTTCGGCTAATGTGCAATGGCTGAATGTGATGTATAATAATGAATTTCTGATGCGCTATAAATTAAACATCAAAAAAATAATTACTGAAAAAAATAATCTTGCCACAATAAAACAAACTATTTTCCAAATTACATCACCAACAGAAAAATCACTTCAAAAATAATTTATAGTTTTACCAACAAGCCAACACCAACCAGCGATTTTACCTGTAAGCCGGGAGCATCATGATTCGGACCAAATAATTTTACATCATCATCATAAATTAAATCTAAGCTATAAGTTGCCGAAAGTACTTTTGATAATTTAACAGCAAATAAATTTGTCATGTATAAATCTACATTTTGCGGATGGCTTTTATAGTTTGAAAACAGATCGAGCCTGCCCGCATAACTTAAAATGCTATTAAAATTTTTTTGATAATTGATAGATACATACGCGCCAATTGCATTGATGCTTTTTTTGCCGGGAGCCACGCCGTACGCGCCTTGTGCAGATAAGCTGTCATCGTTCACAATCGTCCAGCGCGAAGTGAGCGGCGAAATAAATATAGATAATTCGGGAACCGGATGATAATCTAAACCAATGCCTAATAAAATATAAGCCGGCGCCATAAAATTGGATGATAAAATTTTTGTATTTGCATCAGGATAGGAATAACCTTTAAAAAATTGTGTTCTGAAATCGAATAAACCGGCGACGTTTAATTTTTTATTTAACGCATAACCATACTTTGATAAAAAATCAATTCTATCATCGTTCTTGCGGGCGCCGAGACTTGTAGTTTTTAAGTAACCAAAATTTATATCTAAATTATTATCCCAACTATTTTTTCCTTTTTTATAAAATGCATAAGCATTTAAATAAGTGTTTACCGAAAGAGAAAAATCATCACCGCCGGCAGCCCAGTTGCTTAAAGAACCTTGCGCAATATTTAAACTAAAAATTCCTCCTGTTTTCCACGTTTGCGGAATAGTATCGTTTACATCTTTTTTAATTGATTGAGATGCGCTTGCTTTTAAACCCTGCACTGTTGTATCCTGTGCATTCGCTGAAATAATTGCAATAAAAAGCAAACAAATAAATAGTGTTTTTTTCATTTAGTTTTTTTTAGAATTATAAATCATTTTATTCACCGGCAAAAAAACAACAATTGTTTTAGAGTTAAAATATTTCGGAGTTATATTTTATATGAATAATTATAAGGTGGAAGCAATTTTTTAATTCAGGAATATTTCAAAATAAAATTATTTTTATGTTGACTTTAAATTTTTCAAAAGATTTTGAAATTGAAAAAACATGTAATTATTCAACATTAAATCAATTGCTGATTTTGTTATTTTAAATTTGTTTGCCTACTTAAAAAAAATTAAATAAACCTCAGAAATTCACCTATAAATTGTAATATGGAAAATGAAAATAAAAATGCTCCCGGAGCTCCGGGAATTAGTGCCAGATGGACTTCCAGCGCAAAATCAGGTATTGGCGAAGCAATTAACGCAGCTTCCGAAATTGTATTTACAATAAGTCATGGTATTTTAAATGAAGTGTATTATCCCAGAGAAGATATTGCCTGTTTAAGAGATATGGAATTGATTGTTACAGATGGAAAAGATTTTTTTTCAGAAGAAAAAAGACACACACATCATACCACGAAAATGATAAAGGAGGGAACGCCTGCTTATCTTGTTACTAATTTTTGCATGCAGAATAAATATGAAATTGTAAAAGAAATAATAGCCGATCCTTTCAGAAATACAGTTTTACAAAAAGTTAGTTTTAATGCAAAAGAAAATGCGGATGATTTTCATTTATACGTTTTGCTTGCTCCGCATTTAAATAACCAGGGCTCTGATAATTCAGGTTGGGTGGGAGAGTACAAAGGTATTCCCATGTTGTTTGCGCAAAATGGTAGTTTATCATTAGCGCTCGCCTGCTCTGCAAACTGGCTTAAACGTTCGGCAGGATATGCGGGCACATCGGACGGATGGACTGATCTGCATCAACATAAAATGATGACATGGGAATATACGAATGCGGAGCATGGAAATATTGCATTAACGGGAGAAATAGACATTTCAAAAAACAATAATTTTTTGCTCGCATTAAGTTTTGGAAGAACACCTGCAGAAGCCGCAAATCATGCCTGGGCCAGTATTTTAGATGGTTTTAATTCGGCAAAAAGATGGTATATACATGAATGGGGAAAATGGCTGGATACATTGGATAATGTAAAGGGAAAAAATTTTAAGATAAGTGCCGCCGTGCTGCGTACGAGCGAAGCAAAATCTTTTCCCGGCGGCATTATTGCAAGCATGTCTATTCCCTGGGGAGAAGCGAAGGGAGATAATGATTTAGGCGGGTATCATTTGGTATGGCCCAGAGATTTGGTAGAAAGTGCCAATGGTTTTCTTGCACTTAAAACAAAGGACGATGCACTGCGCATTGTAAATTATTTAATGTCAACTCAAAAAGCGGATGGCAGTTGGCCGCAAAATATGTGGCTCTCCGGCGAACATTACTGGAATGGAGTTCAGATGGATCAAACAGCACTGCCCATTTTATTGATTGATACCTGCAACCGATACGAAGCTATTGAACAAGACAGAATGGAAAGATATTGGCCGCCCATAAAAAAAGCAATTGCATATTTAATAATTAATGGCCCCTATACACAACAAGACAGATGGGAAGAAGAAAAGGGATTTTCTCCTTATACAATAGCGGCTGAAGTAGCCGGATTACTTGCAGCTGCAGATCTTGCTGAAATAAACAATGAAAAAAAATTAGCAACCTATTGTCGCGAAACAGCCGATTATTGGAACGATAATATTGAAACGTGGACTTATGTTACAGATACAAATCTTGCGAAAGAAATGGGCGTTGACGGATATTATATTCGAATAAATCCTTACTATAATATTGCAGCCACAGAATTAGGAGATCAATATATTTATTTAAAAAATCATGAAAATGACGAAGGCAAAACACTTATTAATGAACTGATCTGCGTAGATGCATTGGCGCTCGTGCGTTTTGGATTGCGTGCGGCAAATGATCCCAAAATTTTGAATACCATAAAATTGATTGATGCAAAATTAAAAGTAGATACGCCGGGCGGCCCTTGCTGGCATCGCTATAATAATGATGGATATGGTGAAGATGAAAATGGCAATCCATATACAGGTGTAGGAATAGGGCGTGCGTGGCCTTTGCTTACAGGCGAAAGAGCACACTATGAAATTGCCGCAAACAATATTGACGGCGCAAAGAATTTATTAAAAGCAATGGATGCCTTTACCAATCACGGTTTACTTCCCGAACAAATTTGGGATACAGATGATATTCCGGAAAAAGGTTTGTTTTTTGGTAAGCATACCGGCTCTGCAATGCCACTTACATGGGCACATGCCGAATACATAAAATTATGCGCCTCCATAAGAGATAAAAAAGTTTTTGATATGCCGCCGCAAACGCAGGAGCGGTATTTAAAACAAAAAATTACTTCGCCTTATAAAATCTGGCGGTTTAATAACCAGGTTAAAACAATATCATCAAAAAAAACTTTGCGAATAGAAGTTGCGGAAGAAGCAGTAATACACTGGACTGATGATAATTGGCAAACAATTAAAGAAGTACCCGCAACCGATAAAAGCATTGGAATATTTGTTGCAGACTTACATATAGAAAATGAAAAAGGAAACCATATTGAATTTACTTTTTACTGGACGAAAGCGAGCAAATGGGAAGGCACAAACTTTGTGGTTGAAAAAACAAAATAATTAATCATTGAATTTAGAATAAAATTTATTTTTCAGGATAAGAGAAATATTTTAAATGCTAAAAAATACCAGTTAATTGGCGCAACTTTTCTTATTGTGATTGTAATTTATTGCAGCAGCTTTTTCATTTCATCATATTCATAAATTATTTTTTCTCTTGCGTTTTTCATTGCTGCAATCGCCATTGCCTTGGCAACATTATTTGCACTAATTGGCTTATATTTTTTTAAAGAACCCATTAATAAAAAAGAAAATGTTTTCATAAAACCTTTACTAATTAATTCACCCAATCGAAATTCATTTCGCTTACCTAATAAAATAGATGGACGAAAAATTTGAAAGCTTTCAAAATTAATTACTGCGATATCTCTTTCAACTTCTCCTTTTAATTTCAAATAAAAATTACTTGAATTAGTATTAGCGCCAACTGCAGAAACTAATAAATAACTTTTAAAACCAGCCTTCTTTGCAAGCCTTGCAGCATTGATTGGAATATCATAATCAATTTTTCTGTATGCCTCATTATTACCTTTTACTTTTTTATTTGTTGTGCCAACGCAACAAAAAATACAATCGCCCTTTCCAAGTTTATTTTTGAAATCATTTAAGTCATCGAAATTAACCAACATTATTTGCAGTTTTGAATGTTTAATGCTCAAAGGCTTACGCACCAACAGTTTCACAACATTAAACCGGTCATCATTTAATAAATAATTTACAACAGTACTGCCAATTAAACCGGTTGCACCAATTACAACTGCTGTTTGTGGTTGCATATTTTATTAATTTCGTTCATAATTTTCTTCATGCAAATTCTCGAAAATATTTCATTAAAATATTTTAATACTTTCCATATCGATGCAAAGGCAAAATATTTTTCAACATTTAATTCGGTTGAAGAATTGGAAGAGTTGTTGAGCTATCAGAAATCAGCAATCAGCGATCAGCAATCACAAACGAAAATTTATCAGCCATCAACTTTTATTCTCGGCGGCGGAAGCAATATTTTATTCACTAAAAATTTTGACGGACTTATTTTAAAAAATGATTTGAAGGGAATTGAATTAATTAAAGAAGATGAAGAGTATTTTTATGTAAAAGCAAATGCAGGCGAAAACTGGCATCAATTTGTGCTGCATTGCATTGAAAATAATTATGCAGGAATAGAAAATTTAAGTTTAATTCCCGGTAATGTTGGTGCTACTCCTATGCAGAATATTGGCGCTTACGGCGTGGAAATTAAAGATGTATTTGCAGAACTTGAGGCTTACAGTATTAATGACAAAACTTTAGTAATTTTTAATTTGGATGATTGCGAATTTGGTTATCGTGAAAGTGTGTTTAAAAAAAAGTATAAAAACAATTTTGTAATATTAAATGTAACTTATAAACTAAGAAAAAAACCGGTTTATAATATTTCTTACGGAGCGATTGCGCAGGAATTAGAAAAAACGGATGTAAAAGAATTATCAATAAAAGCAATCTCGCAGGCAGTGATAAATATTCGACGCAGCAAACTTCCCGATCCGGCGGAAATTGGTAATGCAGGAAGTTTTTTCAAAAATCCGCAAATACGAAAAAATGTATTTGATGAATTAAAACAAAAATTTCCGAATATTGTTGGTTATGCTATTACTGATAACGAAATAAAAGTTGCAGCGGGTTGGCTCATCGAACAATGCAGCTGGAAAGGTTATCGCGAAGGTGATGCGGGCTGTAATGCAAAGCAGGCTTTGGTTTTAGTGAATTATGGCAATGCAAGCGGCGCACAAATTTTAAATCTTTCAAAAAAAATTGTTGAAAGTGTGCAACAAAAATTTAAAATTAATTTAGAAACGGAAGTGAATATTGTGTAACAAATTCCTGTTCTGAAATTTATTTTAACACGCTAAAAAAAATGCAAAAAGAAGTGAACGAAAAAATACATTGTTTAATTATAGGGTCAGGACCGGCGGGTTATACTGCGGCAATTTATGCAGCGCGTGCAAACCTGAAACCCGTTTTGTATCAGGGTATTCAGCCTGGCGGACAATTAACGATTACAACTGAAGTAGAAAATTATCCGGGATATTTTGACGGAGTTCAGGGACCGGAGATGATGATCCATTTTGAAAAACAAGCGGCGCGAATGGGAACAGATATTCGTTATGGTTTAGCAACGAAAGCAGATTTTACCGGCCCCGTTCATAAAATACAAATTGATGAAGAAAAATGGATTGAAGCCGATGCAATAATTATTGCAACGGGCGCTTCTGCAAAATGGTTGGGGCTTGAAAGTGAGCAAAGATTAAATGGTTATGGTGTTAGTGCTTGCGCAGTTTGCGATGGGTTTTTTTTTCGAGGCAAACAAGTTGCGATTGTTGGCGCGGGCGATACGGCTTGCGAAGAAGCTTTATATCTTTCAAAACTGGTAACAACTGTTCACATGATTGTTCGTAAAAGTGAAAACGGAATGAAGGCAAGTAAAATAATGCAGAACAGAGTGAAGGCTGCTGCAAACATAAAAATTTATTGGAACAGTGAAACAGTTAAAGTGCTCGGCGAACATAAAGTAGAAGGCGTGCGAATAAAAAATAATATAACTAATGAAGAACAAACAATTGCAGTAAGCGCTTTTTTTGTTGCCATTGGCCATCAGCCGAACAGTGATATTTTTAAGGGCTGGATTGATATGGATGAAACAGGTTATATTAAAACAATTGCAGGCACTTCCAAAACAAATATTGAAGGTGTATTTGCATCGGGCGATGTGCAGGATAGAATTTATCGCCAGGCTGTAACTGCGGCTGGCAGCGGTTGTATGGCAGCTTTGGATGCAGAAAGATATTTAAGTGAAAAGGGAATTGTGTGATTTGGTGATTAATTAATTAACCAATTAATCTATGTTTTTTAAATGCTGAATAAAGAATAAATTGTACAAGAGTGCGACGCAACGATGATGCCATAAAATACAAACGCCGGTAACAAAAAAATAATATTTAAACATAAAACCTTATTGAATTACTTGAAATATTTGAACTATTAAATTTTAAACAATGAGCTTTGAGCCGCCGATAAACTGGAATGATCATGAAGATATTGCTATGAAATTGTATGAACATTTTGGCGATGATTTTAATGAGGGAAAAATTTATCGCATTCGGTTTACTGATTTGCTTGAATGGGTTTTGCAAATTCCAAATTTTGCCGGAACGCGCGAACAAAGTACCGAAGGGCATTTGGAAATGATTCAAAGCGCATGGGTTTATGAGTGGAGAGATAATCAAAAATGATTTGGAGATTTGAAGATTTGGAAATGCGCTGATTGCTGATTTTGAAATTCGGCAATTAATTATTTCCAATTAATATTTCATCAAATCATCACATTATGACATCTCCAAATTTCCAAATTTCCAAATCGAAATCAAAATGAATGTTCTTGCATATTTTAAATCCATCACAACCTTTGTGTTTGATGTGGATGGCGTTTTAACTGATGGCTCGCTGTTGATAATGCAAAATGGTTTAATGGCGCGCCGCATGAATATTAAAGATGGTTATGCTTTGCAATTAGCAGTAAAAAAAAATTATAATGTTGCAGTAATTTCCGGCGGCTATTCGACGGAAGTAGAAGAGCGTTTAAAAAAACTTGGAGTAGAAAATATTTTTATGCGCGTTGAAAATAAATTAGAATGTTTGAATGATTTCATGCAAAAAAATGCAATTAAAAAAAATGAGGTTTTATTTATGGGCGACGATATTTCGGATGTTGAAGCGATGCAATCTATTGAGTTAGCTTGTTGCCCGGCTAATGCAGTGATGGAAATAAAACAAATATCAAAATATATTTCTCCTTTAAAAGGCGGCGAAGGCTGTTGCCGTGATGTGATTGAAAAGGTTTTAAAATTAAGAAATGACTGGGCGCTTGATACACATATTAAATCGCAGTAAAGATTTTAATATTTTACTTCCGCTTTTCCTTCATTAATTTGCAATCTAAATTTTTATCGTTGAAATTAGCCGGAGCATTTTTGCGATTGATCCGTTGGCCTAACCTGCTTTTTATTGCGCTTACACAATTACTGTTTGTGTATTGCATTATGATGCCGATTTTTTCGGAAGCTGAAATGAAGCCAAATATTCATGGATGGGATTTTGTTTTGTTGTGCTTATCATCCATATTTATTGCTGCTGCCGGTTACATTATCAACGATTATTTTGATTTGAATATTGACCGTGTAAATAAACCAAATAAATTAGTAGTTGAAAAAATTATTCAGCGTCGCTGGACAATTATCTGGCATTTATTATTAAGCACAGCCGGCATCGCAATTGGTTTTTATTTAGATCTTACCACCGGCATTGCTTTTTTAGGTTTTACAAATACATGCTGCGTTGCTTTATTGTTCGCATACTCCATCTCGCTAAAACGAAAATTATTATGGGGAAATATTTTAATTTCTTTATTAACCGCATGGACAATTTTAGTGATATTTTGGTGTGAAGGAAATCACTATTTGTTTCCGCACCATGTTTTAAACACAGAAAAATTTGCTCGCTTAACTTTTTTATATGCCGCTTTTGCTTTTATTATTTCTCTTATTCGCGAAGTAATAAAGGATATAGAAGATATGGAAGGCGACCGCCGTTATGGATGCCGAACGCTGCCAATTGCCTGGGGAATTAATGCAGCAAAATTATTTGCAGCAGTTTGGTTAATTGTTTTAATTGCGTTGCTTGCTATCGTTCAATTTTATGTGTTGCAATTTAACTGGTGGTTTAGCGCCCTGTATTGCGTTTTACTGATTATTATTCCTTTAATTTGGATATTCTACAAGCTATACCAGGCGCAGTCTCCAGCAGATTTTCATAAACTAAGTTCTGCAATAAAATTTGTGATGCTCACCGGAATTTTATCTATGATATTTTTTAGAATTTATACATGAAGATTCGAGAGTTTAGTTGTTTGAATCTTTTATAATTTAAGTTGTTTTAAATCGTGATAGTCGTTCAAATCTTTTAATCATGGTCATTCTTGCTTCACAATCTCCACGCAGAAAACAATTATTGGAATGGGCAGAAATTTCGTTCGAAATAATTGTACAAAATACGGATGAGATATTTCCGCCGGAATTAAGTTTGAAAAATATCCCTGTTCATATTGCAAAGCAAAAAGCATTCGCTGTAAAACATTATTTAGAAACTGAAAATAAACTTATTGAATTTCCGATCCTCGCTGCAGATACAATTGTTGTTTTAAAAGATAAAATAATTGGCAAGCCGAAAAACCGGGAAGATGCAATAGAAATTTTACACTCTTTATCCGCGAAAAAACATAAGGTAATTACCGGCGTTGTAATACTTCATCAAAAAAAAGAAATTGTTTTTAGTGATGTTACGGAAGTTATTTTTCATGCACTTCCATCATCGCAGATTGAATATTATGTTGATAAATATAAACCTTACGATAAAGCCGGCGCTTATGCCATTCAGGAATGGATTGGTGTTGTTGGAATAAAAGAGATTAAAGGAGATTTTTATAACGTGATGGGATTGCCAATAAGCAGAGTGGTAAAGGCTTTGAAGCAAATTGAAAATTGAAAATGGAGAATGGAGAATAAAGAATTAAAAGAATTAAATTTATTTCAATTAAAAATTAAAAATGTAAATTGAAAATAAATTTCTCCATTGAATAATTTTCCTTTAATATCTGAACGATTGCTGCAATTTATTTGGCAATTTCAATATTTTAATAAAAATGAATTAAACACAATTGACGGCGAATCTTTACAAATTATTTATGCTGGAAATTATAATACCAATCAGGGACCAGATTTTTTAGAAGCAAAAATTAAAATTGGAAATACACTTTGGATCGGCAATATTGAATTGCATCTAAATGCGAACGATTGGTTTGCGCATCAACATTCAGGTGATAAAAATTTTTCAAATATAATTTTGCATGTTGTTTGGATAAATGATGCTGTTATTAAAGATATTAACGGCAAATCCTTGCCAACACTGGAGTTGCAGCCACTTGTATCAAATATAATGCTCCGGAAATATCAACAATTAATGCAATCGCAAGGGCTTATTCCTTGCGAAAAATATTTGCCTGTTTTATCTGAAATTGGCTGGCTAAGCTGGAAGGAAAGATTGATTGTTGAACGGTTACAACACAAATCAATTATTGTTTTACAACATGTAAATCAATCCGGGCAAAATTGGGAACAAGTATTTTGGTGGCTGCTTGCACGCAATTTTGGAATGAAAGTGAACGCAGAAATTTTTGAAGAAATAGCACGTGGCATTTCTGTTACAATACTTGCAAAACATAAAAATCAAATTCATCAATTAGAAGCATTATTATTAGGGCAGGCTGGTTTATTAAATGAAAGTTTTCAGGAAGATTATCCAAAGTTATTGCTGCGTGAATATAGATTTTTGCAAAAAAAATATCAGTTAATTGCGTCAACAATTCAACCGGCTTTTTTACGTATGCGGCCTGCCAATTTTCCAACGGTTCGTTTGGCGCAATTGGCTATGCTTGTTAATCAATCAACACATTTATTTTCTAAAATAAAAAATACAGAAGATGTTTTAGAAGTTAAAAAATTACTGAATGTAACAGCAAACGATTATTGGCATTATCATTACCGCTTTAATGAACTTACGGATTATAAACCAAAGCAATTCGGTGCCCAAATGATTGATAATATTATTATAAATACTGTTGTACCTGTGCTTTTTGCTTACGGAATTTTTGCAGATGAGCAGCAATGGAAAAATAAAGCGATCCGATGGATAAATGAAATTTCGCCGGAGATAAACAGCACAACAAAAGCATGGAAAAAATTTGGTGTAAATAATAACAGCGCGCTTGAATCGCAGGCTCTGCTTGAATTAAAGAAATATTATTGCGATGAAAAACTTTGTTTGAATTGTGCTGTTGGCAATAAATTATTAAGTAAAAATTAAGATTAAAGGCTTAAATTTTTTTATTTAATTGTTGAATAACGAACAAAACGTACAAGAGTGCGACGCAACATCTGTTTCAACAGAATTACAAAAGCCGGGTTCAAAAAAAAATTATTTTAATTTATTCACCAGATCAATATATTCCTGCATCGCTTCGTTTCTTGGTTTTCCTTCTAATTTTTGCCATGCTTTAAACTTTGCTTTTTCTACAAAATTCAACGGATTTAAAGGTGCATCCTGCTCGGTTGCATTGCCTTTCGTTGCTTGTTTATTCAATGCATAAAGCTGTAATTCGGTTTCATTATCGGGGGCTTTGGATAACAGTTTACTGTCGTCTTCAGCTTGTTTAAATAGCTCGTGTAGATCTTGCATATAAATTATTTTTTATGCTGCAAAAATTAAAATATTTATTGCAATGTTGATAATAATTTTTGTCCTTCTGTTTTTAATGCTTCATCGTTTGCAGTGCGATTTGGCAAACGCACCATTTTATTTAACACATCGATTGCCTGCGCTGGTCTGTTTTTAAATTGATATGCTTTTGCGAGTTCTAAATAATCGGGCAAAAAATAAATATCAATGCTCCGGCATTTTTCCATGTAGGCGATAGCAGTATCAATATCGGTTTCGGGTAAATGACGGTTTAAAGTTTTAAGCGCTGCTTTCTTAAACCAATTTAAACTTAGCATTTCAAAATGCCATTTTCCTAAAATATAATTTGCTTTTGCATGATTTGAATTAATGGAAAGTGCTTTTGCAGCGTGCTCATAAATTTGCGAGATATCTTCTGCAAGATTTTTATTTTCTTTCTCGGTTTCTGTTATTTTTTCAAACACTAATGCCTGAGCGTAATTTGCATCTGCGCTGTTGGCGCTAGCTGTCAAAGCCTTATCTGCAAATGATTTGGCTGATTGATAATAATTTGCTTTATTATTTTTATCGGTTTGTTTTTCGCCGATACTGCAACTTAATTCAGTGCACTTCACTAAAACTTTAATGTTGGATGAATCAATTATCAGTATTTTTTTATAAACGTCTAAAGCATCGTTTTCTTTAAATTGTTTTTCTAAATTATCTGCTTGTTTTAATAAAGTATTTTCATCTTGCGCAAAAAGGATATTTGATAAAAATATGGATAGAAAAAAAAATATTTTCATATTATCAATTAAACATTAAATTTCTGTTTAAATATTTCTCTTCATTTCAAAACTTACACCTACACTTCCTTCAAACGAAATAATTGACGGATGTATTTTTTTAATTGAAATTTTTATTTCTTCAGCCTGTAAAAATTTTATGAATATTTCCTGAACAATAGTTGTAGCAAGGGTTTCAAGCAAAGGATTAGGTTGCAACATTTGCTCTTTCACCAATTGATAAATTGCAGTGTAATCAATTGTATCTTCCAAATGCTGCACAGGAAAAATTTGCGGATGATGAATTACAGTAACGCTAACTTCAAATTCGCTGCCTAAAATCCTTTCTTCTTCATACAAACCATGATATGCATAAAAGCGCAGTTGCGATAATTCAATTGAGAACATGCAACAAAACTAAGTGCGATTATTTTAATTGCATTATTCTTAATATTATTTCTTATAATTTTTATATTTATTCTTTAAGTGCAGGGTTTTCTTCAACAATGCGGATCGTCCAAAAATCATCCGATAAATTTGCATTCAATAAATAATCATAAGGCATCGTAAAATAACCTTTTAATCCCCAACCAGTGCCCCAACTGTTACGAACAAAAAATCTTTTTGCATTTTCATCATAACCTACAACTAAAACCGCGTGCCCTCCAATTTGCGCTTCATTTTTTGCGGGCATATTCACTTTACCTGTTTTGGCAACCTGTTCGCTTTCAAAAGATTCGTACACAGTAAAACCAATAACAAACGGATAGCCATCGGCAAGGCAACCTTTCATTTGGCTAAGCGTTCGCGGCACGCGCCAATAAGAAAGAACCTGGTGTTTCATTGCATCTTTATAACTACTTTGCGGCGGCTTTGAAGAAAATTTTTTTATCTGATAAGACCATAAATTTTCAGGGCAAACACCTTGTTTATTTACACTTTTAATACCGTCGCGTATTTGTGCGCCACTGTCGCTTTTTACCGTGTGTTCTATCACACGTTCGTTGTAATAAATAAATAATCGCGAAGGCATGAAAACGTTGCCCTTAGCGGCTTTCATCAATTCAAACTCAAACGCACCACCAATTGCATTTGCAGTGCAGCTTCCTAATTGCCCCTGATCGTACACGGGCGGACATTGATTGCGCAAATCAATTTTTGCCGGTAAAACTTTTAAGATTGGGCGCGGAGCCGCAAAAGTAAAATCCCGCTGATCCGGCAAATCCGGTATCCATCCGAAACGCGCTATCTGATGTGCCATAAACAGTAATTTAATATTGAATAATTAAATACAAAACTGTGTTAACAAAGAAAAATTTATTAAGGAAAATGTTGAAAAAATAATTTTCAAAAATACGGATGGAAAATAAGTTTTAAAGTTAACCGTGTATTTTAAGGAATCAAAATTTTAAGAAAGAATTTTTTGTAACCAACTTTTGTTTTTCATGGCATCGCCTGTTGTGTCACTCACTTGTACTTCCGGTTTTTTATTCAGTTTTTTATAAAAAAACATAAGTTTATTTAAATCTTTTTATATTTAAAATTATCAATTCGCAATCACCAAATTCATCAAATTTCCAAATCATCAAATCTCCAAATTTCCAAATCATCAAATCTCCAAATCAATTCACTCTCCCAAAAATTGTGTTTGATCAGGTAATGTAATTTCAACTTCACCATCATCATCCTGCAAAACACATTGACATCCGAGCCGTGAATTAATGCGCGGACTAATTGCCCTGTCAATAAAATCTTCTTCCTTATCACTTAATTCTTCCAAAAAATCCATTCCTTTATTCACATAAATATGGCAAGTACTGCAAGCGCAAACAGCACCGCAATTGTGATGTAATTCAATTCCATTATTCAAACAAACTTCTAATAAAGACTGGTCTGGCGCAACGTTGGCAAGCGTTACAGGCGTTAATCCTTTCTGTTCAAAGTTTATTTTAATCGTGTACATCGTTGTTGTTTGGGCTGCAAAAGTATCGAAACACAACGATTCAGTTTTTACCAGATTAGTAATCTTTCTGCAAAAGCCTTCGTTATTACAAAATATTTTTTGCAAACAGTTGGTAGTTTTAAAAAAACCACTTACATTTATCCACCCTAAAATTTAAAAAACTTTTTTAATGAGGATTGCTTAAAAAATGTGGTGCATAAAAAACCTCTAACTCAACATTTTTATTGATTGCTTACTTTATGATCGGTTGCTTGCTCATAACGATCCCCGCTTGGTTTTACCGGCGGGGAATTTTTTTGATGAAGAATGCTTTCACTTAACTGTTTATAGATTTTTTTTATTTCAGGATAATTTTTCAACACACGCAAATGTTTTTTTATTGTAATTATATCGCCTCGAAACGCAGGCCCCGTTTGCATTTGCGAAGAAGGATAATTTTTTAAACGATTTGTTGTTTCTTCAATTAATGGCAAAAGAGTTAAAAACGAAATATTTTCATTTGCACAAAATGTTTCTGCCAATGCATATAAATGATTCGTGAAGTTGGATGAAATTACAGCAGCGATATGCAACTTCAGCCGTTGTTCATCATTTGCTGTTTGCACAATTGATGAAAGTGTTTGCGCAAAATCAATTAATGTATTTATTGTGTTTTTTGAAGAGCCGTCAATTAACCAAGGTATTTTTAAAAACTGTTTTATTTCTTTCTGCAAACTTTGCAAAGGATAAATAACACCATAATTTTTTGAAACTTTTTTTAAAATATTTTTTGATAAAGAACCTGAAGTGTGCACAATTAATTTATTGTTTAATTGTAAACTCTCCGCAACTTTTTTAACCGCATCATCCGAAACTGCGATAATGTAAATATCAGCATCCGGAAAAATGTTATGCAAATTGGTTTCTGCACTTGCATTAAATTCATCAGCAAGTAACGAAACCTCGGTTTTATTTCTGCCGGCAATTTGAATTATTTCATGCCCGGCTTTAAATATTAATTTTCCTAAAACCGTTGCAACATTTCCCGAACCAATTATTACAACTTTCATTTTGTTTGGTAAAAAATTGCGTGAAGAAAACTTATGCAAATCTTGTTTGTATTGCCAGTTTGCTTTTTCTATATCCGTATAAAAAATAAATTATTAATCCTAACAAAAGCCAGGTTGCAAACCAGACCCAGTTTTTACCAGTCATTCCTGTAAGCAGGTATAAACAAAACGTAAGACCAAGCATTGGAATTAAAGAAAGATTTTTCATAAATGAAATGATGGATAAAACAATTAATATCATCCAAAAAATAATGGTAGAAATTTTTAGCGATGCATTTGAAAATAACAGTTTATTATTTAACGGGCTGTTTGAATAATCTTTCAGATCGCCATTTAAAAGTTCGCGAAAATAATTATTACCAAGTTGATTTTTTACTAAAAAAAATATACTGATAATTGAACACACTATTAATAAAGGAAAAATATATTTTCCGTTGATGAATGGTATATTAAATCTTCCTGCAACTTTTTCTTTTCTTGGAATAAGCAATACGCCGCCACACACTAATACAAATGCAAATAAAGTGGCGATGCTGGTAAAGTCGAGCACAAAAACTTTATCGGTAAATAATAGAGGCACGCCTACTACTAAACCGGTAATGATGGTTGAGAAAGAAGGCGTTTTAAATTTCGGATGAATTTTTTGAAACAACGGTGGCAGTAAGCCGTCGCGGCTCATGCTCATCCAAATGCGCGGTTGTCCCATTTGAAAAACAAGCAACACACTTGTCATAGCAATTACTGCTGCAAGTGAAACAAGAAACTGCATCCATCCAACATTTGTATCTTCAAATATTTTTGCCAGCGGATCGCCAACATTATTAAATTTTTCATAGCTCACAACGCCGGTTAAAACCAGCGTAAGTAATATGTAAACAACAGTACAAATTACGAGTGAAAGTATCATACTTCGGGGCAAATCGCGTTGTGGATTTTTACTCTCTTCAGCCATCACACTTATTGCATCAAAACCAATGTAGGCAAAGAATACGCCGCTTACGGCGCGCATTACGCCGCTAAAACCATTTGGCATAAAAGATTTTACACCGGCACTATTTACAGGAAGCCAGTTATCCGGATTTACATAATAAGCGCCAACAGCAATTACCAAAACTATTATGCAAAGTTTTAGTATCACCATTACGTTGCTAAAATTTCTTGATTCTTTTACGCCGATGTACACAAGCGTTGTAATTAGCACACAAATAATAAGTGCGGGCAAATCGAAAATAATCCTCAAACCACCAATCATCGGCGCGCTGCTCCATGCATTTAATAATTCTTTTGTTGATGTAGTTAATTGCGAAAGCGGAACGCCAACATTTGCAATCACTGCTTCATGCGCTTCCATATAACTGCAAGTAAAATAATCGGGAATATGAACGCCGATGCGAGTAAGAAAAGATGTAAAATAATCGCTCCATGAAAACGCAACATAAATATTCCCAATCGAATATTCCATGATGAGTGCCCAGCCAATTATCCACGCAAATAATTCTCCGAAAGATGCATAAGCATAAGTGTAAGCGCTGCCCGCAACAGGTATGCGGCTGGCAAATTCTGAATAACATAAAGCCGTGAAACCGCAGGCAACAGCGCAGATAATAAAAAGTATTACAACACCCGGACCACCATTAAAACAAGCCTGACCTAAACTGCTGAAACTGCCTGCACCAATAATTGCAGCGATACCAAAAAATGTAAGGTCTTTAACGGTGAGTACACGTTTTAACGCACCTGCTCCGCCGTGTGCAGCTTCTTCATTGGTAGCAGCATCTTTTAAAATTTTATCTATATTCTTTGTGCGGAAAAGTGAATTGCTCATGCAGTTAGATTATTATGGAATGAAAAATAATTAAAATAATTGGTTCAATCATAAATTCAATATTCTCTTTGCACAAGAAACTCTGCTAACTGCATCAACGGTTGTTTGCGAACAGAAACAACGGCAATATCTTCGAGATGACGGTAAGCCGTTTCAACATATTTTTGCTTTAATTCTTTTGCCCAATCATCTACATCGCAATCACGAAAAATAGACAATACACGCTGCACTTTATCTGCAGAATTATCTTGCATTAATTGCAGTAGTTCTTCTTTTTGTTTTTTATCCGCAACCTCAAGCGCATGCAATAAAAGAAAGGTTTTTTTATTTTGACGGATGTCGCCGCCCACATCTTTACCAAATTTTTCAGGATTTCCAAAAGCATCTAAATAATCATCCTGAATTTGAAAAGCAATACCAAGATTTTTTCCAAACTGATGAATATGCTTGCAATTGCCTTCGCTTGCGCCGCCGAGAATAGCGCCCATTTGTAAACTTGCCGCGAGTAAAACCGATGTTTTTAATTCAATCATTTTTAAATATTCATCTAACTCAACCGTTTCTTTTTTTTCAAAATCCATATCTAATTGCTGACCTTCGCAAACTTCTTTAGCAGTTTTATTAAACAAACTAATTATGCGATGCAAATGCAAATTGTTTATTTTATTTAAATAATCGTATGCAACAATCAGCATTACATCGCCGGTTAACAATGCAGTGCTGGCATTATATTTCGTATGCACAGTTTGCATTCCGCGGCGCAGTGGCGCATCATCCATAATATCATCATGTATCAATGTAAAATTGTGAAACAATTCAATGGCAGTTGCCACATGCCAGGCATCAGCATTAATATTATCAAATAATTCATTTCCCATCAAACACATAACAGGCCGTATTCTTTTGCCGCCTAATTGTAAAAAATATTCACCCGGTTCATACAGCGAAACAGGTTCTGCCGGAAAATGATTTATTTCAAATCTGTTTTTAAAATCGAGGGCTAATTCTTCAAACGAATGCATTGCGATTATTGTTGGTTACTTAAGATTTGCTAAAATACCAAGCTTGCGCGGGATAAAAAACTAAACTAAATTAACTAACAAATTTTTTTGAAGCCCTGCTTTTACTTTACATGAAATTTGAAAAATATTCTTAATTATCTAACATATTTCTTGCCTTAAATATTTGAACATGTTGAATGCATCGAATAACAGTAAAAAATTAATTTGATGCTGTAAAAAACAGTAGTAAATTAAAACAAGGTTTGTACGCCGTATGCAATTTTAAATTCATGATCGAGTAGCCATTTTTTGCGCCATAAACCGCCGCCATAACCAACCAAACTTTTATCGCTGCCAATTACACGATGGCAGGGAATGATAATGCAAATTTTATTTTTACCAGTAGTAGCAGCCGCAGCGCGCACATATTTTATATCGCCAATACGTTTTGAAAGCTCCAAATAACTAATGGTTTTTCCGAAAGGAATATTAAGCAATTCGCTCCAAACGCGATGCTGAAACTCTGTGCCCGACTGGCTTACAGGAATATCAAATGTTTTTCTTTTGCCGTGAAAAAATTCAATCAGTTCTTCAGTACATTGGTGAATTACGTCGCTTACGCCAGGCTCGCCGTAAATAATCTGATCTTTATTATCAATAAAACTTAGTTCATTAATATAATGATCTGTACCTGCAATTTTAAGAAAACCAACCGGGCTTTGATAATATGTATAATACAATTCCTGCATTAAAAAAACATTGCTTAATTGCGAAATAATAAATTTAACAAAACTAAATATAACTTAAGATAATTTACTTAAACTTCCATTTCTATGAATTAATTTTATTTTCGGTTACAATGTAAATTCTTATTTTCTTCACTAACAAAATATAAATTAATATTATGAAAAGACACGCAACAGCCGTTTGGAACGGCGCAGGAAAAGATGGTAAGGGCAACTTAACCACACAAAGCAATACGCTGAACAAAACACAGTATTCTTACAAATCAAGATTTGAAGAAGGCACCGGCACAAACCCTGAAGAGCTGATTGCAGCAGCACATGCCGGATGTTTTTCAATGAAATTAAGTTTTAGTTTAGGCGCCGCAGGTTTTACACCCGAATCGCTGGAAACCACATCCACCATAACTTTGGGCGACGGTACTATAACAAATTCAGATTTGGTTTTAAAAGCAAAAGTGCCCGGAATAAGCAAAGAAAAATTTGATGAGTGTGTAAAAGATGCGGAATTAAATTGCCCTGTAAGTAAATTATTAAATGCAAAAATTTCGGTTGAAGCAACATTGGAAAGCTAATAAAAATCGCTATTAAAAATAGATGCATTAATTGGTTTCAAATTATTTTTTTTTTGAACCAGGCAAATGAATAAGCATTAAACATTGTTGCGTCGCACTCTTGTACTGCAGTGCAATATTCGGCAATTTTATTTTTCAATTATCGCATAAAAAAACAGGAAGCAATTAACTTCCTGTTTTTTTATTCAAGCATAAATTAAAATTTATTCTTCTTCATCAAAACTCATTGCTTCGCGTGCGGTTGAAAGTAATTCGTATTCTTCTTTATTTCCAACAATCATATTTTCAAATTCGCGTAAACCGGTACCAGCAGGTATTGCATGACCTGTAATTACGTTTTCTTTCAAGCCTAACATTTCATCTGTTTTACCCTGAATGGCTGCAGAGCTTAAAACTTTTGTTGTTTCCTGGAAGGATGCAGCAGATATCCAGCTTTGCACACCAAGCGAAGCTTTGGTAATACCAAGCAATACCGGCGTTGCAGTTGCTGAACGCGCATCTCTTACTTCAGCAAGTTTTTTATCGTTTCTGCGAAGTTGAGAATTTTCTTCTCTTAATTCGCGAACGCTGATAATTTGTCCGGCTTTTAATTTTGAACTATCACCCGGGTCAATTATCACTTTCTTATCAAAAATGCGATCGTTATCTTCATTGAATTCAAAACGATCTTCCAAATCTTCTTCTAAAAATCTTGTATCGCCTGCATCAACAATTTCAACCTTTTTCATCATTTGACGAACGATTACTTCAATATGCTTATCATTAATTCTTACGCCTTGCAAACGATATACTTCCTGAATTTCATTCACCACATATTCCTGTACAGCGAACGGACCTTTAATTGTAAGAATATCCGCAGGCGCAATTTGACCATCAGAAAGCGGCGTGCCTGCTTTTACGAAATCTCCGTCCTGCACTAAAATCTGGCGCGTTAAAGGAACAAGATATTTTTTTATAACACCGTCTTTCGCTTCAACAACTATTTCGCGATTACCACGTTTTATGTTGCCGAATGTAACAACTCCATCAATTTCGCAAACAATAGCAGGATTGCTTGGATTACGCGCTTCAAACAGTTCTGTTACGCGTGGTAAACCTCCGGTAATATCGCCGCTCTTGCGCATGGTGCGCGGAATTTTTACAATTACCTGGCCTGCTTTTACATTATCGCCTTCTTCAACTACCAAACGACTTCCTACAGGTAAATTATAACTCTTTACATCTTTTCCTTCCACAATTATCGAAGGTATTTTTGTTTTATCTTTTGTTTCTATAACAACTTTATCGCGATGACCGGTTTGTTCGTCTGCTTCTTCGCGGAAAGTAACACCTTCAAGCACACTTTCAAATTTTACTTCACCGGGTATTTCAGCAACTATAACATTATTGAAAGGATCCCATGTACAAATTACATCACCTTTTTTTACCTTCTGTCCGTCTTTTACATTTAAAGTAGCGCCATAAGGAACATTATTAGTGATCAATAAACGATCATTTTTTACATCCATTATGCGCACTTCGCCCGTACGGCCAATTACAATCTGTACTTTTTCTCCTTCATTATTTTCCGCACTCACTGTACGCAAACCATCAAACTGAATTGTACCATCAAATTTTGCATTTAAGGTAGATTCAATTGATGATGAGCCTGCAATACCACCTACGTGAAACGTACGCAATGTTAACTGAGTGCCCGGTTCACCGATTGATTGTGCAGCGATAATTCCTACTGCATCGCCACGTTGCGCCATGTAACCGGTTGCCAGATTTTTACCGTAACATTTTACGCAAACACCACGTTTACTTTCGCAGGTTAATACAGAGCGAATTTCAACTGTTTCAATTCCTGAATCTTCAATTGCTTTTGCAATTTCATGTGTTATTTCTTCTCCGGCTTTAACAATAAGTGCATCAGTTAAAGGATGAAAAACATCATGCAGCGAAGTTCTTCCTTCAATTCTATCGCTCAATGGTTCAATGATATCTTCATTATCTTTTAAGGCCGTTGTTGCATTGCCGCGTAATGTGCCACAATCTTCTTCTGTAATTACAACATCCTGGGCAACATCAACCAAACGACGTGTGAGGTAACCTGCATCGGCTGTTTTTAGCGCTGTATCTGCCAAACCTTTTCTGGCGCCATGTGTGGAAATAAAATAATCCAGCACATTTAATCCACCTTTAAAATTTGATAAGATTGGGTTTTCAATAATTTCCGAACCGGAACTTCCGCTCTTTCTTGGCTTCGCCATTAAACCTCTAATTCCTGCTAACTGTTTTACTTGTTGTTTAGAACCACGCGCACCGGAATCGAGCATCATATAAACCGAATTAAATCCTTGTTTATCTGCTGCCATTTCGCGAATTAAAGTTTCTGTAATGCGTGTATCTACACGGCTCCAGATATCAATTACCTGGTTATATCTTTCATTATTGGTGATTAAACCCATGTTATAATTTTCCCACACTTCTTCCACTTCAGTTTTTGCCTGATCTAATAATTCATTTCTTAATTCAGGGATGATAAGATCATTTACATTGAATGATAATCCGCCGCGAAATGCCATGCGAAAACCAAGCTGCTTAATATCATCCAAAAATTTTGCAGTTTTTGGTACGTCGGTAATTTTAATAATATCGCCGATAATTTCACGCAAGCTTTTCTTAGTCAACAATGCATTTATAAAACCAACTTCTTTCGGAACGAACTGGTTAAATAAAACTCTGCCAACAGTTGTATCAATTAATTTCTTTTTCAGCTCACCGTCTTCCCGAACATTAGCTCTTAGTTTTATGTTCGCATGAAGATCGAGGCGTTCTTCATTATAAGCAATCAATACTTCTTCCTGACTGTAAAAAATTTTTCCTTCGCCTTTTACTTTTTCAGTTTCGGTTGATTTTTTTCCTTTGGTAATATAATATAATCCCAACACCATATCCTGCGAAGGAAGTGTTATCGGCGTTCCGTTTTGCGGATTTAAAATATTATGTGATGAAAGCATCAGCAACTGCGCTTCTAAAATTGCAGCACTGCTTAATGGAACGTGAACAGCCATTTGGTCTCCATCAAAATCGGCATTAAAAGCGGAAGTAACTAAAGGATGTAATTGAATCGCTTTTCCTTCAACTAATTTTGGCTGAAATGCCTGAATTGACAAGCGATGCAGCGTTGGTGCGCGGTTTAACATTACAGGGTGACCCCTTAAAATATTTTCAAGAATATCCCAAACAATTGCTTCTTTTTTATCAACTAATTTCTTTGCGCTTTTTACTGTTTTTACAATTCCGCGCTCAATTAACTTACGAATAATAAATGGCTTAAATAATTCTGCTGCCATATCTTTTGGCAAACCGCATTCATGCATTTTTAATTCTGGTCCAACTACAATTACTGAACGACCTGAATAATCAACTCTTTTTCCTAAAAGATTTTGACGGAATCTTCCTTGCTTTCCTTTCAATACATCGCTTAACGATTTTAATGCACGTCCGCCTTCGGCTTTTACTGCATTCGATTTTCTTGAATTATCAAACAAAGAATCCACAGATTCCTGCAACATTCTTTTTTCGTTACGAAGAATTACTTCAGGTGCTTTAATTTCAAGCAGGCGTTTTAAACGATTATTGCGGATAATTACTCTGCGGTAAAGATCATTTAAATCGGAAGATGCAAAGCGCCCGCCATCCAAAGGAACTAATGGTCTTAATTCTGGCGGAATAACAGGAATATATTGCATCACCATCCATTCGGGACGATTTGTAATTCTTGTTGATGCATCACGAAAAGATTCAACAACACTCAAGCGTTTTAATGCATCAGCTTTGCGCTGTTGCGATGTTTCGTTTGCTGCAGTATTTCTTAATGTAAAACTTAAACTATCCAAATCAGTTCTGCTAAGTAAATCGTGCACAGCTTCGGCGCCCATTTTTGCAATAAATTTTTGCGGATCATCATCCGTCAAATACTGATTATCTTTTGGAAGATTATCCATTATTTCAAGATATTCTTCTTCACTTAAAAGATCGCCGGTTTGCAAGCCTTTGTCTTCGCGAATGCCCGGCTGAATTACAGCATATCTTTCATAATAAACAATGCTCTCTAATTTTTTTGAACTAACGCCTAATAAATAACCTATTTTATTTGGCAAACTTTTAAAGTACCAAATATGCACAACAGGCACAACTAATTTTATGTGTCCCATTCTTTCTCTGCGCACTTTTTTCTCAGTAACTTCAACACCGCAGCGGTCGCACACAATACCTTTGTAGCGAATGCGTTTATATTTTCCGCAAGCGCATTCATAATCTTTTACCGGCCCAAAAATACGTTCGCAAAACAAACCATCACGTTCGGGTTTATAAGTGCGGTAGTTGATTGTTTCCGGCTTTAAAACCTCACCAAAACTTCTTTCCAAAATACTATCGGGCGAAGCCAGACCAATAGTTATTTTTGAAAAAGCAGGTCGGGGGCGATTGTCTCTTTTAATTGCCATATTTTATTTTAAGATTTTTATTGTTATAATTTGAAATAGTTATGAACCCAACTTTTATATCTTTATGCATCGTTCCTTGCGTCGCACACTTGTACCGCAACACTTTGTGCAGCAAAATGTTGCGAAATTTTTTTGTTTAGATAACGATTGATTTCAAAACCTGAAGAGAATAAAGGGCGCAAAACTTCAAAATGCATAAGTTGGCAAAGGTAAGAATAAAAATAAAACTACAAAAAGGAATTTTTATTAAGAAATCATAATTTTTTTGTTAAAACATAAAAAATTCAAATTTAAAATTGCAAATTCATATTAACCTCAATAAATAATAAAATAAAAAGAAAAAAACACCAGTTTATTCATTCTTTATTGTTTCGCCTGTAGCCTGTTTTTGCCTGAATTTCTTTCTTAATTTCGTCGGTTTTTTCTCATCTTTTTCATCACCTAATAAAAGCCCCCATGGTTTTAAACTTTCTATTCTGTCGAAAATTATTTTACTTATTGCAATAACAGGCAGCGATAAAAACATGCCTGGAATTCCCCACAGCATTTCTCCAACAACCACGCCCAGCACGGTTATCAGCGCATTTATCTTTACTTTAGAACCTACAATTAATGGCAATAAAAAATTACTATCAATTAAATGCATACAAACAATAACTACTATAACAAGCACCACTTTGCTTGCAACTGCTGCTGTGCCAAACGTAATTATAGTACTTAATAAAAGCGCTGTAAATATGCCAACGTAAGGAATGATGTTGAACAGCCCCGTAATAACGCCCAATAATATTGCATATTTAATTCCTAATATCCAGAATGCAATACAGCAAACGGTTGCAACGATACCCATTTCGAGTAATAAACCAAGAATATATCTGCGGATAATGTATTGAACATTTTCAATTATATCGTAAACCACAACAGAATTTTCTTCCTTAAATACGGCAACTAAAAATTTCATTAACAGCCTGCGATAAAACAAAAGAAAAAAAGTATCTATCATTAAAAAAACAAGAAATAATAATATGGACGATAAAGAAAGAACCGTTGCGCCGATAACCGCTGTACCCGACGAAAGCATGTTAGATGTTACATTATTTACATAGGTTTTTTGTTTTTCGATATTTACATTAAAAGTGGTAGTTATCCAATTTTGTAAATTATTAATTGACGATAAGAGCTGCGCTTTAAACAAAGGCCAATCCTGCAAAAGATTAGTTAATTGCGAACCTACCAAATAAAAAATAAGCGCAATGCCTGCAATTAGCGTTAAAACAGAAAACAACGAAGCCGCGCTGCGTGGTAATCTTAATTTCTTTTCAAAAAAGTTTGCGAGCGGCAAAAGTAAAATAGAAAATAAAAAAGAAAATAATAATGGGCATAAAATTTTTTCGCCCAAAATTGCAATATAACCCAATGCTATAATACTAACCAGTACCATTGCAAGCTTAAAATAAAAATTCGGAAATGAGTTTTTTAAAACAGGCATAAAAGAGTTTAAATATTTGTTGTGTAAAAATAATATAAACTAATTGAGCAATTTTTTGAATGAATTAAAGGCTGAAAAATTAGTTTTATTGCCAAAAAAACATCATTTTATTTCCTAAACTTATTTTCAAGTTCTTTTTCCATTTCTTTTTTTAATTCGTGCTGCTCATGCGCTTCATCAATTGAGTGTGATTGTTGGAGGCTTTCTTCTTTTTTTGTAAAATCTTTCAGTTTGCTGTAGTATTTTTTTATGATCTTTAATTCATCTTCCGTCATATTTTCAACATCAACCAAACGATTGCTTGCAAACTCATGCGCAGCAACCAATTCATTTAATTTTAATTGTATGGCAAGCGAATCTTTGTTCTGCGATTTTTGAATAAGAAACACCATTAAAAAAGTAATGATAGTTGTTCCGGTATTTATTACCAGTTGCCAGTTGGGCGAATAATTAAAAAACGGACCTGTAAAAACCCATGCCAAAACCGATACAAAAGCTAACGCAAATGCAACTGTGCTGCCGGCAGCTTTTGTTACACGTGATGCGAAATTTTCAAAAAAGTTTTTGTTTGAATGATTGTTGTTTGTTGATTTCATTTTATTTTTTTAAATGATTATTAGTTTTATTTTTTTTAAAGAAACGAATAGATGAGTGATTAATTTATTTTAAATCTTTTGTTTTAAGTTTTATTTTTTTTCTGATTTATTGGGCAGCAAAACTAATCATTCATTCAGAATCATTATTTTCAATTCTAAAATCAATGAATGGAAAAAAAACTTATTTCGTCCGGCACCATTTGGGAAAAAAATTTTGGTTACAGCAGAGCAGTAAAAATCGGCAACATGATTTTTGTTGCAGGCACAACTGCGGTTGACGAAAATGGAAATATAACCGGCTTAAACGATGCTTATAAACAGGCAATTTTTATTTATAAAAAAATTGAGAAAGCTTTGCACCAGGCCGGCGCCGAAATGAAAGATGTAGTTCGTGTGCGAACATTTGTTACCCAAATTTCACAATGCGAACAGGTGCTGAAAGCGCAGGGAGAAATATTCGCAAACATTCGCCCCGCAGCAACTTTGGTAGAAATTTCTGCATTAATTCAGCCCGAACTTTTGGTAGAAATTGAAGCTGATGCAGTGATTTTTGATTTTTAATAGTTATTGAAGCAATAATTCGCAAATAAATGGCATTAAATATTGTATGGATTTCTTTTTTTGTAATTGCATTTATTATCGCAATTATTAAATGTATTTTTCTTGGTGATACTTCTATTTTTAAAACTTTGGTTGATGGTATTTTTGATTCAGCAAAAACTTCTGTAACAGATATTGCTTTTCCGCTTGCAGGAACAATGATATTTTTTTTAGGATTAATGAATATTGCAGAAAAAGCCGGTGCAATAAAATGGCTCGCAAAATTATTAAATCCATTAATGAAAAGATTGTTCCCTGAAGTGCCACAAAATCATCCGGCGATGGGAGAGATGGTAATGAATTTCAGCGCAAACATGCTCGGGCTCGATAATGCCGCAACACCATTCGGATTAAAAGCGATGCAAAGTTTACAATCGCTCAATCCGCAAAAAGAAACAGCAAGCAATGCGCAAATAATGTTTTTGGTTTTGCATACAAGCGGTTTAACACTAATTCCGCTTTCAATAATTACATATCGAATTGCAGCCGGCTCAACCGATGCAACGAGTATTTTTATTCCATGTGTTGCAGCAACGGTTTGCGCAACGCTTGCATCCATTTTCATCGTTAGTTTAAAACAAAAAATAAAATGGGATTTTATTTTAATTCTTTGGCTTTTCGGTTTATCATTTCTTGTTGCAGCGCTATTATTTTTTGTAAGCAAATTAAGCGCTGATTACAAAAATTTATTTACAACAATCTCAGGAAATTTTATTTTGTTACTGATAATTATTGCGATAATTGTTGGCGGCGCGATAAAAAAAGTTGGTGTATTCGAAAGTTTTATTGATGGCGCAAAAGAAGGATTTAATGTTGTATTGAAAGTTCTTCCATATCTCGTTGGGTTATTAGTTGCGATAAGAGTTTTTAGAGATAGCGGCGCATTAGGTTATTTAACGGATGGTGTTTCTTATCTCGTAAAAATATCAGGATTGAATTCGGATTTTGTTCCTTCTCTGCCGGTTGCAATTATGCGGCCCTTTAGTGGCGCAGGTTCCAGAGGTTTAATGATTGATACGATGAAAGTATATGGCCCGGATAGTTTTGTAGGAAAACTTGCCTGCACTTTACAGGGCTCTGCTGATACTACATTTTATATCATCGCATTATACTTTGGAAGTGTTGGAATTAAAAAAGTGCGTTATGCAGTTTGGGCAGGAATTTTAGCTGATGTTTTAGGCGTAATTGCAGCTATAATTATCGGATATATTTTTTTTCATTAAATTAACAAGCATAAAATTTCTCAAAACTTAAAAGTTAAAAATAAAAATTCAATATTTTGAAATCAATTTGCAGTTAATTATCCATCATTCATAATTAATTTTCATCGGCTTTCTATAAATTTTGTAATGGCAAAAGCAGTTGCTGCGGCAGCCGCGCCAATCATCATCACTTTTAAACCTCCGGTTAAAGGATTTACACCGGTTAATTTACTTTTGAAATATCCAAAAATAAATAAGCAAATCAAAGTTATGATAACCGAAAACTTTAATCCTTCAATCGAATTGTTGGTAAAAAAATATGGACTCAACGGCACCAATCCGCCAACAATATAAGAGAACCCAATGTTGAATGCACTTTTTCTTGCACGCTTGGGGTCTGGTTCTGATAAACCTAATTCATGTTTCATCATAAAATCAACCCAATGATCTTTATTGTTTGTAATTTCATGAACCGCTTTTTCCTGCACATCTTTACTTAATCCCCATTCTCTGAAAATTTTTCTTACTTCGTCTTTTTCAATTTCTGCAAGGTGTTCCACTTCATAATATTCTCTTTTTAATTCGCTGTTGTAATGATCAGTTTCTGTTGTTCCTGCTAAATATCCGCCTAATCCCATTGCAATAGAGCCGGCAGCAATTTCTGCAACGCCTGCAAGAATAATTACACTCGTTCCGTTAACAGCACCGCTCAAACCCGCTGCCAGAGCGAAAGGTACAGTTAATCCGTCGCTCATGCCAATAACTATATCCCGTAAAACATCCGAACTGTTTGCATGCGGTTCGTGGTGATGGTGATGAAGATGTGTTTCTTTCATTTTTAAAATATTGTGTAAAAATAAATCCCGCCTTGTGGCGGGACAATTTTATTTTGAATACTTTTTTTATGAATTATTCTAAAATATTTAATGACTCTTTAATTATATCAACGCATTCCAGAATTTGTTTTTGATTAATGATTAACGGCGGTGCAAACCGTATTTTATCGCCATGCGTTGGCTTGGCAAGCAAACCATTTTCTTTTAGTTCGATGCAAAAATTCCAGGCTGCATCGGCGTTTGAATGTTCAATGACAATTGCATTCAATAAGCCTTTTCCACGAATTGTTTTTATTAACGGAGAATTTATTTTGCTTAATTCATCTCTTAATAAAACGCCCATTGCTTCGGCATTTTCTGCCATGTTCTCATCTTTCAAAACCTGCAAAGATTCCATAGCAACCGCGCATGCCAAAGGGTTTCCACCATAAGTTGAACCATGTTCTCCGGCTTTTATCGTAAGCATAATTTCATCATCAGCAAGCACTGCAGAAACAGGCATTGTTCCGCCGCTTAAAGCTTTTCCTAAAATTAAAATATCAGGCCGAACATTTTCGTGCTCGCAGGCAAGCATTTTTCCCGTACGGCATAAACCGGTTTGAATTTCATCTGCAATAAATAACACATTATATTCTGTGCATAATTCACGAACACCTTTCAAATATCCATCATCCGGCACTACAACTCCTGCTTCTCCCTGTATTGGTTCAACCATAAATGCTGCAACGTTTTTATCCTGAAAAGCTTTCTCTAATTCTATAAGATTATTATAAGGTACAACTTCAAAGCCAGGCATGTAAGGGCCGAAACCTTTATAGCTCGATGGATCGGTGGAAGAAGAAATTGCGGCAAGCGTTCTTCCCCAAAAATTGCCTTCGGCAAAAATTATTTTTGCTTCATTTTCTTTTACCGCTTTTTTATCGTAAGCCCACCGACGCGCAAGTTTAATGGCAGTTTCGCCACCTTCAACGCCGGTATTCATGGGAAGCACTTTATCGTAACCAAAATATTCTGTAATATATTTTGCATAATTGCCTAATAAATTATTGTAAAACGCTCTTGAAGTTAAAGTAAGCTTTTGCGCCTGTTGAATTAATTTATTAATAATTCGCGGATGACAATGACCCTGATTAATTGCTGAATAACCGCTGAGAAAATCGTAATATTTTTTGCCATCCACATCCCAAACAAAAACGCCTTTCCCTTTTTCTAAAACCACGGGAAGGGGATGATAATTATGAGCGCCAAACCGTTCTTCTAACTGTAAATAATATTGTGTTTCTTGAGACAAAGTATGTGTGAGCATGAATGAAGAATTTAAAATGAAAAATTGAGAACAGAGAATGAAAATGAGAATGCAAAAAACTATTTTCTTTAATGATTGAGGAAATCAAGATTGATATGCAGGAATAAATTTTTCATTTCGTGTGCAAGATAATATTTTAAAATGATATTTTTTATTAGGATAATTGAAGCCATAAAAAAACCTCCGTTTTTTTGGAGGTTTTTTTTATTGATTCATAAAAATCATTTAATAACCTTCATAGAAAAAATTTGATTATTAACTATCATTTTTATTACATACATTCCCGGCGCGGCATTGCTCAAATTTAAAGGTACGGTATAAGTGCCTGCAGAAATATTTCCTTTATTAATTATTTCCATAATTTTTCCGTTTAAAGAAATAATCTGAAGGGAAACATTGGCCGGCTTATCAAGCTGCAATTGAACCCAGCTATTATTAGTTACAGGGTTTCCTAAAATAGCCCAATCAAATTTTGTAAAATCAAGTTTAATAACGGAGGAGTAAGAAAACCGCCCATCGAGATCAATTTGTTTTAAGCGATAATAATCAGACCCGCTTAAAAGTTTTGCATCCGTAAAACTATAATTACTTACGTTTGAAGAACTGCCTGCGCCCTGCACAAAACCAATGGCAGCAAAGGTTTGGCCATCCAAACTTTTTTGCACTTCAAAGCCTTTGTTATTAATTTCATTAGCCGTGCTCCAGTTTAATATGGCTTGTCCGTTACGCAAAACGCCATCAAAATTTATAAAACTAACCGGCAGCGTTCCTGCATCGTAAGAAACATCATCTAAACCAATATAATTAGAATTTGTACCTAAAGCGCCTGCATTAATAACAAAATACCTAAAGGCAATTCTTCCTAAAGCAGTGTCTTTTTTGCCGGGAAGATTATTTATGGTATCAACATATTCCGTCCATTGTTCAGGATAGCCATGCTTTTTAAGATTTGGATTAATCGAGCGAATTAATCTTGCAAAATTACCTTCCTGCATTGAGCCAATTCCTACGGCTGTGCTGGTGTCGCTTATACTAACTCTCACTTCAAGTCTGTCGGGGAAGGTTGAGCCGGCAACAGTGCGGGTCCAAAATTTAAGTACAGCGCCATTGCGTAAAATAAGTACAGGCGAAATAAGCCAGTCGCTAATAGTTCCTACAGCTTTTGTGTTGTTGAAATTTGCTCCTGCATAAGAAGAGCTATCACCGGAATGTGAAGGAAAAACAACTGGACTGCCCTGAAACCAGCTTGTTGTTCCGCGAAGGTGCGAATGGTTAATTACAACCCAGCCCGGCGGGGGTACAGAATCGAAACCTTCATACAAAGTAGGAAGTTGCGCGTTAATATTGCTTGCGCATAAAAAAAGGCTTAACATTAAAGCCCATGTTGTTTTGAGTGTAAAGTTATTTTTCATGTTGTTAAATTTTCAACATAAAATTACTTAATTAATTGCAAGCTTGATGCTTATTCTTAAAAAAATTTATAGCGAAAAATCAAACAAAAAACTTTGTTCTTTGATGAGTTTTTATTATGAAAAAAAATTCTTAATTTTTATATGAGCCCGAAACAAAACCTAATAAATTTATTCAACTTCATCAGCAATTTTTTCTGCAATAATTGGTGAAAGCGCAACACCCATACCATTGCAGGATATTACTGCTGTTATTTTTGAATTTATTTTTTTTATCATTGGTTCTTTATTTTCAGTAAACCCCATAATGCCGCTCCATCTGTACTCTATATTAAATTTTTGATTTGATAAAATATGATTTAATAAAAAATTTTCAAGCTCTTGTT